>NZ_JABBNC010000037.1 GCF_012933445.1 Actinoplanes sp. TBRC 11911
TGAGACCTGGGGTTGGCTTGATCGCTGTGGCCGCTATGGCGTTTCCACCGCTTGAGCCGGTGTAAGTGTGCCGACTTTCGCCGTGCTGGAGCGGCTTCGAGCGGCGTTGGACTGGCGTTTGGAGGTGGGTGCGACGTTCGGTCCACCAGGTTCGAGCCCCGGAAGGTCCACCCATCAACTGACCTGCGGAAGCGTGCCGGGTGAGCGATGCGATGCGCGGACCGCTCCCGCTCGGGTTTAGTTCGGGCTATAGTTCTGCCATGCCTCCGGTTGAGCCGCGTCGTTGGTCGATCAAGACCACGTCCGACGTGCGTGACTAGCTTCGGGCGTTGCGTCGGACGGATCCGGATGTCTTCCGCTCGGTAAATGTGGCTGTCGACATGCTCGCCGAGGCCGGTCCGGCGCTCGGGCGTCCCGATGGTCGATACATTGCAGGGGTCGACCATCAGCAATCTCAAGGAGCTGCGACCGCGGTCGGGCCGGGATGTCGCGATCAGGGTGCTGTTTGTCTTCGACCCGTGGTCGCAGGCGGTGTTGCTGGTGGCGGGTAAAAGGCCGGCGACTCTAGCCGGTGGTATACGACGGCGATTCCGATCGCCGAGGCCGCCTTCGACAGGTGGCTGGCGGAGGGGAGGAAGCGGAGGGACGACTCGTGAGCGAGTTCCACGATTGGGAAGACCTCCGGGCGGAGCTGCACGACGGGGACGAGGACGCCCTTGCCGTGGAGCGGGCACGGACCGAAGCCTGGATCAGTGCGTACCACCTTGCTGAGGAGCGCAAGCGGCTGGGATTGACGCAGCGGCAGGTGGCCGAGTTGATGGGTGTTTCGCCCGGGCGGGTCAGCCAGATCGAGAACGGAGACCTCGATGTCAACGAGGTGGCGACGCTGAGCCGGTATGCGCGGGCGTTGGGTGCCCGGATGCGGATCATCTTCGACTACGGCAACGATCTTCGTCAGATCGCCTGACACATCGCACATGCCACGGCAGGATCGGTCGGCAGGTCCGAATCCCAACTAGTGAGACCTGGGGTTGGCTTGATCGCTGTGACCACTGTGGCGCTCCCACCGCTGCGAGGCCGGCGGAGGTGTGCCGACTCTCGCCGTGCTGGAGCGGCCGGATACCCAAACGGACATGGCCGGCGCAGCCTTTCGTCTGATCAGGCGCCGGCAAGCCGTGATGTCGCCAGGGCGTTGAGTGAGACGCCTTGTTCGGCGGCGCGTATGGCCAGCCGCCGATGGACTTCTTCGGGCACTCGGACCTGGAATTTGCCGGAGTAGTGCTTGTCGGCGATCGCGCCCGGGGTTTCCTCGCCGGACGCCTGCATTTCGGTGACGATCTCCTCGGCTGCCCGCTGGATGCCGATGAAGGCTTCGAGGCGGTCCGGGGCCAGCCAGGACACCGAGGGCAGCTCGGCCACGGTGCCGACGTATTCCTCGTCCTCCGCCGACCAGTGAACTCGGTAGGTGTAGTGATCGGCAGCGCTCACGATCGCTCCTCCAGCTTCTTGATCGCGGTCAGGACCTGTCTGACCGAGTACGGCTTTGCCTTTCCGCCCTTGTTCTGGATGATGGCGCTACGAGGGCGTCACCCCTGGGCCAATGACTATAGTCATTGGCCCAGGGGTGACGTGGCCGGGGCATTGATGATCGGTAGCGCGTTCCTAGGCACGACGTTCGCGATGGAGGCACCATTGATGAAGCGGCGAGCTGGGCCCTCGGTCGACCCTTCACCTTTGGCAGCGGGTGGAATAGGCCAGCACGCGACCGATAGTCCGATCACGGGTTCCGGATCCGTTGTCCCGTAAGGGATGGATCTTCGCGAAGGCTCGATCAAGATTCGCGGCACGGCGGGATTGGTCGGCAGGCCCAAATCCCAACTAGTAAGACCTGGGCTTGCATTACGCCGCGCCTTGCACATCCGTGACGGAGGCCGCGAGCTTTGCCGCGTCCTCACTGAGCTGCTCCAGTTCTGCCATCACGCGGACCATCTTCGAACATGCGTACGACAAATTTCGGGGTGTCGACGGCCGATCAGAAGATCTATGTCCACCATGTGAAAACGCCGGACGCCTCCCAGGGGTGGAACCAACCTGCTCGGCCCCCAATTGGACGGAGCCGACCTCACCGAAGCGCGACCGGACTCGCGGACCGTGTGGCCGGGGGATTCGATGCCGCCGATCTGCGCGACGCGGGAGTCCTGGCGCCACCGACCACCCCCGTCTGACGTGCGGTTTCGCTGCATCCGTCGGGCCAGGCCTCCGGAACGCCGTGTCGTGCGCGCTGAGCGTGGGCCGTTCTTTCCCGGAGCTCTATCGCGTCAAGTACTGTGCCTGATACAGTAGTTGCCGTGGTTGAGAACAGCGTCGACGCCCTCGCTGCTGACCTGCTGCGTGGGCACACCGACACGATCGTGCTGGCGGTGCTGCGGGCCGGGGACAGCTACGGGTTTGAGATCTTCAAGCGGATCCGGGACGCCACCGGCGGGCGGCACGAGATCAAGGAAGCCACCCTGTACGCGACGTACCGGCGGCTCATGAAGGACGGCCTCATCGAGGCGTACTGGGGTGACGAAAGCCAGGGCGGCCGGCGCAAGTATTACCGGATCACCGACGCGGGGCGGGCCGTGTACGGCCGCAACGTGTCGGCCTGGGAAGTCACCCGCGACCTCATCGATTCTCTGCTCGAACTGGACCGGTCGACCGGTTCCCGCGACGGCTGGCACGGAAGGCGGTCATCGTGACCATCCCCCACGACAGCATGTATGTTCACCGGCTGCTCGACGAGGCGTTCGCGGGCGTCGAGATGACCCCGGAACGGCAGGAGCTCAAGGACGAGGTCCGGGCCAACCTGGTCGCCCGGGTCGCCGAGCTGGAGGCCGAGGGGATGCCCGCGGACCGGGGTGCCCGGCAAGCCGTCGAGGAGCTCGGTGACCTCCGGGCGCTCATCGACGGCACCGAGTCGGCCGCGCCCTGGTATCAGCAGCGGGTGCGGCCGAGGCCGGGCTTCGTGGTGCGCACCGTCGCGTTGTCCACATTGGGCATCGCGGGGCTGGCCGTCCTGGCCCTCGAAGCCACCGTTGCCGACGTGCCGCTGGGCGGGGCGATCGCCGCTGGGCTCGCGGTCGCGGTGGCGGCCGGGGCGATCACCGCTGACGCGCTTCGCCAGGAGACGAACCACAATCATCCGATGCCGGTGCGCCGGGCCGCCGCGTACGGGATCGGGGTGTTGCTGGTCGTCGCCGGACTGGCCGGGGGGTGGCTCTTCGTCCGGGACGACGGGGTCGGCTGGCTGATCGGCGGCATCGTGCTGGTGCTGGCGGCGGTCGGGTTGCTGAGCTATCTCGGCGCGACCCAGACCAACCGGCACAAACAGTGGGTGGTGCGGATGCAGGACGAGCATCGGGAGGTGGGCGACCGCTTCAGCCGCGATCCGGCGGCGGCCGCGCGGTTCGGTATCTACACGATGGTCAACTGGCTGGTCACCGTCACCGTGTTCATCGTGCTGACGCTGACCGTCGGCTGGGCCTGGTCGTGGATCGCGGTGGTCGGCGGCTTCGTCGTCATGATGATCATGCTGGCCCGGATGCTCTTCGTCCCTGGAGCGGAGGAAGCAGGAGGCGCGGAGAAGGCCGCGAACAGCGTCAACGAATGAGCGTGGCCGCGGTGCGTCAACACCGCGGCCACGGTTTGACACACACCGAGGCGGTTGGCCTGCCGTGCGTGCCCGCATCATCACGGTAGCCCACGCCGCCTCCTTCACCTCGTGCTAGGAGTGCGCATGTCCACAACCGCTGTCGAAGCCGTCGAGCTCGGCAAGGCGTACGGGAAGGTCCAAGCCCTTGCGGGTCTGAGTTTCGCCGTACGCCCCGGCATCGTGTTCGGGCTGCTCGGCCCCAACGGCGCCGGGAAGTCCACCACGATCCGCATCCTGACCACGCTGTCGCGGCCGGACCGGGGCCGTGCCGCCATCCACGGCATCGACGTCGGCGAGCACCCCGAGCGGGTCCGGCGGCTGATCGGCTACGTGCCGCAGCGGCCCGGCTTCGACCCGGTCGCCACCGGCCTGGAAAACCTGGTGATGCAGGCCCGCATCCACGGCTCGTCCGCGAAGGAGGCCCGTCGGTGCGCCGGCGAACTGCTGGACCGCTTCGGGCTGACCGCGGCCGCGCGCCGCCGGGCCGGCACCTGGTCCGGCGGCATGCAACGCAAGCTCGACGTGGCCATGGGGCTGATGCACCGGCCGCGCGTGCTGTTCCTCGACGAGCCCACCACCGGCCTCGACCCGCAGGCCCGCCTGGACCTGTGGGCGGAGATCGCCCGGCTGGCCCGCGAGGACGGGATGACCGTGCTGCTCACCACGCACTACCTGGAGGAGGCCGACCACCTCGCCGCGCAGCTCGTGATCGTGGACGCCGGCCGGGTGGTCGCGGCCGGCACCCCGGACGAGCTCAAGAACGGGCTCGGCGGCGATACGGTTCGGGTGGGTCTCGCCCGCCCGGCCGATGCGGCACGGGCGCGAGCGGCCCTCGCCGCGGTGCCGGGCGTGGGGGAGACGGTGTCCGAAGGCGGGTCGCTGCACGCACGGGTGCGCAACGGCGCGGCCGTTCTGCCCGTCGTGCTGTCCGCATTGGACGGCGCCGGTGTCGAACTCGTCGCGGCGGGGGTCGCGCGGCCGTCGCTCGACGATGTATACATGCGCTTCGCGGGCCGCAGCTTCGCCGAAGCGGAAGCGGGCGGAAAAGCGGGAGTGGGTCCGCTCGAGGTGGTGCCGGCATGACCGCCCTCACCCACGCCCGCCTGCTGTCCGGCCGATCCCTGCGGACCTTGTCGCGCCAGCCCGCCTACCTACTTTTCACGCTGGTCCAGCCGATGCTGTGGCTGCTGTTGTTCGGCCAGCTCTTCCGCCGCGTCGCCGAGCTGCCCGGCTTCGGCACCGGCGGCTACCTGGACTATTTGACCCCCGGCGTGGTCGTGATGACCGCGATGATGTCGGCCGGTTGGGCGGGTACGACGATCGTCGACGACATGGAACGGGGCGTGATGGACCGGACCCTGATCTCGCCGATCCGCCGCCCCACCCTGGTCGCCGCCGGCCTGACCCATCAGGCGCTGGTCACCGTCGTCCAGTCGCTGATCGTGTTCGGCACCGGGCTGCTGGCGGGCGCCCGCTACCACGGTGGTCCGCTCGGATTGCTGACGGTGCTGGGCTGCGCGGTCCTGCTCGCGCTGGTCTTCGCCTCTTTCTCGTACGCCGTGGCCCTGCTCGTCCGGCAGCACGAGGCACTGATCGCCATCTCGCAGTTCCTGGTGCTGCCGCTGGCGTTCCTGTCCTCGGTGATGATGGCCCCCGCGCTGATGCCGGGCTGGGTCAGCCGGGTGGCACGCTTCAATCCGGTGGACTGGGCCGCGGTCGCGAGCCGGGAAGCGTTGCAAGTGGATCCGAATTGGACGGTCGTGCTGCAACGAACCGGGCTGCTCGCCGCGCTGGCGATCGTGACGGCCTGGCTGGCCGTTAGTTCGTACCGGGTGCACCAGCGCTCTCTTTGACGAGCTTTAACGAGCCGCGATCGCCGCATGCGCGCGGCGCGGGCCGTCGGTGGGTCGCCGCTGCCGTTCGACCTCGGTGAAACCGGCCTTCACCAGCCGCGCCGCGAACTCGTCGACCGGCCAGAAGTAGGCCGTCGTCACCTTGTGCGGGAACGGGACCACCTCGTCGCCGTCGAAGAACCCGACCACCAGGGTTCCGCCGGGTTTCAGCACCCGGCGGAACCGGGCGAGCACACCGTCGAGCTCGTGGGGCGGCCGGTGGATGAGCGAATACCAGGAAAGAATCCCGTCCACCGGACCTTCGACATCGTCCATCGATCCGATGTGGAACGGGACATCCGGGTGGGTGGCACGCGCGTGCGCAATGAATTCCGGAACCAGGTCGATTCCGCTCGCCGAAACGCCCAGCGACCGCAGATACGCGGTGAGGTGCCCCGGCCCGCAACCC
Source organism: Actinoplanes sp. TBRC 11911 (assembly GCF_012933445.1). GTDB lineage: Bacteria > Actinomycetota > Actinomycetes > Mycobacteriales > Micromonosporaceae > Actinoplanes. Next base: position 5,996 of record NZ_JABBNC010000037.1, read on the forward strand.
GCGTCGACCACCGTCCCGGTCAGATGCCGGCCGATCAGGGCGAGGTCGTCCGCGTCCACCTGCGAGGTCGCGCCGAACATGTCGATGTAGAGCGCGGCGAGGGAAGCGTACGACTGACGGACCGTTTGGAACGAAGGCGACATCAACGCCGCCGGACCACGTCGGCCAGCACGGCACCGTCCGCGGTCAGCCGGATCGCGGCCGGGCTGTCATAGACGACGAGGATGTGGTCGCCGAACAGGCTGATCCCCTCGGCGTGGTCGTCGCCCTCGCCGTAGGACAGTTCCACCTCCCGCGAGATCAGGTCGCCGCGCACGATGGTCGGCATCTCGACCCGCGCCGCGTCGCGCCAGCGATAGATGCGAACCGGGCCGTCGAGATCCATCGTCGGGCCGGCCAGGATCAGCAGGTCGTCGCCCGCCGGGCACAGGTCACGCACCCCCAGACCCTCAAGATCAAGGACATGCTTGCGGTACGGGGATCCGTCGCTGAACGGACGCAGGCGCAGGCGGTCCGGGCGTTCCGGCGACACGTACGGGCGTAACTCGAGCACGAACGCCCAGCCGCGCAGGACCGGGCCGCGTAAACCCAGGTAGACGCGGTCGCCGACGACCGCGATGCCCTCCACGTCGAGTCCGTTGTCCTTGCCCGGGATGTCCAGGAACGCCCCCAGGTGCTCGTCGTCGGCCAGCAGCCTGCGCAGGTCGTCACGCCCGGCGAGCGCGGCCGCCCGATGCCGTACGCCGTCCGCCGTCAACTCGCGCACCGGAGTCGGGATGCCGTCCACGTCGGCGATGGGGAGGCGTACCAGGACCTGGCGATTGTCCTGACCCTCCACCCGAGCCAGGCGCCGCAAGGCCTTCTCGTCGTCGTGCCGCTCCTTGATCTGTTTGCGGCGCAGGCTGTGCGAGCCGACCGCCCACAGGAAGTGGCCGGTGCGGGCCAGGCCCTCGACGTCCGCCTCCTCGTCCTGGTCGTCGCCGGGCAGATCGACGAAGTCGGCGAGGCGGAACGTGCGCTCGTCGCCGAACTCGGACGGCTTGCCCGGATCGTCGGCCACCAGCCTCTCCACCGTCGCGGTCTCGTCCCCGGCGATCCACAGGACGCGGCCGTCGAGGCGTACGGCGGAGAGGTTGGTGTGTGTCGCGGCGGCGCGCGAGGTGTCGCCGAAGATCAGCCGGATGGTTTGCTCGACAGACATAGGGTCATCGTGTCATCACCGAGCTAACTTGAGGGGGCGGGCGCGGCGGCCGGGCTGCGATGACCGGACGAGTCGACCGCGCGGACGCCGAAGAAGACGTTGTCCTTGGACAGATCGATCGTCACGGTGTCCACCTTTCCCACCTTGACCACGTGTTCCCAGTCCGGAGCCGTCGTCTCGCGCCAGAGCACCTCGTACCCAGACAGATCGGGCTCGGTGCCGAGCGTCCAGCGCAGCGTCGTCTCGTTGGTGAGCTGCGTCGTGTCGATGACGACGCCCTTCGGCGTGCCGGGCGCCTGGGCCAGGTTCCACAGCGACGCCCCGTTCACCCTCGCAACCCTGGCGATGTACGCGAAATCGCAGAACTCGATCAGGTCGCCGTACTGCACGCCGTCCTCGACCCGGACGTCCTGGTGCTCGTGCGCGAAGTTCTCCCGCGGCTCGGTGAAACGGGCCGCCGGATAGCCGCGGAGCAGGAACGAGATGTGGTCGCTGCCGCGCAGGTAACGGTCGCGGCGCCAGATGACGCGCACCTTCATGCCGGTGTCCGGATTCTCCGCGACGCTCTCCACGAACCGGCCGAGCTGGCGGGACGCGCCGTCGTTCTCGCCGCCGACGCTCTTGCGGATGTTCGCCTGGGCGGCCGTCTCCGAGGTGGGCACGCCCTCGACGAACAGGCGCACGGTCCGGGAGTCGTCGCGGGTGCCATCGTGCGCGTTGCCGGTGCCGACGATGTCGTTGCTGAACATCGCCTGCACGTCGGCGTTGCGATCCTTGAACGACTGGGCCAGGTAGTCGGAGCCGTAGATGTTCTGCTCCTCCCCGGCGACGGCGGCGAACACGATCGTCGCCTCCGGCCGGTGGGTCGCCATCACCCGGGCCAGCTCCATGATCACGGCGACCCCGGAGGCGTCGTCGTCGGCGCCCGGTGCGTCGTCGGTCGCGTTCATGACGTCCGTGACGCGCGAGTCGTAGTGGCCGGTCACCACGTAGATCCGGTCCGGCGTGACGCTGCCCTTGAGGGTGGCGACGACGTTGGTGATGGTGGTCGGAACGGGGATGCGCGGCGACACCGGCTGCACGAACGACTGCAGCTCGACGGTCATCCTGCCGTTCGAGGCGGACGCGTACCGGCCGAGCTCCGCGAAGATCCAGTCGCGGGCGGCGCCGATCCCGCGGACCGGGTCGTCCTGCACGGAGAGGGTGTGCCGGGTGCCGAAGGAGACCAGTTTCTGGACGGTCCCCTCGATGCGCTTGGGGTCGATCTTCTTGAGGAGGTCCCGGAGTTCACGATCGGGCGGAGCGCTGTGGCGTTCCGCGGCCTGCGCGGGCGTGGCGATGCCGGCCGCGGCAGCCGCCGCCGACACCGCGAGAAAGGTGCGTCTTGTGGACTTGGCCATGACCAACACTGTTGTCCAAAGGGGATGGCGTGTCCATGGACATCAATGTCTGAAGTTTAGGAAAGCGCGTCCTGGATCCCGGTCTCCCGGCGGCCGAGCAACGCCGGGTCCCGGCCGGAGAGCACGTCGTAGACGGCTTTCACGGTGGCGCCGCGCTCGCGGATCAGGTTGCGCGTCCAGATCGCGCGCATGTGCTTCACCGATTCGTCGCCCACGCCCGTGGCGTCCACGCCGAGATGGCGGCACAACGCGACGGCCCGGTCGATGTGGAAACTCTGGGTCACGACAATGGCCTTCTGTACGCCGAAGATCCGCTTGGCCCGCGCGCACGAGTCGTAGGTGTCGAACCCCGCGTAGTCGAGCACGATCTGCCGCGCCGGGACACCGTGCGCCAGCAGGTAGACCTCCATCGAGCCCGGCTCGTCGTAGTCCCAGCGGCGGTGGTCGCCGGACAGCAGGACCACCCGCACCTTGCCCGCGTCCAGCAGGCGCTTGGCGATGTCGAGACGGGCGGCCAGGTACGCCGAGGGGGTGCCGTCCGCGTACACCTGCGCGCCGAGCACCAGCGCGACGGGCGCGGCCGGCACCGTGGCCTCGTGGTAGACGTGGCCCCTCGCGCCGGCCCGCTCCCAGATCTCGCCACCGGCCAGGACCAGCCCGCCGAGCAGGCCGGCGATCAGTCCGGCGAACAGGAGACGCCGTAGCCAGCGTTTGATCACGCGGACAGGGTAAACGGCGCCCGCATCAGGTCGCGCTCGCGCGAGCTCGGCCCGACCAGCAACTCGAAGTCGCCCGGCTCGACCACCCGGCGGCCGTCCGCGGTGACCAGCGAACATGCGGCGGCCGGCACCTCGATCGCGACCGTCACCGACTGGCCGGCCGGCACCAGCACCTGCCGGTACGCCTTCAACTCGCGCACCGCCCAGGTCACGCTGGTCACCAGATCACTCACGTACGCCTGAACGGTCTCCACGCCGTCGCGAGTACCCGTGTTCGTGAGCGTCACCTCGGCCTTGACGGTGCCGTCCGGGGCGACCGCCGGAGTGGTGACGGTCAGATCGGCGTACGAGATCGTGGTGTAGGTCAGCCCCTCGCCGAAGACGAACAGCGGGTCCTGGGTGAGGTCGGCGTAGCGGGTGCCGTGCTGGCCGCGGATCTGGTTGTAGAAGACCGGCTGCTGGCCGACGTGCCGGGGCACCGACAACGGCATCCGGCCGCTCGGCTCGATCAGGCCGAGCACCAGTTCCGCGATGGCCCGGCCGCCGCGCATGCCCGGGTTGAACGCCTGGATGATCACGGCCGCGTTCAGCGCGGACTCGGGCAGCACGCACGGCTTCGAGTTCATCAGCACGACGACCATCGGGGTCTTGGTGGCCGCGATCGCGTCGAGCAGCGCGATCTGGCCGCCCTGCAGTTCCAGCGTCGCGGTCGACTTGTGCTCACCGGTCAGGTTCACCGTGTCGCCGACGACCACCACCGCGTAGTCGGCCCGGATCGCCGCGTCCCGGGCCACGCTGATCAGGTGCGCGTCGATCGGCGCGCCCTGCGAGATCGGCGGCCGCGGCTGCCCGTCCGGGTAGGTCGCGCCCTCCGGGTCCGGTACCAGGCGCTCGATGTCGGCGCCGCGCGCGTGGATGATGTCCCAGGCCGCCGGGGCCACCGCCCGGAACCCGTCGAGCACCGTCTCGGTCATCTCGCGGGGGTGCCCGTCGGGCATCCAGTCGACCTGGCCGGAGTTGCCCGCCCAGTCGCCGAGCTGCGCGGACACGTCGTCGGCGTTCGGCCCGATCACCGCGATGCGCCGGAACTTCGCCGCCGCGTCGATCGGCAGCACGCCGTCGTCGTTGCGCAGCAGCACCAGCGACTTGCGGGCGACCTCGAGGTTCAGCGCGGCGTGCTCGGGGATGCCGATGACCGTCCGCTGCCGCTCCGGGTCGGGGACGCGCGGGTTCTCGAACAGGCCGAGCGAGAACTTCAGCCGCAGGATCCGGCGGACCGCGGCGTCGATCTCGGCCTCGGTGAGCAGGCCGCGCGCGACCGCCTCCTGCGCACCCTCGAAGAAGCCGGGGGTGACCATCATGAGGTCGTTGCCGGCCTGGACCGCGAGCGCCGCGGCCTCCGCGTAGTCGGCGGCCACCTTCTGCTCCCAGACCATCCGGCCCACGTTGTCCCAGTCGGTGACCAGGGTGCCGGCGAAACCCCATTCCTCCTTGAGGACGTCGTTGAGCAGCCAGCGGTTCGCGGTGATCGGGACGCCGTCCATCGACTGGTAGCCGATCATGAAGATCTGGGCACCCTCGCGCGCGGCCCGCTCGAACGGCGGCATGAACCAGGACCGCAGCTTGCGGGGGCTGATGTCGGCCTCGCTGGCGTCCCGGCCGCCCTGGGTCTCGGAATAGCCGGCGAAGTGCTTGGCGGTGGCCAGCACGCCGGTCGGGTCCTGCAGGCCGTCGCCCTGGTAGCCGCGGATCATCGCGGCGCCGAACTCGCCGATCAGGAACGGATCCTCGCCGAAAGTTTCGTCGACTCGGCCCCAGCGCAGGTCGCGAGCGATGCACAGCACCGGCGAGAAGGTCCAGTGCGTGCCGGTCGCCGAGATCTCGACGGCCGAGACCCGGGCGACCCGTTCGATCAGCTCCGGATCCCAGGTGCAGGCCATGCCGAGCTGGGTCGGGAAGATCGTGGCGCCCGGCCAGAACGAGTGCCCGTGGATGCAGTCCTCGGCGGTCAGCAACGGGATCTGCAGGCGCGTCTTGGCGACCAGGTCGATCGCCTCGAGCATCTTCGCCGGGGAGGTGTGCAGGATGCTGCCGGCCAGCTTCTCGCTGACGATCTCCTTCAGGTCGGTGCGCGAGTCCAGCTGGAGCATCTGCCCGACCTTCTCGGGCAGGGTCATCCGGCCGAGCAGATCCTCCACGCGCCGCTCGACGGGCAGGGAGGGATCCCGGTACGGAAGATCAGCAGGCACTTGCGCCTCCGAGGTCAGGACCGCGGTGGCACGGTCTGCTTCTGTGAATCATTCGGAGTCTTCCAGCCCGGAACCGGTTCCGGAACACCAGGCCGGTTCCGGAACTTGCAACCTAGTTGTCCGGGTCGCTCTCGTCGATGCTCGGCACCTCCAGCCCCGCGGCCTCGATCGCGTCGAGTCTGGCCTGCTCAGCGACCTTCTCCCGCTCGACCAGCGTGGCGTACTCGGCCAGCGCCGACGGGTCCTCGGTGTCCTCCAGGTGCTCGAAGAAACGCTGGGTGGTGCGGACGGCCTCGGCATACGCCCCGGCGGCCTCGCGGATCGCGACGATCGTCTTGTCAGTCATGGGACAAGTGATACCACCGCACCCTCCGGGTGATCGCGGTTGCCCCTCGGTGGTGTGGGTTGATACGGTTCTCTGCATAGTCATGCGGAGGTTGGTATGGGAATCCGGGTCGCTGTGGCCGGGGCCAGTGGATATGCGGGCGGCGAGTTGCTTCGCCTGCTCGCCGGGCACCCCGAGTTCGATCTCGTGGCCGCCACGGCACACTCGCAAGCAGGCACACATGTCACTGCCGTTCATCCGCAGCTGACCGGTTTAGACCTCACGCTCGGCGCCACCGACGCGGCCACCTTGAGCGAGGCTGACCTGGTCTTTCTCGCGCTGCCGCACGGCGAGTCGGCGGCCCTGGCCGCCCAGCTTCCCGAGTCGGTCAAGATCGTCGATCTGGGCGCCGACTTCCGGCTGGCGGATGCGAGCGCCTGGGGCACCTATTACGGCGGCGCGCACGCCGGCACCTGGACGTATGGTCTGCCCGAGCTGCCCGGCCAGCGCGCCCGCGTCGCCGCGGCCACCCGGGTCGCCAACACGGGTTGTTATGCGGCCACCGTCACCCTCGCGCTCGCCCCGCTGATCGCGGCCGGCGTCGCCGACCCCGCGGATGTCGTCGTGGTCGCCAGCTCCGGCACGTCCGGGGCGGGCCGCAGTGCGAAGGCGCATCTGCTGGGCAGCGAGGTGATGGGCGACCTCACGCCATACAAGGTGGGCGTCCATCAGCACGTGCCGGAGATCAAGCAGGCCACCGGCGCCACGTCGCTGTCGATGACCCCGGTGCTCGCGCCGATGCCGCGCGGCATCCTGGCCACGGTCACGGCCCGTTTCGCGACCGAGGCCGATCCGCGCGCGGTGCTGAAAGATGCGTATGCCGGCGAGCCGTTCGTGCACGTGCTGCCCGAGGGCCAGTGGCCGCACACGGCCGCCACCGCCGGCTCCAACTCGTGCCACCTGCAGGCCACTGTCGACGCCGACTCGGGCCGCATCCTGGTGCTCAGCGCGCTCGACAATCTCGGCAAGGGCGCAGCCGGTCAGGCCGTGCAGTGCGCCAACATCATGTCCGGCCTGCCCGAGACGCTGGGCCTGTCGGTGTTCGGGGTGGCGCCGTGACCGTCACCCACCCCAAGGGCTTCCGGGCCAGCGGCGTGGCCGCCGGGCTGAAGCCGTCCGGCAACCCGGACGTCGCGCTGGTCGTCAACGACGGGCCCGATTTCACGGCCGCCGGTGTCTTCACCGGCAACCGCGTCAAGGCCGCGCCGGTGATGTGGAGCGAGCAGGTCCTCAAGGGCGGCGTGGTGCGGGCCGTGGTGCTCAACTCGGGCGGCGCCAACGCCTGCACCGGCACCCAGGGCTTCCGCGACACGCACGCCACCGCCGAGCACACCGCCGCGGTGCTGCGTGCAGGCACGAAACCCCAACTCGTCGGCCCGGGTGACGTGGCCGTCTGCTCGACCGGCCTGATCGGTGAGCTGCTGCCGATGGACAAGCTGCTCCCCGGCGTCAGCGCCGCGGCCAAGGCCCTCGCGGCCGACGGCGGGCCGGCCGCCGCCGAGGCGATCATGACGACCGACACGGTCACCAAGAACGCGGTGGTGCAACGCGGCCGCTGGTCGGTCGGCGGCATCGCGAAGGGCGCCGGCATGCTCGCCCCCGCGCTGGCCACCATGCTCGTGGTGGTCACCACCGACGCCTCGGCCGACAACGAGACCCTGGACACCGCGCTGCGCGAGGCCACCCGGGTCACGTTCGACCGGCTCGACTCGGACGGGTGCATGTCCACCAACGACACGGTCCTGCTGCTGGCCAGCGGTGCCTCCGGTGCCGAGCCGTCGCCGGAGGAGCTGACCGCCGCCGTCACCGAGGTCTGCCACGATCTGGCCCAGCAGCTGATCTCCGACGCCGAGGGCGCCACCAAGCACATCGCGATCGAGGTGCGGGGCGCGGCCAGCGAGGCCGACGCGGTGGAGGTGGGCCGCGCGGTCGCCCGCAACAACCTGGTGAAGACGGCCATGTTCGGCAACGACCCGAACTGGGGGCGGATCCTCGCCGCGGTCGGCACGACGCAGGCCGCCTTCGAGCCCGAGCGCGTGGACGTGGCGATCAACGACGTGTGGATCTGCAAGGGCGGTGCCGCCGCCGCGGACCGCTCCACCGTGGACCTGACCGGCCGCGACGTGCGGATCACGGTCAACCTGCGGGAGGGCGAGATGGCGGCGACGATCTGGACGACCGACCTGTCGCACGCCTACGTCCACGAGAACTCGGCGTATTCATCGTGAACCCTGTCGAGAAGGCCGAGGTCCTGATCGAGGCGCTGCCGTGGCTGGAGCGCTTCCACGGCGCCACCGTCGTGATCAAGTATGGCGGCAACGCGATGGTCACCCCGTCGCTGCAGCAGGCGTTCGCGGCCGACATGGTCTTCCTGCGGTACGCCGGGATCAAGCCGGTCGTGGTGCACGGCGGCGGACCGCAGATCAGCCGGATGCTGGGCCGCCTCGGGATCGAGTCGGAGTTCCGCGGCGGCCTGCGGGTCACCACCCCGGAAACCATGGACGTGGTCCGGATGGTGCTGACCGGTCAGGTCGGCCGCGAGCTGGTCGGCCTGATCAACCAGCACGGCCCGTTCGCGGTGGGGCTGTCCGGTGAGGACGCCAAGCTGTTCACCGCGGTCCGCCGGGGCACGCTCGTCGACGGCACCGAGGTCGACCTCGGGCAGGTCGGCGACGTCGACCGGGTGGACACGTCGGCGGTCGACGACCTGATCGCGGCCGGCCGCATCCCGGTGATCGCCACCGTCGCGCCGGACAAGGACGGCGTGCTGCACAACGTCAACGCGGACAGCGCGGCCGCCGCCCTGGCCGAGGCGCTGGGCGCGCGCAAGCTGGTCATCCTCACCGACGTGCCCGGCCTCTACACCGACTGGCCGGACACCGGCTCGCTGGTCCGCCAGATCGAGGCCGGCGACCTGGCGAAACTGCTGCCGCGCCTGGAAGCCGGAATGGTCCCCAAGATGGAGGCGTGCCTGCGCGCCGTGCGCGGTGGCCTGAGCGCCGCGCACGTCGTCGACGGCCGCGTCCCGCACTCCACGCTCCTGGAAATCTTCACCCCGGAGGGAATCGGAACGATGGTGGTCGCATGAGCCTGGTCAGCCGCTGGTCGCAGACCATGATGAACAACTACGGGACGCCGCAGACCGCCTTCGTCCGAGGCGAGGGTGCGGTGCTCACCGACGAGGACGGCAAGCAGTACGTCGACTTCCTCGGCGGGATCGCGGTGAACGCGCTGGGCCACGCCCACCCGGCCGTCGTCGCCGCGGTCACCCAGCAGGTCCAGACCCTCGGGCACGTCTCCAACCTCTACATCTCCGAGCCCGCGGTGGCGCTCGCCGACCTGCTGCTCACCCTGGCCGGCCGCGCCGGGCGGGTGTTCTTCGCGAACTCCGGCACCGAAGCGGTCGAGGCCGCGTTCAAGCTGTCCCGGCTCACCGGCCGCTCCCGGGTGGTGGCCACACACGGCGCGTTCCACGGCCGGTCGATGGGGGCGCTGGCGCTGACCGGGCAGCCGGCCAAGTCCGACCCGTTCCGGCCGTTACCGGGAAATGTCGAGCATGTCCCTTATGGTGACTCGGATGCGCTGAACAGTGCCGTCGACACGGACACGGCGATGGTCATCCTCGAGCCCATCCAGGGGGAGAACGGCGTCGTGGTGCCCCCGCCCGGTTACCTGGCCGCCGCGCGCGAGATCTGCGACCGCACCGGCGCCCTGCTGGTGCTCGACGAGATCCAGACCGGCATCGGGCGCACCGGGCATTGGTTCCACCATCAGAGCGAGGGGGTCGAGCCGGACGTGATCACGCTGGCCAAGGGTCTCGGCGGCGGCCTGCCGCTGGGCGCCTGCGTGGCCTTCGGCAAGGCCGCCGACCTGTTCACCCCCGGCTCGCACGGGTCCACGTTCGGCGGTAACCCGATCTCCTGCGCGGCCGGTCTCGCGGTGATCCGCACGATCGCCGGCGAGGGCCTGCTCGACCACGTCAAGCGCGTCGGCGAGCAGCTGCGCCGCGGCATCGAGGGCCTGAACCACCCGATGATCAGCCAGGTGCGCGGCGCCGGCCTGCTGCTCGGCATCGTGCTCGCCGAACCGGTCGCGGCCTCGCTGACGGCCCGGCTGCGCGACGCCGGTTTCCTGGTCAACGCCGCGGTCCCGGACGTCATCCGCATCGCCCCGCCGCTGATCGTCAGCGCCGAGCAGGCCGACGCGTTCATCTCGGCACTGGACGGTGTGCGGTGACCCGGCACTTCCTGCGCGACGACGACCTGACCCCGCAGGAGCAGTCCGACGTCCTCGACCTCGCCGCCTCGATGAAGGCCGACCGGTTCGCGTACCGGCCGCTGGCCGGACCGCGCTCGGTCGCCGTCTTCTTCGACAAGGTCAGCCTGCGCACCCGGCTCTCGTTCGAGGCCGGCATCGCCGAGCTGGGCGGCCAGCCGATGATCGTGGACACCCAGCTCACCCACTTCGGGCGCGGTGAGTCGCTGGCCGACGCCGGGCGGGTCGTCGCGCGGTACGCGGCCGCCATGGTGTTCCGGACCACCGGCGACGAGCGGCTCGCCGAGCTCGCGTCCCAGGTGGACGTTCCGGTGATCAACGCGCTGACCGACGGCTTCCACCCCTGCCAGCTGCTGGCCGACCTGCAGACCGTGCGCGAGCGGCTGGGCGGGACGGCGGGCCGCAAGATCGCGTACGTGGGCGACGCCGCCAACAACATGGCGCATTCCTATCTGCTGGCGGGCGCCACGGCCGGCATGCACGTCCGCGTCGCCGGGCCCTCCGGGTTCGACCCGAGCGCCGCCGTGGTCTCCCGGGCGGCGGAGATCGCCGCGTGGACCGGCGGCTCGGTCGAGGTGCTGCGCGACCCGTTCGAGGCGGCCGACGGCGTCGACGTGCTCGCCACCGACACGTGGACCTCGATGGGTCAGGAGAGCGACGGCCGGGACCGGCTCACCCCGTTCCGCCCGTACCAGGTCAACGAGAAGCTGCTCGCCGCCGCGGCGCCGGAGGCGATCGTCCTGCACTGCCTGCCCGCGCACCGCGGCGAGGAGATCACCGACGAGGTCATGGACGGCCCGCAGAGCGCCGTGTTCGACCAGGCGGAAAACCGGCTGCACGCGCAGAAGGCGCTGCTGGCCTGGCTGCTGGCGGTGAACGAGCAGTCATGAGAGGCGAGTTCGTCCACCCGACCCGCGCGGCGCGGCACGCCCGCATCGTCGAGCTGATCCGGGATCGGCAGGTGCGCTCCCAGACCGAGCTGGCCGACCTGCTGTCGTCCGACGGCGTGCAGGTCACCCAGGCCACCCTCTCCCGCGACCTGGAGGAGATGGGCGCCGTCAAGGTCAGCGGGGCATACCTGATCCCGGAGGACGGCAAGCGGCCGCTGCGCGAGGCCGAGAACGCCCCGGCCCGGCTGGTGCGGCTGCTGCGCGAGCTGCTCACCGGCGTGGACGCGAGCGGCAACATCGCGGTGCTGCGCACCCCGCCGGGGGCGGCACAGTTCCTGGCCAGCGCGCTCGACCGCTCCGGGCTCACCGACATCGTCGGCACCATCGCCGGCGACGACACCATCCTCGTCGTGTCCCGCGACGACGGGCCCGGCTCCGGCGCCGCACTCGCCGGGAAGCTGAGCGCCTGGAGCCTCGAACCTCAGGAGATGTCATCGTGACCGAGCAGCCGCCGGTCGAGGTCCACTTCCCGGACTTCGCCGATCACGTGCAGGGCCTCGCGGCCCGTGAGGTCGAGTTCTTCCTCGCCTCGAACGCGACGCTGCGCGAGCATCTCAACGAGACGCCCTACGGTCATCAGCTCACCTGGCTCGACTTCACCGACACCACCGGGCAGAGCTGGTCGAGCCGGGAATTCCTGAACCTCTTCAACGTGATCAACGGCATCGCGTTCGGCGACCGTGGCATCCCGATGCCGCAGTGGGTGATGGTCGACCTCATCCTGATGCCGAGCGCGGCGGTGATCGCGAGCCTGCCGCAGGACGAGTTCGCGGCGATGGTGGAACGCTCGACGTTCCGGTTCGACATCGACGTGAAGCAGCACCTGCGCGCGGTGCAGGAGACCATGCGCACCTCCGGGTACACCGGGCCGGTGCCGATCGGCGGATACTGCGCCGCGCCCAGCGCCGCCCCCGGCACGTGGGTCGGCTGGTCGCTGTGGTCGCTGATGCCCGCTGTCGGTCTCGGCCAGGCGGCCAAGGCGCTGGCACTGTCCGCCTATCGCGCGCGCAAGCTCGACGGCGTCACCCAGTACGACAACAGCGCGCTCAAGGTGCACACCCGGTTCGGCGCGTTGAAGATCCTGGTCGCGACCGTGCCGTTCCACACCTCGCCCGGCTCGTTCGTCTACGAGAGCGACTTCACCGGCGTCCGGCACGCCGCGCGGACACCGAGCTTCCTGCTCGACCCGTTCGACTACCAGCGGCAGAGCGCCATGCAGAAGGCCGTCGAGGCGGGCGAGAGCGACTTCTACGTGCTCGCGCCCGGCCACCTGCTGGACGGCGGCAAGACGTACGTGCCCATCCTCGAAATCCCCAAGGATTAGAAGAATGACCAATCGCAAGATCGTTCTCGCCTTCTCCGGCGGCCTGGACACCTCGTACGCGCTGGTCTCCCTGCGGGAGCAGGGCTGGGAGGTGCTCACCGCGAACATCGACACCGGCGGCCTGCACAGCGGCGAAGGCGAGTCCGTCAAGGCGCGCGCCGAGGAGCTCGGCTCGGCCGGGCACTTCATCGTGGACGCGCGGGCCGAGCTCTACTCCCGCGTCATCACGTACGGGATCAAGGCGAACTACCTGCGCAACGGCGGGTACCCGTCGTGCGTCGGCGCGGAACGCATGATCCAGGCCGAGAAGGTGGTGCAGGTCGCGCTGGAGAACGGCGCCGACGCGGTGGGCCACGGCTCGACCGGCGCGGGGGCCGACCACGTGCGCTACGACGCGGTGATCCGGGCGCTCGCGCCGAAGCTCGAGATCGTCACGCCGATCCGGGACGAGCGGCTCACCCGGGAGGAGGAGTCCGAGTTCCTGCGGGGGCACGGTTTCGAGGTGAGCGCCAAGACGACCACGTACTCGATCAACGAGGGCCTCATCGGGACGACCATCGGCGGCGGGGAGACGTACGGCTCCTGGGATTATCTGCCGGAGAGCGCGTGGACGTACACGGAGTCGATCGACGAGGCGCCCGCCGAGGGTGTCGAGCTGGTGCTGTCGTTCGACAGGGGCGAGGTGGTGGCGGCGACGGCCGACGGCGTCGCGCTGGCGAACAGCCCGAACTACGCGATCCTCAAGGCGCTCAACGAGCTGGGCGGCGCGCACGGCGTCGGGCGGGGCATCCACATGGGATCGACGATGGTCGGCAACCTCGCCCGGGTCGGTTTCGAGGCGCCCGGCATGCTGATCCTCATCGCCGCGCACCGCGAGCTGGAGCGGCTGGTGCTGAGCAACCGGCAGCAGGCGACCAAGGCGACGCTCGGCACGACGTACGGGGATCTGCTGCACGAGGCGGTCTACTACGACCCGATCCTGGACGACTTCCGCGCGTTCCTCGACTCCAGCCAGGGCCGGGTGACCGGCGACGTGCGCGTCCGGCTGCACAAGGGCAACATCGTGCTGCTCGGCAGCCGCAGCCCGCACAGCCTGCTGGACGCGGCCGCCCGCGAGGGTGTCGTCTACGGGTACGGCTCGTCGCTGTGGACCGGCGAGGAGGCCCGGGCGTTCGCGCACATGTACGCGATGCCCGGTGCCATCGCTCAGGTCGCGGGTTGAGCCGTCGGTCCGATGGTGGGCGGGGCAGTGCGGCGGTCAGGCCAGCCAGCGGGTGAGGATGTCCAGGCACTCCCGGATGTCGCTGGTGGGGCAGAACTCGTTGTCGGTGTGCGCGAGGTTGGGGTCGCCCGGCCCGAAGTTGACGGCCGGGATGCCCAGCGCGGCGAACCGGGACACGTCGGTCCAGCCCAGCTTGGCCACCGGCTCGCGGCCGACCGCGTCGGCGAACGCGCGGGCGGCCGGGTGGTCCAGGCCGGGCCGCGCGCCCGGGGCCGAGTCGGCGACGGTGAGCTCGTAACCGGCGAAGACCTCCCGCAGATGCTGCTCGGCCGCGGCCGGGTCGCGGTCGGGGGCGAAGCGGTAGTTGACCGAGATCGTGCAGCGGTCCGGGATGACGTTGCCGGCGATGCCGCCCTCGATGCGCACCGCGTTGAGGCCCTCGTGGTAGCGCAGGCCGTCGACCGCGGGCTCGCGCGGCTCGTAGCGCCGGAGCCGGTCGAGCACCTCACCGGCCGCGTGGATCGCGTTCACCCCGAGCCAGGAGCGGGCCGCGTGCGAGGCCCGGCCGGGCACGGTGATCTCGACCCGCATCGTGCCCTGGCAGCCGCCCTCGATCCCCGCGTTCGACGGCTCGCCGAGGATCGCGAAGTCGCCGGCCAGCCAGTCCGGGTGCTCGCGGACCAGCCGGCCGAGACCGTTGAGCCGCGCCGCGACCTCCTCATGGTCGTAGAAGACGTAGGTCACGTCGTAACGCGGGCTCGCCAGCAGCGCCGCCGCCTTGAGAAACACCGCGTCACCGGCCTTCATGTCGGCGGTGCCGCGCCCGTGGATCGTCTCGTCGTCGCCGCTGCCGGTCATCGTCGTCGGCAGGTTGTCCTTGATCGGGACGGTGTCGAGGTGCCCGGCCAGCACCACGCGGGTCGGCCGGCCGAGGTTGGTGCGGGCCACGATCGCGTCGCCGTCGCGCCGGACCTCCAGATGCGGGTACGCCTTGAGCGCCACCTCAACCGCATCGGCGATCTCCTTCTCCGCGCCGCTGACCGAGTTGATGTCGCACAGCGCGCGGGTGAGGGTGACGACGTCGTTGCTGAGATCGATCGTGGGAGTCATTCCCGCGACTTTAGTTCCCGTCCGGACCGCTAGGGTTCCGGCGGTGGAAGGAGACAGCGTGTCGGACAGCGATGGTGCTACGCGACTGTGGGGTGCCCGGTTCTCCGGCGGCCCGGCGGACGCGCTCGCGCGCCTCAGCGTGAGCGTGCAGTTCGACTGGCGCCTCGCGCCCTACGATCTGCTCGCCTCGCGGGCGCACGCCCGGGTGCTGTCGAGGGCCGGGCTGCTCGACCCGGCCGAGCTGGGCCAGATCCTGGCCGCGCTCGACGACCTCGAGCAGGCGTGCGCCACCGGCGAGTTCCGGCCCACGGTCGACGACGAGGACGTGCACACCGCGCTCGAACGCGGGCTGCTGGAACGGCTCGGATCGCTGGGCGGCAAGCTGCGCGCCGGGCGTTCACGCAACGACCAGGTGGCCACCGATCTGCGGCTCTACCTGCGCGATCACGCGCGCGGGCTGGCGGTGTCGGTGGTCGAGCTGGCCGACGCGCTGACCGAGCAGGCGTCCCGCAACATCGACACCCCGGCGCCGGGCATGACGCACGTGCAGCACGCTCAGCCGGTCACGTTCGGGCATTGGCTGCTCGCGCACGTTCAGCCGCTGCTGCGTGATCTCGACCGGTTGCGGGACTGGGACGGGCGTACGGCGATCTCGCCCTTGGGGTCGGGTGCGCTGGCCGGCTCGTCGTTGCCGCTCGACCCGGCCGCGGTGGCCAAGGAGCTGGGGTTCACCGCGCCCGCGCCGAACTCGATGGACGCGGTGGCCGACCGCGACTTCGTGGCCGAGTTCCTGTTCGTGACCGCGCTGATCGGGGTGCACCTCTCCCGGCTCGGCGAGGAGGTGGTGCTGTGGACGTCGACCGAGTTCGGCTGGGTGGAGCTCGACGACGCCTTCGCCACCGGGTCGTCGATCATGCCGCAGAAGAAGAACGCGGACATCGCCGAGCTGGCCCGCGGCAAGAGTGGCCGGCTCATCGGCGGCCTGATCGCGGTGCTGACCATGCTCAAGGGCCTGCCGCTGACCTACGACCGGGACATGCAGGAGGACAAGGAGCCGGCGTTCGACGCGATCGAGACGCTGTCGCTGCTGCTGCCGGCGCTGGCCGGCATGATCTCCACGATGACCGTACGCGTCGACCGCCTCGCCGCGGCCGCACCGGTGGGCTTCTCGCTGGCCACCGAGGTCGCCGACTGGCTGGTGCGCAAGGGCGTCCCGTTCCGCGACGCCCACGAGATCACCGGCAAGCTGGTGGCGCTGTGCTCGGTGCGCGAGTGCGAGCTGGAGGACCTCACCGACGACGACCTGAAGACGGTCAGCGAGCACCTCGACCCGTCGGTGCGCGAGGTGATGTCGGTGGAGTCGGCGCTGGCCGCCCGCACCACGCCGGGCTCGACCGGCCCGGGTCCGGTGGCCGAGCAGCTCGCCCAGGTGCAGCACCGGCTCGACACGTGGCGGCAGTGGGCCGTCGAAAAAGTCGTGCCACGCTGAGAGCCTGCGGGGAGTTGTGACGGTGTGCGTTTGCCGAGCTCCCGCGTGGGAAGTTTCGCCGCTGGGCCGACCCCGAAACGAATGCTCGTTCGCGGAGCCGACCCTCGGCGGCAGCCGCTACCTGCGAGCGGACGGCGGCCGGCGCAGTGCCGCCTGTGCCCGAATGGGGAATCAATCCTCTGGCTGCCCGCGCCACGGGCTAGACCTAACCGTGGTGGTCGGCGGTGAGTGCCCTCGTCGCGGCCTGGCCGGTGGCGCGGTAGCGAGAGAGCTGAGGCCCTGTGGTGATCCACTCGCGGCCGGGCGGTCCCGCTATGTGGACACCGCGGCCACATCATGGATTTTTGGCAACCTTGGAGAGTTACGCCCACATACGAGCCATAACTTTCCAAGGTTCACATTCGGCCGGAAAAACCTGCCGGACGAAAGCCTCATTGCGTGACGAAGGTACTCTCTACAATGGACGCGGGTCCCACATCGTGGACGGTGGATCCGTGATGCGGACGCGGGTCTCAGCAGGCGGACGCTCGTCTCACGGAATGGAAGCCCGCGCGGCCGCGCGCCGGGCCCAGCCGTCCAGCGGCCCAGCCGACCTGGCGAGTATCGGGAAATGTCGGATATGCGGGCGGGGGGCGGCGGGCTGGCGGACGGACGGACGGCGATCAGATCGCTGATCAGCTACGGCCATTGAGTCGTCGACGGCCATTGACTCGTCCACGGCCATTGACTCGTCCTCGGCCATTGACTCGTCCACGGCCACTGACTCGTCCACGGCCACTGACTCGGCTTAGGACTTACTCGGCTAGTCGTCGCGGAAGGCGATCTCGTGGGGCGCATCAGGGGCCAGGAACGCGAGCAACTGGGCGCCCTCGGCCGATATCTCGGCGCGCTCGCGCGCGGTGAGGCGCCGGAACGGGCGTACGGTCAAACGGCCTTTCGTCTCTTTCCATGTCGCCGCGACGAAACCGTCGACCAGCAGCGACCGCGGCATCTCCATGTTTCCGCCGCCCCACCCCTGGCTGGTGTAGTCGACGTCGCCGAGCACCCGGCGGCGGTCGTCGTGCGAGAGCAGCAGGTTGTCGAAGTCGTAGAGGAATCGCACCGGCGCCGGCGTTTCCGGGTCGGGGCGCGGCGCGTCCGGCAGGTCGAAATACCCGCCGGGCAGCGCCACCAACGACGGTCGCAGCCGCTCGAACACCTCGGCGAGCCGGGTCAGCCCGGACCACTGCTGGCAGTCCAGCACGGTCGCCGGTCCGAAAGCCGACAGATAACTCAATACCAGCCGATCTACCGGCGCATCGATCAGCGGCGCGGGGAAGACGTGGTGCGCCGCCTTTCCCCTGCGTCCCCAGAGACCGCGCGGCGGGGACTGCGCCAGCGGCAGCCACGCCCGGGCCGCGTTGCCCAGGGCCAGCGGGTCGCGTCCCGGCCAGCGCACGGCCAGTTCGCGGCCCAGCTCGGTGAAGGTCATCGGCCGTTCCGCGAGCGCCTTGCGGGCCAGCGCCGCCAGTTCGTCCCGGTCGACGTCGCGCAGGTCGCGGCCGAACGCGCCCATCGTGCCGCGGTGGATGACCGGGTCGACCAGCGGCCGCAACCATCGGGCGTCGTCGGCGGCGACGAGGTGGATGGTCCCGCGCATCAGCGCCATCCGCACCAGCAACCCGTCGGCGAGCAGGTCGGAGGTGGCCGCCGGCGAGTAACCGGCCAGGCGCGTCCATAAACCGACGTACCAGGTCTGCGCGGTCTGCGCCTGCAGCCCGCCCACCCGGCTCAGCGCCTCCGGGACGGAGATGTCGGCGCGCCGCAGCAGCAACTGCCGCGCGAGCGTCGCCCGATTGAGGGCACGAAGGGCTCGAAGTCCGGTTGTCATACGAACCACGCTATCGACGATTGCGGTCAGGAATCGACCGCAATCAAACGCACGGAAATGGGCGAAATTTCCGGAGAAGGCGGCCGATGGGGGAAAGTCAACTTTTGCAATTGGTAAGAGGTTGATCTCGGGCGGATTTCGCCTGGTCTATTCAGAAGATCCGGTGTAGTTGCCTCGGCTGATCGGCTAGCGCCGGTTGCGATGAGTGTCCCAGACGTTACGGTGAGAAGACGTCGTGGCGAACCCTGAACTTGGCACAGATGCACTCTGACTTGCGCGAACACTTGCTAGAACTCTCATCCACTCGGCCGCCGGGCCGAATTTTTCATGCCACCGACCAAGCCGGCGGGCCGTCGGTCACGAATTGACTCGTGGCGATACAGAGGAAGTACTCCCAGGGTGCCGGACGGGCCGTCGGAAGGTCCGGACGGGGCAGGCGTCCAGCGGTGAGGTGGTGTGCATGATCCGGGTTCTGACGGTCCGCGACGAGGGATACTTCGGCGTCCCGGTGCGATCGCTGCTGGAATCGCATCCGGACATGAATTACGTCGCCACCCTGACCTTCGACGAGGATCTCGTGCAATCCGCCGCGGTGCTGTGGCCGGACGTGATCGTCATCGACACCGAATACATGGTCAGCCAGGTGCTCCCGTTCGCCGAGGAACTGCACGCCGCGATCGGCTCCTGCGCCATGCTGATGCTCTGCGACCCGGCCAAGCGCGGCATGCTCCCGCCCCGGCATCGCCGCCGCTCGCTCAACTTCCTGCTCAAGGACGCGTCCAGCGCGCTGCTGGCCGACTCGGTGCGGCGCCTCGCGGCCGGCGAGCACGTCGTCTCCCCGCGTCTGCAGGCCGCCTCGCTGAACATCGATCGCGGCCTGACCACCCGGGAGCTGGAGGTGCTGGGTCTCGCGGCGCAGGGCGACTCGGTGAAGGAGATCGCGGGCCGGCTCTATCTGTCCGGCGGCACGGTCCGCAACTACCTGTCGGCCATCATCTCGAAGACCGGCGCGCGCAACCGCCTCGACGCGATCCGCATCGCCCGCCGGGACGGCTGGCTCCGCTGATACCCGACGGCTCACATCATCGCGACGTAGCGTGGTCGGGGATGCACACCATTCCCGCCTTGCCCGTGCTCGTCCCGCTGGGGCTCGTCCTGATGGGCGCGTCGTGGCTCGCGCTGCGTAAACAGGGCCCGTGGCGGGTCGGCGCGGCCTGGCTCGCGGTGTGGTATGCGGTCGCCGTCCTGGGCGCCACCATGCTCCCGCTCGACCTGGACTGGGGTCCGTACGCGGGGGACCCGCAACTGTTCCGGATCATCCTGGTGCCGATCCTCGAGATGCGGCCCGACGACTTCCTGCTGAACACGATCATGACGCTGCCGCTGGCGCTGGTGCTGCGCCTGGCGTTCGGCATCAAGGACCGCGGCCGCGTGGTGCTCATCGGCTTCCTCGCCAGCCTGACCATCGAGACCACGCAGGCGCTGCTGGTCCTGGTGCTGCACGGCAACCGGTGGGCGGACGTGAACGACCTCTGCTCGAACACGTTGGGCGCGCTGCTCGGCTGGTACGCGCTGCAGCACCTGATGCGCTACGCCGCCGCGCGCAGACTCGTGGAGCGCGCCTCACCCCGGCCCGAACCGGTCGTAGATCCGGCCCACCGATAACGCCATCTGGTCGGCTTCGTAGCCCTTGCCCGCCGAGCGCGCCGGCAGCCGCTCCCCATGACGTTCGTCGAGCAGCAGCACCTCGGTGCGCAGCGCCCGCGGCAACGACTCCGGGTCGTGCGGGGAGAGCCGCCGGCAGTCGTCCACGTCGGTGCGCCCGGCCAGCGGCGTACAGGATCCGAAGAGCGCGGGCAGCCCGGCCGCCATCGCCTCCAGCACCACCAGGCCGAACGTGTCGGTGGCCGGCGAGGCGAAGATGTCCATGGCGCACAACATCTCCCGCGCGTGCGGCACCTGCCCGGCGAACAGCACCCGGTCGGCCACCCCCTCGATGGCCGCGAGCCCCTCCAGCGCCGCGCGTGCCGGGCCGTCGCCGACCAGCAGCAGCGTCGCGCCGGGCACCTCGCCGATCGCCCGGATGAGCCGCTCGAACTGTTTGCGCGGCTCGAGCCGGCCGACCCCGCCGACGACCGGGGTGCGGTCGCCGATCCCGAGGCGGGCGCGGACCGCGGCGCGTACGGCCGGGTCGTATCGGAATTCGGACATGTCCACGGCCCGCGGAATCACTTCGATGCGTTCCCCCGGTACGCCCCAGCGCCGCAACGGTTCGGCCAGCTCGTCGGACGCGGTCACGGTCACCTGCGCGTACCGCCGGCCGGCCAGGAACAGCACGCCGGGCACCCGGGGCAGCCGGTGCTCGGTGGCGACCGCGACCGGCACCCCGGCCCAGCGCGCGGCCGCCCGCCCGGGCACCCCGGCCCGGAACAGATGCGTGTGCACCAGGTCGAACCGGCCGCGCCGCATCAGCCGGCGCAGCTTACGGACCACCGTCAGATGGCGATCGCCAGCGGTGTCGAGCTCGTGCACCGGCACGCCGGAAGCGCGTATCGCGGCGGCGACCGGCCCGCCCGCCGTCAGCGTCACCACCTCGTTCTGGTGGGGGAGCCGGCGCACCAGCATCCGCAGCTGATGTCCGCCGGCGTCGGCGGCCGCGGCGCCGATCACATGCAGAACTCTCACGTTCCGGATGTGCGGTGCGCGCCAGGATACGTCAATTTTCCGCCCCCCGGTCGACTCGGTCGGGAATTTGCTTTTGCCGCCCCTGTGAAGGGACGTTGGCAGAATTTAGGGAACGGTGAAAGTTGTAAATGTCATAGGTGACGTGAAAACTCCTCATATCATCCGTGACATTTATTCCCCGGCCGATCGTAGTGTCCGGTTCGGTCCTGAAGTCGTTGTGTAGCAACCGATCGGACAGAACGTGAAAGAGACTCACGTCGGTTGTGACAATTGCTACTGTATCGCTTCCCCGGATTTTGCCAGGCTCATTTCCGAGCGCTGCGAACCGCGCTTTTTCTCATTGTCGCCAGATGGCGCGCGCGAGGGGGAGTCCATGCTGGTTAGGCGTTCCGCACCCGGCGAGAACACCGAAGATTCCCACCCCGGCAATTGGCGCGGCCGGGCGGCGCGTTCCGGACTCGGTGGCCGTGCCGCCCGCGCGGCCGCCGACGCGCTCGCCCTGTCCCTCGCGATGCTGATCGCCACGCTGCTACGCCACGACGGCGATTTCTCGCACGTCGACCTGACCGGACTGCTGGTGCTGGCCAGCCTCGGCGCGGTGGTGCACACCGCGGCCGGCCTCCAATTCGGTCTCTACACCGGCCGATGGTCCTACGGCTGCTTCGAGGAGATCGCGGCGCTCGTCAAGACCGCGGCCCTCACCACCCCGCTGTTGTTCATTCTGGACACTCTGCTGGGCCGGCTCGTGCCGCGCTCGGCGATCATCGCGTCCGGCCTGATCACCCTGGTCATCGCGGCCGGCATCCGCTACACCGTGCGGCTCGCGCGCGACCAGCGGCTGCGGCCCTCGGCCGAGCACGGCGCCCGGATCGTCGTGGTCGGCGCGGGGGAGGGCGCCGCCCAGGTCGTGCGGGCCATGCTCCGCAGCCCGTCCAGCCCGTACGTGCCGGTGGCGCTGCTCGACGACGACCCGGCCAAGCGCAGCCTGCAGATCATGGGGGTGCCGGTCGCCGGCACCCGGCACGCGCTGCCCGAGGTGGTGCGCCGCTACCGCGCCGACGTGGTCCTCATCGCGATCCCCAGCGCCGGCGCCGAGCTGATGCGCACCCTGACCGAGCTCGCCGAGCCCCTCAACGTCGAGGTCAAGGTCGTGCCGCCGGTGGTCGAGCTGTTCGGCCGCACGGTCAGCGTCGACGACATCCGCCCGGTCAGCCACGCCGACCTGCTCGGCCGCCGGGAGACCGAGATCGACGTCGCCGCGATCGCCGGCTACCTGCAGGGCCGCCGCGTGCTGGTCACCGGCGCCGGCGGGTCGATCGGCTCGGAGCTGTGCCGCCAGCTCGCCCAGTTCCACCCGGAACGGCTGGTCATGCTGGACCGCGACGAGTCCGGCCTGCACGCGGTGCAGCTCTCGCTGGACGGGCGCGGCCTGCTCGACGACCGCAACCTGGTCGTCGCCGACATCCGCGACCAGCAACGCCTCGACGAGGTCTTCGCCGAGCACAAGCCGCAGGTCGTCTTCCACGCCGCCGCGCTCAAGCACCTCACCCTGCTGGAGATGCACCCGTCCGAGGCGCTCAAGACCAACATCGTCGGCACCTACCAGATCCTGCAGACCGCCCTGAAGCACGGCGTGGACCGGCTGGTCAACATCTCCACCGACAAGGCCGCCGATCCGATCAGCGTGCTCGGCTACTCCAAGCGCATCACCGAACGGCTGACCGCGGCGGCCGACGCCGCCACCAAGGGCACCTTCTGCAGCGTCCGGTTCGGCAACGTGCTGGGCAGCCGCGGCTCGGTACTGACCGCGTTCGCCGCGCAGGTCGAGGCCGGTGGGCCGATCACGGTCACCGACCCCGAGGTGGAGCGCTACTTCATGACGGTCCAGGAGGCCGTCCGCCTCGTCATCCAGGCCGGCGCACTGCACAGCGACGGCGAGGTCCTGGTGCTGGACATGGGCGACCCGGTCCGCATCGCCGACGTGGCCCGCCGGTTCGCCGACGCCGCCGAGCAGCACATCCAGATCGTCTACACCGGACTGCGGCCCGGCGAGAAGCTCAGCGAGGTGCTGCTCGGACCGGGCGAGACCGACCAGCGGCCGAACCACCCGCTCATCTCGCAGACCCCGGTGCCGCCGCTGGACGGCTCGGTGCTCTCCATGCTCGACCCCACCGCGCCCCGTGGCGAGCTCACCGCCTTCCTGCGCTGGCTCACCGAAAGCCCGGCGCTGCAGACGAAGGTCCGGGTCAACGGCAACGGACGCCGCGCCCGCAACCTCATCCCCCGTCAGCCGCAGTACACCGTGCGTCCGATCCGGCCGCGCTGAACCGAAGGAGAACCAAGCATGCGGGTTGTCATCGCCGGTCAGGGCTACGTCGGGCTGCCGCTCGCGGTCCGCGCCGCTCAGGTGGGTCACTCGGTGGTCGGCTTCGACGTCGACGAGGACCGGATCAAGCGGCTCGCCGCCGGGGAGTCCTACGTGGAGGACGTGTCGTCCGCCGAGCTGCAGGAGATCCTCGCGAGCGGCGCCTACCAGGCGTCCAGCGATCCGCGGTCCTGCGCCGGCTTCGACATCGCGGTGATCTCGGTGCCCACGCCGTTACGCGACGGCACGCCGGACCTCAGCTACATCGAGGCGTCCGCCCGGCTGCTCGGCCGGTACCTGCGGCCCGGCGCCACCGTCGCGCTCGAGTCGACCACCTACCCGGGCACCACGATCGACCTGGTCGGCCCGATCCTCGAGGAGCAGTCCGGGCTGATCGCCGGCACCGACTTCCACCTGGGCTACAGCCCCGAGCGCATCGACCCGGGCAACCGCGAGTACAACCTGGTCACCACGCCCAAGGTGGTCTCCGGCATCGACGAGGCGTCGCTGGCGAAGGTGCGCGAGTTCTACGGCTCGGTGGTCGAGACCACCGTCCCGGTCTCCGACACCAAGGTCGCCGAGCTCACCAAGCTGATCGAGAACACCTTCCGGCACGTCAACATCGCGCTGGTCAACGAGCTCGCGGTGTTCGCGCACGAGCTGGACATCGACGTGTGGGAGGCGATCGGCGCCGCGTCGTCCAAGCCGTTCGGCTACATGCGGTTCGTGCCCGGGCCCGGCGTCGGCGGGCACTGCCTGCCGATCGACCCGTCGTACCTGTCCTGGCGGGTGCAGCGGGCGCTCGGGCAGAGCTTCCGGTTCGTCGAGCTGGCCAACGACATCAACAACCACATGCCCGATTACGTCGTACGGCGGTTGGTCGAGGCCCTGAATCGGCAGAGGAAGTCGGTGAACGGCTCGACGATCCTGCTCCTCGGCCTCGCGTACAAGCGCAACACCGGCGACGCCCGCGAGTCCCCGGCCCGCCGCGTCGCGTCGTTGCTGCTGGACATGGGTGCCGAGGTGCGCGCCGCCGACCCGCACGTGGTCGAGGACGCGCACGTCGACCAGCGGGTGGTCCGGGTCGCCGCGACCGCCGAGCAGATCGCCGCCGCGGACGCGGTCGTGCTGCTCGCCGACCACGACGCCTTCGATCTCGACGCGGTGACCGCGCACGCCACGTACGTGCTGGACACCCGTCACCGACTTTCCGGCCCGACCGTCGAGACGCTGTAGCAGGAGGCCACACCGTGGGAGCCGTACGACTGCTCTGGGACGTCCTCAACCGCATCGCCGCCATCCTGGCGCTGATCCTGTTGTCGCCCGTGATCCTCGGCATCGCGCTGTGGATCCGGATCGCCGACGGCAAGGGCATCTTCTTCGTCCAGGACCGGGCCGGCCGCGACGGTGTCCCGTTCCGGATGATGAAGTTCCGCTCGATGGTGCACGACTCGGTCGCGATGACCACGAAACTGGGCATCGCCGACCCGTTCGGCCTGCTCGAGAACGATCCCCGGATCACCCGGTGCGGCCGGTTCCTGCGCCGCACCAGCCTCGACGAGCTGCCGCAGCTGATCAACGTGGCACGCGGCGACATGTGGCTGGTCGGCCCGCGCCCGGACGTGCTGCCGCAGGCCGCGAACTACTCCGACGAGGACCGCCGCCGGCTGGAGGTCAAGCCCGGCATCACCGGCTGGGCCCAGGTCAACGGCCGCGACGACATCGACTGGCCGCAGCGTTTCGTGCTGGACCGCTGGTACGTGGACCACTGGTCGCCGATGCTCGACCTGCGGATCATCTGGCGGACGTTCACCAGCCTGCATCGCGGTGAGCCGCCGGTGCACGTGGACGAGCTGAACATCGCGCGGGCCGAGGAAGTCCGTCGTGCCGCGTGAGATCGGCTCGGAGTTCCACTGGGACCCGAGCTACCTCACCGCGGCCACCGACGAGAGCCCGCTGCCCGCGCGGCACAAGCTGTTCGCGACCGGCTGCGGCGCGCTGACCGCCCTGTTGCGGCAGCTCGCACCCCGCGGCCGGCTGCATCTGCCGTCGTACTTCTGCATGGGGGTGGCCGAGGCGCTGTCGGAGACCGTGCGGATCTCCTGGTACCGGCATCTGCCGGACGCCGGCGGGCCGCGGCTGGAGACGCTGCGGGCCGGCCAGGGCGACGTCGTGCTGGCGCAGAACCTGTTCGGCCGCGAGACCGGCGAGGCCTGGAACGCCTGGATGGCGGCGCACCCGGACGTCGTGGTGATCGAGGACCACTCGCACGACCCGTTCAGCCGGTGGGCGCGCACCAGCCAGGCCGCCTACGCGGTGGCCTCCCTCCGCAAGACCCTGCCGCTGCCCGACGGCGGCCTGCTCTGGTCTCCGCAGGAACGAGCCTTGCCCAGCCCGTACGGGAATCCGCATGGCAGTGATTTGAAGCTCGTCGCCATGCTGCTGAAATCGGCCTGGCTGGCGGGTTCGGACGTGGACAAGACGGCGTTCCGGGCCTTGCAGCAGCGCGGCGAGCACGTGCTGCTCGGCAGTGCGGCCCCGGCCGGCGCCCTGACCACGGCGATCCTGCCGCTGCTGGACATCGAACGTCTACAACGGACGGCGACCGCGAACGTGCGGGCCATGGCCGAGATGCTGGGTATGCCCCCCGTCAAAGGGACGAACCCGTTCCGGCTGCAGATCCTACGCGAGACGCGGCAGGAGCGCGACGATCTGCTCGGCCACCTGGCCGCGAACGGCGTCTACGCGCCGGTGCACTGGCGGCAGGACCGCACCGGGCTGTGGAGCGGCGACGAGCAGGCGGCGGCGTTGTCGTCGCGCATGCTCACCCTCCCGGTCGATCACCGGTGCACCCCGGCCGACCTGCGCCGGCTGGCCGGGGTGCTCGGTTCACCGGTACGAGGGGAACCGGCCCGTCGTTGACGTGGTGGTCGGTTCCTCACCGGTCAGCTTCTCGTAGCCCACCGGATCGGTGACGACCCGCCAGGTGAAGAAATCGCTGCGCCCGGCCGAGAAGGCCGCCTTGTAGTGGAACAGCGAGTCGGCTGCGCCACCCACGCCGCCACCGAGATGGTAGATCTCGTTACCACGGTCCTGCCCCCAGCGGCGGATCGCGTCGTAGAGAAGCTTGTCGGCATGCGACACCCGGCCGTCCTTGGTGGACTGGAGATGGGTGTGCATGATCGTGCCGTACTCGAAGAACAGATTCCCGCCGAGCAGCTCGCCGTCCGCGGCGACCGCGGCCGCCAGGTGCGCCCGCTCGCCCAGCGCGTCGCGCAGCCGGCGAAAATAGTCCGTGGTGAAGAAGTAGAAGTCGGTCGCGTGCACCCGGCGCATGGTGGCGTGGTACGTCGCGATCCAGTCGTCGAAGTAGCCCCAGTCGTCAAAGACGATCTCCACGCCGGCTCGCTTCGCCTTGCCGATCTGGTTACGGCACGAGCGGTGGGTCTGCTTCCACATTTCCTCGTACGGAAGGGTCAGGTCGATGGTCACGGTCTGGCCGTGCTCCACCACGGTGCCCACGGAGGCGAGAGCCGCCCTCGGGGCCGGTAACAGCGGATTGAGCCGGACGAACGCCGTGATCACCCCCTGGGCCGCGAGCACGTCGGCCATGTGCCGGCCGGCCCGCTCCCAGAAACCCTGGTCCGCGGTCGTGGCGATCGGTCCCGGATACCCGTACGGCGACACCGCGTCCATCGAGGTGGTGTCCGGGATCTCCCGCAAAATCAGCGGAATCAGCAGGGTGTCGCCGTCGTCGTCGAACCGGAAGGCGGCGGGTGAGCCACCGGACATGCCGGCGTCCATCCGCACGTACGCCGGAAGGTGGTAGATGTCGTGCCGCATCCTGTCCAGCGCGTCGGTCCACCGTGAGTCCGCGGGTCTCAGCAAAGCGGCTATGGCCATGTGACATCCTCTCGTCGTAGGGGTATACAGCGATTCAGTGCCCGGCGTTCACCACGAGGACGCGACGGCGGGCCCGATTCCAGCGACGCGCGCTGAGTGCCTTGCGCAGCAGCGCGCGCGGCAGCCGGCGCTGGGTGCTCAGGTGCAGCACGTACCGCCAGGTGGGGTATTCGCCGCGCCGGTTCGACAGGGCGTAGGAGAACTGGTTGGCGGGCATGTCCGCGCAGTCCGGCAGCTGCTCGAACCACCGGCTGCTGGCGAGCGCGGCCCGCTGCAACGGCGCCATGGCCGTCTTACGCCGGTGCTCGTAACGTTCCAGCGCCACCGGCAGGTCGTCGCCGGTCGCCACCGCGTCGGCGAGGGCCATCGCGTCCTGGATCGCCAGCTTCGTGCCGGAACCGATCGCGAAATGCGTGGTGTGCGCGGCATCGCCCATCAGCACGATGTGCCCGGCGTCCCAGCGGCGGTTGGTGACCCGGCGGAAGTTCAGCCAGCCGGTGCCGCCGGACAGCGCCTTGTGGTCGAACAACGGCTGGGCGTCCAGGTGGCTCGCGAAGATCTCGGCCAGCTTCGCGCTGCCCGCCTCCCCGTCCATCCGGTCGAAACCCAGGCCCTGCCACGTCTCCGGCGTGCACTCGACGATGAACGTGCTCCGCTCGTCGTCGAACGGGTAGGCGTGGAACCAGATCCACCCGGCCTCGGTGCGTTCGAAGCCGAAGGTGAACGTGTCGAACACCTTGGGCGTGCCCAGCCAGATGTACTTGTTGCGGCCCATGTCGATCTCCGGGCCGAAGTGTTCGGCGTGCAGCTCCCGGATCTTGCTGGCGGCGCCGTCGCAGGCCACCACCAGATCCGCGTCCGGCACCTCGTCGACCTCGTCCTGATACTCGATCCGCACGCCGAGCTCGCGGGCCCGTGCCGACAGGATGTCGAGCAATCGGTGCCGGCCCAGGCTGAATCCGTACCCGGCCAGGTGCGTGACCGCCTTGCCGGACGCGCGCACCTCGTACTCGTCCCACTTGTACGCCGCGTCCCAGATCCGCCCGGCGCTCACCGGGTCGTACTCGAACAGGTCGTCGAGCAGGTCGTCCCAGAAGACCACGCCCCACCCGTACGTCACACCCTGGGGGTTGCGCTCGAGCACGGTGATCTCGTGCGCCGGGTCGGCCAGCTTGGCCAGGACGGCGAAGTAGAGGCCGGCGGGCCCGCCTCCGACACAGGTGATGCGCATGGTCTACTCCTGACGGTAGGGCGGGAAGGCGGCGGTGAGGTCACCCGGATCGGCGTCCGGTCGCCGTTCGGTCATCAAGCTCCGGTACGCCTCCGGATCTGCCACGACACGCCAGGTGTGGAAGGCGTGCCGCTGCGGGGAGAAGCCCGCCTTGTACGTGAACAGCGAGTCGTTCTGGCCGCCCTTGCCCCCGCCGAGGTGGAACAGGGTGTTCCCCCGGTTCTTGCAGAAGCGGCGCACCTCGTCGTAGAGCAGCTCGTCGGCGTAGCGGTTCTTGGCCCGCCGCGTCGACGAGACGTACCCGGTCGCGATGCCGTCGTACTCGAAGAACGTGTTGCCGCCGACCACCTCGTCGCCCTCCAGCGCACAGGCGAAGTGCATGCGTTCGCCGACGGCGTCGCGCATCGCCTCCAGGTGCTCGCGGGTGAAGAAGTAGAACTCGTTCGCGCCGACCCGGCGCATGTTGTCGTGGTAGCACTCCACCCACTCGCCGAGCCGGTCCCACTCGTCGAACAGCACCCGGGTGCCGGCGCGGCGGGCCCGGTTGATGTGGTTGCGGTGGTCGCTGCGGGTGAGGCTCCACATCTGCTCGACCGAGATGGTGAGGTCCATCGACACGGTCTCGCCGTGCAGCACCATCGCGCCGTGCCGGGCCATCACGTCCAGCGGCGCCGGCAGCATCGGATGCATCCGGACGAACGCGGTCACCACCCCCTCGGCCGCGAGGGTCCTGCCGAACGCGGCGCAGGCCTGGTCCCAGAAGTCGGTGTCCTCGGCCGCCGCCTGGCTCGCCGGTCCCGGATACCCGTACGGCGAGGCCGCGTCGCGCCATCCGGTGCCCGGGATGTCCCGCATGATCAGCGGGACGAGCAGGTGCTGGCCGCCGGCCTCGAACCAGAACGCGGCCGGGGTGCTGCCGGTCAGGGCGGCGTCCAGCACGACGTACCGCGGCAGGTGGTAGATGTCGTGGCCGGCCTTTTCCAAGGCCTCGGACCAGCGCGGGTCGCCCGGGTCGAGCAGCGCGGCTTTCATCGTGCGTCCTCCTTGAAAGGGCGGCTTACGGCCGCAGGATCCGTGCGTTGAGCGCCATGTTGGCCGCGAACTGGTCGTTCACCACGCGGTGACTGTCCAGCCGGGCCTGCACGGCGGTGTCGAAACGGCCGAGCTTGACGAAACCGTCGGAGAACCATCCGTTGTCCTCCCCGGAGCCGTCCACGAACTCGTGATACGTCGTCCCCCCGGGCCAGATGACCTTCAGGAGGGTCGCCGAGAAGGCGGCCATGTCCGCCGTGGTCCAGGTGGTGCCGTGCGCTCGCGCCTCGGTCACGTACGCCATCACCCCGTTGCCGTGCCCGGCGTCCTGCCCGGGCCGCTTGAACGACCCCCACTGGTCGCTCCAGAAGTACGCGGTGGCCTCCACCGGATTGCGCCGCAGCTGCCCCTTCAACCCCTTGGGCGCACCGGGCATGTGCAGGTCGATGTTCGCGACCACGGTCAGGTACCGGCTGCGCTTTCCCGGGTCGGCGGTGAGCCGGGACAGGTTCATCGAGATCAGCGCCCAGTGCGCGGCCATGTGCGTGCGCTCGCGGTAGATCCAGTCCTGCGGGCCGCGGGCGTACCATTTCGCGAAGACCTGCGACTCGGCGAACGCGAGCAGCCGGTCGTAGCGCATCCGGTAGGTCTTGTTGCCGTAGACCTGCGGGTTCTCCCGCATCGCGACCAGCAGCTGCGTCCCGTACCGCCAGAAATACGACTCGTAGAGCGGGATCTCGTCACCGTTCTCGCCGTTCTCGTTCGACGGCCAGCCCTGGTAGCCGTCGTTGAACTGGCTGCGCGGCAGCGAGCGGGACGTCACGGCCGAGCCCGCCACGTTCTCCAGGAACTCCAGCCCCAGGTCCAGATACTTGCGCGTGCCGGTGGCGCGGAACATCGCGGTGAGCGCGTCCAGCGAGTACGACAGCTCGTAGAACTCCCAGCTGTCCTTGGACAGGCTGGCCGGGCGGCCGGTCCGGATCTGGTAGTCCCAGCTACGGTCGAACATCGCCGTCCAGTAGGCGATGGACCTGATCGCGGTGGGTGCCGGCGACGTCCGTTCGGCCGGGGCCGCCGGCAGCGGGTCCAGCACGGCCGGCACGTCCTCGCCGCCGTCGCGGGTACAGGCGGCGGTCACCGACCCGAGAGCGGCGAGCAGAAGCGTGCGTCGTGCGATTCGCGGGTTCACTGTGGCACCGGCTCTCGGCTGATCTCTGGTTCGTGGGCAGGGGCTTTCGCGACGGCGGCCGCGGCGGCCAGCGCGGCGAACAGCCAGGCCAGGCGCGAGTCGTAGTAGTCGCCGGAGAAAAGGCTGCTCAGCCCCACGAAGACGGCCGCCGCCACGGCCAGTCCCGTCATCATCTTGTGCTGCGGCAGCACGTCGCGGCGGCGGATCGTGAAGGTCCACAGCAGGATGGCCGTGGTCAGCAGTCCGATGCCGATCGCACCGCCCTCGGCCGCGACGCCGAGCACGTAGTTGTGCGGATACTCGACGCCCTGGTTGACGCCGATGAGCCCGTAGAAGCCGTCCAGGCCGGCCCCGGCGAGCGGGTGGTCGACGGCCAGCTTCCACGCGGCCGCCCAGATGTCCGTGCGGTCCGACAGGTAGTGCTGCTCCACGGTCTGTTCCACGAACCGCTCCTGGAACAGCGAGGTGAACGCGGGCGGCGCGAAGTTCCAGACGACCACTCCGGCCACGCTCAGCGCGACCACCGCGGCCACCACCGGCCCGGGACGCAGCTTGCGGCGCAGCTTGAGCAGCGCGACACCGCCCACGAACATCCCGGCGAGCAGCCCGGCCCGCGACCCGGAGAGCACCGCGGCGAGGATGAACAGCGGCACCGCGAGCAGCACCCACCACTTGCGGGTCAGCAGGAAGACGGCGAGCGCGCTGATGATGCCGAGGATCTGGATGCGCACGAAGACGTTCGGGCCACCGCCGAAGGCCGAGTACCGGCCCTGCTCGCCCGGCCCGTTGATGAACAACGCGGCCAGCGCGAACACGATGGCCGCGACGTAGAACAGCCAGAACGTCTGCCGCACCACGGTCTGCGGGTCGCCGATCGCGTACAGGTAGAAGGCGACGACCAGCGCGATCATCAGGACCAGGTCGAGGGTCTGCGGGCCGACCCGGGCGGCGCTCGGCGCCCAGAGGCCGGAGGCGATCTGGAACAGGAAGAACAGCACCATGGCGATGAGCCAGCCCTCGTGCCGCGGCGAGTGCGGCACCGCCGGGCGGCGCGCGATGTCGATGGTCAGCAGCACGAACGCGCCGATCAGCCCGACCACCCGCAGGTCGACCCAGGCCAGGTCGGGGAAGCCGGCCCGGTCCAGGGTGAAGCGGCCGCCGATCGCCACCAGGATCATCACCAGACCCGGCGCGAGGAACGTCCGCGGCACGCGCAACCAGCTCATGGCGCCGGGTCCCGCTTCACCCGCATCACCACGAGCGCGAACAGCAGGCACGCGCCGTAGCCGATGAGCGATCCGTACGCCGCGCCGACGATGCCGTGCGCCGGGATCAGCAACAGGTAGAACGCGAAGCTGACCGCGAACCCGACGATCTCGCCGGTGGACACCAGCCCGGCGTGCCCCTTCGCGATCAGCAGGGCCAGCGCGACCCGGGAGATGCCGTAGAGACCGGCCGCGATCACCAGCGGCACCACGACCGCCTTCGCCGGCGCGTACGCCTCGCCGAACAACGGCACGATCAGCAGATACAGCATGACCGCCGCGATCGGCACCAGCACCACCGTGTACGCCACCGCGGCCAGCACCACCGGCCGGGTCCGCAGCCCGCCCTCGCGATCCGCGGCCCGCCACTTGCCGATCCGCGAGTCGGCGAACGCCCGCAACGGCCAGGCGAGCAGCTCGGTCATCGTCGCCACGCTGGCGTACAGGCCGAGCGCCGAGGTGGAGGCCAGCGCGGGCAGCGCCAGCCGGTCCGCGCGCAGCATCGCCATGTTGGACACCGCGGCCGGGAACAGCGCCAGGCCTTCGCGCCGCACCAGAGCGTTGCGCTCGTGCCCCTGCCCGTCGGTCGAGCCACGCCACCAGATCAGCACGTACGCCGTGGTCGGCAGCAGCCCCGCCACCAGATACGCGGTGATCCAGATCGCCGGGTTCGACACGCCCAGCACGAACAGCGCGGCGAACAGTGCGAGTTGCAGCAGCGCCTCGATGACCTGCGCGGCCAGGAAGTCCTTCGTCTTGCCGACCGCGATGGCGATCGACCGGGCCGCCAGCCCCACCGCGGCCACCAGCGTGTACGCCACCACGAGCGCGACGATCGCGGCGCCCGGGTTCAGGCCGTGCGGCGCCGCGAGCGAGAACACCGCGGCCGCCACGACACCTGCGACAACCGGCACGATCAACAGCCGGGTGTACGCGCGTACGGCGGCCGACGGGGTGTAGTTGTGATAGCTCGCCACGAAGCTGCGTTCGGTGCCCAGCAGCAGCACCTGCGAACCCAGGTAGACGATCTGCAGCAGCAGCGCCACCTCGCCGCGATGGTCCGGGGTCATCGCCCGGGCCATCAGCACGTTCGCGATCAGCGCCACCACCCCGGTGAGCACCTGTGCCGCGAGCAGCTTCAGGTACGGCTCGCGAACCTGGCGCAGCAGCCAGTCCGCCGCTCCGGTGCGCGGCGTGCTCGCGGGTCGCGTCCGAACCTCAGTCATCCGTCTTTTTCTCTTGCTCCGCGGGCACGACCTCGCTGTTGACCACCTTCGCCCGGCCGCTCACCTTGACCTGCGGCGGCTCGTTTCCGTCGTCCTCCGGGCCCTCCGGCTTGTCGATCAGGTGGGTCACCACGCTGAGGCTGTCGCCCGGCTCCAGACGGGTCGCGCCGGTGCTGGCCGGCAGCTTCTTGGGCAGCGCGTTGAGCACCGCGCCGACCAGCCGCGCGCCGACCCGCTCGAGCAGATCCTTGGACCGCTCGACCTCGCCGGAGCGGGTCTTGTTGGCCCGCACCACCAGCAGCGCGCCGTCGGTGACCTTGCTGAGCACCACCGCGTCGGCCACGCCGTGCAGCGACGGCGCGTCCACGATCACCGCGTCGTAGCGCTCGGTCAGATAGCGCAGGGCGCTGGCCAGCGCCGGCGACGCCAGCAACTCGCCCGGATCGAGCCGGCCCTTGCCCGGCGGCAGCACGGTGATCCGGCCGTCCAGCGTCTCGCGCAACGCCTCCGGCAGCCCGATGTCGCCGGTCAGCACGTCGGCCAGCCCGGGTCCGCCGTCCAGCGCCAGATAGCGCCCGACGCCCGGCGAACGCAGGTTCGCGTCGATCAGCACCACCCGGGCGCCGGTCTCCGCGACCGCCACCGCGAGCCCGCAGGCGATCGCGGTGGTGCCCTCCTTCGGGCCGGACGCGGTCAGCAGCAACGACGTGCCACGAGCATTCGTGCGCGACAGCGCCGCCACGTCGGGCAGCAGGCTGCGCAACCGCCGGAACGCCTCGGCCAGCGCCTCGTCCGGGTGGTGCCCCCGCCCGTAGCGCCCGCCCAGCGCGATCGTGCCGACCGCGGGCAGCCCGAGCCGCCGCAGGTCGTCCTCGTCGGCCGCGGTGCGCGCGGTGGCTTCCCGGACCGCCACGGCGGCCGCGCCGATCAGCAGGCCCAGCACCGCCGCGAAGCCGATGTTGCGGACCAGGTTGCCCGGGTCCTGCGTGGTCACCGGCTGCTGCGCGATCGACACCTTGGGGGTCGGGTTGCCCTGCTGCGCGGCACCGGCCGCCGGGTCGAGCTCCGCGGCCAGCGCGACCAGGGCCGACGAGGCGGCGGTGACCATCGCACGGCTACGGCCCTGATCCGGGTCGACGGCGGTCACGACGAGCAGATCGGTGCCGGCCTGCACCTGTGCGGTGAGCTCGGTCTGCACCTGGGCGGCCGTGACGCCGTGACCCAGCTTGTCGGCCACGTTCTGGGCCACCCGCGGCCCGGTGATCAAGGCGATGTAGGAGTTGAGACGACTCGTGGTCGCGTCCGGATCGGTGCTGGACGTCGTCACGAACAGCACCATCGACGACCGGTACGCCGGTGCCGCGGTGAGAGTCAGTCCTGCCGCGGCACCCGCGGCTATCAGCACCGGCAGGACGATCCAGAGCCATCGACGCCGGCACGCCCGTACGTATTCGCGCAGTTCCACTAGTTGCTCTCCCCAACGGTCCGGTTCAGCACGTGCTCGAAGCGTTCGAAAAGCAGGTCCCGGGAGAAACGCTCAACCGCCAGTGTGTGGGCGGCGGCCCGTGCGCGGCTCAACCATTGGTCGTCACGCACGTACTTCGCGAATTTTTCCCCGGCGTCCGCGGCGTCTTCCGGATCGAGCACCAGCCCGGCGCCGGTCTCGTTGAGCAGATCGGCCTGCCAGCCGCCGTGGTTGATGGCGATCGGCCGGCTCGCGGCGAGCGCGTCGAAGAACTTGTTCGCCGAGTTGTCCCACAGGGCCTTGATCGGGCGCACGAAGCTGGTCGACATGGTGGCCGCGCCGAGGATGACCGGCAGGTCGGCCTTGGGCACCTTGGGCCACATGTGCACGCTGCGGTCCAGCAGCCCGTAGCTGCGGGCGAGCTCCTTGGTCGGCTCCCACTCCATGCCGTGGCCCACGATGAGGACCTGCACGTCCGGGTCGATCTCCTGCATCCGGCGGGCGGCGTGCACCAGGTACTCGACGCCGTTGACCTTGCCGAGCGCGCCGGTGTAGACGATCAGCGGCCGGTCGCCCAGCCAGTCGTGCTGAGCCCGGAATTGTCCTATTTTCTCAGGTGACACCTCGAACATGGCGATGTCGGCCGCGTTCGGGATCATCGTGGTACGGGTGCCCGGCCGGCGCGCGGTGATGCCCGCCGCCATGCCGGGGGAGAGGGCGATGACCTCGGACGCGTTGCGGTAGGCGAAGTTCGCCAGCCCACCCGCCAGGCGCCGGGCCACCGGGTTGCGCAGCGCGCCCATCTTGATCGGCACCTCGGGCCACAGGTCGCGGACCTCGAAGACGAACGGCGCCCGGCTCAGCTTGGACGCCAGCACGCCGGGCACCGCGACGGTCAGCGGGGTGCTGGTCGCGAACACCAGGTCGGCCTTGATCCGGGTGGCCTTCACCGTGGCCAGCGCCATGAACTCGGCGAACGCGCGCAGCCGGCGGGCGTACGACATGGTGTTCGCGTACGGCACCGAGAACCAGTGCACGTGCACGCCGTCGTCGTTCGTCTCACGCCAGCCCAGCTCGCGCTTGCCCTCGGTGATGTCGGTGGTGACGACGTGCACCTCGTGGCCACGCTCGACCAGGCGACGGGCCTGCTCGTAGGAGCGGATCCCGCCGGCCATCCGCGGGTTGCAGTAGTACTGATGGATGTAGACGATGCGCACCCTCATGCCCCTTGCTCTGCTGCTGCCCGGACGGCTTGAACGACCCGCTCGCGGTCCTGCTGAGTGAGGGCCGAGCCGCTCGGCAGGCACAGCCCCCGGTCGAACAGATCGGCGCAGGTGTCCCCGCCGCGCATGGGGAAGTCCCGGAACATCGGCTGCAGATGCAGTGGCTTCCAGGTGGGCCGGCCTTCGATGTTGCGCTCGCGCAACGTGGCGAGGATGTCGTCGCGCGACGCACCGAACTGGTTCGCGTCGACCAGCAGGCAGGTCAGCCAATGGTTGGGCCGGCCGTATCCCGCAACCGGCATGAAGCTGATCCCGCTCAGATCGCTGAGCGCGGCCCGGTAGTACCGGTTCGTCTCGCGGCGCGCGGCGATCATGTCGCCCAGCCGCTGCAGTTGCCCCCGCCCGACCGCCGCGAGCAGGTTGCTGAGCCGGTAGTTGTAGCCGACCCGGCGATGCTCGTAATGTTCTTCTTTCTCCCGGGCCTGGGTGGAGAGATGCCGGGTCTGTGCGGCCACCCGGTCGTCGTCGGTGACGAGCATGCCGCCCCCGCCGGTGGTCATGATCTTGTTGCCGTTGAACGAGAGGATCCCGGCGAGACCGAAGGATCCGGCCGCACGACCTCGGTAGTCCGCGCCCAGTGCCTCAGCCGCGTCCTCGATCAACGGCACGCCGTACCGGTCGCAGGCCTCCATCAGCGGGTCGTAGTCGGCCGTCTGCCCGTACATGTCGACCGCGATGACCACGCGCGGCAGCCTCCCCTTGCGGGCCCGGCGGCGCAGCTCCTCGGCGACCAGCTCGGGATCGACGTTCCAGCTCTCCCGGGTGCTGTCCAGGAAGACCGGCCGGGCGCCCAGATACATCACGGCGTTGGCGGTGGCCGCGAACGTGAACGACGGCACCAGCACGGTGTCACCCCGGCGCACCCCGGCCGCCGTCAAGGCCAGATGCAGCGCCGCTGTTCCGCTGCTGAGGGCCACGGCGTGGCGTACGCCGAGCTGGTCTTTGATCTGCTCCTCGAAAGCGTCCAGGTCGGGCCCGACCGGGGCGACCCAGTTCGAGTCGAAGGCCTGCAGCAGCAGCTTGCGTTCCACGTCGCCGACGTCCGGCGGGGAGAGGAAGATGCGCGCGTCAGCCATGGACACGGGTCCTCACCGCCCAGAGCGGCCAGGCCGGGTGCAGTCCCTGCCGGTTGATGCTCATCGGCGAGTCACCGGGGTGCATCGCGTCGCGGCGGGTGCTGGCGAAACTGCGGTACCCGGCCTCGCGGGCCGCGATCACGTCGCGCTGCAGATAGTCAACTGCCGGATTCCCGTACGGGGCGGCGAAGTCCCGGACCGCGACACCGACCTGGTCCTCGATCTCGTTCTTCGAGTCCAGCAGTTCGCGGGCCGCCACCATGTCGTCCTGATCGGCGAGCCGGTGGTGGGTGACGGTGTGCGAGCCGAGGCCGAACCCGGCGCCGGACAGCTCGCGGACGTCCGACCAGGTGAGGTTGCCGGCCTCGCCGATCAGGCCGGTCGTCACGAAGAAGGTGGCCGGCACGTTCAGGTCGAACAGGATCGGGGCCACCACGTCGCGCCAGCTCAGGTGCCCGTCGTCGAAGTTGACGCAGAACACCGGCCCGGTCAGCGGCTTGCGCCCGGCCAGGATCGCCAGCGCGTCGTCCCAGCTCACCATCGCGCCGATGTCCCGGAACGTGCGCAGGTGCCGGCGCAGGTCGCGGCCGTACTCCCGGGGCACGTCATGATAAAAGGGGAAATAGAGGCCCGGTGCCTTGGGCAGGCGGCGGAACATGCCGGCCGGCGCGAGGATGCGCCCTTGCACGCGGGGGCGCTCCCGTAGCCGGCGGCGGACCTCCAGCTCGTTCAGGCGCCGTCTGATCGTGGTCGGCGGCTGCATCCTCGGCACCCTCCCTGGTTGTCCTTGGTCAGACTTAAGCAAATGGGGCGGCTAGGGCGTCAGTAGCAATTGTCATAAGGAACGTGAAAGACTCTCACGTCAATTCTCCGTGCTTGCGGAATACGCGTCCGGCGGCGCATCATCCGGCAGGAAGGCACAATTTTCCGACTGCGGGGGACTGATGCTGCGACTGCACCGTGCCGAGCCGACGCCAGAGTTGTGGGCCGACCGCCAGACGTACGACGACCGATTGATCTTCCACACCGAGCCGTGGCTGCGCTTCGTCGCCGAATGCCAGAACGCTCAGCCGGTGCTGGCCACCGTCACTCTCGACGGCGCCCCGGCCGGGCACTTCACCGGGCTGGTGACCAGGAAGTACGGCCTGCGTATCCTGGGCAGCCCGATGGCCGGCTGGACCACTTCGTACCTGGGCTTCAACCTGCGCCCGGACATCTCGCGGCGGCAGGCCCTGGAAGCGTTGATGCCGTTCGCGTTCGACGAGCTCGGCTGCGCCCACCTGGAGATCCGCGACCGCGGCCTGACCGAGCCCGACCTGGCGGGCCTGGGCCTGACGTGGGCCGCCGCCCCCACCGCGGTCATCGACCTCCGACCCGACCCGGATCGGCTGTTCGGGCTGATGTCAAGCGCCTGCCGGCGCAATATCCGTAAGGCCGAAAAGTCGTCGGTGACAATCGAAGAGGCAGCCCCCGACGACGAATTCGCCGCCGATTTCTACAATCAGTTGCGCGACGTTTTCGCGAAGCAGAATCTGGTGCCCACCTATTCGATTGCGCGGGTGCAAAGCCTGATCCGAAACCTCGCCCCGCACCACCGGTTACTCCTGTTACGGGCACGCGACGATTCGGGCCGCTGCATCGCCACCGCGGTCCTGCCCTGGTACCACCGCACGATGTACTTCTGGGGCGGCGCCTCCTACCGCGAGCACCAGCACAACCGCCCGAACGAGGCGCTGATCTGGCACGCGATGCGCTGGGCGCGCGAGCGGGGCGTCACCGAGTTCGACTTCGTCGGCGGCAACTCGTACAAGTCGAAGTACGGCACGTCCGAGGTCCCGGTCCCGTGGGCGCGGCGCTCGCGCTCCCCGCTGGTGGCCCACCTGCGGGACGCGGCGAAGCAGGGTTACGCGCTGAAGCAGCGGGCGGTGGCGCGCTTGACGGGCGCCCACTGACAGCCCCTTGCGGCGCGGGAGTCAGGCGGCGGACGTGGCCGCCGGCACCTCACCGCGCCGCGGCGCGATCGCCGTCGACTCGCGAACCACCAACTCCGGGCGGAACAGAAACTCCGAGTGCGGCGCCCCGTGCCCGTTGATCTCGTCGACCAGGGCGTTCACCGTGGCGGCCGCCATCGCGGTCACCGGCTGGCGCAGCGTCGTCAGCGGCGGATCGGTGAAGGCGATCAACGGCGAGTCGTCGAACCCGATCACCGACAGGTCCTGCGGGACGCGCAGCCCCCGGCGCCGGGCCGCGCGGATCGCCCCCAGCGCCATCAGGTCGGAACCGCAGACGATGCCCGTCACCCCCAGGGCCAGCAACCGATCGGCCGCGACCTCGCCGCCCTCGACCCCGAACAACGCCAGCGAGGTCAAACCGTCCACTTCGGAGTCGGACGCACCGGCGGAACGTTTCATCGCCGCCCGGAAACCCTCCAGGCGGCGCTGCGTCGAGATGAACCGGTTAGGGCCGGAGATCATGCCGATGCGCCGATGGCCGAGCGACACCAGGTGACTCACCGCGAGGTCGCCCGCCTGGCGTTCGTCACAGGAGACGAAGGGCGCCTCGATGCCGGAGCTGAAACCGTTTACCAGCACGATCGGCAACGGGCGGTCGAGCAACCGGAGGTAGCGCTGCTTGTCGGCGGTGGTGTCCGCGGACAGGCCGGAGACGAAGACGATGCCGGACACCTGACGGTCCAGGAGCATCTCCACGTACTCGTCCTCGGTCACCCCGCCCGGCGTCTGCGTGCACAGCACCGGCGTGTAACCCTGCTGGGCCAGCGTGGACTCGATGGCCTGCGCGAACGCCGGGAAGATCGGGTTCTCCAGTTCGGGCACGACCAGCCCGACCAGGCCGGCGCTGCGCTTGCGTAACCGCTCCGGCCGCTCGTAGCCGAGCACGTCGAGCGCCGTCAGCACCGCCTGGCGCGTCTCGTGCGACACGCCCGGCCGGTCGTTGATGACACGCGACACCGTCGCCTCGCTGACCTGGGCTTGCCGGGCGATGTCGGCCATCCGTGCGGGCATGCGCCAACTCTAATCGCCCGGAATCAACGCTCAGACGAGCGCGACCAGATGATCCGCCGGCTCCGGCCGTCCGGTGTGATACCCCTGCGCGAACTGGCACCCGATCCGCGCCAGCACCCGCAACTGCGCCTCGGTCTCCACCCCTTCGGCCACCACCTTCAACCCGAGCGTGTGCCCGAGCTGCAACACCGCACTGACCAGCTCCTGCTGCCGCGGATTCGAGGCCAGCCCGGTGACGAACGACCGGTCCACCTTGAGCACGTCAACCGGAATGTCCCGCAGATAACCGAGCGACGAGTACCCCGTCCCGAAGTCGTCGATGGCGATCCGCACCCCGAGCGCCCGCAGCTCCTCGAGCCGCGCCGACGTCACCGCGATGTCGCGCATGAGCACCGTCTCGGTCAACTCCAGCACCAGGCTGTGCGGCGACAATCCCGAGGTCGTCAAGGCGTACGCGATCCGCTCGGTCAGATCCGGCACCTCGAAGTTCGCGGCCGAGAGGTTGACACTGACCCAGGCCGGCGCGGTCTCCGGCGACGTCTGCTGCCACGCGTGCACCGTGCGGCATGCCTCCAGCAGCACCCATCGATCGATCTCGGTGATCAGCCCGGTCTCCTCGGCGAGCGGGATGAACGTGCCGGGCGCCTGCAACCCACGCTCCGGATCCGCCCAGCGCACCAGCGCCTCGACCCCGGCCACCCGACGATCCGGCACCGACACGACGGGCTGCAGGTGCAACCTCAATTCCCCATTGTGTACGGCTTGACGCAGTCGAGTCTCCGAGTCGAGCCGATCCATGAGCTGCTCATGCATGCGCGTCTCGTAGATCTGGTAGCAGTTCTTGCCGGCCGACTTCGCCGCGTACATCGCCACGTCCGCGTCGCGCAGCACCTCCTCCGCGTCACCGTGCCGCCCGGCGTCCGCGACGATGCCGATGCTCACCGACACGACGGCCTGCCGGCCCTGTACCAGGAAAGGCCGGGCCAGCGCGTCCAAACAGGACTGCGCGACCTCTTCCACCGAGGAGACGTCCTCCAGCAGCACCGCGAACTCGTCCCCACCGAGCCGCGCGACCGTGTCCTGGGGCCGTAACGCACCGGCAAGGCGCTCCGCTGTGGTCCGCAACAGCGCGTCCCCGGCGTTGTGCCCGAGGCTGTCGTTGACCTTCTTGAACCCGTCCAGGTCGAGGTACAGCACCGCGGCCGGGGACAGCGTCGCCCGGGCCCGGGTGATCGCGTGATCCACCCGGTCCAGGAACAGCTTGCGGTTCGGCAGCCCGGTCAGCGCGTCGTGCAGCGCCTGGTGCCGCAGGTCGTGTTCGAGCGCGCGTTGCCGGGTGACGTCGCGCATCACGATGACCGCGCCGATCCGCCGGCCGTCCTTGGCGATCGGCGACACCGTGTACGCCACCCGCACCGACGTGCCGTCCGGCCGTTGCAGCGTGCCCTCACGCTCGGCCGAGTCGCCGGCCGGCCGGTCCGCGTCCGGCAGCACCGCCGAGGCGTCCCGGTCCAGCAGGCCCTCGACGCCGAGCCCGGTGATGCGGCCCGCGGCCGTGTTCGCGAACGTGATCCGGTCCTGCGCGTCGACCCCGCAGATGCCTTCGCCGGCGCTGTCCAGGATGCTGTCGGTGTACTCCTTGGCGAGGATCTCGCGGGCCGAGCGTTCCAGGCGGTCCGCCATGTCGTTGAACGCGTCGCCGAGCCGGCTGATCTCGTCCCGCCCGCCCGTTTCGACCCGTTGCGAATAGTTCGCGTCCCGGATGCTCGACACCGCCCGGGTCAGCGACCGGATCCGGCGCGTCACCGACTCGGCGACCACCAGCCCGAGCAGCAGGATCAGCACGATGCAGACCACGCCCGCGATGATCATCATGGTGCGGGCGCCGCGGGTGGCCGCGGTCATCTCCTGGTAGATCGGCGTGTACTCCAGGACGATCGCCCCGCGGGTCGCCCCGGCCTCGTCGACCAGCGGCACCGCGATCTGCTGGATGCCGTCCGGGTAGTCGGCGCTCGTCTCGACGAACGTGCGGGGCTTTCCGTCCGCGATCGTCTTGCCGACCTGGTTGTCCGAATCGGTGTCGAGCCGCGTCCCCACGTCCTCGGGGACCACGTCGGCCAGGATCGTCTTGCCGGCGTCGACCACCTCGATGTCGCGCTGCTGCAGGTCATGCAGCCGATGCAGGTAGGCCTCGAGCGCGGCCGGGTTGTTCAGCAGCGGCCCGTCACCGCCCAGCGGCAGCCCCACCACGATGTCCTTGGCGATGCCGCGCGCGACCTGCTCGGCCTCGGTGATCGCGGCGCGGCGGGTGGACTCCGCGTCCGCACCCAGCACGACGGCCCCGGTCAGCGCCACCAGGGCACCGACCGCGAGAAGACCGCCGAGAAATTTCTGCCGTACGTTCATACGCCGCGCCCCAAGATCGCTGCCGCCGTTTCCCTTCTCCCATCGGCGGGGGACGGCTGAACGAAAGAGGTTTGCGCGGCGCGAACCGGCGCGACGAACGGCGGGGCAACCGACGCGGCGACCTCGGCCCGGCTACCCGACCGGAACCAGCGCCCGCCGCCGGCGCACCACCGCCACCCCCGCGGCGGCCAGGATCGCCATGCCGGCAACCACGCCGACCACCGCTGTCGAAAGATTGAACAGCTTCAGCGAACTCGCCAGCAACACGATCACCAACGCGGTCCGCACCAGCCCGGCCGGCGCCCGCGACGAGATGCGCGAGCCCAGCAGCACCCCCGGCACCGACCCGATCACCACCGCGGCGGCCAGGTCGAGCTGCAGGTCACCGAACAGCGCATGCCCCAAGGCTGCCGCCGCGACCAGCGGAATGGCCTGGATCAGGTCGGTGCCCACCAGGTCGTTCGCCCGCAGCTTCGGATACATCGCCAGCAACGCCACGATGATCAGCGACCCGGACCCCACCGACGTGAGACCGACCACGAGCCCGCCGAGCGCCCCCAGCAGAGCGGTGGGCAGCGGTTTCACCTTGATCGGCTCGGGTGGCGCGTCGGACGACGGCGAGCGGCGCGCGGCCCACAGCTTGAGCAGCAGCCCACCCGCCGCGAGCAGCAGCGCCACGCCCAGCGCGATCTGGATGGTGTGCTGCACCGTCGCGTCGTCGCCGAGCAGCCGCAGCAGCAGCACCCCCAGGAACGCGCTGGGCACGCTGCCGACGCACAGCCAGCGGACGAGAGCCCAGTTCACCGTGCCGCGCCGGGCGTGCACGAAGCCGCCGAACGGCTTCATCACCGCGCTGGCCGCCAGGTCGCTGGAGACCGCGGCCACCGGCGGAATCCCGAAGATCAGCACGAGGATGGGCGTCATCAGGGCGCCGCCGCCCATCCCGGTGAGACCGACGACGATCCCGACTCCGAAGCCCGCGAGCGCCAAGGTGAGATCCACCCGGCGATCCTACTTAATCTGTGGAGATTGTCGAGATTTCTGCCCGTACGCCGCCGAGCAGCAACCCGATGTCGTCGGCGCTCATCGGCCGCGAGAAGTGGAAGCCCTGGGCGTACTGGTAGCCCACCTCGTAGAGCCGTTGTGCCTGGTCCGCCGACTCGACGCCCTCCGCGACCGCCTCGATCCGCAACCCGTCGGTGATGCCGATGAGCCCGTCCACGATGACCGCCTGGGAACTACGCGCGGTCACCCCGTCCACGAACGACTTGTCCACCTTGAGAACCCGCACGGGCGTGTCGACCAGCAGGCTGAGCGACGACTGCCCGGTGCCGAAGTCGTCCAGCGCCACCCGCATGCCGAGTTTGTGCAGCTCGTGC
Organism: Actinoplanes sp. TBRC 11911; assembly: GCF_012933445.1. Taxonomy (GTDB): domain Bacteria; phylum Actinomycetota; class Actinomycetes; order Mycobacteriales; family Micromonosporaceae; genus Actinoplanes. The sequence goes on from NZ_JABBNC010000037.1 coordinate 49,718, forward strand.
ACCGCGTCCAGCGCCTCACCGGTGCCCAGCACCGCCGTCTCGGTGACCTCGGCGACCAGCCGGTGCGGATCGATGCCGGACGACCGCAGCAGCTCGCCGACCTCGGCCGCGAACCCGGGTTCGCGCAGCTGACGGGCCGAGATGTTGATGCTCACCTTTTCCGGTGCCCGCAGGCCGTACGCGCGCTCCCACTCGGTGGCCTGGGCCACCACCTGGCGCAGGATCCACCGGCCGAGCTCGACGATCGTGCCGTTGCGCTCGGCCAGCGGGATGAACACCGCGGGCGAGACCAGCCCGTGCTCCGGGTGCCGCCAGCGGACCAGTGCCTCGACCCCGGCGAGCCGGCCGTGCGGCAACTCCACGATCGGCTGGTAGAGCACGAACATCTGGTCGCGGGCGAGGGCCTGGCGCAGGTCGTTGCCGAGGCGGGCGTCGGCGTCGGCGAGCTGGTCCATGATCGTGTCGAACCAGGTCCACCGGCCGCCGCCGGAGCTCTTCGCGGTGTACATCGCCACGTCGGCGCGGCGCATCAGCTCCTCGGCCGTGTCCCCGGGCTCGGCCGCGGTCACCCCGGCGCTGATCCGCGCCACCAGGTCGTGCCCGTCCAGAAGCAGCGGCTCCCGTACGGCCTCCGTGAGATCCGTGAGCAGCGCGGCCGTCTCCCGGTCGGACCGTCCGCGCAGCAGCAACGTGAACTCGTCGCCGCCCAGCCGGGCCACCGTGTCGCCGGGGCGCAGACGTTCGTGCAGCCGCCGGCTGACCGCCTTGAGCAGCGCGTCCCCGACGCCGTGCCCGAGCCGGTCGTTGACCTCCTTGAAGTCGTCCAGGTCGACGAGCACCACGTGGAAGCGCTCGCCGGCGCCGAGCACCGAGGTGAGCTGCGCGGTGAACATCGCCCGGTTGCCGATCTCGGTGAGCGGGTCGTGTGACACCTGGTGCGCGAGCTCCTGCTGCACGTCCTGCAGCTTGCGCAGGTTCGCGTCGACCGTGCCGAGCAGCCGGTTGTTGTCCCGCAGCGCGGACGCCTGCCGCACCGCCACCAGGCCGGTCAGCGTCACCGCGAACAGCGCCACGGCCAGGTCCTCGCCACCGTGCGGCGCCACCACCGAGATCAGCATCGCGCTCATCGCGGTGATCGCCAGGTACGGCGTCACCGTGAAGCGCCGGCGCCGCGGCGGCCGCTCGGCGGTCACCACCGGGGCCCGTTCCTGGCGCTGGGCCGCGAGCAGGCAGGTCAGCGCTGACATCGCACCGGCCAGGAAGGTGGTGGAGATGTACGGGCGGTCGGCCACGAACGGCGACATCGCGCCGCTGATCGCGGACACGACCACGCCACCGGCCAGGATGTGCAGCGCGCGCCGGTCGAGGTTGCCGGCCCCGGCGAACGCCACCTTCGCGAAGGTGATCATCGAGACCGCGGCCAGGGCGGTGATCGCCACCAGCGGCATCGCCGATCCGGTCTGTGCCGTCCACGCGCTGAGCTTGCTGAACGAGAAGTGCCAGGCCAGGCCCGTGGTGGTGACCAGCACGATGCTCGAGTCCAGGCCGAACCGGATCCAGTCGGCGCGCGAGCGGCCCCACGTCGGCAGCCGCAGCAGCGCCCACATGGCGATCGCCAGGGTGGCGAAGTAGAGCACCAGCGTCCGCGCACCCAGCACCTGCGAGGGGCCGCCGGGTCCGAGCAGCGCGTCCGCCATGTTGCTGAGCACCGCGATCCCGAGCAGGCCGCAGATCAGCGCCATCTGACGCCAGAAGCGCCGGGTCGAGGCGTCCAGGTCGGCGCGGCGGCCGGCCCGCCAGCACGCGTAGGTGGCCAGCACCGACATCGCCGGCGTGGGCAGCCAGCCGAGCGCCGGGTGCCGCCAGACATGCCCGAGCCCGAGCACGAACCACGCGACGCTCAGCACGAACAGCAAAACGCCGGCCACCGTCACGACGCGTGACGGGCGTGGGAGGGCGTCGGGTCGCATGGAACCGCTGATCGGCTCCGCCCCCGGAAATCTGAAGTTTTCCGAACTTTCCGCACGGCGACGCCCGAGCGGTGTCCGCGATCACCAACTATTGACCGGTTAGTTACCCGTCACACCCGAGGAGGCGGCGTTTCCATGAGCGTCCGTTTCACCACGAATGTCCTGGTAGTCCCGGCGCTGCTGGCCGCCGGGCTGCTGATCCAAGCGGGGCCCGCCCAGGCGGCGGGCATCTCCACGAACGCGTGCTCCCCGCGCGCCACGGCGGTCTCCTTCAGCGACGGCCTGGACAAGGCCGTGATCGACGGGGTGGAGATCGGCGGCCTGTCCGACATGGCGTGGGACCAGCGCCGGCACGCCTGGGCCTCCACCGTCGACAACCACGCGAGCGACCCGTCGCGCATCTGGTTCTGGAGCGACCCGGCGCACGCGCACGTGGTGGGCGCCCCGCTCGTGCTCAAGAAGCCGGACGGCACCCCGTACGACGGGACGACCGCGGACAACGAGGGCCTGGCCGTGCTGCCGGACGGCGACTACGTGGTCAGTTCGGAGACCGAGCCGTCGATCCGGATCTTCGGCCGGGACGGCGTGCAGCGCGCCGCATTGCCGGTGCCGGCCCGATTCGCCCCTGCCCCGGCGGGCCAGGCCACCTCGAACGCCACCCTGGAGGGCCTGACGCTCGCGGACGGCGGCTCGCGGATCATCGCGTCGATGGAGGGCGCGCTCTCCGGTGACACCGACGCGACGGTGCACCGGCTGCTCACCTACGACAAGGACCGGCACGGCCGATGGTCGCTGGTCAAGCAGAGCGCCTACCGCACGGACGCCGGCAACCGGATCGCCGAGGTCCAGGCGTACGGGAAGGACTCGCTCTTGATCTTGGAGGCGGCCTTCGACGCGACCAAGGGCAACAGCGTTTCCCTGTACGCCGTGCCGAACCTCTCCCGCACGCCCGACATCGGCAAGGTGGCCGACGCCGCGGGCCGTCCGTCGCTCCGCAAGACGCTGGTCGCCGACCTGGTGAAGTGCCCGACCCTGGGCGCCACCGCGAAGCAGCCGCAGACCAACCCGCTGCTGGACAACTTCGAGGGCATGGCAATAGTCCCCGGCGGCCGCACCGCGACCGTGCACGTGATCAGCGACGACAACTTCGGCGCCACGCAGGTCACGCGCGTGCTGACGCTGTCCGCCCGCCTTCCCTGAGATGACGACGGCGCCCGTCTCCCCGGGGCGGGCGCCGTAGCCTCCGTCACATTCGGCCCAGGAGATCGCCGCTGCCGGTGGAGCGAAGTACCGTACGAAACGGTTTCGTTTCGTATTTAGAGAACCGGGGGGAGTCATGGTCGATCAAACGCTGGCCGTCGCACCCCGTCGCACCCGGCGGCTCGACGAGGAGCGCGCACAGGCCATTCTGCGCGCCACCTACGACCTTCTCCGCGAAGCGGGCTATCAGGGATTACGTGTCGACGCGGTCTGTGCCCGAGCGCAAGCGAGCAAGGCCACCGTGTACCGGCACTGGCCCACCAAGGCAAGTCTGGTCGCCGACGCGATCCGGACGTGCAAGTCAGGCGAAGCGGGCGTGCCGGACACCGGTAGCCTCCGCGGCGACCTGGTGGCCTGGTTCGGCGCCATCGCCCGCAGCGTCGCGGGCGACGAAGGACCGCTCCTGGCCGGTTTGTTCGTGGCGATGACGCACGACCCCGAGCTGGCCGCGGAGCTGCGGTCGATGCGGGACTCGAAGGTGGCGCACGCGGAAGCCGTCTGCGCGCGCGCCGAGCACCGGGGAGAGCTACGTCCCGGCTATGACCCCGGTCTCATCGACGAGATCGTTCCCGCTCAGCTCTTCATGCGTCACTTCGCCCTCGGCCAGGAACTCGACGACGAGTTCATCGAGCATCTGGTCGACGACATCATGCTGCCGCTGTTGGTGAGGTAACGGCAGCACCGATACATCCCCCGCCCCCGCCCCGTCTCATCGCCCTCGTCAGTCACTGACCTGGGTGGATCTCCGCGTGCCCTGAAGGGGGACCCAACCGTGTCCATCACAAGTACCGACGCCACGACGCCGCCAGATCTAAGCGGCGGCGCGGCGTCCCGTAAAGGGCTGATCCTGCTGGTCATCGTGGCCGCACAGCTGCTGATCGTGCTGGACGCCACGATCGTCAACATCGCGCTGCCGACCGCGCAGAAGGCGCTGGACATCAGCGACGCCGACCGGCAGTGGATCATCACCGCGTACGCCCTGACCTTCGGCGGCCTGCTGCTGCTCGGCGGCCGCATCGCCGACTTCACCGGACGCAAACGGGCGTTCATCATCGGCCTGCTCGGCTTCGCGGCCGCGTCCGCCTTCGGCGGGCTCGCCCAGAACGAGATCATGCTCTTCGGCGCCCGCGCGCTGCAGGGAGCCTTCGGCGCGCTGATGGCGCCGGCGGCCCTGTCGCTGCTCACCGTCACCTTCACTGAGGAGAAGGAGCGCGCCCGCGCGTTCGGCGTGTACGGCGCCATCGCGGGTGGCGGCGGCGCGGTCGGCCTGCTGCTGGGCGGGGTGCTCACCGAGTACGCCTCGTGGCGCTGGACGCTGCTGATCAGCACCCCCGTCGCGATCATCGCGGCCCTGGGCGCGGTCAAGTACATCAGCGAGAGCAAGGCCGAGGGCAGCACCCGCTACGACCTGCCCGGCGCGTTCACCTCGACGCTCGGCCTGGTCGCCCTGGTCTACGGCTTCACCAAGGCGGCCAGCGACGGCTGGGGCTCGACCACCACGATCGTGACCCTGGTGATCGCGGCGGCGCTGCTGGTCGCGTTCATCTTCATCGAGCTGCGCTCGTCGCACCCGCTGCTGCCGATGCGGGTGATCCTCGACGGCAACCGCGGTGGGTCGTTCCTGGCGGCCCTGCTGCTCGGTGTCGCCATCTTCGGCGTGTTCCTGTTCCTCACGCTCTACCTGCAGCAGACGCTCGGCTACTCGGCGTTGAAGAGCGGCGTGGCGTTCCTGCCGTTCACCATCGGCATCGTCGCCGGCGCCACCATCTCGGCCCAGCTGCAGACCAAGATCGGACCGCGCATCCTGATGGTCACCGGCCTGGTGCTGGGGGCCGTCGGCATGGTGCTGCTCACCGGCATCGGCACGGACACCAGCTACTGGACGCACGTCCTGCCCGGTTGTGTCATCTTGAGCTTCGGCATCGGCCTGGTGTTCGGCCCGATGTCGTCCACCGCCCTGGTCGGCATCGCCGACCACGACGCCGGCGTGGCCGGCGCGCTGATCAACACGACCCAGCAGGTCGGCGGCTCGCTGGGCACCGCGCTGCTGAACACGATCGTCACCTCGGCGATCGCCGGCTACCTGGTCGACCACAAGTCGAGCCTGCCGGCCGTGGCGACCATCCACGGTTACACGACGGCGTTCTGGGTCAGCGCGGTCGTGATCATCGTGGCGGCCGTGGCCTCGGGGATCCTCATCAAGGCCAAGCGTGACGATCTGGCCCCGGCCAGTCACGCGGCCATGTAGTTCCGCTCCATCACGAAAGGCAGCCGGCGGTTCGCCGGCTGCCTTTTCGTTTGTTTCCGCGGTTTTTGTTAGCGGGTCAGTGTGATCGTCGTCGATGCGGTGACGCCGCCCGCGTTCATCGGGTGATGGTGATCGTCGCCTGCGCGGTGACGCCGCCCGCGGTCACGGTGATCGTGATCTGGCCGGGGCGTACCGCGGTCACCTCGCCGGTCGCCGGGTCGAGGACCGCGAGGGTGTCCTTGTGCTTCTCGCCGATCGACACGCCCTTGCTTCCGGCGTAGACGACCGTGGCCGGGTAGCGCAGCGGGAACCGCAGCCCGAACTCGGTCGTCACGCCGACCGCCCCGAGCGCCGTGGTCTTCCCGGCCACGAGGGTGGCCGGCGCGGACAGCTCGATCGCGTCGATCAGCGGCACACTCTCCGCCTGCAGCCAATCCCGCGTGGCCGCGCTGGGCTGCCCGGCCCGCACCTTGGCCGGCCGCGGGTCCACGCCGACGTTCATCCAGCCGAAGAAGCCGCCCTGATCGGGCGAGGCCATCGGCGCCTTGCCCACGGCGGGCAGGGTCACCTCCAGCAGCCCGTCGGTGCGGGTCACCGAGGCGGCGTGCACATGCCCGGTGATCAGCGCGACCGGCTTGCCGGACTCCTCGCGGAACGCGGCCAGCCACCGCTCGAGCAGGTCGGCCTCGAGCTGGTCGGAGATCTGCGACGCGCCGGTGCCGGTGGGGTCGTGCGCCGGGTGATGGCAGGACACCACCACCCCGGAAATCGAACGTTCGTTCGCGGCCTTGGCCAGCTCGGCCCGCAGCGCCGGGATCTGGTCCCAGTCCGAGGTCCGCAGGTCGCCGGTGTGCGAGTCCAGCAGGATGAACCGGGTTCCCTTGTGGTCGAACACCTGCCGGGTCGGCCGCCCGGTGCCTGCCTTGAACGCGTCCAGCCCACCGGTCGAGGTCAGCCCGGCCTCGTGGTTGCCCGGCTCCCAGTAGACCGGCAGCCCGGCCGGCACGTGGTCGGCCAGCAGGCCGTTGGCCAGCGCGAAGTCGGCGGGGTTGTCGTCGTCCACGAAGTCGCCGCTGATCAGCAGGAAGTCGGGCTTCGACGCGACCGCCTGGGTGAGGGCCTTGACCGCCTGCCGGCCGGGGAACGAGTCCAGTCCGGCCGCCGCGCTCACGTGGATGTCGGACAGCACGGCGAAGCGCCACCGGTCGCGTCCGAGGCTCTCCTGCTCCAGCACGTACGGGTCGCGCTGCGGTGCCACGGTGGTGTCCGGCTGCTGGCCGACCTGCGCGGCCAGCCCGTCGAACTCGAGGACCCCGGCGTTCTTGTTGGTCTGCGAGGTCTCCGCGATGTAGACCCGCAGCAACTGGATCGGCTCGGCGAACCCGGTGGGGATGTCGCCGACCACCCGTTTCCAGCCGGTCCAGTCCACACTCAACGCGAACGTGAACGGCACGTTGGTGGTGCCCGCGGAGGTGAGCATCGCGCGCAGCCAGTGCTGCTTGCCGTCACCGTTGACCCACAGCGCCAGCTTCTTCGCCCCGGCCGGCAGGGTGAGCGGCGGGTTCGCCACCGCGTACGCCGCCGAGGTGCTGGTCTGCCCGGTGAAGTCGTAGGTGAGCTGGACCGCGTGGTTGTCCGCGGTGGCGCCGGGCCGGTCGGCGGCCGCGACGACCGCGACCGACGCCGTTCCGCGCGCGGACAGCGCCGTCCACTTCTCGCCCGGCTCGAACTCGGCCAGCGACACGTCCACCAGACCGACCGTCACCGGCAGCTTCGCGGTCACGCCCTGCGCCGTCGCGGTGATGGTGGCCGCCTTGCCGCCCGCGTCCGCGCCGCCGGTGATGGTGAGACCGCCGGCCGTTGCGGTCACCCGGATGACCGTGTGGTCGTAGGCCAGCGTGACGTCTCGGGGCGCCACCGGCGCGTCGAACCCGTCGGCGTCGAAGCCGACGATGCGGGCACTCGCCGTGGCACCCGGATCGATGGTGACCGCACGCTCGGAGAACTCCAGCCGCTGCAGAGGTCCGAGGACCCGCAGCGGGATCTCGCCGGTGGCGTCGCCGGCCCGGGCGCGCAACGTGCCCGCCCCGGGCTGCTCGGCGCGGAATACGTTGTCTTTGGTGCGGCCCAGCGATCCCGGACTCACCGACCAGGACACCGTGTGATGGCCGATCGGGACCGCCGCGTAGGTCTCGTCGAAACCCGCGGCGGCGACGTCGAGGGAGAGCCCGCTGATCACCCGGTCGGCGCCGGGCCGCAGGTCGAGCCCGCGCAGGGTGCCGCTGCCGGTCTTGGCGAACAGGCCGACGCCGCTCGGGATGACGCGCTCGCTGCCGTCCGACGGCGTGTTGACGACGCTGACCCCCGCGTCGCCGTGGCGCCGCGCGACGATGTCGGTGGAGCCGCCGCCGTCGAGCATGAAGGCGTCGGTCGCGCCGAGGCGTACCAGCAGCTTGGCCATCTCGTCGTAGCTCAGCCCGGCCGAGAACGTGGCCGCGCCGTCCACCGCGACCAGCAGCAGCCGGTGCCCGCCGTCCAGCCAGCCGATCGCGGTGCGCGGCTTGGGCGCGTCGTTGGCGGTGTCCGGCGGGAAGTCGATCGCCACGCCGCCCCGCACGATCACCGAGTTGCTGCCCAGCGCCATGTGTACCGGGACCGGGGAGTCCGACCTGGGCTGGAACGAGACGGTGACCTGGTCGCCCACCTTGGTGCCGGCGAGCTGCGCGGCGGCGGTGCCCCGGCCGAGCACGACGAGCCCGCCGTCCGGGACGACCGTGGTGGTGATCTGCGCGTTGACCGCGGTGACCTTGCCGTTGGCGACGACCAGCTCGGTGTACGGGCCGGCGTCCTGGATCAGCGTGCGGTCGCCGTGCCCCCAGAGCGTGGTGAAGACGTCGATGCCGTTCGCGGGCACCGACTCCGAGTTGAGCGCGGCCAGCGGCGACGGCTTGCCGCCGATGGTCACGGTGCCCTCGATCAGCAGGTCGGCGAGCCGGGCGACCCGGTCCGCGCCGATCGAGGGGACCAGCGTCGAGGCATTCGTGCCCTTGCGCGGGTGCCCGTCCTGGATCTCCGGGCCCTCCGCGGCGAACGTCTCGGTGATGTCGAAGAAGTCGCCGTTGACCGCGGCCACCGCGTGCTGGGCGTCGGCCGCCGCGGACAGCACCCGGGGGTCGCTCACCTTGTCGGCGACCAGATCCGCGTCGACCCGGCCGTTGCGCAGGTCGGCGTTGAGCACGTGCGCGCGCAGCCAGCCGGTGCGGCCGAAGATGTCGAACGAGGTGAGCACGATGCCCGGCGCCACGGGTACGTCCACCCGGGACGATTCGACCGATTCCCCCGGTACGGTCGTCTGGTATTTCGGTACGACAAAGCGGAAATCATCCGGCCGGTCCGGGAGTTTTCCGCCGGCCGGTCCGGTCTTATCGGGCGAATGCTCCGGTGCCGCGATCGCGGCCGATCCCGTTGTCGCCAGCCCGGCGGCGGCCACCGCGCCAACTATCAGCCCGCGGCGCGTTATGTAGTTTTCGGTCATACTTCCGGACGCTATTTTTGATGATCAACATCCGGGTTAACGGCGCGTTTTATGCGGCGACCGCTTCGGTGCTCTTTGTTTCCTCGCCAAGGAATTCGTTGGCGGCCCGCGGCAGCAAAGTCGCCATCGCCACCATGAGTACGCCGACGATTACCTGAACCAGGAAAATGCGGTGCACCGCGTGCGTGAGCGAAAGCGGATCCGGGCTGCCCGAGTTGATCACCGCGTTGGCGATCGCGCCGAACACGGCCACGCCGAGCGAACTGCCCAGCGAGCGCAGGAAGATGTTGTTCGCGGTCACCACGCCGCGTTCCGCCCAGCTGACGCTGGACTGCGCGGCGATCAGCGTGGGCGACACCGTGAAGCCCATCCCGAAGCCGATGATCAGGCAGAACAGGGCCACCTCGAGCACCGGCGAGTGCTCGTTGAGCAGCAGCATCAACGCCGTGCCCAGCAGCACCAGCGCCACCCCGAGCAGGGCGGTGAACCGGAAGCCGTACTTCAGGTAGATCTTGCCGGCCTGGCTGGCGGCGATCGGCCAGCCCATCAGCAGCGGCGCCAGGGCGAAGCCGGCCACCAGCGGACCGGTGCCGAGCACGTCCTGCACATACGTGGGCACGTACGAGGTCAGGCCCAGCAGGATCGCGCCGACGCCGACCGACAGCAGGCCGCTGGAGATGAGCAGCCGGCGGCGGAAGACCCAGAGCGGAAGAACCGGCTCGGCCGCGGTGCGCTCCACGAAGGTGAACGCGACCAGCGAGGCCGCGCCCAGCCCCAGCACCACGATGCCGGCCACCGAGACCCACGCCCACTCCTGCCCGCCCTCGAGGACGCCCAGGATGACCAGGGTGAGGCCGGTGCTGAGCAGCGCCGCGCCGCGGTAGTCGATGTGCGGCTGCCCGCGGTCGATCCGCTCGTGGAAGCGCCGCAGGATGGTGAAGCCGGCGAGCAGGCACAGCGGGATGTTGATGAAGAAGATGTAGCGCCAGGAGACGTACTCGCTGAACACGCCGCCGAGCGTGGGGCCGACCACCGACGAGATGCCCCAGACGCTGGCCACGTAGCCCTGGACCTTGGCGCGCTCACGCACCGTGTAGAGGTCGCCGACCATGGTGATCGTGACCGGCATGATGGCGCCGGCGCCCAGGCCCTGCACGATCCGGAAGATGATCAGCGGCAGCATGCCCCACGCGACGCCGCACAGGATCGAGCCCAGCAGGAACAGGCCGATGCCGAAGATGATGACCGGCTTGCGGCCGAACAGGTCGCTGAGCTTGCCGTAGATCGGGACCGAGACGGCCTGCGCGAGCAGGTAGATCGAGAAGAGCCACGGGAAGAGCGAGAACCCGCCGATGTCCTTGACGATCGAGGGGACCGCGGTCGCGATGATCGTCGAATCGATCGCGACGAGCCCGGTCGCCAGCATGATCGCGCCCAGGATCGGCCCGCGTTCCGAACGGAGCCCGATGCCGTTGTTTGCCGCCACTTCTAATGCTTAGCGCATCAAAGGTCAGACCTTAAGGCTTCGTCGGCAGCGTCACCTCGCGTCACTCGGGAGAGACGTTCCAGGGCGAACCCAGATATCCCGTTATATCCGTATTTATACTTGTCATGTGACATGCGTGGTCGTTGCGGAGGACAACCTTGATCATCAACGTGTGATCGCCGAGGTGATACGCCGCCTGGGCCATGACGTGGTGGTCGCCTCGGACGGGCGGGACGCCCTCGCCGCCGTCCGGGAGCATCGGCCGCGCCTGGTCGTCGCCGACATCGACATGCCGCACCTGGACGGCTTCGAGCTCTGCCGCGCCGTCCGGGAGGACCCGGCCCTCTCCGGCACCCCGGTCGTCCTGGTCACGGCGTACCTGCTGCCCGGCGACCCACGGCTGGCCGCGACCGGCGCCCGCGCGGTGATCGGCAAGCCGTTCAGCGTGCCCGAGCTCTCCGCGGCTTTGCGCGCCCAGCTGGAGGCGCTCGACACGCCGCCGGTGCCGGCCGACGGCGCCTTCATCGAAGCCCTGCTGAACAGCCTCGACTCCGGGGTGGCCGCCTGCGACGCGTCCGGGCGCCTGGTGGTGGTCAACAGCGCGCTGCGCGACTACATCGAGGAGGGCGCCCACCTGGACGTGCTGCCCGGCATGTTCGGGCTGCAGCACCACGACGGGACGCCGATGCGGGCGGACGAGATGCCGCTGGCCCGCGCGCTCGCCGGCGAGGAGGTGAACCAGGCCGAACTGCTCGGGCACGACGGCGAGGGCCGGCAACGCTGGTACGCCGCGAACGCCCGGCCCATCCGCGCCGGGAACGGCCCGGTGACCGGGGCCGTGGTGGTCTTCCACGACAACACCAACGTGCACCGCAGCCGCCAGTACCAGGAATGCAAGGCCGCCGTGCTCAAGGTGCTCGCCGAGGACTCGCACGCGCCCAAGCTCGCCGACCGCATCCTCGACGCGATCGGCCACACGCTGGGCTGGCCGCACCTGCGGCTCTGGCTTGCCGACGAGGTCACCGACCTGCTGCGCCCGGCCGGCATCTACACCGCGGCGCACGAACGGCCCCTGCCCATCCCGGCGAGCATGACCCGCGGCCAGGGCCTCGCCGGCACCTGCTGGGACCGCGGCGAGATGATCTGGGTGCCGGACGTGCACGCCCCCGACTCCCCGGTCCTCCCCAAGATCACCGCCGATCTCGACTTCGCGGCCGCCGGGGCGGTGCCGGTCCGCAGCGGTCACCAGGTGGTCGGCGTGCTGACCTTTTTCACGTACGCCCGTCAGGAGCCGGACCCCGCGCTCGGGCTGCTGCTGACCGGGATCGCCGGGCTGATCGGCGCGTTCCTCGAACACCGCCGCGCCGAGGTGCTGGCGATGCACCTGGCGGTCGCGACCGACGAGTACATCGCCCTGGTCGGGCACGAGCTGCGCACCCCGCTGACCTCGATCGGCGCGTACGTGGACCTGATGGCCGAGTTCGCCGACGACACCCCGCTCGGCGAGGTCCGCGACCTGCTCGACGTGGTGCAGCGCAACAACCTGCGGCTGCGCGACCTGGTGGAACGGCTGCTCGACCTGGCCGGCCTGGAATCCGGGCAGGCCGTGCTCGCGGTCGCCTCGGTCGACCTCGTCGAGCTGGTGGGCGCCGCGATCGACGCGGTGTCGGCGACGGCGGCCGAGCGCGGCATCAAGCTGGACGCCACGATGCCCGGGAAGCTCACCGTGCCCGGCGATCGGGAGCGGCTGCGGCAGGTGACCGACGCGCTGCTCGGCAACGCGGTCAAGTTCAGCCACCCGGACTCGACGGTGATGGTCACGGTCGCCGAGGACGGGCCGGCGGCGGAACTCACCGTCGCGGACACCGGCGTCGGCATTCCCGCGGCCGAGCAGGTACGCCTGTTCCGGCGCCTGTATCGCGGCGGCAACGCGCGGCACACCGGCATTCCGGGCGCCGGGCTCGGACTGGCACTGAGCCGGGTCGTGGTGGAACGCCATCACGGCACCATCACGCTCGCCTCCGACGAATCCAACGGGACCGCCGTCACCGTCCGGCTCCCGCGCTCCTGAATATCGCGTACGCAAGCAATTGTTTTCCGGTATTCGGGCGTAACCTCGCGGCCATGCGAAAACCGCCGGCCCGTTACCGCACCACCTTCGCGGACAGTGCCCGCTGGGATTCGGTCGCGCTACGCCCCGGCGACATCATCATTTCGACACCGCAGAAATGCGGCACGACGTGGATGCAGACCATTTGCGCGCTGCTGATATTCCAGTCCCCGGAATTGCCCGCGATGCTGGACGAATTGTCGATCTGGCCGGATTTCCTGCTCCGCGACGAGGACGACATGGCGGAGGCCCTGGAGGCGCAGCAGACCCGCCGTTTCATGAAGACCCACAGCGCGCTGGACGGCCTCCCCGACGACGACCGGGTCACCTACATCACGGTCGGGCGCGACCCCCGGGACGCCGGCGTCTCCTACATCAACCACCAGGCCAACCTCAACATGGCCGCGATGCCCGGCCGCGGCACGTTTCCCGCCCTGCCGGCGCTGCCGCGCGAACGCTTCTGGCGCTGGGCGAACAACCCACCCGAGGCAACCGGCCTGGCGTCGATGATGCACCACCTGAGCACCGCGTGGGAGGTGCGCGACCGTCCGAACGTGCTGCTCCTGCACTATCAGCAGATGCTCGACGACCTGCCCGGCACGATGCGCCTGGTGGCCGACCGCCTGGGCATCCAGGTCCCCGCCGCCCGGTGGCCCGGCCTGATCAAGGCCGCGACCTTCAGCGAGATGCGCACCCACATCGACAACTTGGTCCCCGAGCGCGACATCTGGCTGGACCGCACCCGCTTCTTCCGCAGCGGCACGAGCGGCCAGTGGCGCGCCCTGCTCGACGAGCCCGACCAGCAGCGTTACCGCGACCGCGTCCGCACCTTGGCCACCCCCGCCCTGATCGACTGGGTCCACCAGGGCCAGCCCCTCTAGCCCCGCTTCGCCCACGCCTCGGCATCGGCGCCGTCCATCTCCGCCCTCGCCGCCGCGAGCTCCGCAGCCGCGAAGACGCCGTGCTCGGCCTGCCAGTCAGCCACCACGCGCCGCGCCACCCGCCACCGCAGCTCACTCTCACCTGCCACCGAGCCGCGAGCCTCGACCGCCTCATGCGACCGCTCCACGCAGTCACGCCTTACAACGCCATACCTTATCGAGTAAGTGCTAACCGTGGTGGTAGGCGGTGAGTGACCTGGTCGCGGTGTGCCGGCGGCGCCAGAGCTGAGGCGCTGCGGTGATCCGTTAGCGGCGGGGCGGTCCCGCTATGTGGACACCGCGGTCACATCATGGATTTTTGTGAACCTTGGAGAGTTGCGCCCACATACGAGCCATAACTCTCCAAGGTTCACCTTCGGCCGGAACAATCCGCCGGGCGAAAGCCGCGTTACATGACAAAAATATTCTCCACAATGGACTTTAGTCTCACATCGCGGACGGTGGGTCCATGATGCGGGCGCGGGTCTCAGCAGGCGGTCGCCCGTCTCACGGAATGGAAGCACCGCGCGGCCGCGCGCCGGGCCCGCCTGTCCGGCGGCCGGGCCGATTCAACAAATCTCGGGAAATGTCGGATATGCGAGACGGGCGGCGGGGACTGGCGGACGGACGGCGATCAGATCGCTGATCACCTACGGCCACTGATTCGCCTACGGCCACTGATTCGGCTTAGGACTTACGGATCTCCGCACTGGCGAGCCTTGCCCCTGGTCCGTTCTCGATCAGCACGATCACCGTGGTGGGGCATGACCCGGGCCTACCGAGTCGATCGAACCGGCATCACGATCACCGCCGGCTTCTCGACCGTGACGACACCATGGTCCGCGGTGACGGGCGTCCAACGCCGGCGCGGCCAGATGATCGTCCACCAGGGTTGGCGAAAGATGCTGGGCATCCCGACCGGCGCGCTGACCGAGCAGGACCAGACGCGTCTCTGGCGTCTCCTGCAATCGCGCGGCGCGGCGCAGACGGTCGACTAAAGATGTCATCCGTCCAGGCGGGCGGCGGCCACCGCCAGCCACAGCTGGACGCGGTCGGCGGTGCGGCTCAGGGAGCGCCCGGTCAGCCTCTCGATCTGCTCGACCCGATAGCGGACCGTGTTGCGGTGCACGATCAACCGGTCCGCCACCGCCGCCACCGAGCCGTCCGCGTCCAGATAGGCCCGTAGCGTCGCCACCAGCGAACCCGCGTGCGCGGCGTCGAACTCGCAGAGCGGACGCAGCAGATCCCGGGCCAGGTCGCGCAACGGCACGTCGTCGCTGGCCAGCAGCAGACCCGACAGGCTCATCTGCTCGCGGTCGTTCACCCCCGGGCCGCGGCTCATCGCCTCGTACGCCTCGTAATAGCTCCACCGCAACCCGGTCATCCCGGCGTACCAGCCGCCCACCCCGACCCGCACGTCGCTGCCCAGCCGCGCCAGGTACGCCTCCAGCAACCGGGCCGCCTCACGCGCCGACTGACCCGGCTCCAGCACCGCGATCAGGCAGTCCTCCAGCAGCGCCGTCGTCGCGCCGGACAGCGGCGGGCTCGTCACCAGGCGCTTGCGCAGGTCGGCCGCCTCGACCGTCGCGACCAGCAGCGCGTGCTCGTCCTCGTCGCGGATCCCGAACGGGGACAGCCGCCGCGAGGCCTCGGGCGCGCCGATCGTGCCGCGCACCAGATCCTCCAGGACCTGCCCGGCCAGCCGGCGCTGACCGGCGAGCTCCGCCTGCCGCCGCGCCATCTCCAAACCGACCAGCGACACCGCGTACGGCAGGACGTCGGCCGACGAGCGCGGCTGGCGGCAGCAGAGGTACGCCACCACGACGTCCTCCACGCACACCGGCACACACACCGGGATCGCCGCGGGTGACCGATGCCGCGCGGCGAACAGGATCTGCTCGACCGGCCACGCGGCCCGAGACGGTGCCGTCGCGAGCACCTGTCCGTACACCGAGAGCACCATGGCCGGCGCCCCGACGATCTGGTGCAGGGCGGTGACCAGCGCACCGAGCCCCTGCCCGGACAGCAGCGCCCGGGCCAGCGTGTCGTGCTCGTCCAGCAGGTCCGCGAACCGGCCGTACTGCTCCTCCAGCACCCGGTCCGCGACGAAACGGTCGACCGCGATGAACGGCGTCTCGTACGGGATCTCCAGAACCGGAAGGCGCCGAGCGCGGGCCTCGTCGAGGGTCTCCGGCGGGATGCGGGCGTGGCTCAGCCCGGTGCCGAAGCCGAGCCCGGCCACGCCGGAGGACGCGACCCGGGACACGAAGTCGCGCTGCGCGGACGGGCAGGTCTGGCTCAGCCCGGTGGTCAGCACCAGCTCGCCGCCGCTGAGGAACGGACGCGGATCGGCCAGCTCGGTGACCGCGCACCAGCGCACCGGCTGCTGCAGCGCGGCCGGGTCGCCGTCGGCCAGGCGCAGGCTCAGATCCGGATCGGCGAGCACGTCGGCCAATCGCAGCGTCATCCACGGACTGTACGGCGGCACAACGCACCAGCGTAAGTACTGTGCATCCATCCATTTACCTCGATCAAGGAAGCGATCTACCGTGACGGCAACACCGGGAGGCCACGTGATGCAGCTCACTCCCCGGATCGGGGGCCGACCGGCGAGCGCCGACCTGTGGACGGATGTGCTCAGCCCGTACGACGGCAGCGCCGTCGCCCGGGTGCCGGCACTGTCCGCCACCCACGTCGCCGAGGCGGTGGCGGCCGCCGCGGCGACGCTGGCGCGGGCCGACTTTCCCCGGCAGCGCCGCGCCGAGGTCCTCGAGGCCGCCGCCGTGCTGCTCACCGAGCGGACCGAGGAGTTCGCGGTCACGATCGCCCGGGAGTCGGGCACCCCCATCCGGTACGCCCGTGCGGAGACGACGCGGGCCGCGAAGGCCACCAGAGCGGCCGCCGTCGAGTGCCGCCGGATGTTCTCGGACGCGATCGACGACACCGCCGGGGTCGGGTTCGTCCTGCACCGCCCGATCGGCGTGGTGGCGGCCCTGACCCCGAGCCACGGCCCGCTCGAATTCGTGGCCCGGCAGGTGGCCCCGGCGATCGCGGCCGGGTGCCCGCTGGTCCTCAAACCCGCCGAGGCGACGCCGGTGTCCGCGATCCGGTTCGTCGACCTGCTGGTCGAGGCGGGGCTTCCGGCCGATTGGATCTCCGTGGTCACCGGCCGGGGCGCCGACGCCGGGCACGCTCTCGTCGCTCATCCGGTGCCCGCGCTGATCGCCTTCGCGGGCGGCGCCGAGGTGGGCCGCGAGATCCGGGAGCGGGCGCCGGACGCGCGCGTCCTGATCGATCCGGACATGAAGGCGGCCCTCATTCTGGAACCCGACGCCGAGCTCGACCGGGTGATCGAGGCGCTCAAGAAGGGCGCGTTCCGGGCCACCGGCCGCGTACTGGTGCATCGGTCCGTCTACGACCGGTCCGTCGAGCGGCTCTGCGAGGCCATCTGCGAGCTGCAGGTCGGCGACCCGCTGGACGCGGCGACGATGGTGGGGCCGCTGATCTCGCCGGCCGACGCGGACGCGGTGGAGGAGGAGATCGCCGCGGCCCGCCGCAACGGCGCCGAGGTGACCGGGGGCAAGCGACGCGGGCCGTCCCTGCTCGCACCCGCTGTGATCGAGGGCCCGCCGGGTGACGTGCGGGGTCCGGTGGTCACCGCGACGCCGTACGCCGACCTGGACGAGGCGGTCGCGCTGGCCGGGAGCGGGACGGCCGCCGGGATCTTCACCTCCGGGCTGGCGACCGCGGTGCGCGCGGCCCGCGAACTCCGGTTCGACACCGTGCTGATCAACGACGTCCCCTGCGCACCGCCGGATCGGCGGCCCACCGGCGTACGGGAAATGACCGCCGAGAAGAACGTGATGGTGATGCCATGAGCGAGACGCCGGCGATTCGGCTTTCCGGGTTGCGCAAGAGCTTCGGCTCGGTCGAGGCCGTGGCCGGGATCGACCTGGAGATCGCGGACGGCGAGTTCTTCTCGATGCTCGGGCCGTCCGGGTCGGGCAAGACCACCGTGCTGCGGATGATCGCCGGCTTCGAGCTGCCGACCGCCGGGACCGTGTCGCTGAGCGGCCGCGACGTCACCCGGCTGCCGCCGTTCGAGCGCGACGTCAACACGGTCTTCCAGGACTACGCGCTGTTTCCGCACATGAGCGTGCTGGAGAACGTCGAGTACGGGCTGCGGGTGCGCAAGGTGCCGCGTCGCGAGCGCCGGGAGCGGGCGTTGCGGGCGCTGGCATCGGTGCGGCTGGAGGGTTTCGAGACACGCCGGCCCAGCGCGATGTCCGGCGGGCAGCGGCAGCGGGTGGCCCTGGCGCGGGCGCTGGTCAACCGGCCCCGGGTGCTGCTGCTCGACGAGCCGCTGGGCGCGCTGGACGCGAAGTTGCGCGAGCAGATGCAGGTCGAGCTCAAGGAGATCCAGCGCGACGTCGGCATCACGTTCGTCTTCGTGACGCACGACCAGGCCGAGGCGCTGACGATGAGTGACCGGGTCGCGGTCTTCGATCAAGGGCGGATCAACCAGGTGGGTACGCCCGAGGAGGTCTACGAACGGCCGGCGTCCGCGTTCGTGGCGAGCTTCGTCGGCACGTCCAACCTGCTCAGCGGTGCGGCGGCGAAAGCTTTGATCGGCCGTGACGGCACCTTTTCGGTACGCCCGGAGAAAGTCCACATGGGCACGTCCGGGGTGCCCGGGACGGTGGCCGAGGTGATCTACGCCGGTGCCGTCACGCGATACGTCGTCGATCTGGACGCGGGCGCGCGGATGGTCGTGGTCGATCGCGACCGGCGCGAGCTGCGCGGGCAATCGGTCTGCCTGTCTTGGCAGGACGAGCACGTAGTTGAGATAAAGGAGAACGCTGATGCGGCATAAGGGAAAGGCGCTGGCGGCCGCCATGGCCGCGGGCGTCCTCATTCTGGCGGCCGGATGTTCCGGCAACGATTCCGGCAACGAGGCGGGTAGCGGGCCAGGCGGCCTGAGCGTCCCGAAGATCGACAAGATGGCCACGCTCGGCACGGGCGAGGGCACCGTCAACGTCATCGCGTGGGCCGGATACGTCGAGGACGGCTCCACCGATCCGAAGGTCGACTGGGTGTCGGACTTCGAGAAGGAGACCGGCTGCAAGGTCAACTCCAAGGTCGCGGGCACCTCGGACGAGATGGTGTCGCTGATGAAGACCGGCGAGTACGACGTGGTCTCGGCCTCGGGTGACGCGTCGCTGCGGCTCATCTACGGCGGCGACGTCGCCCCGGTGAACACCGATCTCATCCCGAACTACAAGGATGTCTTCGAGGGGCTGAAGAACAAGCAGTGGAACTCGGTCGACGGCCAGCCCTACGGCGTGCCGCACGGCCGCGGCGCGAACCTGCTGATGTACCGCACCGACGTGGTGAAGCCGGCGCCGACCTCGTGGGCCGCCGTGTTCGACGCGAACTCCCCGTACCAGGGCAAGATCACCGCGTACGACTCGCCGATCTACATCGCGGACGCGGCGCTCTATCTCATGACGACGCAGCCGGATCTGGGCATCAAGAACCCGTACGCGCTGGACGACACCCAGTTCAAGGCGGCCACCGACCTGCTCACCGCGCAGAACAAGATGATCGGCGAGTACTGGTCCGACTACACCAAGGAGGTGCAGGCGTTCAAGGCCGGCAACTCGGTGCTCGGGACCACGTGGCAGGTCATCACCAACCTGGCACAGGCCGACAAGGCGCCGGTCGAGGCGTTCCTGCCGAACGAGGGCGCGACCGGCTGGTCCGACACGTGGATGATCTCGTCGAAGTCCAAGCACCCGAACTGCGCGTACATGTGGATGAACCACATCATCTCCCCGAAGTCGAACGCGGCGGTGGCGGAGTGGTTCGGTGAGGCGCCGGCCAACAAGCTGGCCTGTCAGCAGACCGCGGACAAGAACTTCTGCGCGACGTACCACGCGGACGACGAGGCGTACTACCAGAAGGTCTGGTACTGGACCACGCCGATCGCCCAGTGCCTCGACGGGCGTACGAACGTGACCTGCAAGGACTACTCGGCCTGGACCCAGGCCTGGACGACGATCAAGGGATAAGGTGCGCTCTTTCCTTCACCGGCATCCGGGCGTACGCCTCGCCGGCCTGCTGTCCGCGCCACTGCTCTGGCTGGTCGTCGCCTACCTGGGCGCTCTCGCCGTGCTGCTGGTGTCGGCGTTCTGGGCGGTCAACACGTTCACCGGTGAGGTGGTGCGGGAGTTCTCGTTGCAGAACTTCCGGACCATCCTCACCGAGGACGTGTACCGCAACGTGACGCTGCGCAGTGTCGGTGTGGCGGCCGCGGTGACGGTGATCTGCGTCGTGCTGGCGGTGCCGATGGCGTTGTACATGGCGAAAGTGGCGTCGCCCCGGTCGCGGCACTGGCTGGTGATCGCCATCCTGACTCCACTGTGGGCGTCGTACCTGGTCAAGGCGTACGCGTGGCGGGTGTTGCTGGCCAACGGCGGGCCGGTCGATTGGCTCCTCGGGGGTCCCGGGCGAGGGCCGGGTTATGGGTTGTTCGCCACCATCATTGTCTTGTCGTACCTATGGCTTCCTTACATGATTTTGCCGATTTATGCCGGTTTAGAGCGACTGCCCGACTCGTTGCTGGAAGCCTCGGCCGATCTGGGCGCGCGAGGGTCTCGGACATTTAGGGCAATTGTGTTGCCGATCCTCGTGCCGTCGATCTTCGCCGGGTCGATCTTCACGTTCAGCCTGTCGCTCGGTGACTACATCACCGTGCAGATCGTCGGCGGCAAGACCCAGCTGATCGGCAACCTCGTGTACGCCAACATCGGCGCGGCCAACAACCTGCCGTTCGCCGCCGCGCTGGCCGTCATCCCCGTCCTGATCATGGTGATCTACCTGGTCGCGGTCCGTCGCTCGGGCGCCCTGGAGGAGTTGTGACGCTGTCCGCGTGGTCACGCTGGGGCCTGCGCGTGTTCATGGCGCTGGGCCTGCTCTTCATCTACGTGCCGCTGCTGCTGATCCTGGTCAACTCGTTCAACGGCGACCGCACGTTCGCCTGGCCGCCGCACGATTTCACCACCCGCTGGTGGTCCGCGGCCTGGCACAACGGCGGCGCCCGCGACGCACTGTGGACGTCGGTGAAGGCCGGCCTCGGCGCCACGGCGATCGCCCTGGTGCTGGGCACGATGGTGTCGTTCGCCGTGCAGCGTTTCAAGTTCTTCGGCCGCGACACGGTGTCGTTGCTGATCATCCTGCCGATCGCGTTGCCGGGCATCGTCACCGGGATCGCGTTGGACAGCGCGTGGCGCTCGGTGATCGAGCCGCTGGGCCTCGGCAAGGGGTTGTTCTCGGTGATCGTCGGGCATGCGACCTTCTGCGTCGTCGTGGTCTACAACAACGTGCTGGCCCGGCTCCGGCGCACCGGGACGTCGTTGGAGGAGGCGTCCGCCGACCTCGGCGCCGCGCCCGGCCAGACGTTCCGCTTCGTGACGTTCCCGATGATCCGCTCGGCGCTGCTGGCGGGCGGCCTGCTGGCGTTCGCCCTGTCCTTCGACGAGATCATCGTGACGACCTTCACGGCGGGCCCGGGCATCACGACGCTGCCGATCTGGATTTTCAACAACCTGTTCCGCCCGAACCAGGCCCCGGTGGTGAACGTGGTCGCCGCCGTCCTGATCGTGCTGTCGGTGGTGCCGGTGTGGTTCGCCCAGCGCCTGGCCGGCCCGGCCGCCGGCGCCAGCCGGACGTAGGGCCGGCGCCGGCGATGCCGGACCGGTTTTACGCGGCTTTCGGCCGCGCGACCAGGTCGTCCGGGACTGCGAAACCGGCCTCGGCGAGTGCTTCCACTTCCTCGACCTGCGGCAGGGTCAGCTTGGCCGAGCGGCTGCGGGGCATCAGGAACGCCACGATGCCGGCGGTGAGGGCGGCGACGGCGGCACCGACGACGAAGATCAGCCGGAACTGCGACTCCTGCGGCAGCGGCACACTCAGGCCGGGGATCACGTTGCGGGTCAGCAGGGTGACGACGAACGCCGTGCCCAGGCTCATGCCCACCGAGCGGAAAATAGAGTTCACGCTGTTCGCGATGCCGGTCTCGGCGTGATCGACATGCTGGACGACGAGGGTGGGCAGCGCGGCGTAACTGAACATCACGCCGGTCATGACCGCGATCGTGCCGACGATCACCTCCCACGTCGTCGCGTGCGCGGCGGCGAGCAGGACGAAGCCCGCGGCCGACACCAGCGTCGCGATCACCAGGGTGGCCTTGGAGCCGAACCGGGAAACCAGGATGCCGCCGAGCGGTGCGGTGAGGATGCCGCCGCCGGTGGCGGGCAGCAGGTAGACCACGCTCGTGGCCAGGACGCTCGCTCCGAAGCCGTAGCCGCTAATGCCTGGCGGGCTCTGGACCAGCGCGGACACGCCCAGGAACACGGCGAACATGACGAAGCCGGTGGACAGTCCGGCCACGTGCGCGATCACGATCGGCCGGTGGCTGAGCATGCGTGTGCTGACCAGGGGCTGGGTGATGCGGCGTTCCATGAGCACGAAGAGCGCGAGCACGACGACGGCGCCGATCAGGCTGCCGATGACGGCGGTTGAGCCCCAGCCCCAGTCGTTGCCCTGCTCCAGCGGCATGACCAGCAGGACCAGGCCGAGGCCGAGCACGCCGGCGCCGAGCCAGTCGAGGCGTCCGGTCGCGGCGGCGGCGCGCCGTGGCAGTGTCAGGAGTCCGAGCAGGGCGATGACGCTGAGGCCGGTGGAGAGCCAGAAGAGCTGGTGATAGTCCGGGCTGTCGCCGCGCATGAGCAATCCGGTGATGGTCAGGCCGAGACCCGAGCCGACCGCGAGCATGCCGCTGACCACGGCCATGGCGCCGGTCAGGCGGTGCGGCGGCACTTCTTCGCGCAGCACGCCGATGCCCAGCGGGAAGAGCCCGAAACTGCTCGCCTGCAGGACGCGGGCGAGGACGAGCAGGAAAAGGCTGCTGGTGGTGGCGGCAAGGATGGAGCCGATGATCACGAGAATCATCACTCCGATCATGACGGGACGCCGGCCCCGGAGATCGCCGAGCCGGCCGAGCACCGGGGTCAGGACCGCGGCGCCCAGCAGGTTCGCGGTGACCACCCAGCTTGCGGCGGCGGCGGAGACACCAAGATCGGCCTGGATGTCCCCGATGACGGGTACGACCAAGGTCTGCAGGACGGCGACCAGAAGCACGCCGTACGCCGCGACCGGTATGACGAGGCGTTTTGACACAGGTTCCCCCTCGAGCTGAACGAGCCACTCGAAGGTAGACGCGGGGGCGACTATTTTCAACGCGGTGTCGATAAAATTCGTGTGACGTCGATTTCACTCGACGGCAGTCGATTATCGTAGAATCGGCGTCATGGCAGGCAGCATCACCAGTCGGCGGCAGGGCCTCACCAAGGGCGATCAGCGCGAGCGCGCCCTGCTCGACGCGGCGCGCGCCTTGTTCCGCGAGAAGCCGATCGGCGAGGTCGCCATCGACGAGCTCACCGGCGCCGCCGGGATCACCAGATCGAGCTTCTACTTCTACTTCGAGTCCAAGCGGGCGTTGCTCGCCGCTCTGTGCGACCAGGCGGTCGGCGAGACCGACGACGAGATGGCCGAGTGGCTGGCCTCCGATGGGCCCAACCGCGACGCCCTGCGCCGGGGCCTGGCCCGATCGCTCGCCCGGTGGCGCATCGACGGCCGCTGGTTACGTGAGCTGTTCATCGCCCCCGACCCGGGCCAGGACATTTTGAGCGTGCGGGAGCGGCTGATCACCAGCAGCGGCTCGGCGCTGTGCGACCGCATCCGACGCGATGCGCGCGCCGGCCGCACCGTCGGCGGCGTCCCGGAGCAGCTCGCCTCGATGGTCATCGGCCTGCGGGTCATGACGCTGTCCGAGCTCTACGCACTCCCGGGCACCTACACCGACGACGAACTGCTCGACGGCCTCACCGACGCCATTCTGCGACTGATCTACGGCTGACGCGGCAGGTGGTTGCGCAGCCAGGTCCACTCCCGCACGACGTAGTCGGTGATGTCGCCGGTCTTGAGATGGGCCGGCAGGACGTCCCAGGTGTACGTCTCGATCTCCAGGTGGTCGGACAGCGGCACCTCGGCGTGCAGGGCCAGCGCGTCCTCGATGCCGGCGCGCGTCGTGCCGAACCCTCCCAGGTCGTCCAGGAAGATCGGCACGTGGAAGTGGGTGCGCCACTCACGCACGCCGCCCGGATCCTTTCGCCAGGCGGCGATCGCGTCGCTCAGGTTGAGCATCTTGGTCAGCTCGCCGTCGCGCGACTCGGTGGTCTGGCTGAGGTAGATCGTGTCGGTGAACGCGTCGAGCGCGGCCACCACCTCCTCGGTCACCTCCGGCACGCGCAGCGCCGCGGCGGCCTGCAGCTTGAAGATGGGCACGCCGGCGTCGCGCAACGACCGCAGCGATCCCGCGATGTCCTCGAACTCGACGGACTGGTGACCGATGTCGAACACGACCCCGAGGTGCCGGCGTACCAGCCCGGCAGCCTCGCTCGCGGGCAGCCCGGTCAGCGCGCACAGGGTGCGGATGCCCTCGGCCGACCACACGTGGTTCGTGAAGTAGTCGAGGGTCTCCGCGGTGGTCTCCAGCAGGCAGAACGGTTCCGGTTCGAGCGCGAGCTTCACCCGGTGCCCGGTCCGCCGTTCGAGGTCGGCGAGGTGCGCCACGGTGCGCAGCACGTTGCCGGTGATCCGCGCGACGTCGTCCTCGCCGTGCACATTGGCGCGGAACGCCAGCGGCGCGCTCTGGATCGACGGCGAGATCGACGACGGGGTGATGTCGGCAAGCACATCGGCGACCTGATTCGTGTACGCCACACGCGTCTCGCTCGACCAGTCCGGTTCGTAGACGTCCTCCATCACGCGGTGCCCTTTGAACGGCCCGTACGGGAACGCGTTGACGGTGAACACATACATGTCCCGCCGGTCCAGCCAGTCGCGCAGCCGCGCGCGCTCGGCGGGGTCGGCCGCGAGCGTCCGCGCCGACGCACCGGACAGGCGCAACGACACCCCGTACGGCTCGGTCGGCGACACCCGCTCCTTCACCGCCGGCGCGTACGTCTCGAGGCTCGCCCGCATCTCGTCCCACGTGTCGCCCGGATGCACGAGCGTGGAGTAGCCGAGGTGGCCGCTCACGCCATGCCTCCCTCGGCCGGCCGCGTGTTGAGGTGCGACTGGCTCTCCCGCACCGAAGGCAGCACGCCCCCGGCGGTGTAATAGCGCTGCCCGGCGATCAGCAACTCTTCCGCCGGGAACTTCGTGAGCACCTCGCAGCCCGACTCGGTCACCAGGATCTCCTCCTCGATGCGGGCCGCGCCCCAGCCGTCCGCCGCCGGCCAGTACGTCTCCAGCGCGAACACCTGCCCGGGCTCCAACGTCTCCGGGTTGTCGATCGACGTGAGCCGGCTGAAGATCGGGCGTTCCCAGATGCTCAGCCCGACGCCGTGGCCGTACTGCAGGCCAAACGCCGCCTCCTCGTCGGCGAACCCGAAGTCGGTCGCGTCGGGCCACACCGCGACGATGTCGGCCGTCGTCGCCCCGGGCTTGACCAGGCTGATCGCGTTGTCGATGAGCTCCCGGCAGATCTTGTACGCGCCGCGCATGCCGGGCGACGCGCTGCCCACCGCGAAAGTGCGGTAGTAGCAGGTGCGGTAGCCCTGGTAGCTGTGCAGGATGTCGAAGAACGCCGGGTCGCCCGGGCGGATCAGGCGGTCCGAGAACATGTGCGGATGCGGCGAGCAGCGTTCGCCGGAGATCGCGTTGACCCCTTCGACGTGTTCCGAGCCGAGGTCGAACAGTGTCTTGCTGACCAGCCCCACGCACTCGTTCTCGCGGACCCCGGGTCGCAGGAACGTATACAGCTCCTCGTAGGCGGTGTCCACCATGGACGCGGCCTGGGTGAGCAGGCCGATCTCGTCGGCCGTCTTGACCCGCCGCGCCTGCAGGAACTGCTGCTGGCCGTCGACCACCGGGAAACCGAGGCGCTGCAACGCTTCCAGCACCGGGGGCTCGATGATGTCGACCCCGATCGGCTGCCCGCTGAGACCGAAGTCGGCCATCACCCGGGCCACCTTGGCCGCCACGTCCTCGGCGCGGCCCGCGCCGGGGGAGATGGCGCCGCGCAGCGTGGAGATGCCGGCCCGCGATCCGTAGTGCTCACCGCGCCCGGCCGCCGCGTGCGGCTCGTCCAGCCACGGACTGTAGAGCTGGTGGTGGCGTGCCGCCGAGCCGAAGTCCCACAGCACCGGGTCGCCGCCGCGCGGCAGCAGCGCGAAGCGGATCAGCTTGTCCATTGCCCAGGTGCCGATGTGCGCCGACGTCATGTACCGGATGTTGTGGAAGTCGAAGGTCAGCAGCGCGCCCAGGTCGGACCGGTCCAGCTCAGCCTTGAGCTTGCGGACCCGCTCGTGCCGCAGCCGGCCGATGTCGAGCCGGTTCTCCCAGTCCACCCCGGTCGTCCCGAAGGTCGCGATTGCCATGGTCGTCACTCCTCGGTGAACAGGCTGAGAGCGGGGCGCGTGCGCAGGTATTCCGCGGCGTTGGCCTCGCGTTCGTCCTTGCGGTAGTAGGCGATCTCGACGAGTTCGAGGGTGAGCCCGTCCGGATCGCTGAAGTAGCACCAGCGCCAGCCGGCCAGCGGGCCGTCGTCGACCACGTTGACGTCCGAGTAGAACGTCACGCCGTTCTTCTCGAGCTCGGCCTTCGCCTCGTGGATGTCGGGCACCTTGAAGCAGATGTGGGCGGCGCCGAGGTGGTGGTTGGGAATCGGCGCCGTGCTCGTCGCCGGGCGGTTGGCGTACTCGATGAGCTCCATCGTGGAATGCGCGCCGACCCACAGACTCACCTGGCGCAGCTTGGCGTCCGGCACGCCGACACCCCGGGCCAGCGCCGGCCCGTCGAACCACGGCGTGGGCTCGTTGGCGAACGGCAGGCCGAGAATGTCGTGATAGAAGTAGATTGATCGATCGAGGTCGGTGACGACCAGGCCGGCGTGGTGGATGGCGGTGAGCTCCATGCGGGTACGCCTCCTCAGGCGTTCAGGGTCGGTGAGGCGAGGACCTTCAGCTGGTCGCCGCGCGGGTCGACGAGCACGTCGAAGCCTTTGGTGACGACGTCCGGCAGCGCGATACGGGCGGTGACCGCCCGCGCCACGGGGTACTTGCCGGATGCGATCAGCCGGATGATCCGCGGCCAGTCGGTGATCAGATAGCACCAGCTGCCGACCAGCGTGACGTCCTTCGCCGACAGCGTCATCGCGTCGAGGGTGGCGGGCCGGGTGTGCAGCCCGGTCTGCACGATCGAGCCGCGGCTGCGCACGCTGGTCAGCGCGGTGGCCAGACCGGGCGTCGAGCCGGAGCATTCGGCCACGACGTCGACGCCGAGCCCGTCGGTCAGCTCGGCGATCGCGTCGTCGAAGCCCGCGCCGGTCGGGTCGAGCACCGGCCCGACGTCGAGGTCGCGGGCCAGCGCGGCGCGGTTGGGGTTGGGCTCGGCGATGACGACGGTGGCCGCCCCGACCGCGTTGGCGTACAGCGCGGAGAGCACCCCGATCGGGCCGGCACCGGTCACCAGCACGACGTCTCCGCCGTGCACACCGGCGCGGTCGACGCCGTACGCGGCCACGCTGGCAGGCTCGACAACCGCACCCTCGACGTCCGAGACCGCGTCCGGCAGCTTCGCGACCTGGTAGTCCTTGAGCACCGCGTACTGGGCGAGCCCGCCGGTCTCGGCGCTGAGACCGGTGCACGCGAACCGCACGCACAGATGCCCGAGCCCGCGCCGGCAGTAGGCGCACCGCCCGCAGACGATCGCCGGCATCACCGCGACCCGGTCGCCGGCCGCCACCCCGGTCACCTCCGGTCCCGCCTCGACGACCCGGGCCGAGAACTCGTGGCCCAGCGTCTGCGGCAGCGTCACCCCGGTGAGCGGGTGCGGGGTCACCGACGTGACGATCGGCCCGACCAGGTATTCGTGGAGGTCGGTGCCGCAGATGCCGCACCAGGCCACCTCGACCAGCACCTCGTCGGGCGACTTGGGCGCGGGGATGTCGGCGGTCTCCAGGCGGATGTCGCCCTTGTCGTGGAAGCGAGCTGCCAGCACGGTCCTCAGCCTTTCGAGACGGTTTCGGGGGTCAGAGCGGCGATCGGCCGGCGCCACGGACGCGGCTGTAGACGACGGCGGCGACCACGACCAGGGCGCCCTGGAAGAAGTACTGCCACGTCTGGGTCAGGTCGAGGAACACCGTCGCG
Source organism: Actinoplanes sp. TBRC 11911 (assembly GCF_012933445.1). GTDB lineage: Bacteria > Actinomycetota > Actinomycetes > Mycobacteriales > Micromonosporaceae > Actinoplanes. The sequence continues at coordinate 77,523 of NZ_JABBNC010000037.1, forward strand.
TTGAGTACCTGGACGATCAGGCCGGCGCCGAGCAGCGTGCCGATGAAGGTGCCGCGCCCGCCGAGGAGGCTGGTGCCGCCCAGGATGACCGCGGTGATGCTGCTCAGCGTGTACCCCACGCCCTGCGCCGGATCGCCGATGCCGAGCTGGGCGAGCAGCACGATCGCGCCGAGGAAGACCAGGGCGGAACAGGCCATGTACGCCCCGATCACCGTTCCCGTGACCTTGACGGCGACCCGGCGTGCCGACTCCTCGCTCGATCCGACAGCGCGCACCCGCAGCCCGACACGACTGCGGCGCAGCCCGAACTCGAGCGCGACCGCCACCAGCACCATCACCACGAAGCTCAGCGGCACCGGTCCGACCTGCGTGGTGACGACGCCGGTGACGCCGCTGCCGATGTTGCCGCCGGGGGAGTCGCGCAGCAGGAAACTCAGGCCCTGCAAGGCGATGTACGTGGCCAGCGTGGCGGCGACCGGGGTGAATTTGGCGTACCGGATGAGCGTGCCGTTCACGGCGCCGGTGCCCGCCCCGGTCAGGAGCATCAGCAGCAGCCCGACAACCGCGGCCGCCGCCGATCGGCCGTCGTTGAGGAAGAACGACCCGACCACGACCATGAAGCCGGCCAGTGGTCCGACGGACAGGTCGATGCCGCCGACCAGCAACGCGACCGTCTGGCCGAGCGCGATGAAGCCGAGTGCGGCGCAGGACGTCATCACAGACGTGATGTTGAACGCGGACAGATAGCGGTCGTTGGTGGCGTAGACGTACGCGCCGAGACCGAGCATCACCAGCGCCAGGATGATGACCGGTGCGTAGTCGCCGAGCAGGAACCGGCGCAGCCGCGTGGAACCGTGCCCGGCCGCGGCCTCCTCGCGACGGTGCCCGGTGGCCCGCACCGCGGCGTGGATCAGCGCCTCCTCGGTGATCGCGTCGCCCTCGACGGTCTGCACCACCGCGCCGCGCGACATCACGACCACCCGGTCGCAGAGCCCTTCCAGCTCTTTCGCGTCGGACGAGGCGATGACCACCGGGACGCCCTCGGCCGCGATCTCCCGCAGGATGCGGTAGATCTCCGAGCGGGCACCCACGTCGACGCCCTGCGTGGGATCGTCGGCGACCAGGATCGCGGGCGCCGACAGCAGCGCGCGGGCCAGCACGACCTTCTGCTGGTTGCCGCCGGACAACGCGGAGATCATGGTCTGCTGCGACGGCGTCTTCACGGCCAGCGACCGCAACTGGCCGGCCACCGCTTCGGCCTCGTCCCGCGAGCTGAGCAGCGGCCCGCGGGTGAACAGCCGCAGCGCGGACAGCGCCGCGTTCTCCCGGACCGAGAGCGACATCATCAGGCCCTCGCGATGCCGGTCGGCCGGCAGATAGCCGCATCGATGCCGTAACCGCTTCGACCCGTACGCCTCCGGCCCGATCCCGACCGTCCCGGAGAACGGCTCGAGCCCGGCCAGCGCCCGCAACAGCGCGCTCTGCCCGTTGCCGGCGATCCCGGAGATGCCGATGATCTCGCCGCGCCGGGCGGTGAACGAGACGTCGTGGAAACCGCGGCCGGACAGCCCCTCGACGACGATCGCCGGCTCGTCCTTGTCGTCGGTGGTGACCTTCGGCGGGAACGTGGAGTCGAGCTTGCGGCCGACGATCAGGGCGAGCAGCTCGTCGTCGGAGATGTCGGCGGTCTCGCCGCCGCCGCGCACCGTGCCGTCGCGGAGCACGGTGACCCGGTTGGCGAGCGCCCGGACCTCGGCCAGCCGGTGCGTGATGTAGACGACCGCCGTCCCGCCGGCCGCCACCGCCCGGACCCGGTCGAACAGCAGATTGACCGACTCGGGACCGAGCGGCGCGGTCGGCTCGTCCAGGATCAGCAGGGACGGCTCGACCACCAGGGCCTTGGCCAGCTCGAGCAGGTGTTTCTGGGCGATGCTGAGTGACTCCACCCGGTCCTGCAGGTGGGCGGCGCACCCGACGTCGGCCAGCATGGCCCGCATCGTCTTCTCGACGTCGCCGTCGCGGCGCAGCACGGCGGCCGGGACGGCGACCCGGATGTTCTCGCCGACCGTCATGTCCGGCATCACCGCGGGGTGCTGGTGCACGATCGCGATCCCCAGCGCGCGGGCCTGCGCCGGGGTGAGGTGGTCGTAGGTGTTCTCGCCGACCGCTATCGAACCGGCGTCCGGCGTCACGGCGCCGGCCGCCACGCCCATCAGCGTGGACTTGCCGGCGCCGTTCTCGCCGAGCAACGCGTGCACCTCACCGGGCCGGATGGTCAGGTCGACGCCGGTCAGCGCCGCCACCCCGTCGTAGTTCTTGGTGATGCCGGTGAGCGTCATCGTCGCCGGCACCACCGCCACCGTGGTCTGCTCGTTCACCATCGGTCCTTTGCTGACGAAGGGACGGCCTACTTCTTGAACAGCGCGGCCTGCGCGGGACCGGGCAGCTCGGCGGAGAGATAGACGTCGCCGGGCAGGCCGCGGTCACAGGTCACCTGGTGCGGCTGGCCGGTCACCGAGTCCTCGAACGGTGGCGCCTTGAACTCGGTGTCCTGCGGCGCGGTGCCGCCGGTCGCCTTGGCGATGGCCCACTGCATGGCGAGCCGGGCATTGTCGTTGCCGGTGGCCACGGTGAACATCTTGAAGTCCGGGTTCTTGGCCTTGTTGTCCTGGTAGAAGCAGGACAGGACGTTGCCGTCGGAGGTGACCAGCGCCGGGATCGAGCGCCCGCTCTTGCCGAACTCGGGCAGCGCGCCGACGAGCGACGGCCCGAAGTCGGAGACGACCACGTCGATCTTCGGGTATTTGGCGATGGCGGCCGATAGCACCTGCTGGGTCAGCGACGGATCCCAGTTCGTCACCTCGAACGGCTGCTGCCCGATGAACTTGTACTTGCCGGTCGGGTCGAGGACCTCGCGCATCGCCTTGAGCTCGGTGAGGCCCTGGCTGTTACCGGCCGGGCCGGACAGGAAGAGCACGTTGCCGCCGTTGGGCAGGTTCTTGACGATCCAGTTCGCCCAGTTCTTGCCGTCGTTCGCGAAGTCGGCGCCGATCCACTCGGTGTAGTCGGTGCCGGCCTTGCCGCCCGGGTCCACGCGGTACGGCACGGTCACCACACCGGCCTTGTACGCGCTGCGCAGCGCCGGCAGCACCGCGCTGCTGGCGTCGGGGAAGACCACCAGCGCGTTGACGCCCTTGGCGACCATGCCCTGGATGTCGGAGATGGCCTTCTGCACGTTGCCCTGGCCGTCGGCGTAGCTGAAACTCGTCACGCTCGGGCACTTGGCCGCCTCGGCCTTGGCCGACGCGGTGGTGACCAGGCGCCAGCTGTTGCCGCCGAACCCGTCGGTGAGGCCGAGGCTGATCTTCTTGGTCCCGCACCACGGCGGGGCGCCGGCGAGCGGTTTGCCCTCGCTCCCGACCGAGTCCGAGTTGGAGTTGGCGTTGCTGCACGCGGAGGCCAGCAGTATCAGGGCACCGGCGGCGGCCGTGAGCCGTAGACCGGACGAGAACTTTGACATGGGAACGCGCCCTCCTTGCAGACGACGTGGAGATCTCAGATCGGGGGTGCCGGTGAAGATCGGCGGGGGTGGCGCGGGCTAGGCCGACGCCGGGAGCGCCCTGCTCCGATGTCGCGATCGGAGGCGCTTCCAGTTGATGGTGTAAAGCGCGACGCCGACCGTGAGGGCCGCGGCCTGCACGAGCGTCTGCACCGCGTACGTGTCGCCACGCGCCAGCACGTACTGCTGAAGTTGGGTCAGGAAGAGCGCGGCCAGGGCACTCGCCACGAGACTGCCGCGACCGCCGAGCAGGGAGGTGCCGCCGAGCACGACGGCGGCCACCGACGCGAGGACGTAGCTGTCGCCCTCGTACGCCGTGGGTTTGTTGACGATCCCGGCCAGCAGGAAGCCGGCCAGCCAGTAGAGCAGTGTCGCGCCGACGTAGGCGCCGCCGCGGAAACGGTCCACCTTGAGCCCGCTCGCCCACGCCGCGAGCGCGCTGGCGCCGACCGCCTCGAACCGGCGCCCGGCCACCGTCTTCTTGATGACGACCGTGGTGATGGCGGTGGCCAGGACCGCGAAGTAGACAGCGTTCGGGATGCCGAGCGTGCTCCCGCCGGCGACCCGGGCCATCAGGCTCGTGGTCTCCCGCGGCGTTCCGCCGGAGACCCCCAGCACGGCCGCGTAGAGCAGCGCGTTGGTGCCCAGCGTGGCCACGATCGCGTTGAGCCCGAAACGCCCGACCAGAATGCCGTTGAGCAGCCCGGCCGCGATCGCGGCGGCCAGCGCGAGCGCCGCCGCCGGGAGCACCCGGGCGTTGTCGCCGTACGCCTCGTGCGTGATGATCACGACGGTCAGCGAGATGGTGCCGGCGATCGAGAGGTCGATCCCGCCCTGCATGACCACCAGCGTCTGGCCGAGCGCCGCGATCGCGAGCACCGACGCGAACGGCAGCATGCCGAGCAGCGCGCCGTGGCTCATGCTGCTGGGCGCGGTCAGCCACCCCAGGACGGCCAGGCCGACCAGTGCGATGAGGACGGTGACCAGGCCGCGGGAGATCGTGCGGCGGGAATTCGCCGTGGCGTCGGAAGAACTGGTCATGTGACCCCCCTCGATCCACTGCGGCTGACGGGTCGAACGTTGCGCCTGACTTTACAAACTGGCCCCGCTGTTCACAATAGGTTGACACCTGCGGGCTGAAGAATCTGAGCTTGCCTGCTCAAACCCGATGTGGCGGCCGTCCAGTGACACTGAACGGGCTCACCAGCACCTTGCCGGACACCGTGCCGGCGGCCAGCGGGTCCAGGGCCTCGCTCACCACCCGTTCCAGCGGCACGACGCGCCCGACCAGCTCGTCCGCGAGCGGGCGGGCGCGCAGCAGCTCCAGGGCGCGGGGCAGGTCGCTGTCGCACACGTGCGCGACGGTGGTGCGGACGGTCACCTCGCGCAGCACGAGATCGGCCAGCGCGAGACTCTGCGGCGCCTGCACCAGCCCGACCAGCAGGACGGTGCCGCCCATGGCGACGAGGTGGGCGGCGCGCTGGGCAGCCCCCGGCACGCCGGAGCTCTCGATGACCACGTCCGCTCCCCGGGGCACGAGGTCGCGTACGGGATCCTCGGAATTCGCCGGATCCACCAGCAGGGTCTCGGTCGCGCCGAGCCGCTCGGCGGCGGCCAGCCGGCCGGAATCCACGTCCACCGCGATCACCCGGCCGTCGTGCCCGGCCAGCCCGGCCAGGATGAACGACCCGATCGCGCCGGCCCCGAGCAGTACCACCGTGTCACCCGGCCGGACGCCGGAACGGTCGACCGCGTGCAGCCCGACGGCCAGGGGCTGGGCGAGCGCGGCGTCGAGACCGGCACACCCGTCCGGGATCTCGCGCAGCGTGGCCGCCGGCACGGCGACGTAGTCGGCCAGCGCGCCATGCGTGCTCAAGCCGAGCGTGTAGTAGCGCTCGCACAGGTTGGTGCGGCCGCGCAGGCACCGCGGGCAGATGCCGCAGGAGACGCCGGCTCCGCTGGCCACCAGACGTCCGCGCCACCGCTCGGCCCCGGGACCGGCGTCCACCACCTCGCCGACGAACTCGTGGCCCAGGATCGTCGGGCCGAGGTGGCCGCTGCCCGGATGCCGGGTGGTCAGCGGGACCATCATCGGCCCCTTGGTGTATTCGGTGACGTCGGTGCCGCACAACCCGTTGTACGCGACCGCGAGCACCACCGTGCCCGGCCCGGCGGCCGGCTCGGCGTACTCCTCGATCCGCAGGTCGCCCGGCGCGTGCAGGACGGCAGCGCGCATCCCAGCCTCCGCTCTACAGCGTCGCGGACGACGTCAGATGAACCTTGACCTGGGATTTGTCGCCGAGCACGGCGGCCACCGCATCATCCGCCTTGGCCAGCGGATAGGTCGAGGTGACCAGCGGCGCGAGATCCACCCCGCTGCGCGCCAGGAACCGCAACGTGCGTGGCCACACGCCGGGCGAGCCGATGATGCCGCGCGCCTGCAGCTCCTTGGACTGGAACAGCCCGAGCTTGGCCGGCGCCGACGAGCCGACGTCGATGCCCACGTAGACCAGACGGGCCCGGAACGCGGCCGCCTCCAGCGCGATCGCCATCGCCTCGGGACGGCCGCTGGCCTCGAACACCACCGAGGCGCCCGCCCCGCCGGTCAGCGCGGCCACCTCCTCGAGGAAGCCGGGATCGACCGGGTCGAGGGTGGCGTCGGCGCCGATCGCGATGGCCAGCGCCGCACGAGGTCTGCTCGGCTCGGCCACCAGGACGCGCGCGCCCTTGCCAGCCGCGGCGGCCACGATGCCCAGGCCGATCGGCCCGGCCCCGAGCACCAGCACGGTGTCGGAGGCGTCCACGTCGTCGGCGCGGACGGTCGCGTAGTAACCGCAGCTGAACGGCTCGACCAGCGCGCCCTGGGTCCAGGAGAGGTTGTCCGGCAGCTCGTGCAGCCAGCTTTCCTTCGCCACGAAGAACTCGGCCGCGGCGCCGCTGATGCTGAACCCGAAATGGTCCGTGCCGATCACGCACTCGCCCACCACGCGGGCGCCCACGCCGAGGTGCTTCACGGCCCGCCCGGTGCGGACCACCTCGGCCGACCACTCGTGGCCGGGGATGACCGGGAAGCGGAAGGGGATGATGTAGCGGCCGGCGAGCAGCTCGATGTCGCTGTGGCAGATGCCGATCCGTCGGCTGGCCAGCAGCACCTCGTCGTCGGCGATGTCCGGGATGTCCAGCTCGCTGACGGCCGCGCGATTGTCACCGACAAACTGAAGAGCCTTCATGGTTGCTCCAGCGCTCGGGGGTGTTCACAGATACTGAACGCCCGATCACGACGATGTCAACCGTTACTTCTCCTCAGTAGCCGTGCCGGACGCACCAGATGCCGCGGACCGCGGTGTCGGTGCGGTTTGCGAGCAGATGCGGCACGGCCGAGTCGAACCCGATCGCCTCACCGGCCCGCAGAGTCAGCACCTCGAACCCGACCGTCACCTCGAGCTCGCCCTCGATCAGCCAGCCGAACTCGAACCCGGAGTGCTGAAGCATCCGCTGGTCGTTCGTCGAACTCGAGTGCGGGGGATAGATGATCTCGATGAAGTCGAGACCCGTCCCGGTGTTGTCGACCAGCCGCTCCCAGATCACGCCGCTGTCCATCTCGAGCACGTGGCGCTTGCCCGGCCGGGTCACCGACAGTGTGGGCGGCTGCTGAGCGTGCGGCCAGGCGTCGGCCAGCGAGCCGAGCTGGGACCGATTGACCACCGCCGCGGGTGCCGCCGGTTTCGGCGCGGGCACCGCCGGCACGTCGCCGTCGTCCTCGGCGAACAGCTCGTCGATCGACACGTTGAGAAGCTGGGACAGCGAATACAGCGTCGCCACCGAGGGCTGCGACTTGCCCCGCTCCATCTGGGAGAGAAACGACGCGGACACCCCCAGCTCGCGCGCCACCTCGCGCAGCGACCGGCCGGAACGCTCCCGGACCCGCTTCAGGCGGATGCCCAGGGTGACCAGCGGCTTGGTGGCGGACGGACTGAGCTCGGTCACGTGATCCCCTCGTTCGCGTTGTGCGACGCCGTGCCCGATGAACCGTAAAGCATCAGTTGACGGCGCGTCCAGTCACACGTCATCATCAAGCACCATGGACCGCACCGCACTGGTCGTGGGCGTCACCGGGATCGCCGGTTACAACACCGCGGAAGCGCTGATCGCCGGCGGGTGGCGAGTCGTCGGGCTGTCCCGCACGCCTCGTTACGAGATCCCCGGCGTCGAGCACGTCTACGCCGACGTCCTCGACCAGTCGTCGGTCGAGGCGGCGACGGCCGGGCTCGGCATCACCCACCTGTTCTTCAGCACGTGGTCGCGTCAGCCGACCGAGGCGGCGAACTGCGCGGTCAACGGCGCGATGCTCGACAACACGCTACGGGCGCTGGCGCACACCGCGTCACTGCGTCACGCCGTGCTCATCACCGGCCTCAAGCACTACCTGGGCCCCTTCGAGGCGTACGCGGAAGCACCGGCCGACACGCCTTTCCGGGAAAGCCAGGACCGCCTGCCGTTTCAGAACTTCTACTACGAGCAGGAGGACATCCTGTTCCGGGCGGCCGCGGAGCAGGGCTTCACCTGGTCGGTGCACCGCCCGCACACGATGATCGGCTACGCGCTCGGCAACGCGATGAACATGGGCGTCACCCTCGCGGTGTACGGCAGCATCTGCCGGGCGGGCGGCGAGGCGTTCGTCTTCCCGGGCAGCCCCCAGCAGTGGAACGGGATCGTCGACATCACCGACGCCCGCCTGCTGGGCCGGCACGCGGTCTGGTCGGCCACCGAGCCGGCCGCCGCGAACCAGGCCTTCAACACCACCAACGGCGACGTGTTCCGCTGGCGGCAGATGTGGCCGCGGCTGGCCGAGGCGCTGGGGGCCGACGCCGCACCCTATTCGGGTCACGCCGACCCGCTCGACGCCCGGCTCGCCCACGCCGACGAGACCTGGGCGATGCTGACCGACAAGTACGCCCTGACCCCGTACCGCGCCACCGACCTCGCCTCGTGGTGGCACACCGATGCCGACCTGGGCCGCCCGATCGAGGCGTTCGCCGACATGTCGAAGAGCCGCGCGCTGGGCTTCCTCGACTTCCAGGACTCGACCCGCTCCTTCTTAGACCTCTTCGCCACGCTGCGCGACCGCCACGTGATCCCGGAGCTCTCCTGACCACCCGCTTCAACACCCTCGCGACGGCGACGACCGCCTCGGCTCACCGCACGGGTCGCGACACGGCGAGCCGCGGTTGAGCCGCGCCCCCGCCCCGCCGACCCGACCTCATGTGCAACTTGGACCGCCCTGCCGACTTACCGTGCGGCCGGCGCTGGTTCGGTCAGCTTGGTCTGCGGCCGGCCCTGGTTCGGTTGGCTTGGCGTGCGGCTGGTGCTGGTTCGGTTGGCTTGGCGTGCGGCTGGTGCTGGTTTGGTTGGCTTGGCGTGCGGCTGGTGCTGGTTTGGTTGGCTTGGCGTGCGGCTGGTGCTGGTTTGGTTGGCTTGGCGTGCGGCCGGGGCCGGTTCCGTCGACTTGCCGCACAACCAGGAATGGTTCGGTTGAACTGGCGCATACCGGTTCGCTTCGGGCCTGATGCGCAGCCGGGACCGCCGCAACCGCGCTGATCGCCGTGGTCGCGCGCCGATCCCCTCGCGGTCGGAAGTCCACCATGTGGATGCTGCGGCCACATCGTGGACTTTTGTGAACCTTGGAGAGTTGCGCCCACATACGAGCCATAACTCTCCAAGGTTCGCGTCCGACCGGCAAAATCCGCCGGGCGAAAGCCGCATCTCCTACCAATATGTTCATCCATAATGGACGGGAATTCCGCATCGTGGACGCCGCGTCCAGGGTGTGGTCGGAGGTCTCAGTAGGCGGTCGCCGGTCCCACGTTCTGGAATCGCCGAGGCCATCCGCCGAGCCCAGCAGCCCGACGGGCCAGCCGACTGCGCCGCTTATCGCAAATTTCGGATATGTCCCGGGCGGAGACAAGCGATGCACGGCGGTTCCGGCCACTGCGCCGACCCGGTGTGCTGGGCCGACCGGGTGTCGTGCGGTGATCGGGTGTCGTGCGGTGATCGGGTGTCGTGCGCTGGCCGGGTGTCGTGCAGTGACTGGGCGACCCACGCCGACCGGGTGTGCTGGGCCGACCGGGTGTCGTGCGGTGATCGGGTGTCGTGCGCTGGCCGGGTGTCGTGCAGTGACTGGGCGACCCACGCCGACCGGGCGACCTACGCCGACCGCACGATCGACGCCAACCTGTGCCGCGTGCCGACCTGCGACCCACCGCAACCCGGCACCACAGCAGCACCGGACAACGACCACAATCCTGATCGCCCGAGCCGGCGCGACAGGCCCTACTCCTGCCCCGGGCTGGCCGTAGGAAGACCGGCCGCCCTAGCCGAGTCGAGCAACCGCCGGTCGTACGAAACGAACGCGATCAGCGCCGTCCCGGACTCGTTCGTCAGGATCTGGGCCGTGGCCAGGTGGATCGCGTCCAGGCTGCGCAACGTCGGCTCGGCGAACGCGGCCGCCGTCGCGCGGACGGTGCTGTCGATCTCCAGGCGGAAGAGCCGGCCCACCGCGGTCGGCACGCCGATCAACGCCTGCGGGGCGGCCCGCCGCAACGCCCGCGGGACCTCGACCTCGACCAGCGCGGACGACACGAGCGGCACGTCCTTGTGCAGGTTGAGCCAGGCCACCAGGTCGTCGCTGTGCACCTCCTTGCGAACCAGCTTGACCACGGCGGCGGAATCGAGATAGATCACCAGCGCTCCTCCTCGCGCATCTCGGCGAGGGTGGCGGACACGTCGATGCCGTCGTCGCCGAGTGCCGGCGGGAAGGGGATCGGCCCGGTGCTCGTGGGAGCGACCGCCCGCCCCGTCGCCACCAGCGCGGACAACGCCGATCGGTCGTCGCCGACCGGGACGAGCCGGGCGATCGGGCGCCCCCGATCGGTGATCTCGATGGTCTCGCCGGCGCTGACCCGCGCCAGCACCTGGCTGGTGTTCTGGTTCAGCTCGCGCACGCCGATACGCTCCATGAAAGTAGTGTAGAACCTCATGTTCTACATAAGCCCGCATTCCAAGAACCGGCAGCGGGTGAAAGACCCCGGACGGGGTCGCCGGTTTATGCGGGACTAGCCTACATGCGACTAGTGTACGTCTGTCAAGGCGTGACCGCCACGAGCTTTCCGACCGCGAGGCGCACGCTGTCCGGATCGGGGTCACCGAGCATGGCGATCGCCACGATCATGTCCATCAGCGTCGCGGCCGGTATCGCCGGATCGATCTTCCCGTCGGCCTGCGCGGCCGCCACCGCGGTGGACTTGTGCCGGACCGACTCGCTCACCGCCGGCGCCGTCCGCGAGGCTCGTTCCAGCTGGAACCACGTCGTCAAGCGGCTCACCAGGGGATGGCGCCGGTTGTATTCGTGCAGCCCCACCGCATAGCCGGGAAGATCATCCGCGGTGAACTCGACGGCTTCCACGGCCTGCGTCACCAGGCGGTCGTAGACCACGTCGAACAGCTGCTCCTTGTTGCCGAAGTAGTTGTAGACGAGACCCTTGCCGCAGCCGGCCCGGGCGACGATGCGGTCCACCCGCGCCCCGGCGATGCCGTGCTCGGAGAATTCGACGGTCGCGGCGTCGACGATGCGTTCCTTGGTCTGTTCGACACTGCGGGCCATCCGCAAAGTTTAGCCACCGCGCGATGTGAGATAGGAGACGTGAATTCTCGCCGAACCCCGGTTATCCATGGGATATCGACAGCAATGCTTCCTTAAAGACCTTTCTCCGGTGTTATGACTGACTGGTCAGTCCGAACAAAGGAGAAAGACATGGAACGGGTTTGGTTCGTCACCGGCGCGTCCCGGGGCCTGGGCCGGGAGATCACCCGGGCCGCGTTGTCCGCCGGCGACTTCGTCATGGCGACGGCTCGGCAGCCGGAACGGCTCAGCGATCTTCAGGCGCGGTTCGGGGCGCGCCTGGCGACCGCTCAGCTCGACGTTTCCGTACCGGGCGCCGCCGCCGGCCCCCTGGCTGCGACGCTGACGCGTTTCGGGCACCTCGACGTCGTCGTGAACAATGCCGGCTACGGCAGCATCGCGCCGATCGAGGACGTGACCGACGACGATTTCCACAGCCAGGTCGCCACCCATCTGTACGGCACGCTCAGCGTCACGCGTGCGGCGGTGCCGATTTTCCGCCGCCAAGGTTCCGGCCGGTTCATTCAGATCGCGTCGATCGGCGGGCGGACCGGCGCTCCCGGATTCGGCGTCCATCAGGCCGTGAAATGGGCCGTCGAGGGATTGTCCGGCGCTCTCGCGAACGAGGTGGCGCCGCTCGGCATCAAGGTCACCGTCGTCGAGCCCGGTGGCCTGCGCACCGACTACAACGGAGTCTCGCGCCGCGTGGGCTACATCCGTCCCGAGTACGCGGCGACAGCCGGGATGAACGCGACACTGCTCGGGGAGTACCACGGCCGCGAGCCGGGCGACCCGGCCAAGGCAGCCCAGGCGATCCTGCAGGTGGCGGGCATGCCGGAGCCGCCGTTGCGGCTGCTGCTCGGCACCGACGCCGTGCGGTACGCGGCGGCGGTGGCCGCGGCGCAGGCCGAGAGTGATGCCCGGTGGCGGGACCTGAGCCTCTCCATCGCCGCCGACGACGAAGACGAGGGCGCCCCGCTGGAGACCGTCTGAGTCAACGCACCCCGGCCCGGTAGAGATCCCGCAGCAGGCAGATCTCGCCGCCGTGATGCATGACCTCGCGGTTGATGTGCACGATCAGCGCCGCCATCGGGTCCTTGGCGAAGGAGGACCCCCGTGCACCCAGCGGCCGTTCCAGCGCCTCCGCGTCCAGCTCCGCGATGGCGTCGTGCCATTTGCGGTATTCGTCCGAGAGGAACCGCAGCCCGGCAGCTGCCGACCCCGGCAACTCCGGCGGCCAATGCCTTATATCGTACATGTCGGAATTGTCGTCAAAAGACCCGAAGAACGTACTGGTCCGCGTACTCATCGCCGTCGCCACGTGCACGATCCGCCAGGCCAGCGTGGTCACCGGCGGCGGTGAAGGCGGCCGCACCCCGTACCCGTCGAGCGTCCAGCCACCGTCCCCATCGGGCCGCAGCGACCAGCACCCCACGGCCGGCTCCCAGAAATACTCCTCGTCGGTGAGCCCGGCCAGGCGCGGCCACAGATGCACATCCCAATAGAAGGACAGTTGCGAGACCAGCAGAGCGCCGTAGTCGACCGCCATGACCGACACCTTAGGCGAGCGGCGACCCCGCCGATTGCGTCGTCGTCGGCTGCGGCGCCGCGTGGTGCGTCAGCACGGCCCCGGTCATGAACGCGCCGCCGACCGCCAACGCACCCAGCACCCCCAGCGAGATCTGCTGCTCAAGATCCACCTGCCGGGCGTAATCCGCCGCGGTCACCACCGTCGTACGCCCGTTCTCGGTCAGCACGTACTGCCCGTCCCGCAGCGACGTGTCCCCGTCCAGCCCCGCGAACGCCACCACCACGGCCAGCCAGAAGCCGAAGAACAGGACGCCGGCCAGCATGCTCGCCCAGTGCGGCACGTGCGGCGGCACCCACGAGGTCAGGCTCCAGGGGCTGCGCGGCCGCGTCGTCCGGTAGTACCAGCGGTTCCCGATCACCCCGGCGATCACCCCGGGAACGGTGAGGGCGGCGGCGAGCCCCACCGCGATCGGGGCCGGCGCCAGCCGTACGCCCATGGTCAGCCCCGTGATCAGCGCGGCCGACCACAGCATCCCTGCGGAGCACAGTGCCCCGCACACGACCATCCACCGTTGCGAGATCATCGCCTCGGACGCTAGCGGCCGGGGCGAGGCTTCGCGGCGGTTTTCCCGGTATGCCGCCGGTACCCGCTGACCGTTTTGTCCCCGGTGAGCCAGAACCGCCACGGCACGTCGAGCGCCGAGGTCACGCCCACCCGCGGCCCGGCCGAGATCGGCCCCGGCGGCGAGACCGGGGGCGACACCGTCACCGGACCGGTCCCGTCGATCACCGATGTGTCGTTGCCACTGCGGTCCACGGCCAGGACCTGCATCAACTTGGCCGGCCCGGCGGCCAGATCACGGTCGTGGCGCGCGGCCGGGCGACGCGCGCGGGCCAGCGGAAGCCCGTCGACGACCTCCCCGGCGCGCAGCAGCACGGCCGCCGCCCGGCCCTCCTCGCCGCAGACGATGTTCGCGCAGAAGTGCATCCCGTAGATCTGGTACACGTACAGCCGTCCGGCCGGCCCGAACATCACCGCGTTGCGGCCGGTCACCCCACGATGGGCGTGACTGGCCGGATCCTCACCCAGGCCGCTGTACGCCTCCACCTCGCTCACCCGCACGGTCACCCCGTTGGCCGTGAGCCGCCAGCCGAGCAACGCCCGCGCGGCCTGGTCCACGGCTTCGGCGGGCAGGTCGAGCCAGGCGTACGTCATCGGGCTAGCGAATCACCTTGCGAGCCACCACGCCAAAGATCGACGCCTCGACCGGGCTGGGGTGTTCGTCGCCGTCCGGGTCCGGCCGCCAGTCGCCGACCGGCACCACACCCGGCTCGATCACCTCGAGACCGGTGAGGAACTCGTCGAACTCGGCCCGGCTCCGCGGGTGCACGTCCGAGCGGCCGGTGCGTAGCGACTCGTCCCAGTTGGCCTTCAGCTCCGGGGTCAGGAAGTCGGTCGTCGCGTACGACATCACCAGATGGCTGCCCGGCGCCAGGGCGTCCAGCAGGGTGCCGACGACCCGGTTCGCCTCCGCGTGGTCGGCCAGGAAGTGCACGACCGCGACCAGGATCAGCCCGACCGGCCGGGACAAGTCCAGCACCTCGGCCGCCTCGCCGAGAATCTTGTCCGGGTTACGCAGATCGTCCTCGATGTACCGGGTCTCACCCTCCGGCGTGCTCGTGAGCAGGGCCCGCGCGTGCGCCATCACCATCGGGTCGTTGTCCACGTAGACGATCCGCGCGTCCGGCGCGACAAGCTGCGCGACCTGGTGCGTGTTGTTCGCGGTCGGCAGCCCGGTGCCGACGTCGAGGAACTGCCGGATGCCGGCGTCGGCGGCCACGTAGCGCACGGCCCGGCCGAGGAAGGCCCGGTTGGCGCGGGCCGCGATGCGTGCCGCCGGGTACGACTTCGCGAGCAGGTCACCGGACTCCCGGTCGGCGGCGAAGTTGTCCTTGCCGCCCAGCCAATAGTTGTACCGGCGGGCCGGGTGGGCGACACCCGTGTCGAAGCGGTCGGTCATCGCAACATCCTAAGAGGATCATCGTCTTTTAGATCTCGGTGTGCCGAACCTTAAGCGATCATTAGCAACCGGGATAGGTGCCGGTCGGCGCCGCATAGTGGGACGCGCTGTCCACGCGTCTGCTGAAAGTGACCTTTCCCGTGTCGATGTCTGCCGCCCGATTCCGGTACACGATGGTGGCGGGAGCCACCGCGGTGGTGATCGGCTCCGGCTTCACCGTCGTCGGTCTGAACAACCACGCCGACGCGAAGGAAACGGTTCCCGCCGCGGCCACCGAACCGCTGGTCGCGGTGCCGCCGCCCACGCAAGAGGCGACCGTCGACGTGGCCGCGACGCCGCCGCCCGCGAAGACGACACCGACGCCGAAGCAGAGCACGACGCCGAAGAAGAAGACGACCAAGCCCACCCCGAAGGCGACCAAGACCACGACCGAGCGCAAGAAGGCGCCGGTGACCAGCGGATCCGTCGTCGACCAGGTGCTGGCCCACATCAACGCGGCCCGCGCCGACGAGGGCCTCGGCGCCCTCACGCTGGACAGTCAGCTCTCCCAGGCGTCCGCCAAGCACAACCAGCTGATGATCGGCGGTTGCGGCCTGTCCCACCAGTGCTCCGGCGAGGCGGACCTGGGCGACCGGTTCAGCGCCGAGGGCGTCAAGTGGTCGTCCGCGGGCGAGAACATCGGCTTCGGCTCTAGCGGATCGAGCACCGCCGACATCGTCAAGGCCGCGAACGGGCTCACCGACAGCATGCTCGCCGAGAAGCCGCCGAACGACGGCCACCGCAAGAACCTGCTGAACACGGGCTTCAAGCGGATCGGCCTGAGCATCGTGCGCGACGGCAAGGGTGTGACGTGGATGACCCAGGACTTCGTCAACTGACCGGCCCCTTAGAGTCAGGCCGTGGCAAAGACGATCCTCAACACCCTCATGCGCCGGGTCCGGTCCGGACCGCCCGGCCCGCGCGTCGCGCGACCGTTGCAGCGGCCGGTGCCGCCGCCCCGCCGGCGCGGCCCGCGCCACCTGGAGTATTCGCCCAACCTCGACGGCGATGCCGACCCGGGCGAGATCGTGTGGACCTGGGTTCCGTACGAGGAGGACGCGAGCCAGGGCAAGGACCGGCCGGTGCTGGTGGTGGGTCGCTCCGGGCGTACGGTGCTGGGATTGATGCTCTCCTCGCAGAGCGAGCGCGACGGCCAGCTGAATTGGCTGGGGCTGGGCCCGGGGTCCTGGGATCGGGAGAACCGTCCGAGCTGGGTAAGGCTGGACCGGGTGATCGAGGTCGACCACGACGGCATCCGCCGCGAGGGCGCCATCCTGGACCGCAAGCGCTTCGACCGCGTCGCGATGACACTGCGGGACAACTACGGCTGGCGGTGAATCCGTCAAGCTAGCGTTGAGCCTATGTACAAGGACGTAATGGTCGGTTTCGGCGGCAAGCAGGCCTGGCTTGCCGTCGCGGCAGGCGTTCCGGGCGCCGTGATCGCGGCCCTCGGCCTGCGCGACCTCGGCGAGGTGCCGTGGCGCGACGGCATAGATCTGGCACACCTGACCGACGACCGGGTCGCGGTGACGCCGCCGCTGCCCGGTGCCCGCGACACGCAGTGGGTGCTGGCCACCGGCCGGCGGCTGCTGACCCCCGGCATCGACGTGATCGGCCTGTCCGCCACGCTCGGCACCGAGGTCCAGTTCTTCGCCACCCACCGGGTCACCGAGCTGCACCGCTGGCAGCGGGCCGTCTCCGGCGAGCTGGTCCGCACCTTCGGCTACGTCGGGCAGACCGGCGAGGTCACCTCGTGGCACGGCGAACCCGACCCGGCCGAACGCGAGGCGGGCCTGCCGGGCACGTTCGACGAGGAAACCACCGTTCTGGTCGGCGAGAAGGACGTGCTTTCGGTGGCCGCGGCGTGGAGCATCGATCCCACCACCCTGACCGGGCGTCCGGCGCCCGGCCCGCTGCGCATCGGCGCGGCCGACTGAGAGGGCTCACATGCGCAAGTACGTGATCATGGGAGTGCAGGGCAGCGGCAAGGGCACCCAGAGCGAGATCCTGTGCCGGGACCTCGATCTCGTCCACATCGCCGTCGGGGACATCTTCCGCTGGAACGTCCAGCAACACACCAAGATGGGCGCGCAGGTCCGCCGCGTGATGAGCGAGGGGGAGCTGGTCGGCGACGACATGGTCGAGCAGGTGGTGCGACGCCGGCTCGACGAGCACGACTGGAACTTCGGCTTCGTCATCGACGGCTTCCCCCGCAACGGGCGCCAGGCCGAGTTCTTCATGGAGAGCTACGACATCGACGGCGTCATCCACCTCGGGCTCTCCGACGACGAGGTCCGCCGCCGGGTGCTCAGCCGCCGGCTCTGCCCCAACTGCGGCATGGACTACAACCTCATCGCGGACCGTCCCGAGGTGGAGGGCCGCTGCGACATCTGCGGGCACGAGCTGGTGCGCCGCGAGGACGACACGCCCGAGGCGCTGAACGCCCGGCTGCGCGACTACAACGAGAAGACGCGGCCGGTGCTCGAGCTCTTCGGGCGCAAGGAGTTCGTGCACGACATCGACGCCCGTCCACCGGTCGACGACGTCCAGCAGGCCATCCGCGAGGCGCTCGGCCTGCCGGACTACAAACCCGCGCTCTAGTCAGAAGTCGTGGCCGAGCTTCTTGAGCTCGGCCTCGACCGCGTCGCACACCGCCTCGACGACGGCGAAACGAGCGTAATGCTTGTTGTCGCCGGGGATGACGTGCCACGGCGCGAACTCCGGATCGCAGCGTTCGAGCATGTCCCCGATCGCCTTCTCGTATTTGTCGCGCTTCTCCCGGTTGCGCCAGTCCTCGTCGGTCAGCTTCCAGGTGCGCAGCGGGTCGTTCGCCCGGTCCTCGAACCGGCGCAGCTGCTCCTCCGGCGACACGTGCATCCAGAACTTGACGATGATCATGCCCTCGGCCGACAGCGTGCGTTCAAATTCCACGATTTCCTCGTACGCCCGTTGCCACTGCTCCTTCGTGGCGAAGCCCTCGACCCGTTCGACCAGCACACGCCCGTACCAGGAGCGGTCGAACACCGACATACCACCCCAGCCGGGCAGCTTCGGCCAGAAACGCCACAGGAAATGGTGCCGTTTCTCGTCATAGGTCGGGGCGGCGAACTGCGACACGCGTACGTGCCGGGGGTCCAGGGGTGCGACCAGGCGTTTGATCGCCCCGCCCTTGCCGGAGGCGTCCCAGCCCTCGAAGACGCAACACAGTGGCGGGCCGATCTTCTTACCCCCGATCTGGCCGCCCAGAATCAGACGCAGCCGGAGCAGACGCTGCTGCGCCTCCGCCAGCCGGGCGACGGCCTTCTTCTTCGAGATGTCGATCGGTGAGGTGGCACTACCCAGGCGGCTCATGGGTACAGCATCGCTAAACCCGGTGGACTCCGCACATACCTTGTGCGGGACAATTGCCCGGTGACTTTCACAGACGACCTGACGTGGCGTGGATTGATCCAGGATTCGACCGACGCGTCGTCGTTGCGCGCCGCTCTGGACGGCCCGGCGATGACGTTCTATGTGGGTTTCGACCCCACCGCTGCCTCGCTGCACGTCGGTCACCTCATGCAGGTCATGACCGCCCGCCGGCTCCAGCTCGCCG
This sequence comes from Actinoplanes sp. TBRC 11911, assembly GCF_012933445.1. GTDB lineage: Bacteria > Actinomycetota > Actinomycetes > Mycobacteriales > Micromonosporaceae > Actinoplanes. The sequence continues at coordinate 95,945 of NZ_JABBNC010000037.1, forward strand.
GCCACCGCCCGTTGCTGCTGGTCGGCGGCGCCACCGGCCAGATCGGCGACCCGCGCGAGTCCAGCGAGCGCACCCTGAACCCGCCCGAGGTGGTGGAGAGCTGGGTGGCTCGCATCCGGGCGCAGCTGTCACCGTTCGTCACCTACGAGGGCGACAACGCGGCCACGATGGTCAACAACCTGGACTGGACCGGCCCGACCTCGGTCATCGAATTCCTGCGCGACGTCGGCAAGCATTTCCCGGTCAACAAGATGCTGGCCCGCGACGTCGTGCGCAACCGCCTGGAAAGCGGCATCAGCTTCACCGAGTTCAGCTACCAGCTCCTGCAGGCCAACGATTTCTACCAATTGCACGTACGCCACGACTGCGCGCTCCAATTCGGCGGCTCCGACCAGTGGGGAAACATCACGGCAGGCGTCGATTTCGTACGCCGTCGCGGCGCCGGTCCCGTGCACGGCTTCACCACGCCCCTGGTCCTGAAGGCGGACGGCACCAAGTTCGGCAAGAGCGAGGGCGGCGCGACCTGGCTCGACCCGGCGATGACCTCCCCGTACGCCTTCTACCAGTTCTGGATCAACGCGGACGACCGCGACGTGAACAACTACCTGCGGTACTTCAGCTTCAAGCCCCGCGAGGAGCTGGAGGCCCTGGAGAAGGACACCGCCGAGCGGCCGCAGGCGCGGTTGGCCCAGCGCGCCTTGGCGTACGAGCTGACCGCCCTGGTCCACGGCGAGGAGGAGGCGTCCCAGGCGGTGGCGGCGTCCCAGGCGCTGTTCGGCCGGGGTTCGCTGTCCGACCTCTCCGAGGGCACGCTGCTGGCGGCGTTGTCCGAGGCGGGCCTGCACGCGGTGGCGGGCGAGATGCCGCCGTTGGGCGCGTTGCTGAAGGACGCCGGCCTGGTGGCGAGCGCCAACGAGGCCCGGCGCACGATCAGCGAGGGCGGCGCGTACCTGAACAACGAGCGCATCACCGACGGCGAGGCCGTGCCCCCGGCGTCGGCGCTGTTGCACGGCCGCTTCCTGGTCCTGCGGCGCGGCAAGCGCACCTTCGCCGGCGTAGAGGTCACCCGCTAGCGGGCCGCGGCGCGCTGAATGACCTCGTCGCCGGTCAGCGGACTCGGCGGGTGGTTACTCAGGCAGAACGGCGCTCGCATCTTGACGAAACCCGCACCCTCGATCGCGGCATAGAACTCGCCGCGATCGAGGCGGCCCACGTCCGGGATGGGACTGCCTTTCACCCGGGCGATCTCCTGGGCGGCGTCTATCTGGGTCATGCTGGTCAGCAGGCCGAACAACTGCGTGGCGGCGTTGCCCGGAATCCGATTGTGCAGAGCCTTCGGGGCCTGGGTGGCGAAGACCAGTCCCAGGCCGTATTTACGTGCCTGCGAGGCCAGCATCAATGTGCTGTGCGTGCAGGGCGTCATGCCGCCGGACGGGGCGAGCGTCTGCGCCTCATCCATTACGAAGAGACCGCCGAGCGGCCGGTCGTTGGCCGGGTTGTGCTTGATCCAGGCGAACAGGGCGACTTGTAGCTGATTGACGAAGGTCTGCCGTTGTTTGTCGTCCGGGAGACCGACGAAGCTGATCACCGAGATTCGAGCTCGCTTGCCCGGCGGGGGAGTGAGCAGCTCACCCGGATCGGACAGCGCTCCCTCACCACCGAAGAGCGGATCGTTGATGATTGCCGCCTTGAGGAGCTGAGACATCTTCGCGGCCAGCTTTATGCCATCTTCGTCCAGGTCACTGACACCCTCCGGTAGTTCGCCGAGCAAGGCGACCAGACCCGCGAGGTCACCGCCGCCCCGCCGTGCGTAGTGGATCAGGGCCTGACGGAGAACTGACTGGCTGAGCCGCGCCTTGTCGGTGTTTGCGTCCGCACGTGCATGGGGTGCGAGGGCGGCTACCGCCACCTCGATGCCTGCCTCGAACGCATCAGGATCGTCCACGATCTCGGCGAAGTCGGGCAATGGCCGGAAACTCAGCGGACGGCCGCCGCGACGTCGCGGCGTCCATATGATGACGTCGGTATTCGCGAGGTAGTCAGCGGCGCGCTCGGCGTCGCCGGGCCACCAGGAGGCCGGTGGCGTGGGATGGGGGTCGCCCAGGCGGGCCAGGTCGTTGTTGGGGTCCAGCACGATGGCGGACACGCCGTGCAGAGCGCACTCCTCGACGAGTCGGCGGATCAGAACCGTTTTGCCTGAGCCGGACCCGGCGAAGATCGCGGTGTGCCGGCGCAGAGCCTCCAGTCCCACGGTGACCCGCCCGTCGCTGTCCACGGGTGCGCCGATGGCGATGACCTCGTCGTCGACGGTGCTTGCGGCGACCTCGGCGCGACGATCGCTCAACGTGTCCCGCAGGACGGTGATCTCCACGGTCGGTCTGCGTCGCGCGAACCAGGGACGCAGGGCGTCCTCGCCGTACTCGGCGATCAGCTCGTGCAACGCCGTCAGCCGGACTACGTCGTCTTCCGGCAGCGCGAGTGTCTGCCCGCCGGCCTGGCGGAACGTCTTGATCACCTCTTGCGTCCGGGTGCCTGGCGACCAGGGTGGGGTACGCAGCAGGAACAGTCGCCGCTTCGGCACCCCCTCGGTGAGCCCGGCCGCGGTTGTGGCGTTCCTGATGCGGTTCAGAGCTGAGATGTGATGCTTGGCCGCGACCGCCCGGAACGACCAGTGTTCTTCGTCCTCGTCGTTGGTGTCGATGGTCCGGCGAAGCCGCGCGTGTAGCGCCGGCTTGCCACCGGACTGCGGGTCGACCCCGTACATTTCCCCGGCTGCGCCCTGCTCCGCGATCCAAGCCGTCAGGCCGGCCCGCAGCAGGCCCGGCACGACCGAGTCCTCCGTGTCCTGAGCCAAGGCCGTCGCGGGATCGGCCTGCTTCCGCAGCTCGTCGTAGCGAGCGTCGAACCCAGCGAACTCTGCCGGAGCCGTGGTGTCCGCGGGTAGCGCGGGCGGCGATTCCGGGAGGGCGTAGAGGAGATGCTCGAGATCTCGGACGTCGTCGTCGGCCACGCATGCGCGTACGTGCCGGTCGACGGTTCGCAGGAGCTCGCGCGGCGTGAACTGGACGACTTCATCGAAGGCGGCGGGACGTACCGGCCAGGTGGGGTAGGGCGGGTCGAAGGGGATCTCGGCGAACCGCGTCGCGAATCGCCGCGCCACGAGCGCCTCCCCGATGTCTCGGGACGGGATCTCCTTGAGCTGGACGGCTTCCCGGAAGCGGTCCTGGACCGTATCGGTGACCTGATCCTTGATGTCGCGCCAAGTCTTCGGGAGACACGCCACCACCGAAAGCGTGCGCCGGGTGCTCTCCCGCAGCGACATGAGGCCGCCGGCTATCTGTTCGAGCAACAGCGAGGTCTGCCAGTTCGTGCGGTCGTTGCCGGCGGTGGACTTCACCGACTGGGCGATGAGCACGTCGATCTGATCAACCGCGATGATCGTCGGTCCGGTGAGGGCGAGCAGCCGTGAGATGTCCCGGACGATCTCCTGAGCGGACCGCTTGCCGCGGCGCATGCCCCACGTGGTGCGGTCACCCTGCTGTTCCTCGTCGTTCGAGCAGAGGAAGCCGTACCCGATGTCCTGGGCGGACAACGAATCCGACATCTGCAGAGCGAGCGCTCGCGCGGTGTCCTGACATTCCATGCCGATGCGCCGGTCGTGTTTGCGGAGCAGGTCGATGAAGGCGTCCAGTGCAGGCCGCGTCAGGTCGTATTCGCCGATGAGCGCACGACGCACCGGTCTCGGCGCCTCGAGGAGATCGGCGAGTTGCTTGAAGAAGAAAACGAGCTGCGTGTCTCCATCGGGACGAGTGCGCGCGAACCCGTCGAGCAGCGCGATGGAGGTGCTGCGCCAGAATGCTTTGGCCTCGAGGATCTCGACCAGGAAGAAGTACCCGCCGGTGAGTTGGACCCGTTCCCGCACGATGCCCAGCAGATGAGTCTTGCCGGTCCCGCGTTGACCTTGCAGAGCAATACCCATCGGGCTTTCGAGATTACGTGCCGCGTCGTCGACGCCCTCCATCACGAGGTCGAGAATGTGCCGGTGCAGGCCGTCAACGTGGTAGGACGAGGTGCGCCAGACGTCGTCGGGAGTCGGCGCCCAGCTCAGCCGGAGGGCCGTCAGGGCACGCCGTTGCGTTTCGTCCATCGCGCCAGCCTCCGTCAGACGCCGATGGCGATGAGGTGCTTGAACTGGTTGCCGATGCTCACCGCGGCGGTGCGCTGGCCGTCGGTCAGAACCTTCTGATTGGACTCGGGAACCAAGCTGACGTCGCGGGCCAGGTTGAGCTTGATCAGCGCGGCGTCGAGGTCCTTGCGGCCGACGTCGGGCAGAGCGTTACGTAGCTCATCGAGCATCACGTAGTCGCCGGGGCGCGCCGACACGGCGGAGTACGCCTTACGTATCCGCTCCTCGATTTCCGCGTCGGGCTCGGCGATCGCCTGGACCGGGCCGCTCAGCCGGAACCGGAAAAGGTCCTCCGCGTTCGTCCCGGTTCTGGACATGAGATTTCGCAGAAATTCCAATGCCGAATAGAGGGCCAGCCCGATCGTGCCGGATCGCTCGGGCCGTTCTCCCTCGAGTTCCGCGATCGCCCGGTCGTGACCCTTCTGGGTCAGCTCGAGGAGGAAGGGGCGCTTCTCGCGATTCACCTCGATGTATCCCCATTGCTCTAGCTGGACGCGCTTGTCCGCTTTAAGGCTGTTGCTGACCATGGGATTCTCGAGTGGAGCGGCTTTGATCATCAGGGTGAGGAGGACGTACCGCTGCACCGACGTAAGTTCTTTATCCGGCATTTCCGGGCGCTCCTCGGGGCGCCAGCGGGCGCCGTTGATCTCGGATTCGACGGCAGGGTGCCGATTACGCGCCGATTCTGCCGACCTGGGCCCCGGCGTCGCAAGGTCGTCTACGGCGGCTGCCGATATCCGACAGGACGAATTAGAGTTGATCTTTTATGTACCTGCTCATGCGATTGCCTCAAACATCCGTACGAGGAAGGTGGAAATCCCCGTCCTTGCCATTTACGTAAGCCGCCAGGGAGCATGTCGCTCGGTGTGAGAGCGATGGGGGAGTGGTCGTGTCGCCCGAGATCGTGTCCTACGACGTGGATGGAACCACTGTCGCTCAGTTCGAGATCGACCCGATGGACGGGTTCGTCCCGGCCGGTTCCGGCAGTGTGCTCGGCAAGGTCCGGGACGCGGCAGCGCCGGCGATCGAGGCCGCTCGGGAGATCCTCGATCAGGCGCGGGCGCTGTCACCGGACGGCGTCGAGGTCAAGTTCGGCGTCAAGGTCACCGGTACCGCCAACTGGCTGGTCGCCAGGGCTGCCACCGAGGGGAACTTCGAAGTGACCCTAACGTGGCATCCCACGGCAGGCGCTTGAGGCACGCGGTGCTCCGGCCGCCCTCGGACACCTGGGCCGTCGCGATTTTCGACGGCGAGCGGTCCGGCACACCTATCGGCTCCGGCATCGTCATCGACACCAACCTGGTGCTGACGTGCGCTCACGTCGCCTGCCCCGACGAGGTCCCACGCGACTTGTGGGTGTCCTTCCCGAAGGCCGACGTCGCCTACCGGGATCGGCGGAGGGTCCGTCAATGCCTGCTCAACGGGATCCCGGACGAGAACATCGACCTCGCCCTGCTCGAGCTGGTCGAACCGGTGCCGGCCGTGGTCACCCCCGCCACGTTGCGTTGCCTGGCCGGCAAGGACCTCCTCGACCGGCCGTGGTGGGCGTTCGGCTATGCCAACCCCGACGGATCGTCCGCGCACGGCAAGGTCACCGACGACCAGGGACACGGCAAGGTTCATCTCACCGTCGAATCCGAAGCCGGAGTCGCCAAGGGATTCAGCGGCGCCGCAGTGTGGTCGTCCGACTACCAGGCCGTGGTCGGCATCATCGAGACGCACGACAGGAGGGGTGACGCGCAGGCGCTCACGTTTCGATACGCCGACGATCGCCTGTCCGGCCTGAAACTCAGCGCGCACGCGGCCTGGCAGCCGGCGGACGCGGACGAGGCGGCATTGGCGGCGTGGGGCTGGACGCTCGTCAAGGACGACGAGGCCGGCCGGCATTGGCTGCCGCGAGCGCGAGGGCTGGCTGCCGCCGGCGAGAACGGCTACCGCTTCCGCGGAAGGAGTGCCGCGCTGCACCGTCTGGTCGGCTCATTGGATCACCCCGTCTCGTCCGGCCGGCCGCTGGTCGTCACGGGCTCTCCGGGGACCGGAAAATCCGCGGTGCTCGGCCGGATCGTCACGACCGCCGACCCGGTTCTGCGTGGCCGGCTTCCCGTGGATGACCAGGCGGTGCGTGCCACGCCCGGCTCGGTGGCCTGCGCCGTGCACGCCAAGGGCAAGAACGCATGGGAGGTGGCCGGCGAGATTGCCAGGGCCGCCGGAGTAGGCCTTCCCGCCGCACCTGTCGACCTCGTGTCCAGCCTCCGCGATCGTCTTGCTGACCGGCCCGCCAGGTTCAACTTGATCGTGGACGCTCTAGACGAGGCGAGTACGCCCGAACAGGCGCGGCTGGTGGCCCGGGATGTCCTGCTACCCCTCGCCCGGGTGGCCGGCGTCCAGGTCGTGGTCGGCACCCGGCGTGGCCTCCTCGACGAGTTCGGTGCCGATCCGGATCTTGTCGACCTGGACAGCCCGCAATATTTTGCGGCCTCCGACCTGGTCGACTACACCGAGGCGACGCTGCGTCTGGCCGGAGATCCGCGAACCGGCAACCCTTATCAGGAAGGCGGCGTGGCCCGGCCGGTGGCGCGGCAGATCGCGCAGTTCGCGCGCGGAAACTTCCTCGTTGCCGGGCTTGTGGCACGTGCGCACGCCCTGCGTGACGTCACGGCGGTCGATCCGAGCGCCACTGCCTTCGCCGGCGACATGGCCTCCGCGTTGAACGCCTACCTGGACGCGCTGCCCCGAATCGCGGGCAGCTCGGCCCGGCTTCTCCTCACCGCACTCTCCTACGCCGAGCCGCCGGGCCTCCCGCTGCGCCTCTGGCAAGTAGCCGTGACGGCGCTGGGCGGCACCGTGAGCGAGGAGGAACTCGAAAGGTTCGCTCGCACGTCGGGCGCGAACTTCCTGGTGGAGAACACGGACACGGTCGAGACCGGATACCGCCTGTTCCACCAGGCACTGAACGACGAACTCATGACGGGCCGGGCCCGGGACGAACTGCTCATCGTGCGCGCCTGGGTGGCGTACGGCCGGTCCCTGGGTTGGAGCGCGGCAGCCGGCTACCTCCTGCGCTACCTCGCCGGGCATGCGGCTCGCGCCGGGCTGCTCGACGACGTCATCGCCGACGACGACTACCTGCTGCACGCCGAGCTCGATCGAATCCTCCGGAATGCGGATTCGGTCACGACCGAGGAAGGCCGGGCGCGGGTCGCGTTGCTGCAGCGCACTCCGGCGGCGATAGGCGCCACGGCGCGTGAACGGGCCGCGCTCTTCTCAGTCGTCGACCACCTGGATGGTCTGCGCGCGAACGTCACGGTCGCCGGGGCTCCGTACCACGCGGCATGGACACGGACTCGGCCCCGCCAGGAACGCACCGTGCTCGAAGGGCATGTGCAGGCGGTCTACGACGTCTGCCCGGTCCTGGTCGAGGGCCGGAACCTGCTGGCCTCGGCGGGCGAGGACGGTGATGTGCGGTTCTGGGACCCGCTGACCAACCAGTCCGAGCGCGTAATGCACTGCCACGAGGACTGCGTTCGCGGGCTCTGCTCGGTGCGGGCCGCCGGGGAGACCTTACTGGCCACGGCCGGCCACGACGGCACCATCCGGTTGTGGGATCCGGCCGGCGGTCTGCTGGTGTACGAACTGCGCGGACACGATGAGTGGGTCCGTAACATCTGCACGATCCCGTACGGCGAAGCCGACCTCCTCGCCTCGGCGGGCGACGACCGGACGGTACGAATCTGGGATCCGTCCACCGGCACGCGACTTCACGTTCTCAGCGGACATACCGGCTGGGTGACCGCGGTGACCCACGTCCCGGTTGGTGATCGTCACCTGCTGGCGTCCACCGGCTACGACGGCACAGTGCGGCTATGGGACCCCCTCTCCGGGCAACCGCTGCTCCGGCTCACCGGCCACACCGGCTGGGTGACCACCTTGTACGCCGTGACGACCGGCCATGGCACGTTGATCGCTTCGGCGGGCTATGACGGCACGGTTCGCCTGTGGGATCCGATCGCCGGTGTCGAAGCGGCTCGATTCGATACCGGCACACCTATGACCGATCTCTGCACGCTCGACACTCCTGGTGGTCGGCTCCTGGTGGGCACCGGCGAGGACGGCGCGATCCGGCTCTGGGACGTGGCGACCCATCGGGAGCGGCCGCCGCTGTACGGACACTCGAGCTGGATCCGTGCCGTGTGCGAACTGCCGATGGCCGACCGCCGAGTTCTCGCCACCGCGGGCGACGACGGCACCGTACGCCTGTGGGATCCGGACGGTGGCCTGCCACGCCCGGTGGACGCCGGGCGGCAATTGCGCGCCGTGACGTCGTTGTGCACGGTCGTCGTTGACGGGCGGGACGCGCTGGCGTCCACCGGAAGCGACGGTTACGTGCGGTTATGGGAGCCTGGCAACGGGACCGAGATCGCCGAGTTCGCCGGTGACGTCGGAGCGCTCAACGACCTCTGCGTTGCTGACGACCTGCTGGTCGCGGCCGCCGGCGACGGCACCGTGCAAATGTGGACCGTGGCAACCGGCGTACACGAATCGCCGATGACCGAGCACTTCGAGGCGGTGAACGCGGTGCGGGCGCTTCCACTCGATGGCGGCACGATGATCGCCTCAGGCGGGGATGACGTCACCATCCGCCTGTGGCGGCCACACGGCAGAGCCGCCCAAGAGGGACTGACCGGCCATAGCGACTGGGTAACCGCTCTGGCAGTCACGGTGCGAGATGGTTGGCCGGCGCTGGCGTCGGCAGACAAGAACGGGACCGTACGCCTGTGGGACTCCGACGGCGGCAAGCTTTGGTCTCAGCACGGCCACGCGGACGCCGTGAACGCGCTGTGTGCGATAGGTGGCGAAGGGCGGCGGCGGATAGTGTCCGCGGGGGCGGACGGCCTTATCCGACTCTGGGATCTCGAGGATGGTCGCCCCGCGTTGACGCTGAGCGGGCATGTCGGCGAGGTGACCGGGATCTGCGCGTTACCGGCGGCGGAGCGACAGATCCTGGCATCGGCCGGGAAGGATCGCACCGTGCGGCTATGGGATCCGGAGAGTGGTCGGGCGCTGCGTTCGATCCCGGTCCATCATCCGGCTCTGAGCTGCCACTTCGTAGGCGAGCGGTTGGTGGTCGGTTTGACCCAGGGACTGCTCGCCCTAGCCATCGCCGGGATCGGATGAGCAGTAGGTTTTCGTCCCTTTTGGCGCTGTGACCCGGGTCGCGGGGGGCCGATTTGGCGGGCGGGGGTGCGGCCTGTAATGTTTACCGAGCCGCCAGGGAGACGGGCGAGCAAGCGGGGCCTTCGGGCTGGCGCAGCGGCCGTCCTGACGGAACCCCGGGAAATTGTCACGGTGAATGATCGTGTAGATTTTCGGGGGCCTCGAACGGGAATGTTGGTCAATTTCGCGGAGATTTCGCGAAATTGACGCGGCGGGAACGAGAGAGTAAAGTTTAGCGAGTGCCCGGGGCAAGCGACCGGGTGTGGTTGTTCTTTGAGAACTCAACAGGGTGCTTTGTAAAGCCAGTGCCAAGAATGATTTTTACCCAGGGCCGGTTTTATATCGGCTTGGATTCCTTTGGCAACTTTTTGTTGCTGGGATGATTTTCCACAAATTTTTGTTGGAGAGTTTGATCCTGGCTCAGGACGAACGCTGGCGGCGTGCTTAACACATGCAAGTCGAGCGGAAAGGCCCTTC
>NZ_JABBNC010000038.1 GCF_012933445.1 Actinoplanes sp. TBRC 11911
ATCGGTCAGGCACTGCACCAGGCCCTGGCCCTGCAGCTCGCCCACCTTGACGTTGTCGAACGACACATAGTAATCCGCGCCACCGTTGAGGGTGAGGCGGTCGTAGTCGATCGTCGCGATACCAGCCTGCTTGGCCTTGTCGAGCACGGCCTTACCGGAACCCGAGTCCAGGTTCACGATGATCAGGACCTTCACACCGCTCGAGATCATGCCATCGGCGATGGTCTGGAACGTGGTCCTGTCGCCCTGCGCGTTCTGAATGTCGACCGGTACACCGGCCGCGTCGAACGCCGCCTTGAGGTAGGTCGGGTCGAAGGTGCTCCAGCGCTGCGAGCTCTTCGTGTCGGGAAGAATGACACCGACCTTGCCGGCAGCGGCCGAGCCACCGCCGCTGCTGCCGGAGCCGGAGCCGCTGTCGTCACCACAAGCGGCCAGGCCGGTGGTGGCAAGCAAGCCGGCGGCGGCAAGGGCGAACAGTCCCTTACGCATTCCTAGTGTCCTTTCGGGTAAAACCGGGCCTTCGATGAGGTTCGATGGAGTGTCATGTCGGGAGTGTCACAGCTCCCGAAACTCCCAAGATCAGTCTGTCTAGTTTGTTGTGCCCGGCAACGTATTCCCGTTGCGGGCAGGAGCACAAGCGGTGATGCCTGGCGATCTCGTAACGGGGCATAACAATCCGGCAACACAGCGGAGATACGGACACAGAGTCCCTGGCGAAGGCCCGGCACCCGCCCCGACCGTTCGCTTTGTTCGCATCACTAGGTGACGCTAAGTCACACCCATGCCCGATCTCGACCGTTCTCGTGAGAAACATCCTCTCATTCCGTAACGTTGTCGTAACGGCCATAGCGTCGCGTGTGCGATTGGGTGCTATGTCCGGATCAACGCGGTCGAGGCGTCGGTCAGCCGGATGAGGTCGGCCGGTGCCAGTGAGATTTGCAATCCCCGGCGCCCGGCCGAGATGAACATGTGACCGAGGCCGGACGCCGAGACGTCCACCACAGTCGGCAGCCGCTTACGTTGGCCGAGCGGGCTGATCCCGCCGCGCACGTAACCGCTACTGCGCTCGGCCGCGGAGCGTTCCGCCAGGACAGCGTGCTTGCCGCCGGCCGCGCGCGCGAGTGCTTTGAGATCCAGCTCACCGGTCACCGGCACGACGGCGACCGCGAGGCGCCCGTCGACGTCCGCGATCAGAGTCTTGAAGACCTGTTCGGCAGGGACACCCAGGGCGGCGGCAACAAGTGCGCCGTAGTTGGGGGCATCGGGGGAGACGTCGTAGGGGTGCAGGCCGAAGGCCACCTTCTCCGCGGTGAGCAGCACCGTAGCCGGAGTTCCGGTGGAAGCCTTCTTGGCAGCCATGAGGCGGATGTTAACTCAGCGACAAAGAATGACCACGGGAGCGTCCAGGACCCTGGTGAGTACTATTGACGCCCCTTCCGGTCCGGAGAGTCGTAGCTGGCGGCGGAGCTGATCCGGTTCGAGCGCCGACCCCCGTTTGCGGATCTCCAGCCGGCCCACGCCGCGCTCACGCAGCAGCGCTCGCAGGCGCTTCAGCGAGAACGGCATGACGTCGGTGATCTCCAACCTTCTCCCGTACGGCGTGGCCAGCGGCTCGTCCGTGTAGACGTAGGCGATGTCCGGGTCGGCGAGCCGGCCGCCGATGCTCGCCGCGAACTCGGCGACCAGGTGTGCCCGAACGACCGCGGGATCGGGGTCGTACAGGAAGCGCCCGACCGGGCCGACCGGCGCTTTCGCGTCGCCGCTGCCGGTCAGCACGCTCGCGCCCGTTTCGCCGGGCAGCAGCGTGGCGCGGCGCGGGACCTCGGCGAGCGGGCCGCACCAGAAGGCCGCCTCGACCAGGTCGCCGCCGACGCTCACCCACTCCCCCTCGGCGCCGGGCGGCAGCAGGTCGTGGTCGATTCCGGGCGCGAGCTTCAGCACCGTCCGGGGCACCCGGCCGGCCAGTCCGGCCACGAAATCCCACGGCGGCGAGTACGACTTCGGATCGAAGACGCGGCCGCCCCCGGCCCGGCGACGGGCCGGATCGGCGAACACCGCGTCGAAATCCTCGACACGGACCGTGGTGGCGTCCACGCACTCGACCCGGACCAGGTCACTCAGGCCCGCTGCCACGACGTTCGCCGCGGCCACTTCGGCGGTCACCGGGTCGGCGTCCACGGCGTACACGGAAATGCCCGCCCGAGCCGCGGCCAGCGCGTCCGAGCCCACGCCGCACCCCAGATCCGCCATGGTCCGCACCCCGGCGGCGGCGAGCCGGGCCGCGCGCCGATCCGCCACCACCGCCCGCGTCGCCTGCTCCAGACCGGCCCGGGTGAAGAACATCGAGGTCGCCGCCGGGCCGAACTTCGCGACCGCGCGGCGCCGCAGATCGACCTGGGTCAACGCCGCGGACGCCAGGTCGGCGGGCACCCCACGGGCACGTAGGGTGGCGGCTGCGACCAGCGGATCGGCGCCCGCCACCTCGGTCGCCGCGGCCAACGCCGTCACCCCTTCGGGCGTACGCAAGAGGGCTGGTGAGACGGTATGCACGCAGGCATTCTCCCGGGGTTGTCGCCGGTGTGGCGATACTGGCACTCTGGTTGACGGAGTGCTAGTTCCGGCCTAATCTCCGATTAGCACTCTCAACATGAGGGTGCCAGCCGAGCGCCCATCCGGGCGCGCGGTTAGGCACCAGGCGGACCGGCACCCGCGACGACGGCCCCGCCCGGTGGCATGAGGCAATTGAGCCGGCTCATTTGGCCGAGCCATGGCCGGCGAGACCAGTACCCAGGAGGGTATGCCCGTGACTACCGCGACCAAGGTTGCGATCAAGCCGCTCGAGGACCGCATCGTGGTCCAGGCGAACGAGGCTGAGACCACCACGGCGTCGGGCATCGTGATTCCCGACACCGCCAAGGAGAAGCCGCAGGAGGGCACCGTCCTCGCTGTGGGCCCGGGCCGCATCGACGACAAGGGCAACCGGATCCCGGTTGACGTCAAGGTCGGCGAGACGGTCCTCTACTCGAAGTACGGCGGCACCGAGGTCAAGTACGCCGGCGAGGAGTACCTGGTGCTCTCCGCCCGCGACGTCCTCGCGGTCATCGAGAAGTGACCTACTGACAGTGCTGACCGCCCTGGCCCACCTCGTTGGGCCAGGGCGTTGGTGCGTGAAGGGACCTACAAATGGCGAAGATTCTCAGCTTCTCTGACGACGCCCGGCACCAGTTGGAGCACGGCGTCAACACGCTCGCCGACACGGTCAAGGTCACTCTCGGCCCGCGCGGCCGCAACGTCGTCCTGGACAAGAAGTTCGGCGCGCCCACGATCACCAACGACGGCGTCACCATCGCCAAGGAGATCGAGCTCACCGACCCGTACCAGAACCTCGGTGCCCAGCTGGTCAAGGAGGTGGCGACGAAGACCAACGACGTCGCCGGCGACGGGACCACCACGGCGACCGTGCTCGCCCAGGCGCTCGTCCGCGAGGGTCTGCGCAACGTGACGGCGGGCGCCAGCCCGACCTCGCTCAAGCGGGGCATGGACAAGGCGGCCGAGGCCGTGTCCGAGGCGCTGCTGGCGAAGGCGGTCGAGGTCGCCGACCACAAGGCGATCGCGAACGTCGCCACCATCTCGGCCCAGGACTCCACCATCGGCGAGCTCATCGCCGAGGCGATGGACCGGGTCGGCCGCGACGGCGTCATCACCGTCGAGGACGGGTCGGCGATGCTGACCGAGCTCGAGGTCACCGAGGGTCTTCAGTTCGACAAGGGCTTCATCTCCCCGAACTTCGTGACCGACGCCGAGTCGCAGGAAGCGGTCCTCGAGGACGCGTACATCCTGATCACCACCCAGAAGATCGCCAGCATCGAGGAGATGCTGCCGCTTCTGGAGAAGGTGCTGCAGGCCGGTAAGCCGCTGCTCATCATCGCCGAGGACGTCGAGGGCCAGGCCCTGTCCACGCTGGTGGTGAACGCGATCCGCAAGACCTTCAAGGTCGCCGCGGTGAAGGCGCCCGGTTTCGGTGACCGTCGCAAGGCGATGCTGCAGGACATGGCGATCGCCACCGGCGGCGAGCTGATCGCGCCCGAGCTGGGCTACAAGCTGGACCAGGTCACCCTCGACATGCTGGGCACCGCCCGCCGTGTCGTGGTCGACAAGGAGAACACCACCGTCGTCGACGGCGGCGGCAAGTCGTCCGAGGTCACCGACCGGGTCTCGCAGATCCGCAAGGAGATCGAGGCGTCCGACTCCGACTGGGACCGCGAGAAGCTGCAGGAGCGCTTGGCGAAGCTCTCCGGCGGCATCGCGGTGATCAAGGTCGGCGGCGCCACCGAGGTCGAGATGAAGGAGCGCAAGCACCGCATCGAAGACGCGATCTCGGCGACGAAGGCCGCGGTCGAGGAGGGCACCGTCCCCGGCGGCGGCGCCGCCCTCGCCCAGGTGGTCTCGTCGCTCGACGGCGACCTCGGCCTGACCGGCGAGGAGGCGATCGGCGTCGGCATCGTCCGCAAGGCGCTGGTGGAGCCGCTGCGCTGGATCGCCCAGAACGCCGGCCACGACGGCTACGTCGTGGTGGGCAAGGTCGGCGAGCTGGGCTGGGGCCACGGCCTCAACGCGGCCACCGACGAGTACGTCGACCTGGCCGCCGCCGGCATCCTCGACCCGGTGAAGGTGACCCGCAACGCGGTCTCCAACGCCGTCTCGATCGCCGGCCTGCTGCTGACCACGGAAAGCCTCGTGGTCGAGAAGCCGGCGGAGCCGGAGCCGGCCGCCGCGGGCGGCCACGGCCACAGCCACGGCCCGGGTGGCCACAGCCACCAGCACGGCCCGGGCTTCTGACCGGTTGCTCGTTTGATGAAGGGCGCGCCCGCGGGCGCGCCCTTCATGCTTTACCTGTCGACTTGCGCGAAGTCCCAGATGTGCGGTGAGCGGGCCACCAGACCGGGCGGCGGCGCCGACAGGCTTTCCGGGTTGTTACGCCACTTCGAGATGACCACGATGCGGTTGTCGGTGGACGAGAAGACCTCGCTGGACACGTGCTGCGGCAACTGTTCGAGCCGGGGCACGGCCACGTCGCAGACCCAGCTCAGCAGCTTGTCGAAGCCACTGGTCGAGGCCCGCACCTCCCACATTCTCGCGATCATGTCAGGCTTCCTACCCCGCCACACTGACTTCGGTCAACGGCATCGCGGAATCGGCGGGCAGATCGAGACGACTGGGCGCGACGCCGGCCGCGACGAGCCGGGACCCGAGCGCGGCCACCATCGCGCCGTTGTCGGTGCACAGTTGAGGGCGGGGGACGCGTACCCGGATGCCTTTCTTCTCGGCCCGCGCGGTGACCATGGCACGCAGCCGGGAGTTGGCCGCGACGCCGCCGCCGATGACGAGCGTCTCGACCTCGTTGAACAGGCACGCGTCGATCGCCTTGGTGGTGAGCACGTCGCACACCGCCTCCTGGAAGCTGGCCGAGACGTCGGCCACCGGCACCGGCGTACCGTCGCGCTCGGTCGCCTCCACGAAGCGCGCCACCGCCGTCTTCAGCCCCGAGAAGGAGAAGTCGAAACGGTGCGCGGCCAGGTCTTTCGGGGCGGTCAGGCCGCGCGGGAAGGCGATCGAGCCAGCGTCGCCGTCGCGCGCCGTACGGTCGATGATCGGTCCGCCCGGGAAGCCGAGGCCGAGCAGGCGGGCGACCTTGTCGAAGGCTTCGCCGGCCGCGTCGTCGATGGTCGCGCCGAGCGGCGTGACGCCGTTGGTGAGGTCGTCGACCAGCAGCAACGACGAATGGCCGCCGGAGACCAGCATGGCGACCGCGGGCTCGGGCAGCGGGCCGTGCTCCAATGTGTCCACCGCCACGTGCGCGGCCAGGTGGTTCACGCCGTAGATCGGCTTGTCCGCGGCGAGGGCGTACCCCTTGGCCGCGGCGACCCCGACGAGCAGCGCGCCGGCCAGCCCCGGCCCGCTGGTCACGGCGATCGCGTCGACGTCGGCGAGGGTCACCTTCGCCTCGTCGAGGGCCCGTTGCATGGTCGGGACGATGGCTTCCAGGTGGGCCCGGCTCGCCACCTCCGGCACCACGCCACCGAATCGTGCGTGCTGCTCCACACTGGACGCCAGTGCGTCCGCGAGCAGGGTGTGACCTCG
This sequence comes from Actinoplanes sp. TBRC 11911, assembly GCF_012933445.1. Lineage (GTDB taxonomy): Bacteria > Actinomycetota > Actinomycetes > Mycobacteriales > Micromonosporaceae > Actinoplanes. The sequence goes on from NZ_JABBNC010000038.1 coordinate 6,142, forward strand.
TACGATGCCGACGCCGGTCTCGTCGCAGGAGGTCTCGATCCCGAGGACCAGGGGTTCGTCAGGCATTGCGCATCATCACCAGGGCATCGGTGTTGCTCGGTTGGTAGTAGCCGCGCCGGATCCCGACGGGCTCGAAATCATAGGTGGCGTAGAGCCGCTGGGCGGGCGCGTTGTCGACGGCCACCTCGAGCAGGGTCTGCTTGATTCCCCGCCGGTCGGCCTCGGCGAGCAGCGCCTCCAGCAGCGAACGCCCGATCCCGCGGCGTTGCGCGTCGCGGCGCACCCCGATGTTCTGCACCCAGGCCTCGTCGGGGCTCACCGCGAGCCCCGCGTACCCCAGCACGGCCTCGCCGTCGCTCGCCACCACGTAGAAGTGCCGCTGCGCCAGCTCGTTCCAGAACATCGCGGGCGACCACATCTCGTTGCCGAACAGGTCCTGCTCGATCCGCAGCACCTCGGCGATGTGCCACCAGCGGAACCGTCCGAGCTCCATCAGGTCAGCACCGGCTTGCGAGCGGCCGGTTCGACGGCGTCCGGCCGGCGCAGATAGAGCGGCGTGAGCTGTTCGCCGGGCTCGCCGGCCCGGATCCGGTCGGCCGCGAGGGCCACCAGGGCGGCCGGCGGCGGGTACAGCAGGTGCTCCTCGACCGGCAGCCGGAAGATCTCACCATATTTCAGTACGCCCTCACCGGCGCCCCGATGCAGCTTCCCTTTCTCGTGCGACAGGGTCTCGTCGGGGCGCAGGCGGCTGGTCGCCTCGGCGCGGGCGATCGCCGCCGCCTCGCGGGCGCCCTCCGCACCGGCGAGAGCGGTGGCCGCCTCGATGATCTCCGACTCGCCGACGACCTCCGGCCGCCGGGTGCGGGCCGCGATGATCGACGCCACGTCGGCCGGGCGGGCGACCTCGGGGCCGAACGTCCGGACACCGTCCTCGTAGGTCGCGAAGTAGACCTCGCGGCGCCGCGCGTCGGTGGCGACCAGGACGAGACCCGGTCCGGCGGCTCGCCCGAGCGCGTCGAGCGAGCACACCCCGTACGTCGGGATGCCCAAGGCCTGTCCCATGCTGGCCGCCGTGGCCAGACCGACCCGCAGCCCGGTGAACGGGCCCGGCCCGGTCCCGGCCACGATCGCGCCGAGGTCACCCGCACCGACGCCGGCCTCGGCCAGCACCTCCGCGATCTCCGGGGCCAGTGTCTCGCCGTGCGCGCGCGGATCGACGGCACGCCGCTCCACGACGCCCTCCATCCAGTCAGAGGTGACCTTCACGAGGGCGACCGACGATGCCGGCGTGGCGGTGTCCAGGGCGAGTACGAGCACGGACCGACCCTAACGCGGGTCCCAGTCGATGACCTGCAGACCCCCGTCGGCGAGCGCCTTGTTCGCTGCGCTGAACGGGCGGGTGCCGCGGAAGCCCTTCGGGTTCATCGGGCTCGGGTGTCCCGCCTCCAGCACCGCGTGGACCGGGTTGGTGATCAGCTCGACTTTTTTACGCGCGTAGCCGCCCCACAGCAGGAACACGACGCGCTGGTCGCGGGCGTTGAGGGCGCGGATCGTGGCGTCGGTGAAGGCCTCCCAGCCCTTCCCGCCGTGCGACGCGGCGGCGCCGGCCCGGACGGTGAGCACCGCGTTGAGCAGCAGCACGCCCTGACGCGCCCAGCCGGTGAGATCGCCGCTGGCCGGCGGGGCGATACCGACGTCCTCGGCCAGTTCCTTGAACACGTTGCGCAGCGACGGCGGGATCCGGACGCCCTCGCGGACGCTGAAGCTCAGCCCGTGCGCCTGGCCGGCACCGTGGTACGGGTCCTGTCCGAGGATCAACACGCGGGTCTGGTCGGGCGCGCACAGCCGGTACGCCGCGAACAGGTCCTCGATCGGCGGGTAGATCGTGTGCGCCGCGTATTCGCTCGCCACGAACTCTCCCAGCGCCGCCGTGTCCTTCTCGTCCAGGAAGGGGGCGAGCTGGGCCCGCCACTGAGCCGGCAGCATCTCGGGCAGGTTCACTCCGGTGTCCTCTCGTCAAGCTGCTTGACGCGGGCCGCCCAGTCCCCGCCATGCGGGATCAACTCGGCCACGCGGGTGTCGTCGTCCAGGCGGTCGAGGCGAACCTGGAGATATTCGTCGTTGAGCTGCTCGACCAGCCCTTCCCCCCACTCGACAACGGTCACCGCGTCGTCCGCGGAGGCGTCCAGGTCGAGATCGTCTATCTCGGCGCGCGGGTCCGGCCGATCACCGAGCCGGTACGCGTCCGCGTGCACCAAAGGCGTGCGCCCGCGGTGCAGCCGGGCGATCACGAAGGTCGGCGAGGTGATCGCACCCACCACCTCGAGCCCGGCCCCGATGCCCTGGACCAGCGCGGTCTTGCCGGCGCCCAGCGGACCGGTCAGCACCACCAGGTCGCCGGCGCGCAGGATCCCGGCCAGCCGGGAGCCGAACGCCCGGGTGTCCTCGACGGTCCGCAGTTTCACGAGATCTTCTCCAGGAACGGGAGCAGCACCGCGTTCACCTCGTCGGCCTTCTCCAGCATCACGACGTGCCCACTGTTGTCGATCTTCACGAGCTCGGCCTCCGGGAGGTACTTGAGAATCTCCTCCGAATGGGTGACCGGCGTCAGTAAGTCCTTGGTGCCGACGATGACCAGCACCGGGACGCCGCGCAGCACCGACAACGCCGGGATGCCGTTGTGGCGGTAGAGCGTGGTCAGATATTTCGCGAGCGTCTCCACCGACGTCTTGGAGTTCATGCTCTCCACGAAGCTGACCAGCGACGGGCTGGGCCTGGGATCGCCGAAGCCGTACCGCCGGGTCAGTAACCAGGCCAGGTCCGACGACGCGACCCGGGCCTTGTCGATCGCGCCGCCGCCGAGGCCGGCCGCCTTGCCCCAGAGCGGGAAGAACGGCGCCGAGGCCCGCGCGACCAGCGACGGCACACCCAGTTTGGTGGTGTCGATCAGACCGGCGGAGGTGGAGATGAAGACCACGCCGGTGACGCGGTTACCGAACCATTCCGGGTACTGCTCGGCGAACGCCATGATCGTCATGCCGCCCATCGAGTGCCCGACCAGGATGATGTGGCCGTCCGGGACGGTGGCGTCGAGGACCGTGCCGAGCGACTTGCCGAGTGCGGCGATGTCGTAGTCCCCGGACTTGAGCTTGCTGGACTGCCCGTGGCCGGGTTGGTCGTAGAGGACGAGCCGGTGGTCGCCGCGCTCGGTGAGCGCCTTGCGCTGGAAGTAGAACGTGCCCATGTCCAGGGCGAAACCGTGCACGAACACGATCGTGGGCTTCGTCGTCGGTGCGCTGGGCTCGACGATCTCGACGTGCAGGTCGGTCCCGTCCGCGGCGGTGACCGTCAGTTCGTGGTCGCGTGGCTGGTCGGCGAAGGGCTCGTCGACATACGGGTCGCCGGGCGCGTTGACCGATCGGCGGACGAGAGCGCGCTCGACCGCGAACGCGGTGGCGACCCCGGCCGCGACGACACCGACGGCCGCGCCGACGATACCGACCTGTTTGGCCCGCTTTTTCGGGAGACGTGGACTCATGGCACCACCCCGGCCGTGCCGTCGTAGACCCGCGGGACCCGGGTGCTGCCGAACCGGGTCACGATCTCGTAGTTGATCGTGTCGATGGCGTCGGCCCAGTCGTCGGCCGTCGGAGCGCCGTCGTCCCCGGCGCCGAAGAGCGTGGCGATGTCGCCGGCGGCCACCGGATCGTCCGCCACGTCGATCACGATCTGGTCCATGCAGACGCGTCCGGCGATAGTCCGGCGCTTGCCGCCGAGCAGCAGCGGGCCCACGTTGGACGCGTGCCGCGGCACCCCGTCCGCGTACCCGAGCGGCACCAGCGCCAGCGTGGTCTCGGTCGGCGTGACATACGTGTGCCCGTACGAGACACCCTGACCGGCCGCCACCCGCTTGGTCAGCGACACCCGGGCCCGGGCGGTCATCGCGGGGCGCAGCCCGAACGTGGTGCCGGCGACCGGGGAGAGGCCGTAGACCGCGATCCCCGGGCGCACCAGGTCGTAGTGGGCGTCGGGCCGGGTCAGCGTGGCCGCCGAGTTGGCGATGTGCCGATAGCGCGGGCTGATCCCGAACCGCTCCGCGACCGCGAGACCGTCCGCGAACACGGCCAGTTGGTGGTCGATCGTGGCGTGGCCGGGCTCGTCCGCGTACACGAAGTGGCTCCACACGCCGATCACGTCGATCTCGCCCTCGGCCTGCGCCTTCGCCGCGGCCTCCAGCAGGGACGGCCAGTCGGCCGGGGTGGCGCCGCCGCGGGACAGCCCGGTGTCGAGCTTGAGGTGCACGCGCGCGGTCCGGCCGGCCCGGTGTGCCGCCCCGACCAATTCGCCGAGCAGTCCGACACTGCCCGCGCTGATGTCGAGGTCGGCCTCAACCCCCCGCTCCAGCGGGAGCCCGGGCGAGTGCAGCCAGGTCAGGACGGGCGCGCTGAGGCCGGCCCGGCGCAGTTCCAGCCCTTCCTCCAGGGTGGCGACGCCGAGCCAGGTCGCGCCGCCGGCTAAGGCCGCGCGGGCGGACGGGAGCATGCCGTGCCCGTACCCGTCGCCCTTCACCACCGCCATGACCTCGGCGGTCGTGCCGGCCCGCAGGAGCGCGACGTTGTCGCGAATCGCGTCCAGGTCGATTCTGACCTCGGCCTGCCACATGACGGTCAGCCTACGTTCAGCCGGGCTCAGCCGAGCAGGTCGGCCAGCACCGGGCGCAGCGACTCGGCAACATCCACCGAGGTCACCGGCCCGGACTCGGCCGCCCGCCGACCGGCGAGACCGTGCACGTACGCCGCGGCGACCGCGGCCCGCTCCGGCCGCAGACCGCCCGCGAGCAGCGAACCGAGCAGTCCCGCGAGCACGTCACCGCTGCCCGCGGTGGCGAGCGCCGGGCTGCCGGTGGGATTGGCCCAGACCTCGCCCGCGGGGGTGGCCACGATCGTCCGGTCGCCCTTGAGCAGGATCACCGCGTTCGTCCAGGCGGCGAGCTTGCAGGCGGCGGCCGCACGGTCGGCGCCGGGCGCCTCCCCGGCGAGCCGTTTGAACTCGCCGTCGTGCGGGGTCAGCACCACCGGAGCGTCACGGCGCAGATCCTCGGCGTGCTTGCCGTCCACCAGCAGGGTGATGGCGTCGGCGTCGAGCACCACCGGTAACGACGTTGCCAGCACGCTGCGCAGGGTCGTCCGCGACTCCTCGTCGGTGCCCAGCCCGGAGCCGCACAGCCAGGCCTGCACCCGCCCGGCGTCACCGATCTTGGGAACCGCGACCACCGACGGATGCACCATCACCACGTCGTGGTGCGCCGACCCCGCGTACCGCACCATCCCGGCCGGGCCGGCCTGGGCGCCGGTCACCGAGAGCAGAGCCGCCCCGGGATAGGTCGCCGAGCCGGTGGCGATGCCGACCACGCCGCGGCTGTATTTGTCCGACGCCGCGCCCGGCCGCGGCCACCAGCCCACGATGTCCTCGGCGTCCGGTACCCGGATCGCCGGGTCGGCGCGCAGCACCGGCCCGAGCCCGATGTCGACCAGCTCGACATGGCCCGCTCGCGCCGCGGCCGGGCCCACGACGTGGGCCGGTTTGAGGCAGCCGAAGGTCACCGTCACGTCGGCGGTGACCGCCTCGCCCGGGACGTCGCCGGAGTCGACCGCGACGCCGCTGGCGACGTCCACGGCGACGACCGGCGGACGGGTGCCCGCTCGCGAGCGCAGGTCACCCAGCCGGGACACCAGGGCCGCGGCCGGCGGGCGAAGACCCCCGCTGGCCCCGATCCCGACGATGCCGTCGAGCACGAGATCGGCCCGTCCGGGCAGCTCACCGACGGTGAAGCCACCCGCCTGGCGCAGCGCGGCCAGGCCCGCGAGGTGGACCCGCTCCGGGCTCAGCAGCAGGGCCCGCACCTGGGCGCCGCGCCGGGCCAGCGCGGCGCCGGCGTACAGCGTGTCGCCGCCGTTGTCGCCGCTGCCCACCAGCAGCACCACCCGCGAGCCGTACACCCCGCCGGTGTCGTCGAGCAGCAGGGCACACCGCCGGGCCAGGCCGGCCGCCGCCCGCTGCATCAGGGTGCCGTCGGGCAGCCTCGCCATCAGGGTCTGCTCCGCGGCGCGGACGTCCGCCACTCGCCATGCCTGCCGCATATGTCCCTCCAGCCGTTCGTCGCCGCCGTTCGTGATGCCCCGGATTTCTAGGCCATGGGTACGACATTTTTGCGTCGTGCCTGGTCAGGACTCCGCGACGACCATCGCCGAGGCGATTCCCCCATCGTGCGAGAGCGAGAGATGCCATCGGTTGACGCCTCGCTCGGCGGCAACCGCGGCGACCGTACCGGAGACCGTCAGCCACGGCCGCCCGTCCGGGTCCGCGACGATCTCGCAGTCGTGCCAGCGCAACCCGGCCGGGGCGCCCAGGGCCTTCGCCACCGCCTCCTTGGCCGCGAACCGGGCGGCCAGCGACTCGGCGGCGCGCGGGTTGCCGGACGGGGTCAGCCGCTCACCCTCGGTGAAGAGCCGATCGGCCAGCAACGGAGTGCGTTCGAGGGCTCGGGCGAACCGTTCCACCAGGACCACATCGATGCCGACAGCCACGATCACCGCCTCACCATATCGGTGCGACACGTGATGACAGACCGCGGCGCCTTTCACAAGCCCTGTGGACAACCCTCCCGTACGCCCAGGGCCCGCCGTCCACAACCGCACCAATCGGCCGCCGCGAACCCCTAACGTCGGCGCATCCCGTTCCCCCGGCCAGGAGGTTGCCCGATGAACCCCGATCTCGAAGTCGACACCGGCGAGCTGCGTCGCACCGCTTCCGAGGTGTCCGCCACCGCGGCCCGGGTCACCGCCGCCACCGCCGGGGAGCCGCCGCGGGAGACCGTCCCGCGTTGGGTGACCAGCGACGCGGCAACGCTGGCCGCCGACGCCGCCCGCCGGCATCTGGCCCAGCTCGGCACCGAGATCGACGAGACGGCACGGCGGATCAGTGCCGCCGCCGAGGAGTATGAGCGGGCCGACGCCCGCGCCGCCACCCGCCTGCGGCTCACCCGATGAGTGCCGTCTACGCCCGTCTGCGGGTCACCGATCCGGGCCGCTGGCGCGCGCTCGCCGTCGCGTGGCGGCGCTGGGCCGCGCTCGCGGACCGGCTCGCCGCCGAGTTCGCGCCGCACCTGGCCGGGCTGGGCGCGGCCTGGTCCGGCACGGCCGCGACCGCGGCGGCCGGTCGCCTCACCGTGCTGCGCCGCCGGCTGGTCCGGTTCCGGCTGCTTTGCTGGCGGGCCGATCAGCTGGCCAGCGAGTTCGCGGCGGCCCTGGAACGGGCCCGGGCGCTGCTGCGCCGGGCCCTGGGCGCCGGCCTCGCGATCGACGACGGCGGCGTCCCCCGGGGCGTCGTCCGGCCGCCGGGCGCCATCGCCGATCTGTCCGCCGCCCTCGCGGTGGCCGAGCGGGCCGACGACGTCACGGCCGCCGGGCTCGATCAGCTCCTGGCCCGGATCCACGACACGGCCGAGCGGCCCGCGCCGGAGTCGCCCGGCTGCGACGCCTCGCCGGCCGAGGTCCGGCGCTGGTGGTCCGGGCTCGATCCGGGCGAGCGCGAGTGGCTGCTGACCGTCGAGCCGCAGTGGATCGGGGCGCTCGACGGGGTCCCGGCCGCCGATCGCGACATGGCGAACCGGCTGGTGCTCGCCGACCGGCGCGCCGAGCTCGACCGGCTGATCGCGGCGTCCGGCGGCCGCGAGCGTGCCCGGTTGCGCGGACTGCGGGACGGGCTCGACGCGCTGGGCGACCGACTGGCCACCGGGGACGGGCCTCGGGCGTACCTGATGCGCCTGGACCTGAGAGACGAGGGCCGTGTCGTGGTGGCGGTCGGCGACCCGGACCGCGCCGCGACCGTGCTCACCCACGTGCCCGGCATGACCGCCGGCCTGGCCACGTTCGGCGGCGAGCTGTCCCGGGCCGAGCGGGTGGGTGAACGTGCCACCGAGATCGCTCCGGCCGCGGCGACGAGCGCGGTGCTCTGGCTCGACTACGACGCGCCCGATTTCCTCGACGAGGCGGCGACCGCGCGCCGGGCCGAGGCCGGCGCGCCCGCGCTGCGGCGATTCCAAGAGGGACTACGGGCCACGCACGACGACCCGACCGGCCGGCAGACCGTGCTGGGCCACAGCTACGGGTCACTGCTGGTGGGCAAGGCGGCCGCCACGCCGGGGCTGGCCGCCGACGACGTCGTCTTCGTCGGGTCGCCCGGGGTGGGGGTCGAATCGGTCCGCGACCTGGCGATCCCGGCCGCGCACGTGTGGTCGTCGACCGCCCGCGGCGACGTCATACAGCACCTGGCGGAGACACCCGGCGCCCTGGCCCGCGACCTCGCGTTCTCGGCGGCGATCCCGGGGGCCGGCGCGGCGTTCGCCTTCGGCCGGCCGGCGGACGATCTGTGGTTCGGGCACAACCCGAGCGACCCGGCGTTCGGGGCCCGGGTCTTCGCGAGCCAGGCGGGCGGCGGTCACTCCGGTTACTGGGATCGCGGCCGCCCGGCGCTGGACGCACTCGCCGCCATCACGCTAGGAGCGGCGTGATGGCGGCGGGGTGGATCAGATCACTCGACGGTGACCGACTTCGCCAGGTTGCGCGGCTGGTCCACGTCGTGGCCGCGGGCCGTCGCGATCTCGCACGCCAGGATCTGCAGTGGCACGGTGGTCATCAGCGGGGCGAGCAGCGTGGGCGTCTGCGGCACCGGGATCAGGTGGTCGGCGTAGGCGGCGAGGCCGTCGTCGCCCTCCTCGGCGATCACGATCGTCTTGGCGCCACGGGCGCGCACCTCCTGGATGTTGGAGACCACCTTGTCGCGCATGACGCCGCGCCCGGCCGGCGACGGCACCACGCAGATGACCGCCGTGCCCTCGTCGATCAGCGCGATCGGGCCGTGCTTGAGCTCGCCGGCCGCGAAGCCCTCCGCGTGCATGTAGGCGAGCTCCTTGAGCTTCAGCGCGCCTTCCAGGGCCACCGGGAAGCCGACGTGCCGGCCGATGAACAGAATGGTCTGCGCGGACTTCAGCTCGCGCGCGAGCGCCCGCACCTCCTCCATGCGGTCCAGCAGGGTGGTCAGACTGTCCGGGGTGTCCCGCAGCTTGTGCACGACGGCCGCGACCTCGTCGGCGTACATCACGCCACGCACCTGAGCGAGGTGCAGCCCGATCAGGTAGCACGCGACGAGCTGGGTGAGGAACGCCTTGGTCGAGGCGACCGCGATCTCCGGCCCGCCGTGCGTGTAGAGCACCGCGTCCGACTCGCGCGGGATGGTCGAGCCGTTGGTGTTGCAGATGGCCAGCACCCGGGCCTTCTGCTCCTTGGCGTGCCGCAGCGCCATCAGCGTGTCCATCGTCTCGCCGGACTGGCTGATCACGATGACCAGGGTGGACCGGTCGAGGATCGGGTCCCGGTACCGGAACTCGCTGGCCAGCTCCACCTCGACCGGGATGCGCACCCAGTGCTCGATGGCGTACTTGGCGACCATCCCGGCGTGGTAGGAGGTGCCGCACGCGATGATGAACACCTTGTCGACGTCGCGCAGGTCCTGATCGGTCAGGCGCACCTCGTCGAGGACGATGTCGCCGCGGTCGGAGAGCCGGCCCAGCAGAGTGTCCGCGATGGCCTGCGGCTGCTCGGCGATCTCCTTGAGCATGAAGTAGTCGTAGCCGCCCTTCTCGGCGGCGGACGCGTCCCAGTCGATGTGGTAGGACTTGCCCTCCGCCGGCTCCCCGTCGAAGCCGGTGATCTCGATGGCCTCCGGGGTGATCAGCACGACCTGGTCCTGCCCCAGCTCGATCGCCTCGCGCGTGTGCTCGATGAACGCGGAGACGTCGCTCGCGAGGAAGTTCTCGCCCGCACCGCGGCCCACCACCAGCGGCGAGTTGCGCCGGGCCGCCACCACCGCGCCGGGCACCCGTGCGTCGGTGGCGAGCAGGGTGAACGCGCCCTCGAGCCGGCGCACCGTGCGCCGCATGCCCTCGGCCAGCAGCTCCGGCGTGTCCGCCATGCCCGACTCGCGCAGCGAGCGCACCTCGGCGGCGAGCAGATGCGCCGCGCACTCGGTGTCGGTGTCGCTGACGAACTCGACGCCGGTGGCCTCGAGCTCGGCGCGCAGCCGGGCGAAGTTCTCGATGATGCCGTTGTGAATGACGGCGACCTTGCCGTCCGCGGACAGGTGCGGGTGGGCGTTGCGGTCGGTCGGCCCGCCATGGGTCGCCCACCGGGTGTGCCCGATCGCCGTCGTACCGGTGGCGATCGGATCACCGGTCCGCTCGGCCAGAGCCTTCTCCAGATTGGCCAGCTTGCCGGCCTTTTTCTCGGTCAGGACCGTGTCCGAATCGACGACGGCGACGCCCGCGGAGTCATACCCGCGGTACTCCAGCCGACGCAAGCCGTCGAGGACGATGCTGAGCGCCGGACGACCGCCGACGTACCCCACGATGCCACACATGTCCGGCAGCCTATCCGAACACCGCTCACCGGTCATGCTCGAGAAGCACGCTTTCGAGCAACCGATCTGCGCAAAACTAACCGGAAAAACGCTGTACCGCCGACGAACGGCTGGCCGGGGAGGCGTACTGTCGGCTATCACGCCGCCACCCAAGCGCACGCATCGGGAGTGACGTTGAGCAACTTTCCTCAGCCCGGCGACCAGCACCCGGACCGCGATCCGGCGGCGCCGTATTCGCCCGGCCAGGCACCGGTCCCGGAGCGCGGCGGCGAGTATCCGCCGACCAGCGAGTTCCCCGCTACACCCCCACCCGACCAGGTGAATTACGCGCCGCCGGGTTATCCGCCCGACTACGGACCGGGCTACCCGCCACCCCAGGGGCCGCCGCCGCCCCCGGCGCCCCCGCGCAAGAGCAGCATCCCGATCATCGCGGTCATCGTGGCGGTGTCACTGCTGCTCTGTGGCGGCCTCGTGACGGCGTCCGTCCTCGCCGTGCGCAACGTGACCGACCGGGCCAAGGAGGCTTCCAACCCGTTCGACAACCTGCCCACCCAGGCCCCCGACCTGCCCGGCCTGCCGACCAACATCCCGGACGTGCCCGGCCTGCCCACCGGCCTGCCGACCGGGGCCGGTCGGACGGTCACGGTGACGTACGAGGTCAGCGGCGACGGGACGGCCGAGATCCTGTATCTGACGAAGCTGGGCGAGCGGCCCAAGGTGGCCGAGAACGCGTCGCTACCGTGGCGGTTCAGCGCCGACGTGCAGACGCCGGTCCTGGTCTCGGTCACGGCCACCCGGACGGGCACGTCGCAGGGCTCGATCAGCTGCCGCACCCTGGTGGACGGCAAAGAGGTCAAGAAGAACACCTCCGGCCCCGGGAGCATCGGCGTCACGGCCGTCTGCGCGCATCTGACCCTTGATTGACATCCTCTCCGCCCTAAAGGACGGAGATTCCCTCCACGCTGCGCGTGGACCGCGCGGCGTCCGGGTGGGTTACCGCTTCGCCGCGCGGTGCCGGGACGAGTCCCGGTCTTACCTGCGCTCCACGGTCGTTGAAGTCCGCCTGCCCGGCGGCCTTGATGTTGATGGCGGCGTTGACGTCCCGGTCGTGGGCTGCTCCGCAGGAGCAGTTCCACGCTCGGACGTTGAGCGCGATCTCGTCGTTTATGCGGCCGCAGTCGGAGCACATCCGAGTGGACGGGAAGAACCGATCCACTCGGCCGAATGCCCTGCCGTAGCGGGCGGCCTTGTACTCCAACATGGCGGTGAAGCTCGCCCAGCCCGCATCGTGCACGGGCTTCGCGAGCCGGGTCCGGCCGAGACCGACCACGCACAGGTCCTCAACATAGATCGCTTGGTTCTCGCGGATCAATGTCGTGGACAGTTTGTGCTGCCAGTCGCGCCGGGTGTCGGCCACCCGGGCATGCGCCCGAGCGACCTTGACTACGGCCTTCTTGCGGTTGTTGCTGCCCCGCTGCTTGCGCGACAAGCCCTGTTGCAGCCGCTTGAGCTTGCGGGCCGCACGGCGCAGGAACTTAGGCGCGGCGACCTTCGTGCCGTCCGAGAGCACCGCGAAGTGAGTCAGGCCCAGGTCGATCCCGATCTCGGACTCGGCCGGCGGGAACGCCTCGTCCTGGCTGGTCCGCACGACGAACGAGGCGAAGTACCGCCCGGCCGCATCCCGGATGATCGCCACGGACGACGGGTCCGACGGCAACGTCCGGGACCAGCGGATCGCCAGGTCGCCGATCTTCGGCAACCTGAGCCGGCCGCTGTCGAGAACCTTGAACCGGGAGTTCTTCGTGAACCGGATCGCCTGCCGGTTGTCCTTGCGCGACCGGAACCGCGGCGGGGCCAGCTTGCGGCCCTTGCGCTTGCCCGAGATCGAGGCGAAGAAGTTGCGGTACGCGCTGTTCAGGTCCGCCAGGGCCTGCTGCAACACCACGCTGGAGACCTCGCCCAGCCACGCGCGGGCCTCGGTCGCCTTGGCCTGGGTGATGACCTGCTTGGACAGTTCGGCATCCGAGATGTACTTCTGGCCCGCATCTCGGGCCTGCTGACGCAGGCGCAGCCCGTCGTTGAACACCACCCGCGCACACCCGAACGCCCGCGCCAGCTCGACCTGCTGGCCGGGCGTCGGATAGACGCGGAACTGGTAACGAAGCTGCACCTACACAGGGTACACAAGGTACCGTGTGGAGATGGACGACACGCAGACCATCGGCGCCCGCGAAGCCCGGCCCGAACTCGGCAAACTGATCGACGCCGCACACTACGGCGGCCAGCACACAGTCATCACGAAGGCCGGGCAACCGCGTGCCGTGCTCGTGCCCTACGAGTGGTGGAGCCAGCAGCGCACCGACCAGGCCTAAGGCACGCTCGGGCCTGGCGGCCCTCCCGCGCGGGCCTTCACCCCCGGCCTGAAGGCCGGAGCACTGGCCCGCATTCCGGTAGCGTCGAGAACGGAGAGGGCACGCCCGTGACGAGCGATCCCCTGGTCGAACGCATGCGTCCGTTCGGCACCACGATCTTCACCGAGATGTCCGCGCTCGCCGTCCGCACCGGCTCGATCAACCTGGGCCAGGGCTTCCCGGACACGGACGGGCCGCCCGAGATGCTCGCGGCCGCCGGCGAGGCCTTACGCGGCGGCGCCAACCAATATCCGCCGCTGCCCGGGATCCCCGCGCTGCGCGCCGCGATCACCGCACACGAGCAGCGCTTCTGGGGGCTGACCCGAGATCCGGACACCGAGGTGGTGGTGACCGCCGGCGCGACCGAGGCGGTGGCGGCCGCGATGCTGGCGCTGTGCGAGCCGGGTGACGAGGTCGTGTGCTTCGAGCCGTACTACGACTCGTACGCGGCGTCGATCACGCTGGCCGGTGCCGTGCGGCGCCCGGTGACGCTGCGGCCCGGGCCCGGCGGGCGGTACGAGTTCGACGAGGGCGAGCTACGGGCCGCGTTCGGGCCGCGCACCAGGCTGGTGCTGCTCAACTCGCCGCACAATCCGACCGGCAAGGTCTTCACCACGGCCGAGCTCACGCTCATCGCCGAGTTATGCCAGGAGTTCACCGCGTACGCCGTGACCGATGAGGTCTACGAGCATCTGGTGTTCACCGACGCGGCCGAGCCGCACGTTCCGCTCGCCGGGCTGCCCGGCATGCGCGAGCGCACGCTGCGCATCTCGTCGGCGGGCAAGACGTTCTCGTGCACCGGCTGGAAGGTCGGCTGGGCGACCGGGCCGGCGCCGCTGGTGTCCGCGGTGCAGCGGGTCAAGCAGTTCCTGACGTTCGTGAACGCTAGCCCGCTGCAACCGGCCGTCGCGGTCGCGCTGGGGCTGCCGGACGGATACTTCGAGCGGTTCCGCGCCGATCTCCAGGGCCGCCGGGACCGGCTGGTGTCCGGGCTGGTCGAGGCGGGGTTCGAGGTGCTGCCGTCCGAAGGGACATATTTCGTGACGGCGGACATAACGCCCCTTGGTGGGACGGACGGCGCCGAGTTCTGCCGGGCCCTGCCGGCGCGGTGCGGGGTGGTCGCGGTGCCGACGCAGGTCTTCTACGACAACCGGGAGGCGGGGCGGCATTTGATCCGCTTCGCGTTCTGCAAGCGGGAGGAGGTCATCGACGACGCGGCCCAGCGCCTCGCGAAGCTGAGCCGCCCCGCCTGAACGGCGGGGCGGCAAACCGGCTGAGCCTGCGGCAACCGGGCTGAGCGTGCGGCAACCGGCTGAGCGGGCGGCGAGCCCGGCTCGGCGCGGCAACGGCGGCAACCGGGTCAGGCGGGGCTGGCCGCGCTCACCTGGGCGGCGATCCGCTCGGCGACGGCGCGTGCCTGGTCCTCGGTCGCGGCCTCGACCATGACCCGGACCAGGGGCTCGGTGCCGGACGGGCGGAGCAGCACCCGGCCGGTCTCGCCCAGCTCACCCTCGGCCGCGGCGACGGCGCCCAGCACGCCCGGGGCCGTCGCGCCGGCCTGGCGGTCGTCGACGCGTACGTTGATCAGGACCTGGGGGAGCTTGAGCACCACGGCGGCCAGGTCGGCCAGCGACTTGCCGGTCGCGGCCAGCTGGGCCATCAGGTGCAGGCCGGTGAGGACGCCGTCGCCCGTGGTCGCGAACGCGGGCATCACGATGTGGCCGCTCTGCTCGCCGCCCAGGGCCAGGCTGCCGGCGTTGAGCTCCTCCAGCACGTACCGGTCGCCGACCTTGGCCTCGATCAGCTTGATGCCGGACTGCTTCATCGCGATGCGCAGGCCCAGATTGCTCATCACGGTCGCGACCAGCGTGTTCCCGGTCAGCGTGCCGGCGTCGCGCATCGCCAGGGCCAGGATCGCCATGATCTGGTCGCCGTCGACGATCTCGCCGGATGCGGTCACGGCCAGGCAGCGGTCGGCGTCGCCGTCGTGCGCGATGCCCAGGTCCGCGCCGTGCTCGAGCACCGCGTCGCGCACCTTCTCGATGTGCGTCGAGCCGCATTCGTCGTTGATGTTGTAGCCGTCCGGCTCCGCGTGGATCGCGATGACCTCGGCGCCGGCCTCCCGGTACGCCACCGGAGCGACCTCGCTGGCCGCCCCGTTCGCGCAGTCGACCACGACCTTGATGCCCTCGAGCCGGTGCGGCGTCGCCTCGACCAGGTGCTTCACGTAGTAGTCGGCGCCGTCGATCAGGTCGTTGACCCGGCCGATCTGGGCGCCGGTGGGCCGCCCGATCAGCCCGTGCCCGTCCGCGACCGCCTTCTCGATGCGCTCCTCGAGCTCGTCCGGCAGCTTCGTCCCGCCGGCCGCGAACAGCTTGATCCCGTTGTCCGGCATCGGATTGTGCGAGGCCGAGAGCATCACGCCCAGGTCCGCATTGGTCTGACCGACCAGGTACGCCACGGCCGGCGTGGGCAGCACCCCGACGCGTACGACGTTGGCTCCCGCGCTGGTCAGACCCGCGACCACGGCCGATTCGAGCATCTCGCCGCTGGCCCTGGGGTCTCGCCCGACGATGGCGAGCGGCTGGTGGCTGCCGTCGCTCTCGACCAGAACCCGGGCCGCGGCGACCGCGACCGACAGGGCCAGTTCCGGGGTGAGATCGCCGTTAGCGAGCCCGCGTACGCCGTCGGTGCCGAACAGTCGCCCCATGGCGGCTTCCTTTCACCGGCCCGCCCGCTCGACGGCCCGGATGCGTTGAGGAATGGGGAGGAAAACGCAAAAACGGCCGGGCCCGGCCCTCCATCCGGAGGAACGAAACCCGGCCGCCTGTTAGACGAGGCGCAAAATCAGCGCTTCGAGTACTGCGGAGCCTTACGGGCCTTCTTCAGACCGTACTTCTTGCTTTCCTTCACGCGGGCGTCTCGCGTAAGGAAGCCGGCCTTCTTCAGGGCGGGACGGTCGTCGGGGTCGCTCGTGATAAGGGCCCGGGCGATGCCCAGGCGCAGCGCGCCGGCCTGACCGGTGATGCCGCCACCACGCAGGTTGGCGATCACATCGAACGCCTCACCCTTCTCGGTGGTGGTCAGCGGCTCGCGGATGAGCTGCTGGTGCACCTTGCTCGGGAAGTAGTTCTCGAGGTCACGGCCGTTGCAGATGATCTTGCCGGTGCCGGGGACGAGCCGGACCCGGACGATGGCCTCCTTGCGGCGGCCGACGGTCTGGATGGGACGGCCACCCGGGCGCACCGTGCGGACCGGAGCCGGCGCCGGCGTCTCGACCACGACGGTCTCGGCGGGCGTCTCGACCGCGGGGGTCTCGGCGGGCGTCTCAGCGGACGCCTCGACGACGGCCTCAGCGGGCGCCTCGACGACCTCGGGCTCGATGATGTCGGACATGCTGCTGCCTTCTCCCGCGCTCACTGCGCGATCTGGGTGATTTCGAACGGCTTCGGCTGCTGCGCGGCGTGCGGGTGCTCGGCACCCGGGTAGACCTTCAGCTTCTTGATGATCTGCCGCGCCAGCTTGTTGTGCGGGAGCATGCCCTTGACGGCCAGCTCGATCGCCTTCTCGGGGCGCTTGGTCAGCAGCTCTTCGTACCCGACCTGCTTGAGGCCGCCCGGGTAACCCGAGTGGCGGTAGGCGACCTTGGTCTGCCGCTTGTTACCGGTCAGCGCCACCTTGCCGGCGTTGATGATCACCACGTAGTCGCCGGTGTCGACGTGCGGCGCGAACGTCGGCTTGTGCTTGCCACGCAGGAGGGTCGCGGTGTGGGTTGCCAGGCGGCCCAGGACGACGTCAGAAGCGTCGATAATGTGCCACTGACGCTCGATCTCACCCGGCTTCGGGCTGTACGTACGCACAGAATTACCTTGTCTCGTCGTCGGTCTGGGAGCGCGCGCTGGTCGCCGCGCTGACTCTGAGTGAGAGCGCGAACGTCAAGCGTACCCGAGGAGGAACGCTCGCAGCTGTCGCACAACAGCAGGCAACAATACCTGGCCGCGCGGCGCGGGGTCAAAACGGCGGCAGTCTCACCAAGGTGACTCACGCAGGTGTCGCACGAAGGCCCGGCGGGACTGTCAAAGATATGCGAAACCAGCATACCCGCCCCACCGACGCGCCCCACCGCGGGATCCGGGGCCACGCCGTTCGACGCCTCTTAGCAGGGATGCCTCTTAGCAGGCTCGAAACAAACGGGACGTGCGACCGAAATTCCGGCACGGCACCCTTGTCGCATGGCTGATGGTGCGGACGTGCGAGCGCGACGCACTATGGGTGAGCCACCGCCGGGGCTGAGGACGGACCTGACGGCGGCCGCCGGACCGGTTTACCGGTTCGGCGCGGAGGAGTCGCGGCGTGCACCGGCCGGAGGTATGGCGGAGAACGCAGGCGTGACATGGGAGCGGGTCGACGCTGAGGACGGCGATCTCCGAGCGTGCCCTTCGGTGGACCGGCCGGTCACGCCGCGACTTCTCAACTTCGCAGCCGTCGAAACCCTCGAAGCCGGATGACCCAGCCGCTGTCCGGCTACACCGTCGGCGTCGCCGGCGACCGCCGCGGCGATGACCTTCCAGCCCTGCTCGAGGCCCGTGGCGCCCGCGTGGTGATCGCTCCGACCGCGATCCGGCGGCCCGTCAACGCGTACCGCTGGGTGTCCCCGGCCGATCTCGCGCCGCTGCACCGCCTGATCGACCTGATCATCGGCCGCCTGGTGGACGCCGTCACCTTCGCCGCGGCCGCCGACGTGCATGCCCTGCTCACGACCGCCGCGCCCCAGGACGACGCGATCCTCGACGCACTGGGCGCCGACGTTCTGGCCGTCTGCGTGGGCCGGCGCACCGCGGCCCCGCTGCGCAAACACGGCGTCCCGGCGCTGGTTCCGACCCGGAACGCCGTGGTCGAGGCTCTGGTCGGCGAGTTGCCCCGGCGGGCCCTGTCGCTCGAGGTCGCGGGCCACTCGCTGACGTTACGAGGGCACGCCGCGGTTCTGGACGGCGAGATCCACCTGCTCGCACCGGCCCCGATGGCCGTCCTGCGCACCCTGGCCACCACGCCCGGGAGCGTGCTGTCCCGGGCCGTGCTGCAGCGCGCCCTGCCCAGGGGCGGCGACGAGCACACCGTGGAGATGGCCGTCGCCCGCCTGCGCGCGGCCATCCCCGGGGTGGTACAGACCGTGGTGCGGCGCGGCTACCGGCTGGCCGCCTGAAAGCCGCGGAAACCCGCCTCAGCCGACGGTCGCCGGGAACCCGCCCGTCTGCTCGGCCACCAGCGTCGCCATCGCGTGCTCCACCACCGCGACCAGGACCTGCTTGACCGAATCGCGGACCCGGGCGTCGCACATGACCAGCGGTACGTGCGCCGGGATGGCCAGTGCCTCACGCACCTCGTCCGGCTCGTACCGCGGCGCGCCGTCGAAGCAGTTGAGCGCCACCAGGTACGGCAGGTGGCGGTTCTCGAAGTAGTCCAGCGGCGCGAACGCGTCCGCGATCCGACGCGTGTCGACCATGACCGCGGCCCCGACCGCGCCCCGGATGAGCTCGTCCCACATGAACCAGAAACGTGTCTGGCCGGGCGTTCCGAACAGGTAGAGGATCAGGTCGTCGGCCATCGTGATGCGGCCGAAGTCCATCGCTACCGTCGTGGTCCCTTTGCCGGGCACCTTGGACGCGTCGTCGATTCCCTCACCCAACGAGGTCATCACGGCCTCGGTGGTCAGCGGCTCGATCTCGGAGACCGATCCCACGAGCGTCGTCTTGCCGACGCCGAAGCCGCCGGCGATCACGATTTTCGCGGAGGTGATCTCCTTGGGTTGCGCCCCCGCCCGCTCAGAGCTTGCGAAGTCCACCTAACACCCTCTCCAGCAGATCCATCCGCTCCTTGAACCCCGTCTTGGGAGCGGCGCTGTGCAGCGACAGCAGTCCATCGGCGACCATGTCCGCGACGAGTACCCGGGACACCCCCAGCGGCTGCCGGAGATGGGCCGACAGCTCGGCCAGGGACTGCGGTTTGGCCTCGCACAGCACGGCGATGCGGTATTTGTCATGCCCGGCGAAGCGGGCTTCTTGCAGCGCTGCCTGGCTGGCGACCAGCACCGCTTCGATCGGAATGTCGCGGCGTGGCTCGGTCCGGCCGCGGGTGACCGCGTACGGGCGAACGAGGTTGCCCCGCGGTTCCTCTGGCTGTGCCATCCGCGATCACCCCCTCCCGGCGGGCCGGCGCTCGACTCGCCGACGCTTAGCTGACCGCTTCACGCGGCGCGGGCGTCAGAGCCGCTCCCACTCGTTCCACCAGCAGGGCCATCTCGTAGCCGACCTGGCCCACGTCGCAGCTGCGGGCGGCCAGCACGGCCATCGACGAGCCGTCGCTGACCGACATCAGGAACAGGTATCCGCTGTCCATCTCGATGATCGTCTGCTGCACGGCGCCCGCGTGGAACATCCGGGACGCACCGTCGGTAAGGCTGACCACACCGGACGCGATCGCCGCGAGCTGGTCCGCCCGGTCCGTGGGCAGATCACGCGACGACGCCAGCAGCAGCCCGTCCGCCGACACCGCCACGACGTGCGCGATGCCGGCGACGCTGTTGGCGAAATTGTTGAGTAGCCAGCCCATGTCCTGCATGGTCGGGGGCCTGGTCACTGTTCGTTCTCCTTAGCCTGGAAGGCGGCGGTTTCGGCAATGCCGTCCGTACGCCCTCGTTGCACACCCCGGTGGTACGCGGACAGGAGTCCTTTGACCTCGTCGGGGCTGCGACGGTTCTGGTTGCGCGGCTCGGCCTGCACTCCGCCGGGCACGAGCTGCGCTTGGGGGACGCGCTTGGGAAGACCGGAACGTGTGGTGCCGGCGTCGACCGGTTCTGCCGCCGCCATCGCTCGTTGCCACCCCTCGTCGGCCGCTGTCTTCCATCGATCCTCAGCCGCGGCCCGCGGTTTGGGGACCGTTGGCGACGCTCCATTGTGCCCGTTTCCGGTCGGCGCCGGCGCCGGGGTCGCGGCCACCGGAGCGGGTGCGGCCGGCGGTGGCAAAACAGGCGCGGACGGTGAGGCCGACGCGGCGTTCGGCGGTGGCGCGTAACCGGCGGTCGGCATGCCCCATTCCTCGGGGCTCATACCGTCGTGGTTCTTGAACCAGCTCTGCTGCATCTGCACGAAGATCGGGGCGTCCGCCCGTTCTTCGGTCTGCGGGGCCACCGGCGGCGGCGGGGCCGGCACCGGCGGCATCGCGGCCAGGGCCGCGCCCCAACCGTTATTTTCCGAGGTGGGAGCAACCGCGGCGGGAGCAGCCGCGGCCGGGGCGACCCCGCTGGGAGCGGCCACCGCCGGCCGGGCCGCCCGGCTGGGCAGCGGCGGCCGGTTCGGGGTCGGCGTCACGTCCGGGTCCGGGATCGTCGTCGGCGGCCGCTGCGACGGGAACATCGGCAGCTGCGGGTGCGCCGGCGCGGGCAGCGTCGCGGTGGCCGCCCGGGACGGCGTCGCGTCCCACCCGGCCGAACTCAACGGCGGCGGTACCGGCACCGACGGTCCGGGCATCGACACCTGGCCGCGCCCGCTGGGCATCACCACGATGGTGCCGGGCAACGTCACCTGGGCGATCGTGCCGCCCTCCAGGTTGGCCCGCAGCTCGACCCGGATCCCGTACCGCGAGGCCAGCCGGCCCACCACGGCGAGACCCATCAGCCGGAACGCGGCCACGTCGACGCCGGGCGGTTCGGCCAGCCGCCGGTTCAGCTGGTCCATCTGCTCCTCGGACATGCCGAGGCCGCGGTCCTCCACCTGGATCACCACGTAGTCGCGGATCCGCCGGGCCTCGGCGACCACGATCGTGGTCGGCGGGGAGAACCGGGTGGCGTTGTCGAGCAGCTCGGCCGCGAGCCGCACCACGTCGTTGACGGCCAGCGCCGAGACTTCGATGTCCGAGTCGACGGTGCCGAACTCGATCCGGTTGTAGAGCTCCACCTCGGACTGCGCCGCCCGCAACGCGTCGATCAGCAGCGCGTCCTCCCGACGCGGCGGGCTGGAGTCGGCGCCCGCGAGGACCAGCAGGTTCTCGTCGTTGCGGCGCATCCGGGTGGCGAGGTGGTCGAGCTCGAAGAGCCGGGCCAGCCGTTTCGGGTCCTCCTCGGTGCGCTCGATCAGGTCGAGCTCGCCGATCATCCGGTCCACCAGCGACTGACTGCGCCGGGCCAGGTTGAGGAACATCGCCGAGACACTGGTACGCAGCGCGGCCTGTTCCGCCGCGATCCGGACCGCTTCCTGGTGGACCACGTTGAACGCCTGCGCCACCTGGCCGATCTCGTCCCGGTTGTCCAGCCGGATCGGATCACGGACCGAGTCGACGATGTAGTCGACACCGCCCTCGCCCAGGTTGCGGACGTCGCGCAGCCGCGCCACCGCGTCCGGCAGGTCCCGGTTCGCCACCGCCAGCGCACCCTCGCGCAGACGCCGCAGCGACATGTTGAGCGTGCGGGCAAGCAGCACCGCGAGTGCGATCGCGATCGCCAGCACGAGCAGGACCAGCGTCGTCTCGATCGCGGCCTGGCGCATCACGCCGTCGCGGTCGTCCGCGGCGCTCTTGATGTTCTGGGCCTCCATCTGCTGTTCGGCCCAGCGCATCAGGTCAACGACCGCACCCAGCGACTGGGTGATATCACTGGGCGCGACCGCGGTTCCCCGGTTCAGCTCGTTGGCGACCCGGTCGGCGAGGTTCACCGCGTCGCCGGTGACCACGCTGTCGACCATCTGCCGCTGGCCGCTCGGGGCGAACGCCTCGAAGGAGAGCAGCGCCTCCTGCTGGCTGGTCTGCGCGGCGATGAACGCGGTGCGCTGCTCGGGGCTGAGGTCGTTGGAGACCCGCGCCGCGTACGCGATCGCCTCCAGCTCGGCGGCACCGGCCTTGGCCTCGGCGAACGCACCGGCCGCGCGCAGGCTGTCGCCGGTCGGGCCGTCGCCGGCGAACTGGCTGACCACCTGGCCGTAGCCGACCAGGTCGGTGATCACCACGCCGTACCGGGAGACCGCCTCGGCGACCGCGATGTTCTGCCGCTTGGCCACCTGGCCGCGAGTGAGGTTCAGCGAGTTCAGGTGGTCGTCGATCTGCCGCAGCCGGGCATCCACGGTGGACGGGATCTTTTCCAGGCTGCCCCGGTGCTCGTGGTACACGCCGGCCTGCGCGTCGGTGGCCTTGACCGCCCGGTCGTACGCCTCCGGCGGCACCGCCGAGTCGGACAGGTACGCGGCCGCGGACATCCGCTCGGCCTGCAGCAATTGGGTCAGCGCGCTGACGTCGGCCCCGAGCCGGGTCAGATCCTCCACCTGTCCGGCCGTGGTGGCACGTTGCCCGACGTCGATCAGCCGTACGCCGGCCAGACCGATGACGGCGGCGATGGGTACCAGCAGGATCAACGCCAGCTTGGCGCGGATCCGGACGTCGCGAAGGCGAGGGAAGACACCACCACGGCGCGCCACCTGGGTCGACGATCCGGTGCTCACGACTTCTCCTCCGTGGGGATCACCCCCGCATGCGCGGGGATCAGGGCCTCTCCTCGCCTGCGGACAGTCTGCGGCCTCGGAATTTCATCAGAACGAACATCCTTTTGGGAAGTCCGGAAACTCCCGGTTACAAAGTTGGCGTCCGACTGCAATTTGCTTTTCCAATCCACACTCAACATTGCTACCGCTTTGACGTGCACGAATATGTCAACGACCACGACCGGTGACCATACGGCTACGGAACACTGCATGGATTCCAACCATTATGTGGGATGGCCGTCCCGCGCCATCGATGAGGGCCCGGCTTGACCAGGGGCCTTCACGTTGGCAAGGTTTGGCGCGATCCAACGGACACATTGTCCGTGTCGGCGTGGCCCACGGCACACATCGTTGCTGCCGCAACCCCGTCTTTCCGCCCCCGAGGAGGCTCCGCAGTGCGGTTCCCCCGCCCCGCCACGGCATCCGTCATAGCCTCGATACTGCTTGTCGCCGGAATGGCCGGCTGCAGCTCGGACGACGAGGATTCGAACGGCGACAACACCATCGTCATCGGCGCCGACCTCAATAGCGGTGCCACCGACACCGCCTACTACCGCGCCCTGCAGTTACGAATCGAGCAGGTCAACGAATCCGGCCAACTGGGCGACCGCAAGCTCGCACTGCGCACCCTGGACAACCACGCCGATCCGACCGCCTCGCTGCGCAACATCACCGCGTTCGCCGACGACCCGGCCGTCGCCGCGGTGATCGCCGGCTCTTGCGACGCGTGCGTCGTGGACGCCGCCAAGACGATCAGCGACAAGCGGATCCCGACGATCGCGCTAGCCGCCTCGGACAACGTGACCGACCCGGTCGCCGATCGGCACTACGTCTTCAAGCTGGGGCCGAACTCGACCGACGACGCGGCCGCCCTGGTCACCGAACTGAGCCGGCAGCGCGTCCGCGACGTGGGCCTGCTGGTCGACGACAGCCTGTCCGGCCGGGACAGCAGCAACGCCCTGCAACTCGGCCTGCAGAAGGCCAAGATCAACGTCAAGGTGTCCCGTACGATCAAGGCGGGCGCCGAGGATGTCAGCGACGCGGTGTCCGGTCTGACCGCCGCGAACCCGGCCGCGATGGTCGTGCTGACCGGCGCGGAGCAGGCCTCGCTGGCGGCGCAGACGTTCCGCAACGTCGGGTTCGACGGGAAGCTGTTCTTCGGCGCGGTGGCCGCGGGCGACCTGTTCATCCCGCCCGCCGCGGCCGCCGCCACGAACAACTCGACCATGATCTTCACGCAGATCCTGGCGATCGACGACGTGGTCGCGACGACGCCCGCCAAGGCCTCCCGCAAACAATGGTTCCGCGACTACACGTCGCGGTACGGCACCTACTCCGGCGTCGCGTCGTTCGCCGCGGACGCCACCGATCTGATCGCCGGCGCGGTGGCCCGGGCCGGCGGCAACCGCGACCGGATCCGCGACATCCTGGAGACGTCGCAGGTGGACGGTCTGTCCGGACCGATCCGGCTCACCCCCGACAACCACTCCGGCCTGATGCCGCAGGCACTCACGCTGCTGGTGGCGCGGGCCGGCCGCTGGAGGCTGGCGTCATGATCAAACTGACCCGGGTGGGCCGATCGTTCAGCAGCCGGGAAGGCACCGTCGAGGCGTTGCGCGACGTCAGCCTCGAGGTCGCCGACGGCGAGTTCGTGGCCGTCGTGGGCCGCTCCGGCTGCGGCAAGTCCACGTTGCTCCGCCTGATCGCCGGACTGCTCCCGCCCACCGCGGGCGAGGTCGAGGTCGAGGGCGAGGTGGTCCGCAAGCCGCGCCGGGACGTCGCGATGATGTTCCAGCGCCCCGCGCTGCTGCCGTGGCGATCGGTGCTCGACAACGTGCTGCTGCCGGTGCAGATCTTCGGGTGGCGCCGGGCGGAGTACCGCGAACGGGCGAATCAGCTGCTCGAGCTCACCGGCCTGACCGGTTTCGAGAAGCGGCTGCCGCACGAGCTCTCCGGTGGCATGCAGCAGCGGGTGGCGCTCTGCCGCGCGCTGATCGGCAAGCCGCGGGTGATGCTGATGGACGAGCCGTTCTCCGCATTGGACCCGCTGATCCGCGAGGAGCTGTCGGTCGAGCTGCAGCGCATCCACATGGAGCAGGAGGCGACCACCGTGTTCGTCACCCACTCCATCGACGAGGCCGTGCTGCTCGCCGACCGCGTCGTGGTGCTGAGCCCGCGTCCCGGCCGGGTCCGGGAGATCATCGAGGTCCGGATCCCGCGTCCGCGCACGCTCGGCCGCACCGCGCACACGGACGAGGTCGCACGGTGCAGCGCCGAGCTGCATGACCTCTTGATGGCCTGAGCCATCACTGTCCGTACACGAGTATAAAAATCAAGATCGATCGGATGAGGCAGCGGATTTTGGGCTGTCTTAAGATTCGAGCCTCGAAGTTGAGCGCTTCCGGAAGGCTGACGTAACGTGCCTGGCATGGCATTTCGGACCAGGGCCAAACTGTCGGGCGTCGCGTTCGGCGCGGCCGTACTAGCCGCCGCCGGCCAGCTTGGACTGGCGTACGGCCTCGGCATTCTGCACCTGAACCGTGTCGTCGACGTCACTGCGCGTGATCAATGGACCGCCCAGCTGGCCTGGGTCGCCTGGATCACGATGATCGCGGCGGCGGTCGGCGGCATGGCCGGACGAGTCCACCTCCCCCGCCGCTCCGGCGCCGGCACCCGCATCGTCGCGGCGTTCCTGGCCGGCCTCGGCGCGGCCGCGGTGATCCCGCTGACCATGCAGCCGGCCCGCGGTGCGAGCGTCGCCGGCGTGCGCCCGGTTCTCGTCATCGGCATCTGCGCCGCTCTCAGCGCGATCGTCGGCATCGGCGCGGCGTACGCGGCGCTGAGCCGTCCGGTGGCCCGATGGAACCTGGTCACGATCGGCGTGGCGATCTGGGTCATCGCGATCGCGTCGGTCGGCGAGTCGTTCGCGCCGGGCAAGCCCGCCGCGTCGGCTCGCCTGGGTGTCTTCGACGCGTCCTTCCTGGACAGTTCGATCACCGACCGGACGGCGCTGTTCACGATGCCCGCGCTCGCGCTGGTCTGCGGTCTGATCATCGGCCTGGTCGCGCGCGGCCGCGGGCTGTCCACCCTGTCCATCGCACTGTCCGGCCTGGCCGGCCCGGCCCTGCTCACCCTGGCCTACCTGGTCGCCGGCCCGGGCGACACCGACTATCAGACGGTGCCGTACTGGGCCGCGATGACCGCGTCCGGTGCCGGGGTGCTCGGTTCGGTGCTCGCCGCGGTCCTGCGCCGGGCACCCGGCACCAGCGTGCCGCCGGTGCGGCCCGAGCCGGGAAACCCGTCCGCGCCGCAACGGCCGCCGCTGCCGAAGCGCGACGCGCAGCCCGACTCGGCGATCGCCCAGGCCGCCTCGACCGCCGCCCAGCGCACACCGGAAGAGCTGCGCCCGTCCGACACCGGCGTGCTGAACATGCCGCCGTTCGACGGCTTCACCCCGTCGCCGGGCCGCCCGGAGCCGCAGCCGATCAGCCCGCCACTGCCCCATCCGCGTCCGACCGGCCCGCCGCCGGTCGCGCCCCCGCCGGTGGGCCGGGGGCGGAACGACGGCGAATTCGTCGATTGGGTGAGCGGTCTGGGCCCCAACAATTGAGGGCGAGAGTTAAGCATAGACGAACGCCAATGAAATGATCCGTCGGGGATGTACCGCTTCCTCCCCGGGACACCGACGATGAGGGCACCGAACCCCCATTGAGGAGTCCGATCATGACAAGCAACCGGCAACCCCGGATCCGGCGGTTCCTCGCCGCCGTCGCCATGGTCTTCGCGCTGTCCGGCACCGCTCTCGTGGTGCCGGCCGTGGTGGCGCCGACCCACACCGACGCGGCCCACGCAGCGGTCGTGAACAGCTGCACCATCTCCCGCTGCTCGGCGGCCCGCACGGCCCGCACCGGCTGGAGCTCGCTCGGCTGGCCGCTGAGCGCCAACTGGTATGCGTGGCCGTACGGGCAGTACAACTACACCGGCGGCACGTTCCAGAACCGCGAGGGCTACCTGCCCAAGAACGCGACCTACAACGAGTACGACGTCTACTCCCGCGCCCGCGGCGCCGCCCGCGACGCGTACCGGATCGTGGTGAACCGGTCCACCAAGGAGACCTGGTTCACGCCCGACCACTACGTGACGTTCTACAAGCTCTGATCGTCGCGACCCGAACCGAGCGGAACGTACACCTTTGATCCACCGGCCACGAACTCCGAGGACTTCGCCGCCATGCCGGCCGCCCGGAGTTCGTGGCTGATCCGCATCGAACAGAATTTCGGCCCGCACATCGAGCAGAAATGCGCGGTCTTCGCGGGCGCCGCCGGCAGTGTTTCGTCGTGATAGGCCCGCGCGGTCTCCGGGTCGAGGGCCAGCTCGAACTGGTCCTCCCAGCGGAACTCGAACCGGGCCTTGGACAGCGCGTCGTCCCATTCCTGCGCGCCCGGGTGCCCCTTCGCGAGGTCGGCAGCGTGTGCCGCGATCTTGTAGGCGATCATCCCGGCCTTCACGTCGTCCTTGCCGGGCAGGCCGAGGTGCTCCTTCGGCGTCACGTAGCAGAGCATCGCGGTGCCGAACATGCCGATCATCGCGGCGCCGATGGCCGAGGTGATGTGGTCGTACGCCGGCGCGATGTCCGTGGTCAGCGGCCCGAGCGTGTAGAACGGCGCGCCGTCGCAGAGCTCGACCTGCAGGTCCACGTTTTCCTTGATCTTGTGCATCGGCACGTGGCCCGGCCCCTCGACCATCACCTGGACGTCGTACTCCCAGGCCCGGTGCGTCAGCTCGCCGAGCGTGCGCAGCTCCGCGAACTGAGCTTCGTCGTTGGCGTCCGCGATCGACCCGGGCCGCAGCCCGTCGCCCAGCGAGAACGTGATGTCATATTCCGCAAATATCCGGCACAGCTCGTCGAAGTGCGTGTAGAGGAAGTTCTCCTCGTGATACGCCAGACACCAGGCGGCCATGATCGACCCGCCACGCGACACGATCCCGGTGACCCGTTCGGCGGCCAGCGGCACGTAGGACAGCAACACTCCGGCGTGGATGGTCATGTAGTCGACGCCTTGCGCGGCCTGCTCCAGCACGGTGTCCCGGAAGATCTCCCAGGTCAGCTTCAGCGGGTCGCCCTTGACCTTCTCCAACGCCTGGTAGATCGGCACGGTCCCGATCGGCACCGGCGAGTTCCGGATGATCGACTCGCGGGTCTCGTGGATCCGCGGCCCGGTGGACAGGTCCATCACCGTGTCCGCACCCCAGCGTGTCGCCCAGGTCAGCTTCTCCACCTCCTCGGCCACCGACGAGGTCACCGCGGACGTGCCGATGTTCGCGTTGACCTTCACCAGGAACTTCGACCCGATCACCATCGGCTCGGACTCGGGGTGGTTGTGGTTGACCGGCAGCACCGCCCGGCCCGCGGCGATCTCGGCACGGATCACCGACGGCTCGACACCCTCGCGGATCGCGGCGAACTCCATCTCCGGCGTCACGATCCCGGCCCGCGCCGACGCGAGCTGCGTCCTCCCGGACACCCACGGCTTGCGCAGCGGGGGCAGGCCCACCGCCGGGTCGCTGCCCGGACCCGACGTGTCGTACAGCCGCACCGGTTCGTTGTCGTCGCTCAGTTCGACCGACGAGAACGGCACCCGGATGTCCGGCCGCGACCCCTCGACGTACACCTTGCGCCTCATGACTTTCCTCCCCTATCGGTACAAAACCGGCGTCATCCGGGCGCACGGATTGCCGTACGCCGCAGTTGCCGGAGCTCAGTGCCGGACGAAATGATTCAGCGGACCGGGCCCGGCACCCAGCCGCCATTCGCGCCCACCGGTCAAGGCCGCGGTCACGTAACGCTTTGCCGTCCGCACCGCCACCGGCATGGCATCACCGAACGCCAGCCGGGTCGCGATCGCCGACGAATACGTGCATCCAGAACCGTGATTGTTCGCGGTCGCCACCGGCTCGCCGCGCAGCATTTCGGTGACGCCGTCGTGGTGCAGCACATCCAGCGCCAGCTCGCTGCCGGTCACCACCACCGCCGTCGATTCCGAGGCGAGCCGTTCGGCCGCCGAAACCATTTCCTCGGCCGTCTCCACATCGCTTCCCACGAGGGCGCCGGCTTCCTGCCGGTTCGGCGTCACAATTGCCGCGTACGCGATGAGGGGCCGGACCGAAGCAACGTTCGACAACCGGGCCCCGGATGAGGCGACCATCACCGGATCCACCACCAGGTTCGGCAATCGGCCAGTTCGCGCGGCTATCAGAGCGGCCACTTCCGGATCGCCGATCATGCCCACTTTGACCGCGGCCACCGGCAGGTCCGCCAGCACCGCGTCGAGTTGAGCGGCGACGAGGTCCGCCGGAACCGGATGAATGGCGGTCACGCCAAGCGTGTTCTGCGCGGTGATCGCCGTGATAACCGACGCGCCGTACGCCCCGAGCGCCGCGAACGTCTTCAGATCCGCTTGAATGCCGGCCCCGCCCCCCGAATCGGACCCGGCGATGGTGAGCACCACGGGCGGCGTCATCGCACACTCACCGCCGCCTCGAATGCTTCGGCGAGGACCGAGGCCGTCCATTCCGGATCGAGCGCCCGCATGAGTCCGCCCATCACCGCGATACCGGCGGCTCCGGCCCGCGCGCATTCCGCGGCCCGTGCCTCCGAGTCGATCCCGGCGAGCGCCAGCCAGTGCGAGTCCCCGGCCAGCGCCGCGGCACCGTCCGGCCCGAGAGCGGGCCCATATCCCGGCTTGCTCTCGGTCAGATAGATCGGCGACAACGTGACATAAGAGGTGTGGGGACCAGCGCCCGCGTTCCGCACGGCCGACGCGTCCGCATTCCCCACGGTCTCCGCGTGCCGGGAGCGGCCCACCAGCGTGACCGGCACGGACGGCAGCGGATCCGACTCGGCCAGGTGCACCGCGTCGCCGCCCAGCGGGTCCGGACCGGCCACGATCAGCCGTCCGGGCGGCACCACGGCTCGCAGTTCGTCGGCGAGGGCGCGCCTCGAGGCGTACGGGAGATCCCGCTCGCGCAGAATGACCCACCCGGCGCCGCCGCGGACCGCGGCCTCGACCACCCCGACCAACGGCCCGGCGGCGGACCGCCGATCGGTGAGCACGACGAGCCCGCCCGGCCTCACCATTGCGCGAGCCCGTCGTCCGATGTGGACGCCAGGGCATGGAAGCGACGCGGGATCCGGCCCGCCTCGTACGCCAGCCGGCCGGCGTCCACCGCGTGCCGCATCGCCGACGCCATCCGCACCGGATCGTCGGCCCGGGTGATCGCGCTGGCGATCAGCACCGCGTCGCAGCCCAGTTCCATGGCGAGCGCCGCGTCCGACGCGGTCCCGATGCCCGCGTCGAGTACCACCGGCACGTCCACGAGCTGCCGGATCAACCGGATGTGGTGCGGGTTGGAGATACCCAGCCCGGATCCGATCGGCGATCCGGCCGGCATCACCGCCACACATCCCAGATCGGCCAGGCGGCGGGCCAGGATCGGGTCGTCGGTCGTGTACGGCAGCACCTGGAACCCGTCCGCGACCAGCGTCTCCGCCGCCCGCAGCAGCTCCGGGCCGTCCGGCAGCAGGGTCCGCTCGTCGCCGATCACCTCGAGCTTGACCAGGTCCGTCTCGAACGCGTCCCGAGCCATCTGGGCGGTCTTCACGGCGTCCGCGGCGGTGAAGCAGCCCGCGGTGTTCGGCAGCACGCGCACACCCAGCCGGTCGAGCATCGGCAACAGCCCCGGACCGGCCGCGTCGACCCGGCGCAACGCCACCGTGACCAGGTCAGTTCCGGACGCGACGATCGACTCCTCGAGCACCGCGAGGCTGGTCGCCCCGCCGGTTCCCATGATCAGCCGAGATTCGAACTTCATCTCACCCTCCCTGGGTCGCGGTGAGCACCTCGACGGTGTCGCCGTCGGCGAGCTGCTCGGTCGCCCACGTCGAGCGCGGCACCACGGTGCCGTTCACCGCCACCGCGACGCCGCGACGGGCCGTGGTGAGCGTGTCGACGAGTGCTTCCACGGACAGTTCCCGGTCCGCGTCCCAGCCCCGCCCGTTGACCGTCAACCGCATCAGAACCTCCTCGGCGAGAAGTCGGTGAGCATCGGATCCTCGGCACCGGCCACCAGCCCGGCGATGAGATCCGCGGTGATCGGCGCCAGCAGTACGCCGTTGCGATGGTGTCCGGCGGCCACGATCACCCGGCCGTCGTCGTCCAGCCGCCCGAGCAGCGGCGCGTTGTCCGGGGTGCCCGGCCGGTGCCCGACGCTCGTCTCGGCGAGGGTGCATTCGGCCAGGTCGGGGACGAGTTCGAGGGCGGCGCGCAGCAGCTCGTGCACGCCGCCGGCGGTGACCGCGTGGTCGGTCCGTTCCTCCTGGGTGGCGCCGATCACGATCTCGCCGTCGGCGCGCGGCACGATGTACACGTGGCGACCGTCCACGGTGGCCCGCAGGATGTGCCGGATCAGGCCCGGTTCGCCGCGTAGTCGCAGGATTTGTCCCTTGACCGGCCGGACCGGCAGCCCGGTGACCGCGGCCGTCCCGCAGCCCGCCGCTACGACCACCGTCTCCGCGCCAACCTCCTCCACTTTGTCCACTTTTTTCGTGACAATGTGGGTGGAGAGTTGCTCGCGCAGAGCGGCCACCACCCGGCGAGGATCGACCTGACGCTCCCCCGGCGCGAAGACCCCGGTCCGCACGCGAGGCGATAACGCCGGTTCCCGTTCGCGCAGCTCGGACGGCCGTAACAGGGGAAGCTTCTGCCGGGTCCAGACGCGGGCCGCCTCGGCGACGTCGTCCGCGGTCATCGCCACGCTCAGCGTTCCCGAGTCGTCATAGCCCACCTCGACACCGAGCGCCTCGGCGAACGACGGCCACCGCTGCGCCGATCGCTCCAGCAGGCGCCCGAGCGCCGGGTGCTCGAACGCCGACTCGCCGCCGGGCGCCAGCATCCCGGCCGCGACCTGCCAGGCCCCGGGCTCGCCGCCATCCAGGACGGTGACCTCCACCCCGTCGCGCATCAACCGCCAGGCAATAGACAGCCCGACGATTCCGGCCCCGACCACAGCCACATTCCGGCTCACCGCGCACCCCCGTCGTGCCGCGCGCTGGAAGCCGGGCTCGCCGCCGGATCCGCGGAAGCGTCCGGCGCGGAAGACGCCGGGGACAAGGCGGAAGTGGGGCTGCGATCAACGCCGGGATCCGCCAGCGCCGCCAGAAACGCCCTGGTAGCACCCGCCGGATCGGCCGCGATCGCGGAAACCGCCGCCACTCCGTACGTCTTCAGCGACAACGTCCGCTCCGGCGTCACCCCACCGATCGCGATGACCGGCGTCTCCGGAACCGCCGCCGCGATCACCGCCAGCCGGGCCGGCCCGAGCGGCGCCGGCAGCCCGGCCTTTGTGGACGTCTCAAACGCCGGACCGGCCCCGATGTACGACGCACCGTCGGCCACCGCAGCCCGCGCGGCTTCCGGGGTCCGGCAGGTGGCCCCCAACACGGCCGCGGGTCCCAACACTCGGCGGGCCGCCGCCACCGGCAGATCCTCCGCGCCGACATGCACCCCGTCGGCCCCCGCCGCCAGCGCCACTCCGACCCGGTCATCAACCAGGCACAATGCCCCCGCCGACCGGCACACTTCCAGCGCGGCGACCGTCAGCTCGTACGCAAGCCGGTCTGAGGTTTTGACCCTGATCTGGATGGCGACCGGCCCATGCCCGACGCTCCCCCGAACAACGTCCAGCGAGTCGGTCACGATGTGCAGACGTGGCAACAACGAACGCTCCTCCCTGCGCCGGCATGATCCGGATCAGGTTCGACGGTCGAGGGCCGCGTCAGCCCCCCTCTCAGCCCGGTGCACCGGACTCCCGTGGGTCCTTCCAACCGCCCCGCCCGCCACCCAAAAGCGGACTGAAGGCTGTCGGCCTGGTTCGGACCGTAATCGCCCGAGCGCGAAATAGCTAGCGCACGTCCCACACCGGCGTCGGCGTCTCGACCACCTCGCCGTCGCTCTGGAACAGCACGTACCGGTCGAAGGACCGGGTGAACCAGCGATCGTGCGTGACGGCTATCACGGTCCCGTCGAACTGCCGCAGCCCCTCTTCGAGCGCCTCCGCCGACGCCAGGTCCAGGTTGTCCGTCGGTTCGTCCAGCAGCAGAACGGTCGCACCGGACAGTTCGAGCAGCAGCACCAGGAACCGCGCCTGCTGCCCACCGGACAGCGTGCCGAACCGCTGGTCGCCCTGTGCCGACAGCTCGTACCGGCTGAGCGCCTTCATCGCCCCGGCCCGATCCATGCCGTTTCGATGGTCGTCGCCGCGCCACAGAATTTCCACGAGCGTGCGGTCCAGCAGTTCCGGCCGGTCATGTGTCTGCGAGAAATGCCCGGGCCGCACCCGCGCACCGAGCCGCGCCACTCCGGAATGCGCCACATGCGACAGCGGCGCCCCGTCCACCGGTTTGTTCTCGGCCGACGGATCGCTGCCCCCGGCCGCCAGTAACCGCAGGAAATGCGATTTCCCGGTCCCGTTGGCGCCGAGCACCGCCACCCGATCCCCGTACCAGACCTCCAGATCGAACGGGAACGTCAGATCCTCCATCTCGAGGCTCTCGCAAATCACCGCGCGCTTGCCCGTCCGCCCACCGCGAAGATTCATCCGCACCGATTGCTCTTTCGGCGGCAACGGCGGCGGCCCGGCCTCCTCGAACTTGCGCAACCGGGTCTGCGCGGCCTGATATCGCGAGGCCAGGCCGTCGTTGTACATCGCCTTCTGTTTCAGCGAAAGCACCAGGTCACGCAGCTTTTGATGTTCCTCGTCCCAGCGCCGCCGGTTTTCCTCGAGACGCTCGTGGCGATGCACCCGGGCCTCGTGCCAGGACGCGAATCCGCCCGGATGGGTCCAGGCGCTGCCGCCTTCCACGGCGACCACCCGATCGGCCGTCTGGGCCAGCAATTCCCGGTCGTGCGAAACGTAGAGCACCGATTTCGCCGACTCGCGCAGCCGCGTTTCCAGCCAGCGTTTGGCCGGCACGTCGAGGAAGTTGTCCGGCTCGTCCAGCAGCAGCACCTCGTCGGAGCCGCGCAAGAGCAAATCGAGTGCGAATCGCTTCTGCTGACCACCGGAAAGCGTACGGACGGGCCGGTCTTTTACGTCGTCCCACGTCTTGTCCAGGATGGACACGGCAACGGTGTCGAAAAGGACCTCGGCGTCATAGCCGCCGGCCTCACCCCAAAGACCCAGGGCGTTCGCGTACGCCAATTGACTGCGCTCCTGGTCATCAAGCGATTCCGCCGCGCGGCTCACCCGCTCCCACGCCGCGCGCAGACTCGGCTCGACCAGCGACAGGGCGAGGTCGAACAGCGTCCGGTCGTCGCCGATCATGCCGATGAACTGGCGCATCACGCCCAGCCCGCCGGAGCGCGCGACGGCACCGGTCTGCATCGGCAGGTCGCCCGCCACCATCCGCAGCAGCGTGGTCTTGCCCGCGCCGTTGGGGCCGACCAGGGCCACCTTGGCGCCCTCCCCGACCCGGAACGACACGTCGGCGAACAGCTCCCGGCCGTCGGGCAGCACGAAACCGGCGCCGGCGACATCCACGTACCCCATGGCCTGCATCTTCCCGGCTGTCAGGCCGGTTGCGCACTCCGTTTTCCGCTGACCCGCAGCACCCGGAAGCCTTTTTGGCTGGCCACCCGCCCGACCTCGAAGCCCCGCTCGACCAGCCAGGCGTGCAGCGAGTCGCCGCCGAGATTCTTGTTGATCACCAGCCAGGCCACCCCGTCCGGGGCGAGACGGCTCAGCCAGCGGTCCAGCATCGCGCGCAGCTCGGCCTTGCCCACGTGGGTCGGCGGGTTGCTCCAGATCTGGTCGAAGACCACGCCGTCCGGCACCTCGTCCGGGCTCGCCACCCGCACCCGGTCCGCCATCCCCAGCGCGGCGACGTTCGAAACGGTCAGCTCGCGCGCCCGCGCGTTCACGTCGACGGCGTAGACGAGCGCGCGCGGCGCCTCCCGGGCCAGCACGCAGGTGATCGGGCCGTAGCCGCAGCCGAGGTCGAGAAACACCCCGGCGCTCGTCGCCTCGGGCAGGCCGGCCTTGCGCAGGAGCACCGCGGTCCCCGGATCCAGCCGGCCGGCCGAGAACACGCCGGACGCCACGGCCAGCTTGTACTCCTCGCCGGCCACGGTGAACTCGATCTCGCCACGCTGGTCGGGCGAGGCCGGTTCGGCGCTGAAGTAATGTTCCGCGGTCATCGTCCCAGTCTGCCGCCGGCCCGCCCCAACGCGGCAACCGGGGTGTCGCGCCGCACACCATGTGCGGCCATCGATCACCGTGCGCTCCTAACGTGAAATGCATGCTGTACGGGACACCGAGCCGCGCCGCTCATCGGGCGACCGACGACGGCCTCGGCCAGCTGATCCGCGGCGGCCTGCACCGTCAGCCGGCCCGCATCGCGATCGAGCCGGAACGCGCCGCGGACCGGTTGGTCCGGGGCCTGGCCGGGATGATCGTGCTGGGCGTGGCCGTGATGATCGGCTTTCTGGCGGTGGGTGACGAGACCCGCGGCGCACCGATCACCACGCCGGCAGCCGCCGACCAGCCGTTGACGCTCGGTGACGTCTTCCCCGAGCCGGAAAGCGT
Source organism: Actinoplanes sp. TBRC 11911 (assembly GCF_012933445.1). Lineage (GTDB taxonomy): Bacteria > Actinomycetota > Actinomycetes > Mycobacteriales > Micromonosporaceae > Actinoplanes. The sequence goes on from NZ_JABBNC010000038.1 coordinate 41,195, forward strand.
GCCGGGCACGGACTACCGCATCGTCGTCAAGCACATCGACGCGGACTGCGCCAGCGCCACCGTCGGGCGGCTGAGCGCGATGCTCGCCGCGTACGGGTGTGACCAGGTGGTCCGGGCCGCGCTGAACGCGCCCCGCGGCGACTATCAGGTGACCGCCGGAATCTTCACGCTGCTCGACGCGGCCGCCGCCGACCGGGCCGCCGCCGGCGTGCGTGACCTGGTGGAGACCGGGGACGGCGGCTTCTCGTCCATGGTGGGCGGGCTGGTCGGCCAGACGGCCTGGCACGCCCGGGGGCCCTACCTGCTGTATTGCGTGGTCACCCGGCCGGGTGGCGGGCTGGTGACGCCGGACGACCCGGAGGCCGCGCGCATCACCGCCGAGATCGTCGACGGCTACCTGAGCGAGTCGGTGCTGGCCCGGCGCGGCTCAAGCGCGTAGCCGGCGGGTGGCCTCGGCCCGGGTAGCGTATTCGTCCTGCGCCGGATAGCCCACCGCGACCAGCGTCAGCCCGTGTGCCGGGGCGACGGTCACCTCGCTGGAGCGTTCCCGCATGGTGAGCAGGGTGGCCGGCCATTCCGGGGTACGGCGTCCGTCGCCGACCGCGAGCATCGCCCCGACCAGGCTGCGCACCATCGACTGGCAGAACGCGTCGGCCTGCACGGTCGCCACGCAGATCCCGTCCGGGTCGCGCCGCCAGTCCAGCCGCGTGATGGCCCGGACCGTGGTCGCGTGTTCCTTGCGCTTGCAGTAGGCGGCGTAGTCGTGCTCGCCGAGCAGCCCGGCCGCGGCCGCGTTGAGCAGCTCCAGGTCGAGCGGCCGCACCCAGCCCAGGGTGTCGTGGCGGCGCAGCGGCTCCGGACCCCACGGGGTGTCCGCCACCCGGTACTCGTAGCGCCGGAAGGTGGCCGAGAAGCGCGCGTCGAAGGTCGCGGGAACCTCGGTGACGGCCCGCACCCGCGCGTCCGGCGGCATCAACGCGGCCAACCGGCGCAGCAGCGACGCGCGCAACTGCTCCCACGCCTCCGCGGGCAGGTCGACGTGGCACACCTGACCGGTCGCGTGCACGCCCGCGTCGGTGCGCCCGGCCACCGTGAGCCCGAGCGGAGTGTCCGCGCCGACGAGCCTTGTGAACGCCTCGGTCAGCACCCCGGCCACGGTCCGTCGCGCCGGCTGCGCGGCCCACCCGGAGAAGTCGGCGCCGTCGTACGACACGTCCAGCCGCAAGCGGACGGTGTCCATCCCGTACCCCCAAAAGGAGAGCCCGGCACCCTGTGAAGGGTGCCGGGCTCGAAAAAGCCGAACTCAGGCCTTGGCCTCGTCGGTGTCGTCACCCTTCTCGGCCTTCGGCGCCTCGTCGGAAGCCGGCGTCTCGTCGTCGGCCGGCGGCTCCTCCGCCGCGAGCTCCTCCCGCGTCGGCAGCAGGCCGACCTCGGGCTCGTCCGGAGCCAGCGCCTCCACCTTGTCCTGCTGCGAGACGGCCTTGCGGGCCGCCCGCTTCGCCGGACGCGCGGTGGTGGCCGCGATCTGCAGCTCCTCGACCAGCTCGATGACGGCCATCGGAGCCGAGTCGCCGCGACGCGGGACGGTCTTGGTGATCCGGGTGTAGCCACCCTCACGGTTCGTGAACCGGGGAGCGATCTGCTCGAACAAGGTGTAGACGACGTCCTTGTCCCGCACGACGGTCAGAACCCGGCGACGAGCGTGCAGGTCGCCGCGCTTGGCCTTCGTGATGAGCTGCTCAGCCAAGGGGCGCAGCCGCTTGGCCTTGGTCTCGGTGGTCTTGATCTTCCCGTGCCGGAAAAGCTCGGTGGCCAGGTTGGCCAGGATGAGCTTCTCGTGCGCCGGGCTGCCGCCGAGGCGGGGACCCTTGGTGGGCGTGGGCATTTCTCGATGCTCCTTGGTTGGGGACCGCTGCGGGGCTTAGAGCTGCTCGGTCTCGCGGTAGTCGTCGGTGTCGTAGTCCACGTCGCCGAACGAGTCCACGACGTGCGCCGGGTCGAACGAAGGAGCGCTGTCCTTCAGGCCCAGCCCCATTCCGGCGAGCTTCATCTTGACCTCGTCGATCGACTTCTGGCCGAAGTTCCGGATGTCCAGAAGGTCAGCCTCCGTACGCCCTATCAACTCGCCCACGCTGTTGATGCCCTCGCGCTTGAGGCAGTTGTACGAACGGACGGTGAGGTCCAGCTCCTCGATCGGCAGGGCCAGATCGGCGGCGAGCTGCGCGTCCTGCGGGGACGGCCCGATGTCGATGCCCTCGGCGGTCTCGTCCAGTTCCCGGCAGAGGCCGAACAGCTCGACCAGGGTCGAACCGGCCGACGCCAGCGCGGTGCGGGGCGAGATGGACGCCTTCGACTCGACGTCGATGATCAGGCGGTCGAAGTCGGTGCGCTGCTCGACGCGGGTCGCCTCGACGCGGTAGGTCACCTTCATGACCGGCGAGTAGATCGAGTCGACCGGGATGCGGCCGATCTCGGCGCCGGCGTTCTTGTTCTGCGCCGCCGTGACGTAGCCACGGCCCCGCTCGACGGTGAGCTCCATGTCGAGCCGGCCCTTGCTGTTGAGCGTGGCCAGCTTCAGGTCGGGGTTGTGCACGGACACGCCGGCCGGGGGCTGGATGTCACCGGCGGTGACGTCGCCCGGGCCCTGCTTGCGCAGGTACATGCTGACCGGCTCGTCGTGCTCGGAGCTGACGGTGAGCTCCTTGACGTTCATGACGAGCTCGACCACGTCCTCCTTGACACCGGGGATGGTGGTGAACTCGTGCAGGACGCCGTCGATCTTGATGCTGGTGACCGCCGCGCCCGGGATGGACGACAGCAGGGTACGCCGCAGCGAGTTGCCGAGGGTGTACCCGAAACCCGGCTCCAGAGGCTCGATGGTGAACCGGGAGCGGGTCTCGCTGAGCGTCTCCTCCGAGAGGGACGGCCGCTGGCTGATGAGCACGCGATTCTCTTTTCTGTCTGGCCACCCGCTATTTGATGGCCGTCGGGCGTCCGGCGCCCCCCAGGAGGCGCCGGACGATGGTGCTTACTTCGAGTAAAGCTCGACGATCAGCTGCTCCTGGACCTGCGTGTCGATGACGGCGCGGGTCGGGAGCGTGTGCACGAGGATCTTCATCTCGGCCGGGATCGGCTCGAGCCACGCGGGCACCGGCCGGGAACCGGCCTGCGCCTGCGCGACGACGAAGGGGGTCATCTCCTTCGACTTCTCCCGGGTCGTCACGATGTCGTGCTCCTTGACCCGGTACGAGGGGATGTCCACCTTCACGCCGTTGACCAGGAAGTGGCCGTGCTTGACCAGCTGCCGGGCCATGTCGCGGGACTGCGCGAGGCCGGCCCGGTAGACGACGTTGTCGAGACGGGACTCGAGGATCTGCAGCAGCACCTCACCGGTCTTGCCGGGCTTGGTGACAGCCTCCTCGTAGTAACCGCGGAACTGCTTCTCCAGCACGCCGTACACGCGACGGGCCTTCTGCTTCTCGCGGTGCTGGAGCAGGTACTCGGTCTCCTTGGTCCGGCCACGGCCGTGCTGGCCGGGCGGGAAGGGACGCGACTCGAACGGGCACTTCGGCCCGTCGCACTTGCTGCCCTTGAGGAACAGCTTCATCTTCTCGCGGCGGCAGCGCTTGCAGTCCGCACCTGTGTAACGAGCCATTGCTTCTGTCTCTCCCTCAGACCCGGCGACGCTTCGGCGGACGCGTTCCGTTGTGCGGCTGCGGCGTGACGTCGGCGATCTGGCCGACCTCGAGGCCCGCTGCCTGCAGCGAACGGATGGCGGTTTCCCGGCCGGAGCCGGGGCCCTTGACGAAGACATCGACCTTGCGCATGCCGTGCTCCATGGCCCGTCGAGCGGCGGCCTCGGCGGCCAGCTGCGCGGCGAACGGAGTCGACTTGCGGGAGCCCTTGAAGCCCACCTGGCCGGACGAGGCCCAGGAGATGACCGCACCGGTCGGGTCGGTGATCGACACGATGGTGTTGTTGAAGGTGCTCTTGATGTGCGCCTGCCCGTGGGCGACGTTCTTGCGTTCCTTGCGCCGGACCTTCTTTACTGCGGCCCCAGCGCGTGCCTTCGGTGGCATAAGTCAGTGCGCTCCTATTACTTCCGACCGGGCTTCTTCTTACCGGCGACCGTGCGCTTCGGACCCTTGCGGGTACGAGCGTTGGTCCGGGTCCGCTGTCCACGGACGGGAAGACCACGGCGGTGGCGGATGCCGGCGTAGCTGCCGATCTCAACCTTGCGGCGGATGTCCGCGGCGACCTCGCGGCGCAGGTCGCCCTCTACCTTGAAATTGCCCTCGATGTAGTCGCGGAGCTGAACCAGCTCCTCGTCCGTGAGGTCCTTGGCGCGCTTGTCCAGGTCAATCTCGGTGGCGTTCAGTGCCTCGACGGCACGGGTGCGACCGATCCCGTAAATGTAGGTGAGCGCGATCTCCATCCGCTTCTCGCGGGGGAGGTCGACGCCGACTAGACGTGCCATAAGCGGGCGTACTCCTCGGGATTCACTCGGAGGTCTGTGCCCTTCCCACCCCGCCTGCCCGGGCGGGCCCCGGCCTCCGACCGGGGGTACGGCCACTCAACGTGGCTCGGGACGAGCTTGTTCTAGATCTGGCAGCGGCGCTGGGCTCAGCCCTGGCGCTGCTTGTGGCGCGCGTCAGAGCTGCAGATCACCATGACGCGACCGTGCCGCCGGATGATCCGGCAGTGGTTGCAGATCCGCTTGACGCTCGGCTTGACCTTCACGGTTTGCCTTAACTCTCAGTCGGACGGGACGTATTGCTCCCGGTCCCCTGGTTACTTGTAGCGGTAGACGATGCGCCCACGGGTGAGGTCGTACGGCGAAAGCTCGACGACGACCCTGTCCTCGGGAAGGATGCGGATGTAGTGCTGCCGCATCTTGCCGGAGATGTGCGCCAGTACCTTGTGACCATTGGCGAGCTCCACGCGGAACATGGCGTTCGGCAGGGGCTCGATCACCCGGCCCTCGATCTCGATGGCTCCGTCTTTCTTAGGCATATCCTCCGCTACCTGACACTGGGGTTCGGGGTTGGCTGACAACGCCATAACCGAGCCGGAAGTCCGGCTCGGCACCAGCCGCGGCTCCCGCAACCTCGAAGCGCTGAGGACATGCGGGAGTGGACGCTGCGCGCCGACTGTTCAGTGTACGCCCGCCTCAGCAGGTACACCAATCGAGGTCACCGCAACCCGGAGTCGGGTGTGTCGGAGCGTCCAAAAGCGGACAAATTATGCTTTTTCCGGCCTTGGCGGTAGGTCGCCGCGGGCGATGGCGTCGTCGATGAACTGACGGCGCTGCTCCTTGGTCGCGTCCATCGCGAGTTCGCCGCGCGCGATGGCCTCCCGCTGCAGGGCCCGCCGCTTCTGCTGATGCTCCCGGGCCAGCACCCGGAACTGCTTCTCCGCCGCCGCCTTCTGCGGCGTCCCGGTCGCCAGCCCGCCCAGCGTCGTGATCACCAGGAAGAAGCCCCAGGGCCCGGCCACCCAGACCGGCCAGTAGTACTGCGGGGCCCCGGAGGCGATGCAGGTGATCACCCAGACGGCCGTGGTGACGGCCAGGACCGCGAACCAGGAACCCCAGATCTGCCCCAGCCACTCCCGCGTGGCGGTCCCCGAGGCCACCGGCGGTTGCACCGCCTGGCTGACCACCACCGGCAGATCGGTCAGCAGGCCGTCCAGATCCCCATAGGTCTTCGCCGCGTACGCCCGTTGCACGCGCTCGTCGTACTCCTGCAGGTCGAGACGGCCCTCTTCGAGCGCGGCCCGTAGCCGTTCCGCCACCCGTTGCCGGTCCGCGTCGCCGGCCCGCATCTCGCTCCGACTCATACGTTCCACCATGCCAAGCGACCTCCACCGGCTTCGGTCAGCGGCCACGCCTCTCGCGCCGGGCGGCACGTCGGGCATCCCGGGCGCCGTGGTTGCCCCAGAAGCCCAGGAAGCCGAGCACGAGCGGGATCAACATCCAGACGGGCCAGAAGTAGACCAGGTGTCCCGCGCTCAGACTGGTAATCAGCCAGATGAGCACACAGACCACAAACACACCGCCGTACGGCCCAAGGTAGCGCGGCAGCCAATTGGTGCCCTGCGGCTGCTCTGCGGGGGCCGGCGCCGCGGTGGCGGCGGGCGGTGGGGTGGCCGGCTGCACCTGGGACCGATCCAGCGGCACGGTGCCGGGCAGGTCGTCGAGCAGGCCGGTCAGATCGCCGAAGGTCTTCGCCCCGTACGTCTTCTGCAGGCGCTCGTCGTACTCGCTCAGGTCCAGGCGGCCCTCGTCGAGCGCCGCCTTGAGTTGATCGGCCACTGCTTTACGGTCGGCATCCCCGGCCCGCATGTCATCGCGCCCCATGCGTTCCAGGATGCCAGCCGAGTCACAGCACCCGCGACCCCACCAGCTGACAGTTTGCTCAGGGTTGCTTCGACGTCACCAGGTCGCCGAGGCGGGCGCGGCCGCCGTCGTGCGCCGTGGTCACCCACACGCCGTCGTCGAGTAAGCACATCGTGTGCTCGACGTGAGCCGCCAGCGACCCGTCGCGGGTCACCACTGTCCAGCCGTCGGACAGCTCCGCCGTCCGGGGCGAGCCCAGGGTGATCATCGGCTCGATGGCCAGGCACAGGCCCGGCTGCAGGCGCGGACCCTTGCCCGGCTTGCCGTAGTTCAGCACGTGCGGGTCCTGGTGCATCTCGGTGCCGATGCCGTGCCCGCCGTAGCCGTCCACGATCCCGTACCGGCCGGCCTTGCGGACCGCCTTCTCCACGTTGAAGGAGATGTCGGTGAGGTGACCCCGGCCGTTCGCCGAGCCGCGCGCGGCGGCCGCGATCCCGGCCCACATCGCGTCCTCGGCCACCTGGGCCATCTTGAGCAGGGCCGGGTCGGTCTCGCCGACCCCGACGGTGATCGCCGAGTCGCCGTGCCAGCCGTCCAGGATCGCGCCGCAGTCCAGCGAGATCAGGTCACCCTCGCGCAGCACCTGCTGGGCGCTGGGGATGCCGTGCACCACCTGGTCGTTGACCGAGGAACAGATCGAGGCGGGGAAACCCTGGTAGCCCTTGAACGACGGGATCGCGCCGGCGTCCCGGATGACTTTCTCGGCGATCGCGTCCAGATCCGCCGTGGCGATGCCGGGCTCGATGGCCGCACGCATCGCGTCCAGCGCCGCCGCCACCACCAGGCCGGCGCCTCGCATCAGCTCGATCTGCTCCGGGGTCTTCAGCTGGATGTCCAGCTGCGCGCGGCGCACGTCAGCCCCCGTAGGAGCGCAGGGCGTCGATCGCGCGCACGGTGACGTCCTCGACCGGCCCGGTCGCATCGATACCGACCAGCTTGCCCTGAGCCCCGTAGAAGTCGACCAACGGAGCGGTCTTCTCCGCGTACTCCACCAGGCGGTTCGCGATCGTCTCCGCCTTGTCGTCGTCACGCTGGAACAGCTCCGACCCGCACCGGTCGCAGATGTTCTCCTTGCTCGTCGGGTCGAACTCGACGTGCCAGATCTTGCCGCAACCACGGCAGGTCCGGCGGCCCGAGAGCCGCCGGATCACTTCGTCGTCGTCGACCACGAGTTCCATCACGAGGTCGAGTGCGGTACCGAGGTCGGCGAGGAGCTTGTCCAGCGCCGACGCCTGCGGAACGGTGCGCGGGAAGCCGTCGAGCAGGAAGCCGTCACCGGCGTCCGGTTCGGCGAGCCGGTCCCGGACCATGTTGATGGTCACTTCGTCCGGAACCAGCTGGCCGGCGTCCATGTAGCGCTTGGCCTCGACACCCAGCGGCGTGCCCTGCGACACGTTCGCCCGGAAGATGTCGCCGGTGGAGATCTTCGGAACGGCGAGATGGGCGGCGATGAACTCAGCCTGGGTCCCCTTGCCGGCCCCCGGAGGGCCCACCAGTACCAGCCGCACCTACATCGCCTCGCTTCGGTGAGAACGAGCCTCGCATACCGCCGACGCAAGAGCCCCCCGGCTCCGCGTCCCCACTACCGGAGGAACCCTTCGTAGTTACGCTGCATCAGCTGGCTCTCGATCTGCTTCACCGTCTCCAGACCCACCCCAACCATGATCAGGACGGCCGTACCACCGAACGGGAAGTTCTGGTACTGCTGCTGATTGAGCCAGATGAAGAAGAAGTTCGGCAGGACCGAGATCACACCGAGGTAGAGCGCGCCCGGGAGCGTGATCCGGCTGAGGATGAAGTCCAGGTAGTCGGCAGTGGGCTTGCCCGGGCGAATACCCGGAACGAATCCACCGTACTTCTTCATGTTGTCCGCGACCTCGGTCGGGTTGAACGTGATCGAGACGTAGAAGTACGTGAAGAAGATGATCAGCAGGAAATAGACGCCGATGTAGAGCTCGCTGGTCGGGTCGGCCAGCCACTTCTGGATCCAGATCTGGTAACCCTTGAGGTTGTTCGGGTCGAAGAACTGGAGATACAGCTGCGGCAGGTAGAGCAGCGACGAGCCGAAGATGACCGGGACCACACCCGCCTGGTTCACCTTGAGCGGGATGTAGGTGGAGGTGCCGCCGTACATTCGGCGGCCGATCATGCGCTTGGCGTACTGCACCGGGATCCGGCGTTGTGCCTGCTCGATGAAGACGACCAGGCAGATGATGACCAGTACCAGGCCGATCACCAGGAGGAACTTGCCGACGCCGCTGGACTGCTTGATCGTCCAGCCCTCGCCGGGGAGGCGAGCCGCGATCGAGGTGAAGATGAGCACGGACATGCCGTTACCGACACCCTTGTCGGTGATCAGCTCACCGAGCCACATCACCACACCGGTACCGGCGGTCATCGTCAGCACCAGGATGCCCAGCGTGAGCGGCATGGACAGCCCGGTGTTCTCCGGGATGATCTGCATCTTCGGGTCGCTCTGGTCACACGCGTTGCCGAAGAGCTGGCCCGTGCGGGCCAGGGCGACGAACGCCGAGGACTGCAGAACGGCCAGGCCGAGAGTGAGGTAACGGGTGTACTGCGTGATCTTCGCCTGGCCGGACTGACCCTCCTTGCGGAGCTGCTCGAGGCGGGGAATCACCACGGTGAGCAGCTGCAGGATGATCGACGCGGTGATGTACGGCATGATGCCGAGCGCGAAGATCGACAGGTGGAGCAGCGCCCCACCGGAGAACAGGTTCAGGAGGTTCAGGACACCGCCGCCGGCATTGGCGTCGTTCACCGCTTGAAGACACCGCTGCACGTTGGTGTAAGACACCCCTGGACTGGGCAGCGTCGCACCCAGCCGGTACAGCGCGATGATCGCGACTGTGAACAGCAGTTTCTTGCGCAGGTCAGGCGTCCGGAACGCACTGGTAAAGGCGGAGAGCAACTTCTTCCTCCTGCGCGAGGTTTACCGCCCATCGGGCGGGTGGGGAAGGCACCGGTCCGGACGACCGATATCCCTAGCTGGGAACGGACTCTAACAGTCTTGTAGTGCCGCGGTGAGTCACGGTAGCCGTCACCGCGGGTAGGCATCCACCCCGCCAGAGAAATGGCTGGTCAGACGCCACAAAGGGGATGCCCGTCCGGGACCCGCGTTTCGCGTGTCCACGACGAGCACCCCCGCGGGCCTCACAGCTCGGTGGTGGTCCCACCGGCGGCTGTGATTTTCTCCTTGGCCGACTCGCTGAACGCGTGCGCCGAGATGGTCAGCGACACGCCGCCCAGCTCGCCGGAGCCCAGCACCTTCACCGGCTGGCCCTTGCGGACGGCGCCGGCCGCGGCGAGTTCCACCGGGCCGACCTCCCCACCGTTCGGGAACAGCTCGGCGAGCTTGTCCAGGTTGACGACCTGGAAGACGACCTTGTTGTTGTTCTTGAAGCCCTTCAGCTTCGGCAGGCGCATGTGGATGGGCATCTGCCCACCCTCGAACGATGCCGGAACCTGGTAACGGGCCTTGGTGCCCTTGGTGCCGCGACCGGCGGTCTTGCCCTTGGAGCCCTCACCGCGACCCACGCGGGTCTTCGGCGTCTTGGCTCCGGGAGCCGGACGAAGGTGGTGGACCTTGATCGCCATTACTCGACCTCCTCAACGCTCACGAGGTGGTTCACGGCGAAGATCATGCCCCGAATCTCGGGACGGTCCTCCTTGACCACCACATCGTTGATCCGCTTCAGGCCGAGCGACCGCAGGGAGTCCCGCTGGTTCTGCTTACGGCCGATCTCGGACCGGATCTGGGTGACCTTCAAGCGTGCCATCAGCGCACCGCCGCTTCCGCACGCGCCGCCAGCATGGCTGCGGGCGCCACGTCCTCGACCGGCAGACCGCGGCGGGCCGCGACCTGCTCCGGCGACTCGAGGCCCTTCAGCGCGGCCACCGTCGCGTGCACGATGTTGATCGGGTTCGACGAGCCGAGGCTCTTCGACAGCACGTCGTGGATGCCCGCGCACTCGAGCACGGCACGCACCGGGCCACCGGCGATGACACCGGTACCGGCGGAGGCCGGCTTGAGGAGCACGACACCCGCGGCCGCCTCACCGGTGACCGGGTGCGGGATCGTCGCGCCGATCCGCGGAACCTTGAAGAAGTGCTTCTTGGCCTCCTCGACGCCCTTGGCGATGGCCGCGGGCACCTCCTTGGCCTTTCCGTAGCCGATGCCGACGGTGCCGTCACCGTCGCCGACGATCACCAGGGCAGTGAAGCTGAAGCGACGACCACCCTTGACGACCTTGGCCACGCGGTTGATCGCGACGACCCGCTCGAGATGCGGGGTCTTGTCGACGGGCGCGTTGCCGCGGCCGCCCTCACGGCGGTTGTCCCGGCGGTTGCCACCCTCGGTGTTACCGCCGGACCCGCCGCCTCGGCGCTGCTGACCAGGCATTGGTCAATTCCTCCTAGAACTCGAGTCCGGCTTCGCGGGCGGCGTCGGCCAGAGACGCGATGCGCCCCGTGTACTTGTTGCCGCCGCGGTCGAAGACGACCTTGGACACACCCGCGGACTTCGCCCGCTCGGCGATGAGAGCACCGACCTTGCCGGCCTGCGCGCTCTTGTCGCCCTCGGCACCCCGGATGGTGGTGTCGAGGGTCGAGGCGGAAGCCAGCGTGTGGCCCTTGATGTCGTCGATGACCTGCGCGGTGATGTGCCGCGAGGACCGAGTGACGACCAGGCGGGGACGCTCGGCGGTACCGCGGACGTTCTTGCGGACCCGGAAGTGCCGGCGCGCCTTGCCCACGGCACGCTTGGCGGCGACACCGCCGCCGTTGCGGCGCTTGAGAAGGGTGGCGGTCACTTCTTGCCTGCCTTTCCAGCCTTACGCTTGATGACCTCGCCCTGGTACTTGATGCCCTTGCCCTTGTAGGGCTCCGGCGGGCGGATCTTCCGAATGTTGGCGGCGACCTCGCCCACCTGCTGCTTGTCGATGCCGGCAACGGTGAACTGCGTGGGCCGCTCGACCGTGAACGTGATGCCGGCCGGGGCCGGGATGTTCACCGGGTGCGAGAAGCCCAGGGCGAACTCGAGGTCCTTGCCCTTGGCGGTCACGCGGTAACCAGTGCCGTTGATCTCCAGGACCTTGGTGTAGCCCACGGTGACCCCGACGATCATGTTGTTGACCAGCGTACGGGACAGGCCGTGAAGCTCCTTGGCCCGGCGCTCGTCGTTGGGGCGGTTGACGTGCAGCTCGGCGCCGTCCTGCTCGACCGTGATCGGCTCGGCGACGGTGTGCGAGAGTTCGCCCTTGGGGCCCTTGACCTTGACGGTCTGGCCCGAGATGGTGACGTCGACGCCGGACGGGACCGGGATCGACTTACGTCCGATTCGCGACATGGTTTCTCAGTCTCCAGTTACCAGACGAAGGCGAGGACTTCCCCGCCAACGCTCCGCTTGCGGGCCTGCTTGTCGGTCAGCAGCCCCTGGGACGTCGAAATGATCGCGACGCCCAGGCCGCCGAGCACCCGGGGGAGCTCTTCGGACTTGGCGTAGACCCGGAGGCCGGGCTTCGACACGCGCTTGATGCCGGCCAGGCTGCGCTCGCGGTTCTGGCCGTACTTGAGCTCAACGACCAGACGCTTGCCGACAGCGCCCTCCTCAGGGTCCTCGGCAGCCCAGGAGGCGATGTAACCCTCGGACTTGAGGACCTCGGCGATGTTCGCCTTGATCTTCGAGAAGGGCATCGTCACCTTGTCGTGGTACGCCTGGTTGGCGTTACGCAGACGCGTCAGCATGTCTGCGATCGGGTCCGTCATCGTCATGGGTGTTCGTCAACCTTTCTCGCCGGGGTTCCCGCGGATCGGGCCTACGGCGAAGCGGTATTGCAAAGTCAGGGTTACCAGGAAGCCTTGGACACGCCGGGAAGCTCACCGCGGTGAGCCATGTCCCGCACGCAAACCCGGCACAGGCCGAACTTGCGGTAGACCGAGTGCGGACGACCGCACTTCTGGCAGCGGGTGTAAGCGCGCACAGCGAACTTCGGCTTCGCGGCAGCCTTCAGGATCAGCGCCTTCTTAGCCATTGCTCAGTTCTCCTTGAACGGGAAGCCCAGGAGCTTGAGCAGCGCCCGGCCCTCGTCGTCGGTCTTGGCGGTCGTGACCACCGTGATGTCCATGCCCCGCGTGCGATCGATCCGGTCCTGGTCGATCTCGTGGAACACCGACTGTTCGGTCAGACCGAACGTGTAGTTGCCGTGACCGTCGAGCTTGCGGCCGTCGAGTCCGCGGAAGTCACGGATACGCGGCAGCGCGATGCTCAGCAGCCGGTCCAGGAACTCCCACATACGGTCGTTGCGGAGGGTGACCTTCGCGCCGATCGGCATGCCCTCACGCAGCTTGAACTGCGCGATGGACTTGGTCGCCCGCCGCACCAGCGGCTTCTGACCGGTGATCGTGGTCAGGTCGCGGACGGCGCCGTCGATCAGCTTGGCGTCCCGTGCGGCCTCGCCCACACCCATGTTCACGACGACCTTGACCAGGCCGGGGATCTGCATGGGGTTGCTGTAGTGGTACTGCTCCTTGAGCGCGGACACGACGTCGTCGCGGTACTTCTGCTTCAAGCGAGGCAGCGTCTTGGTCTCGGTGGGGGCAGTCATCAGATTTCCTTACCGGTCGTACGCGCGATCCGGATCTTCTGACCGTTCTCGTCGATCCGGTAGCCGATCCGGGTCGGCTTGCCCTGGTCATCCACGATCTGCACGTTCGAGATGTGGATGGGGGCTTCCTGGGTCACGATGCCGCCGGTCTTCGAACCACGCTGCGTGGTCTGGATGCGCTCGTGCTTCTTGACGCGGTTGACGCCCTCGACCAGGACCTTGTCCTGCCGCGGGTAGGCCGCGATGACCTTGCCCTTGGCACCCTTGTCCTTGCCGGCGATGACGACGACCGTGTCGCCCTTCTTAATCTTCACGGTCACAACACCTCCGGTGCGAGACTGATGATCTTCATGAACCGCTTGTCGCGCAGCTCGCGCCCGACCGGGCCGAAGATGCGGGTACCGCGGGGGTCGCCGTCGTCACGGATGATGACGGCGGCGTTCTCGTCGAAGCGGATGTACGAGCCGTCCGGACGACGCCTCTCCTTGGACGTGCGCACGACGACCGCCTTGACGACGTCGCCCTTCTTCACGCCCGCGCCCGGGATGGCGTCCTTGACCGTGGCCACGATGACGTCACCGATGCTCGCGTACCGGCGGCCGGAACCACCGAGTACGCGGATGCACAGGATCTCGCGCGCACCCGTGTTGTCGGCGACGCGCAGTCGCGACTCCTGCTGGATCACTGGGGTCTCCTATGTCTGCCAGTTCTTCGAGTGTGACCGAAGCTTGGCGGAACGCTGGTGAGCCGGGCCGGCTGGAGAGCCGGCCCAGCCACACTCACTTGGCCTTTTCGAGGATCTCCACGACCCGCCACCGCTTGGTGGCGGAGAGCGGACGGGTCTCCATCAGGAGCACGCGGTCACCGATGCCGCATGCGTTCTGCTCGTCGTGCACCTTGAGCTTGCGGGTGCGCCGCAGAACCTTGCCGTAGAGGGCGTGCTTGACGCGGTCCTCGACCTCGACGACAACGGTCTTGTCCATCTTGTCGCTGACCACGAGACCCTCACGGACCTTGCGCGTGTTCCGCGTCTGGGTCGTGCTCTCGTCACTCATGCTGTCACCTCGTCCGGCGCAACCGAGAGCCCAAGCTCGCGTTCACGCATGATCGTGTAGATCTTCGCGATGTCCTTGCGGACGACCTGGAGCCGACGGTGATTGTCGAGCTGGCCGGTCGCACCCTGCACGCGAAGGTTGAACAGCTCAGCCTTGGCCTCACGCAGACGCGCGACCAGGTCCTCGCCGGAGAGCTCGCGCAGCTCGGCGGCCTTGATGCCGGCGGCCATCAGCTTTCACCCACTTCGCGTGTCACGATGCGGCACTTCATCGGGAGCTTGTGGATCGCGCGGCGCATGGCCTCACGCGCGATCGTCTCGTTCGGGAACGACATCTCGAAAACGATGCGACCCGGCTTGACGTTCGCCACCCACCACTCCGGTGAACCCTTACCGGAACCCATCCGGGTCTCGGCCGGCTTCTTGGTCAGGGCCTGGTCGGGGAAGACCGAGATCCAGACCTTGCCGCCACGCTTGATGTGCCGGGTCATCGCGATACGCGCCGACTCGATCTGCCGGTTGGTCACGTACGCGGGCTCCAGCGCCTGGATACCGAACTCGCCGAAGACGACCCGGTTGCCGCCCTTGGACGCGCCGTGGCGGTCCGGGTGGTGCGGCTTGCGGAAGCCCTTCGGGGGCTTACGCGGGATCAGCATGGGTCAGCCCTCCTGCTGCGTTTCGGCCGCGGCCGGAGCAGCGGCGCTGTCGTTCGCGTCGGCGTTCGCCGCGGGACGGCCCGAATCGGCGTTCGCCGCCGCCTGCTGCGCGGCCCGGCCGGCGTCGGTGCCGCCGGCGGTCGTGCCGGACGAACCGGAACGGCCACGGCGCGGACGCTCGGGGCGGTCACCGCGGTCACGGCGCGGACGCGCGGCGGGCGCCTCGGTGACGACCTCACGGCCCGGCACGGCGTCGCCCTTGTAGATCCAGACCTTCACGCCGATGCGGCCGAACGTGGTACGGGCCTCGAAGAAGCCGTACTCGATGTTCGCGCGCAGCGTGTGCAGCGGAACGCGACCCTCACGGTAGAACTCCGTGCGGCTCATCTCCGCGCCGCCCAGACGGCCGGAGACCTGCACCCGGATGCCCTTGACGATCGGGTTCTTCATGGCCGACTGCATGGCCTTGCGCATCGCCCGGCGGAAGCTGACCCGGGAGGACAGCTGCTCGGCGACGCCCTGCGCCACCAGCTGAGCGTCCGACTCCGGGCTCTTCACCTCGAGGATGTTGAGCTGGACCTGCTTGCCGGTGAGCTTCTCCAGCTCGCCGCGGATCCGGTCGGCCTCCGCACCCTTACGGCCGATGACGATGCCCGGCCGGGCGGTGTGGATGTCGACCCGGACCCGGTCACGGGTGCGCTCGATGTCCACCTTGGAGATGCCGGCGCGCTCGAGGCCCTTGGACATCATGCGGCGGATCTTGACGTCCTCGCCGATGTAGTCCTTGTAGAGCTTGTCCGCGAACCAGCGGCTCTTCCAGTCGGTGGAGATGCCGAGCCGGAATCCGGTGGGGTGAACTTTCTGGCCCATTACTCGGACTCCTCCGTGGTCTGGGACTCGGCGGCCGGCGCGGCCTGCTTGGCCGGCGCAGCCTTCTTCGCCGCCGCGGCCTTCTTGGCCGGCCGGGCGACCTGGACCGCCTCGACGGCGATCGTGATGTGGCAGGTGCGCTTGCGGATCCGGTACGCCCGGCCCTGCGCCCGCGGACGGAACCGCTTGAGCGTCGGGCCCTCGTCGACGAACGCCTCGCTGACGAGGAGTGCGTCGGGGTCCAGCCGCTCGTTGTTCTCCGCGTTCGCCACGGCACTGGCAAGCACCTTGTAGACCTGCTCGCTGGCGGCCTGCGGCGCGAACTGCAGGACGGTGAGCGCCTCCTTCGCGGGCAGACCGCGGACGAGGTTGACCACCCGGCGCGCCTTGTTCGGCGAGATGCGCACGTGTCGCGCAACCGCCCGCGCGCCCGGAAGCACCGGAGCGTCGCCCTTCGTTGGCATCGCTGTAGCTCCTAAATCCTCTGATCCGTGTATCTGCGTTAGCGGCGGCGGCTCTTGCGGTCGTCCTTCTCGTGACCCTTGAACGTGCGGGTCAGAGCGAACTCGCCAAGCTTGTGACCGACCATGGCCTCGGTGATGAACACCGGGACGTGCTTGCGGCCGTCGTGCACCGCGATCGTGTGCCCGAGCATGTCGGGGATGATCATCGAGCGCCGCGACCAGGTCTTGATGACGTTCTTCGAGTTCTTCTCGTTCTGGACTTCCACCTTCTTGATCAGGTGGTCGTCGACGAACGGGCCCTTCTTCAGGCTGCGAGGCATCTTCTACTCCCGGTTACCCGCGCTTGCGGGTCGCGTAGCGGCGGCGAACGATCATCTTGTCGCTCGGCTGACCCTTACGACGGGTACGGCCCTCGGGCTTACCCTGCGGGTTCACCGGGTGACGACCACCCGAGGTCTTACCCTCACCACCACCGTGCGGGTGGTCGATCGGGTTCATGGCGACACCGCGGACGGTCGGGCGCTTGCCCTTCCAGCGCATGCGGCCGGCCTTGCCCCAGTTGATGTTCGACTGTTCGGCATTGCCGATCTCGCCGACCGTCGCGCGGCAGCGGATGTCGACCCGGCGGATCTCACCGGAGGGCATACGCAGCGTGGCGTACGCGCCTTCACGGCCGAGCAGCTGGATACCGACACCGGCCGAACGGGCCAGCTTGGCGCCACCGCCGGGACGAAGCTCCACACCGTGGACCGTCGTACCGACCGGGATGTTGCGCAGGGGCAGGTTGTTCCCCGGCTTGATGTCCGCACCCGGGCCCGACTCCACCGCGTCGCCCTGCTTCAGGTCCTTCGGCGCCAGGATGTAGCGCTTCTCGCCGTCGGCGTAGTGCAGCAGCGCGATGCGGGAGGTGCGGTTCGGGTCGTACTCGATGTGCGCGACCTTGGCCGGCACGCCGTCCTTGTCGACCCGCTTGAAGTCGATCAGCCGGTACTGCCGCTTGTGGCCGCCGCCCTGGTGCCGCGTGGTGATGCGGCCGTGGACGTTGCGACCACCCTTCTTGGGCAGCGGGACCAGCAGAGACTTCTCCGGCGTGGACCGGGTGATCTCGGCGAAGTCGGCGACGCTCGAGCCGCGGCGGCCGGGCGTGGTCGGCTTGTACTTACGGATAGCCATTGATTTACAACCCCTTAGCTGACCGGGCCGCCGAAGGCCTCGATACGGTCACCGTCAGCCAGCTTGACCATCGCCCGCTTGGTCGCCTTGCGCTGACCAAAGCCGGTCCGGGTGCGCTTGCGCTTACCCTCGCGGTTCGCGGTGTTCACCGTCAGGACGCGAACGTCGAAGATCTGCTGGATCGCGATCTTGATCTCGGTCTTGTTCGCGTCCGGGCGGACGAGGAACGTGTACCAGTTCTGATCGAGAACGCTGTAGCTCTTCTCGGAGACCACTGGCGCGATGATGATGTCGCGCGGGTCGGCGACAGTGCTCACTTGTTCTCCTCCTCGGAGGCCTCGGCCGGCGCGCCCAGGAATTCATTGAGCGCCTCGGTGGTGAAGACCACGTCGTCGGCGACCAGCACGTCGTACGTGTTGAGCTGGCCCGCCTCGAGGAGGTGAACCGTCGGCTCGTTACGCAGCGACACCCAGTTGAGCTCGTCGGTGCTGCTCAGCACGACCAGGACCTTCTTGGACTCGGTCGCCTTGCGCAGGGTCGCGATCGCGGCCTTGGTCGACGGCTTGTCGCCGTTGACGAACGCCTCGACCACGTGCACCCGGCCGTCACGAGCCCGGTCGGACAGAGCGCCACGCAGCGCGGCGACCTTCATCTTCTTGGGGGTCCGCTGGCTGTAGTCGCGCGGCACCGGGCCGTGCACGACGCCACCGCCGGCGAACTGCGGCGCGCGGATCGAGCCCTGGCGGGCACGACCGGTGCCCTTCTGCTTGTAGGGCTTCTTGCCGCCGCCGGCGACCTCACCGCGGGTCTTGACCTTGTGCGTCCCCTGCCGTGCGGCGGCCAGCTGGGCCACCACGACCTGGTGCATCAGCGGGATGTTGGCCTGAACGTCGAAGACGTGGCCCGGCAGTTCTACGGAGCCGGCCTTGGCGCCCTCGATGTTGATCACGTCAACCGTGCTCACTTCGCACCGCCCTTCTTCGCCGCGGTGCGAACCAGGATCAGCGCGCCCTTGGGACCGGGCACCGCACCCTTGATCAGCAGCAGGTTGTTCTCGGTGTCGACGGCCTGCACCGCGAGGTTCTGCACGGTGAAGCGGTTGCTGCCCATGCGGCCCGCCATCCGGACGCCCTTGAAGACGCGACCCGGGGTGGCGCAGGCGCCGATCGAGCCCGGCGAGCGGTGCTTGCGCTCGACGCCGTGGCTGCTCTTGAGGCCGTGGAAGCCGTGCCGCTTCATGACACCCGCGTAGCCCTTGCCCTTGGTCTTACCGGTGACGTCGACGACGGTGCCCGCCTCGAACGCCTCAACGGTGACCTCTTGGCCGAGCTCGTACGCTCCGGCGTCGGTGGTGCGCAGCTCCACGACGTGGCGCCGCGGCGACACGCCGGCCTTGGCGAAGTGACCGCCCTCGGGCTTGTTCACCTTGCGCGGGTCGATGGCGCCGTACGCCAGCTGGACGGCCGCGTAGCCGTCCTTGTCATCGGTGCGGACCTGGGTCACGACGCACGGGCCGGCCTGCACCACGGTTACCGGGACGACCTTGTTGTTGTCCCAGACCTGGGTCATGCCGAGCTTGGCGCCCAGGATCCCCTTAACTTGCCTGTCCATTAGTCGTGATCCCTACAGCTTGATCTCGATGTCGACGCCAGCCGGCAGGTCGAGGCGCATGAGCGAGTCGACCGTCTTGGGGGTCGGGTCGATGATGTCGATCAGACGCTTGTGCGTGCGCATCTCGAAGTGCTCGCGCGAGTCCTTGTACTTGTGCGGCGAACGGATCACGCAGAAACGGTTGATCTCCGTGGGCAGCGGCACCGGGCCAGCAACCTGCGCCCCGGTACGCGTCACCGTCTCGACGATCTTCCGCGCCGAGGAGTCGACGACCTCGTGGTCATAGGCCTTGAGCCGGATGCGGATCTTCTGTCCCGCCATGGTGGCTTCTGTTTCCTTCTCTCGATGCCGCTACGTGCGAGAACGGTGGCCCTCGCATGCCCGCAGGACCCCTGATCCTGCGTTGTCCGACCCCCGCGGTCGGGCGTGTCGCGCCTACCAGACAGAAAACTGCGCAGTGCAATGCAGCCATCTCGATCACGGGGATCTAAGGTGCCGAGCGGCAGAAAAACACACCCGGACACCCGGCGAGGGTGGTTGGCAACCTTGCGGTAACCAACCACCCTGCGCGGACGCAACCTGACTAGTATGCCGGATTAACTCCAGCAACGCTAATCGGGGTAATCCTAGGTCAGGCGTTGATCTTCGTGACCGTGCCGGCGCCGACGGTGCGGCCACCCTCACGGATCGCGAACTTCAGGCCCTGCTCCATGGCGATGGGCTGGATCAGCTTGACCGCCATGGTGGTGGAGTCGCCCGGCATGACCATCTCGGTGCCCTCGGGCAGCGTGACGACGCCGGTGACGTCCGTGGTGCGGAAGTAGAACTGCGGGCGGTAGTTCTGGAAGAACGGGGTGTGCCGGCCGCCCTCTTCCTTCGAGAGGATGTAGACCTGGCCCTCGAACTCCGTGTGCGGGGTCGTGGTGCCCGGCTTGACGACCACCATGCCGCGCTCGACGTCCTCGCGCTTGATGCCACGCAGCAGCAGACCGACGTTCTCACCCGCGCGGGCCTCGTCGAGCAGCTTGCGGAACATCTCGATACCGGTGCATACCGTCCGCTGCGACTTCTCGCGGATACCGACGATCTCGACTTCCTCGTTGGGCTTGAGGATGCCGCGCTCCGCCCGGCCGGTGACGACGGTGCCACGACCGGTGATCGTGAAAACGTCCTCGATCGGCATGAGGAACGGCTTCTCGATGTCGCGCTCCGGCTGCGGAATCGCGGTGTCGACCGCGTTCATCAGCTCGAGCAGCTTGGCGGTCCACTCCTTGTCGCCCTCGAGCGCCTTGAGAGCGGAGACGCGCACGACCGGTACGTCGTCGCCCGGGAACTCGTAGGTGCTCAGAAGCTCGCGGACCTCGAGCTCGACGAGCTCGAGGAGCTCCTCGTCCTCGACCATGTCGCTCTTGTTGAGCGCCACGACGATGTACGGAACGCCGACCTGGCGGGCCAGGAGCACGTGCTCCTTGGTCTGCGGCATCGGGCCGTCGGTCGCGGCGACCACCAGGATCGCGCCGTCCATCTGGGCGGCACCGGTGATCATGTTCTTGATGTAGTCGGCGTGGCCGGGGCAGTCCACGTGCGCGTAGTGCCGCGACGCGGTCTGGTACTCGACGTGCGCGATCGAGATCGTGATGCCGCGGGCCTTCTCCTCCGGCGCCTTGTCGATCTCGTCGAACGGGGTGTACGGGTTCAGGTCGGGGTATTCGTCGTGCAGGACCTTCGTGATGGCCGCAGTCAGCGTCGTCTTACCGTGGTCGATATGACCAATGGTGCCGATGTTGACGTGCGGCTTAGTCCGCTCGAACTTCGCCTTCGCCACTGGTGTCCTCCTGTGGACTGTGTTTACTTTCGCCCGGCACGCCCGATAAGGCGATAGGGACTCTGTCGACTGCTCGCGCGCGTACGGTCCGCGACGGACCGCACGCGCCTCAACGCTTCCGGCGGGTACTAGGCACCCGTCGCCTTGGCGATGATCTCCTTCGCGACGCTCTGCGGAACCTCGGCGTAGGAGTCGAACTGCATGCTGTAGCTCGCCCGGCCCTGGGTCTTCGACCGGAGGTCGCCGACGTAGCCGAACATCTCGGAGAGCGGAACCAGTGCCTTGACGACCCGGGCGCCGGAGCGCTCCTCCATCGACTGGATGATGCCACGGCGGGAGTTCAGGTCGCCGATCACATCACCCATGTTGTCCTCGGGCGTCGTCACCTCGACGGCCATCATCGGCTCGAGCAACGCGGGGTCGGCCTTGCGGGCCGCCTCCTTCATCACCATCGAGCCGGCGATCTTGAACGCCATCTCGGACGAGTCAACCTCGTGGTACTGGCCGTCCAGCAGGGTCAGGCGGACGCCGACCAGCGGGTAGCCGGCGAGCACGCCGTACTGCATGGCGTCCTGGGCGCCCGCGTCCACCGACGGGATGAACTCCCGGGGGATGCGACCACCGGAGACCGCGTTGACGAACTCGTAGGTGGGGCCGTCCGCCGCGAGCGGCAGGGGCTCCAGCTTGACGACGACCTTCGCGTACTGGCCCGAGCCACCGGTCTGCTTCTTGTGGACGAAGTCGAGCTTCTCCACGGTGCCGCGGATCGTCTCGCGGTACGCCACCTGCGGCTTACCGATGTTGGCCTCGACGTTGAACTCGCGACGCATGCGGTCGACGAGGATGTCGAGGTGCAGCTCGCCCATGCCGGCGATGACCGTCTGCCCGGTCTCCTCGTCGTTCCAGACGCGGAAGGTCGGGTCCTCCTCGGCCAGACGCTGGATCGCGGTGCCCAGCTTCTCCTGGTCCGACTTGGTCTTCGGCTCGATGGCGACCTGGATGACCGGCTCCGGGAACGTCATCGACTCCAGGATGACCGGGGCGGCCGGGTCGCTGAGCGTGTCACCGGTCGTGGTCTGCTTGAGACCCTGCACGGCGATGATGTCGCCGGCGTGCGCGGTGGCGCGCTCCTCACGCTTGTTCGCGTGCATCTGGTAGATCTTGCCGATCCGCTCCTTGCGGTCCTTGGTGGAGTTGACCACCTGAGAACCGGACTCGAGCGTGCCGGAGTAGACCCGCACGTACGTGAGCTTGCCGAGGTGCTTGTCGGTCTGGATCTTGAAGGCCAGCGCCGAGAACGGCTCGGAGTTCGACGGCTTGCGCAGGAGCGGCGTCTCGCCGTCCGTCGCGGTGCCCTCGATGGCCGGGATGTCCAGCGGCGACGGCAGGTAGTCGATCACGGCGTCGAGCATGGGCTGCACGCCCTTGTTCTTGAACGCCGAACCGCACAGCACCGGGTTCGCCTTGCTGGCGATCGTGGCGCGCCGGATGGCGGCCTTGATCTCCGGCACCGAGAGCTCCTCGCCCTCGAGGTACTTCTCCATGACCGCGTCGTCGACGTCGGCGAGGGTCTCGATCAGCTTCTCGCGCCACTCGTTCGCGGAGTCGACCAGGTCGGCCGGGATCTCCTCGATCGCGTAGTCGTCACCCTTCTTGGTCTCGCCGCGCCAGGTGAGGGCGCGCATCTCGACCAGGTCCACGACGCCGATGTGGTCTCCCTCGAGACCGATCGGGATCTGCAGGACCAGCGGGGTGGCGTTGAGCCGGTCGATCATCATCTGCACGCAGCGGAAGAAGTCCGCGCCGGTCCGGTCGAGCTTGTTGACGAAGCACATCCGGGGAACGTGGTACTTGTCCGCCTGGCGCCAGACGTTCTCGGTCTGCGGCTCCACGCCGGCCACGCCGTCGTACACCGCAACCGCACCGTCCAGCACCCGCAGCGACCGCTCGACCTCGACCGTGAAGTCGACGTGGCCGGGCGTATCGATGATCTGGATGGTGTGACCCTTCCACTCAGCCTTGGTGGCCGCGGAAGTGATGGTGATACCGCGCTCCTGCTCCTGCTCCATCCAGTCCATGACGGCCGCGCCCTCGTGGACCTCACCGATCTTGTACGTGATACCGGTGTAGAACAGAATTCGCTCAGTAGTCGTGGTCTTACCGGCATCGATGTGCGCCATGATGCCGATGTTGCGTACGTTGGCGAGCGCGTCTGCGGCGGCCACTTCAATCCCTACTTTTCTTCGTCGTTCGTCTCGTGGACCGGTACGACTTGCGTGCGGGCCCGGCGGGTGCCGGGCCGGCAGCAGGGCCTTACCAGCGGTAGTGGGCGAAGGCCTTGTTGGACTCGGCCATCTTGTGGGTGTCCTCGCGCCGCTTGACGGCGGCACCGAGGCCGTTGCTGGCGTCGAGCAGCTCGTTCTGGAGACGCTCGATCATGGTCTTCTCGCGGCGGGCCTTGGAGTACTGGACCAGCCAGCGCAGACCGAGGGTCGTCTGCCGCGGGGTACGGACCTCGACCGGCACCTGGTAGGTCGCGCCACCGACACGGCGGCTGCGGACCTCGAGGGTCGGCTTCACGTTGTCCATCGCGCGCTTCAGCGTCACCACCGGGTCGGTTCCGCTCTTCTCCCGGGCACCTTCGAGCGCGCCGTACACGATGCGCTCGGCCAGCTGGCGCTTCCCGCCGATCAGGATCTTGTTGATCAGCTGGGTGACCAGCGGTGAGTTGTAAACCGGGTCCGGAACCACTGGGTGGCGCGGAGCGGGGCCCTTACGCGGCATGTCAGCTCTTCTCCTTCTTCGCGCCGTAACGGCTACGAGCCTGCTTGCGGTTGCGGACACCCTGGGTGTCCAGCGAGCCGCGGACGATCTTGTAGCGGACGCCCGGGAGGTCCTTCACTCGGCCGCCACGCACGAGCACGATCGAGTGCTCCTGCAGGTTGTGGCCGACGCCCGGGATGTACGCGGTCACCTCGATCTGGCTGCTGAGCTTCACACGAGCGACCTTGCGCAGCGCAGAGTTGGGCTTTTTCGGGGTAGTGGTGTACACGCGCGTGCACACGCCGCGCCGCTGAGGGCTCCCCTTCAGGGCCGGCGTCTTGGTCTTGCTCGTCTTCGCCTGGCGGCCCTTTCGGACCAGCTGCTGGATCGTGGGCACCGGGTTTCTCCGCTCCCTTCGGCCGCTTCCTACGGCGGCCGCACCGTCTTGGTTAAAGCTCTGTGCACCAGAAACTCGGAAGTCTCCGGCCCCCGCGGTCGGGCGTGTCGCCCGGCTCACGGTCCCGCCGCGCGTTCGTCACGCGCAGCAGGTCTTGTTCTGTCTCGGCAGCCCGGCTGGGCGCCATCTCGGCGTGTCGCTACCCCGTCTTGACTTCCGACTCGGGCGCACGCACGAGTTGCCCGGGCAAGCCCGGGCACGAGGGGAAAGAGTACCCACCGCAAGCACCCGGGTCAAAATCGGCGGTTCACCGATGACTCGGGTCCGTACGACGGATATCTCCGATGCAAGTGTACCCGGCACCCCGAGGCGCCACCCCGGCGGTGCCCGATCCGGCCCGGGGAGGCGGTGCGACCCTCAGGCGGACAACTGCAACAGAAGACTTAACACGAGACCCACGAGGGCAATTCCCGCGCCGGCCGCTCCACACGAGATTCCCGCGATCGCCAGGCCACCGCCGCTGAACCGGACCTGACCGGTCCGGCCGGAATGCCGGATCTGCCGGCGGGCGACCAGGCCCACCGCCATCGCGCCGACCCCGGCGAGCACGCTGAGCACGGTGAAGGCGCCGGCCACCCAGCCACCCCAGCCGTCCGACGAGCCGGCCAGTCCGAAGCAGAACACCAGCAGCGAGACCAGGATCGAGCCGATCCCGGCGATCAGGGAACCGATGGCCAGGCCCGACACGATCGGCTCGACGCGCAGCGACACCAGCCCGAAGCCGGTCCCCGGCATCGGGTCGATCCGCTCCGGCTGCCAGCGCCCCGCCGGGGGCGGCGGCGGGGGCGCGGCCGGATAAGAGGGGTAGGGCGGGGGCGGCTGCGTCATATTCCGAGCATGTCACCCGAACGTGGCATGCCGCAGCCCGGCCGCCACCGCGCGCGGTCAGTCGGTGCCGGGCGCGAAGTCCGTCCCGGAGGGCGTCGAGGCGAGGTGCAGCAGACCCGCGATCGAGGCGATGACCAGCGTGGTCAGGGCCAGCACGAGGCCCGCCCAGGCCAGCCGGCGGCCGCGGCGGACCCACGCCGAACCGGTCAGGTAACCGCGCGCCTCGTACTGCTGACGGGCCGTCTGACGCGCCAGCAGCAACGCGACGGTGGCCGGGATCACACCGCCGACGAACGCCCCGGTCAGCAGCCCCACCAGGCCGAGCGCGAACACCGCCCGCGCCTTCGTCGAGGGCACCGGATCGGGATCCATCGGGTGGCGGGTGGGCGTCGCCGCGGGAAGCGTCACCACTTCATCTTAAGAAGGCCGAAGGGCGGCCGCGCAATGCGCGGCCGCCCTTGCGGCATCAGAAACCAAACCTCTAGCGGTACGACCCGAAGTCGAAGTCGTCCAGCGGAACAGCCTGCCCGCTGGCCGGCCCGAAGCCGTAGTCCGTCTCCGGGTACCCGGTCATCGAGTACACCTTGGCCTTGGCCTCCTCGGTGGGCTCGACCCGGATGTTGCGGTACTTGCTGATGCCGGTACCGGCCGGGATGAGCTTACCGATGATCACGTTCTCCTTGAGGCCGACGAGCGAGTCGCTACGCGAGTTGATCGCCGCGTCGGTCAGCACCCGGGTGGTCTCCTGGAAGGAGGCCGCCGAGAGCCAGGAGTCGGTGGCCAGCGAGGCCTTGGTGATACCCATCAGGACGGGACGACCGGCGGCGGGCTCGCCACCCTCGCCGACGAGCCGGCGGTTCTCCGACTCGAACAGCGCCCGGTCGACCAGCACGCCCGGCAGGAACTCCGCCGCGCCCGAGTCGATGACCGTCACCCGCTTCAGCATCTGGCGGATGATGATCTCGATGTGCTTGTCGTGGATGAGCACACCCTGCGAGCGGTAGACCTCCTGGACCTCCTGGGTCAGGTGGACCTGGACCGCCCGCGGACCCATGATCCGCAGAAGCTCGTGCGGGTCGATGGTGCCCTCGGTCAGCTTCTCGCCGACCTCGACGTGGTCGCCGTCGTGGGCGCGGAGCTTGACGCGCTTGGAGATCTTGTCGTACACGATCTCCTCGCTGCCGTCGTCCGGCACCACGATGATCTTCCGCGAGCGCTCGCCGTCCTCGATGCGGATGCGTCCGGGGGTGTCGGCGATGGGCGCCTTGCCCTTGGGCACACGAGCCTCGAAGATCTCCTGCACACGCGGCAGACCCTGGGTGATGTCCTCACCCGCGACACCACCGGTGTGGAAGGTACGCATCGTCAGCTGCGTACCGGGCTCACCGATGGACTGGGCCGCGATGATGCCGACCGCCTCGCCGATGTCGACCGACTTGCCGGTCGGCAGCGAACGGCCGTAGCAGGCCGCGCACACACCGAGCTTCGACTCGCAGGTCAGCACGCTGCGCACCCGGACGTGCTCGACACCCGCGGCGACCAGCTTGTCGACCAGGATCGAGTTGAGGTCCGAGCCCTTGGCGACCACGAGGTTGCCGTCGCCGTCGAGCACGTCGTCGGCGATGGTCCGCGCGTGGACACCGGTCTCCGCGTGCGTGTGCACGATCAGCGTGCCGTCCGTGTCACGCTCCGCCACCTGCATCGGGATCGCGCGGTCGGTGCCGCAGTCCTCCTCGCGGATGATGACGTCCTGCGACACGTCCACCAGACGCCGGGTCAGGTAACCCGAGTCGGCGGTACGCAGCGCGGTGTCGGCCAGACCCTTACGGGCACCGTGCGTGGAGATGAAGTACTCCAGCACGGTCAGGCCCTCGCGGTACGACGAGGTGATCGGGCGCGGGATGATCTCGCCCTTCGGGTTCGCCACCAGACCACGGATCGCGGCGATCTGCCGGAGCTGGAGCAAGTTACCGCGAGCGCCGGAGTTGATCATCACCCAGAGCGGGTTCTCCTGCGGCAGCGCGGTCTCCATCTCCTTGGAGATCTCGTTGGTCGCCTTGGTCCAGATGTCGATGAGCTCGCCGCGACGCTCCTCCGAGGTCATCAGACCGCGCTGGTACTGCTTGTCGATCCGGTCCGCCTCACCCTGGTAGCGAGCGAGGATTTCCGGCTTGCGCGGCGGGCCGATGACGTCGCCCATGCCGATCGTCACGCCGGACCAGGTGGCCCAGTGGAAGCCGGCCTCCTTGAGCGCGTCCAGGGTCGCCGCGAGGGCCACCTTGGGGAAACGCTCGGCGAGGTCGTTGACGATCTGCGAGAGCTGACCCTTACGGATCTCGTAGTTGACGAAGCGGTACCCCGGCGGCAGCGTCTCGTTGAAGATCACCCGGCCGAGGGTGGTGTCGACGGTGAGGTTCTCGCCCTCGGTCCAGTCCTCCGGCGCCTCCCAAGCCTTCTGCTTGGCACCGTTGTCCACGCCGACGACGTCCCGGAGCCGGATCCGCACCGGCGCCTGCAGGTGCAGCTCACCGTTGTCGAAGGCCATCCGCGCCTCGGCGTCCGAGCTGAACGTCCGGCCCTCGCCCTTGGAACCGGGCACCATGTGGGTCAGGTGGTACAGACCGATGACCATGTCCTGGGTAGGCATGGTGACCGGCTTGCCGTCGGCCGGCTTGAGGATGTTGTTCGACGAGAGCATCAGGATCCGGGCCTCGGCCTGCGCCTCGGCCGACAGCGGCACGTGCACCGCCATCTGGTCGCCGTCGAAGTCGGCGTTGAACGCCGTACAGACGAGCGGGTGGATCTGGATCGCCTTGCCCTCGACCAGCTGCGGCTCGAACGCCTGGATGCCCAGACGGTGCAGGGTCGGAGCACGGTTCAGCAGCACCGGGTGCTCGCTGATGACCTCCTCCAGGACGTCCCACACGACCGGCCGCTGACGCTCGACCATCCGCTTGGCCGACTTGATGTTCTGCGCGTGGTTCAGGTCGACCAGGCGCTTCATCACGAACGGCTTGAACAGCTCCAGCGCCATCTGCTTGGGCAGACCGCACTGGTGCAGCTTGAGCCGCGGGCCGACGACGATGACCGAACGGCCGGAGTAGTCGACGCGCTTGCCCAGCAGGTTCTGGCGGAACCGGCCCTGCTTGCCCTTGAGCATGTCGGACAGCGACTTCAGCGGACGGTTACCCGGACCGGTGACCGGCCGGCCCCGGCGACCGTTGTCGAACAGTGCGTCGACGGCCTCCTGGAGCATCCGCTTCTCGTTGTTGACGATGATCTCGGGGGCACCCAGGTCGATCAGGCGCTTGAGGCGGTTGTTGCGGTTGATGACCCGGCGGTACAGGTCGTTCAGGTCGCTCGTCGCGAAACGGCCACCGTCGAGCTGCACCATCGGGCGCAGGTCCGGCGGGATGACCGGGACGCAGTCCAGCACCATGCCGAGCGGCGAGTTACGCGTGTTCAGGAAGGCGGCGACGACCTTGAGCCGCTTGAGGGCACGGATCTTCCGCTGGCCCTTGCCGCTGCGGATGATCTCGCGCAGCAACTCGGCCTCGGCGTCCAGGTCCATGTTCTCGAGCAGCGCCTTGATCGCCTCGGCGCCCATGCCACCGGTGAAGTACTCACCGAAGCGGTCCCGCAGCTCGCGGTAGAGCAGCTCGTCGGTGACCAGCTGCTTGGAGTCCAGCTTGCGGAAGGTGTCGAGCACCTCGTCGAGCCGGTCGATCTCGCGCTGCGCCTTGTCCCGGATCTGGCGCATCTCGCGCTCGCCAGCCTCCTTGACCTTGCGGCGCACGTCGGCCTTGGCACCCTCGGCCTCGAGCTCGGTCAGGTCCTGCTCGAGCTTCGCGGCGCGCTTCTCGATCTCCGAGTCGCGGCCGTTCTCCGACTGACGCTTCTCGGCGAAGATCTCGTTCTCGATCGTGGACATGTCGCGGTGACGCGCCTCGGCGTCCACGCTCGTGATCACGTACGAGGCGAAGTAAATGATCTTCTCAAGGTCCTTGGGCGCCAGGTCGAGCAGGTAGCCCAGCCGGCTCGGCACACCCTTGAAGTACCAGATGTGGGTAACCGGGGCGGCGAGCTCGATGTGGCCCATGCGCTCACGGCGGACCTTGGACCGGGTCACCTCGACGCCGCAGCGCTCACAGATGATGCCCTTGAACCGGACCCGCTTGTACTTGCCGCAGTAGCACTCCCAGTCCCGCTGCGGACCGAAGATCTTCTCGCAGAAGAGTCCGTCCTTCTCGGGCTTGAGGGTGCGGTAGTTGATCGTCTCGGGCTTCTTGACCTCACCGTGCGACCACTGCCGGATGTCGTCAGCGGTGGCCAGGCCGATGCGCAACTCGTCGAAGAAGTTGACGTCCAGCACTTGGTCTATCCCTCGTGTTTCGTTGCTCGGATAAATTTTCCAGGCCGGCGGTGGGCGCCCCTAGCTGAGTTATCAAACGGCTTCGCCGTACCGCGGCGAAAACCTGACAACCATCCAGGGGCGCTCTCCGTCAGATCTCTTCGACGCTGCTGACGCCCTCGTTCGGACGCCGCGACAGGTCGATGCCGAGTTCTTCCGCGGCCCGGAAAACCTCGTCGTCGGTCTCGCGCATCTCCAGAGCCACGCCGTCGCTGGAAAGCACCTCAACATTCAGGCACAGCGACTGCAGCTCCTTGAGCAGCACCTTGAACGACTCCGGGATTCCCGGCTCCGGGATGTTCTCGCCCTTGACGATGGCCTCGTAAACCTTCACGCGACCAAGTACGTCGTCGGACTTGATGGTGAGCAGCTCCTGCAGCGCGTAAGCCGCGCCGTAGGCCTGCATCGCCCAGCACTCCATCTCGCCGAACCGCTGTCCACCGAACTGCGCCTTACCACCCAGCGGCTGCTGCGTGATCATCGAGTACGGGCCGGTCGACCGCGCGTGGATCTTGTCGTCGACCAGGTGGTTCAGCTTCAGGATGTAGACGTAGCCGACCGAGATCGGGTCCGGCAGCGGCTCGCCCGAGCGGCCGTCGAACAACTGCGCCTTGCCGTCGCCGTTGACCAGCCGCTTACCGTCGCGGTTGACCAGCGTCGACTCGAGGAGGCCCTTGATCTCCTCCTCGTGCGCGCCGTCGAAGACGGGCGTCGCGACGTTCGAATCCTTCTCGGACTCGTGCGCCCCGATCGCGCGCAGCTGCTTCTTCCACTCGACGTCCTCGCCCTCGACCGACCAGCCGGTCTTGGCGATCCACCCGAGGTGGGTCTCCAGAACCTGACCGATGTTCATACGCGAGGGCACACCCAGCGGGTTCAGCACGATGTCGACCGGGGTGCCGTCCTCCAGGAACGGCATGTCCTCGACCGGCAGGATCTTGGAGATGACGCCCTTGTTGCCGTGGCGACCGGCGAGCTTGTCACCGTCCTGGATCTTGCGCTTCTGCGCGACGTACACGCGCACCAGCTCGTTCACACCCGGGGGCAGCTCGTCGCCGTCCTCGCGCGAGAACGTCCGGACGCCGATGACCGTGCCGGTCTCGCCGTGCGGCACCTTCAGCGAGGTGTCCCGGACCTCCCGGGCCTTCTCACCGAAGATCGCGCGGAGCAGGCGCTCCTCCGGGGTCAGCTCGGTCTCGCCCTTGGGCGTGACCTTGCCGACCAGGATGTCGCCGGGGACGACCTCGGCGCCGATCCGGATGATGCCGCGCTCGTCCAGGTCGGCGAGCATTTCCTCGCTGACGTTGGGGATGTCGCGGGTGATCTCCTCCGGGCCGAGCTTGGTGTCCCGGGCGTCGACCTCGTGCTCCTCGATGTGGATCGAGGTGAGGACGTCCTGCTGGACGAGGCGCTGCGACAGGATGATCGCGTCCTCGTAGTTGTGGCCCTCCCAGGTCATGAACGCGACGAGCAGGTTACGGCCGAGGGCCATCTCCCCCTCGTCGGTGCACGGACCGTCGGCGATGACCTGGCCGGACTCGACCCGGTCACCCTCGAATACGACCGGCTTCTGGTTGACGCAGGAGCCGGCGTTGGAGCGGCGGAACTTGTGCAGCAGGTACGTCCGGCGGTGGCCGTCGTCCTGGTGGACCGTCACGTAGTCGGCGCAGAGGTCCTCGACCACGCCGCCGACCTCGGCGACGACCACGTCACCGGCGTCGACCGCGGCACGGTATTCCATGCCGGTGCCGACCAGCGGCGCCTCGGCCTTGACCAGCGGCACGGCCTGACGCTGCATGTTCGCGCCCATGAGCGCGCGGTTCGCGTCGTCGTGCTCGAGGAACGGGATCATGGCGGTCGCGACCGAGGTCATCTGCCGCGGCGAGACGTCCATGTAGTCGACCTGCGCGCCAGGCACGTAGTCGACCTCACCGCCCTTCCGGCGGACCAGGACCCGGTCGTCGGCGAAGGTGCCGTCGTTCATCAGCGGGGCGTTCGCCTGCGCCTTGATGAACCGGTCCTCCTCGTCGGCGGTCAGGTAGTGCACCTCGTCGGTGACCCGGCCGTCCTCGACCTTGCGGTACGGGGTCTCGATGAACCCGAACGGGTTGACCCGCGCGAACGTCGAGAGCGCGCCGATCAGACCGATGTTCGGTCCCTCGGGGGTCTCGATCGGACACATCCGGCCGTAGTGCGACGGGTGCACGTCACGGACCTCGAAGCCGGCCCGCTCACGCGACAGGCCACCCGGGCCGAGCGCGCTCAGCCGGCGCCGGTGGGTCAAGCCCGCCAGCGGGTTGGTCTGGTCCATGAACTGGGACAGCTGCGACGTACCGAAGAACTCCTTGATCGCAGCCACCACCGGGCGGATGTTGATCAGGGTCTGCGGCGTGATCGCCTCGACGTCCTGGGTCGTCATGCGCTCGCGGACGACGCGCTCCATCCGGGACAGGCCCACGCGGACCTGGTTCTGGATGAGCTCGCCCACGGTGCGCAGACGGCGGTTGCCGAAGTGGTCGATGTCGTCGGCCTCGTAGCCCTCCTCGCCGGCGTGCAGCCGGGCAAGGTACTCGACGGTCTTGACGATGTCTTCCTCGGTCAACGTGCCCTGGGCGATCGGGACATCGATCTCGAGCTTCTTGTTGAACTTGTACCGGCCGACCTTGGCGACGTCATACCGCTTCGGGTTGAAGAAGAGGTTGTCGAGCAGGGTCTGCGCGTTTTCCCGGGTCGGGGGCTCACCCGGGCGGAGCTTGCGGTAGATGTCGAGCAGGGCCTCGTCCTGCCCGGCGATGTGGTCCTTCTCCAGCGTGGTCATGAGCAGCTCGGACCAGCCGAAACGCTCACGGATCTGGTCGGCCGACCAGCCGATCGCCTTGAGCAGGACGGTGACGGCCTGCCGGCGCTTGCGGTCGATCCGGACACCGACAGTGTCGCGCTTGTCGATGTCGAACTCCAGCCAGGCACCCCGGCTCGGGATGACCTTGACGCTGGTAAGGTCGCGATCGGAGGTCTTGTCCGGCTCCTTGGTGAAGTACACGCCCGGCGAGCGGACGAGCTGGCTCACCACGACCCGCTCGGTGCCGTTGATGACGAACGTCCCCTTGGGGGTCATCATCGGGAAGTCGCCCATGAACACGGTCTGGCTCTTGATCTCGCCAGTCGTGTTGTTGGTGAACTCCGCGGTCACGAACAGCGGTGCGCAATAGGTCAGATCCTTCTCCTTGCACTCCTCGATCGAGGCCTTGACCTCGTCGAATCGGGGAGAAGAGAAGGACAGCGACATAGTGCCGGAGAAGTCCTCAATGGGACTGATCTCTTCGAGGATCTCTGCGAGGCCCGAGTGGGCGTGCGGGTCGTCCGTCGACCGGGCCTGCCAAGCCTCGTTCCCGACCAGCCAGTCGAAGGACTCTGTCTGGAGGGCAAGAAGGTTGGGGACCTCAAGTTGCTCGGTGATCCTGCCGAAAGAGACACGGCGGGGTGCGTAAGCGCTCGACGTACGGCTGGTCTTCGCAGGGCGGGAAGCTGCCAAGATGCGTCCTTCCGAGGACCGGTGCTGCTGATGCGGCTTCAGCTGCGGTATGCAACTGTCTGCGTGCACTCTGACGAGCCCCCGGGAAATCATCCGGTGGGATGTCCCGGCAGGGCTCAAGACAGAAGGCAGCGCAAACTAGCAGTGTAGCCGCTTGGCTAACCGCTGTCCAGCCCACACCAGAGGGCAACCTGCGGAACGTCACCCCGCAGCGCCTGACCTGCGCAAATAACGGTCAGCGCTCCGTGCGGGGCCGCTCTACGCGGCTCATCTACCCTCGGGTGCCGACCCGTGAAACCCCGGCGAACCGGAGCCCCCGCGGGGCGGCCGTCGCAAGCGCGGAACAACTTGCTGATGTCAGCGTGCCTGTCAGGAGACACTCAGTCAAGGCCTCCTGGCACGGGGCGAACTTGTCCGATCGCCCGCCAGCCGCGCCCTAGCGACCTTACTCCACCAATTGCCCCATTGACCCGGCTTTGCGAGTCGCCTGGCCGACACTCGGGACAGGGGTCGTCACCAGGCAGTTCGCGTGCGAAATGAGGATGGCGGGAACCCGGGATCGGGTCCCCGCCATCCGCAAGAGAAAGCTGTGGAGCGTTAGATCACTTGAGGGTGACCTTGGCGCCCTCGGCCTCGAGCTTGGCCTTGGCGGCGTCGGCCTTCTCCTGGTTGACACCCTCGAGGATCGCCTTCGGGGCGCTCTCGACGGCGTCCTTGGCCTCCTTGAGGCCCAGGCCGGTCAGCTCGCGCACGACCTTGATGACCTGGATCTTCTTGCCGCCGTCGCCCTCGAGGACGACGTCGAAGGAGTCCTTCACGGCCTCGGCCTCGGCCGGGGCAGCGCCGGGGGCGGCGGCCGCGACGGCGACCGGAGCGGCGGCGGTGACCTCGAAGGTGTCCTCGAACTGCTTCACGAACTCGGAGAGCTCGATCAGCGTCATCTCCTTGAACGCGTCAAGCAGCTCGTCGGTGCTGAGCTTCGCCATGATTGGCAACCTTTCGTAACTTCTGAACTAGATGTCTTGTTGGTTCCGCGCGGCTCAGGCCGCCTCGGAACCGTCCTTCTCGCGCTTCTCCTGCAGGGCCGCCGCGAGGCGAGCCACCTGCGACAGCGGGGCCTGGAACAGCCCGGCCGCCTTGGAGAGGTTGCCCTTCATGGCGCCGGCCAGCTTGGCCAGAAGAACCTCACGGGACTCGAGGTCCGCGATCTTGTTGACGTCATCCGCCGAGATCGCACGACCCTCGAAGACGCCGCCCTTGATCTGCAGGACCGGGTTCGCCTTGGCGAAGGTCCGAAGGCCCTTGGCCGCCTCGACCGGGTCACCGCTGACAAAGGCGAGCGCGGTAGGACCGGAGAACAGAGCGTCGAGACCCTCGATGCCCGCGTCGGTAGCCGCACGCTTGGCCAGCGTGTTCTTCGACACCGAATACTTCGTCTCGCTGCCCAGCGCGCGCCGCAGCTCGGTGAGCTGGGCAACGGTGAGCCCGCGGTACTCGGTCAACACGGTGGCCGACGAGTTCTTGAAGGCTTCGGTGAGCTCGGCGACGGCAGTGGCCTTGTCGGCCCGGACCGGCTTGTCCGCCATGTCCCTCCTCTCTCAGTGCTAGCCGCTTTGGGTGAAGGCTGAGCAGATGAGAAACGCCCCGGCGCATGGGCGCACGGGGCGGAGGGCCAAACTGGCCGATCGCGACCGTTCTCCCCTGCGCGGGCCGCCCGCCTTCTGCGGGACCTTCAGCCGCGGCCTCCGTCGGATGACGGGTGCTGCGGCGACCAGCGGTCTTTGGGTGGAACTTCGACGCCAAATGTACGCGACGGGGACGCCCCCGCCAAATCAGTTGTCCAGGGCCACGGGAGGACACCTGACGGTCCATCAGCTCCAGCGAGGAGCCCGTTGCCGCGTTGATGAGTTCGGACTTCGGTCGCCGCCGGCGAAGCCGTCGTCGAGCGCAGTCCGAACTCATCAACTCTCAGCGGCGCACGGGCGATCGAGCGTGGCTAGCTCAGTGTGCGTCGCAAACGGCCGTAGCCGGTCAAGGCCACCGCACACCAGGCCAGTGCCCAGACGCACAGGAGCAGCAGCGTGGCCGCGGGCGGGACGGTGTCGCCGTTCAGGTCGCGGGCCGTGGCCATCACCGGGGGCACCAGCCACGGCGCGAACGAGCCGCTCAGTCCCAGGATCACCACCAGGACCGTGGACACCACCAGCACGGACACCCCGACCAGCGCGGACCGGGTGACCGCGCGGCTGGCCAGCGCGCCCAGCGCGACCGCGGGCGGCACCGCGAGCAGGTGGGCCAGGATGCCGAGCAGCGTGCCGCCGACCGGGTCCTTGGTCGTGTCGATCGCGGTGAACAGCCACGGGGTGCCCATCGCTAGCACGCAGACCGCCAGGGCCAGCAGCGTGGCGGTCAGCAGGCCGGCGACCGCTTCGCGACGGGCTCCCGCGGCGACCCGGGCCAGGCGGCGCTGCACGTCCGGCTCGGTGTCCAGCACGAGCTTGGTCTGCCAGGCCAGGACCGGGAAGAGGGCGGCGGCGGAGTAGCCGTACGCGGCGGCGGCCGGGGACGCTCCCCCGCCATAGATGACCGCCAGCACGACCAGGAACGCGATCAAGGGCGGAAGGGCGCGCCCGCCACGGGTGAACCCGGCGAGGCGCATCCGGACCAGGGCGCTCATCGACGAGCCGCCGGCATCGAAACGATCATCGGCGAGCCTCGGGTGTCCGGACGATCATCGGTGAGCCCCCAGCCGAGCGGTGGTCATCGGGGCACCTCGGGCGTCCGGGGCGCGGCGGGGTCGCGTACGGCAAGGACGCGGTGACCGGCGGCACGCAGATGGACCACCGCCCGGTCGGCGTCGGTCCGGCGGACCGCGACCTCCACGATCACCTCATCCGGCTCAGGCTTTGCGATCTGGTGCGGCGCGGGCGTCTCGTGCACCTCGGCGTTCTCCACCCGCCAGTGGGTCGCGTCGGGCAGGTTGGTGATCTCGCCGCGGTGATCGCTGACCAGGACCATGCCGCCGGCCTCGGTCACCTCGGCGACGATCTGCGGGATGAGGGTGCGGGCGACCGCGTCGAGGCCCTCCCACGGCTCGTCGAGCACCAGCAGGCCGGGCGGGTCGAGCAGGGCCTGGGCGAGGCCGACCTTCTGCGCGGTGCCCTTGGAGAGGTCGGCGAGGCGGGTGCCGGTGTGCTCGGTGAGGAGCAGTCGCTCGATCCAGGCGTCGACCACCGTGTGGTCGCAGATGCCGCGGATCTCCGCCATGCGGGACAGGTATTGCCGCGTCGTGAACGGCTGGTCGGCGGGGAAACGCTCGGGAACCCAGCCGACGACTCGGGGACGGTGCCGGACGGTGCCCCGGACCGGCGTCAGCACCCCGGCGGCCAGCTGCAGGAGCGTCGACTTGCCGGCGCCGTTACGGCCCAGCACGACGACGGTCTCGCCGGGGCGGACGCTGACGTTGACGGCCCGCAGTGTCCAGGGGCCGCGACGGGCGTACCGGAACCAAAGATCGTCGGTCTTGATTGGCCCCGCTGATCGCACGCCGGAAGCCTGCCACAGGAAAGGCCCCCGGGATGTCCCCGAGGGCCTTGGAAAAACCTGTGAGGCGATCAGGCCTCGGCGCCGCGGAGGCCCTTCACCACGTTCGGGTCGACCGGCACGCCGGGGCCCATGGTGGTGGTGACGGTGATCTTCCGGAGGTACTTGCCCTTGGCCGCGGACGGCTTGGCACGCAGCACCTCGTCGAGGACCGCCGCGTAGTTGTCCACGAGCTGGTCCTCGGAGAAGGACGCCTTGCCGATGATCAGGTGCAGGTTCGAGTGCTTGTCCACCCGGAAGGTGATCTTGCCGCCCTTGATCTCGTTGATCGCCTTGGTCACGTCCATGGTGACCGTGCCGGTCTTCGGGTTGGGCATGAGGCCGCGCGGGCCCAGGATCCGGGCGATCCGGCCGATCTTGGCCATCTGGTCCGGGGTGGCGATCGCCGCGTCGAAGTCGAGCCAGCCGCCCTGGATGCGGGCCACCAGCTCGTCGGTGCCGACCTCGTCGGCACCGGCCGCGACGGCCTCGTCGGCCTTCGCACCCTGCGCGAAGACGATCACGCGGGCGGTCTTGCCGGTGCCGTGCGGCAGGTTGACCGTGCCGCGGACCATCTGGTCGGCCTTACGCGGGTCGACGCCCAGCCGCATCGCGACCTCGACGGTCGCGTCGAACTTGCTGGGGTTGGTGTCCTTGGCGAGCTTGATCGCGTCGTTCGGCTCGTACAGCTTGTCGGTGTCGATCTGCTCGGCCGCCTTGCGGTAGCCCTTGCCATGCTTCATTACTGATTACTCCTGTGGTAATTGGCGGGACGCGCTTGGCCGCGTCCCTCCCACTGACGTGCTTTGTCAGATCTTGGTGACCTGGTTGAAGTTCAGCTCCACCGGCGTCTCACGGCCGAAGATGGAGACCAGAACCTTCAACTTCTGCTGGTCGGCATTAATTTCACTGATCGAGGCCGGCAGCGACGCGAACGCGCCGTCGGTGACCGTGACCGAGTCGCCCACCTCGAAGTCCAGCACCTTGATCTCGGGCTTGGCCTTCTTCTCCTCGGTCTCGACGGCCGGGGCGAGCCACTTGAGCACCTCATCCAGCGAGAGCGGGGCCGGCCGGTCGACGCGGTCGGTGGCGCCCACGAAGCCGGTCACGCCGGGCGTGTTGCGCACGCACGAGTACGACTCGGGGGTCAGATCCATCCGGACCAGGATGTAGCCGGGGAACACCTTGTTCTGAACCTGGACCCGCTTGCCGCTCTTGACCTCGACCTCTTCGCGGGTCGGCACCTCGACCTGGAAGATGAAATCCTCCATGTCGAGGCTGGTGATGCGGGTCTCGAGGTTCGTCTTGACCTTGTTCTCATACCCGGCGTAGGAGTGCACGACGTACCAGTCGCCCGGCGCGTAGCGCAGCTTCTGCCGCAGCTCCTGCACCGGGTCGAAGTCGTCGTCGTCGGCGTCGTGCACCGCCGCCGGCTCCTCCACCGCGGTGGCCGGCTCCGGCGCGGCGGCCGTCTCCTGCTCTTGCGGAGCGGCCTCGACCGACTCGTCGTTTTCCGCCGTAGCCACCGACGACTGTTCGTCGGCCGACTGCGCGGTCTCGTCGTCGTACTCAGGCACGCTCGCTCACTTCCAGCTAAGACTTTGACACAGGGACGCCCGGCGGCTCAGTTCCCGCCGAACGCCCAGAGGATGGCCTTTCCGAACCCGAGGTCCAGGAAGCCCACGATGGCCGTCATGATCGACACGAAGACGATCACGATGGTCGTGTAGGTCAGCAGCTCCTTGCGCGTCGGCCAGATGACCTTACGCAGCTCACTGACGACCTCACGGAAGAAACCACCGATGCGGCCGAATAATCCGGTCCGGCGGACCTGCTTCTTCGCCTTGGGGCTGCCGGAGTCTTTGGTGCGCTCGCGCACGGCGACCCCGCCACGGCTTACCGGCTCGTCGTCGTCGGTCTCGTCGCCGGCCGTCTCATCGTCCTCGACGGCGTCGTCGTCGAACACCTCGTCGTCGGCCGGGTCACCGGCGTCACCGGGTCGGTTCCTCTCGGCCATGGCGCCCTCTTCCGTCATCGATGGATGGTCCCCATCGGCGCCCGATCAGTGCGCGGGGGTCGTGCGTTCCGCGCACCGGGCGGGCACGTCTGGGAGGTTTGCGCAGGGGTGACAGGACTTGAACCTGCAGCCTGCGGTTTTGGAGACCGCTGCTCTGCCAATTGAGCTACACCCCTGTGCGGGGCCGATCGTCTCCTCGCACGGGCTGTTAGGCGCAGCCGTGCTCGGAGGGTCACTGCCCCACGGCGCACCAGTGTACGGGTTGACGGGTGGTTAGCCCAACCCGCCCTACCGCTTCCTGATGATCGCTTGCGCCATCGACAGAACTTTCTCGCCGTTGCACGTGGCGGTCAGGACGATTTTGGTGTTTCCGTCCGGGGTGGTGTCGCGAACCTGGCCGGTCACGACGACCTCGGTGCCCTCGTCGGTGTCCGGCACCGGGACCGGGCGGGCGAACCGCACGCTGTACTCCACGACCGCGTGCGCGGCGCCCGCGTAGGCGGTGACGGCCCGGCCCACGAGGGCCATGGTGAACATGCCGTGGGCGATGACGCTGGGCAGCCCGAGGTCCACGGCGGCGCGGTCGCTCCAGTGGATCGGGTTGAAGTCGCCCGAGGCGCCCGCGTAGCGGATCAGGTCGGCGCGGGTCACCCGGAAGGTCTGCGGCTCGAGGGTCTCACTCACTGTTCGTCCGCCCTTTGCACGAGCTTGGACCAGACCGTGACGATCGGGTCGCCGCTCGCGTCGGTGACCTCGGAGCGGGTGGTGACGAAGTCCTGCCCGGCCCGCGAGGTGATCGTCTCGACCGAGTTCACGCAGACCAGCGCGTCGCCGGCGACCACCGGGCGGGTGTAGGCGAACCTCTGCTCGCCGTGCAGCACGCGCTCGAAGTCCATACCGAGGGCGGGATCGTCGATGATCTGCCGCCGGCTGGAATCCAGCGTCACCACGATCGGGAAGGTCGGCGGGGCCACCACGTCGGCGTAGCCGAGCGCACGCGCCGCCTCGGGGTCGTAGTGCTCCGGCTCGGTGGCGCCGACGGCGCGGGCGAACTCGCGGATCTTCTCGCGACCGACCTGATAGGGCTCGGTAGGCGGCCAGGTGCGGCCGACAAAGGACTGGTCAAGGGACATGGGCCACAAACTACTCTGCGCCGCCCGGAGGACCGGACGGCGCAGGGAGTGGATGCGTTTGATCAGCGAGTTTCGCGGTGCAGGGTGTGCCGGCCGTCCCGCGGGCAGAACTTCTTCAGCTCGATGCGGTCGGGGTCGTTGCGCCGGTTCTTGCGGGTGATGTAGTTCCGCTCCTTGCACTCCGTGCACGCCAGGGTGATCTTCGGACGTACGTCGGTCGCCTTGGCCACGACGGATGCCTTCCTGCTAACGGGATTACGTAACGACCAGCCAGCATATCCGGGCTGGAGGCCGACATGCAAAGTGGGACCCCGGGCTGGGATCCCTCTAGCAAGTAGCGGTGGCCGGACTTGAACCGGCGACACAACGATTATGAGCCGTTTGCTCTGCCAACTGAGCTACACCGCCGCGCCAGGCAAGCCCATCACCAACGGCGGGGAACGCACCCGGAAGAGCCCCCTTACGGAATCGAACCGTAGACCTTCTCCTTACCATGGAGACGCTCTGCCGACTGAGCTAAGGGGGCTTGCGCGCGATTCCTCGCTTGCTGCGCAGGGAACAGCCTACACGGCCGGTTGGCGGGGGTGAAATCGGATCCCCGAGTCTCGGAAAGATCCTGATCAGATCACCGCGCGGAGCCTCCGGACCTCTCCGGCGGGGGTCGATTCGGGCTCGGTCTGAGCGTTGAACCAGGCCTCCAGGCGCTCGTACGGGAGGGGGCGGCTGAACAGATAGCCCTGGCCGATCTCGCAGCCCATCTCCTCCAGCAGCTCGAGGGTGAGCTCGCTTTCCACGCCCTCGGCGACCACGGTGAGCCCGAATTCCCGGGACAGGCTGATCACCGCGCGCACGATCGCGAGGTCGCCGGAGTCGGTCGCCATGCCCTGCACGAAGCTGTCGTCGATCTTCACCTCGTGCACCGGCCACTGCCGCAGATAGGACAGCGAGGACGCGCCGGTGCCGAAGTCGTCCACGCTGAGCCGGACGCCGAGGTCGCGCAGCCGGTACAGCGTCGGCAGCACCCGCTCGATGTCGTTCAGCATGCCCGGCTCGGAGATCTCGAAGGTCACCTGCGCGGCGGCCACCCCGTACCGGGTGAGCATCTCGGCCACCTGATCGGGGAAGCGCGAGTCCAGCAGCGTACGGACCGAGAGGTTGATCGCGATGGACAGTGGCCGGTCGGCGTCGGCCCACTCACGACACCGGCGCAGGCCCTCGCTGAGCACCACCTCGGTCAGCCGGGACAGCTGGCCGGTGTGCTCGGCGACCGCCACGAAGTCCTCCGGGGCGACCTCGCCGTGCGCCGGGTGCTGCCAGCGGGCCAGGCACTCGACGCCGACCAGGTGACGGTCGGCGAGCGTGACCTTGGGCTGGAAGTAGACCTCCAGGTCGCCGTCGTCGAGGGCCTGACGCAGGTCGGCCGCGATGCCCAGACGGCGCACGGCGCGCGACTCCAGCGCGGGGTGGAACAGCTGGACGCCGTACGGGAGGACCTTGGCGGCGTTGGCGGCGAGCTCGGCCCGTTGCAGCAGCGTCTCCGGATCGGACCCGTGGTCGGGATAGACCGAGACGCCGACCGCGGTGTCGAGATCGAGGGTGAGCTTCTCGACCGTCATCGGGCCGCGCATCTGCTCGCGCATGGCCGTCGCCAGCTCGACCGTCGCGTCGATGCTCGCGGCGCGCAGCGTCACCACGAACTCGTCGCCGCCGATCCGGCCGACCAGCGCGCCCGGGTCGGCGATGCCGCGCAGCCGGCGGGCCACCTCGGCGAGCAGCTGGTTGCCGGCCGCGTGGCCCATCGACTCGTTCACGTCGCGCTGGCCGTCCACGTCGAACAGCAGGACCGCGACCACCTCGTCCTCGGCCCGGACCTTCACCGACTCGGCGAGCGCGTCGGTGATCCGCCGCCGGTTCGGCAGGGTGGTGAGCCGGTCGTGGTACGCGTCGTAGCGCAGCCGGTCGACCAGCCGCGAGTTTTCCACCGCGACCGCGGCATGCGCGGCGATGGTCTCGAGCACCTGGACGTCCGCGTCCCGGAACGTGCTGCCGTCGGCGAGCCGGTTGACCACCTCGAGCGTGCCGATCGTGGTCTGCCCGGAGCGCAGCGGGACGACGATCGCGTCCTTGGTCTTCGCCTCGCGCAGGGTGGGCCGCAGATCCTCGGTCCCGGCGAAGCGGGCACCCACCGCGATCGTGCGGGCCTCGGCGATCGCCCGCTCGCGCACGGCGATCGGGACCGGGGACAGATCGAGCAACGCCTCGTTGGCGACCTGCGCGGTGAGCAGCACCTCGGGGTGCCGGCCGGCGGGCGCGAGCCAGATCGTCGCGTACTCGGCACGCATCAGCACCTGGACCCGGCCGAGCAGCGCGTCGGCCAGGCCGTTGC
Organism: Actinoplanes sp. TBRC 11911; assembly: GCF_012933445.1. Lineage (GTDB taxonomy): Bacteria > Actinomycetota > Actinomycetes > Mycobacteriales > Micromonosporaceae > Actinoplanes. Next base: position 82,977 of record NZ_JABBNC010000038.1, read on the forward strand.
CGCCCTCGTTGCGCACGGCCCGGGTGAGCTCGTAGACGTCGGCGAGGGTGCGGTGCTGGCGGAACAGTTCGGTGAACGAGCGGCGCACCAGGACCAGCACCACGAAGAGCACGAGCAGCGGGACGACGGCCCACATCGTGGCGTCGAGCGCGGCCAGGACGACCAGGCCGACCGCGACGTTGACGGCCGCGATCGCGAACATCGGCAGCCCGGTGCGCAGCGCGTCCTGAGCGGTACGAAGGTTCATCGCCACCGCCATCACGCCGGTGAGCGCGAGGAGTTCGACCAGCGTGCTGATCATGACGGCCGCGAACAGCACCGCACCGGCGACGGCACCGCTGTCGCGCACGTCCGGCAGGAAAGCCAGGAAGATCAGTGCCGCGGTGACACCAGCCGTCGATTTCGCGAGGTTGAACCACCGTTTGGTGGGCACCGCCGCGATGCGGAACTGTTTGATGAGGCTGGCCGCGCCGAGCGCCACGATGACCATCGGGGGCGGCAGGTAGAAGAACGCGAGGACCAGCGCGACCTCGGTGAGATAAATGTTGAACGCGGTGCGTCGCTGGAGTGTGAAGACGCCGAGGTACGAGATGACGAAGGCGCCGAACAGCGCCAGCCCGGGCAGCCAGGCCTCGTACCACCGGGGCTCGTTGACCCAGAAAGCAATGAAGGCGATGACCGTGAAGACGGCAAGCGGGCCGGTGATCAACCAGGCGTATTCAGCCGATCGACCCCGCGTCGCTCGCCCGACCATCACGCTCCCCCATCAATGAAGTGGCATGGCGACGAACAGCCCGTCGATGCGGACGATCAGCCCCAGTCGGTAACCTGAGTGGTCGCCTGAACAGCCGCGGGCTGGGCACCGTCATGGTGTTGCTGCGCGCTCACTCCGCCGAGGATGGCGGCGAGCACGAAAACCAGGCCGGCCAGACGACCCAGCTTCCTTGCAGACATGTGTCACTCCTGCGATGTATAACGCGCACCGGTGGGGGGTTCCATGATGGTGCCACACGCGGTGTGCGACGGGGAGTCTTGACCTGCGCGTCGAAGACGCACATACCGAAATCCTGACCGAACGGTTGAGCCACTCGCCGAATTCGACCTCGCAGAATTGAGGGCTTTGGGCCCGATTTAAGCGGAGAAATGAGGGCGATTCGCGTCCAAATCGTCAAGCCGGCTTGACGTCAAGGCTGCCTGACGGGAAACTTTGCGGTATGCCTCCTACGCCTGACGAACTGGAGCCGCAGCACACGCTCTCTACTGCTACAACGCGGTTCGACGAGCTTCGGATGCGCGACGCGCTCGCGTCGATGGCCGCCGAGTCGGGGCCGCTGAGCCGCGATGAGGCCCTGGAGATGCTGGCGCTGAGCGAGGTGGTGATTCGCAAGGCGGGGTACGGGCGGCAGACGATGGTGCGGGCGGCGCGCGGCGCGGGGGCGTCGTGGACGCAGATCGGGGCAGCGCTCGGTAGTAGTAAGCAGGCGGCCTGGGAAGCGCACAGCCGGTGGATCGAGGAGCAGGCGCGGCAGCACGAGCGGACCGGGGATGAAGGGTTCGACGCGGAGCAGGCCGACGACGCTCGCGGGGTGGCCGGGTCGCCGGATTAGTCCGGCGTCGGGCGGCTTATCCGACATGGCGCGCCGGCTGGATCAGTCGCCCACCGCGGCCGGGCGGTCCATGTGGCTGTACTGGGACCACGAACCCGGGTAAAGGCGGCCCGGGGCGAAGCCGGCGCGCTCCAGGGCCAGCAGGTTGTGGCAGGCCGTGACGCCGGAGCCGCAGTACGAGACGACGTCGGCGCCGTCCTTGATCCCGACGGCCTCGAAGCGGGCGCGCAATGCCGCGGGCGGGAGGAAACGGCCCGCGGCGTCGACATTTTCGCGGCAGGGGACGCTGCGGGCGCCCGGGATGTGGCCGGGGCGCGGATCGATCGGCTCGGTGTCGCCGCGGAATCGTTCCGGCTGGCGCGCGTCGATGACCACGTAGTTCTGGCTGGTCGCGTCGGTGAGCGTGGCCAGGCGGGTCGCGGGCCACGGGCGTACCGGGAACGCTTTTGAGGATTTTTCGGTTAAGTCGGTTTCGAGCTCGCCGTCGTAGGCCGTCAAGCCGCCGTCCAGCAGTGCGGCGTCGTGGCCGGTCGCGCGCAGCATCCAGACCAGGCGGGCGGCCATCACCCCGCCCGCGTCGTCGTAGGCGATCACCACGTCGTCGGTGCCGATGCCCAGCGCGCCCATGCTCGCGGCGAAATCGGCCGGATCGGGCAGCGGATGACGACCCTCCGCCGGCGAGGCCGGGGCGGCGAGATCATGCATGTCGACGAAGATCGCGCCGGGAAGATGGCCCTTTTCGTACGCCTCGCGCCCGCTGCGCCCATCGAGATAGAACCGGACATCGGCCAGCACGACGGGCTCCGAACGGTCACGCACCCACTCGGGGCTCACCACGGGTTCGATGGTCACGCTGCTTTATGTACCACCCGGGTGCTCGTGTTTATGTACCACCCGGGTGCTCGTGCGGGCGGCGGCCCCTCGGCCGGAACCGGACCACCGCAACGCCCGCCAGCACGATCGCGGGCACCGTGATGAATACCGTCACCATGCCGCGGTCCAGCCCGGTGCCGATCACGACCAGCGCCAGGGCCACGCCGAAGAGCAGGTGGTAATAGCCGGCGTCGCGTACGCACCGGAAGGCCCGCGCGGTCGGACCCGGCGCGCGGCCGGTGGCCAGCATCCAGACGCCGTAGCCGGCCAGGATCAGCCCGGCCACCGCGCCGACCGACATGGTCCACACACTGGTGCTCACCCCTCGAGTCTGCGGCCGGCACGCGGCTGATCAGCGTGAACGCGCAAATTGCACCCGAGGGGTGGGCCTGCCTCAGCGGTAGTTGGTGAACTGCAGGGCGACGCCGAAGTCCTCGCCCTTGAGCAGCGTGATCACCGTCTGCAGGTCGTCCTTCTTCTTGCCGGTCACCCGCAGCTGGTCGCCCTGGATCTGGGCCTGCACACCCTTCGGGCCCTCGTCGCGGATCTTCTTGCTGATCGACTTGGCCTTGTCCGTGTCGATGCCCTCGACGACCGTGCAGTCGATCTTGAAGGTCTTGCCGGACTGGCGGGGCTCGCCGGCCTCCAGCGACTTCAGCGAGATGTTGCGCTTGACGAGCTTCTCCTTGAACACGTCGAGCGCGGCGGAGGCCCGCTCCTCGGTCTCCGAGGTGATCGTCACGCCGGATTCACCCGACTTGGCTATCTCGGTGCCCGTGCCGCGGAAGTCGAACCGGGTGCTGAGCTCCTTCTCCGCCTGGTGGAACGCGTTGTCGACCTCCTGCCGGTCGACCTTGCTCACGATGTCGAAGGACGGGCTGGCTGCCATGATCAAGACTCCTGCTGGACTGGCGTCGGTCGGTGGGATGCCGGAAGCTGGTGTCACGGCCCCCGACATGCCGACCGTACCCGGTTGCGAAGACGATCGCGGGTACGGCTATCCTGTTCTCCGCTGCTGCGGGTGACCGCGGTGGTGTGCCCAGGCGGGTTGCCCGAGCGGCCAATGGGAGCGGACTGTAAATCCGTCGCGAAAGCTACGAAGGTTCGAATCCTTCACCCGCCACCAGGTGCACGACAAGGCCCCTCACCAGCCGGATCGGTTGGAGAGGGGCCTTTCTCATTGATCTGGCTAAGTGCGGCTCGCGGATTAAGGACAGACGCCGATTCGTTCAGGCGACCTGACTGGCGGAATGTGATCCGACGCCCGGAGCTCTACAGAGGCTGAATCGAACTCCGCGCGGCGCGGCCTTTCTGCTGCGCTCGCATAGATCGCCTCTCGGCCCTGCTGAACCATCTGTTTAGGCGTTGCGTTGACCGACATCATGATCTAACGTCCGTCTGCCCAATCAAGAATCTCCAACGGGGGTAACACGTGCGACGTCTCATTGGCGTCATCATCGGAGCTGCTGTCATATCGTCCACTGTGGCCGTTACGCCCGCTTTCGCGGCTGACGACGCAGTGACGGGTGCGTACTACCCGGTCGCTCCGGCCCGGGTACTCGACACGCGCAGCGGCCTGGGCGCGCCCAAAGCAGCACTGGGCGCAGGGAAATTCATCGATCTGCAGGCCACGGGCCGCGGCGGCGTGCCGACGGTCGGCGTGTCCGCAGTCGTACTGAACGTCACCGTGACCAGCGGCACCGCGTCCAGTTTCCTGACGGTCTACCCAACCGGGGCGGCCAAACCCACCACATCGTCCATCAACTTCCCCAAGGGCTGGACCGGGGCCAACTCGGTGACCACCGGAGTCGGCACCGGCGGCAAGGTGCGGATCTACAACGGAAACGGCGCCACGCAGGTGATCGCCGACGTTGTCGGTTTCTACGCGGCCGACAGCACCGTCCTTCCGCAGGCCGGACCGAATGATTCGGACTTCTACCCGATCACGCCGACCCGCTGGATTGACACCCGGGACGGCGGAGAGGGGGCCCGGCTTGGCGATGGCGACTACTACCAGCTCGGCTTCATCTTCGATCCGTCCGTCAACCCGTACGTCCGTGCGGTCGCGCTGAACATCACCGCGGTCAGCCCGACCGGGACCGGGTACCTGTCGACGTGGAACGGCGACGAGAGCGAGAGTTCGTTCCCGACGACGTCGACGCTGAACTACACCAGCGGGCACAACGTTCCCAACATGGCCATCGTCCCAACCTCGCCCTGCACGGCGGCTGAGACGTGGTGCGCAGACGAGAATGGGAACTTGGGCGTCAAGATCGGCGTGATCAACGCCGTCGCGGGTGGTAAGTCGACCCACCTCATCGTCGACCTCGTCGGCGCGTATGACAACTCGGCGCCCGGCCAGGGCCTTCGGTTCAAGCCGATCACTCCGCAGCGGATCACCGACACCCGCAGCGGCCTGGGGTACCCGACGGCGCTCGGGAAGGGCGTCACGGGCAACGTGACGGTGCCCGACAGCCTCACGCAGGCGTACGCACTCTCCACCAATGTCACCGCGGTCACGCCGACGGCCAACACCTTCCTGACCCTGTGGCCGAGTGGATTCGACCGGCCCACGGCCAGCAACCTCAACCCGACCCCCGGCCAGATCGTCTCGAACGCTGCGGTTGTGGGGCTGGGCGCGGACAACGCGTTCAACATCTACAACCTCGACGGCTCGACCAACGTGGTCGTGGATGTCAACGGCACCTTCCAGCCCCTCGCCACGGTGGGCGCCCAGGCGAAGGCGAAAGCCCAAGCCCGGTCCACCTCCGGCAAGGGCAGCCGGAGCGGCACGGCGGTCAACGGGCCGCACCGCACCCGCTGATCGCTTGAAGAAATGGCTCCGGCCGGGCCAAGCGTGGCCGGAGCCATCATGCGCAAAAGCCCGTCACTGCTGGTCGAGCAGTGACGGGCTTTTGGTCGTTCAGGACTGCCGCGTGAGCTTGGCGGTTACCTCTTGCCGCAGGTCGTCGGGCAGCTCGTTCGCCTCTAAGAGACGTGCCAGCGACTTGGGCTCGTGCATATAAATGTGGAACGCCTCGGCGATCGTCACGCCGTGCGCCGGGCGGTGCACGAGCTCGATCGGGTCGCCCGCGCGCAGGAAGCCCGCGGTGACGATCCGGAAGTAGGTGCCAGTGCGATTCGCCGCGGTGAAGCGCTTTGTCCAGCGCGGCTCGGCCATCCGGGCCTGGAACGTCGCGCACGGTATCCGCCCGAAGGTCGCCTGCAGCACGACCGTGTCGCCGATCCGCCACCGCTCGCCCACCACAGCGCCGCAGACGTCCATCCCGGACGTGGTCAGATTTTCGCCGAAGTAGCCGCCGGGTAGTTCGCGGTCGAGCTCCTTCTGCCACCAGTCGAGGTCTTCCCGGGCGTACACGTAGACGGCCTGGTTGTCGCCGCCGTGATGCTTGGTGTCGCCGATCGGGTCGCCGACCAGTCCACTGTGCAGGCCGGTGCGCTTCGGGCCGGGCGGGCGCACCTCGACCGCGTGCTCGACCGGCCGCTTGTCGATGCCGGTGACGGGCATGCCCTTCGCCGGGTTCGGGCGGGCGACGCCGATGTTCACCGAGAGTATTTTGCCGCTCATGACGAGAACTCCACTACGGTGCGATCTTCGACCGGTTGGTAGCCGAGGCGTGAGTACAGTCGGTTGCTGGTCGGGTTGGCGAGGTCGGTGTTGAGGACCACGTCGCGTACGCCGGTGGCCAGCGCGGCGCGCGTCGCCGAGAAGGTGGCGCCTGCGGCGTAGCCGTGTCCGCGCAGTTCGGGTGGCGTGTAGACGATCTGCACCCGGATCATGGCGGACGCCGGCCGCGATCGGATCGCCATTGACACCGGCTCGCCGTCATCCTCCCAGAGGGTGATGCCGCCGGACGCGAGCCGGTCGTCGGTGATCGCCGCGATGTCGCCGGGGCGTTCACCGATCTCGTGGTGGAACGCGCTGACCCAGCGGATCAGTAACGCTCGGTCGTCGGGGTGGGCGGGACGTGGCTTTCCGTGCGGCGGCGTAACGGGTGAGATCAGGGTTTCGAGCCGGTACAGCCGGGTGCGCCGGCCGATCGTCGCGATGGCGCCGGTCCGTCGTTGCCAGGCCGCGGCGAAATCGTCCGCGACATCGGCAAGAAGATTCACGCCATCGAGGAAAAAACCGACAAAATGCTGACTGCGTCTCGGACGGCCTCGGGCGGCATCTCACTGAAGATCATCGGGTGCGGCGGCGTCTGCATCAGTACGCCCGTGACGGTCCCGCCCGTGTGCCAAAAGCCGAAAACCGGACTTCCTTGCCCGTACGCCTGGAGGCCGCGCCGTCGCAACGTATCGATCAGCGTGAGGAGCACGGTGTGCTGGACCGGTCGGGACCGGAGGAACCCGCTCGCGGTGGTCTCGAAATGATCGACGTCGCCAGTCAGCTCCCAGACCATGCTTCCATCCTCGGCCAGCGGTGTGGGTGTGGCGAGCGATTATGCCCCCGAGTTCGAGACGGCCGGCCGCGGGCGCCGATACGGTGCGTGGCCTCCGTGCGTCATCGAAGACCCGGCCGCCGCAGAAGTCTCCCTCTACCCCGTCCGCAGCGCCTCCTCGCCGAACCGGCCGGGGTTAGGTCCGTGGTCGCAACCTGCTCGGGCCAGCTCTCGGACGGACGCAGCGGGATCGGGCGGACCTGCCACCGGCTCCCACCACCGACACCCTGTGTCAGGAGACCGCGCCAGCCACCGGCCACTCCACATCACGCCTCGTCGCGTGTCTGCGCACGGCACGTCTGCAAAGTTCCCGCCGTGGTGGCTGTCGCGTGCCACGCCGCAGGATCTCGGCTTGTCCGACATTTCCCTTCATCAGGGGCAGCCTCGGTGTCCGGGTGATCGCGAACTGCATGTTGCCCATGACCGAGCGCTTTATGTCGCCCTTGACCATATTCGAGGCGTCCGGTTCGCGGTAGCACGGCCGAGTTTTCGAGACCTTGGAGAGTTATGGCTCGTATGTGGGCGTAACTCTCCAAGGTCTCGGAATCAGCGAGAAAACCGTGGCCGCAAAAGGTGTTTAGCGGACGAATTGACCGTCCTCTTCGGACTGCCGCCCACGATGCGGTTAGTTTCGCTCAGATAGCGAGACAGCGCGATGCGCGAGCCGGAAGCGCCCGATTCAGCATCGCTCCGCCGGCCGGCAAAAGCGTTTCTTAGGGACTTAACAGACATCGCAATAGACGGCGGGCACGATCGGCACGGCTGTCACGACACAGGGTCCGGGCGCTCGCCACCGCGTGGCAAAGTGCAGGCGGGCACGCCGACCGGGGTGGGGCGACCGCTCGCCATCAGGTGGCCAGGCGCAGGCGGGTAGGCCGACCGGAGTCGCGCGAACGCTCTCGCCGCCGGGTGGCCCGGGTGAGTTAGGCCGCCCACGCCTCGGCGACTCGAATTAACGTGTCCTGGCGGGTGGCCGGGTCGTAGACCGTGCCGGCCAGGATCAGCTCGTTGGCTCCGGTGCGGTCGACCAGCGCGTCCAGGCCGGCCACGACCTCCTCGGCGGTGCCCGCGAACTGGGTGCCGGGGAGCGAGTCGAGCAGGCCGCGCTCGAGGTCGGTCAGCTCGGCCTTCGCCGCCGTCTCCGGGGAGACGATCGGGCCCAGCCGGCCGGTGCGCAGGCTGAGCGCCATGATACGGCTGGGGCCGGCCAGGTACCGCGCCTCCTCGGTCGTTTCCGCGGCGATCACCGACGCGCTGACCATGACGTGTGGTTCCGGGTGGTGCGGCGAAGGCTGGAAACCGGCGCGGTACAGGCGGAGCGCGTTGTCCACATCTGAGGTCATGGCGAAGTGGTAGGCGTAGCAGAACGGCAGGCCGAGGGCGGCCGTTCTGCTACGCCCCGTACGTGGAGGAACCCAGCATCCAGATCTGCGGCCGCGTCTCGGGCACCGGGGTGGGCTTGAGGCGCGCCGACGCGTCCGGCTCGATCCGCTCGTCGCCGAGCAGCGAGAGGACGGTCTGCAGGTGGTCGGGAAACTGCTCGACCGTGACGTACGGTGAGACGCCCCGCAGCGCGGCGGCGGTGGCCTGGTCGGTGCCCGGAGCGCGGCCGATGCCGAGATCGATGCGGTCGGGGTAGAGCGCCTCCAGCATGCTGAACTGCTCGGCGACCACGAACGGCATGTGGTTGGGCAGCATCACGCCACCCGACCCGACGCGGATCCTGGCCGTTTGCGCGGCGATCGCCCCGATGAGCACGGGCGGCGAGGTGGAGGCCACGGCCGGCATGTTGTGGTGCTCCGCCACCCAGAACCTGAAATATCCGGATTCGTCGGCGGTCTTCGCGATGTCGAGGGTGCTGCGGAGGGCATCGGCACTGGAATATCCGTCACGAACCGTAGCGAGATCCAGAACGGACAGTGGCACGCGATTCACCACTCGACCTTATCTCGCCGCGCAAAACGCACATTTCACCCCAGCCCGGAGGAAGCCAGCCAACTCCTATCCGAGGCGGAGGATCGCTTCCGCTATGTCGGCGCGCCGAGCCGCGGCGTAGGAGACCTCGGTCCCCACCTGGCGGAAACCCGCCTTCTCCAGCACCCGGCGCGAGGCCACATTGTCGAGCGCCGCTCTGGCATACAACGGGCGTACCTGGATGATTGTCAGGAAAAGGGTCAAAGCCTCGGTTGCTATGCCAAGACCCCAGAGCTTGCGGTCTATCCAGTACGTGATTTCCGTGTCGCCGACCATCACGAAGCTGGCGATCATGCCGGCGAACGCGCCGTCGTAGGTGACCGCGCGGGTGGTGACCTCCGGGTCGGCGCGGATGCGGGCCTGGTGGGCGTCGAAGCGTACGCGGTCTGTCGGGTCGTCCGGGGTGAAGGCCGCCATCGAGACCGAATCCGGGTCGCTCATCATGCGGAACAGCTCGTCGTCGTCGCTGTCGTCCAACGTGCGCAGGCCGATCACGCCCATGAATATCGCCTCCGGTTCTCGCAGCCTGTCTTCAGGCAACTCACAGTCCCGTACGGATGAAATCTTGGCAGGGCGATGTTTCATAGATCGCGAGGCCTTCCCGGCCCGCATCTCGAAGGAGTTCCTGTGCACAGCCATCACAACGGCCTCAAGACGGCCGCTCTGTTGGGTCTGCTCTCGGCGTTGATCCTGGCACTGGGCTACGCGTTCGGTGGCAGCGGCGGTCTGATCTTCGCCGTCTTCCTCTCGCTGGCCTTGAACGCGGGCACCTACTTCTTCTCCGACAAGCTCGCGCTGCGTTCGATGCGCGCGCAGCCGGTGAGCGAGGCGGAGTTCCCCGCGCTGTACCAGATGGTCCGGGAGTTGTCCTCGTCCGCCGGGCAGCCGATGCCGAAGCTGTACGTCTCGCCGACGATGCAGCCGAACGCGTTCGCGACCGGGCGCAACCCGCAGCACGCCGCCGTCGCGGTGACGCAGGGCATCACGCAGATCCTCGACCAGCGTGAGTTGCGGGCCGTGATCGGTCACGAGCTCAGCCACGTCTACAACCGGGACATTCTGATCTCGAGCGTGGCGGGCGCGCTGGCCGGCATCATCACCAGCCTCGCGCACCTGGCGATCTTCCTGCCGCTCGGCGGGGGCGACGATGACGACCGGAACCCGGCCGCGTTCCTGGCGATGCTGATTCTCGGCCCGCTGGCCGCGATGATCATCCAGATGGCGATCAGCCGGAGCCGCGAATACCAGGCGGACGCCGACGGTGCCAAGCTCAGCGGTGACCCGCTGGCGCTGGCCAGTGCCCTGGAGAAGATCTCCTACGGTGCGCAGCGGATGCCGCTTCCGGCGCAGGGTCAGCTGACCAGTTCGGCGCACCTGATGATCGCGAACCCGTTCCGCGCGGGTGGCATCTCGTCGCTGTTCTCCACGCACCCGCCGATGGAGCAGCGCATCGCCCGGCTGCGCGAGCAGGCCGGCGCGATCCAGTATCGTCGCTGATCTCATTGATCTCGTGAGGGGTCGCCCGGCCGGGCGGCCCCTCATCACTGTGCGGGGAGTCTGCGGTGCGTCACTATCTCGACGTATGGCGGATGCCCGGCGGGCGGACCCTGCTGAGCATCGGGATTCTGGCGCGTCTCGGCATCGGCATGGTCCCGTTGGCCTTGCTGCTTCTGGTGGAGCAGACCACCGGCCGGTACGCCCTGGCGGGGCTCGCCGGCGGGGTCTATGCCGTGGCTGGGGCGTTGGTCAGCCCCGTCGCCGGACGATTATCGGACCGGATCGGCCCGTCCCCCGTTCTGCTCGTGACCGGGGTGGTGCATCCGTTCGCGGTGGGCGGGCTGGTGCTGGCCGGTGAGTCGCTGCCGTGGATCTTCGTGCTGACGTCGGTCGCCGGGGCCAGCTATCCGCCGACCAGTTCCGCGGTCCGGCGTGCCTGGTCCGACCTGACCGGGCCGGGCAGCGGGTATCACGCCCTTCGCGGTGCGGCGGTGGCCGCCGAGACGTCACTGTTCGAGCTCGTGTTCGTGGCCGGGCCGATCCTGGTGGCGGTGTTCGTGGTGCTTCCGGGTGGGCCCGCGTCGGCTCTCGTCAGTGCGGCCGTCGTGACCCTGGTGGGCACGCTGTGGGTGGCTCGGTTGCCGGTGATGCGGCATCGGGTTCGGTCCGCTGCGCACACCGCGGCGCGTGGGCTGGGGCCGTTGACGGCGCCCGGCTTCGCGGCCCTGATGGTGGGGGCGCTCGCGCTCGGCCTCTCGTTCGGGGCGGCCGGGGTGATCGTTCCGGCGTACGCGACGCAGCACGGTGCCGGGGAAGGGCTGGGCGGCGTACTGCTGGGAATCTGGGGAGTGGGCAGTGCCTCCGGTGGCATCTGGTTCGGTACGCGGCGGCCCTCGATGCCGTTGCCGCGGCAGTTCGGGCTGTTGCTGGCGGCGGTGGCGCTCAGTTTTCTGGTGCTCGCGTTCATGCCGTCGCCGCTGTACCTCGGGGTGGCGCTGGTGATCGGCGGCGCGACCATCGCCCCGGCGCTGACGGTGACCAACAACCTGGTGTCGCGCCTGGCGCCGCCCGGGATGGTGAACGAGGCGTACACGTGGGGGGTGACCGTCTCGGTCGGGGCGAGCGCGGCGGGCGGTGCGATCGCGGGGTCGATCGTCGATCGGCCGGGCGGGTTGCCGTGGGCGTTCGTGTTCCCGGCCGCGGTGCTGATGGCAGCCGGGCTGCTCGCGCTGGTGCCGGGCGGGCCGGTCAGCCGGGCCGACCGGATGGCGACGGACCGGCTCCGGGAGGCCGTGCTCGCCGGCGACGGTGCGCCCGAAGCCGTCGCGGGATCAGGGAAAACCCCTCTCCCCACGGGCGAGCACCTCGGTTAGCCTCGGGTTCGGGGCCCGCATGCGTGGTGAGGAGTGTCGATGCCGAGGGAAGTCAGGACCGACGTCGAGACGCTCCGCGCCGCCGACATCGACCGGCAGAAGATCGCCGAACAACTCAAGGCGGCGCTCGACGAGGGGCGGCTTTCGCTTCACGAGTACGACGATCGGGTGCGCGAGGCGTACGGGGCGAGCACGTACAAGGAGTTGCTCCTGCTCGTGAGCGATCTGCCCAGGCCGGGGTTGAGCGCCGAGGAGGTGCGGGCGGAGGCGCGCCGCAAGGCGAGGAAGCTGCCGACCGCGATCATGGTGCTGTGGACGATCTGGTCGGCGTTCGCGGCGGTCAACCTGGTCGTCTTCGGCATTTTGGTGGCCACGGTGGACAGTTACATCTATCCGTGGCCCGTTTGGTTGCTGGTGCCGGCGGCAGCGCTCGGCGTGGCGACCCTGGGGACACAGACAATCCGGGCGCAACAGAGGCGGCGCTGACCGCCACGCCGCCCTCAGGAAGTCACGAGCTGGCGGACCACGGTCTCCGCCTTCTGGTACACCTCACGCCGAGACGATGCGAGGTCCTCGCGGAGGACGAGCGTCAAAGACTCGGACACGAACTCAAGAAGCGGCTTGAGGATTTCAGCCTGGTGCAGGCCGGCCGGAATGTTCCACTCGCGTTCGAACACGAGCCGATTCAGGTTTGCCACCCCGACGGTGGCAAAGCGCGATCGCGTGGACCGAAACACAATGCCGTCCAGGAGCCCCGGGCCCTCGTCATCTTCGACATTTTGTTCGTCTTCAGGAGCCAGCGGCACGTACAGCCAGAAGGAGATGTCTCCGGTATAGCCCACAGCGCGCCAGAACATGTGCGTTTCACCCAAGCTTCGGAAAACTCCGAGAGTTGGCACGCCGTTGTAGCGGTCGTAAATCTCCAGTTCCTCGATGGCCGCGAGCGGAGCCCAAGCCAGGTTCCCGAGCTCCGGTACCACACCACTACTCATCAGTCCTCCTCAGCGCAAGTGAAGCACTGGTCAAAGGATGAAGCCATGGCCTGGTCCCACTCCTTGAGACCCTGAGCGTCGCTGGGCGGGAAGACCGAGACATGCAGCGCGTTTCCGCGGGTGGGCGAGTGCTGGACGTCGAAGTCCGCCTTCCGTAACTGACCAACCGTCGTATACCGGGCGGCTGCCCACGGGGGCGCTGTCTTGGTGACAAGGAGCGCGGCAGCCATCGGTGTCTGACGCCCCAAGATCAAAGACATCTCGATCTCACCTCTCTCCACCCGCAATGCGTTGCGGAATTCCTCACCTTCCTCCCCAAATTGCGTCAGCTCAAGATCGTCGGACAAATCCTGAACCGCGGCGACGCTGCCCTTACTCGGCACACCTCACCTCTACTGTCCCATCGGCAACTAGTCGCACGAAGTTACCGAAACAAGCCACGGAGTGAGTGTCCGGTTTTTGACACTGCACGGTATTCCGATTTCCTTGGCCTACGGGCGCCGCGGAGGCTCACACGCACTGATGGCACATCAGTGGTGGGCCGAATACGAATTCGTGGCGGACCGCACGTCATCGGTTAAGCACGGCACCCCGTGCGTAGAGTGCGCGGAGATGGAGGCCCGGAGCACTACGACTGCTTCGGGCCTCCGTCTTGACCACGGGCGTATCTGCCATCCGCCGCGCTGTCTGGTCGCCTAAGTGCCAACCAAGGTGACCCACTAGCAACCTGCCATAGCTAGCTTTGGCTAGTCAAGAGCTAGCTATGGGTGATCTACTCGGGAGGCCAACCGAGGAGACCATCGTGCCGCCGCGTTACCGATACGAAGAGATCGCCGACGACCTGCAAAAGCGGATCGAGGCCGGCGAGTTCCCGCCCGGCGCCCGCTTGCCGAGTCGACGAGAGCTGACCGCCCACTATGAGGTGACGGCGCCGGTCATCGACCGGGCAATGCAGATCCTCCGGGTCAAGGGCATCACAGAAACGCTCGCCGGTGTCGGCGTGTACGTCCGCGACGCGTCCGAAGGTTCCTAGGGTGGCGCCGCCGTAACGTGCTGGTCAGGTGTGCAGGCTTGTTGGCTGAGTAGGCCGAGGCCGCCATCGAGAAGACGAGTGTCGACGCTAGCGCCGGATACGGATCACCCGCCGTGCGCCACTTCTGCGTGAAGATCGAGTGAGCCACTCTGAGATTCGCGGCCGTCGGCGGAAGAGATCCCGGAAGCCCACGATCGTGGCAGCCGACCTGATCTCAGTGATCGGCAGATCCGGCACCAGCTCTTGCTCGAGACGCGCGAAGGCGTCCCGGGCTGTCAGCGCTCCGGCCACGACCAACGGAACAGCCAACGCGGTGGCAAGAAGAAACCAACTGCTCAGGTCGGCGTAGGCCACGGTCAGTCCCGAGACGGCAAGCCAGGCGAAGCCACCTAGATAGAGCCGGGCTGCCCGAAGCACTTGCGGATAGGCGTCCGCGTGCCGGACCATGTCCCACCCTTGATACGGCTGTTTACCGACCGTCATGCCGTGTCCAAATCTCGGGCCGATCAAATCCTGCACATTGAAGCAGGGCGACGCTCATAGTCGTCGCGACGATGTAAGCCCTTCGGTCGAGCGCGAACCTCTAGACGCGAGTCAGTTGGCCGTACGCGATCACCGATCTGATCGCCGTCCGTCCGCCAGCCCCCGCCACCCCCGTCTCATATATCCGACATTTCCTGAAATCCGTCGTATCGGCTGGGCCGCTGGACGGGTCGGCTCGGCGTGCGGCCGCGCGGCGCTTCCATTCCGTGGGACGGGAGACCGCCTGCTGAGACCGGCGCCCGCATCATGGACCCATCGTCCGCGATGTGGGACTAACGTCCACTGTAGAGAGTATCTTTGTCATGTAACGAGGCTTTCGTCCGGCAGATTTTTCCGGCCGAATGTGAACCTTGGAGAGTTATGGCTCGTATGGGCCTGCGAAAAAATAACTCGTAGTTTCGCGTTTTGTACCGATTTATCCCATTGCGGCTGGCTGACCAGCGGCTTTGTCGGAAGTCATCTGTCCAGTGAAGACGTCCAGGCTTGGCGAACGCGCAGGTAACGAAGCTGCCTTAGCAGATCGAATGGCCGAAATCAGCAACACGCCGAGTTAATTCCGTACGCGCACTATGTGGGCACAACCCTCCAAGGTTCAGAAAAATCCACGATGTGACCGCAGCGTCCCACATAGCGGGACCGCCCAGCCACGAACTGCCACAGCGCCTCAGCTCTGGCACCACCGCAGCACCGCAGCACCGCAGCACCGTGACCAGATCACTCACCGCCTACCACCACGGTTAGGACCTACTCGTCTAGGTCAAGGCTCCGAAAAGGATCTGGGGGGCGAAACCCAACACCACCGCCACCGCCGCGGCGCCGAGCAGGGCGGCAACCACTGGGCGGGTCACCTTGCGGGGCGGGTGGGTGGCCGCCTCCAGCAGCTCCGGGTCCGCCACGGCGATGCCCACCTGCGGCGGGGCCGAATACAGATTCGCCGCCACCCGCACGTAGTACGCCAAGCCGATCACGGCGTTCAGGGCCACCACCCCGGCCAGCCAGCCCCATCCCTGGTCGATCAGCGCGTCCACCACCGTCACCTTGGCGAACAAACCGGCCAAGCCCGGTGGCAAGCCCGCCAAGCCGGCGAGAGCCAGCACCATCCCCGCACCCAGCCACGGTGACCGGCGGCCCGCGCCCCGGTACGCCAGGATGTCGCCGCCGTCGGCGCCCGGGGCACGCAGGGCCGTCACCACGCCGAACGCCAAGAACTCCAGGACCATGAAGAAGACCGCGTACGCCGCGGCGGCCTCGACGCCCGCCGCGCCCAGCGCCAGCGCCGCCAGGATGTAGCCGGCCTGGGCGATCGAGGACCAGGCCAGCAGGCGGACCATGCGGGTCTGGCGCAGCGCGACCAGGTTGCCGATCGTCATCGTCAGGACGGCCAGCACGGCGGTCACCACGTCGGCGTCCAGGCGGGACACGATCGCTGCCAGGGCCACGATGCCGCCCAGCTTCGAGGCGGTGGAGAGGTAGGTGGCGATCGGGAGCGGCGCACCCTCGTACGTGGGCGGCGCCCAGGCGTGCAACGGGACCGCGGCCACCTTGAAGGCGAAACCGACCACCATCAGGCCGACCCCGGCGGCGGCCACCGGCGCGGTGACGCCCGAGCCGGGGACCAGGCGATCCAGGTGCAGGGCACCGGTCGCGGCGTAGTTGAGGGCCGCGCCCAGCAACGCGATCGCCGTGGACACGACGCTGATCAGCAGGAACGTCACCGACGCCGAGGCCGGTGCGGTCGAGACCCGCTCGCCGGGGGCGTAGCGGCGCAGGCCCACCAGGACGTACAGCGGCAGGGTCAGCGTCTCCAGGCCGACGATCAGGGTGATCAGGTCGCCGGCGTAGCCGATCACGACGCCGCCGGCCATCGAGCTGGCCAGCAGGAAGCAATACTCGCCGACGGGCGCGGTGCCGAGCCGCAGCGACGGGATCGACAAGGCCAGTACGCCGATGGTGAGCAGGGCGAACACCACGGCGGCGACCATCGCCAGCGGGCTCGGCACCCAGGAGCAGGCGCCGCCGCCGGGGAGGCAGAACGTGCCGGGCCGGTTGCCGCCGACCACGATCGCGCAGACGACCGTGGCGAGTCCACCCAGGACCAGCGAACCGTAGACCGCGCCGCGCCGGCCGATCAACAGGTCGGCCAGCAGGACCAGGACGGCCGTGCCGGCGGCGGCGTACAACGGCAGCAGCGATATCTGGTCGATCGTCTGGGCGCTCATCGCAGGACTCCGGTCAACGCTTGCATCGGGTCGGCGGTGGCGGCCAGGACCAGCGCCGGCACCAGGCCCACGGCCAGGACCAGGACGACGAGCGGGGCCCAGGCCGTCCACTCGGGTCCGGCGATCGCGGGACTCAGCTTGAGCACCACCGGGCCGGCCGGTCCGTGCGACACCTTGCGCAGCAGGCGCAGGAAGTACGCGGCGGTCAGCGCCCCGCCGACCGCGGCCAGCACGCCGAGCGTGGTCCACAGGCCGCCGCCCCGCTCGACCGAACCGACCACGGCGAACGCCTCACCCCAGAAGCCGGCCAGGCCGGGCAGGCCGAGCGAGGCGATCGCGGCGAACCCGAGCAGGCCCGCCAGGCGCGGTGCGGTCTCGCGCAGACCGCCCAGGTCGGCCAGGTTGCCGGTGTGCGCGCGGTCCTTGAGCGCGCCGGCCAGGAAGAACAGCAGGCCGGTGATCAGGCCGTGGGCGATGTTGCCGAGCAGCGCGGCCTGCAGACCGGTGACGGTCAGGGTGGCGATGCCGAGCAGCACGAAGCCCATGTGGCCGACGCTGGAGTACGCGATCAGCCGTTTCAGCTCGGTCTGCCGTAGACAGATCAGTGCGCCGGCCAGGATCGCGGCGGCGGCCAGGATGCCCAGCACCGGTGCGGCCCAGTGGGCGCCCAGCGGGGTGACGCCGACACCGATGCGGATCAGGCCGTATGTGCCCATCTTCAGCAGGACGCCGGCCAGGATCACCGAGCCGACCGTGGGAGCCTGGGTGTGCGCGTCGGGCAGCCACGTGTGCAGCGGCCAGAGCGGCGCCTTCACCGCGAACGCGACGGCGAACAGGGCGAACGCCGCGTACTGCGTAGATCTGCTCAGCCCGTTGCCGCCGGCCAGCTCGCCCATGTCGCCGGTGCCCGCGGCGACCGTCACGGTCAGCACGCCGAGCAGCAGTAACACCGAGCCGAACAAGGTGTAGAGCACGAACTTGCGCGCCGCCGGCCGTCGGTCCTCGCCGCCCCAGCCGGCTATCACGGCGTACATGGGAAGCAACACGACCTCGAAGAACAGGAAGAAAAGCACGAGGTCGAGGGCGAGGAAGGTGCCGAGGATGCCGACTTCCAAGACCAGGAGCAGGGCGGCCAGCGTACGTCCGGAGCCGCCCTCCGGCACATTCCAGACCGTGTACGCGCAGCAGAGCAACGTGAGCAGGGCGGTGAGTACGATCAGCGGGTAGGAGACGCCGTCCACGCCCAGGTGGAACTCGATGTTGAGCGCCGGCACCCAGGAGTGGTCGGTCTCGGTCCAGAAGCGCCCGTGGCCGCGGTCCAGGCCCAGCGGGAGCACGACGAGCAGGTTGATCGCGGCGAAGACGGTGGCCACGATCCGGGCGCCGCGATCCGAGGCGTTCGGCAGCAGGGCGACCACTAACGCGCCGAGCGCCGGGACGACCAGCGCCGCGATCAACAGGCCGGTCATGTGGAGACTCCGACGGCTATGGCGCCCAGCACGAGAGCGCCGGCGAAGAGGACCAGGGCGGCGCCCGGCAGAGCGATCCGGTGGGCGGCGTTGAGCAGGCCGCCGAGTCCGCTGGTCGTGGTGCCGGAGCCTTCCACGGCCGCGTCCACGACGTGCTCATCGGTGGCGGTGATCAGGTTTCCGAGCGCGCGCACCGGGCGCACGACCAAGCGGTCTTGAAGATTGTCCAGGTAGAACCCGTGCTCGAAGACGCGGCGGGCCGGGCCCAGGGCGAGGGCCGGATCGACGCCGGGCACCGCCGTCCAGAGCCACCACGCGGCGCCGGCCCCGGCCGCGAGCAGGACCAGGGGCAGCACGATCGCGACGTCGAGGTGCGGTTGGTCGAGCTCCAGCGCCGTACGGAAGCCGGGGGCGTATGCGGCGAAGCCGAGCAACGCGGCCGGAATCGTCAGCAGCAGGATCGGCCACCGCATCAGGCCGGGCGGATCGTGCGGCTTCGCCGGACGGTGGTAGCGGGCGTCGTCGAAGCCGATCTCCCACTCCGGCCCGGCGCGCGACACCCCGAAGAAGGCCCGCAGCAGCAGCCTCGTGGCGTACCAGGCGGTGATCGAGACGGCGAACAGCGCGGACAGCCAGACCACCCAGCCCACCCAGATCGGGGCCGGTCCGCCGCCGCTCTCGGTGGCGTGCGCGGCCGCGGTCAGCACGTTCTCCTTGGACCAGAAACCGGCCAGCGGGGGCACGCCGGCCAGCGCGCCGAGACCGATCACGAAGGACCAGAAGGTGACCGGCATCGACCGGCGCAGGCCGCCCATCCGGGACAGGTAATTGGTGCCGACCGTGTGGATCACCGCGCCCGCGGCGAGGAACAGCAGCGCCTTGAACGCGGCGTGGGTGAGCAGGTGGAACAGCGCGGCGGCGGGCGACCCGACGGCGAGCGCGCCGGTCATGTAGCCGATCTGGCTGACCGTGGACCAGGCCAGGACGCGTTTCATGTCGTCCTGGGAGGTGGCGGACAGGGCGCCGAGCAGGATCGTGATCGCGGCGGCGACGCCCAGGACGGCCAGCGCGGTGGGCGACTGCTCGTAGAGGGGGTACAGGCGGAACACCACGTAGACCCCGGCCGCGACCATGGTCGCGGCGTGGATCAGGGCGGAGATCGGGGTGGGGCCGGCCATCGCGTCCGGCAGCCACGTGTGCAGCGGGAACTGGGCGCTCTTGCCGGCCACCCCGGCCAGGATCAGCAGCAGGGCGGCGGTGTGCGGCGGCTCGGTCAGCAGCACGCTGATCCGGGACGTGCCGGCGTCGATGATCAGCAGCGCGACGCCGAGCAGGAAGCCGACGTCGCCGACCCGGGTGACCAGGAAGGCCTTGACCGCGGCGGCGGGGGCCTCGGGCAGCCGGCGATCGTGGCCGATCAGCAGGTACGAGCAGGCGCCCATCACCTCCCAGCCGATCAGCACGCCGATCAGGTCACTCGAGGTGACGACCAGCAGCATCGCGCCGGTGAAGAGGCTGACCTGGGCGGCGTACGGGGCGTATCGCGGATCGTCGTTCAGGTAGGCCACCGAGTAGATCTGCACGAACAGGGCGACCACGCCGACCGCGATCGCGATGTAGAGGGCCGCGACACCCGCCGAGAAGCCGTACGTGATGTCGATGCTGCCGAAACTCACCCAGTGTTGACTGAACTCCAGCGGCTTGTGCGCGAAGAGCAACAGCAGCAGGGTGACGAAGAGTGACGCCGCGGCGCCGAAAATGCCAAGAGCGGCAGCCGTACGCCTCGGCTCCCGATCCCCGGCCGGCAACAGTAAACCGACAAGACCGAGAAGCAGCGGTACGCCCGGGATCAGCAGCCCGGTCGCGCCGGTGCTCACGACGCCGCCTGTTCGGGGTCGTCCAGCGCGATCTCGTCGAGGACGACCGCGCGACGCAGCCGGTAGTACTGCAGCACGATGGCGAGGCCGACGCCCACCTCGGCCGCGGCCAGCACGATGATGAACAAGGCGAAGACCGCTCCGGCTCTCGGCTCCGGCGGGACGTTCGCCCAGGCCTCGGGCTGCACCCCGGCAAGAGTGTTGGTGACCGACGCGTCGGCCGCGACGAGGATCAGGTTGACGGCGTTCAGCATGAGCTCAACGGCCATGAGCACGAGGATCGCGTTCCGCCTGCGGAGGACGCCGTAGACACCGAGCCCGAAGAGCAGGGCGGCGATCACGTACGGGATGACCGCGTGCATCAGGCACCCTCCGGCTCGTCGGTGTCCGGGGCGTCGGGGGTGGCGTTCGGGGCGGGCCGGTCGTCGGGGGTGGCGCTCGGGAGGGCGGGCCGCGCATCGGGGGTGGTGCTCCGGGCGAGCCGCCCGTCAGGGGTGGCGCTCGGGAGGGCGGGCCGGTCGTCGGAGCCGGCCGGGAGTGCGCTTTGCTCGCCAGTGCCTTCCGGCGTTCCCGCCGGGTTGCCGCCTGGTAGCCCGCTGGGGAGCGCACGTCCTCGCGCGGCATCACCCCGCCTCTCCCCCACGGATATTTCCGATTTATCGGGATTTTTGCGGGAGGGTGAAGCTTCGATTGCTGGCTGGGCCGGGCCCGGGCGGCTGGTGCCCTCGATTACGCGGCTTGCCTGGGGATCTTGGGTGAGTGGCTCCTCGCCCAGCGCGGGGCGGCGGTCGCCGGCGCCGAAGATGATGTCTCGGGCGCGGTCCTTCAGGGGGTCGGGGGGCTCCTCGGTGGCGACCGCGCTGTCCGCGGCGGCACGGTCGGCCTCGGCCTGTTCGCGGACTCTGGCCTGGGCGGCGGCCTGCCGGGCGGCGATGCGTTGCAGGCGGGCCTTGACCTCATCGGTCTCGTCGACCGGGCCGGGGGGTGGCACGGGCTCGCCCGCGGGTTGCGGTCCGGGGCGGGCGCCCAGGTCGGGGCGGGACAGGACGATCGCGCCGACCAGGGCGGCCAGCAGCAGGATCGAGATCACCTCGAACGGCAGGACCCAAGCTCCGAAGAGCTGCTCGCCGACGCGGCGGGCGGTGCCGGGCGGCGGCAACTCGTATCTGGTCCACCGGAACGCGTCGACCAGCAGGGCGGTCAGTCCGAAGCCCACTCCGGCCCCGATCAGGGCTGCCGGGCCGGCCGGGCGGTCGAGGTCGGCGGACGGGCCGATCGGTGCGCGGGTCAGCATCACCGCGAAGAGCAGCAGGACCACGACCGCGCCGACGTAGACGAGGACCTGCACCCAGGCGACCAGTTCGGCGCCGAGGACGAGGTAGAGGCCCGCGTTCGCGCCCAGGCTCACCACCAGGTAGAAGCCGGAGCGGACCAGGTGGTCGCTGGTGACGACGAGCGCGCCGGCGCCGACCGCGATGACGCCGAGGGCCAGCATCAACGCGTCCGCGACCGTCACCGGTCCCGCTCCGGCCCGTCGTCGGGGCTGGTCGAAGGGGCCGGCCGCGGCTCGGAGTCGGTGGACGGCGGCGCCTGGCGCGCGGAATCAGTGGTCGGAGGTGGGGCCTGACGCTCGGAATCGGTAGCCGGGCGCGGCGCCTCACGCTCGGAATCGGTAGCCGGGCGCGGCGC
>NZ_JABBNC010000039.1 GCF_012933445.1 Actinoplanes sp. TBRC 11911
CGCACCCGCCTACGTCGGCGACGACCTGAAACACCAGCGGGACCAGTGCCGCTGGTTCGGCGGCATGGTCGGCAACCACGTGGCCGACATCGTGTCCCGCTACGGCGGCGACGGGACGGTGCCGCAGGTGCTCACCGACTACATCAAGGACCGCGAGGGCTACGACTACGCGGAGCACGGGCGGGCCGGGAACACGCACACCGCGTTCGTGCCGGACGAGGTCGTCGACCGGTTCTGCGTGCTGGGCCCGGTCGAGAACCACGTGAAGCGCCTGCAGGAGCTGCGTGACCTCGGGGTCGACCAGTTCGCGGTGTACCTGCAGCACGACGCCAAAGTCTCCACCCTCGAGGCGTACGGCAAACAGATCATCCCGGCGTTCACATGAGACGCGTCCTGCTGGTCCTGGCCGGCATCGCGATCTTCGCGGTCCTCTGGGAGGGCTACAAGCTGGTCGGCAGCCCGGACGGGACGGTGATCTTCGGGGTGCGGGTGCTGCCGCGCGCCGACGACCTGTCCATGCCGCATCTGTGGACCATCGCCGAGCGGCTCGGCCGGCCGGAGATCGCGGGCGGCCGGCCGGTCGGGCTGGTGGTGCTGCAGGCGTGCGCGTTCACGTTCGGGATCACCGCCGTCGGGTTCGTCATCGGCGCGCTGGTCGGGCTGGTGCTGGCGGTCGTGATGCAACGGTTCCGGCTGGCCGAGCGCGGTCTGCTGCCGTACGTGATCCTGAGCCAGACCGTGCCGCTGGTGGCGCTGGCACCGCTGGTGGCCGGGTGGAGCGGCAATCTGTCGTTCGGCCCGTACCCGTGGCAGGACTGGATGACGGTCTCGCTGATCGCGGCGTACCTGGCGTTCTTCCCGGTCGCGGTGGGCATGCTGCGGGGGCTGCAGTCCCCGGCCGCGAGCGGGGTCGAGCTGATGCGCAGCTACGCCGCCGGGTGGTGGCGCACGCTGGTCAAGCTGCGCTTCCCCGCGGCGCTGCCCTATCTGTTCCCGGCGCTGCGGCTGGCCGGCGCGGCCGCGGTGGTGGGCGCGGTGGTCGGCGAGATCTCCACCGGTACGCGCGGCGGGGTGGGCCGGCTGATCATCGAGTACGCCCGTGAGGCCACCTCGGATCCGGCCAAGGTCTACACCGCGATGCTCGGCGCCGCCCTGCTCGGCCTGGTCGTCGCCGGGACGGTCGGCCTGCTCGAAATCCCCCTGATGCGGCATCGCCGGCACGTGGAGGTGGTGACACTGTGAGTGACGCCGTGGTGGTCGACAAGGTCACGAAAGTCTTCAATCAAGGGCGGCCGGACGAGGTGGTCGCGCTGTCGGACGTGGACCTCGTGGTGCCGTCCGGCTCGCTCATCTCGTTGATCGGGCCGTCGGGGTGCGGCAAGAGCACGCTGTTGCGGTTGATCGGCGACCTGATAACTCCGACGTCGGGGACCGTCTCGGTGGCCGGGAAGGACGCGGACACGGCCCGTAGGCAGCAGGAGTACGGGATCGCGTTCCAGCAGGCCGGGCTGTTCGAATGGCGGACCGTGGTGCGCAACGTGGAGCTGCCGCTGGAACTGCGCGGGATGTCGCGTGCGGACCGTCGTTCCCGGGCGCTGGAGATGCTGTCGCTCGTCGGGCTGTCCGACTTCGCCGGGCACTACCCGGCGCAGCTCTCCGGCGGCATGCAGCAGCGGGTCGCGATCGCGCGGGCGCTCGCCGTGCAGCCGCCGTTGCTGCTGATGGACGAGCCGTTCGGGGCGCTCGACGAGATGACCCGCGAACGGCTGCAGTCCGAGCTGCTCGGCATCTGCGCGAAGACCGGGACCAGCACGGTCTTCGTGACCCACTCGATCTCCGAGGCGGTGTTCCTGTCCAACCGGGTGGTCGTCATGTCGCCGCGGCCGGGCCGGATCGTCACGGCCGTCGACGTGGATCTGCCGGTACGTGACGACACCGTGCGACAGTCCGAGAAGTACTTCGAATACGTCACCGCGGTCCGGCGAGCCCTCCGAGGCGTACCGCAAAAGAGCCCGCTGTGAAATGGGCCCGGACCATCCTCCCCCCGGTGATCGTCGGGGTCTTGTTCATCGCCCTGTGGCAGCTGATCGTGACCGCCGGCCGGATCGCGCCGTTCATCCTGCCGGCGCCCTCGGAGATCTGGGAGGAGCTGGTCGCGCAGCGCCAGAACGTCTGGGAGGCGGCCGTCTCCAGCGGCGAGAACGCGCTGATCGGGCTGTTCTTCGGCGCTCTGTCCGGCGTCCTGCTGGCGATGGCGGCGAGCCGGTTCAAGGCGCTCGACGACGTGTCGCTGCCGTTCGCGGCGATTCTGAACGCGCTGCCGATCATCGCGCTGGCCCCGATCCTCAACAACATGTTCGAGTCGACCAGCAGCATCCCGCGGCGGCTGGTCGCCGGGATCATCGCGTTCTTCCCGGTCTTCATCAACACCCTGCGGGGCTTGCGCGAGGTCGACCCGATCCACCGCGAACTGATGCACACGTACGCGGCGAGCGGCTGGACCTTCGCCACGAAGGTGCGGCTGCCCAGCGCACTCCCCTACGTCTTCACCGGCCTGCGGCAGGCGTCGTCGCTGGCGGTGATCGCGGCGGTGGTCGCCGAGTACTTCGGTGGCCTGCAGACCGGGCTCGGCTCCCGGATCACGTCCGCGGCCGCGTTCACCGCGTATCCGCGCGCCTGGGCGTACGTGGTCGGCGCCTGCCTGCTCGGTCTGGTTTTCTACCTGGCCACGCTCGCCTTGGAACGGCTGGCGATGCCGTGGCGCAAGCGTCTGATTTGATTCTCGTTCCCAGGGGGACCACACATGAGAAAAATACGGATATTTAGTGCTATCACTCTTTCTGTCGTGCTTGTGGCGGCGGGGTGCGGCAGCGCCGACCTCGACGAGACGCCGGCGCCCGGTGCCAGCGGCGCGCTGACGCCGGTCAAGCTGCAGCTGCAGTGGTTCTACCAGGCCCAGTTCGCCGGCTACATCGCCGCCGTGGACCAGGGCTTCTACAAGGAGCAGGGCCTCGACGTACAACTGCTCGAAGGCGGCGTCGACATCGTGCCGCAGACCGTGCTGGCCCAGGGCAAGGCCGACTACGCCGTGGCCTGGGTGCCGAAGGCGCTGGCCTCCCGCGAACAGGGCGCCGGGATCACCGACGTGGGCCAGATCTTCGGCCGCTCCGGCACCTACCAGGTCGCCTGGAAGAACAGCGGTATCACCGGCCCGGCCGACTTCCGCGGCAAGAAGATCGGCAACTGGGGCTTCGGCAACGAGTTCGAGCTGTTCGCCGGCATGACCAGGGCCGGCCTGAACCCCGGCAAGGACGTCACGCTGGTGCAGCAGCAGTTCGACATGCAGGCGCTGCTCAAGAAGGAGATCGACGCGGCGCAGGCGATGAGCTACAACGAGTACGCCCAGTTGCTGGAGGCGAAGAACCCGGCCACCGGCAAGCTCTACACCCCCGACGACTTCACCATCATCGACTGGAAGCAGAACGGCTCGGCGATGCTGCAGGACGCGGTCTGGGCGAACACGGCCAAGCTCGGCGACTCCGGGTACCAGCAGCAGACCGTCAAGTTCCTGACCGGCACGATCAAGGGCTGGGCGTTCTGCCGGGACAATCCTGACAAATGCCGTGACATGGTCGTCGCGAAGGGCTCCAAGCTCGGCAAGAGCCACCAGCTGTGGCAGATGAACGAGGTCAACAAGCTGATCTGGCCGGCCGCGGGTGGCATCGGCGTGGTGGACGACGCCGCGTGGAAGCAGACCGTGGACATCTCGATGACCACGAAGAACCAGACCGGCGACACGGTCCTGAAGGCGGCGCCGGAGGGCCAGGCGTTCACGAACGACTACATCAACCAGGCGATCACGGCCGCGAAGGGGGCGGGCGTGGACGTGAACGGGGCGTCGTTCCAGCCGGAGACGGTGACTTTGAACCCGGGTGGGGCGTAAGGCCGGCGGTACGCCTTCGGTCAGTCGGAGGCAGGCGAGGGGAGCACGCCCGTCGGGGTGCTTCCCGCGCCTCCGCTTCGCATCGCCGCCCCTGTGGACGACGACCAAAAACTGTCAGACCCCGCTGCTTGACTCGGCCCCACCCAGAACAGGGTGGGGGTGGCCCGTGGTACGACTGGGGAATTCGAACGATTTCGATGCTCGCTTGGCGGCTGGGAGGCGAGCGCGTTCATCTCCGTCTTCATCACGGTCGCTCCCGCGCCGCAATCCGCCCGGCGACCTCCCCGACCCCGAGATGTTCTCCGCCGCCGGCTCGGCCATCTACAGGCATCGACGTTCCGCTCCCGGCTGCCGTGCCGTGGTCACGCGTCCCACGATGTAGCGATCTGTTCCACATCGTGGACATTCTCGAGACCTTGGAAACTTACGCCCGTATTTGGACCATAACTCTCCAAGGTCCGCGCCGGGCAACGAAAATGCTCGGAACAAAGGGGGCAATGCGGGAGCAACTTTCCTCCATGATGGACATACATCCCGCATCGTGGACCGCCGGCCACCATGTGGTCGCCGGTCTCACGGTACGGACGCCCATCCCACATCATGGACGTCATCCCGCGGGCATCGGCGGCGGGCACGTTCTGGGGGTCGATCTGCGCTCGTCTGGCTCTGCCCGGTCAGGCTGTTGCGCAGCGAGAGCCCAACCGACAAACCGTGTTCGTGGTCGCCGCACCGCCCAAAAGCATCTCGCGGACCACCCGGAAAAGTCGGAAACGCCTACCTGGCGGACACGCAAAACAAATCACGCTTGCAAAGCGGCGCCGGCCCCATCCACGCGATCGTCACGACCAGGGCAGTTCCTCCGGGTCGGCGGCGTCGATCGGGGTCTCCGAATGCCGCGGCGCGGGCAGCTCAGCGTCCGTATGCCAGGTGCCACGGCTTCGGCTCGCGGCGCGGGTCACCAGGTGCACCGGCAGCGGCGGCGGAACGAACGGCCCGGCGCCCCAGCGCACCCAGATGGCGATCCGTCCGGCCGCCGCCTCGGCGAGCAGCTTGTCCACAGTGCGCTGCCGGTCCAGCCGGTCCACCTCGACCACGATCGGCTGGCCGTCCCGGGCGATCCCGACGTCCACCACGGAGTTGCCGGTCAGCGGCGGCGGGAGCGGGACGACGCTGGGTGCGCGGCGGTACACCCGCCACCCCTCGTGCCGGCCCCACGCGACGACGGCGTCGATCACCTGCGCCTGGGCCTGGTCGGTGGTCAGGTCGGCGAAAGTGAGCGCCTGGAGCCACGCCGCGAGCGATTCCGCCTCGTCCATTGCCGTACTTTATGCGACCGCCCGCCGGGCGACACTTCACTCGACCACCCGCCAGGCGACACGTCACGCGACCACCCGCCGAGCAACACTTCACGCGACCACCCGCCGAGCAACACGTCACGCGACCACCCGCCGAGCAACACTTCACGCGACCACCCGCCGAGCAACACTTCACGCGACCACCCGCCGAGCGACACTTCACTCGACCACCCGCCAGGCGACGAGAAACTCAAGCCGCCGCCAGCCGCGCCGCGAAAAGCTCCCCCAGCCGCTCCGCACTCATCGGCCGGGCCAGGTGATAGCCCTGTCCCAGCGAATACCCGAGCGCCACCAACCGCCGAGCCTGCTCCTCGTTCTCGATCCCCTCCGCCACCGTATCCAGCCCCAACGCCCCGGCCAGCTGCACCACCGCACGCGCCACCGCCTGCCGCGCATCCGCAGCGGGCGTCCCGAGCTCATCCAGCTCGATCCCGTCCACGAACGACTTGTCCAGCTTGATGATCGACGCGGGGAACGCCCGCAGCAGGCTCAGCGACGACTCCCCCGTGCCGAAGTCGTCGAGGGCCAGCCGCACGCCCATGTCGTGCAGCTCGCGCAGGGTGCGCGAGACCTGCGGCCCGCGCAGCGCCGCCGACTCGGTGACCTCGAGGACCAGCCGCTCGGCGGGCAGACCGGTCTCGGCGAGAACAGCGCGCACGTCGGCCACGAAGTCCGGGTCGGCGAGCTGGCGCATCGACACGTTCGGGCCGACCTTCTGCAGCGCGTCCGGCCCGTAGGTCGCCAGCCACGCGGCGGTCTGCCGGCACGCCTCGCGCAGCACGAACCGGCCGAGCGGCACGATCAGGCCGGTGGCCTCGGCGGCGGGGATGAAATCGGCGGGCGAGACCGTGCCGCGTACGGGATGTTCCCAGCGCACCAGCGCCTCGACCCCGATGACGCGCCGGGCCGGGTCGTCGAGGCCGATGATCGGCTGGTAGACCACGCGGAACTCGCCGGCCTCCAGCGCGCGCCGCAACTCGCCGCCGAGCCGGGCGTGCGCGAGCGCGGGCTGCTCCATGCCGTGGTGGTAGCGCACCCAGTTGGCCTTGCCGCGCTGCTTGGCCGCGTACATGGCGACGTCGGCGTCGCGCAGCAGGTGGTCGAGCGGCGTCCCGGCGGGCGCGGAGGCGATCCCGATCGAGGCGCGGACCAGCAGGTCGTGCGCGCTCATCGGCCCGTTGAAGGCGGACAGAACCGCGTCGGCGACGGCCCCCGCGTCCGCGTCCCCGGTCAGCATCACCGCGAACTCGTCGCCGCCGAGGCGTACGGGAAGACCGGCGGAACCCACCGCCGAGCGCAAGGCGCCGGCGACCGCGATGAGCAGTTGATCACCGACGTCGTGCCCGAGGGAGTCGTTGACGATCTTGAAGTCGTCCAGGTCGACCAGCAGGACCGTGGTGTCCCCGGCGGCCAGCGCGGCAGCTAGCTCGTCGCGGAACAGGCCCCGGTTGGCCAGCCCGGTCAGGCCGTCGTGGGTGACCTGGTGGCGCAGCTGCCGCTCGCTGGCCCGTTTGTCACGCAGCAGGCAGCCGTTCTCCCGGATCGTGACGAACTGGCGCACCGCGACCAGCCCGGTCACCACCATCACGTTGATCACGACCAGGCGGTCCGACCAGGTCAGCGTGCCGTGCAGCGCGGCTAGCAGCGGTGCGTCGACGCCGGCCAGCGCGAGGTAGGGCAGCCAGGTGTTGGCCCGTCGCGCCCGGGTGCCGGTGGCGGACCACTGCCGCCGGACCGCGAGCGCAGCCATGATCGGGGCGAGCGGCATCACGACGCCCTGGGCCGGGACGGCGCTGTCCGGGCCGCCGGTGATGGCCAGCAGGACCACGCCGGCGGCGACCAGGCCGCTCGTCCCGATCAGCCGCAGGGCGACGCGGTCGACCGGGCCGTCGCCGATGTACGCGACCTTCGTGATCCCGCCGAGCGCGAGCGCCAGCGACAGCCCGATCAGCGTGATCGTCTGGACGCTCCACCCGACCGGCGCGTTGATCATCGGGGCGAGGCCGAACTGGAACAGCACGGTGCCGCAGCCGAGGAACGCGATGGCCCGGTCGAGCCACTGCCGGCCGCGTTCGCCCCGGCCGGTGCCGATCGGGACCCGGGCGACCGCCCACATCGCGGTCAGGAAGCCGGCGCCGGCCAGCGCGGCCGCGTCCACGGGGAAGGTGGGCAGCGCCGGCGCGGTCCGGAAGGCTTCGACGGCCATCATCGCGAACCCGGCACCGAACAGCAGCAACGCCACGAAGATGAGCCGCCAGAAGCGCAGGGCCACGGGGTGCAGGCGTACGTGGCGAATCATCACCAGCACACCGTGGGCCGCGACGGCCGTGCCCAGCGGAAGCACGACGAAGGCCAGCGCGGCCGGACCGGCGAGCCCGGGCCGCGCCAGCCACAGCACGTACCAGAGCGTTCCGGCCACGGCGATCCCGGCGGTCACCAGCACGTGACGCCGGGGAGCTGGGCAAGCTACGGGCACGGAGGAGAAATCGGCCGGAGGGCCCGGCAATGTTAGGAGTTTTCCGGATCCGGCCGGATCGGCCGCGCAGGATGGACGCATGGAGCGCACCCGCGAGGACGAGATCCGGTCGCGGCTGGACGACATCGCGGGACCGGACCCGGGCGCGGCGGAACGCGCGCTGCTGGCCCGCCTGCTGCACTCCTTCACGGCGAAGACCCCGGCCCGCGTCGACCACCTCGGCGAGCTGCTGCGCGGCGGCGACCAGGACGCCGTACGGGATCACGCACACGGCCTCAAGGGCTCCGCGGCGAATATCGGGGCCACCACGCTCGCGGCCCTGTTCGCGGAGATCGAGCACGCCGCCCGCGAGGGGGTGGTGCCGGACCCGGACAGCACGTTCGTCCGGATCCGCGCCGAGCAGGAGATCGTGCTGGGCTCGGTGGCCCGGGTGGCCTCGGAACTAGACGTCTAGCAGCGTCTCGATGGGCTTGAGCACGCCCGGAATGGCCAGCACCGGCTCCACGATCTCGATGATCTTGGCGTAGTTGTGCAGCCGGTCCAGCAGCAGGTCGGTGACGATCATGCCGCGGCCGATGAGCACCAGGTTGTTGGTGGCCACGATGTCCTCGGCCACCCGCATGCCCACCTCCAGGTCGACGACCCGCAGGCCACGCACGGTCTCCTTGGCCGGCTCGCAGTTCTTGGCGGTACGCATCGCGGCCAGCACGTGCATCGCGGCGTTGTCGCGGCATTCGAGCACCGCGATCGCGCTCTCCATCTCCAGGCCGCGGCTCTCCAGCGTCTCGAAGTCCATCGCGGTGCGCAGGACGTCGATCGCCGTCTCGATCAAAGGCTTTTCGTCCGTACGCCGGGACGCCTCCGAACCCAGGCCCCGGACGATCTCGACGACGTCCTCGAGCATCGGGATGTTGCTCAGCAGCTGCACCGCGACGCCCGGCATCGCGTCGATCATCTGCTGCTCGTCCTCGGTGACCGGCTGTCCCTTGTCGAGCTTCTGGAACACGCTCGGCGGGATGGTGACCGCGCCGAGCTGGCTGGCCATCGCCGCGACCTCGATCTCCCACAGCTGCCCGAGCTGCATCGCGGCGCACAACTCGGAGACCAGCGTGCGGATCCGGCCGGCCCGGGCGAACGCGATCGGGCTGGCCAGCTCGAGACAGCCGAACAGGGCCTGAATGCTGGTCTTGAGCGTCTTGTCGAGCAGCTGCCGCTCGGTGGTCGCCTGAGCGTTGAGCGCGACCGCCTCCCGGACCGCGCCGCGCAGCTCCTCGCCGGCGACCGGCTTGGCCAGGTAGCGGTACACGCCGCCGCTGTTGATCGCGGAGATCGCCGAGTCCAGGTCCTTCTGGGCGGTGTGCAGCACCCGTACGGTGTCCGGGTATTCGAGCTGGACGCGGCGCAGCAGCTCGACGCCGTCCATCTCCGGCATCCGCATGTCGCTGATCACCGCGGCCACCGGACCGGACTCGGCCAGCAGGCGCAGCGCGTCGGCGCCGCTCTCCGCGGTCAGGACCTTGTGATCCTTGCGCAGCTGCAGCGACAGCGAGGTCAGAATGTCGGCCTCGTCGTCCACGAGCAGCACGGTCGGGCGCGTCATCGCGTTCCATCCTCCGGCGTAGTGGGTGTCACGCCCGCCTTATCGGATGCGCGGCGACCGGCTTTAGGCCGTGACCGGGCTGTTCGCCGGGCAGTCCGCGCCGGTGTGCCCGTGCCCGCCGCGGTCGACGAGATCCTGCACGACCGCCCGCAGCTTGTCGTTCGGGCACGGCTTGAGCAGCACCGCGCAGACCCCGGCCGCGTACGGCGTGGTGTCCCCGGGATGCAAGTGGCCGCTGAGCATGGCGATCGGCGTGTCGGACAGATGCGGGTCCTCCCGGATCGCCCGGGTCAGCTCGATGCCGTCCATGCGCGGCATGCCAAGATCGGTGAGCACCACGTCGGGTCTGTGCTTCACCGCCATCTCCAGCGCGGCCTGCCCGTCCGGCGCTCGCAGCACGGTGTTCCCGGCACGCTTGAGCAGCCGGGTCAGGATGAGCGCGATGTCTTCGTCATCCTCGGCGATCAGTACTACGGCCATGTCAGCTCCGTGCTCAGCGGTTCCCTTCAGCATGCGCCCAAAAAGCCCCAGATGTCAGGTTTTCCCGGTTGCGCCTCCCTACAGAGTGTGGGATCGCGCCGCGACGGTTCGAGGTGATCGCCGCTAGCGTGGGTGGGTGGCCACCGTGGGGTTCCTGCATACTGCTGAGGTTCACGTCGGGACGTTTCGGGGGCTTCTTGCCGAGATGAGCCCGGCAACCCGGGACCTGCACGTCGTCGATCCGGTGCTGCTTGACGAGGCGGGCTCGGCTGCCACGCCCGGGCGCGTCGGGGCGCGCGTCGCGGAGCTGCGGGCGGCGGGGGCCGATGTCGTCGTCTGCACCTGCTCGACCATCGGCGCGATGGCCGAGGAGATCGACGGTGTGCTGCGGGGCGACCGGCCATGGCGGAAGCTGCGGTGGCGGCCGGGGCGAGGATCGCGGTTCTCTACGCGGTCGCGTCCACGTGGGGGCCGACCCGCACCCTGCTGGCGGAGGCCGGGGCGCGCGCGATCACGCCCGTGCCGTGCCTCGACGCGTGGGCTTTGTTTGCCGGGGGCGAGCTGGAGGCGTACGCGCAAATGGTCGCCAGGGAGGCACGCAAGGCCGCGGCAGAGGCTGATGTCATCGTGCTCGCGCAGGCGAGCATGGCGAGCGCCGCGACGCTGCTGGCAGACCTGACGATCCCGGTGCTGACCAGCCCGCGAATCGCGGTGGAGCGGGCCGTGCGGATGCTGGGGCCGCTCAGCCGGTGACGAGGCCGTCGACGTCCCAGTGCGGCATCCTGAGGCCGGACGGCACCACGGCGTCGCGCGGCGAGTAGGACATCACCTCGTCGGTGGCCCAGCGCATGTACGCGGTGAGGGGCGGCCGCACCGGCTCGGGGATGCCGCTGCTGGCCATCGCGGCGACGAAACAGGCCAGGAAGCGGTCGCCCAGGTCGGCGTCGGCGCCCTGGTTGGCGTGCATCCGCAGCATGCGCTCGTGGCCGCCGTAGCGGGACGAGAAGACCGGCGGGCCGCCCAGCACCTCACCCCAGTAGTCGGCGAGGCGCTGCACGTGCTCCGGGTTGCCGGTGTGCGAGAACGGGTGTTCCAGCACCGGATCGGCCAGGCAGCGCGCGTGGAAGTCGGCGGCCAGCGCGAACATCGCGGGCGCACCGCCCGCGGACTCGTAGAGCGACATGACCACCACCGTGCCACAGTGGGCTATGCGGATGAAGGCGTGTCTGAACGGCGGCCGGAAATTTCCGGCGAGTGCGATCGAGCTGGCCGAGGCCGCGGCCGGGGCGGTGGCCGCCGGGGCGGACGCGCTGCACGTCCATCCGCGGGACACGACCGGGCGGGAGTCGCTGGTCGCGGAGGACGTCGGGGCGGCGGTCGCGGCGATCCGGGCGGCCTGTCCGGGCGTACGCGTCGGGGTGTCCACCGGCATCTGGATGACCGACGGGGACGCCCGCCGCCGGGAAGCGCTCGTCCGGGCCTGGGGTGATCTCGCGGCGCGGCCCGACTTCGCCTCGGTCAACGTGCACGAGCAGGGGTTCTCCGACCTGGTCGCGGTGCTGCACGGCGCCGGGATCGGGGTGGAGGCCGGCGTGTGGGAGCCGGCCGGGGCGGACGAGCTGGACGGCCTGCCGCTGGAACGGGTGCTGGTCGAGGTGCTCGGCACGCCGGCCGACCGGGCCGTGGCGAAGGCGGACACCATCCTGGACCGTCTCGGCAAGGCCGGCTATCGCGGACCCCGGCTGCTGCACGGCGAGGGGGACGCCTGCTGGCCGCTCGTCGAGCACGCCGGCTGGCTGCGCCTGCCGACCCGGATCGGCTTGGAGGACACCCTGGTCCTGCCGGACGGCCGCACTGCCAAGGACAATGCCGAGCTCGTACGCGAGGCCGTGCTGATCTGGTCCGCCGCGCTGCCGCCGGAGGGTCCTCAGGAGACGTAGTGCCGCAGGTCGCGGGTCTCCCCCGTCACCGCGCGCACGGCCAGGATGCAGGTGTCGTCGTCCGGATTGGCCTGCCGCAGACGCGACAGCAGGCGGCCGAGCGGCTGCTGCGGTGACGCCGCGACCGCCTCGTCCATCGCCGTGATCACCGAGGCCAGCCCGTCGTCGACACCGCGGCGACGGTGCTCGACCAGCCCGTCGGTGTAGAGCATGAACAGGTCGCCGATCCGGAAGTCCAGGCTGGCCGTCTGATACTCGGCGTCGTCGAGCACGCCCAGCATCGGACCCTTCGGCCGGGCCAGCGGCGTGGTGCGGCCGCCACGGCTCAGCAGCGGCGGCGGATGCCCGGCCTGCGCCCACACGATCCGGCGGCACAGCGGGTCGTAGCGGGCCACGACCGCGGTCGCGGACAGCTCCGGGTTGTCGCGCTGCAGATCCCAGGTGAGCCGGTTGAGGTCGCGCAGCAGCCGCGCCGGGTCGGTGGTGGTGACCGCGAGCGCGCGCAAAGCGTGCCGGAGCTGCGCCATCGTGGTCGCCGCCGGGGTGCCGTGCCCGGCCACGTCGCCGACCGCGAGCAGCACCGAGCCGTCGCGCAGCTCGGCCGCGTGGTACCAGTCGCCGCCGACCAGGCCCTCCTGACCGGCCGGAAGGTACCGCACCGCGACCTTCAGGCCGGGCAGCTCGATCGGGCCCTTCGGGATCGGCAGGATGATCCGCTGCAGCCGGCCGGCCAGCTCGTGCTCGTCGGCGAGCAGCCGTTCCACCTCGGCGAGGCGCCGGGCGCCGTCCTCCTGCTCGGTGACGTCCTGCACGATGCCGAAGATCCGCAGCGGCTGCCCCTCGGCGTCGCGGATCGCGTCGACCACGCTGCGCAGGTGTTTGACCCGGCCGGCGATGCGCACCCTGGTGGTGACGTCGACGCGCTCGTTGCGGCGGAAGGCGGCGGTGGCGGCCTCGCGCAGCGGCGCGTCCTCGGCGACCGCGAGCGCGTCCGACTCCTCGCGGCTCATCGGGCCGAGCCGCGGGTCCCGTTCGTAGATCCGGTACAGCTGATCGGACCAGTAGATCTCGCCGCTGACCAGGTCCCAGTCGCCCCAGCCGAGGTTGGCCAGGCGTTCGGTGCTGGACACCCGGTCGCTTTCGCCGTCGGCCGCGACGTGCCGGGTCCAGTTCAACAGCAGGCCCTGGCCGAGGCGGTGGGCGCGCACCGAGTACAACCCGTCGAGGTGCGGGAACGGGCCCAGGGCGGCGGGGTTCCCGCTGTCGAGGACATTCTGGTACGCCTCCCAGCGGTCACTGGCGATGACGTCGGGAAAGTACTCGGAGAGCCGGCGGCCGATGAGCTGAACGCCGCGCAGGCCGTTGGCCACCGTGGCGGCCGGGCTGACCGCGGCCCAGACCAGGTCGGCGAGGTGGCCTTTCTCGTCCCGTTCGGGGGTCATGAAGGCGGCCATGCCCGGGCTGATGTCCAGGACTCGCTGGACCATCGCGATCCACGGTTCGAACCTGCGGACCTGGGGTGGCGGCGGCACTATATCGGATAAATTCGATATTACGGGTTCGTCCTGCGTGTCCAGACGACGGATCACCGCGGCGGCCACCTCGACCAGGTCGCGGCGTTGTTCGACAGCCATCCGCATCAGGTGGCGATGCGCGTCGGCGATCCGGCAGTGCGCCCGCCCGGCCAGCAGGCCGGCGGCCCGCTCGACGGTCACGCGGTCCGGCTCGTCGGGGGCGGCACGTAGTCTGCTCACCGCTTCCGCATACGCCTGACCCACGCCCGACCTCCCTGTCACCCCAATCGCCACTCCTGCTTACGTCAGCGATTCGGCAACCGTCATCGTCCGTTCATCCGGCATCACCCGGACCAACGCTAAAACGAGCTAGCTCGTCACCCGATCGAGGCTCGTACGCGGGTCAAAGCTCGAAGAGTGCTCGCATCGCGTCGGTGAGGCGGACCATGCTGGCGCCGGTGACCATGCCGATGCGTTCGGCGCCGGTGGACGCCGGCAGGCGGCGCATCCGGTTCACCACCACGACTCCGGTGATCGGGTCCTGTTCGGTCAGTGCCACCGCGTACGGCGGGAGGTCGGTCGCGCCGCGCAGCCGCACGATCGGCGCGCAGAACGGGGACGCATTGGACCGTTCGTTGTAGTTGTCGCCCGACAGGACCAGGACCCGGTAACGCAGATCGGTCCGGCTGCCGATGGTCCAGATCTCGCCGCGCCTCATCTCAGCACGTCCCGATCGCCATGCGAGGCAGCGTACTCTCGCGCGGATCTTACGAGACGGCGAGGCCGCGCAGGGTCTGCTTCGCCCGATACATGGCGGCGTCCGCGCGGGAGATCAGCTCGTCCGCGTCCAGGGTGCCGTCGGAGATCACTTGGCCGATGCTGGAGCCGACCGTGACCTGCTCGCCGGCCAGCTCGAACGGCCGGGCCAGCCCCTGCTGAACATGCTCGGTGAGCCGCTTCGCCGCGGCCGTCTGATCGTGGTCCTCGCACAGCAGCAGGAACTCGTCACCCCCGTACCGGGCAAGGGTGTCGCCGTGCCGCAGGCCGGCCCTGACCCGCACGCCCACCTCGGTGAGCAGCTGATCCCCGGCGACGTGCCCGAGACGGTCGTTGACCTGCTTGAAGCCGTTCAGGTCGCAGAACAGCAGAACGACCGCCGGTCGCCCGCCGGCACGTTCGCGGGCCAGCGCGCCGCCCAGCCGGTCCAGCAGCTCGGCCCGGTTCGGCAGGCCGGTGAGCATGTCGTGGGTGGCGCGATGGCGCAGCTCGACCTCGGCGCGGGCGCGCTGCGCGGCGAGCCGGCCCACCCGGACCATCACCAACGGGGTCACCAGCAGGCTGCCGACGGCGAGCAGCGCGCCGTTGGTCGGCGCGCCGGCCATCAGACTGATGCCGACCATGACCGGGCCGGATCCCATGATCATGGAGTGGAAGAGCAGACGGCGGCTGCTGAGGTGATCGACGGCGACCGGGCCGGGGCGGTTCAGCTCCCACACCGCCGGGTCCAGCACGGTGAGCCCGACCATCCCGTACGACACCATGCAGAGCGCATCGACGACGCGGTCGCGGCCGGCCGCCGACACGGTGCCGAACATCCACGCCTCCAGCACGGTGGCGGCCAGGCCGGCCACCAGTCCCAGCAGGAACACGCGAAGCGGGCGCAGCCCCCGGTCGGTGAACCACAGCCGGGACATCGCGCCCAGCACGGCGCTGAGCAGCATGGTGCTGGCCAGCATCGCGAGCTGATCGCTCACCGGCGAGCCGAGCTGGTGCACGCGGTGGCCGAGCGGCGAGGTCCAGAGCATGCCGGCCAGCGCCACCGCGAGCACCGCGGCGTCCAGCAGACCACCGACGTCGCCGCTGCCCCGGCGCAGCACCAGCGCGGCCGCGCCGGCGAGCATCAGCGCGTGGCCGGCGTTGACCAGGACCTGCACGACCGCCGGTGCACCGGACGGCACCAGCGCGTTGCCCAGCGACAGCGAGGTCATCCCGAAGAGCAACAGCCACCACGGCAGCCGCGAACCTCGCTCGGTGCCCCGCAGCACGTAAACCAGACACGGCAGGACCATGGCGATGGACAGGACGTACGAGTAGATCCGCAGGCCGGCCGGGACGAACAGGTGCGCCGTGGCCACCGCGCCCACGGCGACGGCGAACCAGCGGCGGCCATTTCTCACAATGCGCTGATCGGTCGTACGGGGCCTGGTCTGAGGGTTCACCGCCGCGCGAACGGGCACCGTCGAACCCGGGCCGCGAACCACCCGTAAGAATGAGCGCGAGGGCATTGCAGCGAGGGAAGGACGTCAACGATGTCGGAGAAGGCACAGATCGGGGTCACCGGTCTGGCGGTCATGGGCCGCAACCTAGCGCGTAATTTCGCCCGGCACGGCCATACGGTGGCTTTGCACAACCGCTCGTACGGGCGGACGAAGGACTTGGTGGAGCAGTTCGGGCACGAGGGCACGTTCCTGCCGGCGGAGACCGCCGAGGAGTTCGTGGCCAGCCTGGAACGCCCCCGCCGGGTGATCATCATGGTGAAGGCGGGTGCGCCCACCGACGCCGTGATCGACGAGTTCGCGCCGCTGCTCGAAGAGGGCGACATGCTCATCGACGCCGGCAACGCCCACTATCTGGACACCCGCCGGCGGGAGGCGGCGCTGCGCGAGCGGGGCCTGCACTTCGTCGGTACCGGGGTGTCCGGCGGTGAGGAAGGCGCGCTGCACGGGCCGAGCATCATGCCGGGCGGGTCGAAGGAGTCGTACCAGGCGCTGGGCCCGCTGCTCGAGGACATCTCGGCGAAGGTGAACGGCGAGCCGTGCTGCGTGCACGTCGGTCCGGACGGCGCCGGGCATTTCGTGAAGATGGTGCACAACGGCATCGAATACGCGGACATGCAGCTGATCGCCGAGGCGTACGACCTGCTGCGTCAGGTGGGCGGGAACACGCCGGCGCAGATCGCGGAGGTCTTCGGCGGCTGGAACTCCGGCCGTCTGGAGTCGTACCTGATCGAGATCACCGCCGAGGTGCTCAAGCAGACCGACGCGGCGACCGGCAAGCCGTTCGTGGACGTCGTGCTGGACCAGGCCGAGCAGAAGGGCACCGGCCGCTGGACCGTGCAGTCGGCGCTGGACCTGGGCGTGCCGGTCTCCGGGATCGCCGAGTCGGTGTTCGCCCGGGCGCTCTCGGGCGGCGCGCAGGTGCGTTCGGCGGCCGCGTCGGCCGGCCTGCCCGGTCCGACCGCGTCGGCCGGGGCGCACGAGGGTGACCTGGTCGCCGACGTCGAGCAGGCCCTGTTCGCCTCGAAGATCGTCGCCTACGCGCAGGGCTTCCAGCAGATCCAGGCCGCCAGCGCCGAGTACGACTGGGAGATCGACCCGGGCGCGATGGCCAAGATCTGGCGGGCCGGCTGCATCATCCGGGCCAAGTTCCTGGACTACATCAAGCAGGCGTACGACAAGTCCCCGTCGCTGGCGACGCTGCTCGTCGACGACTACTTCCTGGACGCGGTCAGCGGCGCCCAGGACGCGTGGCGCCGGGTGGTGGCCACCGCCGCGCGGCACGGCATCCCGGCCCCCGGCTTCGCGTCCGCGCTGGCCTACTACGACGGCCTGCGCGCC
The DNA here is from genome assembly GCF_012933445.1 of Actinoplanes sp. TBRC 11911. Taxonomy (GTDB): domain Bacteria; phylum Actinomycetota; class Actinomycetes; order Mycobacteriales; family Micromonosporaceae; genus Actinoplanes. The sequence continues at coordinate 16,926 of NZ_JABBNC010000039.1, forward strand.
GAGCGCCTGCCCGCCGCGCTGATCCAGGGCCAGCGCGACTTCTTCGGCGCGCACACGTACCGCCGTGTCGACAAGGAGGGCTCGTTCCACACGCTGTGGGCGACCGACGACCGCAACGAGGTCGACGCCTGAGGCTCCGGCGGGCCGGCCGCGGGGCCGGCCCGCCGGGCGGGCCCGCGCGGGCCCGCCCGCGTCAGCTCATGACAGAGCGGCCGAGACTACGTCGCGGGCCTCCTCCTGGATGCGGGCCAGGTGCTCGGGGCCCTGGAACGACTCGGCGTAGATCTTGTAGACGTCCTCGGTGCCGGACGGCCGGGCCGCGAACCAGCCCGACTCGGTGACCACCTTAAGGCCACCGATCGGCGCCCCGTTGCCGGGCGCGGTCGTGAGCACCGCCGTGATCGGCTCGCCGGCCAGTTCCTTCGCCTTGATCTGGTCGGGCGACAGCTTGCCGAGCACGGCCTTCTCCTCGCGCGTGGCGGGCGCGTCGATCCGCGCGTACGCGGGCTCGCCGAACTTCGCGGTCAGATCCCGGTAGTGCTCGCTCGGCGTGCGCCCGGTCGTCGCGAGGATCTCCGAGGCGAGCAGGTCGAGCAGGATGCCGTCCTTGTCGGTGCTCCACGCCCCGCCGTCGCGGCGCAGGAACGAGGCCCCCGCGCTCTCCTCGCCGCCGAACCCGATCGACCCGTCGAGCAGCCCCGGCACGAACCACTTGAAACCCACCGGGACCTCGACCAGCCGCCGTCCTAGATCGGCGGCCACCCGGTCGATCATCGAGGAGGACACCAGCGTCTTGCCGACCGCGGCGCCCGCCCCCCAGTCCGTGCGATTGCGGAACAGGTAGGAGATCGCCACCGCCAGATAGTGGTTCGGGTTCATCAGGCCGGCGTCCGGGGTGACGATGCCGTGCCGGTCGGCGTCCGCGTCGTTGCCGGTGGCGAGCTGGTAGCGGTCCTTGTGCTCGATCAGCGAGGCCATCGCGTACGGGGAGGAGCAGTCCATCCGGATCTTGCCGTCCCAGTCCAGCGTCATGAACCCGAACGCCGGATCGACCCGCGGGTTCACCACCGTCAGGTCCAGGCCGTAGCGCTCGGCGATCGCCCCCCAGTACGCGACGCTGGCCCCACCCAGCGGGTCGGCCCCGATGTGCAGGCCGGCCGCCCGGATCGCGTCCATGTCGATCGCCGCGGGCAGATCGGCGACGTAGTTGTCCAGGAAGTCGTACGTGTCAGCCTCGCGCGCCTGCGGCGCCGGCACCCGGCGGACGCCCTTGAGCCCGGCCGCGATCAGCTCGTTGGCCCGGTCCTGGATCCATTTCGTGGCATCCGTGTCGGCCGGGCCGCCGTTGGGCGGGTTGTACTTGAAGCCGCCGTCGTCCGGCGGGTTGTGCGACGGGGTGACCACCACGCCGTCGGCGAACCCGCTGGTGCGGCCCCGGTTGTAGGTCAGGATCGCGTGCGACACGGCCGGCGTCGGCGTGTATCCGTCGCGGCTGTCGACGAGCGTGGTCACGTCGTTCGCCGCGAACACCTCGAGCGCCGTGATCGTGGCGGGCTCACTGAGCGCGTGCGTGTCGCGCCCGAGGAACAGCGGCCCGTCGGTGCCCTGCGCCTTGCGGTACTCGACGATGGCCTGGCTGGTCGCGGCGATGTGATCCTCGTTGAACGCGGTTCGCAGGCTCGAGCCGCGATGCCCGGACGTCCCGAAGGCGACACGCTGCGTGGCCACCCCCGGATCCGGGTGTTCGGTGTAGTACCGGGAGACCACCCTCGGCACATCGATGAGATCGCTCGGCTCGGCCGGTTTCCCGGCCCGGGATGCGGGGGACATGGCGGCCTCCTTTGTACTTGAACCTGCGTGGAGCGTATAGACACCGGGTTCCCGGCACATCCGGGCGGGTTGAACCTTTCCGCTCCGCCATCCGAACTATTACCCGTGAAGGCCCCGCGCGTACTTCTGTTCCTCTTGATCGCGCTCGGCGCCCTGGTCGTACCGGCCGGTCCGGCCGAGGCACACGCGGCGTTGCTCGGCGCGACGCCCGCCCCCGGCAGCATCATCGGCAGCTCCCCGACCGAGATCGTGGTCCGCTTCAGCGAGGCTGTCACCCCCGTCACGGGTCGCGTGCAGGTGCTCGCCCCGGACGGCAAACGGATCTCCGGCACCGCCGTCGCGAACGGCTCGACGCTGCGCATCCCCGTCCGCAAGGCCGGCCAGCCCCTCGGCACCTACCTGGTCAGCTACCGCGTCATCTCCGCGGACACGCACCCGGTCGGCGGCGCCCTCACCTTCTCCGTCGGCGCGCCCTCGACCCGGCCCGCTCTCAGCGACACCGGCACCCATCGTTCGGTCACGCTTGTCACACCGGTCACGCGCTTTCTCGCGTACGCCGGGCTGACCCTCACCGCCGGACCCGCCCTGTTCCTGGCCTTCCTGTGGCCGGGGCGGCGCAGCCGGCGCGGGGCCGTCGCGCTCACGTTCACCGGGCTGGGGATCACCGCGCTGGCCACGCTGGGCTCGCTCTGGACGCAGGCCCCGGCCAGCACCGGTTCCGCCGTCTGGGACGTCTCCCCCACCGAGCTCGGCCAGGTGCTGGCCAGCTCGTACGGTGTGACGCTGCTGGTCCGGCTGGGCATCATCGGCGTCCTGGCGGGTCTGCTGCTGCCGGCGCTGCACGGCACCGCCTCGCGCACCCGCGGCGTGGTCCTGGCCGTGGTGGCGCTGGCCGGGCTGACCACCTGGCCAATCACGGGCCACGCGGGCGCGTCTCCGCTGGCGGGGGCGGTGGTCGCCGCCGACGTCGTGCACATCGCGGCGATGTCGGTCTGGCTCGGCGGCCTGATCACCCTGACCGTCTTCCTGCTGCGCGGCACCCATCCCCGGGTGCTGGGCACGATCCTTCCGGTGTGGTCGCGGTGGGCCGCCCTGTCCGTGGTGTGGCTGGTCGCGGGCGGCGTGGTGCAGGCCGTCGTGCAGGTCGGCTCGGTCGGCGCGTTGTGGCGCACGGAATATGGGAAGCTCCTGCTGGCCAAGGTCGCCGTGCTGGTGGTGACGCTGACCGTCGCCTCCTACGCCCGGCGGCTCGTCCAGCGCTCGCAGGTGCCGGCCGCCGGCGCCGCCCGGATGCGCCGCACGGTCGGCATCGAGGTGCTGGCCACCGCGGTGATCCTCGGGCTCAGCTCGGTGCTGGTGCAGGTGAACCCGGGGCGCAGCGCGACGGTCGACCAGGACGCCGTCCAGGAGGCCGGCGTCTCGCAGACGTTGTCGTGCCCGCTTTACACGCTGCAGTTCAACATCTATCCGGTCCAGGTCGGCGAGAACAACACGATCCACGCCTTCGCCTACACCCCGGCGGGGGCGCCGCAGCCCGTCCAGGAGTGGACGGTGACCTCCCGGCTGCTCGGCCAGGACCTCGAGCCGGTCAGCCAGCCGTTGCTCCCGCTGATCCCGAACCACCACGCGGCCGGCGCGATCACGTTCCCCCTGCCCGGCACCTACGAGGTGTCGTTCACGGTGCGCACCACCGACATCGACGAGGCCACCGTGAAGACGACGGTGACCGTGCCATCGGCATCCGCGACGAGGTGACTTCCGGCCTCGTTCTGGGCAGAGAGAAGGTGTCGCTCGCCTAAGGGGGCCGTTGTGCATGTTTCCGTGGTCGGTGATCCCGACGGCAAGGTCGTGGTAACCGTGCGTGGCAATCTCGACGTCGACAGCGCCACCGTGCTGACCACCGCCCTCGACCAGGTGCTCGAGCAGCCCGGCCCGATGGTCGTGGTCGACCTGTCCGGCGTGGAGTTCTGCGACTCCACCGGCCTGAGCGCCTTCGTCGTCGGCCACAACCGGGCCCGGGCCGGCGGCGGCTGGTTGCGGCTCGCCGGCCCGAACGCGTTTCTGTCGCAGCTGCTCGACACGGTGGGGCTGAGCCGGCGGCTCAGTGTCCACCCCACCGTCCCGGACGCGCTGACCGCCGAGCGCTGAGCTCAGGCCGGCCATGGCTAGGCGCTCGCCCGGCTGTGGACCGACCGCAGGGCCGGGCTGTTGACCAGAGCGACGACTCCCAGAAGTAACACGCCACAGACCGCCTGCTCCGCCCGCAACCACACCGGGAACGCGCCCGGCAGTGCCACGATGACGACGACCGCCACCAGCATCACCGCCGTGACGATGCGCAGACGAAGGAAATGCCGGCTGGAGCCGCGGCTCGCGCCGACCGTGAACCGCAGCGTCAGCAATGACGAGGCCGCCACGATGACGGCCCGCGTCCACACCGCGTCGGTGACCAGTTTCGGATGGTTCCGCATCAGCACGATGGCGATCACGGTGAGCAGGCTGAGCCCCACGTATCCCCCGACCAGTGCCTTGACCTTGTGCATTTTGTGCCCTCCTCGCGTTGTCCAGGAAAGGCTGCGCCACGGCGGCACCGGCGCACATCGGAGCACGGCATGGAATCGATCTCGGAGCACGCTCGTAGATCAGATATCGGACCACGGTCCGACGCGGTCTCATACCGTCGCGAAGTAATGTCCGGGCGTGGACCTCGTCGATAGCTCGGCTCTCACCGCTGCCAAGGACAAGCGGCGTGACGTGGTGCGGTGGCTGCGGCCGCTGGTGCCGCTCATCCTGCTGATCGTGGTGTGGACCGGCTTCATCACCGACCCGCGCCCGGGGCTCGCCGGCTCGTCGCTCGCGGTCTCGATCACGCTGGGCCTGCTGGTGCTCGCCGGCGCGGTCGCGGTGCCCACAATGGAGAGTAAGAGCCAGACTCACATCGGGTCGGTGCTGCTGATCCTCGCCGCCTCCATCGCGCTCATCTGGTTCCAGCCGGACGGCGCCGGCGTGGCCGGGCTTTTCGTCGGGTTGTCCCTGCTGATTCCGATCCTGCGGCAGAAGTTCGCGGCCATCATCGCCACCGGGGTCGTGATCTCGTTCGCGGTGGCCGCGATCGCGCAGGGCGTCCCGGCGGTGACCGCGGTGCTGACCGCGGTGACGATGGGCGCGTTCTACGGCGTGCTGTTTCTGGCGGTCCGGCTCGGTGAGGCCGTCAGCCTGTCGCAGCGCCTGGTGGCGGCGCTCGAGCACGGGCGCGAGGTCGAGGCGGAGGTGGCGCGGGCGGCCGAACGCCAGCGGCTCGCCCGCGAGATGCACGACGTGCTGGCCCACTCGCTGTCCGGGCTGCTGCTCCAGCTCGAGGGCGCCCGCCTGCTCGCGGTGACCGACCCCGCCGATCCACGCCTGCCCGCGGCGATCGCCAAGGCCCATCACCTGGGGCGCAGCGGGCTGGCCGAGGCCCGAAAGGCGATCGAGACCCTGCGCGACGACGATCTTCCCGGTCCGGAGCGGCTCGCCGGTCTGGCCGTCCAGTTCGAGAAAGATCGCGGCGTGCCCTGCCACCTGGCGGTCACCGGCACTCCGGCCGGGCTCGGCTCCGAGACGCGCCTGGCGATCTACCGCGTGGCGCAGGAGGCCCTGACCAACATCACCAAGTACGCCTGCCCGGACCGGGTGGACCTGCTCCTGGCCTACGAGGCGGCCGGCGTCCGCCTGACGGTCGAGGACTCCGCCATCGATCCGCACCCGCCCGACCCGCCGGCGGACACGTCGGGCGGCTACGGGCTGACCGGCATGCGCGAGCGCGCCGAACTGCTCGGTGGCACACTCACGGCCGCCGCCACCACGCGCGGCTTCCGCGTCGAACTGGAGGTGCCGCGATGATCCGAATGCCGGCCACGCCCGGCCCGCGCGCCGGCTCGGCGGTGCCCCGATGATCCGGGTGTTGATCGCCGACGATCAGCAGGTCGTGCGGGAAGGGCTGGCGCTCGTGCTCGGCTTGCTGCCGGACGTCGAGGTGGTGGGCGCCGCCGGCGACGGCAACGAGGCGATCGAGATGGCCGGCCGGCTCGAGCCCGACGTCGTCCTGATGGACCTGCGCATGCCTCGCTGCGACGGCATCGAGGCCACCCGGCGGCTCCGCGACCTGATGCCGGCGGTGCGGGTCGTGGTGCTCACGACGTATACCGACGACAAGTCGCTGCTCGAGGCGCTGCGCGCGGGCGCCCGCGGCTATTTGACCAAGGACGCCGGCGGCGAGGAGATCAGCCAGGCGCTGCGGCAGGTGCTCGACGACCGCGCGATGATCGACCCTCGGGTGCAGCACCACCTGGTGGACGCCCTGAACGCCGCCCCGGCAGCGCCGGACGGGTTGACCACCCGGGAGGCGGAGGTGCTGAGCTTGATGGCGCGCGGCCTGTCCAACGCGGCAATCGCGGAACAACTGGTCATCACGCCCCACACGGTCAAGACCCACATAACCCACGTGTTCGCGAAGCTGGGCGTCCGCGATCGGGCCCAAGCGGTCGCCTATGCCTATCAACAGGGCCTCACATGATGCCGCGCACGTCGCGACCGCGGGCGCGCCGGGCTCGTCTAATGTTCGGTGGTGCTGATCCTCTTGCCGCCTTCCGAGGGCAAAACCCCGCCCGTCGCCGGCGACCCCGTCGACCCCGCCTCGCTGTGGCTTCCCACTCTCGCGGGCGCGCGCCGCCGGGTCATGAGCCGGCTGGTCGCTCTGTGCCGGCGCACCAGTGCACGCTCGGTCGCGGAGACCTCGCAGATCCTCGGCATCGGGGACGGGCTTCGACACGAGCTGGGGCGTAACGCTGAGCTGCCGATGGCCCCCGCGGGACCGGCCGCCGAGGTGTACACCGGGGTGCTCTACGACGCACTCGACCCGGCGGGGCTCACCCCCGAAGCGCGGGACTGGGTCGATCGCAGCGCCGTGGTGTTCTCGGGGCTGTGGGGAGTCGTACGGCTCGACGATCGCATCCCGGCCTATCGCTGCTCGGTCGGCGTCACGTTGCCGGGGTCGATAGGCGGGCTCACGGCGTACTGGAAAAAGGCTTTGACCCCGGCCTTGAAACCGCGGGAAACGCGGGGGCCGATCCTGGATCTGCGGTCGGGGGCGTACGCGGCCATGTGGTCACCGCCCGCGGACGGCTCGGCGACCGTGCGGGTCCTGCACGAACGCACCGTGGACGGCACCCCGAAACGCTCCATCGTCAGCCACTTCAACAAGGCCACGAAGGGGCGGCTGGTGCGCGACCTCGCCGAGTCCGGCAGCACGCCGGAGACGATCGACGAGGTCGTAGGGGTGCTGCGTGATCTCAAATACCGGGTCGAGGAGCAGCCCGCCAAGGCGGGCCACCCTCGTCAGCTCGACGTCATCGTCGCGGAGCTGTAAGACCTACTGCGCGGCGAGGATGTCCACGACGAAGCGCAGGTCGCCCTGGCTGGGGCCGTACGCGAGATCGGCCGGCACGTCGAGCTGGATGCGGCTGCCGACCTTCTGACCGGGGACGCCCTGGTCCCAGCCCGGGATCACCTTGCCGACACCGATCGGCGTGCTGAACGGCTGGCCGCTGTCGAAGGACGACTCCAGCGGCTGGCCGGTCTTGTAGTCGACCAGCGCGTAGTTCACGGTGATCGTCTGGCCCGACTTGACGGCCGGACCGTCGCCGGGGATCAGCGTCGTGACCTTGAGCGCGCTCAGCGTCCCGGTGCCGGCCTTGACCACCGGCGGCTGCGCCAGCGCGGGCGGAATGTCAACCTGCGCGGGCTGCGCGGGCTGCGCGGGATCGGCCTGCGCGGGATCCGCCTGCTCGGCCGGCGGCGAGGCCGGCTGCGGCGAGGCCGGCTGCGTGGGCGCGGCCTGCGCGACCGCCCCGGTGTCCGGCTTCCCGTCGTCCCCGGCCTTGATCACGAGGAAGACGACGACCAGCGCGACGATGACGGCCACACCGGCGATGCCTCCGGCGAACGCCTGACCTCGACGCTTGGCATCCGCGGTGGTGGGGGTACTCATATTCGTCGACTCCTGGTCTACCGGCTGGTACGGGACAACAAGGGCAAGCAGAAACACACCGTACCCGGGGTGGTGACGGCCGCTGCGGAAACCTCCCCCGAACCGCCGATGTGGCTGATCAGCCGTCCGGTCGATCACTGTTTCCGCTCTGGTTCGTCACGCAACGAAGTGAGATTGTTTACCACTCATGCCAGCGACGACCTAGGAGGGGTCGGTTGCCGTCGACCGGAGAGGGTCGTGCCCGGCGCTCAACGGGCCCGCGAATCCGTCACGCGCTGAGCCCGCAACGGTTCCGCCGGACCGGCGGCACCCCAGTCGATCGCAGCGACGGCACTGACACCGGCGTCCGCACCTGCGGTAAGAACAACGGCTTCACCTTGACGGCTCCGGCCGGTACGAGCACCCGGGTGCTCAAGCTCTACATTGGAGTGATTTCGGCGAAGGGCCGGTTGGACGCGACACTTTCGGCCGGCTCGGCGACCGGTAGCAGCACGGTGGACCAGCACCCGGACACGCTCAAGTCCGCGGTGCTGACCATCCGCTTCCGCGCCCCGAGGACGGCTCAGTTGCGTCTGGACTGGACGACCGCCGAGGCGTACGGGCAAGGATGTGGCGGCGTGGCGCTGGAGGCCGCGGCACTCCGTTAGAAAACGGCCGGGGGGCCGTCAGAGAGGGGTTTCTTCGTGTTCGCGGGCTGGGGATCGTGGGTCGCCCGATTCCGATGGCCGGTGCTGTCCGTCGCGCTCGTCGCGGTGATCGGCGCCGGCATCTGGGGGCTGGGCGTGTTCGGGCAGCTCACCGAGGGTGGTTACAACGACCCGAACAGTGAGTCCACACACGCGTCGCAAACCGTCCAGGACGCGTTCGGCGCGCGCGGCGGCGACCTCGTGGTCATCTACACGCCGGCCAACGGCAAGATCGACGACCCGGCGCTGGGCAAGCGGATCCGGGACCGGCTGGCCGCGCTGCCCCCATCCGCGGTGGCGAAGAGCACGTCGTACTGGAATCAGAAATCCTCGCAGTACGTGGCAAAGGACAAGTCCAGCGCGATCGCGGTGATCACGCTGGCCGGCGACGACGACGACGCGAAGCTCGACTCCTACCGCGAGATCGACGACAAGTTCACCGTCGACGGCGCGACGGCACAGCTCTCCGGCGCGGTCGCCCTGGCCGACGCGTCCTCCACGCGCTCGACCTCCGACCTGGGCACCGCCGAGCTGATCTCGCTGCCGATCACGCTGATCCTGCTGGTGTTCCTGTTCGGCTCGCTGGTCGCGGCGTCGTTGCCGGTGCTCGTGGGCGGCGCCGCGGTGCTCGGCTCGCTCGGCGTCCTGCACCTGATCGCGTCGTTCCACGAGGTGAACTCGTTCGCGGTCAACGTCGCCAGCCTGCTCGGCCTCGGCATGGCCATCGACTACGGCCTGTTCATGGTCGGCCGCTTCCGCGAGGAACAAGCCGCCGGCCGTACGCCCGCCGAAGCCGTCAGCCGCACCGTCGGCACCGCCGGGCGTACCGTGGTGTTCTCCGCGACGCTGCTGATGATCGCACTGGCCGGCCTGCTGCTCTTCCCCCAGGGCTATCTCAATTCCCTCGCGTACGGGGGTCTCGCCGCCGTCTTCTTCGCCGCGGTGCTGTCGCTGACCCTGTTGCCCGCGCTGCTCGCGGCCCTCGGCAAGCGCGTCGACAAGCTGCCCGTGCACCTGCCCCGCCGCGCGAAGCCCAACCCGGTCTCCGGCTGGACCCGCCTCGCCGGCTTCGTGCTGCGCCGCCCGCTGCTGGTGGCCGTGCCGATCCTGGCCGCCCTGGTACTGCTCGCGTCCCCGATCCACAGTGTCAAGTTCGGCGACAGCGACGAACGGACGCTGCCCGCGAGCGACCCGTCCCGCCAGGCCATCGAGACACTCAAGGCGGACTATCCGCAGTTCTCCGGCAACGGCGTGCAAATCGTACTTCGCGGCGGCTCGGACACGTCCGCGTTCGCCGTGGCCGCCCGGCAGATCCCCGGCATCGCCCAGCTCTCCGCCGCCGAACGCGCCAACGGTGTCACGCTGTTCACCGCCACGCTGAAGAACCCCGACCCGTACAGCACCGAGGCCCGCGACATCGTGTCCGCGATCCGCGCGCTGCCGGTCCCGCGCGGCGCCGAGCTCCAGGTCGGCGGCACCACCGCGCGCAACGTGGACAGTCTGGAGGCCACCTCGGACCGCCTGCCCCTGATGATCGTTCTGCTGGTCGGCGCCACGCTGCTGCTGATGTTCCTGGCGTTCGGCTCGATCCTGCTGCCGATCAAGGCGGTGCTGGTGAGCGCGCTGAGCCTGAGCGCCACGTTCGGCGTGCTCGTCTGGATCTTCCAGCAGGGCCACGGCTCGGACCTGCTCAACGTCACCCCGGCCCCGCTCGAGGTCGGCATCGTGGTGCTGATGGCCGCCGTCGTGTTCGGACTGTCCACCGACTACGAGGTATTCTTGCTGTCCCGGATGGTCGAGGCACGCACCCGCGGCGCCTCCACCGCCGAGGCGGTCACCACCGGCCTGACCCGCACCGGCCGGGTGATCAGCGCCGCGGCCGCGTTGCTCATCGTGGTGACCGGCGCGTTCGGCCTGTCCTCGGTGACCACTATGCGCTTCGTCGGCGTCGGCATGATCGTCGCCCTGGTGCTGGACGCGACGATCGTCCGCATGCTCCTGGTCCCGGCCGTCCTCAGCCTGCTGGGCGACGCGGCCTGGTGGGCCCCCGGCCCTCTGCGGCGCCTGCAGCAGTGGGCGAGGCTTTCCGAGTACGCCGGTGACGAGGCGACACCCGCGGCCGCACTGCCCGGCCGGCACTCCGCCCCCGACGACACGGCGACCCGTCCCGGACTCGCCGGGCGGCGCGCGGCGTTGGCGCTGCCCCCGGGTCCGGTCGCGGAGGGTCGCGGGGAGGCGCTCGCGCTGCCGGCCGCGGCGGTTCCGCTGGCGCTGCCCGCGGGCCCCGGCGAGGTGACCGCGATGATCCCCCGAATCCGGGACGAGGAGCCGGCCGGCGCACCTGCTGCACCCAGCCCGGCAGGCGCGCCTAGCCCGGCGCCCGCCCTTGCGTCGGCGGCAGGGTCGTCCGACATTTCCGAAATGTCGGACGGGAGGCAAACGTCGGAGGCGGAAGACTCGGACCTTCCGGCATTCGGGCGCGCGGTCGCCGACCGGCCCGGGCTGTACTCCGCCGCCGCCGCGCCGGTCCAGCCGGCCGGCGACACCACCGATTGGTCCGCACCGGACGAGTTTTTCTTCGCGCCGTCCGGCAAGGCGATCGAGGTCCCGGCGACCGAGCCGCCGAAGCCGTGGGAGCGCCCGGCGCTGGCCGCCGTTCCGCTTCCGCCCGCTCTGCCGCCCGCCGACGCACCGCCCGCCGCCGCACGTGACGACGCCGGCCGGGACATCAGCGACTTCGAATCCACCCGTGATCTAACTGCGGCCGCGAGTCGCTCGACAGATCCACAGACGATCCGTATGGTCGCGCCCAACCTGGACGTCACCGGCCGCATGGAGGCAGCGGACGTGGAAGCAACCGGCGTGATCCCCGCTCCGCAAGCCGCACCCGAAACGGTTTCCAGCCCCACCCCCGCACCCGCACCCGCACCCGCACCCGCCGAGGCTCCGCGATCGGCCTCGCTCGCCGACACGCCACCGGCACCCAGCTACGCAGACACCCCGCGACCGGCAACCCCGGTTGATGCGCCGCGACCGGCAACCCCAGTTGATGCGCCGCGACCGGCAACTCCGGCTGATGCGCCGCGGCCGACGACCCTCGAACCGGTGCGCAGCTTCGAGCGCACCTTCGAGGCTCCCAGCGCGGAACCGGCGATGGCCGACCTCGAGGACCGCCTCAACCGGATCTTCGACCGCCCGGCCCCCGAGCCGATCGCGCCGGTCCTTCCGCGGCCGTCCCGAAAGCGGCCGGTCTCCCCCGCACCGGCGGCGTCCACACCGGCGGCACCGGCTGCGGCTGCCGGTGCGGCTGGGGCACAGGCACAGGCATCGGCATCGGCATCGGCTGCGACACCAGCAGCGGCACCGGAGCAAGCAATCCCGGCGCCCGCGGCCACGACATCGCCATTCGCATCGCCTGCGCACCCGGCCCCAACGCCACCGGTGACGACGCCGCCAACCCTGGCACCCGCGGCCTCGGCTGCGGCGGCGCAGTCACCTGACGGCGCATCGGCAGGGGCAGGGCAGGCACCTGCCGGCGCATCGGCATCGCAGACTCCCACCGCCGCATCGACATCGGCATGGGGCGCAGCATCGGCACCCGCGGCATCGGCGGCCGCGGCATCGGCATCGGCAACACCGCCGCCCGCCGCCCCGACCGCGCCGGAACAAATGGCCCCCGCCGCGGCAGCCGACACACCGCCGTTCGCGGAGCCGGTGCTGCCGGAACCGGTCGGCCGGGCCCCCGGAATCGCCGCCCCCTACGTCTCGGCACACGTATCCGCCCCGACGCGACCGGCCACCGATTCGACGCCGACGTTCGAGCCTGCCTTCGACACCCCCGCCGACCACCAGCAGGCCGGCGGTCTCAGCCACCGCCTTTCGAACCTCAGCGGCGGCTTCCGACGCACCGACCGCAACGAGATCCCGGCCCAGCGCCGCCCCTCCGACCTGAGCGATCTCCAGCAGCGCCCGACCGACCTCGCCGCCCTGCAGAACGCCGACCGCGGCATCCCGGGCTGGGGCCGTTCCGACGACCAGCCGCGACGGCGCCCGGCCACGCTGGCCGACCGGCCGGCGCTGCCGGCGAAGGCGACCGGCGGCGAACCGGAGACCGAACTCACCCACCGCCCCGCCGACCTGCGCGACCACTTGCGAGCCACCCGCCCGGCCGACCTGGGCCAGTACACCCACAACCAGAAACCGGAGCCCCCACGCCGCCCCGCCACGCTCGCCGACCACATCCCCGAGCAGCGCCACGCCCCAGACGACGAGATCCGCTAAAGACGGCGCACGGGGTCTCGGCACTGTTCGACTGCGCCGCCGGCGCCGCTGGCACCGCCTGGGCACCCCGACCTCGCCGCCGGCACCGCCCAGGCACATCAGCGACGCCGCCGACACCGCACGGCCACGCTTGCCCGGCCACGCTCGCCCGGCCACGCTCGCCTGGGCACCCCAACCTCGCCGCCGACACCGCCCAGGCACGTCAGCGACGCCGCCGACACCGCCCGGCCACGCTCGCCCGGGCACGCCAACCTCCCCGTTGGCGGCGCGTGAGCTTCGCCCGTCGGCGGCGCGTCAGCCTCGCCGTTGGCGGCCGAAGTCGCTGCGTGGCCGGTGGCCGGGAGCGCAGCACCGTAGCCGGGACGAGCTTTGCCGCGCCCCGGCCAGGTCAACCGGTGTCGGTTGCCGCAATGGAGCTCATAATGTGGGACGTGGGTCCATTGCACGGGACCGGCGTCCACATCGTGGCTGCTGGTCCGCAATGTGGGATCGGAGTCCACTGTAGAGTTTTCTTTCCTCCCCACTCGCGGCTTTTGTTCCCCCGCTCTCCTCGCCGTTTCGTGGACCTTGGATATTTATGGCTCGCATATGGGCGCAAGTCTCCAAGGTCGCGAGAAAGTCCACAATGTGGTCGCCAACGCCGCATAATGGGATCGGCCGCGAGGCATACCGCCCCAGCGCTGACAGGGCATGCGGCCACCGCACTGCGCGGCATGCGGCCAACACGGAGGCGCGGCATGCAGCCCAGGCGGAGGCGCGGCATGCGGCCCAGGCGCTGATGCAGCACAAGGCCTGCGCGGAGACGAGGCATGCGGCCCCACGCTGACAGGGCATGGCTCCCACGCTGACGCAGCGGCAGCCCTCGCGAAGAGGCAGCACGGCACCCCCCGGCCGAGACGCAGCACAACCCGCGCTCACGCGGCACCTAACCACCGCCGCGACGCGCCTGAGGCAAGTCACATGCGCCGCAGGAGGAATCCGCTACCGGAACACCAGCCCGCCGCCCACCTCGATGACCTGCCCGGTGAGCGCCCCCGACCCCTCCGAAACCAGCAACCGCACGGTCGCCACCAGATCCTCCGGCACCAGCGCCCGCGGAATCGCCTGGCTCGCCGCCAGCTGCGGCCGCTTCGCGATCGCCTCGGCAGTCATCGACGCGTCGAGCTCGTCCTCCCCCTCGGTCCGGATCGCCCCGGGCGACAACGCGTTCACCGTCACCCCGCCCGGCCCCAACTCCCGGGCCAGCGAACGCGTCAACCCGATCAGCGCGGCCTTGCTCGACACGTACGCGGGACCGGACGGCCCGCCCAGCCGCACGGTGGGTGAGACGACGTTGACGATCCGGCCCCAGCCGCGTGCCGCCATCCCGGCGCCGAGGGCCTGGGCGAGCAGCATCGGCGCGGTCACGTTCACCGCGAACGTGCGCTCCCACTCGTCCAGCGTCAGCGCCGGGAACTCGATGTTCGACGCCTTCGCCGCGTTGTTGACCAGCACGTCGACCGGGCCGGCCCGGGACGCGAGGTCGCGTACGGCTGCGGGGCCGGCCAGATCGGCGTCCAGCAGTTCCGCGTCGGCGCCCAGGTCGCGGCAGAGCCGGGCCACCCCCTCGGCCTCGTCCGAAGCCGCCAGGTGGTGCAGCAGCAGGGTGCGGCCGGGGCAGGCCAGCCCGACCGCGATCGCGGCGCCGAGACCCCGCCGCGCGCCGGTGACGAGAATGCGCTGATCCATGCCGTTCACCCTAATGGCCAGGGCGAACATCCGCCGGACAAGATCCGTTAACCATCCAAGGTGGACGGATTCATTCCTACATTTCAATTGATTGGTACGCCGGACGCGCCCCGGAAAAGCGGGATTTACCGTACGCCCGAAACGTCTCCGGGCATGACCAAGCTCCATCGACGCACGTTCGTCCTCGGCGGGCTCGCCACCGCGGGCGCCGTCGCTCTGTCCGGGCGTAGTGCGCAGGCAGCCGCGCCGTTCCCCTTCAAGCTGGGTGTCGCCTCCGGCGAGCCCGACTCCTCCAGTGTCGTCCTGTGGACCCGTCTCGCGCCCACCCCGACCAACGCGGACGGCCAGGGCGGCATGGCGAACGCCGACGTCGCCGTGGACTGGCAGGTGTCGACCTCCGACTCGTTCTCGTCGCTGGTCGCGTCCGGCACCGTGACCGCGCACTACGCCGACGCCCACTCGGTGCACGTGGTGGCCGGCGGGCTGCAGCCGGACGCCGAGTACTACTACCGGTTCCGGGCGCAGGGCTTCCTGTCGCCGGTGGGCCGCACCCGCACCGCGCCCGCCACCGGGACCTTCGGCACCGACCTGAAGATGGCCTTCGCGTCGTGCGCGAACTACGAGAACGGCTACTACACGGCGTACCGGCGGATGGCCGAGGACCGCCCCGACCTGATCCTGCACCTGGGCGACTACATCTACGAGGGCGGGGCGGGCAGCGGCGTCCGGCAGCACCTGGGCGCCGAGATCGTCTCGCTGGCCGACTACCGCCGCCGGTACGCGCAGTACAAGTCGGACCCGGACCTGCAGGCCGCGCACGCGATCGCGCCGTGGCTGGTGGTGCCGGACGACCACGAGGTGGAGAACAACTACGCGAACATGGTGCGTGCCGACAACAGCCCGGCGCTGACCGCCGCGCAGTTCGCCGCCCGCCGCACCGCCGCGTACAAGGCGTACTACGAGAACATGCCGCTGCGTCCGGCGCAGGCTCCCAGCGGCAACAGCATTCCCCTCTACCGCCGCGTACGGTGGGGTCAGCTCGCCACCTTCCACATGCTCGACACCCGGCAGTTCCGTGACGACCAGGCCAACGGTGACGGCTGGAAGGTGAGCACGGCGGCCGACGACGTGAACCGCACGCTCACCGGCGCCGCCCAGGAGGCGTGGCTGCTCGACGGCCTCGGCCAGCACCTTGGCACCTGGGACATCCTCGGCCAGCAGGTGTTCTTCGCCCGGCAGTTCGACGCGAGCGGCGCCGCGAACATGGATGCCTGGGACGGCTACCGCGCCTCGCGCAGCCGCATCCAGACAGGCTGGGTCAACCGGGCGGTGCGCAACCCGCTGGTGCTGACCGGCGACGTGCACGCGTCGTGGGCGAACAACCTCAAGCAGGACTACGCCAACTCGAACTCGGCGGTCATCGGCACCGAGCTGGTCTGCACGTCGATCACCTCGGGCGGCGACGGCTCGGCGGCGACCGCGATCCCCAACGCCGCGACGAACCCGCACCTGAAGTTCTACTCGAACCGGCGCGGCTACGTGCTGACCACCGTCGGGCGTACCCAGGTGCGTGCCGACTTCCGTTCGGTGGCGAAGGTGACCGAGCACGACGCCGCCGTCAGCACCGCCAAGTCGTTCGTCATCCTCGACGGCCAGCCCGGCCTCCAGGCCCTTTAGGAGACCCCGCCCATGCTGCCCCTCATCTCCGGACTCCTGTCCGTCGCCCTGGCCGCGACGAGTGTGACCTGGTCGACCGCGAACAGCGACTCGACCGGCGACCAGGACACCCCGGCCATCGCCGCGAACCGCAACGGCGCCGTCGCCGTGGTCTGGGAGGACGACAAGGACACCGACGACCCGGCGAACGACAACCACCAAGAGATCTACATCCGGTACTACCTGAACGGCGTCGCCAAGTTCGAGAAGAAGCTGTCCGCGGGCGGCACCGCCGGCACCCAGTGGCGGCACCGCACCCCGGACGTCGGCCTCGACGACAAGGGCAACGCGGTCGTGGTCTGGGCCGACGACCCGGACGGCAACGGCGTCTACAACATCCCGTTCCGGGTGGTGTCGCCGACCGGCACGATCCTCGGCTCGGGTCAGGCGAACGCGGACGCCGCGGGCAACCAGATCCTGCCCAAGGTGGCCGTCGATCCCGATGGCGCGCCCAGCAGCACCACGGCGGTGGCGTTCACCGTGGTCTGGGAGGACATCCAGGGCACGGTCTACACCGTCAAGGCCGCCGGATACACCGGGACGACCACCAAGGCGTACGAGAAAATCGCCAGCCAGACCACCGGGCAGCACCACCGGCCGGACGTGGCGGTCGACGCCAGCGGTGACGCGACCATCGTCTGGGACGAGGACGCCGACGCCAACGGCTCGTACAACGTGGGCCTGACCCGGCTCGCCAAGGCGAACGGCGCCGTGCTGCTCACGCCGCGGGTGGCCAACGTCAACACCGGCGGCCAGCAGCGGCACCCGGCGATCGCCGAGGACTACGCCGGGGACTTCACGGTGGCCTGGGAGTCCGACCACACCGGGACCGCGGGCGTGTGGACGCGCTCGTTCACCCCGGCGGGCGCCGGCCGGCACAACGAGGTGCAGGCCTCAACGACCACCGGCGCGGCCTCTCCGGTAGTCGGCGTCGACGACGTGGGTGTCTCGGTGGTGGGCTGGACCGCCAGCCAGGACGGCTGGCTGCGCGGCTTCAACACCGACGGCACCACGACCGGCCGGCTGGCCGCGCAGACCCTGACCCAGACCACGACCGGCCGGCAGGACCAGTTCCAGGTCGCCGTGTCGCCGTGGTCGGAGGTCACGGTCTGCTACACCGACGACAACGACGGCAACGGCTTCGACCAGGTCCTGATGGGCACCGGCGCCACCAACAACGACGGCACCTGGCTGCGCAGCCTGGCCGTGGAGCGCGGCATCCTCTAGGCGGGGTCGACCCCGGTGGCCTTGGCCATGTACCGGGCGTACCAGGCCGGCCAGTTCGCATCGGGCTGGCCGGTCTCCTGCTCGTGCTTGCCGTGCGCGGCCTCGGCGTCGCGCAGCGCCGATTCCAGGTCGCCGACCGAACGGTAGATCACTTCGTTGACCCGGCCCGGCAGCCGGTTCGTGACCTCCTGGATCACGAACCCGTTGCCGTCCGGGTCCTCGAAGGACAGGAACGAGCCGTACGAGGAACGGTCCGGGCTGGGTCCGGCCACCCGGGCGGTGGTGCCGCCGTGGTGGAAGACGCCGCCCGCGTCGTGGAAGACCTCGCTGACCTTGACGCCCTTGGCCGCCAGCTCGTCGTGCGCCGCCATGATGTCGTCCACCACGAACTGGGTGCCCTGGTTCGAGCCGGGCGCGGCATCGGTGATCGCGGTGCCGAAGATGATCGAGGTCAGCGACCCGGGCGGCGTCATCTGCACGACGCGCAGCCCGTCACCTGCGGTGAAGTCGGCGTCCTCGCGGCAGCCGAGGCCGGCCCAGAACTCCTTGGCGCGGTCCACGTCCGAGACGGGCAGTACGACGATCTCAAGCTTCAGGTCCATGAACCCACCTTGGCGCACCGGCCCGGCCCATCGCCCCAGGGAGACTCCCTGGGGCGTACCCGGGTGTGATCTAGATTCCCAGGGCGTTGAAGAGGTAGAGCCAGATCTCGCTGCGGGTCGGGAACGGCGGGATCGCGTGGCGCAGGCGGGTGATCGGCACCTCACCGACGATGGCGATGGTCGCGGCCTGCAGGAAGTCGGACACGTCGGTGCCGGTGAAGGTCGCCCCGACCAGCACGCCGCGGTCCTCGTCGACGATGAACCGGGTCGTCCCGCGCGGGTTGCCGAAGAAGGCGCCGCCCGCGTTGCCCTCGGTCGCGATGTCCACCGAGCGCACGTTGCGACCGGCCTCGGCGGCCCGCGCCGCGGTGTATCCGACGGCGGCGACCTGCGGCTCGCTGAAGATCACCCGCGGTGCGCCGAGCCCGTCGGCCGGGTGCGCGGCCACCATGTCGCGGCCCAGGATGTCGCCGGCGGCGATCGCGGCCTGGTACTTCGCCATGTGCGTGAACAGCGCCCGGCCGTTCAGGTCGCCGATCACGTAGAGCCAGTCCGAGCCGGGCACCCGCATCCGGTCGTCGACCTCGATGAAGCCGTCGGTGTCCAGGCCCAGATCCTTGCTCAGCGGCGTCCGCCCGGCCGCGATCAGCACCTCGGCCGCGGTGGCCGTGCTCCCGTCCTTGAGCGTCACCTCGACCTTGTCGCCGTCGCGCCGCACGGCCACCGCGGACTGCCCGGTGCGGATGTCCGCGCCCTGCTCGGTCAGCGACTCGGTGACCTGCTCGCAGGCGAACGGCTCCTCCCGGTGCAGCAGCCGGTGCTCGCCCTCGACCAGGATGACCCGCGATCCTAACGACGTGTACGCCTGGGCCATCTCCACGCCGACCACCCCGCCGCCGATGATGACCAGCGACTCGGGGATCTCCTGGCTGGTGGTGGCCTCGCGGTTGGTCCACGGGCGGGACTCCGCCAGCCCGTCGATCGGCGGGATCGCGGCCCGGGTGCCGCCGGCCAGGATGACCGCGCGGCGCGCCTCCAGGATCTCGTCGCCGACCTCGACCCGCTTGTCGCCCGCGAGCCGGCCCCAGCCGCGCACCAGCGTCACGCCGCGCTCCTCGAGCCAGGGCAGCTGGCCGCTGTCGTCGAGGTGCCCGATGAGATCGTCGCGCCGGTCCAGCACGGCGCGCACGTCCAGCTTTCCGGACACCGCTTCCCGTACGCCGGGGGTCCGGCGCGCCTCGGTCAGCAGCTCGCCGGGCCGCAGCATGGCCTTCGACGGTATGCAGGCGTAGAACGAGCACTCGCCCCCGACCTTGTCGGCCTCCACGATCGCCACGTCCAGGCCCGCCTCCGCGAGACGACCCGCGGCGACCTCCCCGCCAGGCCCGGCGCCGATCACGACCACATCAAATGTCTGCATGCCCGCAATGATCCGCTGTCTAGGCCGGCGGCACGGCGAAAGGGTGCCCGAGGACCCGCGGGAAGGCGATGGCGAGGAAGTCCTCCACCGGGGCCGGGCTGCCGGTGACCTTCGCGAGCAGCACGGCACCCTCCCAGGAACTGCCGAGGAAGCGCGCGGCCGCGTCCGGGTCGGTGCCCTCCGGCAGCAGGTTCTCCTCGGCGGCGCGGCGCACGGCGTACGTGATGGCGGCGAACCATTGGTCGAACGATTCGCGCACCGCGTCGTCGACCTTCGTGCCGGTGCGGCCCACCTCGCCGCCGAAGTTGCCGAGCAGGCAGCCGCGTGTGTACTCGTCGCCGCCGAGGTCGTCGCGCAGCCAGGTGAAGTGGCGCCGCAGCGCGTCGATCGGGTCGGCGCCGGGCTCCATCAGGATCTCGGCCCGGCGGCTGCGCGCGTACGCCTCGACGACCAGCACGCCGAGGTCGTCCTTGCTGGGGAAATGGTTGTAGAACGAGCCCTTCGGCGCGCCGGCGCGGGCGGCGATGCCCGCGACCCCGGTGGCCGAGTAGCCCTTCTCGTGGAACTCCGAGGCGGCCGCGTTCAGCAGCGCGTCGCGGAGACTGCGTTGCGCCATGCGAGGCAGTCTAGGCGCAAAACGACCGACCGTCTAAAAGTCATTCATCTCACCTTCGCCCCGTCAAAGTGACCGATCGTCTTAGAGTGGCGACGACGTACTCGGACAGAGCAAGGAGCCGGCGATGAGCCGCTTGATCCTTCCCGCCGTCGGCGGGGATCCGGTCCTCGAAAAGGACTACGACCTGACCCTCGGCGACGACGACGTACGTGTCGCCATCGACGCCGCCCCGATCAACCCGGCCGACCAGCTGTTCATGCTCGGCTGGTTCGGGGTCTACCCGAAGGTGCCCAACCAGCTCGGCGCCGAGGGCACCGGCCGGGTGGTGGCCGCCGGCAGCCAGGCCGACCGGAGCCTGGTCGGCCGGCGCGTGATCGTGCTGCCCACCTTCGTGCACGGCACCTGGGCGAGCGAGGTCGTCGTGCCGGCCGCCAAGGTCGTCGCGGTGCCGGACGCCGACCCCATCCAGCTCGCGATGCTCGCGGTGAACCCGGCCACGGCGTACGCGCTGCTGCATGACTACGTCACCCTCCGGCCGGGCGACTGGGTGGGGCTGACCGTGGCCAACTCGGGCGTCGGGCAGAACCTGATCGCGCTGGCGAAGCGGGCCGGCCTCAAGGTGCTCGCCGTCGTCCGCAGCGAGAGCGCGGCCGCCCGGGTCCACGCCGACATCGTGCTGGTCGACGGCGACGACCTGGCCGCGCGGATCGGCGAGACGAAGCTCCGGGTCATCTACGACGGCGGCGCACCGGATCTGAGCAAGCTGCTGCCGGCGCTGGAGAACGGCGGCACCGTCGTCTCGTTCAGCGCGGTGACCGGCGAGTCGCAGACGATCCCGTACCCGGACCTGTTCTACCGCGACGTCCGGCAGCGCGGCTTCTACATCATCCGGTGGGTCGAGCAGACCCCGCGGGCCGAGCTCGTGCGGGTCTACACCGAGCTGGCCTCGCTGGTCGCGGACGGCACGCTCAAGGTCGATGTCGAGGCCACCTACCCGCTGAGCGCGTATCGCGAGGCTCTGCAGGACGCGGGCAAGGACGGGCGTACCGGGAAGGTGCTCTTCACCCCCCAGGCGTGAGACGACCGGGGGCCGCCGCGACCAGCTCGCCGGCGGCCCGCCGGGGCCTCTCCGGCCGGGTGGACAGCCAGCAGCCGGCCAGCACCAGCAGGAACCCGGCGATCGTGCTCACCCCCACGCTCTCGTCCAGCACCAGCACACCGAGCAGCACGGCCACGACCGGATTCATGTACGTCACCAGGCCTGCCTTGTTCGATCCGGCGAGCGCGATCAGGCCGTAGAAGGCGAGCAGCGCGACAGCGGTGCAGAGCACACCGAGCGCGACCAGCGACGCCCACCCGTTCGCCCCGACCTTGCCCGCGTCCGGCAGGTTAAACAGCGCGAACGGCAGCAGCACGACGGTCGCGACGGTGGTGGTGCCGCCGGCCAGGGCCTCCGGCGGGATGTCCGCGGCCTTGCGCTGCACCAGAATCGTCGCCACCCCGTAACTGACCGCCGCGGCCAGCACCATCGCGGCGCCCAGCAGCCCGTACTTGTCGCCCGAGACGTCCAGGCCGACGAGCACCGCGACGCCGGCGAAGCCCACGACCAGCCCGGCGATGCGCACCCGGCTCAGCGGTTCGGTGCGGATCAGCAGCAACGCGATCACCACCGGCTCGACCGCGATCAGCAGCCCGGTCAGCGACGACGAGATGTGCGTCTCGCCGTAGGTGATCAGCGTGAACGGGACGACGATGTGCACCACGCCGAGGATCGCGATGGTGCCGAGCCGCCCGCGTAACCGCCGCAACGTGCCGCGCGTCGCCGCCACCGGGATCAGCACCAGAGCCGCGATGAAAACGCGCCCCCAGACCACGAACACCGGCGACATGTCATCGATGGCGATCTTGATCAGGAAGTACGGGATGCCCCAGAGCACCGAGACCAGGAGGAAGAGAAGCCACGCGCGTCGATTCACAAGCTCAGCCTGGCCACCTACGGTAGTAAGCGGTAGTGCTGACTTTGTGAATCCGTCGTAAGGAAAACTGATGATCGACGTACGCCGGCTGGCCGTCCTGCGCGAAGTCGCCCGCCTCGGCAGCTTCAACCAGGCCGCCACCTCCCTGCGGCTGACCCCGTCCGCGGTCTCGCAGCAGATCAGCGCCCTGGAACGCAGCCTCGGCACGCCGGTGGTCCGGCGCACCACCCGGGGTGTCGATCTCACCGAGGCCGGGCGGGTGCTGGTGGGGGCCGGCGACGCGATCACCGCCGAGCTGGCCAACGCCGAGCGCGAGATCGCCCGGCTCACGTCGTCACACACCGAGAGCCTCACCGTGGCGACGTTCACCAGCGGCGGCCAGCGCCTGTTACCGGCCGCGCTCACCCGCTTCAACACGGAACGGCCGGCCGTCGACCTCACGGTCTTCGAGAAGGAGCCGGCGGACAGCCTGCCGCTGGTCCGCAACGGCGACGCCGATCTGGCGATCGCCTATCACTTCGACGGTCCTCCCCCCGTACGCCCGGGGGACCGAACCGGGCTCGCCTGGACCCCGCTGCTCGACGACCCGATGTGGATCGTGCTGCCCGCGGGACACCCGTTCGCCGGCCGCGACGTGCTGACGATCGCCGAGCTGGCCGGCGAGCGCTGGGTGCACGGCTGCCTGTCGATCGACGAGCTGCTGGCGCACTACGCGGCGATGGCCGGTTTCGAGCCCCGCACCGCCTGCCGCGGCAGCGACTACATCTTCGCCCAGTCCCTGGTGCGGGCCGGCGTCGGCATCAGCATGATCCCGCAGGTGGCGCTCACCGCCGACCAGGGCGGCCTGGCCATGGTGCCGCTCGCCGCGCCCTGCCCGTCGCGTTTCATCGGCATCGTCACCGCGCCGGGCCGCCACCGCCCCCTCGCGGACGCCCTCATCCAGGCGTTGCACGACACGGTTGACGCCCTGCCCGTGGCACGTCCGTAAAGTGCCCCCCATGAGTGGGGTGGACGCGGAGCGACTGGCGCTCTGCCTACAAGTGCTGGCCGAGGTCGAGAATCTGCCGCCCGAGCATCCGGACGCGGTCGCGGTGCGCCGGGCCACCGCCGGGCTGTTCAAGACCGTGAAGATGCGGCGGCGCCGCGAGCGCCGGGACGCGATCCTGGCCGCCGACCGCGAGGTGACCGAGGCGACCGCGACCGGCGCGCCGGGCCGCATCGACGACGAGACCGCCGGCATTCCGCTGGTCAGCGCCGTGCGCGGGGCGACGGCGGGCACGCTGCGCCAGGCCCGGGGCTGCTACGTGTGCAAGCAGCGCTACACCGTGGTGGACGCCTTCTACCACCAGCTCTGCCCGTCCTGCGCGGCGATCAACCACGCCCGCCGCGACGCCCGCACCGACCTCACCGGGCGCCGGGCGCTGCTCACCGGCGGCCGCGCGAAGATCGGCATGTACATCGCGCTGCGGCTGCTGCGCGACGGCGCCGACCTGACCGTGACCACCCGGTTCCCGCACGACGCGGTCCGCCGCTTCACCGCCATGCCGGACAGCGCCGACTGGCTGCATCGCCTGCGCGTGGTGGGCATCGACCTGCGCGACCCGGCCCAGGTGGTCGCGCTCGCCGACTCCGTCGCCGCGCGCGGACCGCTGGACATCCTGATCAACAACGCGGCGCAGACGGTCCGTCGCTCCCCCGGTTCGTACGCCTCGATCGCCGCGGCCGAGCATTCGGCACTCCCCGGCGGGCCGCTGCCGGAACTCGAATACTTCGGCACGGCGGGCGACTCCCCCGCCGCGGTCCTCACCACGGGCGCGCTGGACCTGAGCCCGCAGCAGGTCACCGAGATGGCGCTGACCGCCCGTTCGGTGACGATCGACGCGGGCGGCCTGGTGCCGGACACCGCCCCCACCAACAGCTGGAGCGACTTCGTGCACGAGGTCGGCGCGCTGGAGATGCTCGAGGTGCAGCTGTGCAACGTCACGGCGCCGTTCCTGCTGGTCAGCCGCCTGCGCGCGGCGATGACGGCGTCGAAATTCCCCCGCCGGTACGTGGTGAACGTGTCCGCCATGGAGGGGATCTTCAAGCGTGGCTACAAGGGCGCCGGGCACCCGCACACGAACATGGCGAAGGCGTCGCTGAACATGCTGACCCGCACCAGCGCCGCCGAGCTGTTCACCGACGGCATCCTGATGACCAGCGTGGACACCGGCTGGATCACCGACGAGCGCCCGCACCCGACCAAGTTGCGGCTGGCCGACGAGGGCTTCCACGCGCCGCTGGACCTGGTGGACGGTGCCGCCCGCGTCTACGACCCGATCGTGCGGGGAGAGCAGGGCGAGGATCTGTACGGCGTGTTCCTGAAGGACTACGAGCCGACCGACTGGTGAGACGCGGAACGAGCCACGCCTGCTCGGCGTGGCTCGTCCGGTTCAGCGATCGTCAGTCGTCGTCGTCATCGTGGTCGCGGTCGTGGCGGCCACCGCGACCGTCATGGTCGTCGTCGTACTGCACCATGAGCGCCCAGCGGAAGCCGTGCCGGGTGCGGTCGGGGTCGCAGTAGTAGTCCTCCCACCAGCCCCGCCGCTCGCCGCGCCGGCCGTCGTCGCGGCAGTCGTCGCGGTCGCGGTACCAGCGCTTGAAGTCGTAGTCGTCATCATCATCGTCGTGCCGGTTGGCACTGATGCTCGGCGAAGACGTCCCCTGACCCGTGGTCGGGGCCGCGGAGGCGTGGCCGACACCTAGCGTCAGCGTGGCGGCCAGACCAAGGCCCGACATCATCAGCGTCCGGGTAATTCGGTTCATGTCACACCTTCTCTTGACAAAAGGTTTATGCCGGGGTCAGCAGACCATGAACACCGATGGTGATGAGCCGGTTTCGGATCGTGTACTCCGATCGTGGAAGAACAGACACCCGACCGACGGAGGCACGGCTCAGCTCTCCAGGCACAAACCGCCGGGAACCACCCACCCAAGCGCCGCGGCACGGTACCCGCGGCGTTGGTGGGCGCGCGCACGGCCGCGAACGGGCCGGAAAGCCCTCCTGGCGCCCGCTACCCTTCGCGCCCTTCCTCGGGCAGGGCGCGGTAGGCGGCGCGCAGCAGCTCGACGATCGGTCGGCCCTCGTGCGCCAGCGGCGGCGGATCGAGCTGGTCGAGCAAAGCGTCCGGCCGCAGGGCCGACCCCGGCCGGCTCCCGACCGGAGCAACCAGCGCCGCTTCTTTGCCGATTTCTCCCCAAAAAACGGATATATCCCCAAGGCCGATGGAATCCGCCGAGGAATCATCGAAAGCACCGGACGGGCCGCTCGCCCGCGACGCGCCCGAGGCAACGTCGCCGCGCAAGGTCGCATCGCCGCGTGAGGCCGCATCGCCGCGCAAGGTCGCATCGCCGCGTGAGGCCGCATCGCCGCGTAAGGTCGCATCGCCGCGTGCGGACGTCGCGTCGGTGGCCTCGACCGCGCGCACGCCGCGCAATTCCCGCAATTGGTTCAGCAGCTCGTCTCGGGTGCGGCCGCGCCACGCGAACGCGCCGAACGGATCCTCCTCGAAGCTCCGCACCAGCGCGTACGTCGTGGCCGCCAGGTGGATGCACGGCATCGGCCAGCGCTCGCACGTGCAGTCCATCGCCACCTCGTCCAGCGACAACGGCACCAGGCTCAACCCGGCCCCGGCGAACACCGCGTTGATCCCGGGCGGCATCCGGCCGGCCAGCAGGTCCGCCGTGTACCGCGCCTCGGCCACCAGCGCCTCCTCGACCCGCGCCCAGTCCGACGCCCCGAAGGCGCGCACCGCTATCCGGGAGCGGAACGCCCGGGGATCGTCCGGGCCGCGCACCTGCGCCACCACCAGGCTGGTCGAGATGGTGAGGCTGCGGACGTGCCCGGCCCGTTCGTCGCGGCGGCCGCGGGCGAAGGTCGGGCCCAGCCGCAACGACTCGAACGTGCCGAGGAAGGCGAGCGAGAAGTCAGTCAACGATGGCCTCCGGCGCCAGGCTGAGCAGGTCGCGCAGCTCGGTGGTGGACAGTGCGGTCAGCCAGCCCTCGCCGTTGCCGACCACCCGCTCGGCGAGCGTGCCCTTGTCGGCCAGCAACCGGTCGATGCGTTCCTCCAGGGTGCCGAGGCAGATCAGCGTGTGCACCCGCACGTCGCGCTGCTGTCCGATCCGGAACGCGCGGTCGGTGGCCTGCGCCTCGGTCGCCGGGTTCCACCAGCGGTCCACGTGCACGACGTGGTTGGCCGCGGTCAGGTTCAGCCCGGTGCCGCCCGCTTTCAGCGACAGCACGAAGATCCCGGGCCGCCCGGACGACTGGAACTCCTCGACGAGCGCGTCCCGGCGCGTACGGGAGACGCCGCCGTGCAGAAAGCGCACCGGCACGCCGAAGCGGGCCGCCAGATGGGGTGTCAGAAGCCGTCCGAACGTGGCGAACTGGGTGAACGCCAGCACGCTCTCCCCGTCGGCGAGCGCGCTGTCCACGATCTCCTCGAGGCGTTCCAGCTTGCCGGACCGGCCGGGCAGCGGCGACCCGTCGCCGAGCAGCAGCGCGGGATGCACGCACACCTGCTTCAGCTTGGTCATCGCGGACAGCACGATGCCCTTGCGGAACTTGTCGTGGCTCTCGCCGAGCCGGTCGGTCATCTCGTCGAGGACCGCCTTGTACAGCGTGCTCTGTTCGCCGGTGAGCCCGCACAGATGGCGCACGTGCCGTTTGTCCGGCAGGTCGTCGATGACGATCGGGTCGGATTTCACCCGGCGCAGCAGGAACGGCCGGGTCGCCTGGCGCAGCCGGAACGCGGCGTCCTCGTCCTCGTAGCGCTCGATCGGCACCGAGAACCGGGCCCGGAACGTGTGCGCCGACGCCAGCACCCCCGGGTTGAGGAAGTCGAGAATGGACCACAGCTCGGCGAGCCTGTTCTCCACCGGGGTGCCGGTCAGCGCGATCCGGGAGCGGGCCCGGAATCGCCGCACCGCCTTGGCCGCGCCGCTCGCGCTGTTCTTGACATGTTGCGCCTCATCGAGCACCACCCGGTCCCACGAGACCGCGGCCAGGTCGTCGGCGTAGCGGGTGGCCGTCTGGTACGTCGTCAGCACCACGTCCGCGTCGGCGAACGCGGGCCGCTCGGTGCCGTGCAACACCGCCACCCGCAGCGAGGGCGCGAACCGGGCCGCCTCACGCTGCCAGTTGCCGAGCACCGACAGCGGCGCGATCAGCAACGCCGGACCGTCCCGGCGGTGCAGCAGCAGCGCCAGGAGCTGGACGGTCTTGCCCAGTCCCATGTCGTCCGCGAGGCAGGCGCCCAGCCCGAGCCCGTCCATGAAGGCCAGCCAGGAGAAACCCCTGCGTTGGTACGCCCGTAGCTCGCCCCGGAAACCGGCCGGCGAGTCGAGCAGTTCCAGGCGCTGCTCGGACTCCCCGGCGAGCAGGTCGGCCAGCCAGCCCTCGCCGCCGGTCGACGTGACCGGCAGCGGCAGTTCCTCGGGCGGCAGCAGCCGGATCGTGCGCAGCGCGTCCCCCGCGGTCATGGTGCCGCCGCCGCGGGACAGGAACCGCAGTCCCGCGTCGAGCCGCTCGGCGTCCAGCCAGACCCAGCGCCCGCGCATCCGGACCAGCGGCACCTTGGCCCGCGACAGGTCACCCAGCTCGGCCTCGGTGAGCGCCCGGCCGCCGAGGGCGAGCCCCCAGTCGTAGTCGACGAGGTGCGCGAGGTCGGCGGCGCGGTCGCGCAGCACCGGGCTGATCACGTCACGGTTGCGCACGTTCAGCGCGAGCCCGAGGCTGGGCCGGTCCTTCCACCAGGCCGGCAGCAGCACGCCGTACCCGGCCTCCTCGAGCAGCCCGGCCTGGGCCAGGAAGCGATGCGCCTGTTCGGTGTCCAGGATCATGTCGACCGGCCGGGGCCCGCGCAGCGCCGCGTCCAGGTCGGGGTAGAGCCGGGCGGCCCGGCCCAGCCCGCCGAGCAGCCGTTCCTGCGGGTGCCTGGTCCAGCGGCGCAGCGGGGCGTACCGGTCCTGCCAGATGTCGGCGGCGGTGACCAGCGCGCTCGGCTCGTCCACGGCTTGCAGCAGGAATTCGAGCAGCCAGGCGTCCTTCCGATCGCCGCTGGCACTAAGCCCCGGTTTGTCCGAAAGAGCGTCCGGCTCGTCCACCTCCAGCTCGTCCAGATGACTCAACCGGAAACACAACCGCACCGCCGCACCCGAGACCGCGTCGGCGAACCAGGCGTCCAGCCGGTCGGCCAGCTCGTCGGCCAGCGCCGGCGCCGCGGTGAACTCCGGATCGCCGGTCAGCGACGCCAGCCAGCCGTCTCCGATCTGCACGCCCCGCTCGGCGAGCCGGGTGCGGACCAGCCCGTCGACGAGCCGGTCGAGCGCCACCGCGACGATGTCCTCGGCGGGCAGCCCGGCCGTGGTCCGGTCGGCCCGGCACGCGGCCGGCATGCGCCGGACCAGGTCGGCACGCGCCACCGCGTCGAACCCGGTGATCACCGGGCGCCAGCGGGCGGCCGGCTTGCCCGGGTCGACGGCGGGCAGCACCCGCCCCCGCCGCACCAGGTCGGCGGCGAACGCGCACAGCTCACCCAGCCACGACACGGTCACTCCGGCCCGGCCGTCGAACTCGTCCACCAGGTCGTCGTCGACGAACGGCACCACCACCGAGGGCACCTGCCAGGACCGCAGCCGGGGCGTGCCGCGCCGCTCGCGCAAGCCGAGATGCGGCGACGGGATCGGCCCGGCACTGGTCGAGGGCAGCAGCAGCTGCGCCTGGCCGGCGTGATCCCCGGCGGGCAGCGACGACGCCGGCAGCGCGAACGGATGCCACCCGCGCCCCGGCTCGCCCGGCGCATCCGTCTCGGCCCACAGGTGCAGCCGGCCGTCGCGCCCGGCGAACCCGTGCAGCACCCGCACCGAGGCTGCCCTGGCCAGCGTCGTCATCGCAGCTCCCACCGCGGCCGCACGCGGGCGCAGACCGGAGCGCCGGACGCGTCGGTGAGCCCGAGCACGCCGACCAGCACGCCCGCGCCGTCGTACGCGCCGCGCAGCAGCGCGGTCGGCACCTCACCGAACATCAGCTTGGCCCGCCGGAACATCGAGAAGCTCTCGCCGTCGACATTTCCCCAGCTCAGATACAGGAAGCGGGCGCCGGGCCGGCCGTGCACCCAGGGCCCGCCGACGTCGAGCAGCCCGTCCACCTCACGCCCGGGCACCTCGAGCTCCCAGGTCGCCGACGCGGCCGAGACCGGCACCAGCTCGACGACCTCGGCCTTACGCTGCACCCCGACGTGCACGTTCGCGAGGCGCAGCGCATCAGCGGCCGCCCCGGGCCGCGCACCGGGCAGGTCGTGTCCCTCGATCCGGATCCGCACCCTGCGACCCTATGCCGGGGGTCCGACAAAACCCGGATCAGGAGTTGTCGCGCACCCAGGCGTCCATCAAGCCGCCGAAATGGGCCAGGAACTTCTCGTGCTCGTGCACCGGGTACATGGCGCGGACCGTTTCGCGCAGCAACGACCGGAACCCCTCCGAGTTGACCCAGTCGAAGACCATCTCGTCGACGTGTGCGAGGTGCCGCGCCCGGAACTCCTCGTACTCCTGCACCTCGAAGTAGTCGTCGGCCAGCTTGCGGTAGCCGGCCAGCTTCTCGGCGTACGACAGCGACGGGTCGTCACCGATCGCGAAATATGCGCTGGTGTCCGTGTCGAGCCGCGGCCGCCGGCCGGTCACCACGCAGAACACCGTCCAGCGCAGCAGCGCGGCCATCGCCCACGGGAAGTAGTAGTGCAGCGAGGTCATGGCCACGTCCGGGCACGCGTTCGCGTAGTCGATCGGGTGCACGTCGTCGCCGCGGACCAGGGACTCGCACGAGTTGAACTCCCAGCGGAAGAACGCGTTCACCAGCCGCGAGATCGTCACCACCTCGTCGCCGGTGCCCGCGGACAGGAAGTCGTGCGCCACCTCGTACCGGGAATGCATGGGTTGTTCGGGGCGGAACTTCATCACCATGGTCTCCGGCCCGATGGTCAGCGACCGCGCGAACACGTCGTAGTCCTCGACCGACGCCTGCAGGTGCATCAGGCGCTCGCCGGAGGCGTCGTAGGCCGCGTGCAGCTCGTCCTCGTTGCGGATCTTCGACACCCCGACCCACGCGCCGCCGTCGTACGGCTTCATGAACATCGGGTACCCGACCTGGGCGGCCGTCGAGGACAGGTCGAAGGACTGGTTGTAGCGGGCGGACGTGTAGGCGTACCGGCTGTTGTCCAAGGGATTCTTGTACGGCACCAGCACCGTCTTGGGCACCTTGAGACCGAGCCGCATCATCGCGCAGTAGGCCGCGTGCTTCTCCATCGACTGGAACGTGAACGGGCTGTTCAGCAGGTACACGTCGTCCATCAGC
Source organism: Actinoplanes sp. TBRC 11911 (assembly GCF_012933445.1). Lineage (GTDB taxonomy): Bacteria > Actinomycetota > Actinomycetes > Mycobacteriales > Micromonosporaceae > Actinoplanes. Next base: position 47,428 of record NZ_JABBNC010000039.1, read on the forward strand.
GCGATCTTCTTGAGCCACTCGCGCGGGTGGTAGTACCAGTACGCGAGCCGGTCGATGACCAGGTCGTGCTGGGGTTTGTCGCGCAGGTTGAACGGTTCGATGGTGACCCGCACCGAGTTGACCCGGTGCGACTTGCCGTCCGGGCCGGTCACCACGCCGAGCCGGCGCAGCAGGGCCTCGTACGCCCGCGGCCAGTCGTCCTCGGTGCCCAGCAACAATCCGATGGTGTGTTCGACGTCCGCCACAGCGCCTCCCCAAAAAACCTACGGCCACACTCTCTGCATCAACGACGTCAGATGTGGATCGAGGGCGTCGCGCCAGCCGATCCAGGTGTGCGCGTCCCGGTTCGCCACGAACGTCAGCGGATATCCCTGCTCGCGCAGCGCGGCCGCCATCGCCCGGTTGTTCGCCAGGTTCTCCTCGACCGTCCCGCAGGTCATCGTCACCGGCACCGGCGGCCCGTCGCTCGCGCGCACCACCCGCCCGACGAACCGCACGATCCGCTGGTAGCGCCCGAACCACGACTCCTGCGCGTCGTAGCGCGGCTGGAAGAAGCTGCCCGACTGCAGGAACAGCGCGCCGAACGCCGCCGGTCGCTTGCGTTGCGCGTGCAGCATCGCCAGCGCCCCCAGGCTCGCGCCCACCCCGATCACCGGCCGCCCGCTGCCCAGCTCCCCCGCCAGCTTGGGCAAGACCTCCGACCCCAGACCTTTCCCGTACGCCGGGGACGCCGCGTACCACTCGTTCCGGCTGCCTGCGGGCAACAGGACGAGGTGGAACGGTGGCACCCGCCCGGCGGCTATCGACGCCGCCGCATACCGCCCGAGCGACGCGTACTGCTGGTAGTCCGGCCCGTCGTGCGCCACCACGATCCGGTCGGTGGGCGTGTCCGGCGACCAGACCCGCACGTCGAGCTCGGCGCGCACGGCCGGGATGGGCACGGTCAGCGCGTGCCAGTCGCCGCCGGCCGGGGGCAGGTGCAGCCAGTCGGGTTCGCGATAGTCCGGGCACCAGAGCACCGACGCGTCGCCGAACGGCCCGGGCGCGCGCCGCGGATTGCCCGGGTCCACGACCGTCTCGGCACGACCGTCGCGGCCGGTCAGCTCCAGCTTGTACTCGAGACGACCCGCGTCCGGGCGCGGGATCCGCAGCTCCCACCGGCGCCCGGCGGCGTCGAACGAGAACTCGGGGCGCCCGGCGAGCGCGGACACCAGGCGTACCGAAGCAAGCTTTTGATCGTGGTCAGCCAGCCGGAAGCAGAGCTGCGAGCCGTCGCACCACGCGCCCGCCACCGGCTCCATCCCCGCACGATATCCGCCGCACCGCCGCGGCGCGCCCCGGAAAAGCCGTTGAACGCTCTCACCGCCGGCCGCTTCACCCGCCACGCTGCGTAGGATCAGAGGTGGGAGGTAGGGAAAATGGCGAGGGTGAATGGGGCGCCGCCAGGTTCGCGGTACGCCGACCAGCGGCGCTACGCGGTCGCGACGAGCCTGGCCGATCTTCATGGTCCGGTGCGTGGCACCGTGACTCTCGACCGGTCGCTGGACTGGTCCGGTGACGGCGCCTATGACCTGGACGACCCCGGCGACCTTCAGGTCATGTATCAAACGGTCCTGAACCAGGCCGCATCCGCGGATGATCTAGCCCGCTGGCTCGATGGCGAAGTCCTGCGCCGGATCTGGGCGAGTCTGTGGCTCCCGGCGCGGCTGCGCGCGTTGTGGCAGGCGCGTTTCCCGGAGCTCCCCGCCTCCCCGCAGGCGCTGGCCGGCTGAGGATGGAACCGGGCCTCCTCAAACTAGCGGAAAGCTGCTACGAGCTGTAGGTCTGGTTCGGCGACGCGGCCGGGGGGAGGCCGAACATCTCGGTGAGGCCGGTGACGCGCAGCTGGCTGTGCACGAAGTCGCTGGGGTTGCGCAGGATGAAGCGGGTGCCGGTCTCGCGCGCCGCGTTGTGGCCGGTGACCAGCGTGCCGATGCCCTGCGAGTCCATGAAGGTGACGTAGGTCAGGTCGACGACCAGCGTGACCGGCCGCTCCTTGGTCAGCGTGCTCAGCAGCGTCTCGCGCAGCGCGCCGACCGTGGCGGCGTCGAGCGATCCGCGCACGTCGATGACGATCGCGCCGTCGGCCTGACGTCGCGTGGTCATCACCGCCTCGCCCATCCGGCCCTCCGATTTGCCCGTTCCGCTCACCGTACAACGACTGACGAGGACCGTCGCGGGGTTTCGGCACGACGACGGACACCCGGTGCGTGCAACTTGCAGAACCGAGTCGGCAACCTTGGGCAGGCTCTGCCCAATCTGCTCCCAGCGGTTGCGCGAATCCCCGGAAGCTGCCCATCTTGACATTGGTGGTTGCCAATCCAAGGAAGGGTGGGCGGGACTATGACCACGACCTCGGGACGGCCCGGCATCTTCGCGGTGCGCGACGTCCGATCACTCATCACCGAGACGGCCGAGGAAGGACACGGGCTCAAGAAGGCGGTCGGGGCCACCCAGCTGACCGCCATGGGCGTCGGCGCGATCATCGGCACCGGCATCTTCGTGGTGATCGGCAAGGGTGCCGGCATCGCCGGTCCCGCGGTCATCCTCTCCTTCGTCCTGGCCGCGGTGGCGTGCACCTTCTCCGCGTTGTCCTACGCGGAGCTGGCCTCGTCGATCCCGGTCTCCGGCAGCGCGTACACCTACACGTACGCGACGCTGGGCGAGATCGTCGCGTGGATCATCGGCTGGGACCTCATCCTCGAGTACGGGGTGTCGGTGGCCGGCATCGCGGTCGGCTGGGGCGGCAACCTCAACGCGTTCCTGGACGCCGCGTTCGGCTTCAGCCTCCCGGACGCGATCTCGAAGTCCCCGTCCGAGGGCGGCGTCTTCAACCTGCCCGCCGTCTTCGTCGTCCTGGCCATCACGTTCCTGCTGGTTCGCGGGGTGACCGAGAGCGCGCGGGTCAACCTGGTCATGGTCGGTATCAAGCTCGTGGTGCTGTTGTTCTTCATCGTGGTCGCGTTCGCCAACTTCGGCACCGGCAACTTCACCCCGTTCGCCCCGGCCGGCGTGGACGGGGTGACCTCGGCCGCGGCGATCATCTTCTTCGCCTACATCGGGTTCGACGCGGTCTCCACCGGCAGCGAGGAGGCGCGCAAGCCGGAGCGCGACCTGCCGCTGGCGATCATCGGCTCGCTGATCATCTGCACGGTCTTCTACGTGCTGACCACGGTGGGCGCGCTCGGCATCGCCTCGCCGGCGCAGATGGAGGGCAGCGACGCCCCGCTGGCCACGGCCCTGGACGAGGGCGCCGGGATCAGCTGGGCGGCGGCCATCCTCGCGCTCGGTGCGGTTGTCGCCATCACCAGCGTGGTGCTGGTCATCCTGTACGGCCAGACCCGCATCTTCTTCGCGATGTGCCGCGACGGCCTGATGCCGATCCGCCTGGCCGAGGTCAACCAGCGGTACGGGACCCCGGCGAAGCTCACCATCGGGCTGGGGGTGCTGATCTCGATTCTGGCGGCGCTGGTTCCGCTGGGCACCATCGTGGAGCTGGTGAACATCGGTACGCTGTTCGCGTTCGTGCTGGTCAACATAGGGGTGATAGTGCTGCGGCGGACCCGCCCGGAAATGCCGCGGCCGTACCGCGTGCCGTGGTCGCCGGTGCTGCCGATCATCGGGGTGGCGTTCGCCGTCTACCTGATGAGCGACCTGCCCTGGGAGACGTGGGTGCGGTTCGCCGTGTGGCTCGCGATCGGCATCTTGATCTACGCGTTCTACGGGTACCGGAACTCGCGGATCCGCAACGGGCCGCAGTCGACTCCGGGCTGGGCGAAGGAGGAGCAACGATGACCGGGCCGGTGCTGGTGGGCGTCCCCGGGGAGGGCGCCCTGACGCTCGGGCGCTGGATGGCCGAGAAGCTGGACGCGCCGCTGCTGATCGCCATCGTGCATCCGGCGCCGGCCGCGGTCGGCTCGGGCCGGGTGGACGCCGAATGGGTCGCCGACCGGCACCGCGCCGCGCAGCGGCTGCTCGACCAGGCCCGTGCCGTGGTGGCCGGCGCCGTCTGTGACGTGGAGACCCGCATGGTCGCCTCGTCGTCGGCCGCGCACGGCCTGCACGACCTGGCCGAGGAGGTGAAGGCGACCGTCATCGTGGTCGGCTCGGGCCGGGACGCGCCGAAGGAACGGCTGTTCGCGGGCAGCACCGCGCACCGGTTGCTGTCCGGCAGCTCGTGCCCGATCGCGGTGGCACCGCCCACGATGCCCGAGCTGTCGCAGGGGCGGATCGGCGTGGCGTACGTGGACACCCCGGACGGCCGGGCGGCGCTGGCGGAGGCGGCGACGCTCGCCCGGCGCACCGGTTCGCCGATCCGGCTCTACACCGTCGTGGCGGCCGGGGACATGCCGACGCCGTTCTGGCGCGACAGCGAGCGGGCGTTCCTGGAGACGGCCCGGGAAACGTACGAGCAGGCGCTGGCGAACGCCGCGGCCGCCGTCCCGGACGTGGCGGTGGACTGGCGGATCCCGGACGGTGACGTGGTGCACACGCTCGCCGACCTCGACGACGTGGACGTGCTGTACTGCGGCTCCCGCGGTTACGGCCCGACCCGGCGGGTGCTGCTCGGCGGGGTGTCGTCCCGGCTGATCCGGCGGGCGCGCCGGCCGGTCGTGGTGGTGCCCCGCAGCGGTTAGACGAGTAAGTCCTAAGCCGAGTCAGTGGCCGCAGGCGAGTCAGCGGCCGCAGGCGATCAACGATCTGATCGCCGTCCGTCCGCCAGCCCCCCGCCACCCCCTCTCGCATATCAGACATTTCCTGAAATTTGTGAGATCGGCTGGGCCACCGGACGGGCGGGCTCAGCGCGCGGCCTCGCGGCGCTTCCATTCCGTGAGACAGGCGACCGCCTGCTGAGACCGCGCCCGCATCATGGACCCACCGTCCACGATGCGGGACTGACGTCCATTGTGGAGAATATTTTTGTCACATAACGAGGCTTTCGCCCGCCAGACTTCTCCGGCCGAATGTGAACCTTGGAGAGTTTATGGCTCGCATGTGGGCGCAACTCTCCAAGGTTCACAAAAATCCATGATGTGACCGCAGTGTCCACATAGCGGGACCGCCCAGCCGCGCACGGATCACCACAGCGCCTCAGCTCTGGCACCACCGCGCCACTGGCCACACCGCGACCAGGTCACTCGCCGCCTACCACCACGGTTAGAACTTACTTGTCTAGAGCATCGGGGTGCTCTGGTCCAGGCCGAGCAGGTCACGGCCGGCGATCTCGCGCGCGGTCCGGGTGTTGAGCAGCTGGGACACGACGCTGGCCGGGACGGCGTTCACCAGCGACATGGTGACCGTCGTCGGCACCGACATCACCATCTGCGTTCTGATGCCCGCCGATCGGGGTTAGCGCGGCCGGTGGGCGCGTCGATCCACTCCGCCATGGGCGCCGGCTCGATGCCGCCCATCGGCACGTAGACGCGGGCGTCCACCGCTTCGGCCAGCACCAGCGCCGCGACCAGCGCGGTGGGCCGGTCGTCCGGATGCCGGTTCAGGCAGAGCCGGCACAGCGCGGCCACCTCCGGCGCGAGATCGTCGATGGGCGGCAGCGGGTCCGGTTCCTCGTTGCACGCGGCCCGCACCATCCCCGTCGGAGTCTCGGCGCGCCACGGCAGCCGCCCGGACAGGCACTGGTAGAGCAGGGTGCCGAGGGCGAACATGTCGGCCGCCGGGGTGGCCGGGCTGCCCTCGAAACGTTCCGGGGCGACGTAGGCCGGCGCGCCCATCACCATCCCGTCCGGGTCGGGGTCGCGGGCGCCGATCGCGGCCGCGATGCCGAAGTCGAGCACCTTCGCGCCGGCCGGGGTCAGCATGATGTTGGCCGGCTTGATGTCGCGGTGCACGACCTGCTCGGCGTGCGCGGCCGCGAGCGCCGCCGCCACCTCCGCGCCGATCCGGGCCGCGATCCGCCAGTCCAGCGGCCCGGCCCGCAGGTGCGTGCTGAGCGTCTGCCCGTCCACCAGCTCCATCACGATGTACGGGACGTCGTGACAGGCGCCCCGGGAGGTCCCGAAATCGTGCACGCCGGCCACGTTCGGGTGCGCGAGGCGCGCGGCCGAGCGGGCCTCGGTGCGAATCAGGTCCACCCCGGCCTCGCCGAGCGTGCCCTCCACCGCCGGTGCCATGATCTTGACGGCCACCGGGCGGTCCAGCACCCGGTCGTGGCCCTGCCAGACCTCGGACATGCCACCCACCCCGATACGGCGGACGAGTTGATAGCGGCCGGCCAGCGTCTGCATGGGGGTCGCGGTACCCGGCCGCCGTGCGGGACAAACGCTGTAGGGTGCGCGCGTGAGCATGTATGGCCCTGATTACACGTTCCTCGGCGTGCCCCGATGTTCCCTCGATGACGCGTCCACCTACGCCGACGCGGACGTGGTCATCCTCGGCGCGCCGTTCGACGGCGGCACCTCACACCGCCCCGGCGCCCGCTTCGGACCGCAGGTCATCCGCGGTACCGACTACCTGCCGCACGACGGTTCCCGGCCGCACCTGGCGATGCGCGTCGATGCCCTCGGCGAGGACCTGACGGTCAAGGACGCCGGCGATCTCGAGGTGTACAGCGGCGAGATCCAGCGCAGTGTCGCCACGATCGAGGAGGCCGTGGGAACGGTCGCGCGTAACGGTGCGATCCCGCTGATCCTGGGCGGCGACCACACGGTCACCTGGCCGGACGTCACCGGCGTCGCGTCGCAGCACGGCGCCGGCCGGATCTCGGTCATCCATTTCGACGCGCACGCCGACACCGGCGACATCGAGTTCGGCTCGCTGTACGGGCACGGCCAGCCGATGCGCCGGCTGATCGAGTCCGGTGCGGTGCGCGGCGACCGGTTCCTGCAGGTGGGGCTGCGCGGCTACTGGCCCGGCCCGGACGTCCTGCACTGGATGGCCGAGCAGGGCATGAACTCGTTCCACATGAGCGAGATCGTCGAGAAAGGCCTGGACGCGGTGCTGAACCGGGCCTTCGAGATCGCCCTGGACGACTGCGACGGGGTTTTCCTGTCGGTCGACATCGACGTCTGCGATCCCGGCCACGCGCCCGGTACCGGCACCCCCGAGCCGGGTGGCCTCACCGCCCGCCAGCTGCTCGACGCGGTCTCCCGGATCTGTCACGAGCTGCCGGTCGTCGGGATGGACATCGTCGAGGTGTCGCCGCCGTTCGACCACGCCGAGATCACCGCGATGCTCGGCAACCGGGTCGTCCTGGAGGCGCTGTCCGGCATGGCCCGCCGCCGCAAGGACTCCGGCGGCCCGCCCTGGAAGAGGTCGACGCCGCTGCTGGAGGGCCGGTGAGCTCGTACGAAGACCGGCTCGCGGCGTTAGTCGCGATCCCCTCCACGTCCGACCGGCCGGCCGATCTGGCGCGCGCTCTCGATTTCGTCCTGGCCGAGATCGGGACCGACTTCCCGGTACGCCGGTACTCCTCCAACGGCAAGCCCAGCGCGCTGGTGCACGCCGGGGACGGCCCGTTCCGGGTGATCCTGAACGCGCACCTGGACGTGGTGCCGGGCGCCCCGGCCCAGTTCGCGGCCCGGCGCGACGGCGACCGGCTCTACGGGCGCGGCACCCAGGACATGAAGGCCGCCGCGCTGGCGATGGTCGACGCGTTCCGGGCCACCGCCGGCACGCTCGGCTATCCGGTCGCGTTGCAGCTGGTCACCGACGAGGAGGTGGGCGGGTTCGACGGCACCGCGCACCAGATCGCCGCCGGGGTGCGGGCCGGTTTCGTGGTCATCGGCGAGTACAGCGACCTGCGGGTGGTGACCGCGTCCAAGGGGATCTGCATGGCGATGCTGACCGCCTCCGGGAGCGCCGCCCACGCCGCGTACCCGTGGCTGGGGTCGAACGCGCTGCTCACGCTGATCGCCGGCATCGACCGGCTGATGCGGCGATACCCGGTGCCGGCGGCCGAGGCGTGGACCACGACCGTGAACGTGGCCCGCGTCGAGACGCCGAACACCGCCACGAACCAGGTTCCGGCGTCCGCCACGGCGTTCCTGGACATTCGTTTCCCGCCGGGCGACACCGACTTCCACGGTCGTACGCCGTCGCAGGTCGCCGATCATCTCAGCGCGGTGGCGGGGCTGCCGGCCGAGGTGGCGGCGCTGGGCCAGCCGCACGAGACGTCCCCGGACAACCCGTTGCTGGCCTCGTTGCGGGCGGCGCTGACCGGGGCGGGCGGCCCGGGCACCACGATGCGCAAGCACGGCGCCTCGGACAGCCGCCACTACCACGCGGCCGGGGTGGACACGGTGATCTGCGGGCCGGGCGGCAACGGTCAGCACGGGCCGGACGAGTACGTCGATCTGACGTCCGTCGAGGCGTACCGGAACGCCTTGATCGCCTTTCTGCGGTCTAGCTGAGCAGCTTGCGGACCCGGCGCAGGAGCTCGGCCGGGTGGAACGGCTTGACCATGTAGTCGTCGGCGCCCACGGTGCGCCCGAGGTCGATGTCGACCTGCCGGTCGAGCCCGCTGAGCATGAGCACCGGGATCCGCGCGGTCTGCGCCGACGACTGCAGCTCGTAGCAGACGCTGAGGCCGTCCATCCCGGGCATCACCACGTCGAGGATCACCATGTCGGGCTGCTCGGACTGGATCATCCGCAGCGCGGACCTGCCGTTGTCCGTGGTGATCGCGTGGAAGCCCGCGGCCTGAAGCTTGACGGCGATGACGTCGCGGGTCTGCTCGTCGTCGTCGGCGACCAGGATGGTGGGTTCGGCGAGTCCGAGCGCCCAGTAGTCGAGGGGGGCCGGGCTGGTGAACGTGAGCACTTTTTCTCCTGACGCCGCGCGGTTCCGGAAGCGCAGCCACCATCGGCGCTGCGACCCGGCAGCGGAGGAAAGCGCCGGTTGCGGATCGGTTGCCCGGCGTCCGGACAGCGAAATGGCGGAGCCCGTTCCTTGTGGGAAGGACCCCGCCACTGACGGTGCGGCCGTTTACCGCGCACACCTGGCGTCAATCGACCAAGCTAATCGACCAAGATCCAGAAGTCCGGGGACCCCGGCCGGAAGTGACACCTCTCTCAATGGCCGTCAGGCCTTGACGCCGCCCAGGCCGGCGATCGACAGGAACTCGGCCCTGGTACGCGCGTCCTCGCGCACCGCGCCGAGCAGGGTCGAGGTGACCGTGCGCGACCCGACCGCCTGCACCCCGCGCAGCGTCATGCACATGTGCTCGGCCTCGATGACCACACCCACGCCGCGCGGCGACAGATGGGTGTCCAGCCAGCCCGCCACCTGCTTGGTGAGGCGTTCCTGCACCTGCGCACGCTGCGCGAACAGCTCGACCACCCGGGCCAGCTTCGACAGCCCGAGGATGCGCTCGCCGGGCAGGTAGCCCACGTGCGCCACGCCGACGAACGGCAGCAGGTGGTGCTCGCACACCGACCGGATCGGGATCGACCGGGCCACCACGAGCTCGTCGTAGCCCTCGTCGTTGGGGAACGTGGTCAGCGCGAAGTCACGCGGCGTGAGTAACTCGGCGTAGGCCCGCGCCATCCGCCCGGGCGTCTCGGCCAGCGACTCGGACGTGACGTCCAGCCCGAGCGCCTCCAGGAAGGCGGCCGCGGCACGCTCCGCCGCCCCCAGGTCTCGGACGCCCTGCTCGGCGGTCACCCGCTCGGCCGTGCGGCCGGGGCTGTCGAGCCCCACCGGCTCGTCGGGCACCACACGTTCGGCCTGAATCGTCATCGGGGGGCTCCTCGGGGTCGGCTCGGACAGCGTCATCGTGCACCTTTTGCGGGAGCAATTTCAATAGCGCTCGTTGGTGATATTCTGCGCACATGCCGGACCGCTGGGACACCGTGGCGACACTGGTGGATCCCTCACGCCGCGCCTTGTTCGACTACGTGCGGCGCCAGGACCACCCGGTCGGCCGCGAGGAGGCGGCCGGCGCCACCGGCGTCACCCGCGGCCTGGCCGCCTTCCACCTGGACAAGCTGGTCGACGCCGGCCTGCTGACCGCGCGGTACGAGGCGCCGGCCGGCCCCCGCGGCCGCGGCCGCACCCCGAAGGTCTACGAGGGCGCCGCCGACGTCATGGTGACGATCCCGGAGCGCCGCGACGCCTTGATCGCCGACGTGCTGGCCGAGGCCTACCTGCGCCAGGAGGATCCGCGCGCGGCCGCGCACCGCCTGGGCGCCGAGCACGCCGTCGGCGACCTGGCCGCCCTCGGTTTCGAGCCCCGCCCCGACGGCGACCTGATCGCCCTGGACAACTGCCCGTTCCATGCCCTGACCGCCCGGCACGGCCCGCTGATCTGCGACATCGCCCTGAATTTCGTCAAGGGCATGACCGACGGCGACCCCACCCACGAGGCGCTGCCGTCCCCGCTGCCGGCCGGCTGCTGCGTGGCGGTCCGGACGACGTCCGGCTAGTTGGCGGCCGGGGCGTCTCCGGTGAGCTGGAAGATGGTGACGCCCGGGGCCTGGTAGAAGACGTGCCAGTCCGGGGACGCGCGCATCGCCGAGTCCAGGGCCGCCATCGTGCCCGGCGGCTCGGTGCCGAAGTAGTCCGTGTACCGGGCCATCGCCTGGCTGACCACCAGGTAGTTCGTGTCATAGTGCAGATTCCGGATATATGACTCGATGTCGGGCAGGCGGGCGGCGCTCAGCGAGCCGGTGAACTCCGGGTCCCCCACCAGCGCGATGTCCACGTCGACGTGGCCCCGGTTGAACGACCCGTAGTTGGCGGTCAGCTTCGTCGGGAAGTTCGGGGCGACCAGCACCAGACCCGAATCGGGCCGCGCGTGCGCGTAGAAATACTCCGCCGCGTCGATGTCGGTGGCGCTCATCTGATGCACGTACACCTGGCCCTGAAGCCCTTGCAGCCCGGCGAGCATGATGGCCGCCAGCAGCGCCCCGGACGCCAGCATCGCGGGCACACCCCAGCGGTCGCGGACCCGGCGGATCAAGCCCACCCAGATCGTGCCGACCAGCAGCGCCACGAACGGGATCGAGAACGCGAACACCCGGTAGATCGCCTCGCCGCCGTAGTTCCCGGCGATCAGCGTGGTCAACGGCAGGAACGCGAGCAACGCCGGCAACGCGACCCGGCCCAGCCGTTTACGGGCCAGGAACACCGCGCCGAGCGCCGCGAGCCACACGCCGATCGCCAGCACCCGCGACACCTCGGCGGAGAACGCCTGCTCCGGCGTGCCCCAGCTGTTCGCGTTGCCTTCCGCGTTGGCCAGGACGTCCAGCGAGAAGATGCTGTACTGGCTGTCCACCGAGGCGAGCCGCGGCGCCACGAACGCGACCACCACGAGGATCAGCGCGCCCGCCAGCCACCGCGGCCGCAACACCCCGAGCAGCGCGAACACGACCACCGGCACCAGCATCATGAACGGGCTGAGCTGATGCGACACGGTGATCGCGGCGAACACCGCGGTGGCGCCCAGGCCGGCCCACATCCGGGCGCGCGGGGCGACGTCCGGCATGTCCGGCATCCCGCGCAGCACCCAGCCCCGGAACCGCCAGAACCGGCCGGTGAACGCCGGCGGGGTCACCAGCAGCCAGCGCAGCACGATCACCCAGAAGCCGAGCATCAGCGGATACACGAAGGCCTGCGGCGAGAAGTACGCGATGTCGACCCACATGGTGATCTGCATGAGCAGCACGCCCAGGGCCAGCACCCGCCGGTCCCGGGTGAACTGCCGCAGCAGCGCCGCCGTCAGCAGCGAGTTCACCAGCGTGAAGAACAGCTGCGACCAGGCCGCGAACGACAGCGCGTCCAGCCCGGACACGTGCGACAGCATCGCCACGACCGCGAAGAACCCGGGCCACTGCTGGTAGATGTCGTTCGAGGCGAGCAGGTGCCCGTTGTCGCGCAGCAGGTCGACCACGCCGATGTGTTTGTACGTCCAGGCGTACTCGACGGTGCCGTCCAGCAGCGGCACCGTGGCCTGCATGATCACCGGCACCGCGACCAGGACGCCGGTCAGCACCCAGGGCCGGGCGCGTCCGACCACCTCGACGGCGAACCCGATGAGCAGCAGGATCACGCCGACGACGAACGGCACGCCGAGCGACGACGTGAACCCGTACACGCCGACCTGCCCGGGTTGCAGCCGGGCCAGCGAGACGATCCACAGGCCGAGCCCGGCGGCCAGCGTCACGAACGGGATGGTGGCCAGCAGCCGGCCGTTGTCCACGTTGCGGTGCGGCGGTCCGGTGCGGCCGAGGATCACCGGGACGCCCGCGCGGCTGAGCCGGGCGAACTGCAGCCCCGAGCCGATCAGCGTGCCCGCGGCCAGCACCGCGATGACGGCGAACGGCTGCCACGTGTGCGTCCACAGGCTCAGCACCGCGGCACCCGTCACCGCCGTCAGGCTCCCGAGCACCGCCAGCGCCCAGGACAGCAGCCGGCTGCGCACGTTGGCGACCGACATCAGAGCCGCGCCGGGCCCGAACACCGCGAACACCAATTCCAGGACCAGCTGTACGGTGTCCTGGCGCGCCACCAGGCCGGCGATCCCGGCACCCGCGGCGAGCACGCCCACCAGCGCGAACTCGGGCCGGTGATCGGAGAGCGGGGCGGGCACCTCGGTGGTCCGGCCGACGTCCGGCGGTGCGGGCAGGGCCCGGGTGACCGGCTCGTCGACGGGCGTGGCCGGGATGACCGCGGTCCGCTCGCCCACTTCGAGCGAGGCGGTCACGTCCTTGTCCGCCAGCGGCAGCGTGGCCGTCTTCTCCGGGTCGGCCGCGTCCAGCCGCAGGGTCGTGTCCGCCTCGGCGGTCGACGGCCTGCCGGTAGAGCTTTGTCGCATGTAGATCTGCCCCTCCGATTCAGACCTTGGCGCGCGCCTGCCGGCGGCCCTTCACGTAGGCGCGCGGCCCGGCGAGCATCCCGCGCCGATTCGCCGACAGCAGCTCCCGCGGGAAGTCGTCGCGCAACGTCGCGGTTCGCGTGCTGTCCTTGGCCGTCATGTCCCGCAACGCCGCGGGCGCCAGCCTCAGCAGACTCCAGATCAGTGCCGGCCGGGACAAGACCAGGCTGGTGTACGCCGCCACGAGTCCCGTCCCGTACCCCACCATCTGGCGGCGCAATCCTTCGAGGTCGCGCCGGTGATAGTGATGGGTGACGGCGGTGGGCTGATACGCGATCGTGCCGCCGCCGAGCAGTACCTTGGTGAACGCGAGCGTGTCCTCCGACCCCATGGCCGGCGTGCCCGCCCCGAGCGCCGTGTCGAACATCCCGATGCGCTCGAGCACCCCGGGCCGAAACGTCATGTTCGCGCCCGCCCCGAACGGCGGCAGCGGATACAGCGGGCTCTGCAGGTGCGCGGTGTCCGGGCTGAACACCGCCGGCCGGAACCCGCGACCCTTGCTGTGCCCGCCGAACTGCTCGAACCACAGTTGAGCGGGGGTTTCCAGCTCGGCCGGCACGATGACCCCGGACACCACGTCGGCGGCCGGGTGCTCGTCCAGCGCGCGGGCGATCTCGGCCAGCCAGTCCGGGTCCGCGACCTCGTCGTCGTCGATCCAGGCCAGGATCTCGCCGGGGGCGGCGCGGACGGCCGCGTTGCGCGCGAACGAGAGCCCGGCCCGCGGCTCCACCAGGTAGCCGACCGTGGGGAAACCCCGCACGACCTGCTCGGTGGCGCCGGTGACCGGCGCGTTGTCGACCACCAGCACCCGGAAGTCCGGGTAGCGCTGGGCGACCAGGCTGGACAGGCAGACGGCGAGGGCGGCCGGCCGTTCCCGGGTGCAGACCACCACGGTGATGGGCGGCGCGCTGGCCAGCACCTCGCGACGGCGTGCCAGGAACGCGGGTTCGCGGGTGACGACCAGACCCCGTACCGGAATCGGACCACCCAGCCGGGGCCGCAGCACCTCGCCGAGCTCCGCGTCGATCGCGGCCGCGAACTCGATCGGCAGCAACCCCTGCTCGGGCACGTCCACCAGCACGCTCCCGACCGGCTCGCCGAACAACCGCACCAGCGCCCACACCTGCGCGACCCGCCGGCCGCCGGACTGCGCGGGCACGGTGGGCAGCGGCGCGGACAGTTCGATGTCGAGTACCGCGGCCGGGAGAACGCCGGTCCCGGCGCGTACGGTCTCGGCGCTCATCGCACCGCCTCCAGCTCGGGCCGGCCCGCCCGGCGCGACGCGACGGTCTCCACCACGCCGCCGAATCCGGCCGCGACGACCCCGGCGAACACGCCGCCGGCCTGCCGCAGCCGGCCGGTGCCGAGGTTGCGGAGCATCGCCTTGGGCAGCGACCACAGGTAGTCCCGTTCGGCACCGAGTGTCTCGCCGCCCTCGTGCAGTCCGGCCATCTGCACCTTCCCGCGGCCTTCGGCGTAGCACCGGCGTACGAAATAACTGAAGGTGGACCGGCTGGCCGGCACCTCGTGGCGGATCACCGCGTCCGGCACGTACATCCAGTGGCCGCCCTTGAACGCGCTCATCCGGATGCACAGCTCGGTGTCCTCGGGGCGGTTGACGCCGCCGAGCTTGCCGAAGCCGACCCGGAACCCGCCGACGGCGGTGAACACGTCGCGGCGGACGACCATGCTCGCCGACCAGACGTTGCGGATCGGCGAGGTGACGGTGGGCATGCCCGCGTAGGAGCCGCCGACCGCCCAGAGGAACTCGTCGGGCATCCACCGGGGGCGTCGCACCTCCCAGGCGGGTTCGATCCAGCCGCCGGTGCCGACCACGTCCGGGTCGGCGAACGGGGCGATCAGCCGGGCCAGCCAGTGCTCGTCGGCGGCGATGTCGTCGTCCAGGAACGCGACGATCGGGGTGGTGACGTGCAGGGCGCCGGTGTTGCGGTTGCCGGAGACGCCCTGGCCGTAGCGGTTCTCCAGCACGGTGACGCCCGGCAGGTCGCGGCGGATGCGGTGGAAGAACGGGGTGTTGTGGTCGACGACCACCACGATCTGCTCGGCGCGGTAGGTCTGCGCCTTCGCCGTGGACACGGTCCGGACCAGGGAGTTCCAGCGCTGTTCCGAGTGCGTCGGGATGACGATCGAGGTGCGCGGTTGTGGGGTGGCGGGCATCGATCAGTCCTTGAAGGTCCGCGCGCGCAGCGGTTTGAGGTCGTCGTCGCGGTGCTTGCCGTACGGCTCCGGGTTGACCACCACGCGGCGCATCCGGCGCATCCGCGCGTACTCGCTGAGGATCGTGCGCAGCACCCGTACGCCGTCGCGGAAGGTGTTGAGGTTGGTGACGCCGTGGATGCGCCGGTGCTCGACGCTGCCGACCTCGCCGACCCGCATCCCGTCCACCGCGGCCCGGATGTTGATCATCGTTTCGACCTCGAAGCC
This sequence comes from Actinoplanes sp. TBRC 11911, assembly GCF_012933445.1. Classification (GTDB taxonomy): domain Bacteria; phylum Actinomycetota; class Actinomycetes; order Mycobacteriales; family Micromonosporaceae; genus Actinoplanes. The sequence goes on from NZ_JABBNC010000039.1 coordinate 62,741, forward strand.
GTCGCCCCAGAGCTTGGCGCCGCCGGCCGGTCGCGGCAGCCGCGTGTCCGGGAGGTCGAGGGTCGGTACCACCGAGCGCCAGAACGCGTTGTAGCCGTAACAGAGGTCCGTGAAGTGCGTCCGGAACAGTACGTTGACCACCACGTTCAGCCCGTCGTTGCCGAGCTTGCGCAGCCGCGTGATGTCGTCGCTGTGCCCGCCGTGGGAGAACCGCGATCCCTTCACGAAGTCATCGCCGGCGACCAGTTTCCGCACGAAGAGTGGAATCTCGGCCGGGTCGGTCGAGCCGTCGGCATCGATCATGACGATGATGTCGCCGCGGCTGGCGCGAAACCCGCAGGCGAGCGCGTTGCCCTTGCCGGTGCGGGTCTGTTGCACGACCACGATGTCGGGTCGCAGCTCACGGGCCACCTCGACGGTGCGGTCGACCGACCCGCCATCGACGAGCACGACCTCGCTGATGCCCGCCGGCAGCTTCGCGAAGACGTACGGCAGGTTCTTTTCCTCATTCAGCGCCGGAATGACAACGCTTACAGATGGTGACGGACCGCCGCTACCCTCCGTCGGGCCAGCGGGCGTCGGAAACTCCATTGTGTCGGTTCCTTTCCGGCATTACGGGGGGCGTGCTCCGCGTTTCCTCCGGCGAGGTGGTGATCGTCAGCCTCTCCTGATCAACGTATCTCGCCACTACGGACGGTCAATTGATTGATTCGCGGAATTACTGGTCGTCCGGGCGGACAAGATGATCACGCGCTGAGGTCGGTGCGGCACCTTAAGTTGCTTGTGGCGCGGAAGTTTAGGGAGGAAGATGGACAAAGCGGCCAGACGAATGGTCGTGGGAATTTCACAATGGAAGCGTCGGATAAGCGGATTTCCGACAGCAGGTCGGTGCCGGATAATTGTCGTGAGTTAAAGCACAATGGCCGATGGAAAGTCACATGCGCAGGCAAGTTCACGTCAATCAATCGGCATCCGGGTGCGCCGAGAATCACACGGGTGATCTCGCATAAACAAAATGCCACTACGCGGAGTCACCTCGGCATTACCTATCGGTCGCTATTTGCGGTCGAAATCGAGAAATGTAAGATCCGCGTGATCCGGCTCCCGGAGCAATGGCCCGTCCACAGCCGTAGCTTTCGTACGGCCTTACCGTTGGTGAAGCGATGAACAAAGAGGAAGCGCTCTGTGTCTGCGGCCATACCTACCGCGCCCACGAGCATTACCGGCCGGGATCCGAATGCGCCGCGTGCGAATGCAAACGCTTTCGCCGGGCATTCTGGTGGCGGCGGCGCTCCCCCTCGTGAGGTGGCCGCCATAGTCTACTAATCCTGTAGGCTATGCCTCTGGAGGGACCATGCCACTTCCCGACTTCCTGATCGCCGGGGTGCCCAAGGCGGGCACCACGGCCCTGCACGCCGCGCTCGTGGCGCACCCCGGGCTGTTCCTGCCGTCGGTCAAGGAGCCCAAGTTCTTCCTGTCGCACGAGCGGCCACCGGCCACCGGGGGCCCCGGCGACGTGCAGACCTACGAGGAGCACGTGCGCCGCCAGGAGGACTACGAGGCCCTGTTCGACCCGGCCCCGCCGGGCACGCTGCTGGGCGAGGCCACACCCTTCTACCTGTACGATCGCTCAGCTCACGAACGCATCAAGGCGCTCATCCCGTCGGCGCGCCTGATCGTGCTGCTGCGCGACCCGATCGACCGCGCGCACTCCAACTGGACGCATCTGTGGAACGCCGGCCTGGAACCGGAGGCCGACTTCGTGGCCGCCTGCCGCGCCGAGGAACGCCGCAAGGCCGCGGGCTGGGCGCCGTTCTGGCACTACCTCTCGCTGGGCCGCTACGGCGAGCAGCTCCAGCACCTGTACCGGCACTTCCCCCGCGAGCAGGTGCTGCTGCTGCGCTACCGGGACCTGCGCGACGCCCCGGCCGCCACGCTGGACCGCGTCTGCCGGTTCCTCAGCGTCGCCCCCGGCGTGCTGACCGAGGTGCCGAAGGAGAACGTCAACCGGTACACGGTCGAGGACAACGGGCTGAACCGGGTGTTGCGGACGTTGCTGCGCGGGGGCGGATACGTCGGGCACCACTTCCCGGTCCCCGTCCGGATGGCCGCCCGGGGTCCGCTGCTCACCCTGCTGCACCGCAAGACCGGAAGCCGCCCGGTGACCACGCCGGCCGAGCGAGCGGCGCTGCAGCCGCTGGTGGCCGGCGACATCGAACTGCTACAGGAAGTGACCGGCGACCGCTACGACGACTGGCTCTCGGTCGACCGACACGCCAGCGACCGGTAAAACCCACCATGCCGATAGACCATGTAATGTTCTGTTCGCCCGTTCGTATGTTCGTATGTTCGTATCGGAGTCGCCTTGTCCATCGGAACCTCGACGCTGCCGTTACCCCGCTGGGATGGATCCACCGTCGTGGTGGAGCCGCCCGGGGACGAGCCCGGGGCCTGGTCCGGCGCGCCCAGCTCGATCGTCGCCGACGGCTACGTCTACCTGGCGTACCGCGTGCGCCTGCCGATCGGCGAGGGCCGGGGCATCGCCAACGTGATCGCCCGCTCCCGCGACGGCGTCCACTTCACCACGGTCGCCGAGATCTCCAAGGACCAGTTCGGCGCCGAGTCACTGGAAAGACCAGCCCTGATCCGTACGCCGTCGGGCCGCTGGCGCCTGTACGTCAGCGCCGCCACCCCCGGCACCAAGCACTGGCGGGTCGAGCTGCTGGAGGCCGCCACGCCTTCGTTACTGGCGACCGCCACCCCTGTCCCGGTGCTGCCCGGGGACGAGACGGCCGGCGTGAAAGACCCGGTGCTCTTCCACGACGCGTACGGCTGGCACCTGTGGGCATCGGTCCACCCGCTGGACAGCTGGGACGACGCCGACCGGATGACCACCGAGTACGCGACCAGCCCCGACGGCGTCAGCTGGACGTGGCGCGGCACCGCCCTGGCCCCGCGCCCCGGCTCGTGGGACGCGCGCGGTGTCCGGGTCACGTCGGTCCAGGTGGACGGCGACGAAATCACCGCGACGTACGACGGCCGCGCGACCGCCGGCGAGAACTGGGAGGAGCGCACCGGCCTGGCCCACGGCACCCGCCTTGCGGACGGCAGCTTCGGCTCGCTGGTCGCCGCGGGGGGTGAGCCGCTGGGGAGTCCGCACGCGCCGGGCGGGTTGCGGTATTTGAGCGTGGTCGGGATGCCGGACGGCGGGCGCCGTTTGTACTACGAGGCGACGCGCGAGGACGGCGCCCACGACCTGCGAACCGAGCGGGCCTGACGGGCGAAGCGTCGGTGCGGGCCGCATCATCGGGCGCCTGACGTGATCGTGCGGGTGACGTGGTGTCCGGGAGCTCGCGGGCGGGGGCTGGCGTCGCGCGGCTGACGTGGCGTCCAAGAGGCCCTCGAAGCTGGCGCCTCGACGCGACGCAGGCACCGCGCAGCGGACGCGGCATCCAGAAGCCCCTCGACGCAGGCACCGCGCAGCCGACGCGGCATCCAGAAGCCCCTCGACGCGGCGTCCACGAGCCCGTCGACGCTGGTATCGCGCACCGAGCGTGTTCGCGGAACCGCCGTCGGGCACCCAACGTGATCGCCCAGCTGACGTACCCTGCCGGACCCAGCGTCTACCCCGGTAGCGCGCGGGTCAAAGCCTGCTGGCGCCGAGCCACCGCTGGCCGCCCCCTCCCCCTCCCGGTTCCTGGGTGGGGTCGATTAAACCAGGGCCCACTGACATTTTTGCGTCGTCATCCACAGGCGAGCACCGCGGTGAGGTACTTCGCATCCTTGCCGTGGCCGGGGCGGGGGCCGGAGCCGGAGCCGAGCGCTGGTGCTGGTGCTGGTGCTGGTGCCGAGGCCGAGCGCTGGTGCCGAGCCGGGGCCGGAGCCGGGTGCCGAGCGCTAGTGCTGGTGCCGAGGCCGAGCGCTGGTGCCGAGCGCCGAGTGCCGGTGCCGAGCGCCGAGTGCCGGTGCCGAGCGCCGGCAACGCTGAGACGACCGTTGTGTTGCGACGATGGCGACGCTCGCCGAACCGTCTCACTATGTGGATTTAACCGTTCGCATCATGGACGATTTGCAGACCTTGGAGAGTTACGCCCACTGGCTAACCATAACTCTCCAAGGTTCACATCGGTTCGCGAAAAGCGCTCGGACAAAGGCCACGTAGCAGGAGAAAAACGCCGTCCACAATAGACAAGTATCTCAGTCTATGGACGCGGATTCACGATGTGGACGTCGGTCCTGGTACGCGGGACGCCGTCCCGGATAGTGGGAGTACTACCGTCGTCGGCGCACCGGCATCCGCTCTTACAGCCGCAACCGGACCCCGACAACCGAGCCGTCCACCACGCCTCGCGCACGCAGAACCTCAACCGCCCCCGCGCCCGGCCGGCGGCACCTACCGCCACCGTCGACCGCGCCGCCATGGCGACCAAGGGCAACCAGCCACCGACCGCAACCGGCCATACGCAGCATGCCCACGCACTCAGCCGGAGCCAACCCATGACGCCAATCGCCACCGCCCTGGTCCTGGCAGCGAACACACGCTGGAAAACCGCCGCAGGGCCGCCTCCTCCCCCGCCCGGTTCCTGGGTGGGGGCAATTCAAGCAGGGGGCACCGACATTTTTGCGCGTTCGTCCACAGGTGACCGGCAGACGGGCCCGCGGCTACCGCAGGCCCGTCATCGCCGATCTGTAGGAGCCATCTACGCTGTCAGTCAGGACGCTCCGACATCGCCATCGACCAGCCGCCGCCGCCGTCACTATCGACCAGCGGTCGCCAACTTCCGCTGCTGCCGATCAACGGGCGCTACCACCACTCTCAACCAGCAGCCGACGCCGCAACAGTCGACCAGCAGTCGCCGCCCTCACGATCGACCAGCAGCCGCCCTCACTATCGACCAGCAGCCGCCCTCACTATCGACCAGCAGCCGCCCTCACTGTCGATCAGTACCCGCCAACCCCGCCCCCACCGGCCGGCGCGGGAGCCGTCGTCGCCGGCGCCTGCGCCGCAGTCGGCAGCGCCGCCGTAGTCGGCTTAACCACATGCCACATGTTCAGCACACCCTCACCGTTGACCTGGCCCGCAGCCGAGTCCTTCGTGTACGTGTACAGCGGGTGGTTCTGGTACGTAACCTGCGTCGTCCCGTCCGGGCGCGTGATCGTCCCCAGCTTGCCGGGCAGGGTCGTGCCGGGGGACAGCATTCCCGTTCCGGCCGCCGGCGGCCACAGCGACGAGCAGCCGCCGGCCGTGGTGCACATGGACGTTGTCGACGTGTCCGGGGAGAACATGTAGAGCGTGAAGCCGTTCGCGCCGGTCAGCACGGTGCCGAGCTTGGTGTTCGTGGTGCCGATCATGGTGGAGGCCGCGGTGCTTCCGCCTCCGCTGCCGGATGAGCCGGCCGACCCGGTCGACGAGCCGGACGAGTTGCCGCTCGTGCCGCACGCGGCCAGCAAACCCATCGCCGCGACAGCAACCGCCACTCGGCCGACCCGCAAGTGCCTGTTCATGCCTGTTCTCCTCCGATGAACTGTGCTAGTGCCTTGCACTTGTTCCCACACGCATCGGCGGAAATCGGTTCGAGGATGTGGCACGCCAGACATTTAGTTACAGCGAACGCGCCCGGATCAGCTCGGCCGCGCGTTCGGCGATCGCGTACACCGTGGCCTGCGGGTTTCCGGCCGGGATGGACGGCATCACCGATGCGTCGGCCACCACGATGCCGTCCAGTCCCCGGACGCGGAGCCGCTCGTCGACCACGTCACCGATGGCGCAGCCGCCGACCGGATGAAAATAAGAGGAGGTCGTACGGCGTACGAAGGCGGCCGGCTCTTCGTCACCAGGAGCGACCGTCGCCTTACGCCATGAATGCTCGTTCCCGATGCGTTCCGCGATCCGCAGCCCGGCCACGGCAGCGTCCACGTCCCGCTCGTCGCGGTAATACGCCGGATCGATGATCGGTGGCGTCTCCGGGTTCGCATCCGCCAGCCGTACGCTTCCCCGGCTGTGCGGCCGGATCACCGCCACCGCGATGGTGAACCCGTGTTCGGGCGCGGCGATCCCGGGCAGCCGCCGCGCGTAGTCCATCAGCACGAGCTGGATCAGGTGCGGACCACTGCGGACGAGACCGATCGCCTCGGCGTGATTGCTGGACGCCCGCTGCTCGACGGGACGCGCCGATTCGTACACGATGCTGGTCAGTGGGTGGTCCTGCAGGCCGGCGCCGACGCCGGGCAGGTCGTGGATCGTCTCGATGCCGTAAGAGCCGAGGTCGCGCCGCGGCCCGACGCCGGACCGGAGCAGCAGCTGCGGCGTTCCGATCGCCCCGGCGGCCAGCACGACCATGTCGCACATCACCGTCACCGTGGTCAGCCCTTTGCGGTATTGCACGCCGACGCAGCGGCTCCGGTGGAACAGCAGACGTTGCGCCACGGCGTCACCGACCACGTCGATGGTGCCGCGACCCAGGGCCGGCCGGAGGTACGCGTCGACGACGCTCTGCCGGCGCCCCGCGACGATGTTCAGGTCGACCGGTCCGAAGCCTTCGACGAGTCCACTGCTGACATCGTCGACGCGGCTGAATCCCGCCCGGACCGCGGCGTTGAGCCCGGCCTGGATCACCGGCCTCATCGGACTGGCCGGGCTCACGGTCAGCGGCCCTCCGACGCCGCGCACCGCCGGGTCGCGACCGGCCGCGTTCTCGCTGCGCTTGAAGTACGGCAGCAGATCGTCGAAACGCCAGCCCACCGGCCAGTCCGCGTAACCGGAGTGATGCCCGCGCGCGAAGATCATGCCGTTGATGGCGGACGAACCGCCGAGACCGCGGCCCCGGGCCAGTGCCGGGGAGGTGCCGGTGCCCGGCTGCGGGGTGGTGACATCTCCCCAGGTGGCGCTGCTGCCGACGAACGACGGGAACGCCGCCGGCACGTCCGCGCCGGCCGGTGGCCCGCCGTTGCCGGCCTCGGTGAGCAGAACCCGCGCCCCCGCACCGGCCAGCCGGGCCGCCACCACACATCCGGCGGTGCCGGCGCCCACCACGACAACGTCATAACCTGCCAGGCTCACGAGTCACCCTTCGCCGCTTCTCCGATCGAAGGAAATATCGAATTCGCCGGCAGCAGAATGCTCGCCCGTACGCAAGTCTTGCTCATTCCGCGGTGCTGACACCGCTAGACCTCGGTTCCCCGTACGAGTGTGCGCAGCAGGTCGGCGAGCGTCTGCTGTTCGGCCGGGGTCAGTGTCGCGAGCAAAGCCGCCTCGTCCCGGCTTTCCCGGCCCGCGTGGCGTTCGAACGCGGCGTAACCGGCGTCGGTCAGCCGCACCCGGACGCGCCGCCGGTCTTCGGTCTCGCCGCTGCGCTCGATCAGCCCGGCGGCCTCCAGCGGGCGCAGCCGGGCCGACAACGCCCCGCGCGTCAGCCCGAGCCGGTCGGCCAGGTCGGAGGGGCTCGCCTCGTACGGCGGGCCGCCGCGGCGCAACCCCAGCAGGATTTTGAACTGCCACCGCTCGAGACCGCCCGCGGCCAGCGCCGCCCGCCGGGCCTGTGTCAGGTGCCGGTTGAGGATCGTCAGCCGCACGATGATCGCCTCCCGGACCGGGTCCAGCCAGTCGAGCTCCGCGGCCCAGGTGGCGACGTGATCATCGGCCGAGTCTCGCACCCGCACTCCCCAAGTAGTTTTCTTGTGGATAGTTTTTCCGATAACTACCGTCCGCGCCATGACGTATCTCGACGAGACACTCGCCGCGGCCTTGGACCTGGCGCGAGCGGGCCGCTGGCAGCGAGCACTGTCCCTACTGGACGCCGCCGACGCGGCGCACGCCAATGACGCGACCGATGACGACCGAGCGAAAATCGCCCGCACCGCCGCGGAGGTCGCTCTCCAAAGTGACCTGTTCGCCGCCACGGCCCTGGCCGGTGACCGGGTGTCCATCGCCGAACAACGCGCCGGCCGCTGCTGGGACGTGGACTTCCTCCGCCTGCGGCACGACTACTTCGACCAACTGGCCGGCGGCGGAGCACCCCGCTTCGGCCCCGACGGCAAGGACGCCACCATCCTCGCCCAGCTGCGCCGACGCGCGACCGACCTGTCCGACGACGCCCCCGACCCGACTCGCCACGGCTGGGCCCGAATGTATCTGGGCCTGATCCTCGACAACCTCTTGGCCGAGCGGGACGCCGCCCCCGAACACTACGAGGCCGCGCTACGAGCCGGCGAGCAAGGCGACGACCTGCTCACCCGCGAGGCCCTGCGCCACCTCGGCGACCACGACCGGGACAACGGCGCCCTGACAAGCGCCGGCGAGCGCTGGAAACGAGCCACCCATCTCGGCGCCAAGAACGGCCTGGTCCCCGGCACCCTCTCCCAGCAGATGCTGCTGGCGCTCCTGTACCGGGACCTGGGCGACGAGCCCGCCGCCACCCGCCTGGCCGAGGAGATAGCCCGCTGGACCGACGCGATAGGAGCGAAGCGCCTCCACGCCCAGGCCACCGCTTTCCGGGACGGCTCCTAACCGAACGTGAACGAGTACGCGCTCAACCCCGGCGACAACTTCGCCGTCAGGACGCCCTGCCCGAGGCTGGTCCGGTGCAGGACGGTGTAGATGTCCGGGGCGCCCCCCACGGCGTACGTGTGCGTCTGCCCTTGCACCGTCACGGTCAGCGTGCCCGTGCCGCTCAGATCCAGATAGATGTCGTCCGCCGTGTACCGCAGGGTGATCACCGCGTCCTTCTGCGCGGTGATCGACTCGTCCGACACCTTCCACGTGCCGCCCAGGCCGAACGCGTCCTCGTTGAGTTCCTTCGGCAAGGTGAACGTCGCCACCCCCGGCTGCAACGGGGTGTCGCCCTGGTAGCTCTGCCCACGGGCGGCACCCAGGTACGTCTCGGGCGTCTGGAACGGTGACGTCGGCGTCTGGTCCGGCACGTCGGTCGCCTTCGGCAGCGCCGCCCCGGGGTGCGCGCTGGTCAGCAACTGCCGGATCAAGGACTCGGTTTCCCCGTACGCCCCCTCGCCGACCCCGACGTAGCGGATCTGACCGGTCGCGTCGATCAGGTAGTCGGCCGGCCAGGAGTCGTTGTGGAACGCGTCCCATGTGGCGTAGTTGTTGTCCAGCGCCACGGGGTAGGTGATCCCGGCCCGCTTCGCCCCGGCTGCCACGTTCGACGCGACGTGCTCGAACGCGTACTCCGGGGTGTGCACGCCGATGACCTGCAGGCCGGATGCCGCGTACGCCTTGCTCCACGCCTCCACGTGCGGCGCCGCCCGCAGGCAGTTGATGCACGAGTACGCCCAGAAGTCGACCAGCGTGACCTTGCCGGTGGTCGCGACGGGCGCGTCCCCGGGCGTGTTCAGCCATCCGGTCAGCCCGGTCAGCTGGGGTGCCGGCCCGCAGTTCTGCAGCACCGGGTGCGGTGCCTGCTCGGCCTCGGTCTGGCAGTCGGCCAGCGCGCCGGTCGCGCCGCCGCCGAGCGCCTTCGCCACCGCGCCGGCCTGGTTGATCTTGTTGTTGAGGGCGCTGGTGTAGTCCGGGATCGCCTTCTGCACGGCGTCGGTCACGTTGAAGGTCAGCGCCACCGCGAGCCCGACGACCACCGCGCCGGCCACGATGCGGATGCCGCGCTGGCGGGTGCGGAACGCCTTGAGCCGGTCGGTGACCCGCCACCCGGCCAGCGCGAAGATCAGCAGCGGGATGGCGGTGCCGGCCGCGAACGCGATGGTCAGCGCCAGCGTGGACGGACCGAACCGGCCGGTCGCGCCGGCCACCGCGATGGTCGCGAGGACCGGGCCGGCGCACGGCACGTAGACCGCGCCGAGTGCCAGGCCGAGCACGAAACCGCCGCGGTCGCGGCCGCGGACACGCGACGGGGTGAGCCGGGTGAACGGGGCTTCCAGCAGGGCCTCGAACTTGGGGATCATCATGCCGATGCCGAGCACCACGAGGATGCCGATGCCGGCCCAGCGGATGATGTCCTGCGGCAGCGGCAACGCCCGCAGGACCAGCGAGCCGAGCACGGTGAACACGCTGAAGCTGAGCGTCAGCCCGAGCACCACCAGTAAGGGCCGGCGGGAGCGGGACGAGCCGCCGGACGACATGAACACCACCGGCAGCACCGGCAGTACGCAGGGTGAGATGCCCGTGATCAGACCACCGACAAATCCGATCAGTACGAGCGTCACCATGGGTGAATCATTACGGGCGATTGCCCGGTACGCGATTACGGGTCGCTTACGGACGAGCCCGCGTCGAAGCCGGTGGCCGCGCGCCAGCCGTCGAAGGTGACGGTGTCCTCGCTCGAGACGCCGTGCAGGATGGCGAAGCCGGTGGCCGGGCCGGCGTACCGGTTGTGCTCGATCGCCAGGCCGGTGGGCTGGGCCGAGGCGTACTGCAGACGCCAGATCGCGACGCCCGCCCGGCGGGTGACCTCGTTGCCGGTGATGCGGGTGCCGTCGATCTTGCCGGCGAAGTCGCCGCCGGTCTGCAGCAGGAACGTGAACTTGGCCATGTTGGTGAAGGTGTTGCCGCTGATCACCATGCCGGTGCCGCAGCGCAGCACCAGCCCGGTGTCGAAGTCGGGGCCGGTGCCGATCGCCTTGTTGTCCGAGAAGACGGTGCCGCCGCAGGCGCTGCGCCCGGAGGTGCCGGTCTCCATCACACCGTCGTTGGCCTCGAACGTGTTCTGCGAGATCGTGATGTTCGAGGCGTCGTAGAGCTCCATGCCGCCGCCGTCGTCGCCGTAGTCGCTGGACTCGCCGTGGTTGCGTTGCACGGTGTTGCCGCGGAAGACCGGGCCGGGTGACTCGCTGACGAAGGTGGCGGCCAGCCCGTACCCGCCGAAGTCGTCGTCGGGTGCGGCGCTGTTCCAGATGATCACGTTCTGGTCGTGCACGTCGTTGTCGTCGACCAGCACGCCGCGTCCGCCGCCGCCGGAGACCACGATGCCGGCCCCGTTGTGGTACACGTCGGACTTCGTGACGTGCACGTCCGTCGAGTCGGTGACCAGCACGCCGTAGCAGCCGACGGGCAGCCCGGCGGCGTTGTGGCCGTCGCTGTCGCGCACCGTCACGCCACTCACGGTGACCTTGCCGGTCTGGTCGATCCGGATGCCGCTGCCCTCGTCGCCGGTGATGTCGACGTTGGCGCGGGGGTTCGGCACGCAGCCCTGCACGGTCAGGTTCGCCACGGTGGTGCCGCCGGCGGTGACGGTGACGACGTTGCGCGTGCCGGACCTGCCGACGATCGTGGCCCGCTCCCCGGGCGCCGAGGTGACCGTCAGGCCGGCCCGGTCGAGCTGGAACGGCGCGTAGTTCCCGCCCCGCACGAAGATCTTCGACCCGGCCGGGGCAAGCGCCACCGCGTGCTGGATGGTGCGCCACGGGCTGGCCGGGGTGCCGGCCGCGCGGTCGCTGCCGTGTGTGGACACCCAGTAGCCGGGTCCGGCGGCCGCGACGTCCGGTGGCCCCTCGTGCGCCACGCTGCGCCACAGCTCGAACCCGCCGGCACCGAGGATCACGAGCACGACGAACGCGATGATCAGCGGGTGTCGCCGCGGCACGGCGTGCCGCGGACCGGCCAGGCGATGGGCGGCGGTCACCCGCGGAACGCCGGATCGTCCGACATGGCGCGATAGGCGGCGAGCGACGCCGGGGTGGAGTCGACGCGCCACTTCTCGGTGGAGCCGGGATGGGTGTCGGTGTCGAACCAGACGACCGCGCCGACGGCGGGCCGCTGCTTCACCCAGTCACGTAACGAGCTGATCCACTGCGGTTTGCTGGCGCCGCCGCGGTCCACCACGGCGACCTCGGTGAGCATGATCGGCTTGGTGGAGGCGTACGTGTCGTAGAAGTTCTCGAAAAGATCGCCGGGGGCCTGGTCCTCGGCGTAGCCGGAGACGCCCGCCCAGTCCACGTACTCGTCGCCCGGGTAGTAGTGCGCCGCCGTGTTCCAGGCCAGGTCGGGGTGCGAGTTCCAGTTCGGGCTCCACACCCAGGAGACGTTGTCCGCACCCTCTTTGGCGAATATTTCCCGCAATCGCCGCCAGGCTCGGACATATCCGGATGTGTCGTTCTGGTTCGCGGGGCCGCCCCACGCGTAGAAGTCGCGGTTCATGTCCCAGCCCCAGCGCAGCAGGGTGGGCTGGGCGCGTGCCTTGAGCTGCCGGGCCGCGGCGGCGACGAGCTGGTCGGCCGACCCGCCGTTGATCACCGAGTAGTGCGGCCCGCGCCACGAGACCATCAGCGTGCTGTCCGGCGGCACGTACGACAGCGTGGTCGGCAGCCGGTCCGTCCACGAGTAGTACCGGTGCACGATCCGCTCCGCCCGGCCGAGCTGGCGGCGGCGCAGGCCGAGTGCGTCGGTCTCACTCAAACCTTTGAGGTCCACGTACGCCCCGAGTTTGATCTTCCCGGGGGTGAAGGGGACCGGTCCGCCGCCGGACGGGAGCGCCGGGGTGGCCACCGGAGCCGACGAACGGTACGTCCGGCAGCCGGCGAGGGCGAGCGCACCGGCCACCGATACGCCGAGTAACGCGCGGCGCCTCATGTGAGCTTCTTCCCGGCCAGCCGCGCCGCCCGGCGAACCAGCCGCCACCCGGGCTGCGCGACCTGCTTGACCTTGGGAACCAGGCCCGGCTCCCCGGTCGAGGCGAGCGCGATCAGGTCGGATCCCGCGTGCGCGGGCGTCGGCTGCAACCGGGGCACGGCGTAGCGGGACTCGCGCGGCGTGTGCAACCGGCGGCCCACCTCGGTCGCGTTGTCGTAACCCGCGGCGACGACGAGATCGCGTACCGGACGGTTGTGATAGCCGTGCGGATAGGCGAACGACCGCACCGGCCTCTGCAGACGCTGCTGCAGGTCGTCGTGGCTGCGCAGGATCTCGCGGCGGAGCTGGGCCGGGGGCAGCACGTCGAGCGGGTGGTGCACCAGGCTGTGGTTGCCGACCTCGACGATCCCGGACGCGGCGACCTCGGCCAGCTCGTTCCAGGTCAGCATCGGCCCGAAGTCGGCGGCGGACGCGCCCAGCCAGTCGGCGTGCGCGCCCAGGTGACCGGTGGAGGCGTACAGGGTGGCCCTGGTCCCGGTCTCGCGCAGGACCGGCAGGCCGGCGGTCAGGAAATTGCGGTAGCCGTCGTCGAAGGTGACCGCGAGCAGCCGGCCGCCCTCATCGGAACGGGACAGGGCCTCGGTCAGCCCGACCAGTTCGTATCCGGCGTCGCGGAGCGCGCTTAACTGCTCGGCGAGCAGCCGTGGCGGCACGGCGAGCATGCCGCCCCCCGCGGACACCGAGTGGTACATGAGCACGGGCAACGTCACGCGAGCCAACGCTACCCGCGCTGATCTTCGAAGCCGGGCAGGCCGAAAGTCTCGCTCACCACACGTTCGGCTGAACCCTCTGGTTGTTAAAGCCGTATCCCCCGGCGAGACACGTACGACCAGTACCACCGGGAGCGGCTGATGTTCCGACTGATTCACCTGCACACCGACAGCGGCACGCCACGCATCAGCGTGGAACCCGACGGGTTCGTCAGCACCCGGGCGGCCCTGTCGCGATATCGCAGCGCCCCCGCGTCCTATTTCGGGGTGGGCCGCTTCGACCACGAGGGCACGCTCGCCGAGATCATCCTGGACCGGCTCTGCGGGCCGCTCGGCGACTGCCCGCGGCCGGCGTCGCTGGTGCACGCCAGCACGTACCACCGGTTGTGCGAGACCTGCGCGATGGGGCTGGACGTGCTGACCGTGCCGGAGCTGGGCCGGCTGCTCGGCATCTCGTGCCGTCTCGCCCCGGCGATGGCGCGCCTGGGCCGGCATGCCGCGCCGGACGAGGCGTACCCGTCGGGAAATCGCATCGCCCGCGAGTTCGCCACCCATGTCGAGGACGTCCGGTGGCGGCGCGAGCTGTGCGCCGAGCTCGAGCGCACGCCCGGCGCGGTCAACGGCCTGCTGATCGGCGTCGGCGCGCTGACCCACCGCGACGTGCTCGATCTCTACCCGCGACTACGCACGCTCGGCGACGAGCTGCCGCCGGTGGTGCGCGAGGAGCTGACCAGGGCGACCGCGCGGCCGCTCTCCCCGGCGGGCGTGACCGGTCTGCGGCTGGGTCTGACTTTGCGCTGAGATCGCGTACCTTGCCTGCATGACTTTCGACGACCTGGTCGAGCGGGCGCGGGCCCTCGTCACCGGCGACCGCCGGGCGATCCTGGGCATCACCGGCCAGCCGGGCGCCGGGAAGACGACGCTCGCCGAGGAACTGGTGGCCGCGCTGCCGGCCGGCTGGGTCGCGCACGTGCCGATGGACGGCTTCCACCTGGCCGACGTCGAGCTGGAGCGGCTCGGGCTGCGCGACCGCAAGGGCCATCCGGACACGTTCGACGCCCTCGGGTACGCGGCGCTGCTGCGCCGGCTGATCGAGAACCAGGACGACGTGATCTACGCGCCCGGCTTCGAGCGCGTGCTCGAGCAACCGCTAGCGGGCGCGATCCCGATCGACCCGGCCGCCCGGTTGATCATCAGCGAGGGCAACTATCTGCTGGTCGACGAGCCGCGCTGGCGGCGGGTGCCGCCGCTGATGGCCGAGATCTGGTACGCCGACCTGGACCGCCCCACCCGCATGGACCGGCTGGTGTCGCGGCACGTGCGGTTCGGCAAGGCGCCGGCCGCCGCCCAGGCCTGGGCCACCGGCACCGACGAGCGCAACGCGGTATTGATCGCGGCCACCCGCGACGACGCGGATCTGATCGTGCCCGCAACCGTTATCCACGCGATCGGCGCCGCGCCCATGTGAGTGGCATTCTTTCAAATGTGACAGCCGACTCCGTCGAAACCCGGCCCCGCCGGAACGTGGGCCGGGTGCTCCGGTTCTCGGCGACGATCGGCGCCATCCTGGTGCTGCTGTTCGCCGTGCCGTGGTGGACCCTGATCATGAGCGGCAACCACTGGCCGCACGCCGTCCGGGTGGCCGGCTCGGTGGTCTTCGCGGTCGCGCTCGCCGCGTTCCCGCTGCTGATGGCCTCCGGCCACGGCCGCCGGCACAACGACCGGGTCGCGGTCGCCGCCGACGTGCTGCTCGGCGTCGTCTGGGTCCTGTTCGTCTGGTCGATCCTCGGCGAGATCCTCGCCGCGCTGCTCTGGGCGGCGCGGGTCGGCTCCCCGGCTCGCTTCCGCATCGCCACCCTGGTGGTCGCGGTGATCTCGTTGGTCCTGCTTGCCTGGGGGTACGCCGAAGCGAGACGAGTGCCCCGCGTCCGGCGGGTGAGCGTCACCGTGCCGCGGCTGGGTCCCGGGCTCGACGGCTTGCGGCTGGTGCTGCTCACCGACACGCACTACGGCCCGATCGACCGGACCGCCTGGTCGCGCCGCGTGGCCGAGGTGGTGAACAGCCTCGACGCCGACGTGGTCGCGCACACCGGGGACATCGCCGACGGCGAGGTGGCGCAGCGCCGCCGCCAGACCGAGCCCCTCGCCGACATCAAGGCCACCCTGGCCCGGGTGTATGTGACCGGCAACCACGAGTATTTCAGCGGCGCGCAGCGCTGGGTGGAGTACATGGCGTCGATCGGCTGGGAGGCGCTGCACAACCGGCACGTGCTGGTGCAGCGCGGCGGATCGTCGCTGGTGGTGGCCGGGGTCGACGACCGCACCGCGGCCGGCTCCGGCATCCCCGGCCACCACGCCGACCACGAGGCGGCGCTGATCGGCGCCGACCCCGACCTGCCGGTGCTGCTGCTCGCGCACCAGCCCGTCCAGGTCGCCGGGGCCGTCGAACACGGCGTGGACCTGCAGATCTCCGGCCACACCCACGGCGGGCAGATGTGGCCGTTCCACTACCTGGTCCGCCTCGACCAGCCGGCGCTGGCCGGGCTCTCCCGGTTCTCCGAGCGCACCCAGCTCTACACGAGCCGGGGCACCGGATTCTGGGGGCCGCCGTTCCGGATCTTCGCGCCCTCCGAGATCACCCTGCTGACGTTGTCAGCCGGCCAGGTGCCCCCACCGGTCCTCTAGGTCGGCCCACGTGCCCTGGTCCTCGACGCGGCCGCCGATCAGGATGACCACCCGGTCGGCCTGGCTCAGCGCCGCCCGTTTCGACGTGGACCCGACGACCGTCACGCCGTGGTCGCGCAGCGCGTGCCACAGGTCCAGCTCGGTCGTCACGTCCAGCGCCGACGACACGTCGTCGGCGATCAGCAGCTCGGTGCGCGGCGCCAGCGCCCGGGCCAGCGCCAGCCGCTGCAGCTGACCGCCGGACAACCGGGTGCCCTTGTGGCCGATCAGCAACTGCAGCCCCCCGCCGGCCGCGGCCAGGTCGTGCTCGAGCTGCGCGGTCGTCACCGCGTCGGCCGCGTCGACCTCGTGGCCCAGCTCGATGTTGTCGGCCACCGTCCCGGACAGCACCCGGGGCAGCTGCGCGACATATCCGACCTGGTTGGGCCGCAGGAACACCTCGGGCTCGTCCACCCGTTCGCCGTTCCAGCTCAGCTCGCCGGTGTGGTGCACGATCCCGGCCAGGGCCCGCAACAGCGACGACTTGCCGGACCCGACCGGGCCGACCACGAGGACCAGCTCGCCGCGTTCCACCCGCAGGTCGACGTCCTGCACGCCCAGCGTCCCGTTCTCGTGGACCGCGCTGAAGTTCCGCAGGTCCAGCGTGCGCAACGGCTTGCGCGGCGCGAGCGGCGGCGCGGGGGCGGTGCCGGCCGACAGGTCGACGCCCGGCACATCCTCGGAATACTCCGCCTTGCCGGACATCGCGACCGTGCGCCTGGTCCACACCCGGGCGCTGGGCAGCTGCGACACCAGCGACGCGGTGGTCCAGGCGAACCAGCGGGCGGCGCCGAGCGTGGCCACCGCGATCAGCGTCGCGGCCGACGACAGGCTCCCGGACAGGTACAGCGCCCAGGCCGCGATCGGCAGCAGCCCGCTGACGATCGACGGCGTGGACCGGGCCCACACCTGGATCGAGATCTCCCGGCGCTGCCGGTCGCTGCGCGTCGCGTCCAGGCTCGCCAGGTGGTTCAGCACCGGCTCGGTCGCGCCGGCCAGCTTGACCGTGCGTGCCGCCGACAGCGACGACACGAGCGACGTCGCGAACGCCGCGCGGGCCAGCACCGTACGCCGGGCCGCCTTTTCCAGCCGGGGCCCGAACAGCGTCGCCGCCAGGCCGGACAGCAGCATCGTGCCGAGGAAGAACAGCCCCGGCACGAACGACTGCGCCGCCAGCGTCATCACCACGAGCATGATGATGCTGGTGAAGTTGTCGATCAGGTTGTCGGCGAGCATCACCACGCGTTCGGTGTCGCCGCCCTGCGCGACCACCTCGGCCGGGGTGTGCTTGCTGACCCGCCGCGGGCCGATCTGCCCGTGCACCAGACGCAGGCTGATCCGCAGCATCTGCCGCACCCACCACTCCGGGAACCAGGCCCCGGTGTAATACAGCGTCGGGATCGCCAGCAGCAGGCCCGCCGCGATGCCGATCGCCGGGTACAGCGGGTTGCCGATGCCGTCGACCACCTTCGACCAGAGCAGCGGCAGGATCGCACCGTCCAGCCCGAGCAGCACCAGAATGATGAACAGCGCGACGGCGCCGAGGCCGTACCGCTTGTCGTTGGTGGCCAGCCGCACGATCTCGCGCATCGTCCGGGTGCGGGGCTCGGTCGGCAGCGGCGGCGGTTCGACGGTGGGCAGCGTGTTCGTCAGCGCCTCGGCGCCGAGCTCGACCTGCACCGCGGTGTCCCAGTCGGGTTCGTCGGTCTCGCGCTGGATCAGGCCGCCGCCGCCCGCCAGGGCCGGCACCGCCAGGTTGCTGCTCGCCATCAGCTCGGCGAACCGTTGCGACTCGCGCAGCGGCCCCGCCTCCAGCACCTGGCCGTCGCTGAGCACGACCACCTCGTCGCAGCGCTGCACACTGGACAGCCGATGCGCCACGATCACGCCGATGCGGCCCTCGAGCAGCCGGTCGGTGGCGCGCTGCACCCACGACTCGGTGACCGGGTCCATCCGGGCGGTCGCCTCGTCGAGGATCACCACCTGCGGGTCGCGCACCAGGATCCGGGCGAACGCGACGAGCTGCTCCTGCCCGGCGGACAACTTGTAGCCGCCCTCGCCGAGCTTGGTGTCGATGCCGTCCGGCAGGCTCGTCGCCCACGGCGAGAGGCCCAGCTCGTCGAGCGCGCCGGCGGCCTTGGGTAACAGCTCCGGGTCGAACAGCGCGATGTTCTCGGCAAGCGTGCCGGCCAGGATCTCGGTGCGCTGCGGGACGATCGCGGTCCACCGGCGCAGCCCGTCCACCGCCAGGTCGTTGAGGTCGACACCGCCCAGGAACACACTGCCGTCCGGGACGGCGACCGCCCTGGTCAGGATCTTCGCGAGGGTCGACTTGCCGGATCCGGTGCGGCCGATCAGCGCGTACGACCGTCCGCGCGCGAAGGTCAGGTTGACATCCTTCAGCGCGGGTGGCCGGCCGCTGTCCGCCTCGCTGTAGCGGAACGTCAGATCCCGCACGACCAGATCGCCCTCGACCGGCGGCACACCGTCGGTGGGTTCCTGCGGCACGTCCTGCAGAAGCTGCACGCGGCTCCAGGCGCCGAGCGCGTTCTGCAGCTCGGGCACCATGCGGGTGACGTGCTCCAGAGTGCCGCCGAAGCCGAGCGCCAGCAGCCACACGGCGGTCAGCCGGGCGCCGTCCACGTGACCGGTGAACAGGGCCCACGCCCCGACGACGACGAGGACCGCGATGAGCGTACGGGTGATCGCGCCGGCACCCATCGTGATGCGCGACGAGTATTTCCAGACCAGGCGGCCCCGGCGCAGCACCTCGCTGGCCCGCCGCGCGTAGAGCCGCCGCACGTACGGCGCGGCCAGGCTGGTCCGCACGTCGTCCTGCCCGTGGATGGACTCCTCCATCACCGCGGCCAGATCCGACCAGGCCTCCTCCTCGGAGATCCGCAACGGCGACAGCTTGCGGATCGGCTTGTTCATCGTGAGGAACAGCAGAAACGACACGAAGACCATGCCGACACCGGCCGGCCACCAGACGAAGAACGCGGTGACAATGCTCAGAAAGGCGACGGCGATGGACTGCGCGATCCGCACGCCGCTGCCCCGTAACTCGGCCCCGACCTGGTAGACGTCCGAGTCGATGCGGTCGAGCAGCTCACCCACCGGCGTGTTCTCCAGCCGCGGCAGATCCTGCCCGAACGCCACCCGGTTCAGCCCGCGCCGGATCCGCGCGGCCCAGTCCGCGGTCAGCCCCGAGGCGACCAGCCCGACGAGCACATCACTGAGCACGGACGCGGTCAGGGCGGCCGCGAGCACCACGAACAGCGGCATCGACCGGTCGACGAGAACCGCGCCGGCCAGCGCGAGCGCACCGGCCTGCCCGGCCGCGCCGAGCACGATGAGCAGCGCGGCGAGGAAGGATCGGCTCCTCGACGTGGCCCACAGGTCTCGAAGCAAGCGCATGAAAGACAGTCCTCTTGGGGCTCGGGGGCGTCAGCGGCGGTGCCCCCATCCTCACTTGCGGACCGTAAGGTCTTCAACGCAATTACGCCCCCTCGATCTATCACCTACATCACCATCGACACCCATACACACCCCCCGCCGAACGCCTCAGCCCCCCACCCCGCCACCCCGCACCTCAGCCCAGGCCTCAGCCCCGCGCCTCAGCCCCGCGCCTCAGCACCCGCACCCCACCTCAGCACCCCCGCCCCGCACACCGCACCCGCGCGTGCCACCAACTCACGTCCGTCGATTCCGAAACCGACATTTCACGAAATTTATCTTTAAAGGAGGCGGCAGTGATCAGGCACCGTGCTCCGGCGTGCCGAGCTTTCGGCCGGCCGCCGGGTCGAACACGTTGCGCCAGTTGTGCGAGCGGTCCCGCAGCCGACAAATCGGAAATGTCGCCTGGCAATCCCTCCCGCAGCTTTGCCATCGCCGGATTTTCGAGACCTTGGAGAGTTATGGCTCGTATGTGGGCGCAACTCTCCAAGGTCTCGAAATCGGGCAAGCTTCGGCGGCGACAAAGGCCTCTGATACGGACAAAATGATCGTCCTGTTTGGACCGGCGTCCACAAGACGGACACTCTCGTCCGGATAGTGGGACCGCCGCGCCGACGCGCTCTCGGCTGCCGCCTGGCACGTGGGACGCGCTGCCGTTCGCCAAGGCCTGGGCCGCGCCGCCGTTGCTGGGCCTGGGACGCGCTTCCGACCGTGGGCCGCGGACGCGCCGCCGATCGTGGGCCGCGGACGCGCCGCCGATCGTGGGCCGCGGACGCGCTACCGATCGTGGGCCGCGGACGCGCCGCCGATCGTGGGCCGCGGACGCGCTACCGATCGTGGGCCGCGGACGCGCCGCCGACCGTGGGCCGCGGACGCGCTACCGACCGTCGGCCTCGGACGCGCCGCCGACCGTGGGCCGCGGACGCGCTACCGACCGTGGGCCGCGGACGCGCTAGCGACCGTCGGCCTCGGACGCGCTACCGACCGTCGGCCGCGGACGCGCTGCCGGTCGTGGGCCAGCTGCGCGGCTGGCCTGCTGCGGCGCCGGTTGTCAGTCGGGGCGCTGGGCCAGGGCGAAGATCTGGCTCTCCGGTGCGCCGGCGGGCGGGGTGAACTCCACGGTTTCGATGCTCACCACCGCGAAGCCGTGCGCCTCCAGCAGCGCGGCCAGATCGTCCTTCAGGTAGCCGGAAACGGTCACCGGCACGCCCAGGAAATCGAACGGGAGGCCGTCGCCGTCGAAGTTCACCATGCCGATGCCGAAGTAGCCGCCGGGCTTCAGCCAGCCGGCGACCTTGTCCAGCGTCCGTTCGATGTCGGCCCTGCTCAACATCAGCAGCGAGAAGAACGCGGTCACGGCCTCGAACCCGCCGAAGTCGTCCGGCAGCTCGGTGAAGTCGGCGTGCACGAACTCCGCGTCCGGCACCTGCTCGCGCGCCAGCCGCAACATGCCGGTCGAGATGTCCACTCCGATCACGCGGTGATCAGTCTCGGACAGGATCTTCGCCGTCGGGATGCCCGTGCCGCAGCCGAGGTCGAGGACCGACGTGCCGGACGGGAGCAGCCGGTTGATCCGCTCGATCAGCGCCGACTGGAAGGGATTACTGCCGTGCTCGCCCTGGTAACGCTCGGCGAGTTGATCGAATACCGCCATGCGCGGCCACGCTACGCGGCCCCGGCGATCTCCACCTCCGGGAGGGGCCGGTCAGCGCATCACGCGAGTGATCTTCTCCGAGGCGATGACGGAGTCCAGGCGTACGGGATCGATGTTGTCCGCCAGCACCACCGAGGCACCGGCGGACAGCGGCGCGAGCAGCCAGGTCAGCGGTTGCTCGGTGGCCGAGACGTCGACCAGCACGCGATCACCGGCCCGGATCCCGTTCCGGCCGGCGATCTCCACGGCCAGCGCGCCGTATTCGCCGAACGTGGTGCCGGCGTCCCCCGCCGCGTCCGCAGCCCCGGCAGCGAACCGAGGAGCATCCGCCCCGAGATGCGGCCGCACGGCGGTCACAAAGTCCCGGTACTCATCCGGAATATCCGAAAAATCGGAATTGTGGACGGGAGCGCCGCCGGTAACGTGCGCTGATCCCTGGCAGCGCGCTGAACCTTGGTCGTGCGCTGACCCCTGGTCGTGCGCTGACCCCTGGTCGTGCGCTGACCCCTGGTCGTGGGTGGATCCCTGGTCCAGCCACCCGCGATCGGGCGCTCCCGGCCGGAACAGCGCGAACTGATGCCGCGCCGCCGGCACCGCGTCCAGCCAGCTGCCGATCCGGCTGAACGCCACGAACGACGCGTCCACCTCCGGGCCGGCCGGGGACAGTCCCGCCGTGGCCCACCCGCGGAACGACACCTCGATCCCCACCGACCAGGCCCCGAGCAGCACCACGGCCGTCTGCCAGTGCGGCGGCAACAGCACCGCGACCCGCGCCCCGGGTCCGAGCCCGCACTCCGAGCTCAGCAGCGAGGCGGTCGCTGCCGTCCACCGCCCGACCTCGGCCGCGTCGAGACCGACCCGCTCCCCGGTGGCCTCGTCGCGATAGGTCACCAAGGTCTCGGTCACACCGGACACCCTATGCGGCGAGCGTCCGGCGAAGGTCGCGCACCTCCTTGGCGTACCGGGAAAGCACATGCACCGTCCGCGGCCCGGCCACGCCGTCCGGCCGGAGCCCGACCCGCGCCTGGAATTCGCGCAGCGCCTCGGCCAGCGCCTCGTCGCCGTCGCCCACCCGCACGCCAAGGTCGGCGAGCAGGGTGCGCAGGCTCGCCGGGTCGGCCGACGGCGGCGGCTCGGACCAGCCGATCAGTCCGCCCACGGCCGTGCCGACCAGGCTGAGCATTCGTCGAGCTGTCATCGTCACCTCCTGCTGGGCTGCGGGGTTCCAGCCTGAGGCGTGCGCCGCCGGACAGCATCCGACTCGAGTCCTGTCTTGGCGCCGACCGGTTCTAACTTTTGGCCGAGAGTCGGCACGCGTTGTCCCGGGCCAGCACCACCAGCTCGCGGGCGTCCCGTTCGCCCACCCCGTACCCGGTGATCGCACGCGCCACGACCGATTCGCGCTTGCCCGCGGCCAGCGAACGGCAGGCGATCTCACCGAGCTCGGCCACTTCGTCGTCGCGCCGGTCCACGACGAATTGCGGCATTTGTCGCTGCACCGCCGCCACGAACCGCCCGCTCGACGGCAGCTCAACGTGCAGTCGCTTGGCGGGCGACCGGCGCGGCGCGGCCTTCGTCAGCGCCGGCTCGGGTGCCGCGAGCGCCGGCGCCGAGGTCGTTTCCCCCGGTACGCCGGTGACCCCGCCCCCGGCCGGCGCCACAGCAGTGGTTTTGTCCGAGGACGGCGAGCACCCGGCCACCGCAAGCAGGACGACGACCAGCGCGGCAACCCTCACCGACGAGCCGCCGCCGCAGAAGCCGCAGCTGCCGCGGAAGGCGAAGCCCCAGCAGCCGCCGAACCCGGCTCGCAAGCCGACGCCGCACCCGAGCGGCAAGCCGACGCCCACCCGGCTCCGGGTGCGGCCGGCCGCAACCGCACCCCCTCGGGAATGCCAGGGCCGAACGGCTTGCGCTCGACGATCGTCGGCCCGATCCGGGCCGGCGCGTTGGCCCGCACCGTCAGCGGCGCGACCGATTCCTCACGGGGTTCCGGGGCTAAAGTCACCGGCCGACCCTAGGGGCCCCGCTCACCGGATCGGCCCGCCGCGCCCACGGACGGTGCATGACCGAACCCGTCCGGGTGACCCACCGCATACAGCGAACCCCCAGCCGCCTCACCGCGAACGAACAAACTCCCGAGCAATCGTTGTCGCATCACGGAAGGAATCGAGGCGTCGCCATGACCGATCTGATGACCCGGCCCAACCCGAACGACCACGATGAGAACTCGCCCGGCGACCACCCGGACGCCGGCGACAACCTCAACGGTCCCGACGACGACAGCGTGACCCCGCCTCCGCCGCCGCCACCGCCGTACGGGGAAAGCTCGAACCCGGGTCGCTGGCCGCGCCGGATCGCCGGTGGCGCCGCGGTGCTGGTGTTAATCGGTGGCGGCGGGGTGGCCGGCGGCGCGATCGCCGACCATTTCGCCGGAAATCAGGCGTCGCCGATGAGCGCCTCCTCGGCCGGCGGCAGCGTCGTGGAGAGCAACGACCTGGCCGCGGTCGTCGACAAGGTGCAGCCCAGCATCGTCACCGTCATGGTCGACGGCGCGCAGTCGTCGGTCCTCGGTTCGGGCGTCATCCTCAACGCGAACGGGCTGATCCTCACCAACAATCACGTGATCGCCTCGGGCGGCACGGTCAGTGTCCGGCTCTCCGACGGGCGTACGATCCCGGCCAAGGTTGTCTCCGCCGACACCCAGCGTGACCTGGCGTTGGTGCAGGCGACCGGGGTCTCCGGGCTCACCCCGGCCACGTTCGGCAACGACGACAGCGTCGCCGTCGGTGACAGCGTTCTCGCGTTCGGCGCCCCGCTCGGCCTGGCGAACACGGTGACGTCCGGCATCATCTCGGCGCAGAACCGCAGCGTGAACACGGGCAGCGAGAAGCTGACCGGCCTGCTCCAGACCGACGCCGCGATCAACGAGGGCAACTCGGGCGGCGCGCTGGTCGACCTCTCGGGTCATGTGGTCGGGATCAACGTGGCGATCGCCACCGCGAGCCAGACCGATCAGGGCAGCATCGGCCTGGGCTTCGCGATTCCCTCCAACACGGTGGTCAACGTGGTCAAGCAGCTGCAGAGCCGGGCGCGCTGAACCAGCGCGTCATCGCCCGGCGCAGCGCGGCCGGATCCGGCGTCGCCTCCCGTGACGCCCATGCCACGTAGCAGTCCGGCCGCACGAGCAGCGCCGTCGCCCCGTCCAGCGGTGTGCTGATCACGTCGACCCGGTCCCGCCAGGGCGCGGCCACCGGGGCCAGCGTCCCGGTGTTGTCCACCAGCAGCGGCCGGCCCGACCGGGTCGCCTCGCCGAGATCCGGTCCGAAATGCCCGGCCAAAGCAGACGTCTCCCCCATGTCGTACGTGACGTCGGATCCCGCGATCAGCCCGGCCAGGCGCCGCACCACCGACGGCTCGCTCAGCAGCTCCCCGAACAGCACCCGCAGCGCGGTGATCTCCGGACCGGGCCCGACCAGCGCGGTTTGCGCCTGCGTGTGCATGGTCACGCGTTCGGCGGCGGGCCGCCGCTCGCTCTCGTAGGTGTCGAGCAGCCCCTCCGGCGCCCATCCGCGCACCGCCGCCGCGAGTTTCCAGCCGAGATTGGCCGCGTCCTGCAATCCCAGATTGAGGCCCGGCCCGCCGATCGCACCATGCACGTGCGCCGCGTCGCCGACCAGGAATACGCGTCCGTCCCGATATCGATCCGCGATCCGAGTGTTCCGCCCGGAGGTGCGGCGTAGCAGATCGCCTTTGTCGCTCGGCCCGAACGGAATATCGAATCCGGCGACGTACGCGAATGCCTCGCGAAGCTCCTCGATCGTGAACGGCGCATCCGGCTCGGGAATGTTGAGAGTGCTGACGCTTATCATGGACGGACCGTTCGGGAATGGCGCGTAGGCGATCAGTCCGCGTTCGGTACGCTGATGCAGGAAAGGCGGGATGACGCCGAATCCGGGCACCCGCAATCCGCCCCGGTCGACGTATTCCGCCGGGACGCTGACATGCGCCACCCGGGAGACGGTCCGGTCGGTGGTCACGCCCGGGAAATCGATGCTGGCCAGTTTGCGAACGGTGCTGTGGCCGCCGTCCGCGCCGATCAGATACCGGGTCTCGCGGCCGTCGTCGAGCACGACCCGGTCGTCCTTCTGCGTGAACCCGCCGAGCTCCCGCCCCTTCTCGATGACGACGCCCAGCTCCAGCGCCCGTTCCGCCAGCATGGCCTCGATGCGCCGCTGCGGCACCAGAACCGTGTATACCGGGTTGTCGCTCAGCTCGCTCAGCCCCAGGGGATACGCCGCGAACATGAAATTCGGCGCCGGTTCGGGTGGTTTCCCGTCCCCGGTGAGCCGTTGGTAAAGGCCGCGCCGCTCGAACAACCGCACCACTTGACCGACCATTCCATTGGCGCGCTGCTCACTCAACTCACCGGTGCGCTTCTCGAGCACCAACGGGCGTACACCGGAAAGCGCAAGCTCACAAGAAAGCATGAGCCCATTGGGTCCACCACCGGCGATGACAACGTCAAATTCCATGACCAAACCCCTTTTCCCGTACGCGACGGGTCCGCCCGGCAAACGCAACAGGTTCGCCCCGGGCTCTGGATTTCAGACGCGCGGCACCGGCAATCCGGCGGACACCTGCGAAAGCGCGTCGACAAGTAGCTGTTGAATTCCGGTTTCCGCGCCCGCGCCGTTCAGCGAGAAATGCTGGGAGGCGACATTGTTGGCCGCCATCACCACCGCGGCCACGAGCTTCGGATACATGTCTGCGGCCGGGTCCGTGCCGGTCCGCTCGCCAACCGCATCCGCGACCGCGGCCTCCGCCGTCGCCGACGCCCGCAACGTCTCCGCCTGCACCGCCGGAACCGACATCATCAGCCGCAGCCCCGCCGCCCAGACCTCGCGATCGGGCCGCGGATGCGCGGTCACCTCAGGCCCCGCCACGAACTGCGCCAGCACGGCCGCGGTGATCGCCTCCCACAACGGCTCGGCGGCCGGCCGCGCCCGGAGGTCCTCCGCGATCAGCAGGCACCGATCAAGGTGCCGGGACGCCACCGCTTCGGCCTTGCTGGAGAAGTAGTTGTTGAACGTCCGTGGCGAAACCTCGGCCTCGGCAGCGATGTCCTCGACGAGCACGTGCTCGTACCCGCGCTCCACGATCAGCCGGATAGCGGCCCAGCTCAGCGCCGCCCGCGTAGCCAGCTTCTTCCGCTCCCGAAGTCCCATGCCCCGAGACTAGCGAAAACTGCGTGCCCCGCAAAGATGCGGAGCCCGCACCTTTATTCGTCGTACGTGACTGTGACCTTTTCGGACACCGGGGTGGACTGGCACGTCAGGACGAAGCCCTTCGCCAGCTCGCCCGGCTCCAACGCGAAGTTCCGGCGCATCGACACCTCGCCCTCGACGACCCGGGCCCGGCACGTCCCGCACACCCCGCCCTTGCACGCGAACGGCAGATCCGGCCGGGACCGCTGCGCCCCCTCGAGCACGGTGTCGCCCTCGGCCACCGTCACCGTCGTGGAGCGGCCGTCGAGCAGCACCGTAACCTCGCTGCTCGGGCCGTCGGGGCGGCGTTCCGGGCGGTGCGGCTCGGGCGGCGCCTCGTCCACCCAGAACAGTTCCCGGTGGATCCGCTCCGGCGCCACCCCGGCCTCGCCCAGCACCTCGATGGCGTCGGTGACCATCCCGAACGGCCCGCACAGCCACCAGTGGTCCACCGCGGCGACGTCGAGCAGCAGCGGCAGCAGGGTGCGCATCTTGTCCCCGTCGAGGCGGCCGCTGAGCAGGTCGACCTCGCGCGCCTCGCGGGACAGCAGATGCACCAGCTCGAGCCGCGACGGATGGGTGTCCTTCAGGTCGGCCAGCTCCTCGGCGAACATCACCGTGTCCGCCCGCCGGTTCCCGTACAGGATGCTCACCTGCGCCGCCGGGTTCCGCAGCAGCGACGACACGATCGACAGCACCGGCGTGATCCCCGACCCCGCCGCGATCATCACGTGCCGACCGCCGGCCTCGACGTCGGGCGTGAACGTCCCCGACGGCGGCGCCACCTCGACCGGGTCACCGACCCGCACCTCGTGCACCAGCCAGTTCGAGATCAGTCCGCCCGGGACCTCCCGCACCCCGATGCGCGGGCGAGCCCCGGCGGCCGCGCAGATCGAGTACGACCGGCGCTCGTCCGACTCGTCCGACGGCCGGCGCACGGTGAGCGACTGACCGGGCCGGAACGCATACGCCCCCGCGAGCTCGTCGGGCACGTCGAACGTCACCGCCACCGCGTCGTCGCAAAGCCGCTCGACGGCGGCGACCCGCAACGTCTGAAACTCGCGGACCGCCACGTCAGATCTCCTTCACATGCTCGAACGGTTCCCGGCACGCGGGGCATCGGCGCAGTTCCCGGCACGCGGTAGCACTGAACGCCGCGATCTGCTCGGTGCCGGCATGCCCGCACCGGGGACAGGCGACGTCGTCGCGCCGCCGCCCGAGCACGAGCGGCACCGGTCCGGCGCCCCGCTTCGGCGCCGTGCCGGGCGGCGCGATCCCCGCGGCCGCCAGCTTGGCCTTGCCGGCCGGCGTGATCCAATCGGTGGTCCAGGCGGGCGACAGCACCGTCCGCACGTCCACCAGGCCGAACCCGGCCCGCCCCAGCGCCGCCACGACGTCATCCCGAATGGCCACCATGGCCGGACAGCCCGAGTACGTAGGCGTGATCGCCACGTCGACACCGCCGTCCGCCCGCACCCGCACGTCGCGCAGAATCCCGAGCTCGGCGAGCGTGACCAGCGGCAGCTCGGGATCGACGACCGCACCAGCGACGCGGGCCGCCTGTTCAGCCGCGACGCCGTTCACCACGCACCGTCCGGTATGGCCCTGGCCAGCTCCTGCATCTCGCCGAGAATCTCCCCCAGCGCCGCGGTATGCATGCCGTCCCGCCCTCTGCCGGGCTCCACAGCCGTCGCGGCGCGCAGACGCAGCGTGGCCGCCGCGACGACCTCCGCCATGACCGCGTCGAACTCGGCGCGCAACGAGGCCGGCTCGACAGCGATCCCCCGACCCGCCAGCCGACGCTCCACCTCATGCGTCTCGAACAGCTCACCCACCAGCGGATACACCGCGTCGACCGCCGCCTGCACGCGCTCGTGCGACACCGGCGTACCGTCCCCGAGCCGCACCACCCACTGCGCCGCGTACTCCCGGTGGTACGTCACTTCCTTGACACCCTTCGCGCCGATCGCCGCCAGCACCGGATCACCCGACGCGGCAAGGCGGTCGAGCAGCGCGAGCCGCCACGTGGCGAACACCAGCAGCCGTGCCACCAGATGGGCGAAGTCGTCGTCCGAGCGTTCGGCCAGCAGCACATTCCGGAACTCGTGCGGGTCCCGCAGGTACGCCAGCGTGTCCTCGTCCCGGCCCGAGCCCTCGGCCTCGCCGGCCCGGGTCAGCAGCAGCCGTGCCTGGCCGAGCAGGTCCAGCCCGATGTTCGCGACGGCGAGCTCGTCCTCCAGCTCGGGCGCGCGGGTCACCCACTGCTGCAACCGATGCGACATGATCAGGGCGTCGTCGCCCAGCATCAGGCAGTACGCCGCGAGGTCGGCCCGATCCACCCCGTCCGGGATGGCGGTGGGCACCCCGGCGAGCGGGTCGGCGAATCCCGTCCCGTACGCCCAGCGCGCGTCGTCGTCGTGATCGGTGAGTGCCCCGTAGGCGTCATCGAAGGACATGATAACCAGCCTTTAGTCCGCTTTTGGGTGGTGGCGGGGTGGTTGGACGGGCTTAAATGTGGGGAACGGAGTCGGGAATGGAGTAATACGTCGGATGCCGGTACACCTTGTCGCCGCTGGGCGCGAAGAACGCGTCCTTGTCCTCCGGCCCGGACGACACCACATCCGCGGAGCGCACGACCCAGATGCTGACGCCTTCGTTGCGCCGGGTGTAGAGGTCACGCGCGTGGTGCAGCGCCATCTCGTGGTCGGCCGCCCGCAGCGACCCGACGTGCACGTGGTTGAGACCGCGTTTGGCCCGCACGAACACCTCGAACAACGGCCACTCGTGCCGGATCTGCTCGTCACTCATGGGTGGTCTCCGTCCGCTTCGCCGCGTGGGCCGCGGCCGCCTCGCGCACCCAGGCGCCGTCCTCGTCGGCTCGCCGCCGGTGGGCGATCCGTTCCGCGTTCATCGGCCCGTCGCCGGAGATCACCCGCTTGAGCTCGGACCAGTCGATCTCACCGAAGTCGTGCCGCCCGCGCTCGGAGTTCCAGCGCAGATCCGGG
Source organism: Actinoplanes sp. TBRC 11911 (assembly GCF_012933445.1). Lineage (GTDB taxonomy): Bacteria > Actinomycetota > Actinomycetes > Mycobacteriales > Micromonosporaceae > Actinoplanes. Next base: position 92,149 of record NZ_JABBNC010000039.1, read on the forward strand.
TCGGGCAGCGTGACGCCCAGCGCCTCGGCCTGCGGGACGGTCATGTCGACGAACCGTTGCCGCAACTCGTCGTTGGTGTGCCGCTTGATCTTCCAGGCCATCGACTGTCCCGTGTTCGGCGAGTCGGTGTCGGGCGGCCCGAACATCATCAGCGACGGCCACCACCACCGGTTCGTCGCGTCCTGCACCATCGCGCGCTGCGCCTCGGTGCCCTTCATCATCGTCATCAGCAGCTCGTAGCCCTGCCGCTGATGGAACGACTCCTCCTTGCAGATCCGGATCATCGCCCGCGCGTACGGCCCGAAGGAGCTGCGGCACAACGGCACCTGGTTGCAGATCGCGGCGCCGTCGACGAGCCAGCCGATGACGCCGACGTCGGCGAACGAGAGCGTCGGATAGTTGAAGATCGACGAGTATTTCTGCCGGCCCTCGATCAGCCGCCGGGTCAGGTCGCCGCGGTCGGCGCCCAGCGTCTCGGCCGCCGAGTACAGATAGAGCCCGTGCCCGGCCTCATCCTGCACCTTGGCCAGCAGGATCGCCTTGCGCCGCAGCGTCGGCGCCCGGGTGATCCACGCGCCCTCGGGCTGCATGCCGATGATCTCGGAGTGCGCGTGCTGGGCGATCTGCCGGATCATCGTCTTGCGGTAGCCGTCCGGCATCCAGTCGCGCGGCTCGACCCGCTGGTCCTTCTCGATCGTCTCGGCGAACGTGCGTTCACCGGTCGCGAGGTCAGTCATGACGCCCCCCAGCTGAAGAAGCCCTGTCCCGTCTTGCGGCCCAGCTCGCCCGCGGCCACCTTGTCGAGCAGCAGCCGCGGCGGGGCGAACCGCTCACCCAGCTCGCGGTGCAGATGCTCGGCGATGGCCAGCCGCACGTCGAGGCCGACCAGGTCGGTGGAGCGCAGCGGACCCATCGGATGGCGGTAGCCGAGTTCCATCGCGCGGTCGATGGCGGCCGCGTCGGCGACACCTTCCTCGAGCATGCGAATCGCTTCCAGACCCAGCAGTACGCCCAGACGACTCGTCGCGAAGCCGGGCGAGTCACGCACCACGACCTCGGTCTTACCCAGCCCGGCCACCCACGAGCGGATCGCCTCGCGCACGGCCTCGCCGGTCTGCGGCCCGACCACGACCTCGACGAGCTGGCTGACCGGAACCGGGTTGAAGAAGTGCATGCCGCCGAAGCGCTCCGGCCGGCGCAGCCCCTCGGCCAGCCCGCCGATCGACAACGAGCTCGTGTTCGTTGCCAGCACCGCCTGCTCACCGACCGCGTCCTCGGCGGCGGTCAGCACCCGGATCTTCAGCCGGGCGTCCTCGGGCACCGCCTCGACGACCAGGTCGGTGTCGGGCGACAGGGCGCTCACGTCGTCGACCATGATGAGCCGGTCGAGCACCGAGTCGGCGGTCTCGGCGAGCTTGCCCTTCTCGGTGGCGCGCAGCAGACCCATGGCGACCCGGTCGCGGGCCGCGGCGGCCGCCGCCGGATCACGCTCGACGAGGCAGACCACCGAGCCGGCCACCGCGAAGACCTGCGCGATCCCGGAGCCCATGCGGCCGCCACCGATCACGCCGACCACCTTGGGCACGGCGGCGGCGGGCGTCGCCGGGGCGGTCACGACCGGCCCCCGGCCAGGAAGGCGTCCATGCGGCTGCGTTTCTCCGCCGAGTCGAACAGGATCGCCTGGGCCAGGTCGTCGGTGACCGGATGACCGCCGGGCGCGTCCGCGACGAGTTTCGTCAGGCGCAGCGCGAGCTCGCCGGAGCGCGCCATCCGGTCGAGCAGGGCGTGCGCCCGCTTGACCAGGTCGTCGGCGGGGACGACCTCGGCGACCAGCCCGAGCCGGTGCGCGTCGTCGGCGTCGAGCCGCCGGCCGGCGAGCAGGACCTGCTTGGCGACCGAGGCGCCGACGAGGTCGCGCAGCCGCCAGCAGGCCCCGGCCGCGGCGAGAATGCCGAGGCCGGGCTCCGGGTTGCCGAAGACGGCGGCCGGCGACGCGAGCCGGATGTCGCACGCGTACGCCAGTTCGGCTCCGCCGCCCAGCGCGTAGCCGTCGACGGCGGCCACGGTCGGCAGCGGAAGCCGCGCAATCCGGTCGAATAATCGGCTGTTGATGCCTTGCAACGCCTGATCGCGGCCGCGTTCGCGCAGTTCACCGATGTCGGCGCCGGCCGCGAACGTGCCGCCGTCACCGGTGAGCAGCAGCAGCCGCGGCCGCTGCTCCAGGGCCGTGCAGACGTCGTGCAGCTCGCCGACCATCGCCGCGTTGATGGCGTTGCGGGCCTGCGGCCGGCGCAACGTCACCACCACCCGGTCGTCGAGCTCCTCGACCAGGAGCGTCGTCGCGCTCACGGCCGCTCCAGCAGCATGGCCACACCCTGGCCGACCCCGACGCAGAGCGTGGCGAGGCCGCGGCGCGCGTTCTCGCGCTCCATCCGGCCCAGCAGGGTGACGGTGATGCGCGCGCCCGAGCAGCCGAGCGGGTGGCCGAGCGCGATCGCGCCGCCGTCCGCGTTGACCCGCTCCTCGTCCAGCTTGAGCCGGCGGATGACGCCCAGCGACTGGACGGCGAACGCCTCGTTCAACTCGACCGCGTCGAGATCCCCGACGCCCCAGCCGGCCCGGGTCAGCGCCTTCTCGGTGGCGGGGACCGGGCCGAGACCCATGAGCTGCGGGGGCACCCCGGCGCTGGCCGCGGTGACGATCCGCGCGCGCGGGACCAGGCCGTAGCGCTCGACGGCCTCCTCGCTGGCCACCACCAGGGCGGCCGCGCCGTCCGAGAGAGGCGACGACGACCCGGCGGTGACCACGCCGCCGGCCCGGAACGCCGGCTTCAGAGCGCCCAGCTTCTCCAGCGTCGAGCCGCGCCGCGGGATCTCGTCGGTGGTGACGTCGCCGGCCGCGACGATCTCACCGGCGAACCGGCCCGCGTCGATCGCGGCGATCGCCCGCTGGTGGCTGCGGAGCGCGAACGCGTCGCTCTCGGCGCGGGTGATGCCGTCGAGGGCGGCGACCTCCTCGGCCGTCTCGCCCATGCTCAGCGTGACCCGGCGGTCCTCGGGGCGGGTCCCCGCGGCGCGGTCGTGCTCGGTGAACGCCGGGTTGGTGAACCGCCAGCCCAGCGACGTGTCGACCACCTCGCCGGGACGCGCCCACGGGGTGCCCGGCTTCTGCATGACCCAGGGCGCCCGGGTCATCGACTCGACGCCGCCGGCCACGACGATGTCGGCCTGACCGGCGCGAATCGTGTTGGCCGCGGAGACGATCGCGGTCAGGCCGCTGGCGCACAGACGGTTGACCGTGTAGCCCGGCACGGAGTCGGGCAGGCCGGCGAGCAGCGCGGCCATCCGGGCCACGTTGCGGTTGTCCTCACCGGCCTGGTTGGCGGCGCCGAGCACGACCTCGTCGACGGCCTCGCCGGGAACGCCGGCCCGGTTCACGGCCTCGCCGACGACGAGCGCGGCGAGGTCGTCGGGGCGGACGCCGGCGAGCGCACCACCGTACTTGCCCTGTGCGGTGCGGACGCCGCCGACCAGGTATGCCTCAGACATCAAACTTCCTCCGTTGCCGGAACGTGGTGACGGGACTGCAGCGTGAAGAACCGGCCAGTGACGAAGTAGTCATCGGTCAGCGACGCCGTCGCGGCCGGGTTGGCCCCGGTGCCGTGCAGGTCGCCGAACGCCGCCGTCTGGTTGACGAAGACGCCGCCCGTCAAGTTTTCCGACAGATGAACGCCGGCGTCGAGCGCCGCCTCCCGCGCGGAGGCGAGAACGCCGGGTGAGATCGAGTACACCGAGGCGGTCAGCGCGCCGTGCGCCCGGACGGTCTCGGTGAAGATGCGCAGGCTGTGCTCGGTGGAGTCGGTGGTGATCACGAACGAGACCGGGCCGAAGCACTCGCGCGTGTAGGTCTTCTCGTCCGCCGCGTCGAGGCGCGCCAGCACCGGCGTACGGATGGTGGCGCCGGGATATTGCTCGTCGGCGACCTCGGCCGACGCCCGGATCACGTCGGGGAGCGTGCCGGCCTCGGTGAGCCGGGCGAGCACCCCGTCGTTGACGATCGCGCCGAGCGTGCCGGCCGCGCGTTTCGGGTCGCCGAGCAGCTTGTCGATCGCGGCGGCCAGGTCGGCGCCGAACTCCTCGGGGCTGCGGTGCCCGGCGTCGGTCTCGATGCCCGAGCGCGGGACCAGGATGTTCTGCGGGGTGGTGCACATCTGGCCGCTGTAGAGCGAGAGCGAGAAGGACAGGTTGCGCAGCATGCCCTTGTAGTCGTCGGTGGAGTCGACGAGCACGGTGTTGAGCCCGGACTTCTCCGTGTAGACGACGGCCTGGCGGGCGTTGGCCTCCAGCCAGTTACCGAAGTCGCTGGAGCCGGTGAAGTCGACGATCCGCACGTCCGGGTGGGTGGCCAGGGTGGCGGCGATGCCGTCGCCCCGCTCCTCCACGGCGAGGGTGACCAGGTCGGGGTTCAGGCCCGACTCGGCGAGCACCTCGCGGCAGATCTGCACGGTGATGGCCAGCGGCAGGATCGCGCCCGGGTGCGGCTTGACGATCACCGGGTTGCCGGTAACCAGGCTCGCGAACAGGCCCGGATAGCTGTTCCAGGTGGGGAAGGTGGTGCAGCCGATGACCAGGCCGACGCCCCGGCCCACGACGGTGGAGGTCTTGGACAGGCGTAAGGGGTCGCCGCCGCGCTGCGGCTTGGTCCACTCGGCGGTCGCCGGCATCCGGGTGGAGGCGGCCAGCGCGTACGCCACCGCCTCGAGGGCGCGGTCCTGCGCGTGCGTGCCGCCGGCCTGGAAGGCCATCACGAACGCCTGGCCGGTGGTGTGCTGGACGGCGTGCGCCATCTCGAAGCTGCGCGCGTTGATCCGCTTGATGATCTCGGCGGCCACACCGGCACGGCCCTGCGGACCGGCGGCACGCCAGGCCGGGGTGGCGGCGCGGGCCGCGGCGACCAGGGCGAGCGGATCGGCCTTCGGATAGCTGAGGCCGAGCTCGATCCCGTACGGCGAGCGCTCGGTGGACACGGTACCGGTGGCGCCGGGCACCTCGATCGGGAACGGTTTGCCGAGCAGCGCGGTGAACGCGCGCTCCCCGGCGGGCGCGGCGTCCTCGCCGTAGACGGACTTGCTCGGAGACTCGGGATAGGCCGACCAGTAGTCCCGGGCCTGGGTGGCCCGGACCGCCTGGTCCAGCAGTTCGCGATGCGTCTCGTACCACTGGGCGGGGCTTGTCATCTGCGCTCCATTGCGGTTGGCTGTCCTCATTATCTACCGTCCGGTCGGTCGGTAATCAACCCCTGGGGGTGAAGGTTGGCACGCACCGCCGCTCACGAGATGTTCGACCGGGACACCGCGTCCAAGGCCCTCGGGATCGAGCTGCTCGACGCCGGGAACGGCGAGGCCACGCTGCGGATGCGGGTCACCGGCGACATGCTCAACGGGCACGCGATGACGCACGGCGGCTATGTCTTCATGCTCGCCGACACGGCGTTCGCGTGTGCCTGTAACAGTCATGGTCCGGTGACGGTCGCGGCGGGGGCCGACATTTCCTTCGTGCGCCCGACCAAGGCGGGTGACGTCCTCATGGCGTACGCGAAGGAAAGAGTGACGCGAGGTCGCAGCGGGCTCTACGACGTCACCGTGACCTGCGAGGGCGACGTGGTCGCCGAGTTCCGCGGCCGCAGCCGCACGATCGGGGAGCGGGCTTCGTGACCGCCCCGCGCCGGCGTGGCCGTCCGGGCAACGACCTGGACACCGTGCTGGCCGCCGCGGTACGCCTGTTCAACGCGCGCGGATACGACGCCACCAGCATGTTCGACATCGCCGAATCGCTCGGCATCACCAAATCGAGCGTCTATCACCACATCAACGGCAAAGAGCAGTTGCTGCAGATGGCGATGGATCGGGCGCTCGATGGGCTGTTCGAGGCGGCCGCCGAGGTCGAGGCGCTCGAACTGCCCGCCATCGAACGCCTCGAGCAGCTCATCCGGCGCAGCGTGCTGGTGCTCGCCGACCGCTTCGAATATGTGACCGTTCTGCTCCGGGTGCGCGGCAACACCGCCGCCGAGCAGCACGCCCTGTCCCGCCGGCGCGACTTCGACGCCGTCGTCACCGAGCTCGTCAAGCAGGCCCAGGCCGAGGGCGGCGTACGCCCCGACGTCGATCCCGCGACCGCGGCCCGCCTGCTGCTCGGCATGGTCAACTCGCTCACCGAGTGGTACCGCCCGCGAGCCGGCGGCGCCGCGGCCATCGCCGACACCGTCACCACCATCGCCTTCGAGGGGCTACGCAGCTGACTTCGAGGGCTACGCGGCTGAGAGGAGCCCGCCGTGCAGGACCGCACCCCCCGCGCCGAGGATCTGGAGCCGATCGAGCGAGCCTCCGTCGACGAGCTCCGAGCGGTGCAGCTCGACCGGCTGCGCTGGTCACTGCGGCACGCCTGGGCGCACGTACCGGCGTACCGGAAGATGTTCGATGAATTTCAGACCCATCCGGACGATCTGCACGATCTCTCCGATCTGGCGAAATTTCCGGTCACCGACAAGGCGGTGCTGCGCGCCAACTACCCGTTCGGGATGTTTGCCGTCCCACGCGAGCAGATCGCCCGGTTGCACGCCTCGTCCGGCACGACCGGCCGGCCCACCGTGGTCGGCTACACCCAGGACGACCTGCGCACCTGGGCGCGGCTGATGGCGCGATCGATCCGTGCCTCCGGCGGGCGGCCCGGCGATCGGGTCCACGTGGCGTACGGCTACGGGCTGTTCACCGGTGGTCTGGGCGCGCACTACGGCGCCGAGGAACTGGGCTGCACGGTGATCCCGGTGTCCGGCGGCATGACCGAGCGGCAGGTCATGCTGATCCGCGATTTCGAGCCGGACATCATCATGGTCACCCCGACATACCTGCTGGCCATCGTGGACGAGATGGACAAACAGGGCATCGATCCGCGGGCGACGTCGCTGCAGGTCGGCATCTTCGGCGCCGAACCGTGGACCGACGAGCTGCGCACCGAGATCGAGACCAGGCTCGACATGCACGCCCTGGACATCTACGGCCTGTCCGAGGTCATGGGGCCCGGCGTCGCGAACGAATGCATCGAGACCAAGGACGGCCTCACACTCTGGGAAGACCATTTCTACCCGGAGATCATCGACCCGCTGACCGGCGAGGTGCTGCCCGACGGCGAGACCGGCGAGCTGGTGCTGACCTCGCTCACCAAGCAGGCCATGCCGGTGGTCCGCTACCGCACCCGTGACCTCACCCGATTACTTCCGGGCACCGCGCGCCCGATGCGCCGCATCGCGAAAATCACCGGACGCACCGACGACATGATCATCCTGCGCGGCGTCAACCTCTTCCCCACCCAGATCGAAGAGCTCATTCTCCGTACGCCCGCACTGGCCCCGCATTTCCAATGTGTCCTCACCCGCGACGGCCGGATGGACGCGCTGCGAGTGCTGGTGGAACGCCGGTCCGCTGCCGATCCGGCCGCCGCCGAGTCCGCGGGCCGTGACCTCGCCGCCGCCGTGAAGAACACGATCGGTGTCACGGTGGCCGTGGAGGTGATCGAGCCGGACGGGGTGGAGCGGTCGATGGGCAAGATGCGGCGGATCGTTGATCAGCGCCGTTGACCGACCCGCTAGCGTGGGCGCCGATGAAACGCAAAGGTCTGTGGATGCCGGCAGTGGTTCTGGTCGCGGCGGTCGCCGGATGTCAGTCGAGCACGCCGGCGATAACCGCGCTGCCCAGTGAACCGCCGCCGCCGTCGTTCCCGAACGTCGAGGCGACCCGCACGTCGGCTTCGCCCGCCACCACCACCGGGGACTGCGTCACCGACACGCTCACCAAGTTCTCGCTGGAACAGCAGGTCGGCCAGGTGCTCATGATCGGCACCACGGTGAACGCCCCGGCTTCCCTCGACGACACCGTGCAGAAGTACCACCTGGGCGGCGTCTTCCTGCAGGGCCGCAGCACGCACACCGCGGCCCAGCTCCGCTCCGGCATCGCCGACCTGCAGAAACAGGCCGAGACGCCGGTGCTGATCGCGCTCGACCAGGAGGGCGGCGACGTCCAGACGCTGAAGGGGCCGGACTTCCCGATCATCCCGTCCGCGTTCACGCTGGGCGCCGGGCCGTCGGCGAAGCTGAAGGGGACGGTGGCGGACAGCGCGAAACGGCTGCACGGCATCGGCGTGACCCTCAACCTCGCGCCGGTGGCCGACACGGTGCCGACGAGTGTGGGCAAGGCGAATCCGCCGATCGGCGCGTTCAACCGGCAGTACGGTTCCGACCCGGCCAAGGTCGGGGCCGCCATCCGTACGGTCGTGCCGGCCTCGCAGAACGCGGGCGTGCTGACGATGCTCAAGCATTTCCCGGGGCTGGGACGGGTGCGCGCGAACACGGACACGTCGACCAAGGCGGTCGACGACGTGGCCACGACGACCGATCCGTACCTGCAGCCGTTCGCGGACGGCATCAAGGCGGGCTCGGCCGGTGTGATGATCTCCTCGGCCTCGTATCCCAAGCTCGACGACAAGACGATCGCCGCGTTCTCCAAGCCGATCATCACCGACCTGCTGCGCAAGAAACTCAAATTCAGCGGCCTGGTGATGTCGGACGATCTGGGTGCCGCCGACGCGGCCGAGATCGTCCCGCCGGGCGAGCGCGCCGTACGCTTCATCGGGGCCGGTGGCGACATGGTGCTCACGATTCAGGGCTCGGACGCGGCGCCCATGTCGTCGGCACTGCTCGCCAAGGCGCAGAGCGACAAGGCGTTCCGCACCCGCCTGACCGATGCGGCCCGGCACGTGCTGGCCGCGAAGAAGAAGGCCGGCGTCCTGCGCTGCGG
>NZ_JABBNC010000004.1 GCF_012933445.1 Actinoplanes sp. TBRC 11911
CGGTGACTGCGGCCCGTCGCGCTGCCCAGGTGGTGCGACGTGTCCGCTTATATAGCCTTCATCCGTATTTGACGCTGCCTTACACATATGTTGCGGCCGGTTTTTCGAGACCTTGGAGAGTTATGGCTCGAATATGGGCGTAACTCTCCAAGGTCTTGAAATCGGGCTGCTAGCGACCTCCCCAAAAGCTACCGGACATGGACAAATCGACCGTCCTATTCAGACGGTCGTCCACGATGCGTAACTGTTCAGCTGGTTCCGTCGGCCGGGAGTCCCCGCGCGAGGCACCGCCGCCAGGCCCGGGCAGGTCCCAGCTCCCCACAGTGGCCGCCCCACCCGGGCGTGGGGAGCCGCGACGCCGAGGAGGTGGCGGTTGCCCACACCTCAGCCACCCCCACCCCCGTGTGGGCAGTCGCGACGCCGAGGAAGTTGCGGTTGCCCACACCTCAGCCACCCCCACCCCGGTGTGGGCACCCGCCACGACCGGAAGGTCCCAGCTCCCCACAGCGACGGTCCGCGCAGGTCCGCCGCGCATGGCCAACTCATCGGAGGGTGAGCGGCGCGAGAAACAGCTGAACAGTTCCACGATGCAGACGCGTCTGTCCGAATAGTGAGAGCGCGGTCTTGGAAAAGCGCAACTGTTGGCTCGCGGCTTGCCTTTGGCGAACCAGACACCGCAACAGGCGCCAACCAGCCGGACCCGGCACGAGGCCGCCGTGGCTGCCGAGCCCGGCCATCCGGCGACCGTGACTGGCGGCAGTGGGCGGGATTGGGCACGAGCGCCGCCGTGGCTGCCGAGCCCCGGCCACCCGGCGACCGTGACCGGCGGCAGTGGGTGGGACGAGCGAGCCATGGCTGCCGAGCCCGGGCATCCGGCGGCCGGGGCGGCGGCCGTGGGCGGGATTGGGCACGGCCGCCGCGGTGGGTGCCCAGGCCCGGCGGCCCCCGCTACCGCGAATGGCGGCGCGGCGGCCGTGCTTCCCGCGCCCGGTGGACACCCGCGTCGGCGGCTGCTGCGAAACGTGAAATGTCGGACATGATTTTGTGAGTTTTCGTCACATGGGCGGGCGTATCCGGGCAAGGTGGCACGTGGCCGATCAACCAGGACCACGGGGGTTCACGTGCACCGGAATCGGACGATCAGTCTGTTCGCCGCCGGCCTTAGCCTGATCATGGCGGTGGGGGAGCCGGCCGTGGGAGCCCCGGCCCGGCCGGGTGGCTTGGCGCTCACGATCGCGCGAGGGAATCCGGGGGCGCTGCCGCTCGAGGCCGGTCGCGGCGATTCGGGAGGCGCTTGGCGAAGTGCCCTGCAGACCGCCGCGTTGGGTAAGCGGCGCACGACCAGGCCGTTCAGCATGATCGGCGTGACTTGGACAGATCCCCGCGCGAGCATGGGCGGCCTCATTCAGGTGCGAACGCGGGCTGTCGGGTCGGGCCGGTGGAGCGTCTGGCGAAGCCTCGAAGCCGACGGCGGTGGTCCGGGTGCCCGCGGCGCGACCGACCCGCTGTGGGTCGGCGATTCGGACGCCGTCGAGTCCCGCGTCGTGGGCGCACGGAAGCCGTTGCCCATCGGCGTCCGAGTGGACCTGATCGATCCGGGTGCCGACGCCCCCCGAACCGAGTCGGCCGCAGGCGAGTCTCGGGCCGAATCGGCTGCGGACCGGTCCCGGGGCGAGTTGGCCGCGGGCGAGTCCCGAGGGGAGTCGGTTGCGGGCGATTCCGGGGGCGAGTTGGTTGTGGGCGAGTCCCGAGGGGAGTCGGTTGCGGGCGAGTCCGGGGGCGAGTTGGTTGTGGGCGAGTCCCGGGGGGACTGGGCTGCGGGCGAGTCCGGGGGCGAGTTGGCTGTGGGTCAGTCCCGGGGCGCGGTGGCTGCGGGCCTGGCCCGTGGCGGGTCGGCCGTGGGGCCAGCGGAGGGCGCCGCGTCGGTCGTGGTTGGCGGGCTGGGTGGCGTCGCGTCGGGGGTGGGTGGAGCGCGGACGGCGGCGGTGGTCGGGGGCGGCGGTGCGGCTCGCGGTGCGGGCTGGGGAGTGGCTGGGCGGGGGAGTGTGCCGCTGCCGGCGCGGCCGGTGCCTCGGATGGTTACCCGCGCCGGGTGGGGGGCCAACGAGGCGATGGTGCGGGACGCGCCTGAGTACACCGGGCCGGTTGAAGTGTTCTTTGTGCACCACACCGCTACCGGGAACGGCTATCGGTGTGCGCAGTCGGCGAGCATTGTGCGGGGGATTCAGGCCTACCAGGTGCGCAGCCGCGGGTGGGATGACATCGGGTACAACTTTTTGGTCGACAAGTGCGGGACCGTGTTCGAAGGGCGCGGCGGGGGTGTCGGGCGGGCCGTGCTCGGGGCGCACACGCTCGGGTTCAACGCGGACGCCAGTGCGATCGCGGTGATCGGCAGCTTCGAGTCGCGCGGGGTCTCCCGGACGGTGCGGACGGCGATCGCGGCGGTGGCCGCGTACAAGCTCGGGGCGTACGGGAATGTGCCGAACGGCCGTGTCGTGCTCACCTCCGGGGGCAGCGACCGGTTTTCGCGGGGTCGCAAGGTCCTGTTCAGCCGGATCTCGGGGCATCGCGACGCCGGTCGTACCGCGTGCCCGGGTGACGCGCTCTACCGGCAGCTGCCGCAGATCCGGGCGATCGCCGGTGCGGGCCCGAGCGACTTGCACTTCGAGCGCGTGTTCGGCGCGCAGAAGCACGGTGCGCTGCTGTTCTCCAAGGGGCTGATCAAGCCGTTGTGGGACGTGCGGACGCCGAGCGCGCTGATCAACCGGTTCGAGGTGTGGGTCGACGGGGTGTTGCGGCTGGCGGCGCCGGGCGGTCATCGGACGGCGGCGCTGCGGCTGGCGCCCGGCGGGCACACGGTCACCGTACGGGCGCTGCATTTGTCCGGGCGGTCGGCGACGAGCACGGTCAAGGTGGTGTCGGACGCGAACGCCCCGGCCTTCAGCGAGGCGCCCGATGTGGTGCTGCGGACCGGGTCGCTCAACGGGACTGTCCCGATCCGGCTCAACTGGTCGGCGCAAGACGTCAACGGGCTCGCCACGGTTGGGCTGGTGCGGCCGACGGCGGTCAACCTGGGCACGACCGGCCACGGACGCAACGGGACGGTCGCCCCGGCGGTGCCGACCACGTTCATGGTGCGGGCCGTCGATCGGGCCGGCAATGCCGTGAACGCCTCGGTGACGCGTACGCCCATGGTTGTCTCGGAGCTGGCGGCGGAACGCAGCGGAACCTGGCGTGCCCTGCGCAACCAGGCATATCTCGGCGGGACAGCACTCGGCGGGACGGCGGCCGGAGCATCCGCGTCGTGGACGTTCACCGGGCGGTCGGCGGCGCTCGCGGTGGGCCGGGGCGCGCAGAGCGGCCAGGTGCGGATCTGGGTGGACGGGGCCGACCAGGGCATCGTCGACCTGCGGTCGGCCGCCACCCGCTACCGGCAGGCGGTCTGGGCGCGGTCGTGGTCCACGAGCGCTTCCCATTCCGTACGCGTCGAGGTCGTCACCCCGGGCGTCGTGCTCGATGGACTTGTCTATTTGAAGTGAGTCCCGGATTCCTGCCAGAAGGTGTCAGTCTCGTTGGTGAGGATCGTGGTCATGACTGGTTTCGCGACGATGGCAATGATTTCGCTGGATGCGGGCGACCCGGCCGCGCAGGCGCGTTTCTACTCGGCGGTCCTCGGGTGGGAGGTCCTGCACAGCGAGGGCGACTTCGCCATGATCGGTGACGGCTCGACGAGCATCGGGTTCGGGCGGGTGCCGGGGTTCTCCGGGCCGGGCTGGCCGGACGAGGCCACCCCCAAGCGGTATCACCTCGACTTCTACGTGGACGACCTGGACAAGGCCGAGGAGATGGCGCTGGCGCTGGGCGCCACCAAGCCCGCCGAGCAGCCGCAGCCGGACCGGTGGCGGGTGCTGCTCGATCCGGCCGGGCATCCGTTCGACATCTGTATCAAGAGCTGATTCAGCGCAGGCGGTAGAAGCGCCAGAAATCGTTCGGGATCGTGAGCACCTCGGGGTTCTCGAAGCCCGCCGCGCGCGCCCACGCCACCAATGTGGGCGCGCGCAGGATCGTTCCGTTGGCGATGACCGGCTTCTCGGCACGGGTGGCGGGCAGGCAATGCAGGACGCTGAACGCGTATTGAAGGCGTTCGACCTCGCCGGCCGGGGCGGTGAATTCGTCCTCGACGCGTTCGTCGCCGATGAAGACGCTTCCGGTCGGGGTGAGGCGTTCGCGCGCGTTGGTGAGCACGCCGACCGGGTCGCCCATGTCGTGCAGGGCCTCGAAAATGGTCACCAGGTCGTAGTGACCCTCGACCGTGGCGGCGTCGGCGAGCGCGAATGTCACCCGGTCGGTGACGCCCGCCCGGGCCGCGGCGGCGCGCGCCTCGGCGATGGAGCTTTCGTCCAGGTCGATTCCGCGGACCGTGATTCCGGGATAGGCGAGCGCCATCGCGATCGACGAATAACCGGTGCCGCAGCCGAGGTCGAGGACCGTGGCGTCGCCGTGCAGGCGCTGTTCGACGTCGGGAATCGCGGGCAGCCATTCGGTGGTGAGCTGGTGGGCGAACATCGGGCGGTTGAACGACGCGATGCCGTGGCGCATGTGCCGGCCGTAGTCCGAATACGGAATGCCGGCCCCGGACCGGAACGCGTCGACCACCCGGGGGGTGAGCAGCCCGAGCCCGACGGCGAACTCACCGGCGGTGCCCAGATAGTCCGGGCCGCCCTCGTCCAGCAACACCACGGCGGTGCCGCTCGCGAGCGCGAACACATCGCCGTCCACGGTCAGCAGACCGGCGGCCGCCTGCTGCTCCAGCCACTCGCGGGCGTAGCGCTCGTCGATGCCGGCCGCCTCGGCCAAGTCTGCGGACGTCCGGGGACGCTCGCGGAGGGCGACGTAGAGGCCGAGTTCGCGGCCCACCTCGATCGTGATGAGTTCGGCCGCGCCGATCAGTGCGGCCAGCAGCCGCTCGCTCAGTGCCTGTGCGTCAGTCGTCATGCCTACCACCGTGACTCATCCGGGGCGGGCCGCCCATCGCCCGCTTGACTTCAACCTGGGTTCAGCTTGCAGGGTTTCGTTATGAGAGCCGCCGTGTTCGATCGTTTCGGGCCGCCCGACGTCCTCCGGATAGCCGACTTACCCGATCCGGAGCCCGCGCCCGGTGAGGTGCGGGTCCGGGTGCGTGCGGCCGGGGTGCAGCCGTTCGACGTCGGCGTACGCCGCGGGACGATGCCCTGGATCAAGGTCGGTTTCCCCCAGGCGCTCGGCCAGGAGTACTCGGGGGTGGTCGATCGTCTGGGGGAGAGCGCGGTGGCCACCGGGCTGCGGGTGGGTGACGAAGTTCTCGGCTCGACGATGCTGAACGGCCACGCCTCGATGGTGTGCGTGCCGGCCGAGAACGTCGTACGGAAGCCGGATCGTCTCGATTTCCCGACCGCGGCGGGTCTGGTCGCCGCGGCGCAGACGGCCAGCGGGGCGCTGCTGGAACTGGGCGTCGGGGAGGGTGACGTGCTGCTGGTGCACGCCGCGGCGGGCAGCGTCGGGACGGTCGCGGTGCAGCTGGCGCGGCTGGCGGGGGCCACGGTGATCGGCACGGCCAGCCCGGCGAACCACGACTACCTGCGGCAGCTGGGTGCTATTCCGGTGGCGTACGGGGAAGGGCTGGTGGAAGCGATGCCGCGGGTGCCGACCGTGGCGCTGGACGCGGTGGGTGGGATGGCCATCGCGCAGTCGGTGAAGCTCGGGATCGCGCCGGAGCGGATCGGCACGATCGTCGATGACAAGACCGCCGCCGAGTACGGGACCCGGGTGGTTCGAGCCGGTCGCAGCCCGCATCGGCTGGCGGAGGTGGTGGCGCTCGCGGCCAAGGGGGCGGTCACGATGCCGATCCGGGCGTATCCGCTGTCCCAGGTGGGCGCGGCGCACGCGGCGGTCGAGTCGACACACGGCCGGGGAAAGGTTGTTCTGATCGTCGAGCCGTGAGTTCATGAGCGCGCGTCGACGAACAGGGCCAGCCCGTCCAGCAGGCGCACCAGGCCGAACTCGAAGAGCTGGTCGAGCGTGTAGTCGAAGCCGGCGGTCGCCAGCTCGCGGAAGCGCGGGAGCCGGCTGTCGTCCATCACCCGCAACAGCGCCGACGTCTGCGTTTCCATCCACTGGTCGTTGGTCAGTCCGCTGTCCTGGATCGCCACCGCCTCCGGTTCCAGGGCGCTGGCCACGCCGCGTACGAAGCTGAAGAAAAGAATTTGGATGTACATGCGCTCGCTCATCGTGAGCGCGGTGCCGTCGAACGCGGCCATCACCCACTCGCTCAGGCGTATGGCGTTGGGCGCGAGCTGCGGCCGGGTGATCGACATGGTGGGGCCCAGCCACGGGTGCCGCTGGAACAACGCCCACTGCGTCCGGGCGTTGAGCTGCAGGCTGCGGCGCCAGTCCGCGTCGGGGCGGGCCGGGAGGCGTAGTCCGTCGAAGGCCGCGTCGATCATCGCCTGGATGAGGTCGTCGCGGCTCGGCACGTGCCGGTAGAGCGACATGGTCGCGACGCCGAGAGTGGACGCGATCCGGCGCATCGTCACCTCGGTGATGCCGTCGGCGTCGGCGATCTCGACGGCGGTGGCGACGATGCGATCGCGGCTCAGCTCGTGCTGCTTCGGCGCGCGCGGGGCCGGGCCGGCGACGATCGTGCCCACGCCCGGCCGCGCGACGGTCAGCCCCTGGTCGCGGAGGGCCTGCTGGGCCTTGATGGCGGTGGCGATCGCGACGCCCCACTCCTTGGTCATCGCGCGGGCGGACGGGACACGGTCGCCGGGCCTCAGATCGCCGCTCTCGATGCGGCCGCGGATGTCGGCCACGATCCGCTTGTACGTCACGTCAGTCCTCCCCGTACTAGTACACCTGGTCTGCCAGTCTGCAGCGTACTAGTGCAGTTTGCACCCTTGTCAGGCGCGCCCCTAGCCTCCTAGTACGTCGATGTACAGCGTACGCGGGGAGGATGGAAATGCGAGTTCTGATTTCTGGTGGGGGCATTGCCGGGCCGGCGCTGGCGTATTGGCTGGTCCGTGCCGGGGCCGACGTGACGCTGGTCGAGCGGGCGCCGGCGCTGCGGCCGGGCGGGCACGCGGTGGACGTGCGCGGCGTGGCCCGCGAGGTCGTCGAGGCGATGGGTCTGATGCCGGCGGTGCTGGACCGTCGTGTCGACGAGCGCGGCTGGATGATGGTCGACTCGCGCGGGCGGCGGCTGGCGTCGATGCCGGCCGAGATGTTCGGCGGCGAGGGAATCGTCGCCGAGATCGAGATCTCGCGTGGCGATCTGGCCCAGGTCCTGTACGAGGCGTCGTCCGGCGCGACATATCGATTCGGTGAGCGGGTGGTCGCGCTGACGCAGGACGAATCCGGTGTGGACGTCGCATTCGCGTCCGGCGATCGGGAACGGTTCGACATCGTGGTCGGCGCCGACGGGGTGCATTCCGGGGTGCGGGCGCTGGCGTTCGGGCCGGAATCCGAGTACGTGCGGCATCTCGGCGCGTACACCTCGTATTTCACCGTCGCCGATCCCGGGGACCTCGACAATTGGTTCCACATGTACAACGCGCCCGGCGGCCGGGTTGCCGGAATCCGGCCCGAGCGCGGCGGAACCGCCAAGGCGAGCCTCGGGTTTCGTTCGGCCGAGGGCTTTCACCGGCTCGACCGGGACGCGCAGATGCGTTTGCTGAACGACCGTCTCGCCGGGGCCGGATGGAAGGTGCCGTCGTTGTTGGAGGCCATGCTCGACGCGCCCGATTTCTATTTCGACTCGATCAGCGCGGTGCGGGTGCCGACCTGGCATCGCGGCCGCGTGGTGCTGCTCGGCGACGCCGGATACTGCGGTTCGCCGCTCGCCGGAATGGGCACCAGCATGAGCCTGGTCGGGGCGTACGTGCTGGCCGGTGAATTGACCGCGGGCGATTCGCCGGCCGACGCCTTCACCGAATACCAGGCACAGATGGCGGCCTACGTGGCGGATGGGACCGAGTTGCCGCCGGGCGGGGTGGCCGCGTTCGCCCCGAAATCGGCGCTGATGATCCGGTTGCGGGCGGTGTCGACGCGCGCGATGACACGCTGGCCGATGCGCAAGCTCCTGGAGAAGCAATTCAGCAAGGCCGAAGCGATGACCCTCAAGCCGTACGCGCGTACACCCTCCGTCGGTGGCGTCTGACTTTCGGCAACCACGGGTGGGCTCTGCGGGTGCGGCGGGGCGGACGTCGCTACCGTTATCGCGTGTCTGCGATCCCGTGGTGGGGGCTGCCCCTCATCGCCGCCGTGTTCGCGCTGGCCGGGGCGGCTGCCGCCCTGCTGGTCAGTGCCCGCAACGACTATCTGAGCAGCCGCCGCAAGCGCACCAGGCGCTGGTACGAGGAGCGACGTTCCGCGTACGTCCAGTTGCTTGCGGTCTTCGAACGTGACACCTACCGTCTCCGGGCCGCCTTCGACGCGGGGGAGAAGCCGGCCCCCGCCTTGGCGTACGTGGATGAGGTCGGGCCGTCCCTGATGCTGGTCCGGCTGCTGGCCTCGGGGCCGGTGCGCAGTGCCGCGCTCGCGGTCCACCTGCTGCTGCAGAAACTGCACGGCGAGATGAACCCGGCGTCGGTCTCCGGGGTGCAGCCGCAGACCCACTTCCGTGAGCTGCTCGCCCAGGTCCCGCTGGTGTTGCAGCAGCTGGAGGCCGCGATCCGGGAGGAACTGCAGATCGAGGTCACCGCCCCCGGCCCGCTGACGCGGCGCCGGCCGGCCAGGACGGCGGCACTGGATGGTCATGAAAACATCGGGCAGGATCTAAGTCGTGAGCGATGAGAGCAGCAACCCCGATGCCGTGACCGCCGCCGTCGTCCGCAGTGGGGTGGTCGCGATCCTGCGCGCGCCCACCGCCGATTCGTTCGCCGCCGTCGCCACCGTGCTGGTCGACGCCGGCATCACCGCGCTGGAGGTCACGCTGACCTCGCGCGGCGCGATCGAGGCGATCGCCGGGCTGCGACGCCAGCTGCCGGAATCGGTCGCGGTGGGCGCCGGCACCGTGCTGACACTGGACGAGGCCAAGGCCGCGGTCGACGCCGGCGCCTCGTTCCTGGTCTCGCCGGTGCTCGACGCCGACCTGGTTTCGCAGTCGCCGGTGCCGTTCTATCCGGGCACCCGTACGCCGACGGAGATCTACGGCGCGCACCGGGCGGGCGCGCCGCTGGTCAAGCTGTTCCCGGCGGCCGGCCTCGGCCCGCAATTCCTGCGCGACCTGCGCGGCCCGCTGCCACAGATCGACATCATGCCCACCGGCGGCATCAAGATCGAAGACATCGCGGACTGGCTGTTCGCGGGCGCGAAGGCGGTCGGGGTGGGCAGCCCGCTGATCGGCGACGCCACGTCCGGCGGCAGCCTCGAAGCGTTGCGCGCCCGGGCCCGGCACGCGGTCAGCGCCGTGACGTTCGCGCGCTCATGACGGGACTGTTCACGTTCGGCGAGACGATGGGGCTGATCGCCGCGGACGGGATCGGACCCGTGGCGTACGCGAAAAGCTTCTCGTTCGGTGTCGGCGGTGCGGAGAGCAATGTGGCCGTCGGGGTCGCGCGCCTGGGCGGTTCGGCCACGTGGCTGGGCCGGGTCGGGCCGGACGCGACAGGCGACCTGATCGCCCAGCGGCTGACCGCGGCCGGCGTGCACACGATGGCGCTGGTCGGGCCGCCATTCACCGGGCTGATGGTCCGGTATCGGCGCTCCGGCGAGTTCACGCACGTCGACTACCACCGGGCCGGCAGCGCGGGGTCGCGGCTGACCCCGGCGGACATTCCGGCCGCTTTGCTGACCGGGGCGGGGATTGTGCACGTCACCGGTATTACGCCGGCGTTGAGCGAGGGGGCGCGGGCGGCCGTCTTCCAGTCGGTGGAGACGGCGCGGTCGGCCGGTGTGCCGGTCTCGGTCGACGTGAACTATCGGTCGAAGCTCTGGAGCCGGTACGACGCCGCGCCCGTCCTGCGCGACCTGGTGTCCCGGGCGGACATCGTGTTCGCCTCGCCGGAGGAGGCTTCGTTGTTCGTCGACCCGGGCGATCCGGTGGCCGGGCTCGCCAAGCTGGGGCCGTCCGAGGTGATCGTGAAGGACGGCGCGCGCGGCTGCCAGGCGCTCATCGGCGGCGTTTCGTTCGTGGTGCCGGCGTTGCCCGTTGCGGTGGTGGATCCGGTCGGGGCGGGGGATGCGTTCGTCGCGGGGTATCTGGCCGATCGGCTGGCCGGTGCGGAGCCGCTGGCGCGATTGACGACCGCGATCGCGGCGGGGGCGTTCGCGGTGACCGTGCCCGGCGATTGCGAGGGGCTGCCGGACCGGGATGAGCTGGGCGCGCTGACCGGGGACGACATCCGGCGTTGACGGGTGTGGGTTCGGGCGTTGCCTGAGGGTCGCTCCGGGCGTTTCCCGGCGGTGTGATCCGGCGTTGCCTGGCGGTGGCACACCGTGTTGCCTGGCGGTGGCGCCCGGTGTTGTTCGGCGGCGGCGTTGGCGCTGACGGAGGGGGCGCCATCGGCATCAAGGCCGCGTTCTCGCCGCGGACGGCGTGGCCCTGTGGATGACGCCGCGAAAGTGTCAGACCCACCTGGTTGACTTGGCCCCACCCAAACGGGTGGGGGTGGCTTGGGCTGCTTCCACGCCGTCGACAACTTGATCTTCTCGGCATCTTCTCGGCAGAGAACCGAGGAAGGCTGCTGTGGCTGCGGTCTGTTGCGGTCGTGGGTGGTGGGCTGGGTATGCCAGCGCGGTTGCGCTGTGCCTCGGGCTCGGTCGCCCGCCGCCTTCGGTGTCGGGTTAGGCCATATAAGGTGCGTTTTGTCATGCCGATGGCTCGGCAACCAATTGGCACTTACCGGCCGCAGGTGGCAGTCGTCTCAATATCTGGACGCTTGTGTCTGCATGGTGGGCGATCGTCCTAACAGGACGGTCGATTTGTCTATATAGCAGCATTTGTGCCTGCGATTTTCGGTCGGATTTCGAGACCTTGGAGAGTTACGCCCACATACGAGCCATAACTCTCCAAGGTCTCGGAAATTCGGCTGCGCACAACTGCGCGCGGCGACTAATGGGGCAAAGGCGATAAATCGCGGCAGCTCCCAGCGGTGGCGGTGGCGGTGGCGGCGCTGGCGGTCGGTGGCGGCGAGGTGGGCGCCGTGCTCGCGACCCAACCGGCGCGGAGTCGCCCACGACGTACCCGCGGCCGACCACCTCATGCTCTTCGGACACGTTGAGCGCCGGGGATGCCACCGCTCAGGTCTGTTGGAGGATTGCGATGACGCCGGCGCGTTAGGGTCGGCGGTGTGGAGATCGCTGGGGTGGTGCTCGCGGCTGGTGGCGGGAGCCGCTACGGCATGCCCAAGGCGCTGATTCGGTACCCGGACAAGCTACTGGTGCAGCGTGCCGTGGACACCCTGCGTGAGGCTGGGTTGCGGCGCTGCGTGGTCGTCCTCGGCGCTGAAGCGGTTGAGGTGCGTGCCGCTGCGACCGATATTTCCGATATTTCGGAAATAGTGGTGAATCCTGACTGGGAGACCGGAATGGGGTCCTCGCTCCGCGTGGGGCTTCACGCTCTGGGCGGCCTTGCTGGCGACCGCGGCCTTGTTGACGACGGCGGGCTTGGCGGCGACGGCGGGCTTGGCGGCGACGGCGGGCTCGGCGACGGCGGGCTTGGTGGCGGCGGCGGGCTTGGCGGCGACGGCGGGCTTGGCGGCGGCGGGCTTGGTGGCGGCGGCGGCCTTGGTGGCGACCGTGGCCTTGCGGCGGGCGCCGAGGTCGAGGCCGCGCTGATCTTGCTGGTTGACATGCCGGGGGTCAGCCCGGAGGCGGTGCGGCGCATCGCCGGGCGCGCCAGGCGCGACGCCCTCGTCATGGGCGGCTACGGGGAACGGCGGGGACACCCTGTGCTGCTCGGGCGCGATCACTGGCAAGGGGTGGCCGAGAGCGCGACCGGCGATCGGGGCGCGCGCGACTACCTGCGCCGCCACGAGGTCGAGGTGGTGCAGGTCGACGACGTCGCCGACGACCGTGACATCGACGTGCCGACGGCAAACCCCTACGCCTGAGGGATCGTCAAACCCCGACGCGCAGGGCGGCCAGCGTGGCGATGCGGTGCGGCTCGTCGAACGGGCCCTCGCCGCGGCGGTCCAGGTGGATGGCGTGCAGGCCGGCCGCCCGCGCGCCCAGCACGTCGAACTCGTGGTTGTCGCCGACGCTCAGGACCTCGGCCGGGGCCAGGCCCCACCGCTCGCACGCCAACCGGAACGCGGCCGGGTCCGGCTTGGCCACGCCCAGGTCGTCGGGGGTGTAGACCGGGCCGATGCCGGCCAGGCCGACCCGGGAAAGCTTGCGGTTCTGCTGCTGCCTGCTGCCGTTGGTCAGCACCGCCGTGCTCAGGCCGGCCGCCGCGATCGTCGCGAGCATCTGCGGCACGTCGGGGAACGAGCGGTACGAGTCCTCGTAGGCCCGCAGGTAGCCGCCGAAGATTTCGTCGAGCTCGCTCTCGGCGTACGGGACCTGGATGGCCGGAAGGAAATCGCGGGTGCAGAGCGTCCAAAGTGGAGAACCGAGGTTCGTACCCGAGAACCGACCGGGCCCGCCCGATGCTCGCGGTGATGCCGCGCTCGATGTGATCGCGGGTCGTGGCCGCGTGATCCGCGCCGACCCGCTTCTCGAAGTCCGGCCACTCCACGAGGTCGACGACCGGCTCGCGGCCGAACCATCGGGCGACCCCGGTGGCCAGCCCTAACGACGTCATCGACTGCTCGGCCACGACGTGGAAGCTCGCGCCGATCGCGGCCGGCCGTCGCAGCGCCTGCTCGAAGGCCTGCGCCACGTCGTCGGCGTGCACGTGGTTGAGCACGCCCAGACCCATGGCGGGCAACGGAAGCGGCTCCCCGGTGGCCAGCTTCCGCCACACGTCGAGGTCCAGGTTGCCGGCCGGGGTGATCACGGACCAGCCGGGACCGGAGATGTGACCCGGGTGCAGGATCACCGACGGGACGCCACCGGACATGGTCTCGCGGTGCAGCAGTTCCTCGACCGCAGCCTTCTGCGACCCGTACGCTCCGTAACCGGTACGCGGCTCGTCCTCGGTGATCGGCGCCCGCAGCGCCCGCCCGTGCACCCAGATCGTGCCGCAGTGCACCAGCAACGGCCGGGCCGGGCGTAACGCGTCGACGAGCTGCTGGGCCGACGAGGGGGTGAAGCAGATCAGGTCGATGACCGCGTCCGGGCGCAGCGAAGCTATCCGCGTGCCGAACGTGCCGGCCGCGTCCTCGGCCTCCCGGTCGGCGACCACCCGGGTGACCGACTGCCACTCCACCGCGGGGTGGTAGGGCTCCTGTGTACCGCGGCTGACCGCGACGACCTCATATCCGGCGCGCACCAGCCGCGGCACTAAGTACGTGCCGATGTGGCCGGTCGCTCCGATGACGACAACACGACGCATGCCGGTCAGCGTACGACGGAAGCTAGGCGGAAGGCTTCCATTCGATCGTGGCCATCAGCGCGGACAGGGCCCGCAGCTGCCCGTGATCGAAATGATCGAGCAGGTTGCGCCGCACGCTCGCCGCGTACGACCGCTCGGTCTGATGCAGGCGGGTCCGGCCGGTGATCGAGAGGACGGCGCTCCAGCCGCGCCGGTCGCCGGGCACCGGTTCCCGCGAGACCAGTCCGCGCTGCTCCATCAACCGCACCATCCGGCTGATCCGGCTCACCGACAGGCCGGTCGCGGCCGCGAGCTCGGTCATCCGCAGCCGCCCCTCGTCCACCTCGGACAGACGGCGCAGCGCGGTGTACTCGCTGAGGCTCAGGCTGTTCTCCTCGAAGAGATCCTGGTCGACCCGGCGCTGGACGGTCACCGCCGTGAAGAGAAACTCTTCGAAGATGTCCCTCTCCTCCGAGGTCAAACGCGACAACGGGACTCCTTCGGACCGGTACATCGGCTAATCCGATGCTCAGACGTCGCGAAGGTCGCTTCATTCACGCCGCGTGCGCGCGGTCACAGGGTTCAGGCGGCCAGACGATGGGGTGCCGACGGACCGCGCAGAAGATCCTCGATGCGGTCGACGAGCCTGGCGGCCACGTCGATCTGGCCCAGCTCGGTGTACCGGTCGCGGGCCTCGCGCCAGGCGAGCACCGCCTCGTCGCGCTGCCCGGCGGCGGCCAGCAGGTCACCGAGCTGCCGGTTCGCCACCGCGACCTCCAGCACGTTGCCGGCCCGGCGGAGCAGGTCGCGGGCCCGGTGATAGGAGGCCAGCGCCTCCTCGGTGCGGCCCAGTCGCACCTGCGCCTGCGCGATCGCCCCGGCCAGCGATCCGGCGGTGTTGACGTCGTTCAGCTCCAGCGCGGTCGTCTCGGCGCGGCGCAGGTCGGACAGGCCGCCGTCGATGTCGCCGAGCTTGGTGCGTTCCTGACCGAGGGTGAACAGCGTGAGCGCGATCCCGCGGCGGTCGCCGGCCGTCTCGAACAGCGCCAGCGCCCGCTCGAAGTTCTCCCGAGCCGCCACGTGCCGGTTCGCCTCGGCGTGCACGGTGCCGAGGTTGCGATAAACGTGGGCCTTGTCGAGCGTCCGGTCCAGCACGTCGAGCAGGTCCAGCGCGCGTTGCAGCGGCCCGGCCGCGGACAGGATCCGTTCCTCGGCGCCGGGCCGCCCGGCCGACAGGTCGTTGCGTCCGCCCAGCGCCAGGGCACCGGCCAGCATCCGGTTCATCGCGGCCTGGCCCTCCAGGTCCTCGGCGTCGATCGCGGCGCGTAGCGCGTGCTCGGCCGTCGTCGTCCACCGCTGGAACATGGCACGCCGCTGGTAGTAGGGCATGAGCAGCTCGGCCAGCCGCCAGGTGTTGGCGCCCGGGATCTCGACCGCGTCCTCCAGGACCGCGAGCTCGGTGGTGAACCACGTCATCGCCGCGGTCGTGTCCGGGATCGGCTCCGGCGTCGCGTCGCCGCGCGCCGGCGGCGGCTCGCTCGACCGGAACGACCCGTGCAGCATGATGTTCGCCGCGTGCCCCACCCGCGTCAGGTGGTCGAGCATCCGACCAAAGGCGGCGATCCGGTACGCCTCCGGATCCTCGACCCGGCCCAGCTCCGCGGCGTACGCCTTGATCAGGTCGTGGAACGCGTACCGGCCCGGCCGGGTCTCGGTGAGCAGCCGGGTGCGGGCCAGTTCCCGGAGCAGCTGCCGCACGGTGTGCAACGGCTGCCCGGCCAGGTTCGCCACGCCCACGGCACCGAAATCCGGTCCCGGATGGACCGGCAGCAACCGGAACAGCCGGGCCGCCGGGTCGCTCAGCATCCGGTACGACCAGGAGAAGACGTTGCGAACGTCGCTGCGCGGCTCCTCACCGTCGAAGAAGTCCAGCGGCGCCGCCATCCGCAGCTCGTCGGCGATGTCCCGCAACGGCCACTCCGGGTAGGTCAGCGCCCGCCCGCACACCACCGCTATCGCTAGCGGCAACCGCCCGCACCGCTCGATGATCTCGTCCAGCGCCCGCTCCTCGCCGGCGATCCGGCCGGTGCCGAGCCGGGCCACCATGCCGGTGCGCGACTCCTCGTGCGACGGCGGGGTCAGGGTCAGCGGCACCGCGCCCTCCTGGGCGATCAGCCCGGTCAGGCGGTTCCGGCTGGTGACCAGCACCAGGCTGTGCGGGGAGGCGGGCAGCAGCGGGCGGATGTGCTCCTCGTCGCGCGCGTTGTCCAGGATGATCAGCATGCGGCGGTCCGCGGTCATCGTGCGGAACAGCGCGTTGCGCGCGCCGGCGTCGGCCGGGATCCGCTCGTGCGGCACACCCATCCCGGCGAGCAGATGCGCCAGCGCCTGGTCGGCGTCGAGGACCCGGCGGTGGACGTCGAAACCCTGCAGGTTCACGAACAACTGGCCGTCCGGGAACTCGTCGGCCATCTGGCGGGCCCAGTGGATGACCAGGCTGGTCTTGCCGACGCCGGGCAGGCCGTCGACCACCCCGACCACCGTCGCGCACCGATCCCGGCCGGTCTCGGCCAGCAGCCCGGTCAGCCGGGTCAGCTCGGCCGCGCGGCCGCTGAAGAACCGGGTGCCGGCCGGTACCTGCGACGGGATCGCGCGCGGCGCCGGCAGCTCCGCGGCGCCGTCGGCGGCATCCTGGCGGAGCACCCGGTCGTAGGCGGTGCGGAGCTCGTGCCCGGGGTCCACGCCCAGCTCCTCGACCAGGCGCGAGCGCACCGAGTGGAAGACGCCGAGCGCCGCGGCCTGCCGCCCGGTCGCGGCCAGCAGCAGCATCAGGCGGGCCTGCAGCGCCTCGTCCAGCGCGTTCTGCTCGGCCACCTCGCGGATCACCGGCATCAGATCGTGGGTGTCGCCGGTGCTCAACGCGTCGTCGACCGCCGCCCGGGCAACCGCGACACGCTCCTGGTCGACGGCGTGGAACTCGGGCAGCATCTCCGGATCGGGATCCAGGTCGGCGGCGCATCGGCCGCTCCACAGCCGCAACGCCTCGGTCCGCAGCGCCAGCGCCTTGGCGTGGTCACCGAGCTCGGTGGCCTGCCGTCCCTGCTCGGCGAGGCGGCGGAACTCGAGCAGGTCCAGCGACTCGGGCTCGATGTCCAGCCGGTAGCCGCCGGCGGCGCGCTGCAACCACTGCCCCTGGACGCGGTACGGCAGATCCGGTTCGAGCAGGCGCCGCAGCGTGCCGATGTGCCGGTGCACGATGTCCGCCGCGCGCTGCGGCGGGACCTCGCCCCAGAGCAACGCCGCGAACTCCTCGACGGTGACCGGCTTACCGGCCCGCAGTAGTAGCAGACCCATGACGTGGCGTAGCTGCCGGGGGCGAAGGTCGATCTCGATCTCGCCGCGCCAGGCCCGCACCGGACCCAGCAACGCGAACCTCACCACGTGATCCACCCCGCATCCCCCGACGACGTAGCAAACGTATCCAGGTCCGGGCCGTTCCCCCGCACGAATGTGAACGACGCCGCTACCAGGGCGTGACGTAGGCAACACCGCCATCCGCGAATTCCGCCCGGCCGCCTGCGTCTGGTCCGCGACCAACTGGAGGAAGCATGCCCGTGATCCGAACCGACGACGGTACCGACATCTTCTACAAGGACTGGGGGTCCGGACGGCCGATCGTCTTCAGCCACGGCTGGCCGCTGTCATCCGACGACTGGGACACCCAGATGCTGTTCTTCCTGCAGCAGGGTTATCGGGTCGTCGCCCACGACCGGCGCGGTCACGGCCGGTCGGCGCAGGTCGCCGACGGGCACGACATGGACCACTACGCCGACGACCTGGCCGCCGTGATGAACCATCTCGACCTGCGCGACGCGGTGAACATCGGGCACTCCACCGGGGGCGGCGAGGTGATTCGCTACCTCGGCCGGCACGGCACCGACCGGACGTCCAAGGCGGCGATCCTGTCGGCCGTCCCGCCGCTCATGGTGCAGACCGACGCCAACCCGGGCGGGCAGCCCAAGAGCGCCTTCGACGACCTGCAGGCGCAGCTCGCGACCAACCGCGCGGCCTTCTATCGCGGCATCGCGGACGGTCCGTTCTACGGCTTCAACCGGCCCGGCGCCGAGGTGTTGCCGGTGCTGGCCGACAACTGGTGGCGGCAGGGCATGATGGGCAGCGCGAAGGCCCACTACGACGGCATCGTCGCCTGGTCCCAGACCGACTTCACCGAGGACCTCACGAGGATCTCGATCCCGGTGCTCGTCATGCACGGCGATGACGACCAGATCGTCCCGTACGCCGACTCGGCGCCCCTGTCCGCGAAACTCCTCCCGAACGGGACCCTCAAGACGTACCCGGGCTTCCCGCACGGCATGCCCACCACCCAGCACGCGACCATCAACGCCGACCTGCTGGAGTTCATCCGCTCCTGAGCGGGTAAGCCGGAGGGGACCCCGCCCGGTCCCCTCCGGCCGGCTACGCCGCGATCAGGCCGATGCCCGCGGTGAGCAGACCGACGCCCAGGGCGGCCGCACCGATCCAGATCAGGGCGACGAGAGCGTTCGGCCGCTGCGGATCCCGGCCGAGCACGGACAGGAAGAACCCGGCGGGCATGAACGCGGCGGCGACGAGCACCCCGAACGAGAGCGCCGACCAGGGCTGGCCCACCCCGTTCGTCTGCACGAGGATCATCACCAGCAGGCCGAGAATGACCAGCACACCCGCGTGCGCGTGGCCGGCTCGGAAGAACGACACCTGCAGCGGATTCGCCGGAACGCCGCCGCGCACCACGCGCAGCAGGAACGTCCCGCCGTACGCGATACCGAGAACGGTCAGCAGGACCACGCCTGCCACGGTTTGATGAGCGCTGTCGAGCACGCCTCGCAAACGCACCGCGATGCTGAATATTCAAATAGATCTCCTGTCGGAGGAGGACACCCCCGTGAATGTCGTCCCGCTCGGCCGCAGCGGCATCAAGACCACCGAGTTCCTGTACGGCGCCGGGTCCATCGGTGGCGTCGGCTCGCCGGTGGCGACCCGCGGTCTCGGCATCACCGCCGATCAAGGGTTCGAGCGGCTCATCGAGGCGTACGAGCTGGGCATCCGGGGAATCGACACGGCGGACGCGTACGGCGGCGGCGAAAGTGAACGCACGGTCGGCCGCTGGCTGTCCATGCACGGCACGAACGACGTCCTCGTACAGACGAAGGTGGGCAACGTCGTCGAGCCGGATCGGGTCCGGGTCGACCTGTCCGCCCGCTACATCGAGCGGCAGCTGTCCCAGAGCCTCACGCGTCTCGGCTGCGTCGACGTGTGCCTCTCACACGCGATCGACCCGGAGACGCCGATCGAGGAGACGCTCACCGCCTTCGCCGCCGCGTTGCAGGACGGCACGATCCGGGCGTACGGGGTCAGCAATGTCGACGCCGAGCTGCTGGAAGCGTGGCTGGACGGCGCCTCGCGCAGCGGCCTGCCCCGGCCCGAGATCGTGCAGAACGGCTTCAACCTGCTCAATCGCGACGACGAGCACGGGCTGGCCGGCCTGATCGAGTCGGAAGGTCTCGCCTACCTGGCCGCGTCGCCGCTCGCCGGCGGGGTTCTCTCGGACCGCTACCTGGACGTCGCCGAACCGCCGCCGGGCAGCCGGATCGCGCTCGCCGGCGACCTGCAGTACCCGGGCATGTACTCGCCGGCGAACCTGGCGCGCGTCGCCCGGCTGCGCGACCTCGCCGGCGCGGCGGGCATCAGCACCGCGGGTCTCGCGCTCGCCTGGCTCCGGCACCACCCGCTGGTGACCGCGCCGATCGTCTCGCCCAGCACCGACGCGCAGTGGCAGGCCGTACGGGATGCCCTGACCGTGCCCGTCGACGACCAGGTGCTCGCCGAGGTCTCCGGCATCTTCAGCCGCTGAGCTGGTCCGCCGCGTCCTTGCGTAGCCGGCTGGGCGTACTGCCGGTCACCGTCCGGAAGGCCTTGCCGAACGCCGAGGGCGACCGGTAGCCGACGCTGGCCGCGATGTCGTCGAGGGTGCGCCCGGTCGTGGTCAGCAGGTCGGCCGCGATCGTCATCCGGGTCTGGGTCAGGAAGTCGGCCACGCCCATGCCGGTGGCGGCGGAGAAGTGCCGGGTCAGCGTGGCCCGCGAGACGCCGGCGACGCGGGCCAGGCCGGCGATGGTCCATTGCTTGTCCGGCTCGTTCACCACGGCGTCGACGACCGCGCGCAGGCCCGCGTCGGCGACGGCGGTCCAGGGGGCGACGAGCTTCACCGAGGCGGGGCTGCCGTTGCCGTCCCCGCGCAGGACGAGCGCGAGCAGGGCGTCGCAGAGCGAGGCGAGCAGGGCCCCGGCGCCCGGGCCGTCGATGGTCGCCTCGTTGCGCATGAGCTGGCCGAGCAGGAACAGCGGCGAGCCGGCGGCGAGGCCGAAGGAGGCGTGCACGATGTCCGGCAGCCCGGTGAACAGCAGCTCCCCGGCGCCCGGGCGGAACTCGTAGTGGCCGCAGAAGAGGTCGACAACGGGTGTGCTCACGCTGCGGAAAATGTCCATCGAGTCGGCGCTGTAGATCTCGGCGGGGGCCGGTGGGCCGTCGGCGACGACCCGCATGCGGTGGCGCCCCGCGCGCGGCAGGATCAGGACGTCACCCGCACGCAGGTCGACCGTGCGGTCGCCGACTTCGGCCACGCAACGACCCTCCAGCAGAACGTGGAAGGGCACGCGGCCGTGCGCGCAGGGCGGATTGTCCAGGACGTGACTGCCGGCCAAGAGGCAACGCAGGTCGATGGCCGCCTCGAGACGGGCCATACGGATGATGGTGCTGATCGCGTCCATGACCGGCTTCCGATACTAGCCGCGGCCGGTCGGTTCAGCCGAGCATCGCCTGACGTAGCGCCTGGATGGCGTAGTGCTGGCGGGAGCGCACCGTGCCGATCGGGATGTTCAGCAGATCGGCGACCTCGCGGGTGGTGCGGTTGCGGACGAATATCTCGTCGATGACCTGCCGTTGCGGGAAGGCCAGGTCGCTGAGCGCCTGACGGAAGGAGTCGGCGGCCACCACCGTCGAGGAGACGTCGTCGGATCGGCCCGGCTGGTCCCCCTCGACGTTGGCGGACAGATCCGACCGGCGTACCTTCTGCCGGCGTACGTGGTCGATGAGCAGCCGGTGCGCGACGGTGCGCAACCAGCGCCGGATGCCCTCCTCGTCGTCCGGGAGCCGTTCCTGCGACTGCCAGGCACGGATGATCGTCTCCTGCACGATGTCCTCGGCGGTGTGGTGTTCGCCCTGGGTCAGGTGCAGGACGAAGCGGACGAGGGGCAACCGGTGGGTTTCGATCAGCTCCTTCATGCGAGTGTCGGATTTGGCATGGGCGGTCGGGTATCGCATCCAGTGTCCTTGCGGGCGGGCGAGTTCCTGATGGCAAGGACGCTAGGGAGGAGCAACCGACCTGCGACTGAGGTCGTACTGACGTGACCGGCCGCCCGGGTCATTCATCCGCGATCATGACGTAGGTCACCGCGAGCGGCGCTGAATTCTGCGGGCCGCCGTGCGTCCTGAGCGCATGAATCGCAGCGATGTGCGACAGGCGCCCGCGACGACCGCCGTCACGCCGCCGCCGACGCGACTGCCGCTGAACACCCTGGCGGTGGCGTTCGGCTTAGCCGGCCTGGCCGGCATCTGGTCGGTGGCGGCCGACCAGCTGGGTGCACCGGAGTTCATCTCGACCGTGCTGTGGGTCATCGTGGGCGCGGTCTGGCTCGGTCTGATGATCGCGCACACGGTCCGCGGCTCGCGGACCACCGACACGCTGGCCGATCAGCTCCGGCATCCCGCTCAGGGCCCGATCGCCGCACTGCTGCCGGTGGTGGGCATGCTCGTCGGCGCCCAGGTGCATCGCGTGGCGTCGCGTACCGGCCTGGTCATCGTGGTGTTCTTCGTGGTGGTGGCGGCCGGGTTCGCGGCCTGGATGCTGGCCCACTGGGTCGACGGCAATCTGCGCATGGAGAGCGTGCACGGCGGCTATTTCCTGCCGACCGTGGCCGGCGGGTACATCGCGGCCGGCAGCCTGGCGCACGTGGGACTGCCGGAGCTCGGCTACTGCGCGTTCGCGGTCGGCACCTTCTTCTGGCTGGTCATCGGCACGCTGATCCTGACCCGCGTCGCGGTGCATCAGGACCTGCCGGCGCCCCTGGTGCCGACGCTTGCCATCTTCGTGGCCCCGCCGGCGGTCGGCGGCAGCGCGTGGTTCGCCCTGGCCGGCATGCACTCCGATCTGGTCGCGATGTTTCTCGCCGGCATCACCACGATCCTGGCGCTGATGCAGGTCGCCCTGCTGCCCCGCTATCTGCGTCTGTCGTTCTCGCTGGGTTTCTGGTCCTTCACATTCCCGTACGCCGCGGTCGCGCGCTTCGCCGTCGAATGGCTGGGCCTGGAGAAGCCCGCCGAGTGGAAGATCTGGGCGTGGGCCGTCGTGCTCGCGATCTCCGCGTTCATCGTGGTCATCGCGGTGCGGTCGGTGGCGCTCATTCCGCGCCCGGCGCCGCGTCCTCGGTGACGACCGACAACGTGCGGAAGAACTGCGCGTACGCCTCCCGCCCGACCTTCGCGGCGTATCTCCTCTCGATGTCCGCGACGATCGCGTCCGAAATCCGCATGAGCCGCAGGCCGCGTTCGGTGGGCACGATCAGCTTGGCGCGGCGGTCGGCCGGGTCGGTCACCCGCGAGACGTAACCCATCGCCTCCAGTTCGTCGATGATCGCGCCGATCGTCTGTTTGTTGCGGCCGGACAGCCGGACGAGGTCGTTCTGGCGCAGACCGTCTTCATCCAGGTAGGCGGTCACCGCGCCGTGCCGGGGACGGAGGTCACCGAAGCCCTCCTCGGCGCTGCGCCGGAACAGTTCGGACTGCAGCCCGAACAACAGCCGGGTGGCGAGCATGCCGAGATCCGCGGTGCGGGTGCTGCGTCCCATGTAACCCCCATCACGATATGGTCCCATAGTTGGACAGTCCGAACTCTGGACCATATCTTCGTGTCGAACGCACTGGAGGATCTCATGCCCGCTGTCGAACTCACGCGCTTCCGGGTCGACCCCGCCCGTGAGCAGGAATTACTGCGCACCCGGCCGGGAATGCTGGCGGATTTCCGCGCCGACCGCACCGGATTCGTCGAGGCGCGCCTGGTCCGGCTGCCGGGCAACGAGTGGCTCGACATCGTGGTGTGGGAGACCACCGAGGACTACGCGGCGTCCCGGGCGAAGGGCCCCAACCTGCCCGGCATCGCGGCGTTCTTCGCGGCCATCGGCGAGGTCGTCAGCGCCGAGGAAGGAACCCTGATCAGGGAGTGAGCACGACGCGGCCGGCGGTGGCCGGATCCTCGACGAGCCGGTGCGCCCGGACGATCTCGGCGAGCGGGAGCCGCGCGGCGATCGGATAGCGCAGGTCGCCGGCCTGCAGCGCGGCCGCTAGCTCCCGGGCCGCCGCGGCGTTGGCGTCCTCGGGGAAGTCGTCGTTGCTCAGAAAACGCACGGTGACGTTCTTGAAGGCGTACGGCCAGAAGGGAACGTGCGGCGATCCGTCGCGCGTCGCGTAGGTGGCGATCACGCCCTGGTATGCCAGAATCCGCTCGTTCACGTCCTGGTTGGAGTCGAACGCCAGCTCGGCCACCCGGTCGATCGGGCGGTTGCCGGTCGCGTCCAGAATCTGCTCGGCCGCGTCCCCGGCGGACACGTCGATCGCGTGATGCGCGCCGGCTTCGAGCGCCTCGGCGACCTGCGACGGATGCCGCACGGTCGCGACGACGGTGGCGCCACCCCGCCGGGCCACCGCCACGGCGGCCCGCCCGACCGCGCCCAGCGCGCCCGTGACCAGGACGGACAGGCCGGTCACCGGGCCGTCCGCGAAGACCGCCCGATGGCCGGTGATCCCCGGGATGCCGAGGCCGGCGGCCTGCTCGTCCGGGATCGCGGCGGGCAGCGGCACGGCGTGGGCGGCGGGCACGGTGGTGAAGCCGGCCGCGGTGCCGAACGGGCGGTACGACTGGGCGAGATAGATCCAGACCCGCTCGCCGGCGCGCTGCGGGTCGACACCCTCGCCGACGGCGTCGATGAACCCGGTGCCGTCGCCGTGCGGGATCACCCGGGGGTACGCCATCGTGGAACCCCAGTAGCCCTGGCGCTTGCCGATGTCTCCGATGTGGATGCCGGAGGCGGTGACGCGTACCCGCACCTCGCCGGGACCGGGCACGGGATCGGGCATCTCGCCGAGCTGGAGCACCTCGGCGGCCGGACCTTGCTTGTCATACCAGGCTGCACGCATGTCGGATCCCTACCAGGTGCTGGAGAACGGAGGCGCCTGACGGTCCGGCGGTGGCGGCGGCGGTTCGGTCGCGTCCTCGTCACCGGTGTCCGGCTCGGCCGGGCCGTTCGCGCCCTGGTCGCCGGTGTTCGGCACGCCGGACCGGTCGTCGGACTCGGAACCTGATGAAGGGGTGTCGCAATCCCATCCCGTCGTCGTCATCAGTAACGACATCCGGCCCCCAAATTAGTCGTATAATTTGACTGTCCAAGAATAGGACTAATTTTCCCTGGATTGTCAAGTAAATCTTTGTGACGGTGGCGACAAATCGGCCACCCGTCGCGCGGCCGACCCCGAATTCGTCCGCGCGGCGGGCCGTCGAGCAAAAAGCGACGTCCCCATGCAGACAGGTTCCGATGAACGGGCAGATCCGGCAAGACAGAGATGAATCAAGTTTCGTCGCCATCGGCTCACCGCTCATTCGGCCACGCGACCGCCTGTCATTCGGCTACGCGACCACCTGGCCCAAAGGTCACCACCATGGCGTGACTCACATCCGAGCGGCCGTCCATGAATTCCCGCGCCCGGCGACCGTTTCGCGGGCAACGACCGAGGGGGTGGGTGGATGACCGGGCCGCACCGACGTCTGCTGGCGCCGATGCGAGCGCGCTCCGCGGACGAGCCGTACCGCGCGTCCACGCCGCTGGAACTGCTCTTCGACCTCTGCTTCGTGATCGCCGTCAGCCAGGCCGCGACGCCCCTGCACCACGCCGTCGCGACCGGCCACCTGGGCGCCACCCTGCAGGGCTACCTGGTGGTGTTCTTCGCGATCTGGTGGGCGTGGATGAACTTCAGCTGGTTCGCCAGCGCCTACGACACCGACGACCTCGTCTACCGGGTCACCACCTTGGTGCAGATCGCCGGCGCGCTGGTGCTGGCGGCCGGGATCGGCCCGGCCCTGGAGAACGGCGACCTGCGCGTGAACACGGCCGGATACATCGTGATGCGACTGGCCATGGTGGTCCAGTGGCTGCGCGCGGCGCGCTCCGACAAGCAGCGCCGCCGGACCGCCGCCCGGTACGCGATCGGCGTCGTCTGCCTGCAGATCCTGTGGCTGCTCCGGCTGGCCATCGAGCCCGGCTCCGGCCTGTTCCTGCCGAGCGTCCTCGTGCTGATCCTGCTGGAGCTGGTGGTGCCGATCTGGGCCGAGGTCGCGCCGGGTGGTCCGACCACGTTCAACCCGCACCACATCGCCGAGCGGTACGGCGGCTTCACGCTGATCGTGCTCGGCGAGGCGGTCGCGTCGGCCACCGTCGCCTTCCGCGCGGCACTGGACGAGGGCGGCGACCACGTGGCCGCCCTGCTGCGCGTCGGGGTGGCCGGCCTGGTGATCCTGTTCGTGCTGTGGTGGCTCTACTTCGACCGGCCCGCGCACACGCTGCTGACCTCGTTGCGCACGTCGCTGTTGTGGGGATACGGCCACTACTTCATCTTCGCGTCGGCCGCGGCGGTCGGGGCCGGGCTGGGCGTCGCGGTGGACCACGCCGCCGGCCATTCGTCGATCTCCGACGTCCAGGCCGGGTACGCGGTCGCAGTGCCGGTCGCGATCTATCTGTTCTTCGTCTGGCTGCTGCACCTGCGGCCGCACCTGTCCGGGGCGGCGCTGGCGACAATCCCGCTGGGCGTGGTCCTGACGCTGGTCGTCCCGCTGGCGCCCGCATCGATCGAGGTGCTCGCACTCGTGCTGGTCGGCCTGGTGGTGGTCAGCACGCAACTCGGCGGTCGACAACCTGTCTCTTGACTAGTTGTCACTCTGTGCGGAAACTGTCCTCCGCGCCGATCATTGGCGCGAAAGGAGGAACAGTGAGCGACCGCAAGCCCCCCGATGCCGCCGATGCCAGGCAGGTGCCCCGCGACTTTGACGGCCTGTACAAGGCGCTGTTGGAGACCTACCCGCGCGATGCGCTGAGCCTGTTGTGCGGTGCCCGGCTCAACGGCCGAGAGGCGATCGTCGACGGACCCACCGAGCAGCCGCGGCAACGCAGCCGCCAATGCGACAAGGTGTTCCTGGTGCATCACCTCAACCGTGGGCCCACCGACGTCTACCACATCGAAATCCAGCTCAAGCGCACCGAGGATTTCCAGGAGCGCATGGTGGCCTACTGGGCCTCCCTGGCGCTCAAGTACCGCCGCTTGGCCTACTGCATCCACCAGGTCGTGCTCTGGCCGTTAGGTGGAGGACTTCCGGGCCGGTTCATCCGTGATCAGGCCCAGCTCGAGTACCGCTCGATCAACGTTCCCGACGACCTGGACCCCGCCACCCTGCTGGCCAGCCCCCTCGCTCCCCTCGCGTTGTGGGCGCAGAAACCGCCACCTGATCTCACCGAGCGAGTGGCCGATCGGATCGCCGAGACCGACACGATCGAGGAACAGCTGGTCCAGATCGAGCTCGGTATGCTCGTGGGAGGCTCACTGGCCATCCAGGTTGTCGAAGCACTGCGAAGGAGAGGCATGAACGACGTTCTCGAACAGACCACGTCAGGCCGCGAGATCGCCCAGCGCAACCTCGACCAGGGCCGCGAGCAGGGCCGCGAGCAGGGTGTGGAGCAAGGCCACGTCGACGGGATGCGGGCGCTCCTGAAGGCGAGGTTCGGCGAGTTCGGCGACCTCGACGACCTCGCCCGGCGCCTGGCCGAACACGACCACGACGGCAACATCGCTCGCATCGTCGCCGGCGCGACCTTGGCGGAGCTGCGTTCCTAAGACGGCAACGGGGCGGGCGTGACAGATGCGTCCCGCCCACCCCCACCCAGTGGAGTGGGCCTGCGCGGCCTGCGGATCGATGCCGGGATACTAGGCCGCGTGACGGCGGTGGACTTTCCGGTTGAGGCCGGCGGGCGGCGGAGCAGCGTCGCATTCGGGAAAGCGGTGGTCGCGGACGCGCTGCGTGGGGTCGATCCCGGGGCGGCCGACGCGGTGCTCGCGGAGCGGGACTGGCGCAAGGGTTATCCGCGGCACTTCCGGGCGCTGGTCGAGGCCGGGTTGGGCGAGGAGGCGTACGGGATCGCCAGTGCCGGTTTGGACTCGGTGCGCAAGCGGATCCCGCTGGCCGACTCGCTGGCCGACGGGCCGGAACGCCCGCTGGAGACGGTGACCGTCGACGGCGGCGGGCGGCCGGAGACCGAGGTCACGCTGCCGGTGCGCGGCGAGCTGCTGCGCGGCGACGGCTTAGCCCGCCAGCTGGAGACGTGGGTCGCCGACGGCGTGATCGAGCCGTCCTGCAGCGACATCATCCACCAGGTCATGAAAAATCCGGACATGTTGCACCTGGGCGACCAGCGCATGGTCGTCCTCGGCGCGGGTGCCGAGATGGGCCCGTTGACGGCGCTGCTGGGCTGGGGCAACACCGTGATCGGCGTGGATCGCCCGCAGGTGCAGCCGAGGCTCCTGGCCGCCGCGCGGGAGACCGCTGGCACGCTGATCGCCCCGGCTCACGGCGCCGACTTGCGCAACGATCTCGCCGCGGTCGCGCAGTGGCTCGAGAGCGTCGACCGGCGGCTGATCATCGGCAATTACGTGTACGCCCCGGGCGGTCTGCACACGCTGCTGTCGATCGCGGTCGACGCGCTCGGGTCGTACCTGACGTCGCGCCGCGACGACACCGCGCTGGCCTTCCTCGCCACGCCGACCGACGTTTTCGCGGTGCCGCCTGAGGTGGTGGCGCAGGCGAGCGACCGCTTCGGCCACCGGTCCCGGAGCGCGCGGCTGACCGGGACGCTCTCCGGCGGACGGCTGCTGCGGCGCAACTATCCGGAGGACGCCGACCCGGGGATCAACGACAGCATCGTCCTGCAGCAGGGGCCGAATTACGCGCTCGCCAAACGCATCCAACGCTGGCGCGCCACCGTCGCCCGTCACGAACGGACCGTGGCCTTCTCGGTGGCGCCGGCCACGCGGACGCGGTCGGTCACCAATAATCGGCTGCTTGCCGCCGCGTATGCCGGGGCCCATCGGTTCGACGTCGACGTCTTCGAGCCGGAGACCGCGCGCAAGCTGATGGCTCTGCTGCTGGTCCACCAGATTCAGAACCCGCGCCCGCCGGCCGCCGAGAGCTGGCGGGACGAGGCGTTCGGGGCGGCGCACGGCGGGTTGTGGCGGTCGGCGTACGCGCCTCGGTCGGCGCTGCCGTTGGCCATCGTTCTCCCGAAGTAGCTCCTCCCGAAGGAGGAGATGCCGCGACCCCTGGGCGGACGAAACGCGGCCCCGCCCGGACGACGCTTCGGGCATGGCTGTCGAGACGCTCCCACTGACCCGCACGCGTGACTGGCACCGGCCGTTGCTGGTGCTGACCGGGGCGGCGATCGTGCTGTCGGTCGTCGCCGGGATCGGGGTCTTCACCGATCCGCAGATCGTGACCGGCGTGCCGGCCTGGCTCAAACCGTTCAAGTTCGCCGTGTCGTTCGCGATCTACATGTTCACGATGGCGTGGCTGCTGGCCGTGCTGCCGCGCCGCAGCCGCAACGCCGAACGGGCCGGCACCGTCATCGTCGCGATCGTCGTCATCGAGCTCGCCGTCATCGTGATCCAGGCGGCGCGCGGCACGATGAGCCATTTCAACGACACCACACCGTTCAACGGTCTGCTCTTCCGGATCATGGGCGTCTCGGTCATGGTGCTGTTCTTCGCGCACATCGTGATCGGGGTGGTCGCTTTGCGGCAGCGCATCGGGGACCGGCCCACGACGTACGCGGTCCAATGGGGTCTGGGGTTGGCCCTGCTCGGCATGCTGGTGGCGGTGCCGATGCTCACGCCGCTGCAGGATCCGGGCATCGCGGGGCTCACCGGGTCGCACAGCGTCGGCGTGCCGGACGGCGGTCCCGGGATGCCGGTCACCGGGTGGAGCACGACCGGCGGTGACCTGCGGATCGGGCACTTCGTCGGACTGCACGGGATGCAGGCGCTGCCGATCCTGGCGTTCCTGCTGGCCCGGTACGGGCGGCGGCTCGGCGAGGCGACCCGCGGCCGGCTGGTGGTGCTGGCGGGGGCGTCCTACGCCGTACTCGTGGTGCTCCTGACCTGGCAGGCGTTTCGCGCGCAGCCCTTGCTGCGGCCGGACATGCTGACCCTGGCAGCCGTCGCGACGCTGGCGGCCGGCTCGGCGATCGGACTCGTCGCGGTGCTGGGACGGAGGAAATTCGCATGACCGGTACGCTGTTCGGCCTCACCTTCACGCTCGCGGCACCGTTCTGGGCGCTGATGATCCTGGCGCCGTCCTGGTCGTGGACCCGCCGGATCATCGAGTCGCCGCTGATCGCCGTGCCGATCGCGCTCATCTACGCGGTGCTCGTCGCCTCGGAATGGGGCGCCATCCTGCCCGCGGTGCTGACACCGTCCTTCGTCGACGTGCGGGAACTGCTGGCCACCGCGACCGGCGCCGCGGCGGCCTGGGCCCACATGATCGCGTTCGACCTGTTCGTGGGCCGATGGTCCTACCTGGACAGCCGGGAGCGCCGCATCCCGGCCGTGGTGATGGCGCCGGTGCTGCTGCTGACCATCCTGCTGGGGCCGCTCGGCCTGCTCGCCTACCTGGCGGTCCGGCGCTGGGCGGTCACGCCCGCCGAGCAGCACCTAGGCTGAGCGCATGGGCTGGCTCGGCCGCATCTTCGACCGCCGCGACACGTGGGCTCGGGTGGTGCTGCTCGACCTCAGCGGCTTCGGCTACCTGTTCTTCGGCATCCAGCCCGGCCGGCCCACCGCGGGTCAGTGGGTGCTGGCGCTGCTGGCGTTCGCCGTGGCGGCCGGCCTGTTCCGGTGGCCGGTGGTGCAGTTCGTGACGCAGGCCGGCTTGCTGGTGATCGCGTTCGTGACCCTCGACGACCCGACGATCAACCAGGTGGGGGCCAGTTGGGCGCTGGCGGAACTGATGGTCTGGGCGGCCCATCCCCGGACGCTGGCGCTCGCGGTCGTCGCCATGGCCGGGATCTACGCGAGCTTCAAAGTGGTGGGCTCGCCGGCGCCGCAGACGGCGATCTTCGGGCTGATCTGGCCGATCGCGTTGCCGGTGCTGCTCGGGCTGGTCGTGCGGACGAGCCGCGAGCTGGCGTTGCAGGCTTCCCGGCGGGCGTTGGCCGAGCAGCAGGCGGTACGGGCGGACGAGCGCGCCGCCATCGCCCGCGAGTTGCACGACGTGGTGGCCCATCATGTCGCGTCGATGGTGCTGCGGGTGGGGGTGGCGCGGCATGTGCTGCCCGGTTTGGAGCCACGGACTGCCGAGGTGCTCGACGATGTGCATCGCACCGGGACAGCGGCTCTCGCCGATCTCCGGCGGCTGGTCGGTGTGTTGCGCTCCCCTTCCCCCGTACGCGGGGACGCGGCGTTGACGGCCATGGAGCCTGGGGCGTTGCCGGCGGCGTTGGGAGCGGCGGTGGACAGGGCGCGTGGCGCCGGGTTGATCGTGGAGGCGTCGATCGATCCGGCCGTCGGG
Source organism: Actinoplanes sp. TBRC 11911 (assembly GCF_012933445.1). GTDB lineage: Bacteria > Actinomycetota > Actinomycetes > Mycobacteriales > Micromonosporaceae > Actinoplanes. The sequence goes on from NZ_JABBNC010000004.1 coordinate 30,222, forward strand.
GAGATCGACGCCGTCCGGGGGTTGGCGGTGTTGCGGTTGACCCAGGAGGCGCTGACAAATGTGGCAAAGCACGCGGGGACGTCTGCTGTGGCTCAGTTGTCGGTCTCGGTCAGCGGTGGGGCGGTGAGCTGGGAGGTCGCCGACGACGGCGGGGCCGGGGCGGGTGGCGGTCAGGGGCCGGCCGGGGTGCCGGGTGGCGGCGGTGATGGGTTGGGTTTGCTGTCGGGTGGCGGCGGCGCTCGGTTGGGCGGGCGGCCGGATGGGCTGTCGGGTGGCGGCGGCCATGGCTTGGCTGGGCTGTCGGGTGGTCGCGGCCATGAGTTGGCTGGGCTCTCGGATGGCGGCGGCCTTGGGTTGGGCGGGCGGCCGGGTGGCGGCGGTGATGAGTTGGGTGGGCTGCCGGATGGTGGCGGTCATGGGCTCGCCGGGATGCGGGAGCGGGTCGAGTTGCTCGGCGGCGCGCTGATCGCCGGGCCGGCCGGCGGCGGCTGGTGCGTGCGGACCGTACTGCCCGCTCCCGCGGAGGCCGGCACGTGATCCGGTTGCTGCTCGTCGACGACCAGCACATGATCCGGGCCGGGCTGCGCATGTTGTGCGATGCCGAACCGGACCTCGAGGTGGTCGGCGAGGCCGCGGACGGCCGGGAGGCGGTGACGCTGGCCGCGCGGCTCGCCCCCGACGTGGTGGTGATGGACCTGCGCATGCCCGGAGTCGACGGCATCACCGCGACCAGCCGGATCCTGGCGGCCCGCCCGGCCACCCGGGTGCTGGTGCTGACGACGTTCGGTGACGACGATCACCTGTATCCGGCGCTGACCGCCGGGGCGTGCGGCTTCCTGCTCAAGGACGCACCGCCGGCGTCACTGCTGGACGGGATCCGGCGCGCGGCGGACGGGGACAGCCCGTTCAGCCGCGAGGTGCTCGGCCGCTTGGTGCGGCGTGCCGTGGACGCCGCGGAGCGGCCGGCGCTTCCGCGGCTTTCCGGCGTGACGGCCCGCGAGCGCGAGGTGCTCGACCTGGTCGCGGAGGGATTGTCGAACGCGGAGATCGCGGCCCGCCTGCACGTCGGCGTGACGACGGTGAAGACGCACGTCACGGCCTTGATGACCAAGACCGGCTGCCCGAACCGGGTGCGACTGGCACTGCTGGCCCACCGGGAGCCGTGAGGTCCCGGCGCGGCGCTTGGCCGGGGTGCTTGAGCCTCGCGATCCGGCCCGGCGCGTGGGCCTCGCGTTCGGCCCGGCGCTTGGGCCTCACGATTCGGTGCTGCGCTTCGGCCTCGCGCTTTCTGCGGGGCGCTTCGGGCCGGCGTTTCGTTCCGGCCGTGGACACGGCAAAGGCCGGAGATCCGTGGCGGCGGGTCTCCGGCCTTCGCTACAAAGTTATCGCGTGTTCGCGGGTTGTACCCGCGGATCGCCTCGCGTGGCGTCAGCCCTGACGGCCGTTCCACCGGGGGTTCTTGCGGTTGATCACCACTATCCGCCCGCGGCGACGGGCGAGCACCGAGCCGGGCTTGCTCTTCAGCGACCTCAGCGAGTTGCGGACCTTCATCGTGGTTCCTCTCTCCGCGCCGGCTCATCCGCCCGGCGCGATGGTGTAAACGCCACCCCGGTGGCGCTTATTTCCACGTCAGGCCGACGCCCCTTCGACCGGCCGCACCGCAACCACCGCTCGACCCCACAGCTCGGACCCGGCCGCCGGCGACGCGGACCAGCTCCGCCCGGGAGCGTGTTCGATCGTCTGTGGCGGGAGCGGGGCGGGCGGGTGCGCGGTGGGTGGCGACGCTTATTTCAAGCTGAGCGTCTCGATGGGCTGGCCCGTGACAGAGGAGATCAGGTCGAAATCCTTGTCGACCGCGAGCACCGTCAGCCCTGCCTTCTCGGCGGTCGCGGCGATCAACAGGTCCGGTATCGATGGCGCGCGGTGCTGGCCCTGGTCGGCCAGGAGCATCTGCACCTGAAAGGCGCGATCCTCGATGGCCGGGGTGAGGTGCTCGACCGGCATCAAGGACAACGGCGGCGACGCGAACTCCCGGCGGCCCACTTCCCCGGAACGCGCCGAGTAACCGAGTTCGAGCCGCGTGATCGTCGAGAGCCGGACCAGGCCCCGGCCGATGCGGGCGCTCCACTGATCACGGTTTCGGGCTTGGTCCAGTTGGAGCCGGACATATGCTGACTTGTCGATCAGCCAGCTCGTCACCGCCATGCGTTGTCCATCACCGTGGGGTCGGCGAGGTCGGCGAACGCATCCGAAGACCGATGCCAGTCCGAGTCGGTGACCTGCCGGTCGCCGGTCGCGCCGACGGCCTCCTCGAACTTGCGGCGCAGGTATTCGTTACGGGACAGGCCGAGGTCGGCGGCGGCGGCGTCAATGCGATCGATGGCTTGCTGGCTCAGATCGCGAATGAGGATGTTGGGCATCGTGAACCTCTCAGGGCCGTTCGCGCAGACTGATATCACGATATCACGGCTGGCGATCCGGCCCGCGGCGCGTGGCGCCGGCTGGGTCGATGCGGCAACATCGGCCCAGCTCGGCAGTCCGGATGAAAGTCAGGGGGCACCCATCAACGAGGCCAGATGCTCGGGGGCGAAGAACTCCGGCGGGGACAGCACGCCCGAGTTCAGGCGGGCGAAGGCGTCCATCGCGGGCTGGTTGCCCTGGATCGCGGTGAGCAGGCCCACCAGCTGGTCGTCCGGCGGCTGCAGCGAGGCGATCTGCAGGGTCAGCTGGTAGAACGGCATCGCCCGGGCGTCCCGGCGGCCCTGATAGCCGGCCAGCGCCTCGTCGAACGGTGACTTGCCGGTCAGCGCCTCGTGCAACGCCGCCGCGCAGTGCTCGGCGTCGAGGAACGCGTCCGTGATGCCCTGCGCGGTGATGAAGTCACGGTTGTAGCCGGCGTCGCCCACCAGGACCCAGCCCGGCCCGTACGGCGTACGGAAGTAGTTCGGCACCGACGCCCCGACGATGCGTTCCTCGCGTTTCGCGTCCCGCAGGCGCTCGACGAACGACGGCGACAGCGCGAACGTCGACTCCAGCGCCGCCTCGATGTCGTCGCGGTGGGTGGTGATCTCGCTGTGTCGCCAGCCGCCGATCACCAGGGTCAGGCCGTCGTTGGTCGGGCAGACCGCCCAGCCGCGGCCGGGCCGGCTGTACGCCTCGAAGCTGTCGGTCGGCAGGTTGCTGTAATACGAGTAGTAGCCCACGGCCTGCGGCGGCTGCTCCTCGTACGCGGGAGCCTGCACCGCCTTCGCAACCGACGAGTTCCGGCCGTCCGCGCCGACCACCACGCGCGCCCGCTCGACGATCCCGCCGTGGCCCCGGATGCCGGTCACCCGGCCGTCGGAGAACACCAGATCGTCGACCGTGAAACCCTCCCGCACCTCGGCGCCGGCCGCTGCGGCGGCGTCGAGCAGGATCTTGTCGAGCAGTTGGCGGCGCGGGGCGTAGGCGTACGGGGAATCGGGTGTGCCGGGAGCACCGGCGAGGGTGACCGGGCCGAAGTCGAAGGAATAGCGGCCCACCGGCGGGCACCCGGTGGCGGCGACCTGGTCGAGCAGGCCCCAGCGCTGGAGGGCGGCCGCGCCCGGCGGGTGGATCACGTGCGTCGAGACCGTGTCGCTGGGGAACCGCGCCCGATCGACCAGCAGGGTCCGGTGGCCCTGCCGGGCCAGCATCATGGCCAGCGGCGAGCCGGCGCAGCGCGCTCCCACCACGATGACGTCGTATTGCGTATCGGTCATGGTCTCTCTTTCGTCGGTGACGCCATAGTGGAGGACGGCCCGTCAAGTGTCGATCGACCATCACGGCAATCCTCAACTGCCCGGCGCCGTGACCGAACGTACCGGTCATGCGCATCCGTGCCCTTGTCATGCTCGTCGCCGGAGCCGTCCTGGCCACCGGCGGGACGGCCGTCCCGGCGTACGCGGAGGCGCCGATCGAGGGTGCCGGCGCGCCCGGAGCCATCCCCGGGCGGTACATCGTCACGGAGGCGGACGGAAGCACCACAACCGCAACCGGGATGCGACCCGACCAGGCCCGGCGCCTCGCCGCCAGCCGGCGCGTGCGCTACGTCGAGCAGGACCGCGTCCTCAGCATGGCGCAGAACGACCCGCCGTGGGGGCTGGACCGCATCGATCAGCGCCCGGTGACGCCGTCGCACGAGTTCACTCCTACCGACGACGGCAGCGGGGTACACGCGTACGTGCTGGACTCCGGAATCCGGATCACGCACAGTGAGTTCGGCGGGCGGGCCTCGTACGGCTGGGACTACATCGCCAACCGCAAGACGGCTACCGACTGCGACGGGCACGGCACGCACGTGGCCGGCACGATCGGCGGCGCGCACTACGGGGTTGCCAAGAAGGTGCGGCTGGTTTCCGTCCGGGTGCTGAACTGCGCGGGCGAGGGCACTCTGTCCAGCGTGATCAACGGCGTGAACTGGGTGACCCGCAACGCCGTGCACCCGGCCGTGGCGAACATGAGCATCGGCGGCGGGAAGAGCCCGTCACTGGCGGCGGCCGTCCAGCGGTCGATCAACTCCGGGGTCACGTACGTGGTGGCGGCCGGCAACGAGAACATCAACGCCGGGAACACGAGCCCCGCGGGGCTGCCCGCGGCGATCACGGTGGGGGCCACCGACAAGTCGGACCGCCGGGCCGCGTTCTCGAACTACGGCAGCGTGCTGGACCTCTTCGCGCCCGGCGTGGACGTCGTCTCGGCGTGGTGGAAGTCCGATTCGGCGACGGCGATCGCCAGCGGCACATCGATGGCGTCGCCGCACGTGGCGGGTGCGGCCGCGCTCGTGCTCGACGCGTATCCCGCGATGACCCCGGCCCAGGTGCATGACTATCTGGTCGCGCGGTCCACCAAAGGCAAGGTGACCGGTCTCAAGGGCTCGCCGAACCGCCTGCTCTTCGTGCCGCCGCCGCCCGCGGCGCCGATCATCGACACCGACGCGATCACGGTCACGGCGGGTCAGGCGTACGCGGGGAAGCTGGCTCTCGTCGCCGGACGGCGGGGGACGTGGTCCGTGGCGAGCGGACGGTTGCCGCACGGTCTGTCTCTGACATCAAACGGCAGCATTTCCGGTACGCCGGTGGGTGCCGGCGAGTCGACGATCGAGGTGCGGTTCGTCGACTACGTGCCGCACACCGTGACCAAGACGATCAAGGTGACGGTGCTCGGGGATTCTGCGTGAGTGTTGTACGGCTCATCGCGGGTCACCGTTCCCTGGACAGGGCGTCGTCGGTTAACCTATCTCGCAGATGGGAAATGTAGTTTTAGGCCTCGCCCGGAGGAGACGCCATGTCCGCGTTCGCTGCCGTCCACCCGTACGCCGCGCCCAAGCCGCACCTGCGGCCGGTGCCGGACCTGCCGCCCGAGCCGCCGGTCACGCTGACGATCACCGTTGCGGGTGGTGGTGCGGGGCGGGATCGGGTCATCGAGGCGCTGCGCGATCTCGTGGTCGAGGTCGGGGTGCGGGTGGCGATCGACGACGGGCCGCCGGAGATCACGCTGGATCCGCTCGCTCGTACGGCCGTGCGGCACGGGCGCAAGCTGGAGTTGAGCCGGCTCGAGTTCGATCTGCTGCTGTTCCTGGCGAGGCATCCGCGGCAGGTCTTCAGCCGGGCGCAGTTGCTGGGGCAGGTGTGGGGGCACACGCATACGACTAATCGGACCGTGGATGTGCACGTGAGCCGGCTGCGCACCAAGCTGGACGATCCGGAGGTGGTGACGACCGTTTATGGGTTGGGGTATCGGCTGGCGGATGATGCCGGGGTTTCGGTGGCGGAGCGCGCGGGTGGCGGGTACGCGGTGGGGCGTGCGGACGGGTTGACTGCGGCGGAGCTTGCCGGTGGTGGTTCGACTGCCGTGGGGCGTGCGGGTGGCTTGACCGCGGCTTCTGTCTCGGTGGCGGAGCGCTAGTGGGGCGACGGACCGTGGCCGTTGTCGGTGGCGGCTGCGCCGGCGTGCTGGCCACTCGGGAGCTGCTTCGATGTACCGACCACCGGGTGGTGATGATCGAGCCGGACGAGCCGGGCGGCGGGCTCGCGTACGGCCAGGCTCGGCCGTGGCACCTGCTCAACTCGCGTGCCGGTGCGATGGGCGCCGACAAAGACGGATTTATCGGGTTTGCGCGGTGCGGGCCTGACGAATTCCGGCCGCGCCAAGAATATGGGGCCTACCTGCGGGAGGTCTTTGCGACCGCGGCCCGGGAGGGCGGCGACCGGCTCGACCTCGTCAAGGCCCGCGCCACGGGAGTGTCCGATCACGGCGTTGCGCTGGCCGGCGGCGGGGTGATCCGCGCCGACGAGATCGTGGTCGCCACCGGCAACCCGGCGGCGGCCCAGCCGGTCGCGGTGCGCGATCACCCGGACTACATCGCCGATCCCTGGCGGCCCGGAGTGCTGGACGCGATCCCGTCCGACGTCCCGGTCCTGCTCGTCGGGGCCGGCTTGACCGCGGTCGACGTGGCGCTGACCCTCACCGAGGACCGCCACCGCGACGCGCCGATCACCGCCGTCAGCCGCCGTGGCCAGCTGCCGCTCACCCACACCTCGGTCGCCGCGCCGCCCCTCGAGCTTAGCGGTCGGGCCGGGCTTGACGGTGGGGCTGCGCTGCCGGAGCGCGTCGCTCTGCGGGACGTGGTGCGGCTGGTGCGGGCGTCGGCTGCGCGGGCCGGGGACTGGCGTGCGGTTGTGGACGGGCTGCGGCCCCACCTCGACGAGCTCTGGGCCGCGTTCACGCCGGACGAGCAGGACGCCTTTCTCCGGCACCTGGCCCGGCCGTGGGAGTGTCACCGGCACCGGATGGCGCCGTCGATCGGGGCGCGCGTCGGTGAGCTGCTGGCCGAGGGGCGGCTCGAGGTGCGGGCCGGTGGCATCCGGTCGATCGAGGCGCCGCGGGCCGGTGGGCTGCTGGTCGAGCTGGACGCGGGCGTGCAGTGGTTCGGGGCCGTGGTCAACTGCGCGGGGCCCGGGCGCCTGCCGGCCGCGGCGGGGGAGTTCGTCGCGGGGCTGCTGCGGAGCGGACGCGCGCGCGTCGGCCCGCACGGGTTGGGTCTCGACATCGATGCCGGGGGACGGCTGGTCGGGGCGGACGGGCGTACGGGGAACATGTGGTTGATCGGACCGTTGCGCCGGGGGGCGCGCTGGGAGACCACGGCGGTGCCCGAAATTCGCGATCAAGCGGCGGCGGTAACCATCCCGATTCGGTGATACCGCGGCGGTATGGCGCACGCGTTTTCGCAGGCCAGCACGATTTAGCCGTAATTCGGTGCACATTGTGGTGGCTTGAATACGCATCGAGATCGATCAATACTGCATGAGCACATTGGTGTGTCCCCTTACCCCCGGGAGGAACCGTGCTCAACCGGAAGCTGCGCCGGCCGATCGTCGGCCTGGCCGCCTGCGTACTCGTCGGCTCCGCGTTCGCCGCGTCACCCGCGTCGGCCGCGCCCGCCCCCGGCGCAGACCCCTCGTTCGCCCCTTCCGCCCTCGCCTCAAGGATTGACTCGCAGTTCGGCACGAGCGCCGCCGGCTCCTACGTCGACAGCGCCGGCAAGGTCGTCGTCAACGTCACCGACGCGGCCACGGCCAGAGCCGTCACCGCCGCGGGCGCCACCGCCCGGTTCGTGGCCCGCAGCGGCGCGACCCTCGCGGCCGCCGACTCCAACCTCAAGGCAAACCTGAAGACCGTCGGTACGGCGTTCGCCGTGGACCCGATGAGCAACCAGGTCGTCGTCACGGTGGACAGCACGGTCACCGGCGCGAAGCTGGACGCGGTCAAGGCCACCGTCGCGAAGCTCGGCGACGCGGCCCGCATCGAGAGCACCCCCGGCACGCTGAGCACCGAGATCTCCGGCGGCGACGCGATCTACGCCGGCGGTTCGCGCTGCTCGCTCGGCTTCAACGTGCGCAGCGGCAGCACGTACTACTTCCTGACCGCGGGCCACTGCACCAACATCGCCACGACCTGGACCAACGGCTCGGCGACGCTGGGCACGCGGGCGGGCACGAGCTTCCCGGGCAACGACTACGGCATCGTGCGCTACACGAACACCACGATCGCCAAGTCCGGCACGGTCGGCTCGGTCGACATCACCGGCGCCGGCACCCCGGCGGTCAACTCGACGGTCACCCGCCGCGGCTCGACCACGGGCATCCACTCCGGCCGGGTCACCGCGCTCAACGCGACGGTCAACTACGCGCAGGGCTCGGTCAGCGGCCTCATCCGCACCACGGTGTGCGCCGAGCCCGGCGACAGCGGCGGCTCGCTCTACGCCGGCAGCACCGCACTGGGCATGACGTCGGGCGGCAGCGGCAACTGCAGCTCCGGCGGCACGACGTACTTCCAGCCGGTCACCGAAGCCTTGAGCGTCTACGGCGTCTCGGTGTTCTGATCCCGCTTCACAGCGGCCCCCGCCGGACTCTTCGGCGGGGGCCGTCGCTCGCTCGCCTTTCCGGCTCGCAACGGCCAGATGCTACGCGCCGCACACAGCGCCGGGATCGACTGGACGCCCTCAGCGCTTGCGTGCGCGGCCTGGCACCCGGCCTCAGGGCTGGCGCGCGTCCTCTCGCTCCTCACCCCGGCGGCGCAGCATCTTCAGGCCGGGCAGGCCGGCGATCGCGAGCCGCAGGTCTTCCGTGACCTCGAGCAGCTTGTGCAGGTCCGGGCCCACCTGGTCGAGCTTGCCGAGCAGCGGCATCACGTCGTTGATCAGATGCTCGCGCAACTGCGGCAGCTGATCGATCATCCGGATCGCCGCGGTGACCTCCTCCGGCGAGAGCTCATCGACAAATCTCGCCGCCAACGGCGCACCCTTGCGAAGAGTTTCCCCGTACGCCTCGAGCAGCGCCGCAGCCTCGCCGGCCGCCGTGGCAGCTTGTTCGACGACCGCCGCCGCCGCGTCGGAAACGTCCGCGGCCCGCCCGACCAGCGTGTCCGCGGCGTCGCTGATGCCGGAAACCCGAGTGACCATCGTGTCGGCGGAGTCGGTGATGCCGGAGACCCGGGCGACCATCGCGTCGGCGGAGTCGGTGATGCCGGAAACGCGGGTCACCATCGCGTCCGCGGAGTCGGCTATGCCGGACGCCTGGGTCATGACGACGGCTGCGCTCCTGGTGATTTCGGTGGCGGCGTCCGTTATGCCCGCTGCCTGGCCGACGATCGTGGCGGCCGCCTCCGACGTGGATTTCGCCTGGTCCATGAGCTGGCCTGCGGACGCGGCGATGACGCGCGCCTCGGCGACCGTCGCCTCGGCCTCGTCGGCGATCTCGGTGACGCGCCGGATCAGCGTCTCCGCCTCGCCGGCGATCACGGTGATCCGGTTGACCAGCAGCTCGCTCTGGCCCAGCAGACTCATCACCCGCACCGGGATGGTGGCCGCGGCGGCCGCCGTCTCCAGTACCTGACCGACCACGGACCGGGTGACGTCGACGAGCGCCCCGGGAGACAGCGGTAATGCCATGCCACCATCATGCGCTCCCGGACCAAGGCCCGTCGGTCACTGTCGGTGACAGCGTTCGAGGCGTACGGGGAAATTGTCTGAAAACTTGTTAAGGAGATCGGATTCGAATAACCATCCGCGGCTCGGACACGGCACTATGGGCTCCGTGCGACGTACGCGAACTTGGATCTTTGTCGTGGCGGCAGTCGGGGTCCTGGCGGGAGTGGGTCTGGTCGGCGTGGGTTTGTTCCGCGGCGGCGACGGCGGTGTGCTGTCGTTGACCAGCGCGTCCGGCGGTGCCACCTCGTCGCCGACGCCCACCGGACCGTCCCCGGAGGAGCTGGCCGCCCAGGCGCGGGCGAAGCGGGCGAAGGACTTGACCGCCGCCCTGACGAAATACGCGGTCGGCAAACCCGAGTTCTCGGTCGCGGTGCTCGACAAGAAAACGGGACAGAAGTTCTCGTTCCGCGGTACCGAGAAATACGACACGGCCAGCATCGTCAAGGTGCAGGTGCTCGGGTGCCTGCTGCTCAAGGCACAGGACAAGGATCGCGACCTCACGTCGAGCGAGCTGGCCAAGGCCAAGCTGATGATCCGGTTGAGTGACAACAACGCGACGACGTCGTTGTTCACCGGGCTGGGCGGGAAATCCGCGGTCACCGCCTGCAACAAGCGGCTCGGGCTCACCCAGACCGTGGTGAACAGCGCGTGGGGCCTTACCAGGACGACGGTGGACGACCAGATCAAGCTGCTCGGCCAACTGGTCGACCCGAAGAGCCCGCTGGACGCCGATTCGCGCAAGCTGGCATTCACGTTGATGAACTCGGTCGACAAGACGCAGGAATGGGGCGTGCCCGCCGCAGCGAAGCCGGGTGAGGAGTTCACGGTCAAGAACGGCTGGGACACGCGTACGGCTGACAATGGTTTGTGGGCAGTCAATTCGGTCGGCCGCATCACGAGCGACGACACGGACGTCTCGCTTGCCGTCTTGAGCCATCGGAACGCCACGATGGACAGCGGCATCAGCGAGGTCGAGACGGTTGCCAAGATGACCAGGCAGTATTTGAAGTACTAGTTTGCGTCAGCGGTCCGGCCGCACCATGGCGTTCGTTGTCCCGGCGATGGGCCCCTGGACGAGTAAGTCCTGGGTGTGGAGGACGAGGCGCTCTGAGCGATGGGGGCGATCCGACTCGGCGGCCGTCGGCGGTCAGCGCTCCGGTCGCGTGTCGTCCGGTGTGCTCGGGCATTTGCGGTGGGCTCGGGCATTGCGGTGTGCTCGGGCATTGCGGTGTGCTCGGGCACTCTGGTGCGCCCCGGCTTTGCGGTGCCTCCGGGCACCCCTGTGCTCGGGCACTGCGGTCCGCTCGGGCACTGCGGTGCGCCCCGGCTTTGCGGTGCCTCCGGGCACCAGATCCACACCCTCGGCGCCGCCGGCTACCGCACGATCGCCCCCGACCCCGGCGCATTTCCGATATTTTCGATATTTCCGGTGACCAGGTGGACAGGCTGGCCCGCAGGCCCGGCGAGTGACACGCGGTGCGTCCATTTTGTGGGACTCCCGGCCGCATACTGAGACCGGCGACCACATCCTGGACCCGGCGTCCGCAATGTAGGACCTTCGTCCATTGTGGAATGACAGTTTGTCCGATAACACGGCGTTTGTGGAGGCGGCCGAGCGCCTGATTACGAGACCTTGGAGAGTTATGGCTCGTATGTGGGCGCAACTCTCCAAGGTCTGAATGAATCCCACGATGTGGGCGCGATGTTCATATAGTGGAACGGTTCAGCTGGTTCTCGCGCCGCTCACCGTCCGATGCGGTGGCCTTCCGTGGCGGACCTGTGAGGGCCGCCGCTGTGGGGAGCTGGGACGTTCCGGCCGTGACAGGTCCGCACACCTGCTGTGGGTCGCCGCGGTGTGGGGAACCGCAGCTTCCTCGCCGTCGCGACTCCCCACACGTGGGTGAGGGTGGCCGCGGTGTGGGGAACCGCAGCCTCCCGGCCGTCGCGACTCCCCACACGGGGGTGGGCTGGCCGCGGTGTGGGGAGCCACGGCCTCCCCGGCGTCGCTACTGCCCACACCCGGGTGGGGCGCCCATTGTGGGGAGCTGGGACCTGCCCGGGCCTGGCGGCGTCGCCTCGCACGGGGGACTCCCCGGCCGACGGAACCAGCTGAACAGTTACACATAGTGAGCCGCTCGGAGGCTGGAAGCCGGGAGACTCAAACGGCCCGGCCCCCGAGGAACCGCTACCAACCGTCTGGGCTGCTGCCACCGAGGGGGCGTTCAGCAGCTGGTGGCTGCACCTCGACCGGCAACTTATCCGGCTAGGACGCGTTAAGGTCTGGTGTGGTCGATGGGTGGGAGTCGCAGCGGGATCTGTTCGACGTTCCGGAGGACGTGGCCTATTTCAATACGGCCAGCCTGTCGCCGGTGTTGCGGTCGGTTCGTGCGGCCGGCGAGGCGGCGCTGCGGCAGCGGGCCCGGCCGTGGGAGATCGGTGAGGCCGACTGGTTCACCGACGTGGAGCGGCTACGGGCGCTGGCCGGGCGGTTGGTCGGGGGCGACGCCGAGGGGATCGCGCTCGTGCCGGCGACCAGCTACGGGTTCGCGGTCGCGGCGGCCAACCTTCCGCTGACGGCCGGGCAGCAGGTGCTGGTCCTCGCCGAGGAGTATCCGTCCGGGCCGTATACCTGGCGGGTCCTGGCCGAGCGGGTCGGCGCGGGCATCCGGACGGTGTCGCGGGCGCCGGGCCAGACGTGGACCGAGGCGGTGCTGGCGGCGATCGACTCGCGGGTCGGGATCGTGTCGGTGCCCAACGTGCACTGGACCGACGGCGGGCTGGTCGATCTTGCTGAGGTTGCGGCGGCCACGCATGCGATCGGCGCCCGGCTGGTGGTCGACGCCAGCCAGTCGCTGGGGGTGCTGCCGCTCGACGTGGCCGCGCTGCGTCCCGACTTCGTGGTGTCGGTCGGGTACAAGTGGTTGCTGGGGCCGTTCGGGCGGGGCTATCTGTGGGTCGCCGAGGAACACCGCCAGGGGCGGCCCCTGGAGGAGAACTGGATCTTGCGGGAGGGCTCGGACGACTTCGCGCGGCTGGTGGACTATCGCGACGAGTATCTGCCCGGCGCGCGGCGGTACGACCAGGGTGCGCGGACACTATTCGAGATCACGCCGATGGCGATCGCGGCGCTGGAGCAGGTCCTCGCGTGGGGGCCGTCGCGGATCGCGGCGGCGCTCGCCGGCGTCACGGCGGAGATCGCCACGCGGCTCGCTGATGCGGGCGTCACCGCCACCGAGCCGCGCGGGCCGCATTTTCTCGGGCTGCGTTTCCCGGCCGGTGCGACCGAGCGAGTTGCCGCCGCGCTGAAGGCCGCGAACTGTTTCGCACCGCGCCGCGGCGACGCGATCCGGGTGGCACCACACCTGCACGTCACCGAGGCCGACGTCGACCGCCTCGTCGCGACGGTGATCGCCAGCGTCTGAGCGGCGGTTAGCCGGTGAGGAAGGGCTGGGCCTGGGTGGTCAGCAAGCGGGGAAGGGCTGGACCTGGGCGGTCAGCCGGCCAGGAAGGGCTGGGCCTGGGCGGTCAGCCGGTCAGGAAGGGCTGGGCCTGGGCGGTCAGCCGGCCAGGAAGGGCTGGACCTGGGCGGTCGGGGTGAGCAGGGAGACGCCGGAGCCGTCGGTGAAAGTGAGGCGCAGGCGGCCGGACTGTTCGGTGGCCGAGGCCAGGTCGGCGCGAGGGCAATCCCAGCGCAGGCGCAACGGCGGCACGGGGCCGGCGGATGGGCGGAACAGGCCGCGCCAGGAACCGGCGCGCTTGGACAGGACCATCAGGCGGCGGTCGGTCAGGGCGAGGATCCGCGGGTCGGTGACGATGCTGATCTGCTGGTCCAGGGTTACCGCGCGGCTGCGTGGCGCGCCGTCGACGCCGCGGCGGGCGCCGGGGGCCTCGGGCATCGGCCGGCGGAACCGGAACGGGGAGATCTCGCGGCGTGTCATGCCGACCGAGGTGCGCCCGTCCGCCCGGCTCGCCCAGATCGCGGCGCGGAAGGTCTCGCCGGGCTGCAGGTGCTCACGCACCCGAGCCTCCAGGTCGCGCTCGGCGTCCAAATTCCGCTCCTATCGTGAAATTTCCGATTTGTTCGGAAGGGGGTGGGCTCGGCAGGTGCCGAAGAGAAAAGCCCCTGCCAGTCGACCACGACGTCCCGCGCACAGCCCCACCGGGTCGGAGCGACGGACCCGACGGATCGCCACTGGGTCGGAGCGACGAAGCCTACGGATCGCCATCGGGTCGGAGCGACCGACCCGGCGGATCGCACCGGGTCGGAACCGATCGCGGCGGATCGGCGGCGCCTCCCCCTACGCAGCGTAAGATCTTGGTGTGCCATGAAGGGGAGGGCCGATGTCAGATCTCCGCAGCCGCCTGGCGGTCAACGCCCACACCAAGCTGTCCGACATCGATCCCCGCAGCACCCCAGGCCTGCCCGACCTCCGCCACGACCCGAAAGACTGGTCGGCCCAACAGGTCGGCGAGATCGGCGAACAACTGGCGGGCTATCAGGAGCGCCTCTTCGCCGCCGCCAAGCACGAGACGAGCAAAAGCCGCGTCCTGCTCGTCCTGCAGGCGATGGACTGCGGCGGCAAGGACGGCACGGTCCGCGCGATCGCCCGCGGCATGAACCCGGCCGGCCTCAGCGCCGTCGGCTTCGGACCACCCACCGCCGAGGAACGATCCCACGATTTCCTCTGGCGGATCCGCCGCGCCCTGCCCGCCCCGGGCATGGTCGGCATCTTCAACCGCTCGCACTACGAGGACGTGCTGGTCGTCCGGGTGCACGAGCTCGTACCGGAGAAGGAGTGGTCGGCCCGCTACGAGCAGATCAACGCCTTCGAGAAGGAGCTGGCCGGCGACGACCTCACCATGGTCAAGGTCATGTTGCACATCTCGTTCCAGGAGCAGAAGGAACGCCTCGCCGACCGGCTCGACGACCCTGCCAAGTACTGGAAGTACAACCCGGGCGACCTCGACGAGCGGCAGCGCTGGGACGACTACCAGCGCGCGTACCAGGACGCGCTCACCAAATGCAGCACCGCCGAGGCCCCTTGGTACGTGGTTCCGGCCGACCGCAAGTGGTATCGCAACTGGGCCGTCGCCACCCTGCTGCAGGAGACCTTCGCCGAGCTCGACCCGCAGTATCCGCCCGCCGATTTCGACGTGAACGCGGAACGCGAGCGGCTGAAGTCCATGCCGTGAGGTGTCCGCCCCGGGAGGCGGACACCCCGCGACTAGTAAGCCCGGCGCACCGCCGCGGCGATACCCGCGGCGTCCAGCCCTTGCGACGCCAGCAATGCCCCACGGGACCCGTGATCCATGAACTCCTGATCTAAGCCGAGCACCTCGACGCGGCTGCCCGGACAGGCCCGGATCACCGACGCCCCGAAGCCGCCGGCCACCCCGCCGTCCTCAATGGTCACCGTCAGCCGATGACCGGCCACCGCCTCCACGAGCTCCGGCGCCAGCGGCAGCACCCAACGCGGATCGACCACCGTCACCGCGATGCCGTCGAGCTCGAGTTCCCGTGCCGCCTCCAGAGCGGCCCCCGCCAGCGGCCCGGTCGCGAGCATCAGCACCGACGCGTCCGGCGACGAGAACAGGACGTCCGACTCTCCGATGTGGTCGATCGCGGGCAGCGGCGCGCCCACGTCGGCCTTCGGGAAGCGCAGCACCGCAGGGCCCTCGAACGACACCGCCTCGGCGAGCAACCGGCGCAGCGTCTCGCCGTCGCGGGGTGCGGCCACCCGCACCCCCGGCACGATGGCCAGCAGCGACAGGTCCCACATGCCGTTGTGCGACGGCCCGTCGCTGCCGGTCACACCGGCCCGGTCCAGCACGAACGTCACCGGCAGCCGATGCAGCGCCACGTCCATCAATAACTGGTCGAATGCCCGGTTGAGGAACGTCGCGTAGACGCACACCACCGGATGCATGCCGCCCATCGCCAGACCGGCCGCGGAGGTGACCGCGTGCTGCTCGGCGATGCCCACGTCGAAAATCCGCGACGGGTACGCCGACGCGAACTCGCCCAGCCCGGTCGGATGCAGCATCGCCGCGGTCACCGCGACCAGGTCCGGCCGGGACGCGGCCAGCTGCACCAGCGCCGAGCCGAACACCGACGTCCAGGACACCCGGGCCGGCGCCGACACCGAGGCGGACGAGGACGGCGGCGGGCTGATCGCGTGCATCCGGTCGTACTCCTCGGCCTCGGCGGCCGGATAACCCTTGCCCTTGACCGTCAGCACGTGCACGACCACCGGCCGCTTCAGTGAACGCGCCGAGACCAGGGCCGCCGAGACCGCGCCCACATCATGACCGTCGATCGGCCCGATGTACGAAAGGCCCAGGTCGGACAACAGCGAGGGCAGCGCGGAATGCGCCGACCCCACGGTGGGGGAGTACGAGCGGCCGTTGTCGTTGAGCACCACGATGACCGGCCGTTCCGAGCAGGCGCCGATGTTGTTCAGCGCCTCCCAGCACATGCCCCCGGTCATCGCGCCGTCGCCGACCACGGCCACCACCGCACGGTCCGGAGCGTCCTGCAGTGCGAACGCCTTCGCCAGCCCGTCGGCGTACGAGAGGGCTGTCGACGCATGGGAATTCTCCACCAGGTCGTGCGGGCTCTCCGCACGCCTGGGGTACCCGGACAACCCGCCCGCCTGCCGCAGCGAGCTTAGAGCCGACACCCGCCCGGTGAGCATCTTGTGGACGTAGGCCTGGTGGCCGGTGTCCCACACGATGGCATCACGCGGGGAGTCGAAGACCCGGTGCAGGGCGATGGTCAGTTCGACCACGCCGAGGTTCGGGCCGAGGTGCCCGCCGGTGCGGCTGACCGTGTCGATCAGCCGCCGGCGGATCTGAGCGGCGAGCACCGGCAGCGCGTCGACGGGCAACGCGCGTACGTCGGAAGGGCAGTTGACCATCTCCAGGTTTACTGGCGGGGTTATCTGCAGAGTCATGGCTACACGCTCACGGCGGCGCGCAGCGACTCCTTGAGAGAACCCATCGTGGCAATGACCGCCGTCGGCTCGTATCCGCAGTGAGCCATGCAGTTCGCGCAGCGCTCGTCCTTACCGCGGCCGAACTGCTCCCAGTCGGTGGTCTCGATGAGCTCCTTGTACGTCTTGGCATACCCGTCGGCCAGCAGGTAGCACGGCCGCTGCCAGCCCAGCAGCGAGTACGACGGGATGCCCCACGGCGTGCACTCGAGTTCCTTCTTGCCTTCCAGGAAGTCGAGGAACACCGGCGAGTGGTTGAGCCGCCACTTCTTGCGCCGTCCCTGGCTGAACGCCTTGCGGAACAGCTCCCGCGTCTCCTCCACGGCCAGCCACTGCTCCTGGTCGGGAGCCTTCTCGTACGCGTACGCCGGGCTGACCTGCATGTTGTCGACCTTGAGCTCGTCGTTGAGGTAGTCGAGCACGTCGATGACGGTCTGCGGGCTGTCGGTGTTGAAGAACGTGCTGTTCGTCATCACCCGGAAGCCGGCGTCCTTGGCCTGCTTGATCGCGTCGACCGCCTGCTCGAACACGCCGTCCTTGTTGACCGAGAGGTCGTGGCGCTCCTTGAGGCCGTCCACGTGGACCATCCACGCGAAGTTCTTGTGCGGCTTGAACTTGTGCAGGTGCTTGGGCAGCAGCACCGCGTTCGTGCACAGGAACACGATCTTGTTGCGGTCGAGCAGCTGCCGCACGATCTCGTCGATCTGCGGGTGCATGAGCGGCTCGCCGCCGGCGATGGAGACCATGGGCGCGCCGCTCTCTTCGATCGCGCCGACCGCCTGCTCCACCGGCATGCGCTGCTTGAGCAACGTGTGCGGCTGCTGGATCTTGCCGCAGCCGATGCATGCGAGGTTGCATGCGAACAGCGGCTCCAACTCGACGAGAAGCGGGTACTTCTTCGCACCCTTCAGCTTCTGCTTGATCAAATACTGGCCGAGCCGGACTGTCTGGCGGAATGGCATCCCCACGCCTAGCTCACCTCCTTGGGCAGTGCGAATTGGACGTTCTCGGCGCCGACGCGGGATTCGCGGGCCGTGACCGGGCCAAGCCCGGCGAGGCCGGCGACGACGTCGTCGACCAGATGCGGCGGGGCGGAGGCCCCGGCCGTGATGCCTACGGTGCGGACGCCGGCCAGCCAGGCGAGCTCGATCTCGCCGGCGTCCTCGACCAGGTGCGCCCGCGCTCCTTCACGCGCGGCCACTTCGACCAGGCGTACCGAGTTGGACGAGTTCTCCGAGCCGACGACCAGGACGAGATCGGCGGATCGGGCGATGGCCCGCACCGCCTGCTGCCGGTTGGTCGTGGCGTAACAGATGTCCTCGCGGCGCGGCGCGTGCAGCGCCGGGAAGCGGGACCGCAGCACCGACGCGATCTCCTCGGCCTCGTCGACCGCGAGGGTGGTCTGCATGGCGTATGCGACGCGGCCGGGATCGTGCGCGGTGACCCGCTCGGCCGCGGCCACGTCCTCGACCAGCACGATGTCGGCGGGCGCCTCGCCGAGCGTGCCGACCACCTCCTCGTGGTCGCCGTGCCCGATGAGGAACACCGTCTCGCCCCGGCCGGCGTACCGCTTGACCTCGCTGTGCACCTTCGTCACGAGCGGGCAGGTGGCGTCGATGACGTCGAGGTCGCGTTCGCGGGCGGCGGTGCGCACGGCCGGTGCGACGCCATGGGCGGCGAGCACCACCGTCGAGCCGGGCGGCACGTCCTCGATCTCGTCGACGAAGATCGCGCCCAGCTCGCGCAACCGCCGCACCACGTGGGCGTTGTGCACGATCTGCCGCCGCACGTAGACCGGCGTACCCCGCTGGTGCAGGGCCCGCTCGACCACCTCGATGGCCCGTTCCACGCCGGCACAGAAGGATCGCGGCGCGGCCAGCAGAACCTCGCGGCCACCGATCGCCTCGGCCCACTGCCGCAGCGCCGGCGTCGCGGTCCGCAGAGCTTTCAGCGCCCGTACGCCGCGGCCCAGCATCGCCGGCGACCACAGCGGCGCCCCGACCCCGTCGGAGATGGCCCGCACCGCCGCGAAGGGACGGTCCCCGGCCGCGACCCGCAACCGTTCCGTCTCCATGTCGACCGCGAGCGCGTTGTAGGCCCGGCGTTCGGCCCCGGTCACGATGTGGTCGCTGGTGTGAATCGGTCCGATATGGACCGTCAAGCCGAGTCGTCGCAACGCCCCGGCCAGCAACGGCGCCGACGCGTCCGGCGCCACCACCACGTCGCCCGGCCGCACCGACGGACCCAGCCCGCCGGCCACGCCCGCCACCAGGAACGCGTCACCGTCGGGCAGCGCCGCGCGGGTGCCCATGCCGAGCCGCACCGACCCGGGCACGGCCCAGCTCTCGATCGACAGCGGCGTTCCGATGACGGCGGTCATGAGCGGCTCGCCACGTAGCGCCCGAGCGCGGTGATCGGGAAGACGATCCGGTACAGGTGGTAGTTGAGGTAGAAGTCGCCGGGGAAGCCGGTGCCGGTGAACTGGGGCTCGTCCCACGACCCGTCCACCTCCTGGCTCTCGACCAGCCAGGCGACACCGCGCTCGACCGCCGCGTCGGCGCCACCGGCGGCCATCAGCGCGAGCAGCGCCCACGCCGTCTGCGAGGCCGTCGTGGTGCCCCGGCCGCGCCAGGCGACATCCACATAGGAGCGCAGGTCCTCGCCCCAGCCGCCGTCCTCGTTCTGGTGCTCGAGCAGCCAGCGCACCGCGCGGCGGATCGGCGGCGACGCCGGGTCCACGCCGGCCTCGACCAGCGCCGGAACGACAGCGCCGGTGCCGTAGACGTGGTTCGCGCCCCAGCGGCCGAACCACGAGCCGTCGTCCTCCTGGTTCTTCAGCAGCCAGGCGATACCGCGCCGGGCCGGCGCACGGTCCGCCTTGCCTTCGGCCGCGAGCATCTCCAGCACGTGCGCGGTCACGTCGGCCGACGGCGGGTCGACGACCGCGCCGAAGTCGCAGAACGGCAGCTTGGTGGGCAGCGCGCTGAGCTGGTCGGCGTCGAACGCGGCCCAGCCACCGTCCTTGCTCTGCATGCCGACGGTCCAGTCGACGGCCCGGTCGACCACGGCTCGCATCGCCGGGTTGTCGCCGGCCACCCGGCGCAGGCCGAGTACGATCTCGGCGGTGTCGTCGGTGTCCGGGTAGTTGACGTTGGCGAACTCGAACGCCCACCCGCCCGGCGCCAGGGCCGGGCGGCGCACCGACCAGTCGCCCTTGACCGTGATCTCCTCGCCCACCAGCCAGTCCGCGGCCTTCGCGATGGCCGGGTCGTCGGCCGGCACGCCGGCGTCGAGCATCGCGATGACGGCCAGGCCGGTGTCCCAGACCGGCGACTGGCACGCCTCGAGCCGGCGCACCACACCGTCCGGCGTGGACTCCCGGATGAGGAAGCCGTCCAGCCCGTCGAGGCCTTTCTTGACCGCCGGATGGTCCAGCGGATAGCCGAGCAGGTGCAGCGCGAGCAAGGAGTACACCCACGGTGGCTGGATGCCGCCCCAGCCGCCGTCCGCTTCCTGCCGGGCCAGGATCCACGCCACCGACTGGTCGATCGCCTTCTGTCGCAGGCCCTTCAGCGGCTTCTTGGCGTACGCGTGCAGGACTTTGTCGAGCCGGTTGAAGGCGCCCTTCCAGGTCCAGACAGCGCCGGTCGGCTTGACCCGGCGGCCGGTGCGCAGCTCATCGATGCCGAACGGCAGCGGCCGCACCGGCTGCAGCGTGCTCACGATGGTCAGCGGCACCACCGTCTGCCGGGCCCAGCAGCCCCAGTTGTATTTGTTCAGCGGGAACCACTTGGGCAGGAAGACGAACTCGGGTGGCATGTTCGGCAGGTCCGCCCAGGACCACAGGCCGAACAGGGCCAGCCAGATCCGGGTGAACACGCGCGTCTTCTCGACGCCGCCGTGCGCGAGGATCCACTCCTGCGCGCGGCGCATGTGCGGCTCGGCCACCGCGTCGCCGGCCAGCCGCAGCGCCACCCAGCTTTCCACCGTGCAGGACAGTTCCGGCGGGCCGCCCTCGAAGCTGGCCCAGGTGCCGTCGTCGCGTTGCTGCGAGCGGATCCACCGCGCGGCCTGCGCCGTCTCCTCCTCCTGCCGGATGCCGAGGAACTCGCGCAGCAGCAGGTCCTCGGCGTCCATGGTGACGTTGGTCTGCAGTTCGCCCTTCCACCAGCCGGCCTCGTCCTGCAGTCCGCGCAGGTAGCGGACCGCGTCGTCGAGCGCGTCGGCGGTGGCTCTGGTACGGACCTGGGTGGTCACTCAGACCTCCCGGTCCACGATGAAGTGCCCGAGCGCGACGAGGTCGGCCCGCACCGTCGGCGGTAATACGACGGAGTCCAGCGCGTCCTCG
This sequence comes from Actinoplanes sp. TBRC 11911, assembly GCF_012933445.1. Classification (GTDB taxonomy): domain Bacteria; phylum Actinomycetota; class Actinomycetes; order Mycobacteriales; family Micromonosporaceae; genus Actinoplanes. The sequence continues at coordinate 51,070 of NZ_JABBNC010000004.1, forward strand.
GCCATCCGCATGCGCCGGGCCGCCTCGTCGAGGGCCCACTGTTTGCCGCCGGCCGATTCGATGGCGTCGGCCCGCTTCTCCAGGTCCTCCGGGTCGATGAGCGCGATCGACGTGTCCTGCGCGAGCGCGTAGCTTACCGGCAGCGACTTCTTGCCGGCCCGCAGATCAGAGAAGACCGGCTTGCCGGTGACCGCCGGGTCGCCCCAGATGCCGAGGACGTCGTCGACGAGCTGGAAGGAGAGCCCGACCTGCGCGCCGTACGTCTCCAGCGCGTGCACCGTCTCGTCCGGCGCCCCGGCCAGCACCGCGCCGATCGCCGCACTGGCCGCCATCAGCGACCCGGTCTTGCCGGCCGCCATCTGCAGGCACTCCTCGACCGTGACGCTGTCCCGTTCCTCGAACGAGAGGTCCTGGACCTGGCCGCGGATCAGCTCGCGGGTCGACCTGGCCAGCATCAGCGCGGCCCGCGCCGAGGTGGGCAGCCCGCTGTCGAGCAGCACCTCCTGGGCCAGCCCGAGCAGCGCGTCGCCGGACAGGATGGCGCTGGAGCTGCCCCACAGCAGCCAGACCGTGCACCGGTGCCGGCGCTGCTCGTCGTGGTCCATCAGGTCGTCGTGCAGCAGCGAGAAGTTGTGCACCAGCTCGACCGCGACCGCCCCGCTCAGCCCGATCTCGGCGGGACCGCCGGTGGCCTGCGCGGACAGCAGCGCCAGCGCCGGGCGCACCGCCTTGCCACCGCCCTTGTCCGGCCGCCCGTCGGCATCCACCCAGCCGAAGTGGTAGGCGGCCTGGTGGCGGGTGGTCGCGTCGAGGCGGTCGATCGCGGCTCGCATCGCCGGGGTGATGGCGTCACGGCTGCGGTGAAGGCTTTCCAGCACGGTCGTCATGGCGCAACACCGTCCAAGGTAGACATCGTTGACATGTGGTGGAGAAGCCCGTGAGCGGCCGTCTCGCCGCTGCGCACCGCGCCCTCCATGGTCGCGGGCCACCCGGTGTCGGTCCACGCGCCCGCCAGCCAGAGCCCGGGCAGCGCGGTGGCCGCCGGCGGCCGCAGTTTCGCGGTGCCGGGCGCGGAGCGGAACGTGGCGTGCCGCTCCCGGGTGACGAAGAAGTCGCGCACCTCGGCGCCGCGCGCGGCCGGCAGCAAGGCTTCCAGCGCGGGCAGCATCCGCTCGCGCAGGTCGGCGACCGGGACGTCGATGAGCTGGTCGGCGGCCGACAGCGACACCGCGATGTACTGCCCCTCGGTCAGCCCGGAGTGCGAGGTGCGGTCGAACACCCACTGCAGCGGCGAGTCGATGGTGGCCACGAACGGTTCGTCGAGCACCCGGCGGTCGTAGACGACGTGCACGTTGACGATCGGGGAGGTGCCGAGCTCGCCGCCGGCCGGCACGACGCCCTCCGGGAGCAGCTTCGCCGCCACGTCCGGCGGCACGGCGGAGACCACCTGGTCGAACCGCTGGCCGTCGACGTCCCAGCCGGTGCCGGCCGGGCGGACCGCGGTCACCTTGGCCGAGGTGTGCACCGTCACGCCCAGGCCGGACAGCACACGCTGCGACGCCGTACCGTGCAATTCGCCCAGCGGAACCAGCGACCAGCCGATGTCGGCCGCGTCGGAGTCGGTCAGCAGGCCGGTCTGGAAGACCTTGGCCGCCAGGGCCAGCGACGCCTCGTCGGCTCGCGCGTTGAGGGTGGCGATGCCGACCAGGTCCCACATCGTCTCGATGGCCCGGCGGCTCTGGCCGTGTGCGGCCAGCCAGGAACCGAAGCTCTGCTCGTCGGTGGCCGGCGCGGTCAGCTTCACCCGGCGCAGCGCCAGGGCGGCGGTGCCGAAGCGCAGCCGCTCGAGCACGGTGAGCGGCGTGTAGCCGAGCACCGAGCGGGCCAGGTGAAGCGGCGCGGGCAACGGGTCGCCGCGCAGCCACACCGGATCCTGTCCGGGCGAGACGATCGGGATGGCCAGCTTCGGTTGCAGGTACACGCTGCCGGTGACGCCGAGCCGGTCCAGCAGGCCCAGGTACGCCGTGCAGCAGCGCAGGAAGACGTGCTGCCCGTTGTCGATGTCCAGGTCGCCGCGCTTGAACGAGTGGGTGAGCCCACCGAGCTTCGGCCTGCCCTCGAACAGGGTGACCCGGGCGCCGCCGTCCGCGGCGCGCACGGCCGCGGCGATGCCGGCCAGGCCCCCGCCGATCACGGCAACGTTCGTCACGAGGCCCTCCCGGTGAGCGAGCGCAGGGCTACGCCGATCTTCTCCCGGCCGGTGAGCGAGAGCCGCTGGGTGAAGACCAGGCTCGGCTGGTCGTCGATGCGGTTCAGCAGCTGGCGGTAGATGCCCGCCATGGCCAGGCAGGAGGCCTTGCTGCGCCAGTCCAGCAGCGGGGCCAGGCGCAGGCCGTCGCGATACCAGCGGCGGTTGCGTTCGCCCGCGAAGTGGATCAGCGCGCTCAGCCCGCCGCCGGCGTCGACCAGCGCGCCGTGCTCGTCCAGCTTGAGGTCGACCCCGAACCGGTCCAGGTCCTCTTGCGGCAGGTAGACCCGGCCGCCGTTCATCAGGTCCTCGCGGATGTCACGCAGGATGTTCGTCTGCTGCAGCGCGATCCCCAGTTGGTCGGCGTAGCGCGCGGCCTCCGGGTGCGGTTTGCTGCCGAAGACGGCCAGACAGACTCGGCCGACCGCCCCGGCCACACATCGGCAGTAGGTGACCAGCTCGTCGAACGTCTCGTAGCGGCGGCCGGTGACGTCCATCTCGACGCCGTCGATCAGCTCGTCGAACGCGCCCAGCGGGATCGGGTAGCGCCGGGCCGCGTCGGCCACCGCGACCAGGACCGGATCGGTGCTGGTATCGAGCGCGGCCAGCTCGCCGCGCAGCGCCCGCAGCGCGCTCACCTTGTCCTCGACCGGCAGGTCGCCGTCGCCGATGTCGTCCATCCGGCGGGCCAGCGCGTAGACGGCGCACAGCACGGCCCGTTTGTCCTCGGGAAGCAGCCGGATCCCGTAGTAGAAGTTCTTCGCCTCCGTCTTGGTGATCTCCTCGGTCGCGGCGTACGCCTCGGCGAGTGTGTTGGTCATCGGGCTACCTCCGCGATGAGATGCCGCAGCACGTCGCGCTTGCTCGGTTTCGGCGTGCGCGCGAGCACGTCGTAGTCGCAGCGCCGGAGCGCGTCGACCGTGGCGAGACCGCCGGCCAGGAAGCCGCCCACCGACAGCCGGGCCCAGCCGCGCAGGCTCTTCACCAGCGGCGCCCCTTCGCGCAGGAGCGACTCGGCTCGATCGGTCTCAAAAGCCAGAAGCTTGCGTACGGCGTCCGGCGTGCTCGATTTGTCCAGGTCAGCCGGGGTGACCCCGAATCGGGCCAGGTCCTCGGCGGGCAGGTAGACGCGGCCGTTACGCCGGTCCTCGGCCACGTCCTGCCAGTGCTCGACGAGCTGCAGTGCCGTGCAAATAGCGTCAGACCATGCCACTCGGGCCTGCGTCGTGACGGAAAACACATCGAGAACTATTCGGCCGACCGGGTCGGCCGAGAGGGTGCAGTACGCGCGTAGGTCGTCGAAGGTTCGGTAGCTCTTCACCCGTTGGTCCTGACGGTTCGCCTCGACCAGTCGAAGGAACGGCTCGGCGGGCAGTTGACAGTCCCGGACAGTGCCGGCCAGACGCACCAGAACGGGCGTTGAAGGCCTGCGTCCGGCCCAGATAAGGTTCAAGTCGGTGGCAAACGCATCAAGGTTCGCCAGTCGGTCACCGAGGGACTCATCACCCAGGTCGTCGACCGTCCTGGCGAAGCCGTACACCGCCTCCAGATGCTCGCGATGACGCCGCGGCAGCACGCGCAGCGCAACCGGAAAGTTCTCCGCATGCTGTCTGTCCTTTATGGTCACCGGCGGAACAATGACCCCCCTTACTTCCCCCACCCCTTGATGCTGCTCTGCGGGAGGGGCCATGATCTGCGCAGTTAGAGGTGGTTATTGCGCGGCTTTTTGTCACGTACGCACAAAACCCCGGTAGGTAGTGGATGCGTTCATCTGAATCCGTCGACGACGGCAAGGAACCGTTCGGCTGGCCTGGGCGAAGCCCTGAGCTGGACGCGTACCTCGACCGGATCGGCCAGGAACCCAAGCTGCACGAGATGCTGCCGGTGCTGTTCCGGCGGCTCCCGGAGATGCTCGACGAGGTCCGGGTCATGCTCGCCAACAGCTGGCCGGACTATGCCGAATTCCTGGCGCAGGAGCAGGCCGAGGTCACCGGCGCGGCCGAGGCGTTCATGCTCTGGCTGATCGACACGGCCGAGCACGGCGGCGCCGAGAGCCTGCGCGAGCGGCCGGTCGGCAACCAGCTCGAGCTGTTCGAGGAGATCGGCCGGGTGCAGTGGCGGGAGGGCCGGGAGGTCTCCACGCTGCTGTCCGCGTACCAGGTCGGCGCCCGGGTGGCCTGGCGCTACGTCTCCGGTGCCGCGCTGGAGACCGGCGTGGAACCGGACACCCTGGCCGCCTTGGCCGAAGCGGTGTTCGCCTTCGTCGACCAGCTCTCCTCGGCGTCGGCCCGCGGTTACGTGATGGAACAGTCACTGAACGTGGCCGAGCGGGAGCTGCTGCGCGACGAACTGGTCGAGCTGCTGCTCTCCGACCGCTCGGACAGCACCGCCGTGCGGGCCGCCGCGATCCGGGCCGGCTGGACCCTGCCGCGCGAGGCCGCGGTGATCCTGCTGGCGGTCAGCAGTGCGATGGGTCACGAGGTGCTCAACCGGCTGGACAGCTCGTGCCTGATCATCCACCGGCGGGCGTTGCTGGGTGCGATCGTGCCGGACCCGGTGCGGCCGGGCCGCCGGCAGCGGCTGAGCACCGCGCTGGCCGGGACCGGCGCGGTGGTCGGGCATCCGGTGCCGTTGGAGCAGTTGCCGGTCAGCGTCCAGTTCGCCGAGCTGACCGCACGTCTGAGAGCCGGCGGCATCCTCACCGACGACCCGGTGTTCGTCGAGGACCACCTGGACGCGCTGATCGTGCACCGCGACGCCAAGCTGCTCGAGGCGCTGCGCGAACAGGCCCTCGCGCCGCTGGCGAGGCTCGCCCCGACCACCCGCGAACGCCTGAGCGAGACGCTGGGCGCCTGGTTAAGGCACATGGGCGACCGGCAGGCGGTGGCCGCCGAGCTGCACATCCACCCGCAGACCGTGCGCTACCGGATGAGCCAGCTGCACGCCGCGTTCGGCCGGTCGCTGGACGACCCGGCCACCCGCACCCGGCTCACGCTCGCGCTGGCCTGGGGCACCGCGGCCGAGCCGAACCTGCAGGCGCCGGAGTCAGACGGCACCCCGCCCCCGCAGGGCCGCCGGCGCAAGGCGGTCTGAACCGCTCGCCCACAGCTCGTCGTAGACGATCCGCATCGCGGCGGCCAGCGTCTCCGCGTCCTCGACCAGCGCGGGGTCGACGGCCACGCCGACCGACAGCCAGCCGTCCCAGCCCAGCGCGCCGACCGCGATCGGCACCCGCGGGGCGAGCGGCAGGATCGGGTACGCGTGGGTGAGCGGGGCACCGGCCATGCTGAGCGTTTTGTCCGGTCCGGGCATGTTGGAGACGATCGCCTGGAACACCCCGCCGCCGTAGACGGTCCTCGCGAACCACGCGTGCCCGGGCACCGGCAGCACCGTACCGGCCGCCCGCATCGCGAAGTTCGAGGCCAGCGTGCGGGACCCGCTGTAGAGCGAGCGGCTGCGCTGGTGGATCTCGGCCAGCCGGGCCAGCTCGCCGCCGTCCATCGGGCCGAGCGGCACCTCGGTCATCACGGCGGCGGTCAGGTTGCCCTCGGCGGCCGCGTCCGGCGGCCGGACCATCAGCGGGACGGACACCCGTAGCAGCCCGTGCGGGGCCTCCGGCGCGGCGATGCTCAGCCCCCCGGCGACCATGGTCATCAGGATGTCGCTGAGCTTGACGTGCTCGCGCCGGGCCAGCTTGCGCGCCTCGACGAGCGGAATGTCGACGGTGGTGAACCCGCGGGCCGAGGCGTTGCCGGTGGGCAGCTTCACCTTCGGGAAGCCGTCGGTGGCCAGTTGCGCGATGCCGACCGTGGTCGCGGCCGCGCGCCGCAACCCCGAGGGCACCCGCTGCGGTGGGAGGCGGGGCGTGTAACGCGGCGAGAGGATGTTCAGCGACTGCGTCACCGTACCGACACCGTCGGCGATCACGTGGTGCACCAGGAACAGGCCGGCCGCCCGGTTGCTCTCCACGCCGTGCGCGACCACGAAGCGCCACATCGGACGATCTCGCGGGAACGGCTCGCCGGCGATCTCGGCCACCAGCTCGTGCAGCGCGCGGAAGCCGCCGGGGGTGCCGTCCGGGCGGGTCAGGTCGTAGAGCGGAACGTGCCAGTCCCAGTCGATCTCGTCCCGGTTGACCTCGACCCAGCGCGGCCGGCGCCAGCGGCCGCGGAACTCGAGCCGCTGATGGAATCGGGGCAAATTGTCCAGTTGGTCCCGGATGGTGGTGACCACGTCCTCGTGCGCGTAGTCGCTCTTCGAGGTGTCCAGGATGATCAGGCCACCCACGTGCTGCGCGGCCACCGGCGACTCGACGTACAGGAAGAACGCGTCCGGGGCGGGCACCTCGTCCGGATCTCGGGTGATCAGCTTGGCGACCAGCGCGCCGACCAGCACCACGACCACGGCACCGACCGCGTCGAGCAGGTAGTGGTTCGCGGTCGCCATGATCACGAACAGGGTCACCGCCACGTGCACCAGAGAGATTCCCTGCACCGTACGCGTGTGCTTGATCTGGGCCAGCGCCACGCTCACCCAGAGCGCCCACGCGATGTGCAGCGACGGCATGGCGGCCAGCTGATTGGCGTGCGTGACCAGCGGCGAACCCCACGACCCCCAGGTGCGCCCGTCGGCGACCGTGTCGACGAAGCCCGCCTCGGCGAGGAAGCGGGGCGGCGCCATCGGGTAGAGCCAGAAGGTCGCGATGGCGAGCACGTTCATCACGACGAACGAGTTACGCATCTCGCGATATCGGTCGGGCCGCCGCAAATACAGCCACACCAGGGCAAGGGCGGCGGACAGGAGATACGTCGTGGCGTACTCGTAATTGGCCAGCGTGCGCAGGAGATCATGCGGCGCCAGCCATCGGTTGAGCGCCGGCTCGATGTCGATGTGCAGCCAGCGTTCGAGTTCGAAGATGTCCCTGCTGTGGCGGTCTGCGGCGCTCTCTCGGGCCGGGCTGTGCAGCGCTTCGACGAGGCTGTACAACGCGAAGATCGCGAGGCCGATCAGTAGCTCACGCCAGGGGGAGAGACGCGCCCAGTGGGCGGCACGAGTGTCGGACTTCCCCAAGGTCACTTACGACTTTTAACATTTATCGTCGTAAAGAGCGAGGGTTAGACCGGTCACTGCCCGTCGTCGCATGGGCACAATTCAGGCGGCGGTGGGCCGCAGGCGCAACGTGATGCCCTCCATGCGGCGCAGCGCGCGGATGCCCCACGCGGCGCAGACGAAGATCGTCAGGGCGGTCAGCAGCCCGCTGAACACGCCGCGCGACAGCAGCCCGAAGTCGAGGCTGAAATGCAGCAGGCCCAGGGTCATCGCGGCGTCGATCACGCGGGAGACGCCCCAGACGATGGCCACCTGCGTGAACAGCCGGCGCACGCCCTTGTGGTGGAACAACTGCTGCGGCAGCGTCACGAAATCGCGCGCCAGGCGGATGGTGACCGGCCGGCCGATCGCCGCGCTGCCCAGGAACAGCAACGCCATGAAGATCGAGCCGACGACGGGTTGCAGCACGTAGACCAGGGCGCTGGACATCACCAACGCGAGCACCGCCCGGCCGCACAGCATGCCGGCACAGAGCAGCAGGGTGCCGGGCATGTGCTGGCCGAGCAGCCGGCGGACACCGAGCGTGAGACCGCACCACCCGATCACCGACACCATGCCCCAGAACAGCCCGGCCGTGTGCAGCAGCACGAACAGCAGCAGGGTGGGCACGGCAACCGTCTCGACGAACATGCGAGCGCCGCGGATGAGCTGCGGACGTAGCTTACCGAGCTCGATCACGATCTCGTGTACGTGCGCGAGGTGCATGTCTTTCACGTCAGTAGTCATCCAGAGTCCGGTGTCGAAGTCGGGTTCGTACTTACCTGTTCCCCAGTACGTTGCGTAGGTAACTGCGGTTCAGATTCTCGTGCGAAAACTTCTTCGGCAACATCAGTCTTGCGTACCGTTGGCGACCGCGACAAAGCTGCGACGCCAACAATGAGCAGCGCGCCCGAGACGGCCAGTGCCGCCAAGGCTCCGGCGCTGGTCGGCGGCTTGACGCGGAAGGCTAGCACCCCCAGCAGGTAACTTGCCAAAGGGTTCGTGATCGTCATGGCGGCCACCGCGGCCGACAATGATCCAGTAGCGAATGCGCCCTGCTCCAATATCAACCCGGTCATCGTCGACAGTGCGAGACAGTAACCGGGCCAATCGATAGCGGTCGCCAGGACGCCGCGATGCAAAAGATCATCAGTAGTGAGCAAGATGAGTACGGCACTGATCGCGAAACAAATACCCGCGGCTATCGACACGAGCGTGGCGTGCCACAGCGACCGGCGACCGGCGGCCGCCGTCACCAGCAGGAAGACCAGGCCCGCGGCGATCACCATGGCCAGCAGGATCCGGTAGCGATGCGGCTCGCCACCGACCGGCGCCACCTCGCGAACCGCGACGAAGACCGCCACCCCGGCGCTGATCGTGATGACACCGAACCACTCGATGAAGACCGGCCAGCGCCGGGCCCACGCGGTGGACAACGGCATCGCGAACAGCAACTGGGTGACCAGCAGCGGCTGTACCAGCGCGACCGAGCCGAAGTGCAGTGCCACCGCCTGCACCAGGAAGCCGAGCAGGTTGGTGACCCAGCCGAGCAGCCACAACGGACGCCGGACGAGCCGGCGGACCAGGTCGTATAACGGGCGAACGAGGGATTTGCTGAACAACTCGTCCGCGATGTTGTCAGCCTTCGCCGTCCTCTGCGCGACGTGCTGCTGCAACGCCGCGGAGGCCGCGAACAGGAATCCGGCGAACAGGCCGAATGCCACGGCTAGGTACAAAGCGAGACACCCCGTCTATTGGTCAGCCCGGGCCGTTACCGAACCTTGCTCCGAGCCGACGGTACATACCCGGCAGCGTTCCGCGCACGGCGACGGGCAAGCGCAACCATCCCGGCAAATACGCCTCCGCGCCGCCTCGCCGGATCATCGCGACGATCCGGTCGGCCACTCGTTCTGGCTGGATGGGACGCGGGCTTTTTCGATCGTACGGCGCTCCCCGTCGATCGAAGTACGAGGTGTTGACCACACCGGGGATGACCACGCCGACCCGTAACGGGCTGCCGTGCAGTTCGAAACGCAGGCTCTCGGCGAACGCGTCCAGCCCCGACTTGGTGGCCGAGTAGACCGCTTCGCCGGCCACGCCCATCTTGCCGGCGATCGACGACACGTAGATCAGGTAGCCGGGGCGGTCCGTCATGGCCGGCACCAGCACACGGGTCAGCTCGATGGGCGCGGCCAGGTTGACCGCGAGGAGAGTTTCCGCAGCGTGCGGCGGCATTTCGGCGAACGGGCCGGCCCAGCCGAGGCCGGCGTTGGCGACCACGATGTCGACCCGGCCGGCGGCGGCCAGCGCGGCCTCGGCGAGGCGCGCGCCGGCCCCCGGCTCGGCCAGATCGGCGATCAGCGGCGTGGCGTCGAGCTCGGCCAGGGCCGCGGCGTCCCGTCCGTGGGCCAGCACTTTCGCGCCGCCCGCGGCGAGCCGCCGGGCCACTTCCCGGCCGATTCCGGAGGACGCTCCGGTGACCAGCGCCACGCTCCCATCGATCCGCACGCGATCACTCTAGGCGAGTGGGGGACGCAGATCCTCCGTGAACGGTGGCGAGACGATCGACAGGCCACCGTCGACGACGAGGGTCTGGCCGGTGATGTACTCCGCGCCCGGGGACAAAAGGAACGCGACCGTCGCGGCCACCTCGTCCACGGTTCCGGGCCGCCGCTTCGGGATCTTCGACAACACGGTCTCCATCGGCGCCATGCCCGGGATCTTGTTGTAGAAGTAGTCCAGCGAATCCGAGTCGATCAGGCCGCCGCTCACCCCGTTGACGTTGATGCCCAGCGGCGCGAACTCCACGGCCATATAGCGCACGTACGCCTCGAGGGCCGCCTTCGACGCGCCCAGCGCCGCGTAGGTCGGGTACGCCCGGTCGCTGCCGTAGCTGGACAGCGCCACCACCCGGCCGCCGTCGTCCATCAGCTTGACCGCGCGCTGCGTGCCCAGCACGAACGGGCGCACGTTCATCGCGTACGACCGGTCGAGGTGGTGCAGCTTGAGGTCGGCGACCGGCTTGAAGACGCTGGCCGCGGCGTTGGAGATGAAGAAATCCAATCTCCCGTACGCCTCCCCGGCCGCATCGAAGAGCCGGTCGATGTCCTCCGGGCTCTCCATGTCCGCTTGCACCGTGACGGCCTGCCCGCCGGCTGCCTCGACCAGCTTGCGGGTCTCCTCGGCGAGGTCGGCGTTCTTCTTGTAGTTGACCACGACGGAGTGGCCCAGGCCGCCCAGTAAGACCGCCAGTGTCCGGCCGATCCCTCGGGACGCGCCCGTGATCAACGCGACCTTCGCGCTCACGCGAGGACCTCCCGCGCAATCACGGTCTTCTGGATCTCGTTGGTGCCTTCCTCGAAGCGCTGCGCACGGGCGTCGCGGTAGACCCGCTCGATCGGGCTGGACTCCCAGTACCCGATGCCGCCGTGCACCTGCAGCGCCTTGTCGGTCACCCGGGTCAGCATGTCCACCGCGTTGAGCTTGGACATCGAGGAGAGCGTCGCGGCCCGCGGGTCGCCCGCCTCCCACTGCCGCGCCGCGTACAGCACGAGCTGGCGGGCGGCCTCGATGTCGGTGGCGTTCTCGGCGAGCTGGAACGCGATCGCCTGCCGGGCCGCCAGCGGCTTGCCGAACGTGACCCGCTTCTGGGCGTGCTCGACGGCGAGCTCCTGCGCCCGCCGCGCCAGCCCGACGCAGGTCATCGCCACCGAGATCCGGCTGGGGGTGAGGAAGCCGCCGAGCGCGACCTCCAGGCCCTGGCCGACCTCGCCGAGCCGGTTCGCCACCGGCACCGGGGCGCGGTCGAAGAACATGTGCGCGTGGTCGGTGCCGCGCACGCCCATGGTCTCGGCCATCTCCTCGACCCGGACGCCCGGCGTGTTCCGGTCGACCATCAGCGCGACCGTGCCGTCCTTGCCGGTGGTGCCGGCGAGGCGAGCGAACAGCAGCCAGTAGTCGCAGTTCACGCCGAAGGTGATCAGGTGCTTCTCGCCGGACAGGTAATAGGTGTCGCCCTCCTGCTCCACACTGCAGCGGAGGTCGGCGCCGGTGCCCGCGGTCGGCTCGGTGAGCGTGAACGCCACTGTCTTGTCCGCGGCGACCTGCGGCAGCACGAACTGCTTGCGCTGCTCGTCGGTCGCGAACTGGTCGATCGCCCGCCAGATGCCGTTGTGCACGTGCACGATCATGCGGATCGACGCGTGCGACATCGAGAACAGCTCCATCAGCTCGAGGTAGCGCGCGAACGGTATGCCCCGCCCGCCGTACTCCTCGGGGGCGGCGAGCCGAAGGTAGCCGCGGTCACGAAGCTCGGCCTTGAGACCGGACGGCACCTGATGGGTGCGCTCGATCTCCTCGGCATAAGCCTCGCCGGGTCCGCGGACCCACTCCTCGATCTCCGCCGAAAGCTGTTCCATCATCCGCGGTCCTCGCTCTCCATGGTCTGGACGATCTGCTGCCTCAGCACGAACTTCTGAATCTTGCCGACGGTGTTGCGGGGCAGGTCGTTCACGACTTCCAGCCGTTCCGGCCAGTACTGCTTGGCTACCTTTCGCTCATCGAGGAAGGCTTGCAAGCCAGCGAGATCAAGATCCCCGTTGAGGACGACAAAGGCGCAGGCGCGCTCGCCCAGACGCGGGTCCGGCATGGCCACGATGGCCACGTCGCGGACCGCCGGGTGGGTGTGCATGAGCTGCTCGATCTCGGCCACCGGGACCTTCTCGCCACCGCGGTTGACGACGTCCTTGACCCGGCCGTTGATGTGCACGTACCCGGCCTCGTCGATGACCGCGAGGTCGCCGGTGCGGAAGTAGCCGTCCGGGGTCAGCGCCTCGGCGGTCCACTCCGGGTGGTCCAGGTACCCGATGAACATGGTCGGGTTGTGGACCTCGTAGTTGCCCTCCTGGCCGGGCGCGAGCACGTTGCCGTCGTCGTCGGTGATGCGCAGCTTGATGCCGGCCAGCGCGCGGCCGTCGGTGCCCCACATCTTGGCCGGGTCGTCGCCCGGCGCGGATAGCGAACCCAGGCAGGACTCGGTGGAACCCCAGGCGCCGCAGACCGAGGCGCCGAGCGTGCGGGTGGCGCGCTCGGCCAGCCCGCGCGGGACGACGGTGCCGGTGGCTACGAAGATGCGCAGGGCGTCCGGCCGCTCGCCGGTCTCGTCCACCGCCTCCACCAGGTCGTTCAGGAACGGCGTGGCGGCCTGTACGAAGGTGCCACCGTGCCGGCGCAGGGCGGACAACGCTGTCCGGCCGTCCCAGACCGGCTGCACGATCGACGGCACGCCACGCACGATGGCGACCCACATCCCGTACAGGAATCCGGTCTGGTGGGCCAAGGGTGAGGGGATGAAGACCCGGTCGGACTCGGTGAGGCCGAGGTGGCGGATCTCCATGGCGGCGGCGCGGGTGAGCGCCTCCATCCGGTGCAGCACGCCCTTGGGCTCGCCCGAGGTGCCGGAGGTGAACAGCAGCTGGGCCGCGTCCTCGGTGCGGACGGCGGGCGTCTCGGTCAGCGGGTTACGCGCCTGCTCGGCGAAGTCGTGCCAGCGCACACCGCCGCCGGACGGCAGGCTGGACCCGCCGATGACGATGACGTGTTCGAGCGAGGTGCTCGTGTCGGAGAGCAGCGCCTGGATCTCGGCGGGGTAGTCGCGGCCCCGGAAACTCGTCGGTACCACCATGACGCGGGCCTTGGAGCGCTGCAGCATGAAGGCGACCTCGCGCTGCCGGAAGATCGGCATGAGCGGGGTGCTGACCGCGCCGATCCGGGCGATCGCCATCGCGAGGGCCACGAACTCGGCGCGGTTCGGGAGCTGGTAGGCAACCGGCTCCCCCGGTTGCACGCCCAGCTCCACCAGGTTGGCGGCGATGCGGTCGGCCTCGGCGTCGAGCTCACGCCAGTTCATGTGACGGTCCGTGCCGACCTCGATGACGGCCGGCTCGGTAGGCTTCTCGAGCGCCCACCGGCGTACGTAATCGGCGATGGGGGTCTGCGCGGCCTTGGCCGGCGTGATCGCCGGCGGGCCTTCGGCCTTGGCCTGCGGTTGGGTCCGCTTGCCGCCGGGTGCGGTGTGCATGAACAGGCCGACGCCGTTCATCTCGTCCAGGAAGCGGGGGTAGGAGATGCGGTACGCGTTCGGGTAGGTCAGGCGGGTTTCGCCCTCGGCCCGGGTGCCCGCCACGGCGAGGGCCATCAGGACCCGGTGGTCGTTGAAGCTGGACAGGTCGACCCCGGTCAGATCGCCGTCGATGCCGTGGATTTTGAGGTAGTCGTCGCGCTGCTCCAGGTTGGCGCCCATGCGGTTGAGTTGCAGCATGGCCGAGACCCGGTCGGATTCCTTGAGGCGTACGTGGGCGACGTTGCGCAAAGTTGTCGTGCCGTCGGCAAACGTGGACAGCACCGACAACACCGGCAGCATGTCGGGTACACGCCGGCAGTCGACGTCGGTGGGCTTGAGCCGGATGCCGTCGTGCTGGACCCGGACCAGGCCGGTGGCTTCGTCGCGGGTCATGGGCAGGCCCATGTCGCGGACGATGCCGACCAGGTCGGCTTCGGGGTGGTCGATCGAGTCGACGTCTTCGACGTAGGGCAGGCCGCCGAACAGTACGTTCGCGGGGTGTAGCGCGGAGACGGCGAGGCCGAACGCGGCGGCGCCGATGTCCGGCGGCAGGGTGACGTCGGCCGGGTGCGGGGTCTGGTTGCCTTCGATTTCGAAGCGGCGGTCCTTCTCGACTTCGGTGACGTGCAGGCCGAAGTCGGCCATCATCCGGATCGTCAGGTCGATGTAGGTGCGTTCGTTGAGGTCGCCGTCGATGATGACGGTGCTGTTGCCTTCGGCGAACGGGGCGATCAGCAGTAGTGCGGAGATCCACTGGGAGAGGGTGCCGGCGATGTGTACCTCGCCGCCGGTGGGCCGTTTCGGGGTGACCGAGATCGGTGGGCAGTCGTCGGGTGATTCCAACTTGACGCCCAGCCCCCGCAACGCGTTGAGCAGTGGCCCGATCGGGCGGCGCTGGAAGTATTTCTGCCCGACGACCGTCACCGGCTTCTCGGCCAGCGCCATCAGCCCGGTCATGAAGTACAGGGTGGTGCCGGAGCTGCCGACCGAGATTTCGTCGGCGTTCGGCTTATAGGTGCCGCCGTGCACGACGAAGTCGTCGCCGTCGACGTCGATGCGGACGCCGAGGTGGCGCAGCGTGGAGATGGTGTGCCGGACGTGGCCGGCGTCGGAGAGTCCGCGGATCCGGCTGGTGCCGGGTGCGAGGGATCCGAGTATGAGTGCGCGATGCGCGTGGTATTTCGAGTTAGGAATGATCAGCCGACCCTCGACCGGTCCAACCGCCTGCTTGATGAGCAGCCGCACAGCCGCATTCCTCCTTATGTAGCACCGCCTGAAGAGGCGGATACGGCCGCGACCGCCTTGGTGCGCGCGGTCCGGCCGTGCCCCGGGCGCCGTTCGTCCGACCGTCGTTGGTCATCGGGAGCGGCGCATGCCCCGTCTGCCTCCGGGACTACCGATGGCGAGACTGACTTGCCGCGGACGGAGGACCCGTTTTTCATGTACGGGTGGGAGGGCCCGCGGACGTGCCTCCGCGAAATCGGCTGAGCTGCCGTAATACCGGACGTTACCGATCATCGGCCGGGATGGAAGCGCCAGCACTCGTGACGTTGCTCTCCGACTCTGCCCAAAATCACACCGTGCCAGAGACCGCCATCACATCCACAAATGCGAACATTACCTGACGAACCCTCATCGCCGCCCACCTCCCCACTGCATTCCGTGCACGGTCCACTACACACCGTGTCCCCGGTTTGGCGCACCTCACACGCGCCGGGAGTTGCACCAGACGTGAGTAGTTGTTAAGTCGCACCCACGGTAAGCAGCCCCGTGGTTGCTTCGAGTAGCACCTCTCCACCCGCGCACACGGCCCCCACCGAGCCGCGCGCCCCCTCAGCCCCCGCCCCCACATGGACCACCGCCAATGCCCCCGTGGGGAGCGGGACGTCGTAGAGGTCGCCGCTCCCCACACCGTGGCTCGCCACTCGCGGGTGTGGGGAGTGCCGGCGGTGGGGCGGTCGCCGTTCCCCACACCGTGGCTCGGTGCTCGCGGGTGTGGGGAGTGCCGGCGGTGGGGCGGTCGCCGTTCCCCACACCGTGGCTCGGTGCTCGCGGGTGTGGGGAGTGCCGGCGGTGGGGCGGTCGCTGTTCCCCACGGCGTGGCTCGGCGCTTGGAGGTGTGGGGGGTGCGGGCGGTGGGGCGGTCATTGGTCCCCACGGCGTGGCTTGCGGCTTGCGGGTGTGGGGAGTGCGGGCGGTGGGGCGGTCGCTGTTCCCCACGGCTGAAGCGAGTGGCTCGGTGTGCGGGGCGCGCGGGCTGGTGCGGGTGGGTGGGTCGCGCAGTTGCCCACGGAATGTGGTTACCCGGGGGCGTCCACCACCCCGGCTTCACGCAGTGCAACTTGCAGACCCACGTGCAAGTTGCACCCAGTGAGCCCCAGCACCGCCGTCCCCCCACGCGAATCTTGATGAGTTTGGGTGGCGCAACTCGTCAAGATTCCGGGCGGGTGCCAGCCGCCGCGGTGCACGGCCGTCGCTCCGCGCGAATCTTGATGAGCTCGGGCAGTGACCGCAGCCGCAACTCGTCAAGATTCCGGGCGAGGGGGACACCGCCGCCCACGCCTGCCTGCGGCTGGCCGCGGTGTTCGGGCAGTTCCCCGACTGTTCGTGGGATGCACGCCCCGTTCACTGGACGCGCGCGCAGCGCCGCGTTCTCTCGCGCAACGAGTTGCATCGAGGGCGAGAGAGCCGCACCGTGGGTCCCCGGGGCTCGGCCCCGGGGCAGAAATGACGAGCGCCCCGGTCTGCGCATTCCGCAGACAGGGGCGCCCCAAGCTCGTGGGCGATACTGGGATCGAACCAGTGACCTCTCCGGTGTGAACGGAGCGCTCTCCCGCTGAGCTAATCGCCCGCCGCGGTGCGAAAATCCCGCGCCGCAACGGAGACTGACTGTACTAGACGGGCCATCGGGAGCGCGAACCTGGGGTCAGCGATTCGCCGCGGCGCAGTCAGGTCGCTCAGCGGCGGAGAGCCGGTCGCGGCGTGGGCTCAGCGGTTGCTGAGCCAGTCGCGGCCCTCGGCTATCAGGTCGACGCCGAAGCTCACGCGGACCGACGCCCACACGATCGCGCTGACGAAGGCGAGGCCGACCAGGCCCACCAGGAGGCGTACGGGAATGTTTTGCCGTGCGATCCAATGCGTCCAGCTCTGCACGTGCCGCTTGGTGAACTCGAGCAGGTTTTTCGCCCACGCGAACTCGAGCGCCCAGATCGCCAGGCCGAGAATGACGATCGCCCAGCCGGGGCCGGGGAACGGAATCAGCACGATGCCGATGGCCACGACCAGGCCACCGAGAGTGCCAATTCCGATCTTGAGGGCCAGCCGGCCTGTCGGAGTGGCGCGGATCTTGTCTAAAACACCCACGGCGGACCGATCTTCGTCCGGTTTCATCCCTATTTCATCCCCAAGTGTCCCGGCTCCCCGTCACTACCCGGGAGGAATGGACGTTACCGGAGTAAGTCAACTGCTGGACCACCCGACGCCGGGCGGAACCGAGTACATGGGCATAACAGGACAAGATATCGCTTTACGTCCTGTGCGAAGACGTTTTCGGAACCGTCTTCCCACTACTGGGTGAGATCAGCGTATGGCGGAGCGTAACGACAGGGATCACCTGAGTATGGGAAACGCGGGGTTCACCAGCCTCGCAGCGGTGCCGGGGGGAGTTCGTCCATGAGTACCATTCGTCCAACGACCGTCGAGGTCGAGACCTCGCTGCGGCTCGTAGCGCCTGACGCAACGGCCCTGCCCGTGCGCGCCAGTCTGCGGTACGACCCAGCGGACCCGTATGCGGTGCACGTGTTGTTTCACGCGGAATCAGCCGGTGGGGAAGCCGTGAGCTGGTCCTTCGCGCGGGAACTGCTCGTGACCGGGCTCGATGAGCCGGCGGGTATCGGCGACGTCAGGGTGTGGCCGTGGGCCACTCCCCGGGGGGATTTCGTCGCCCTCGCACTGTCGTCTCCGGACGGCAATGCGTTGTTCGAAGTGCCCCGCAGTGTCCTCGTCCGATTCCTCCGGCGCACCTATGTCGTGGTGCCGCGCGGCCGGGAATCCGAGCATTTGGACGTGGATGCGGCGGTAAACAGGTTGTTAGCCGGACGTTAGTCGAAACGGCCCGGAAAAGGGCGACCCGCGCGGACACTGCCGGTCCACGCGGGTCGCCCTTTTTTATCGCCCTAGAAAACGCAAATTAGGAACACTAGGGTAATAAACGGACATTCACGGTTATTTCTACGGTCTTCGGCATCGAATACTCCAGTCTGTGTTTTCCCAGGTGCGCGGGTGGGTCTTGGCCGGTTACGGTCGGCCAGATGCCTCTCGCACATACGTCACCGTTGCCACCGCCCGGCTGGGCGGGTGTGGGCACCTGCGCGCTCGACGTACTCGGTCGTCCGATTCCGTGGCGGCCGTCCTACCACGTGCTCATGCTGGCGACCGGCGGCCACGGCATGGTCGAGGTGGACTTCGTCCGGCACACGTGTCGTCCGGGCACGCTCCTCTGGGTCCGGCCCGGCCAGGAGCTGCGCGCGGGCGAGGACGGCCTGGCCGCTTCGGTGATCACCTTCGAGTCGAGGCTGGCGGAGGTCGTGGCGTACGAAAGCGTGGATCTGATGCCGCCGCCACTGCACCAGATCCCCGATCAATACCTTCCCGGTACGCCTGAGGACCGCGACCTGAAGGAGTTCGAGTCCACGAGCCGGGCCCGCTGGCAGCTCGAGGGCGAGGACGAGGACGCGGTGATCAGCGAGTTCGCGCAGCTCGCGGTCGACTGTGAGCGGCACGAAGCGGGCGCGCTCGCCGCCGAGCTGCTGCGCCACGAGCTGACCGTGCTGCTGCTGCGGATCGCCCTGCTGAGCCGGTCCGAGCCGGTCGGGGCGGAGAGCCGGACCTTCGCGCGCTTCATCCGCCTGCTGGAGACCGGGCATCCGAACAGCCGCCGGGTCGAGGACTACGCCGACGAGCTGACCTGCTCGGTCCGCACGCTGACCCGGGCCTGCCTGGCCGTCACCGGCCGTACCGCCAAACAGGTCGTCGACGACCGGGTCGCGCTGGAGGCACGCCGGCTGCTCGCCTGCACCTCGATGTCGGTCGCCGAGGTGGGCCGCAGTTTAGGGTTCCCGGAACCGACGAACTTCGGCCGGTTCTTCCATCGCGAGGTCGGCACCAGCCCCGGCCAGTTCCGGATGGACACGACGCCCGACGGCTCCGGACGCATCCCGGTTCAGCGACGTCCCCCTGACTGAGCGTAATTCCCATAATCCCCTGGGGTATGTGCGTCGCACATGCACGGAAGGGGCATTATTAGTGAGTGCAGATCTCCGCGCGCGGTGACTACGCGGTCCGGGCAGCCTTGAGCTTGGCGCAGGCCTACCCGTCCCTGATGTCCGCCCAGGCCATCGCCCAAGACCAGACAATGCCCCGGAAGTTCCTCGAGGCCGTGCTCGCCGACCTGCGCCGCGCCGGCGTGGTCCGGGCCCAGCGTGGCGCCGAGGGCGGCTACACACTGTCACAGTCCCCTCGCGACATCACCATCGGCCAGATCCTGCGCGCGGTCGACGGCCCGCTGGCCGGGGTGCGCGGTCTGCGTCCGGAGGAGACGAAGTACGAGGGCGCCGCGGAAAACCTGCCGAACCTCTGGGTCGCGGTGCGCGCCGCCGTCCGCGAGGTGGTCGACGAGGTCAACCTCGCCGACCTGATCAGCGGCCGGATGCCCGCTCACGTCCGCAAGCTGACCACCCGCCCGGATGCCTGGCAGCCGCGCTGAGGGTTTGTCAATTTCCGCGATCGGGAACGAACCCCCCAGACCGAACGAACCTGGGAGGGATTTCCGATGGGCCTCGTTTTCCGCAGCCGCAAGAAGTTCGGACCGCTGATCCTGAATTTCACGGAGAACGGCTTCTCGTCCTGGAGCCTCAAGATCGGCCGCTGGTCCTGGAACTCGCGGACCCGGGCACATCGCGTGGACCTGCCCGGCCCGCTGTCCTGGAAGCAGGACAAGGCTAGGAGATGACGACGTCGCCGCCGAGCCGGCCCTGGGTCGGGGTTCGGCTGACCGTGCCGGCGTCCACCAGCGAGTGCAGCACCCGGGTCGCGTCCGCGGCCCGATAGATGGTGTCGGTCAGGGCGAACGTCCGCAGCTCCGTCACGGTCGCCGAGCCGACCCGTTCGAGATGGGCCAGGAGCTCGCGTTTCAACGGGCCCGGGTGCGGCGTCAACGAGATGTCGATCAGGTGCCGGTCGGGATCGCCGGGGTCGCGGTAACGCACCCCGGCGAACTCGTCCACGGCCCACAACGCCTCCTTGAACGACTCCAGGCTCTTGCCCGACGTCGTCCCGAAGGCCAGCAACTGCCCCGGCTCGCCGTTGGTGGCCAGCTCCACCTCGGTGAACAGCGGCCAGGTGGCCCGATAGCCCGCGGCCGACGCGCCCGGGGCCAGCACCATCAGCACCTCGGCCGGCTTGCCCGCGGTCAGGGCCGCCACGGTGGCCGGCGCGGGCGGCGACGGCGCGCGGGACGCGTCGAGGAACCCGAGCAGCGGCACCCGGTTGGCCCCGGCCGCCTTCAGCGCGATGGCGAGCCGCTGGTCGGTGCCCCCGGAGATGGTGTGCACGGCCAGCCCGGGCGCGTCGCCGGCCTCGCTGCGCACGGCCGCGAGCAGCGGCACGACGGTGGACAGGTCGTCGCCCACCGCCACCATGGACAGCTCGCGGCCGCGTACGAGATCGGCCTGGTCGGTCAGCACCCGCAGGGCCGCCTCGGCCATGCCCGCCTCGTCGGCGTAGCCGTGGCAGTAGACCACCCGGCGGGCGCGGTGCAGCGCGGCCGGCACCCACGCCTCCAGGTGACGGACGAGCAGTTCGCGTTTGACGGCGTCGATGGACATATAGGTGTTCTACAGTGTCCGGCTTGCGCGGGGGGCACAGACTGTTCGCATGTCCGAACTTGTACCTAGGGTATTCATGCGAGCACTATGAGACACGTGGGCCCTCCCCAGCTTGCCGAACTCACCGCGCGTGCGCAGAGTCTCACCTCCGCGGGCGACCTCGCGGGCGCCCGGCAGATGCTGGAAAATGTGCTCGACCCGGTGGCCGCCGAGGATCCGCGACGGGCCGACCCCGACATGGCGCTGGCCGCCGCCCTGCACGCCCGCATCCTGATCGCGCTCGGTGATCCGCACGGCGCCCGGGTGTGGGCCGCCTTCGCGCACAGCGCCGAGGAGCGGCTGCACGGCCCGCACGACGAACGCACCGTCGCCGCGGCCGCGACCCACGCCGCCGTGCTGCAGCGGGTCGGGAACCACGGCCGGGCCGCGCAGGTCTACCGCCGGCTGGTGGGCGACCTGTCCGAGATCGACGGAGCCGACTCGGCCCGGGTGCTGGCCGCCGAGGCCGACCTGGCCACCGCCGAGCACTCGGCCGGTCACTGCACGGCCGCCCGCAGCCGGCTGGTCGACGCCTGGCGCCGCCATCACCGCACGTACGGCGACGCCGCCCCGGCCGGCATCAAGATGCTGGCCCGCCTCGGCGCGATGGAACGCGAGTGCGGCCGCGACGACGAGTCCCGGCACCACCTGCGGCAGGCCCAGGCGATGTGCGCGCGCTATCTGCCCGGCGATCACCCGCTGGTCCGGCAGGTGTCCGCCGTCGCCGCCGGCTCGGCCTCCGGCAAGCACCGGTGCGGCCGGGTCGAGCAGTCGGCCGGCCCGCGGGACGCGCCCGGTGTGCAGACCGCGCCGTTCCCGCGCCGGCCCACCGTGTCGCCGCCGCCGCTCGACGTCGCCGAACCAGCGTTCCGGCCGCCGCCCGAGATTCGCGGCACCGAAGCGAACGCCGCCGGCTATCAGCCGCCGGTCTATCTGTCCGACGTGCACCGGCCGCCGGGCGAGCTGACCGGCCGGCACGCCCGCGCCGGCACGCTGCCGCCGGCGCTGGACAGCCCGATGCCGCCGGCGCCCGCGGCTGCGCTCGCGCTGCCGCCCACTTCGGAGCGAGTGCGCCCGGCGATCGACGACGAGCCCGAGCCGCCCCGCCGGCGTCAGCCGTTCCTGCTGGCGGCCGTGGTGGTCGCCGCGGTGGCCGCGGCCGTCGCGGTGGTGGTGCTGACGCTGCCCGATCGGAACAACGGCTCGGTCAGTCCCACCCCGAGCGCCACCGCGGGCATCGCGACCAGCCAGCAGGCCACCGCGCCCAGCGCGACGGCCACCACGGCGCCGCCCGGCGATCCGGGGGCGCCGCGGGACGTGCGATTGCAGGACAACGGGGACAGCGTCTCGCTGCGGTGGGCCTATCCGGACGATGCCGAACGCCCGGTCCTGGTGTCCGGCGGGCGGACAGGGCAGAAGCCCCGGGTGTTCCAGCAACTGCCGGCCGGGGCTTCCGAGTATGTCGTCTACGGGCTCAGCGACACCCAGAACTACTGTTTCACGGTCGCGGTGGCGTACTCCAACAAGAACATCGCTACGTCCTCGCAGGTCTGCACCGATCGGTGACCGTCAGGCGGCCCGGGCCGCCCGCGCCGGTGCGCCGACCTCGTGCAGGTGCCGCAGCGCCTGCCGGTACGACTCGATCAACCCGGTCTGCTCGTACGGCACCCCGATCTCCGCGCAGTACTCCTGCACGATCGGCTGCACCTTGCGCAGGTTCGCGGTCGGCATGCCGGGGAACAGGTGGTGCTCGATCTGGTAGTTGAGGCCGCCGAGCGCGACGTCGACGAACCATCCACCGCGTACGTTGCGCGAGGTCAGCACCTGCTTGCGCAGGAAGTCCTCGGCGCCGGTCGGGTGCGGCATGCCCTTGTGGTTGGGCGCGAAGGTCATGCCCAGATACACACCGAACAGGGCCTGGTGCACCACGAAGAAGGCGACCGCCTGCAGCGGCGACAGCACCAGGAACAACGCGGACAGATAGGCGACCGCGTGGATCACCAGCAGCGCGGCCTCCAGACCGGGGCGCTTGACCGTACCGGCACGCAGCGCCTTGATGCTGGATATCTTCAGGTCGAGGCCGAGCAGGGTGAGCAGCGGGAAGAAGAGCCCGGCCTGATGCCTGGTGACGAAGGCCTTCAGACCCCGCCGGCCCAGCGCCGACTCGGTTGCCCAGATCAGCACCTCGGGCGCCACGTCCGGATCGAGGTCGTCGTGGTTGGGGTTGTTGTGGTGGCGGGTGTGCTTGTCCATCCACCAGCCGAAGCTCATCCCGACGCCGATGTTGCCGGCCATCCGGCCGAAGATGTCACTGGGCCGCTTCGTGCGGAAGACC
This sequence comes from Actinoplanes sp. TBRC 11911, assembly GCF_012933445.1. Taxonomy (GTDB): domain Bacteria; phylum Actinomycetota; class Actinomycetes; order Mycobacteriales; family Micromonosporaceae; genus Actinoplanes. Next base: position 73,785 of record NZ_JABBNC010000004.1, read on the forward strand.
TGCCGATGCCCGAGGTCGTGCCCGACGAGCCCGACCTGGGCGAAGGCCGCCGCGAGGAAGACCGCCACCAGCAGGTTCCACCAGGACGATCCGATGAGGAAGAAGGCCACCCAGCCGCCGGCCAGCATCGCGCTCACCAGGCTCAGCCGCAAGGCGTAGTAGGCCGGTCGGCGCTCCATCAGGCCCTGCGCGTTCACCCGCCGGTTCAGTTCGGCGAAATCACTTCCGGTGTTCGCGCGTGGTCTTACTGTCGTCGCGGTCATGAACCGAGTATTCGGGCCCGCAACGGCCGAGGCAGGAGTGTGAGACCCCAACCGTCTTGGGGTGCCAGCACCCTTGCGCCGTAGTGGGGGCGGGCGCGGGATGATGGTTCGCATGATGCTGCGGCACCGGCTGCTCACCGGTCTGAGCGCGACCGCGGACGGCTTGTTCGCGACCGTCCTCGCGGTGCTCAACGTGCCGGTGCTGGTGTTGTGGGTGGCCTCGCTGGTGCTCAGCCCGGTGCCGCTGCTCGGCGCGGAGCTGCTCGGCGTGAGCACGACAGTGGTCCGGTGGCGTACCGACCTCGAGCGTCACCTCGGCCGGCGGGCGGGCGTACGGCTGGGTCGTCCTTATCATCCGCAACCGGACGACGCGGAGATCGGCAGCCGCCGGTGGCTGCGCTGGATCATCACCGACCCGGCCACCTGGCGCGACGTGGCCTGGCTGCTCCCGGGCGCGCTGGTCGGGGTGATCCTCGGCCTGGTCACCGTGGCGATTCCCGCGTACGGCCTGGTGGGCACGGTGCTGCTGCCGTTGTGGCTGTTCCTGGGCGACGTCTGGTTCGGGTACGCGCTGTTCTGGCCCACCACCAATTTCGCCGAGGCGTGGCTGGCCCTTCCGGTCGGCCTGGCGATCCTGGCCGGGGGACTGGCCGTGGCGCCGCTGCTGCGAGCGACCGACGTGCGGTTCGCCCGGCTGTTGCTCGCGCCCACCCGGGCCGCCGAACTGCGGCTGCGGGTCGCGCACCTGACCACCACCCGGGCCGACGCCATGGACGCGCAGGCCGCCGAGCTGCGCCGCATCGAGCGCGACCTGCACGACGGCGCGCAGGCCCGGATGGTGTCGGTGGGCATGACCATCGGGCTCGCCGAGCGACTGGTCCACCGCGACCCCTCGGCCGCCCTGAAACTGCTCGCCGAGGCGCGCGCGGCCAGCACCGCCGCGCTGGTCGACCTGCGGCACCTGGTCCGCGGCATCCACCCGCCGGTGCTGGCCGAACGCGGGCTGGAGGGGGCCGTGCGCGCCCTCGCGCTGAGCCTGCCGGTCCGCACCGAGGTGACCTCCGACCTGCCCGGCCGGCTCGACACCCCGGTCGAGTCAGCGGTCTACTTCGCGGTCGCCGAGGCGCTCGCTAACATGGCGCGGCACAGCCGTGCCCGGTTCGCCTGGGTGACCATGCGTCACCTGGACGGGCTGCTCAGTCTCGAGGTCGGCGACGACGGCGGCGGCGGTGCCGACGCGACGCGGGGGACGGGGCTCAGCGGCATCGTGCGAAGGTTGGACGCATTCGATGGGACGATGACGGTGTCGTCCCCCAGCGGGGGCCCGACGGTCGTGACCATGGAGGTGCCTTGCGCGTTGTCATCGCGGAGGACCTGACGCTCCTCCGAGACGGACTCACCCGGCTCCTCGAGGCGTTCGACTTCGAGGTGGTCGAGGCGGTCGACAACGGTCCGGCGCTGCTGCCGGCGCTGCTCGGGCACTGTCCGGACGTGTCCATCGTCGATGTCCGGCTGCCACCGACCAACACCGACGAGGGTCTCAAGGCGGCCATCGCGGCGCGCGAGGCGATCCCCGGACTCCCGGTCCTGGTGCTTTCCCAGCACGTCGAGCCCCTGTACGCGCGGGAGCTGCTCACCGACAGCAACGGGGGAGTCGGCTACCTGTTGAAGGAGCGCGTCTCCGACGTCGATCAGTTCGTGCAGGCGGTCCATCAGGTGGCGGCCGGCGGCACCGCGTTCGACCCGGAGGTGGTCGCGCAACTGCTGGCCCGCCGTAAGCCGCTCGCCGGCCTGACCCCGCGGGAACTCGACGTGCTCCGGCACATCGCCGAGGGCCGCTCCAACGCGGCCATCGCCACCCGCCTCTATATCACCGAGAAAGTGGTCAGCAAGTACATCAACAACATCTTCGCCAAGCTCGGGATGCCGCCGTCCGAGGACGACAACCGGCGCGTGCTGGCGGTCCGGATGTTCCTCGACGCCTGATCCCCCGGTCAGGCCACCTCGGGGGCGCCGTCCAGGTCCTGCAGCTGGCGCGCCACGTGGCTGCCCAGCGCCGTCCGGTAACCGCGGGCCAGCTCCTCCAGCCCGTCGATCTCGTTCAGCAGGGCGGTGCGGCGCTGCGCCAGCCCGTCCATCGCCTCGGCGTGACCGCGGCGGGCACCGGACTCGATGGCCCCCGCCTCGGCCCGCGCGTCCACGGTGATCCGCTCGGCCTCGGTCTGCGCGTTGGCCATCACGTCGTCCGACTCCTCGCGCGCGTCGCGCATGTGGTCGTCGGCGGTGCGCTGCGCCATCATCAGCACCCGCACCGAACGGTCGCCGTCGGCGGCCGGAGCGGGGCCGGCGGCCTGCGCCTCGTCGCGGGCGCGCTCCAGCCGGGCCTGCATGTCGCGGGCGTCCTGCTCGGCCCGCCGGCGGCCCTCCTGCAGGTTTTTCAAGCGCTCGACCAGGTCGGCGAACTCGCGCTGCTGATCCTGTAACGGTGACGGGCCGGCCGGCCCGGCCGGGCCGTCACCGATGCGGCTGCGGAGGTCGTCGTTCTCCTCGATCAGCCGGATCAGTTCCTGGCCGGCCTCGTCGAGCAGCGCGTCGACCGACTCCTCGTCATAGCCACGCTTGCCCACCGGGGGCTTCTTGAACGCCATGTTGTGGATGTCTGCCGGAGTGAGCGGCATCCGGTACCTCTATTCTCGCGTGGAGCTCATGCCGTCGGACGGGGACTTCTCGGTGCGGGCACCACGTCGTTTGTTCCACCAGGACACCACCTGGTTGACGACCAGGATCAGCAGCACCGCGGCGACCACACCCTCCCACGGCTCGGGGAAGATCGAGCCGCCGGCCACCCCGATCCCGGCGTAGACGCCGGACCACAGGGCGCAGGCCGGGACGTTGGCGACCACAAAGGTACGCCAGGACAGGCCGACGAACGCCGCCGCCAGCAGCACCGGGACCCGGCCACCCGGGATCAGGCGGGACACCAGCAGCACCGGCACCTGGCTCTTGTTCAGACGGTCCTTCACCGTGGCCAGGTGCTCCTCGTCGCGCAGCCAGCGTAGCCGCCGGGCGAGCTGCTCGCCGCCGAGCCGGCACATCCCGTACATGACGAGATCGCCCACGTACGCCCCGGCGGCGCCGAACGCGATCACAAAGACGATCGTCACCGGGTGGTGCTCGTGGAACGCCAGCGCCGCCGCACCGCTGACCGCCGCACCGGTCGGCACGATGGGCACGATGGCGCCAAAAGCGACAACAAGGAACAACCAGGCCAGCGCACCGAGGGTGGCGGTCACGCGGGTTTCCCGATCGTCAGCGTCTCGCCGTGGGCGAGCACGCGCACCTGAGTGTCCGGTGCGGACCGCTCGGCCAGCTCGGCGAACCGGCGGCCGGGCTCGCTGAACATGTGGGTCCGGATCCGGTGCATGCCGATCGGCCAGAACGTGCCGTAATGCACCGGCACCGCCCAGGACGCCTTCGCCCGGCGGACCGCCTCGGCGGCGGCCGCCGCGTCCAGGTGACCGTGCGCGCCCAGCGTCGGCCCCCAGCCGCCGACCGGGATCAGCGCCAGGTCGATCGGGGCGAGGTCGGTCATCTCGTTGAACAGGCCGGTGTCGCCCGCATACCAGGTGCGGGCCGCGCCCTCCACGACGAAGCCGATGGCCAGAGCCCGCTCGCGCGACCAGGGGCCGCGGCCGCCGTCGTGCGCGGCCGGGACCGCACGCACCTTGACCGAACCGATCATCACGTCGTCGCCCGGGGCGAGCTCGACGCAGCGGTCGGCCACCTCCCGGCCCATCGACCGGGCCAGGAAGCTCGCGGCGCCGCGCGGCACCACCAGCCGCGGCGTGCCCGGCACCGTCCGCAGCGAGCCCACGTGGAAGTGGTCGGCGTGCAGATGGGACAGCAGGATCGCGTCCGGCTCACCGGGCAGCGCCGGGTCGGGGCCGGCCATCCGGCGCAGATGGGCGATCCGGCCCACCAGGATCGGGTCGGTGAGCAGCGTCGTGCCCGAATCGGCCAGCCACATCGTGCTGTGGCCCCACCAGGTTATCGACGTCGTGCTCACGACTTCACGGTACAGATCCTTTTCAGCGCGCGTCCGCACAGGCGGGCGTACGACTGCTGGAACATCACCGCGAGGGGTCCGGCGGCCCGCATCACCGGCCGGGCCGGGCGGCTGTAGGCGAGGACCGTGAACCACACCCGGCCGCCGGCGTCGCGGATCACCCGGAACGCCTCCTCACCGGCGGCGGGGTGACCGGGCAGCGTCCCGTACCCGAAGCCGTCGCCGTCCGCCCAGACGATCTCACAGGGCGCTTTCAGCGGTCCGAGGCCGATCGTGAGCCGCACACCCGACTCGGCCCGCGGCGCCGACGTTGTGATCTTGGCGGGTTTCAGCGCCCGGTGCATCGCGAAGGTGACGATCGCGTCGCCGGCCCGCCGGTACAGCTCGTCGCCGTTGCCCAGCAGCATTCGATACCGGACATAGCGGTACCCGGGCGGAAGCTCGCCTGTCCGGGTCGCGCCGATCGGGGCATAGGTCACATCGCTCACCCGGTCAGTGTTCCCGAGTCGCCCTCGCGGCATGCCTCCGGCAGACTATGCGCGTGGCCGGACCCCGCAGTGCCGTCGTGGTGAATCCCGTCAAAGTCCCCGATATGGAATTTCTCCGCAGCGTCATCGGTGAGGGACTCGCGATGGCCGGGTGGCCGGCGCCGGTCTGGCATGAGACCACCGTCGCCGACCCCGGGCGAGGCCAGGCCGAGCAGGCCGTACGCGACGGGGCCGAACTGATCTTCGTCTGCGGCGGCGACGGCACCGTGATGTCGGTGGTCACCGCCGTGGCCGGCTCGGACGTGGCGCTGGCGGTGCTCCCGGCCGGCACCGGCAACCTGCTCGCCGCGAACCTGGGCCTGGGCGACGACCCGGCCACCGGGGTGGTGGTGGCGCTCGAGGGCGGCCGTAAGCGCATCGACGTCGGGGTGACCGGCGACCGCTGCTTCGCGGTGATGGCCGGCATCGGCTTCGACGCCCGGATGCTGGAGGGCACCTCGGAGCGGGCGAAGAAGCATCTCGGCTGGCTGGCGTACGTCGGCGGCGGCCTCAAACACCTGCGGGACCGCCCGATGCGCGCGCGGATCGTGCTGGACGGCGGCGCGCCGAAGCCGCGTCGCGCGCGCACGGTCATCGTCGGCAACGTGGGCCGCCTGCAGGGTGGTCTGCGGCTGCTCAGCAGGGCCGACCCGGCCGACGGCAAGCTCGACGTGGCCATCCTGAGCCCGAACAACCTGGCGCACTGGGTCCGGCTGGCCTGGGCGGTGATGAGCCGCCGGGAACGGATCCCGCTGATGGAGACGTTCACCGCCGAGCGTGTGGAGATCTACACCCGCAGGACGCAGCCGCGCCAGCTCGACGGTGACCTCATCGAACCGGGCCGGGCTTTGCGGATCCACGTGAAGCCGCAGGCCTTGCTGCTCTGCGTGCCCCGCCCGGACGGCGACCCCGATCTGGCGTACGACGCGGGGGCGGCAGCCGAGGCGGCCAAGGGCTTACGTGTGCGAACGGACCCCGCGGGGTAAATCGGGGGATACCCGCCCCCGAAGGAGCCCGACGTGCCCAACGAGCCCGACGACGTGGTCGTGCCCGACCCCAAGGGCGTAGCCAGGCCAGACGACCGCAGCGTGGCCAAGCCCGACGACGGCAGCGTGGTCGAACGCGCGGGCTGGGGGCCCGTGCGGCACTTCGCCGAGCGCAGCGTGCTCGGGCTGCTCGCGATCGTCGTGGCCGGGCTGTGCTTCGGCACGCTGCTGCTGCTCGTGCGCGACCGCTGGGAGCCGCTGCAACACCTCGACCAGTCCATCGACGACCGGCTGAACGGGCTGATCGCGCCACACCCGGCCGTGGTCAAGGTGCTCAGCACGATCAGTTCGGCCGGCGGCCGCAGCGTGCTGATCCCGCTGGTCGTCATCGTGATCGTGATGCTGCTGATCCGCCGTCGGCCGCGGCTGGCTCTGTATCTCGCGGTCACCGGTGTCGGCGCGATGCTGCTCGACCCGTCGCTGAAGACCCTGGTCGGCCGGGTGCGGCCGGTGGTGGCCGACCCGATCGCGCGCGGCGCCGGCAACAGCTTTCCGAGCGGGCACACTCTCGGCACCACCATCGTCTACGGGATGCTCGCCCTGGTTTTCCTTTCGCTGGCACACGGACAGTGGCGTGGCTGGGTGATCGGGGCCGCGACGACGATCGTGGTCGCGGTCGGGCTCAGCCGGATCGGGCTGGGCGTGCACTTCCTCTCCGACGTGCTGGCCGGCTGGTTCCTCGGCCTGGCCTGGATCGGCGTCACCGCGTATGCCTTCCGGGTGTGGCGCCGCGAGGCCGGACACCCCACCCCGCCGCTGACCGAGGGTCTGGAACCGGAGGCCGCCCCCGACCTGGACCCGGCACCTGCCGAGCGGGCGATGCTGCCGCACCCGTGGGCGAAGGGCGCCGAGATCCTGGTGGGCTGGGTGCTCACCTTCGGCCTGCTGTACGTCCTCGGATACGTCGTGACCAACTGGCTGCCGGGCTCGTTCGACGACGCCGTACCGCGCTGGCTGCAGACGCTCCGCACGCCGGCGCTCGACCACGCGAGCCGGTGGTGGAGCAAGGCCGGCGACACCCACGCGGTCCTGGCCGTCTCGCTCGTGTTCTGCCCGATCGCGCTGGCCCTGTGGCGGCGGTGGCGGCCGGTGCTGTTCCTCGTGCTGGCCATGGTCGGCGAACTCACTCTCTTCCTGACCAGCGCCGCGGCCACCGACCGCCCGCGCCCGCCGGTCGAGCAGCTGGACGGGGTGTTGCCGACCTCGTCGTTCCCGAGTGGCCACGTCGCCGCCACCGCCTGCCTGTGGGCCGCGATCGCGATCGTGTCGATGGCCCGGATCCGGCAGTGGTGGCGCTGGCTGTTCCTGGTGGCGGCGATCGTGATGCCGGCCGGGGTGGCGGCGTCCCGGATGTATCGCGGCATGCACCATCCGACCGACGTGCTCGGCGGGCTTCTGCTCGCCGCGGCGTGGCTGGCCGTGCTTTGGTGGGTGGTGCGGCCGAACGAGTCGGCGGTGTCAGTCTCCGAGGCGGCCCGGGAGATTCAGCATGACGATGCGGATCATGACGTGGAACGTCAAGACCGGCGGGTACGACTGGCACGGCGATCGCCTCACGGCGATCGCGGCGGTGATCGCCCGAGAGCGCCCCGACCTGCTCGCACTCCAGGAGCTTCGTAACTTCGGCCGGCACGGTGGCCGCCGGATGACCGCGCTGGCCGACGCCGTCGGCATGACCCCGCGCCTGGCCCGCTCGCCGCTCGGGCAGCCGGTGGCGATGCTCGTCCGGCCGCCGCTGGAGATCGTGCGCAGCGCGTCGTTCGGCTGGCGGCTGCACCACGCGGCCGCGGCCGTCACCGTCCGCACCCGCGTCGGCCTGCTCACGATGGTGAGCGCCCACCTCAACCCGTTCTCGCCGCCGCGCCGCCGCCGCGAGGCGATCTGGCTGGCCCACCGATTCAACCCGGGCAAGGGCGCGGTGCTCATCGCCGGCGACCTCAACGGGCTGGACCCGGGCACCGATCACACGGCGATGCTGGCCGGCCTGCCCGGCACGCACCGGCGGCGGCACGCGGGCGCGGACGGCGTGGTCGACACCCGCGCGGTCGCCGCGTTCAGCGAGGCCGGCCTCGTCGACCTGTGGCGGGCGGCCGGCCGCGGCGAGCCACTCACCGTGCCGACCACACGCGGCGGTGGCAAGGAATTCTCCCGGATGCGGCTCGATTACGTCTTCGCCGCGCCACAGCTCGCGTCTCTGGCGACCGACGTCCATGTCGTGCGAGGCGACGAGACCGAATACGCCTCGGACCATTACCCCCTGCGCGCCGATCTGGCGATCTGAATCGTTCATGCGGTCAAGCTTGGTGCCTTCCCCGGGAGCAGATGCAACCGTTACCTCTCAGTGCGCCTTAGCGCGCACGTGTTGGTAGTCCTGCCTTGCGGCGGGACGGTCCCGGTCTGACCCGCCGACGCGGTGCCGGGTTCACGCTTCGCGGCCACCTGCCCGCCGAGGCGGGTCTTACAGTCGGCTCCACGTGCTGCTACCGGGCCACTCCCGGCCGTGTTGAACTCGGCCGCGAGCGCGGCCAGGTTGAGTGCGGCGTTGCGGTCGCGGTCGCAGACCAGCCCGCACGCCTCACATACGTAGGTCCGCTCGTGCAGGGCGAGTTTGGTTTTCACCGCGCCGCAGCCCGAGCAGGTTTTCGAGGACGGATACCAGCGATCAGCCACCAGCAGCCGGCCACCATTCCATCCGGTCTTGTAGGCGAGCTGGCGGCGAATCACCGCAAACGCCGCGTCAGCGATGTGCCGGGCCAGTCGGCGGTTGGCGAGCATCCCGGTGACGTTGAGGTCTTCGACCACGACTGTGCCGTACTCGCGGGCGAGTCGGGTGGTGAGCTTGTGCAGGCCGTCCCGGCGCAGGTTCGCCACCCGGGCGTGAGCGCGGCTGAGCCGGGCCGCCGCCCGTTGCCACCGTTTCGACGGACGTCGGCAAATGCGCCGGTCGGGGCCGCACTTACGCGACAGGGCGCGTCCGAGCGAGCGCATCCGCTGCTGTGCGGTCACCAGGTGGCGGGGGTTGGCGATCAGGTCGCCGGTGGACAGCACCGCGAGATACTTGATCCCGAGGTCCACACCCACCACGGCCTGGGGCCGGCCCGGGACGCGTTCGGCGCGCTCGATCTCGACGGTGAACGACACATGCCAGCGCCCGCCGTCACGACGCACCGTCGCGGACATGATCCGCGCGGTGCCGTTCTCGATACGCCGGGCGAGTTTGCGGGCGGACTCGTGCAGCTTCAACGAGCCCAGCCGGGGCAGCACGATATGCATCCGGTCGGGCTCGACGCGGATCGGTCCAGTGGTGAACCGTATCGATGGTGTGGTGCGGCGGCGGGACTTGAACCTGGGGAATCCGACACGGCGACCCGACCTTTTGCCGGTACGGGAGTCGGCCCAGTTCCTCAACCCGCGAGCGAGGGCGTCCAGACCGGTGTTGAACGCCTCCTTGGACATCTCGGCCCACCACGGCGCCACATCGGCCTTGACAGCGTTCCATGCCTTGCGCAGACCCGCGAGCGACCAGGGCATCGACGGCGTCAGCTGCTCGTCCGGCACTCCGTAGGAGCGTTCCGCCGCCCGTTGACCCATGACCGCCTCGACCCGGGCGAGTGCCCAGTTGTGCGCGAACCTGGCCGCCCCGGCGTGGGCGTACATGTCACGCTCTTGGCCTGGTGTGAGGTCTAGCGCGAACCGGTATGCCTGGATCGTCTTCAAACCGGATCCTTTGGTTGCCGCGTCCTCCGCACGGCGTAACCCCGAGTACATCACCGCCTGCCCGGCCGGCCCAGCCGTGGCCCCGGACACCGGTTCACCAGCCATAGTCAACCTACCCAGCCGCTCTCCGGGAACAGGCAGCATTCCGGACTCGTCGCGCCGCCGCTCGCTGGCGTACGAGACATCGGTGAATGTCGCCCATCCCTCCAGGTTCACGACGCCGACCCTAGACGACTAGTAGGCACTAGTCTAGTGGTCATCAATTTCGGCAGCTGTTACCCCGCGCGCACCATCCAATGACGACCGTGGATCATTGCGCGGTCGAAATCGATGAGCGGGGAGGCTCGAGGTGGCGAACGGGGTGCGGATCCCGGCGGCGTATGTGTCGACCGGATGGGGGACGCCTACGGTGTGTGTGCGGCACGGGTTACCGGCGGCCGGGCACAAGCCCGCGCGGTTCATCTCGCGGGTGCCCGGATGGGCGTACCCGCTGGTGCTGGCCGGGGGTGTGGTCTTTCTGATCGTGGTGCGCGCGGTGCAGAAGGAGGTCCGGGCCGCTCGGTGGCCGTTCTGCCCGCGCTGCTCGCGTGACCGGATGAGCCGCATGGTGATCGGGATCGTGCTGGCGGTCGCCGGAGTCGCCGGGATCCCGATCGCACTGTCCGCATCGGACGGCAGCGTCGCGGACGGCACCGCCGGTCCGGGTGTCTCGCTGCTGTTGCTGATCGTGCTGATCATGGTCGGCTACATCGTGGCGGTGCGGGCGACGTGGTCGTCGGTGGCCGGCGGCATCACGATCAGCAAGGGGCAGGAGGTCGATTTCCCGCGCGCCCACGAGGCGTTCGTGGCCGAGGCGGTGGCCGCGCGGGAGTCGGCCGCGCGGTATTACGCCGCCCAGCAGCAGGCCTACGCCGACGTGCCACCCCAGGCGTACGCCGGTGTGCCGCCGCAGGCCTACGCCGGCCTGCCGCCGCAGGCCTGACACCACCTACTGCTCGTGCGTGACCTCGATGATCCGGCGTGACCACGTACGGGCGCGAATCGTGATCGTCACGCCCTCGGTCACGCCGGCGAGCAGCTTGTCCGGCAGGCCCCACGCGGTCGTCCGGTCGGTCCGGCCGTCGTCGATCGCCACGTAGTAGAGCCACGGTGGGCCGGGCTCGGTGTCGTCCGGGTGCGTGTTGCGACGCCAGGCCTCGACCCACTGGACCTGGCCGCTGACCGTCTCCGGCGCGGAGATGTCCAGCAGCGCGCGAACAGCGATGCGCAACCCGAAGAGCGCGACCACGAAGCCGGCCAGGCACAGCGCGTCGAAGAAGTAAGTTACGCCGATGCTGAACGCGTCGGCGTCCGGCGCGAGGTCGAAGACCCGGGTCAGGAACACGCCGGCGCCGCCGCCGAGGCCGATCATCAGCGCGGCCATCCACAACAGACGCACACCGCTGATCCCGTACGGGAATTTGTCCGGTGGATAACTGACGTGGATCCGGTGCCAGTACCCGCCGTAGGACGACCACAGCGTCCGGCGGTCGGCCTGACTGAACGGGAGCGCGGCGCTCAGTTCCGGCGTCTTTCCCAGCGCCGTGGCGTACGCGGGACTGGGGTCAGTGACGGAAAGCCAGCGGGAGGCGGCGGCGAGACCGGCGGGGGTGTCCCGTTCGCCCTCGCGGCGCTCGCCCACGACCAGCGCGAAGCCGAAGGCCAGCACGAACCCGCCCGCCGCGGCGCCGAGCGAATACCCGAGCAGCGTCACGGCGAACAGCAGCGCGGCGATCGCGGCGGAGCCTCGCATCAACCGGCGTTCCCGCTTTCCGTAGCGCGGTTGCGAAAGGCCGGCCGCGCGCGCCTCGAAGGTGATCTCGTCGCGGAATCGCTTCCACCAGGCCGCCGAATCGTCGCTGCCGCGGAACCGCAGGGCTTCCAAGGGCGCGCTCCCGGCCGCGGGCTGCTGCACCGCCGCGAGCCGGTCGAGCACCATCTGCTCGTACGGCCGGAGGCCGAGGTCGACGCCGGTGCGCAGCGGGTGCGCGGTGCCGTCGTGAATGACCGCGTACTCCTTGGCGGTCAGGTCGACGAGTGTGGCCGCGGCCGCGTCGGAGGTGACGGTCCAGCCGTTCACCAGCAGGTTCACGACCGCCGGTGTCTCCGGGCCGGACAGTGTCGGTTCCGGGTACGGCTGCGGCTGGTTGGTGCGGGTGGCGCGGTTGATCGAGGTGGCCACCCAGGCGAAGCCGGCGGCCGCGAGCACGCCGGCGATCAGAACAATGATGATCAAGGCCTAAAGATAGATCCGGTCGATGTTGCGGCGAGTAACAACCAAGTGAACATCGAGTGGGCGGACCCGATCGGCCCGCCCACTCGTCAAATCCATTACTGCGTGTACGCCTCGAACTCCGCCACCCGCACGTTCAGTGCCTGCGGGCTGCCCGTCGCGCAGTCGCTGACGGCGCGCGGATCGGCGTCCTGCTCACCGGCGTAGTCGGGCGCGCCGGTGCACTGGTTCGTCAGCACCTCGAGCCGCAGGTGCGTGGCCGTCGTCGGCTTGATGTCGAACGACTTGACCAGCAGCTCGGGGGCCCGCGGCCGCGGCGCGACCGACGGGAACGTGTCCTTGGCACTGGTGAACACCGTGCGGAAGTCGGCCGCCGCGGTACACGTGACGGTGGCCGTCGCGGTACACGCCTGCACCCGGAACTGCCGCAGCGCGGAGAACCGGCTCTGCGTGCCGGCGTCCACGTCACCGGTGACCGGCGGGCGCAGCATCGCGCTCACCTGGACCCGCTTGACCTTCTGCGCACCGCCGGCCAGATCGACGGTCACCTGCTTGCCGGCCACCGGCGAGTTGAGCGAGGCCCAGTTCGTGGCCTCGTCGTCGTCGTTGACCCGGACCAGGTTGATGCCGTCGCCGGTAGCCACCGCGCCGGCCGCACCCGACGCCACGTTGTGCGGCATCTTGACGGTCAGCAAATGGTCTCTTGTGGACACGAATCGCGGCTTCACCCGGGCCAGACCGTAGCCGGGCGCCTGCGCGATGAACGAGTACGTGCCGGGGACCAGGCTGACCGTGTCGGGCAACGTGGTCGCCGGGTCGGTGTCCGCCACCGCCACCGCGCGGGCCTGGTAGTCACCCACGAACAACTTGGCATTCGGCACCGGACGGCCGTGCTCGTCGACCGGCCGGAACTTCAGGGACGCTTCCGAGGCGTACGGGGAAATGAAGCTCGGTGTGGGGTTGACGTCGCCGGCACCGACGCTGGCCGCACCATCGCCGAGGCCGCGCTTGGCGAAGGCGTTCCACAGCAGCGCCTGGTTCGCCCCGCCGAAGCGGATGACGTCGGCCGCGAGCATCGCGTTGCGCGCGTCGACCATGCTGTTGGCACTGTTGGCCATCAGCAGGAACGAGTCGAACATCAGCTGGATCCAGCGCCGGTTGCCCGGGCACTTGGTCACCGGCGTCCGCCCGTTGGCGCACGACTTCTGCAGCGACGGCGACCCGTTGCCATACTTCTTGATCATCGCGGCGCGGATGTCGTAGTTCGTCGCCGTCCACACCTCGCCGGACGCGTGCACCTGCAGCCCGACGAAGTCGTAGTCGATGCTGCTGTAGTTCAGCGGGCTGCGCGTCATGTTGTAGTTGCGGATGCCGGCGATCGGGTCGCTCGTGACGTACTGCCCGATCGTGAACCCGCGCACACCCTCCGGCGCGTAGCCGTTCTCTTGCAGATACTCCATGGCGACCTGGTCGGACCAGCTCTCGCTCATGCCCTGCGGGGTGTTGACGCCCATGTCCGGCCCGGCGATCATGCGGCCGGTGATGGCGTGCGTGTACTCGTGCCCGATCACGGACATGTCGTAGTCGCCGTCCACGCACGGCGCGTAGAAGCTGCCTGCGATGGGCTGCCACAGGTACATGTTGGTGATCGGCGCGACGCCGTCCTGCGGGGTGATCTGGTTGGCGTTGTCGCGCGCGGCGAAGTCCGGCGGACCGCCGGAGATGCCACCGGCCTGCGCGTTGCCCTGCTCCGGGTCGTTGCCGAGGCCACCGGGACGCAGGTTCTCGTCCTGCATGTTCCACGTGTTCTCGGTGAAGCCCAGGTAGTAGGCGAAGTCGTGCATGCGGTTGTGCATCCCGAACAGGTTGGCCCGGGCGGCGTCGATGTCGTTGCGCTGCGCCGAGGTGAAGACGTCCGGGTTGCACGACTCGCGGTACCACTGGTTGGTCCACTTGTAGTCGTACTCGCGATCCGGCCGCGGCGTGGCCTTCTCGGTGCCGACCGTGAACGGGTCGTTGGAGTTCCAGTTGTGCACCGCGAACGCGTTGTTGCCGGACGTCGTGGTCGTCGACGCCTCGGTGGCCGGGTCGACGTCCCAGGCGAGCGGCGAGGCCGGTCCGCCGACCACCTCGTCGCAGCCGCGGGTGGGCTGGAAGCACCAGGTGCGCCGGGTGTCCGCGGAGGAGTAGTCGACGCGCGGTGAGTTCGGGAAGACCTCCCACTCCGGGGTGTCACGGTCGCTGTCCGAGTCGACGATGTCCTCGCGGACGAGGACGCCACCGGTGCGGGCGTCGACATAGCTCGTGTACGCCGCCGGATCGCTCCCGGTGAGATCGGCACCGAGCGTGACCTGGTACGCGGCGCGGGCGCCCTGGTCCGCGGTGGGCACCGCGACCAGCCGGGTCGACATGATCGTCGCGTTCGTGATGCCGGCGTCGGCGGCCGCGAGGCGCTGCGCGTCGGCCGGTGTGAGAGTGGCCGGCTCGGGTGCGGCGGCGTCGCGGGCGAGCGACGAGCTCACATACCAGACCTTGCCGTCGCGGACACCCACCGACAGCAGGCCGTCCTGGCCGGCCGGCAGGTCACCGAAGCGCTGCCGGAAGATGACGGCGGCGCCCTCGCCGATCGGCGCGGTGGTGAGCAGTTCGAGGGCGTCGGCGCCACGCTGGGTGAGGCCGAGGACGTCGCGGTTGGTGTCCACGTACGCACGGGCGGCGGCGACCGGGTCGGCGGGCAACCCGGTGGCGAGAGGCTGGCTCTCGGCGGTCAGCGAAGCGGGGGTGCCGAAGTCGTTCCAGCGGGCGTCGGCGCCGGCCGCGGCGGCTCGCTGAGCCGGGGTCGGGGCGAGGCGGCCTCGTCGGTTGTCTCTGGTCTTGTCGTGGTGGTCGTCGCCTTGCGCGGTCGCGGCTGGAGCCTTCGCCGGGGTGGCCGGTGCGGCGTTGCCCCCGGTTGCGGCGGTCAGCACGAGCGCGGCGGCGAGGACTCCGGTGGTGGTACCCGCCAACGCACGGGATGGGGTGCGCACGGTCCCTCCTTTATGGAGCGGTGGTTTACCGGTCCCTGGCATCCGACCGCACCCGGAGGCGCCCGCGACATAGGCTGAACATCTAGAAAGATTTAAAATTATCGATTCTGTACGGCGTGATATGCCCATGGAGAGGGATAAATCCGCCGCGTGGTGCTGGTGGTTACCCGGGTGCCCGACGTTGCGGATGGCGTGGACGATGGCTTCGTGGGGTCGATCAAGACGAGGGTCAGCCAGGTCATTTTCGTTGGATTTGTCGTCGGGGGAGCGTTGGCCGTCACGGAGATGTGGCAGGAGGTAGCCGACCTGCGGGCCAACGGTGTGCACGCGACGGCCCGGGTCGCGGCGTTGACGACCGAATCTCGCCACCGCCACGAGGCGCTGCTGGTCCTGCCCGGCGGCGAGGAGCTGACGACCGACGTCGGGTTTCCCGGCGGGCTCCCGAGGGTCGGCGACCACATGGATGTCATCTATGACCCGGCGGATCCGACGATCATGGACAAGGGTGACAGTGTCCGCTACGCCGGACCGGTGTTCTTCACGCTGCTGGAGGCGGCGGGAATCCTGTTCGTCATCCGGTGGGCGTACAGCAGGATCACCCGTCGCCCGCTCGTCCCGGACGGCCTGGCGCACCGCGGCTTCTGGCCCCGCCGGCCCCTGCCGCCGGTGCCGCCCCGATTCGTGCCGGGCGCGGCCCGGAAGCGCAAACCCTCGCGTCGTCGCCGCTAGAGATCTTTCGCGTTAGAGATGGCGTGGGCACGAACAGCGCGATCGATGTGAAGCCGTCTCTTCACTGATCGGCTTCTGCTGGCGCCGCCCTGCGAGGCCATAATGTGGGATCCGTGTCCGTTGTGCGGGACCGGCGACCACATCGTGGCAGCGCGTCCACAAGGTGAGATCCTCGTCCACAATGGAGCGTCGTTTCTCCGCTTTCGCGCCTTTTGTTCGACCGCTTTTCGGGGCATTTCGTGGATGGAGACTTATGGCTCGCATGTGGGCGTAGGTCTCCAAGGTCTCGAGAAAGTCCAGAATGTGGCCGGGGTCGCCACATAGTGGGATGGATGGATGAGGTCGCGTCGGCCTGGAGACATGGTGCGGCTCATCGATCACCTCGGCGGCCGATACCGGTGGTGGGCTGCCCGTGGTGGGCTGCCGCGGGTCGCCGATTGCGGGTTGCCCGTCTCCGGTTACCCGGTTACCCATTGCCGGTTGTGGGCCGCGCCGTGCCGGTTGCGGTTGTGGGCTGCGCCGTGCCGGTTGCGGATGGGGGCTGCGCCGTGCCGGTTGCGGATGGGGGCTGCGCCGTGCCGGTTGTGGGTGGTGGTTGCGCCGCGCCGGTTGCGGGTTGCGCGGGGTCTGTTGCCCGACAGCGGAGCATCGACGCGCACGGAATCGAGCTCCACCACGACCGGCCCGGCAACGACGCGGATTCGGACCCCGACCCGGAAAGGATGTCTCTGGCGCCCGGTTCACCTGCCGATCAGCGTCATCACCGCCGTCGCCGTCTCGGGATAGGCGCTGAGCAGGGTGGCAGCCGCCTCGCGGTCCCCGCCGGCCAAGGCCGCCGCGTCGGCTGCCGGCCGCGCTGGTGCCGTGGTCCACTCGCCGGTGTGGCCCAGCAAGGCCGCGACCGCGTTCGTGGCCGCCGGGTGCGCGGCCAGGAACGCCGTCACCGCGGGGCGCGGCGCCGCGGCCGCCACCGCCTCGGAAGCCGCGGGCGGTTTGGCCTCCCACGGCGGGGTCCAGCCGTCCAGGCCGGCCAGGGTCGCCGGGAACGTGCGGCCCGCCTCGCGGGTCAGCAGCGGCACCAGCTCGCCGGCCTGGTCGCGCAACGTGGTGATCAGGGTGGGGAGCCACGGGAGCAAGACGCGGTCGGGGAGGCGGGCGAACGCCTTGGACAGCGTCTCGACCACGAACGGGGCCAACCGGGGCACCGGTTCCAGGGCCTGGACGAAGCCGCTCACGTACTGCGGGAACGCCGGCACCACCAGCGGGTTGCCGAGCAGGTCGTCGAGGCGTACGCGCAAGTCGGACAGTGGCAGGGCGCCGAGCTGGTGCCGTGCCGCCCAGAGCAGGGCGATCTTCGCCGGCGCCTCCGGATGGGACTGGCGGATCGCCAGGTCGAGCTGGGTGCGGTCGCAGCCCAGCGACAGTGCCAAACTCTCCATGCCGAACAGGAAGCCCAGCATCGCGCCCACCTGGCGGACCCCGGTCTCCTCCTCGACGAACGCGGTCGGCAGCAGCGTGCAGTAATGCGCGTAGCCCGCCACGACGAACCGCTCGCACCACGCCGGCAGCACCGGCGCCGACGAGCGGTAATACGACAGAAGACGGCGGATGCGGCGCAGCACCAGCGGCGCGTCGTCCACGGTGCGCTCCGCGGCGAGCAGCTCGACCGCGCGGGCGCCCAGCTCCTCGGTCAGGCGCGGACTCTGCAGGAAGAGCAGCGAATGCTCCACCGCGGTGAGCGCCTTGGCCGCGCTCGCGTCGGGGGCCCAGGCGTCGCGGCGCAACCGTTGCTCCAGCACCTGTTCGACGGTGACGCCCTCGTAGCCCAGCTCGATCAGCGCACGCTGGTTGCGCCCGAGGTCGAGGTCCCAGCTTTCCTGGATGTGCTTCTCGCCCAGCCGGCGCGACCCCATGATCGGGCGGACCGTCTGGTCGGGCAGCAGGTAACGCAGCATCCACAGCAGCTGGGAGCAGGCGGCCAGCTCGGGCTGGGCGGCGAGGTCGAGCAGCGCGCGCTTCATCGTGCGCTGTTCGAGGTTGAGGCCGAGCGGGGCGAGCCGGTCGTACACGTCGCGGGCCAGCGGCGGCAGCGCGTCGTATCCCACCTGGCCGATCCGGTCGCCGCCGAGCAGGATCTCGCAGAGCCGCCGCACGTCGCGCCGGCCGGGCACGGCGTCCTTCTCGATGCAGGTCACCGCGGCGTCCTGGAAGTCGTACGGCGTGGGCCGTGCCCGCCCCCGCATCCCCGCCAGCAGCACCGACGTCTCGAAGACCGCGATCGCGTCGGCGGTGCTGGCCAGGTATCCGTTGCGGCGGGCCAGCCGGACGATGTCGACGCACCAGCCGCGCAGCTCCTCCTCGTCCAGCCCGTGCAGCGTGACCGGCCCGGACAGGTAGCCGGAGAGACGGTCGTCCACCGTGGCCGTCGAGCCGGGCGCCGGCACCGGGAGTTTCGCCGGCTTGCCGCCCAGCCGGAACGGGACGAGCCGCATGCTGGTGAGCGACTTCTGCCAGGTGGCCGTCGCGATCGACACCGAGCCCTGGGCCAGCCCGAACTGGGCCTCGATCGCCGAGTTGCTGGACGGGATCAGCCCGTACAACCACTTCGTAGCCGTCCGGGGCGTGATGGCGAAGTCCGGCGCGGACGGATCGGAACCGGCCTCGGCCACCCGGCTCGCGGCGTGGAAGGCCCCGCAGATGTAGAGGCAGTCGGCCCGGTCGGTGCCGGTGGCCGCGAGGTGGGCCCGGATGCGGGTCCACATGTATCGCTCGCGGTCCTCGTCCGTCGCGTACCGTTCGCTGTCGTGCGGGGCGAGCCGCCGGAACAGGCTCCCGACCAGCACCATGACCTGCCGGTAGGTGTCGTAGTCGGCCCCGGCGAGCGGCTGCTCGACGTACTGGTCCCACCACTCGGACCAGTGCCGCACCCGGCCGTGGTGCAGCAGGTGCTCCTCCAGCTCGGCGAAGCGGGGGCGCAGGTCGCCGATCTCCACCCCGACCGCGTCGCCGTGCAGGTCGTCGTCCTCCTCGGGGGCATGTGCCGGGGGAGGGGACAACGGCTGCCACTGGAACACGTGGTCGGTGGACCGGTCGACCAGCACCAGCTCGACCCCGGGAGTCCGCAGGGCGTACGCGATGGCCTGGTATTCCGCCGATGCCTCGGTGATCGGCGCGATGACACTCAGTGGCGCCGACTCCGGTGGGAAGCCGTCCAGCTCGGACGCGAACGCCTGCAACGCCACCGGCAACCGGCAGTTGTGCAGTTCGGCCAGCAGCGGCGCCATGTCCTCGCAGAGTTCCAGGTAGATCACCTTTGGCTGCTTCTCGCGCAGCCGCCGGGCCATCGCCAGCGCGGACGCCGGCGAGTGGTGGCAGACCGGGAAGATCTCCAGAGGCTCGCGCAGCGCGTGACCGACGTCGTCGACGATCCCGGCCAGGATCTCGGGCAGCACCGCCGGACCGGAGGCCAGCGACGAGGCCGCGGAGAGCAGTTGCGCGCGCAGCGCGTCGAACGGTCCGCTCATGAGAGGGTCGCGATCGCTTCACGGCCGCCGGTCAGGAAGCCGTCCCACTCGCCGCCCTGGTCCTTGCTGCGCGGCTCGACCACGCCGTGCCAATACTTGTTGAGGATCGCGAGGTCTTCCGGGCTGCGCCGGGCCAGCGACCCCACCAGCGAGCCGGCCAGCGTCTCGGCCGTCAAGGCCGAGGCACCGAAGAAGTTGCTGTGCAGGATGGCGTCCTCCAGCACCCCGATCTGCTCGGCCGTGGACAGCGCCGACTCCAGCTTCTCGTCGTCGCTGGTCGCGGACGCGGCGGCGGCCCGGAGGTCGGCGAAGCTCTGCAACAGCACGTCGAGCAGCGTCGGCGGCACATCGAGCTCGATGTTGTGCCGGCGCAGCAGCTCCTCGGTGCGGAACCGGACGATCTCCGCCTCGCTCTTCTTGTTGGTCACCACCGGGATGCGGACGAAGTTGAAGCGGCGCTTGAGCGCCGACGACAGGTCGTTGACGCCCCGGTCGCGGCTGTTCGCCGTCGCGATGATGGAGAAGCCGGGCTTCGCGAACACGATGTTGTCGTCGTCGAGCTCGGGGATGGACACGTACTTCTCGGAGAGGATCGAGATCAGCGCGTCCTGCACGTCGCTGGTGGAGCGGGTCAGCTCCTCGAAGCGGCCGATCACGCCGCCCTCCATCGCGGTCATGATCGGCGACGGGATCATCGACTGCCGGGACTGGCCCTTGGCGATGACCATCGAGACGTTCCACGAGTATTTGATGTGGTCCTCGGTGGTGCCGGCGGTGCCCTGCACGACCAGCGTCGAGTTGCGGCTGATCGCGGCCGCGAGCAGCTCGGCCAGCCAGCTCTTGCCGGTGCCCGGGTCGCCGATCAGCAGCAGGCCGCGGTCCGAGGCGAGCGTGACGATGGCCCGCTCGACGAAGCCGCGGTCGCCGAACCACTTCTGCGGGATCTCGCGGTCGAGGCCGTCGGTGCGCTCGGAGCCGAGCACGAACAGGCGGACCATGCGTGGGCTGAGCCGCCAGGAGAAGGGTTTCGGGCCGTCGTCGATGGACTCCAGCCAGTCCAGCTCGTCGGCGTACTTGACCTCGGCGGGGGCACGCAGCATGTCAGTCATGGGAAAAGTTCTCCGATCAGGCGAGGAAGTTCTTGAGCTCGACGACGAGCTTCTGGATGCGGCCGGAGAGCACCGGGGTGCCCAGGTCCTTGAATTTCTGGCGGAACCACGGCTCGACGCTCTGCGTGCCCGAGCTGTTGACCGAGCCGACCGGGATGAAGCGCACACCGGACCGGTGCACCGCCTCGATCCCCTCGAACAGCGGTTTCGACGCGCCGAACTCGTAGAAGTCGGAGATCCACACCAGCACCGTGTTCTTCGGATCGGTGATCTTGGGGCGGGCCATGGCCATCGCGACCGGACCGTTGTTGCCGCCGCCGAGATTCGTGCGCAGCAGCACCTCGAACGGGTCGTGGACCCACGGCGTCAGATCAACGGCCCTGGTGTCGTACGCGATGAGGTGCACATCAACCTTCGGCAGCCCGGCGAAGATGGACGCCAGAATCGTGCAGTTCACCATCGAGTCGACCATCGAACCGGACTGGTCGACCACGACGATCAGCCGCGCGGGCGTGGTCCGCTTCGCGGTCTGCCGGTAATAGAGCCGGTCGACGTAGAGGCGTTCGTCGTCCGGGTTCCAGTTCGGCAGGTTCTTCCAGATCGTCCGGTCGAGGTCGAGATTGCGGTAGACGCGTTTCGGCGGGATGGACCGGTCGACGGTGCCGGCGCTCGCCTGCACGACCTGGGTGCGCAGCACCTCGGCCACCTCGTCGACGAACCGGCGGATCAGCGACTTGGCGTTGGCCAGCGCCACCCCGTCCAGGTTGTTCTTGTCGCGCAGCAACTGCTCGATCAGCGACATGCTGGGTGTGAGCCGGCTGGCAAGCTTGGGATCGGCGAGGACCTCGCGCAGGTGCATCCGCTTGACGAGGTCGCCCTCGATGCCGGACAGCACCGGGCCGAGCCCGGACCGCTCGCGCCGCACCTCGCCGGGCGCCCGGCCGAGCGCGCGCTCGAACCACCCGGCGTCGGCCTGCCAGCGCGCGAGCTGCCCCGCGGTGACGCTGCCCGAGCCGGTGCCGAAGACGTTCAGCATCAGCTTCGACACCAGCGCCGCGCGGCGCACCTCGCCCTCCCGGTCGTCGCCGGCGTGCTCGATGAGCCCGTCGAACTCGGACTCGAGATGCGGGAAGCGCTGCACCACGTTGTCGACCGAGACGCCGGGATCGAGCAGCGCGGCGGGCAGGCCGAGATCGTCCACGATCGCCACGCTCGCGGACTCCAGCGCGGCCTGCTCCTCCGGGTCGAACAGCCGGGCCAGCAACCGCCAGTAGAGGACCTGCCGCCGGTTTTCCTCGTCGCTCATTTGCGCAGCAACCTTCCGGCCCGTTCGCGCAGGATGTCGACGGCCGCGCCCGCGGCCGCCTCGGCCTTCGCCTCTTTCGCGTCGGTGGGCCCGAGCGCCCAGTCGGCGGTGTGCGCGGTGACCGGTTTCTTGCGCACCACGGCCTGGACGGCGAGCGGCTGCACCGCCCACCGGCCGGCGTCCCAGCGCAGCAGCCCGAGACACGCGGTGGACGCGGCGACCAGCGCGGGCGTGAGCGGCCCGGCCGCGGGCAGCCGGTCGAGATCGACCGCCAGCGAGACGCCGCCCAGGTCGAACGACGCGTCGCCGGCCGTGTAGCCCTCGAGGAGCACCGGCTCGGCGATGGCGGCGGGGTGCCGGTCGAGCGCGGCCGCCGCCGGTGCGGTCACGCGGCCGAGCGACACGCGCGCGGTCGTGAACGGATCGGCCGGCTCGCCCGCCGCCGCGTGCGACTCGTCCCAGAGCAGGTCACCGGCCGGGGTAAGCAGCATGCCGGACAACTCGACGGCCCGCCGCTGCGCGAGCACCGTGCGCAGGACCGGGAACGACGCGAGCATCCGCCACGCGGACGGGCCGCTGATCGTGTCGACCTTCGGCGCGGCCACCGCGGCCCGCACCAGGCCGGTCCACCCGTCCGGGGTCTCCAGCAGGCCGTGCACCTGCACCTGGAAGACCGTGGGGTGTTCGTGCAGGTCGGCGCCGAGGATCAGCAGCCGGCCGTGGACCGGCTCGGTCGGCACCGTGGCGAACCCGTCCTGGGCGAGCAGCACGCCACGGGTCCAGAGGTCGGCCCAGCGACGCACCGGAACGCGTTCCAGCGTGGCGCCCGGCGCGCTGGCCCGCAGCTCGGCCGCGAACCCGTCGAGCAGGACCGCGAGCCGGCGCGACGACGGGTCGGCCCACAGCGCCTGGATGGCCTGCGAACCGGCGGCGGCCAGCTCGTGATCGACGCCGCGCCACCCGGCGATCGCCAGCTCGCGCAGCCAGGACCGCGCCCCGGCGAGCAAGCGGCCCGCCTGCGGTGGCGCGGCCGGGGCGGACCATCCCTCGCGGTCGCGGCCGGTCGCGGCGTCCACACCGGACAGCAGGGCGTCGTGGGCCGCGCCGAGCAGCGCGGTGCGCACGCCGGCCAGCACCGCGACGTGCTCGTCGGTCACCGTGCCCGCGATGATCTTGCCGATGGCGTCGGCGGCGGGACCGGCCAGCGGCGTTCCGCCGGCCGCCGTCGCCAGCGCGGACAGCGCGGCGGCGCCGGCCTCACCGATCCGGGCGAGCCCGTCGACGAGCACGTCGTCCAGGCCGTCCACCAGGGCCAGCGCGGCGTCCAGGCCGGCCGGGCGGGCGCGCAGGGCGTCGGCGAGCATCAGCGCACCAGCCCGGCGGCGGGGAACCACTGCAGCTCGGGCATCGCCTCGGTGCTCGGCGGGAGCTCCAGATAGGTCAGGTGGCGCAGGAAGCCGGCGAACACATCGGCGGCCCGTGGCTCGGCGGAGGACGGCCGGATGCCGGCCCAGAGATCGTCGGCGCCGGGCGCGACGTCGGCCTTCAGATAGCGGGCGACGCGGTCGATGCCGTACTGCGTGACGGCGGCGTCGGCCAGCGCCCGCAGGTGATTGCAGGGATGGCTGCCGCCGAAACCGCCGCACGGGCGGTTGTTGTTGGTGCGGCAGCTCAGGCCGTGGTCGCCCGCGTTGATCGACGAGACGTAGACCCGGGCGGGATCGGACCCGCTCGACACCACGCCCGCCAAGCGGCCCTCGGTGAGCTCCACGAACGGCACCTTGGCCAGCTTGCGCGGCCGCACCGGCGCGATCACCGGTGCGGCACTGCGCCGTTCATACGTGACGCCCTCAACAGTCACAACCAGACCCTCTTCTCCGAACCGGACCGACGAGTGGCCAAAGTTTTATCGGAGGGGTCTGACAAAAAACTAACTGTCGAGGTCAGCGACCGGATAGACCGCGGAATCGTGGGCCGTGCGCGCGCCGATCCGCACGGTGTTCGCCTCGCCGCCCTCGGGACCGGGCCACCACGCCGTCCACCAGCCGCCGGCCGCGCTGGTGTGCACCGTCCGGCCACCAGGCAGCAGGACGTCGATCGCGGTCACCTGAGGGCCGGCGAAGCCGACGATGTGCGAGTACTGGCTCGCGCCGTCCCCCACCGAGCTCCGGGTCTCGACCGACACGATCCCGTTGGCCGGGGCGATCGGCGCCGCCGGCAGCAGCCGAAGGCCCGTTCAAGATCGACTCGTGCGGCGGCACCCGCGGCGCCGTCCGGCACCACCGCCGGGTCCTGACCGGCCAGCCGCACGTCCAGGGCGCGACGTCGCAGCCAGGAACGGGACTGGTTGGCCATGGTCCGGCGGGCCACCGCGAACAGCCATGGCCGCGCGTCGTCGGGCACGTCGTCGAGCCGGCGCCACGCGGTCAGGAACACGGTCGAGACCACGTCCTCGGCCTCGCTCGGCGGAACCCGCCGCTCG
The DNA here is from genome assembly GCF_012933445.1 of Actinoplanes sp. TBRC 11911. Classification (GTDB taxonomy): domain Bacteria; phylum Actinomycetota; class Actinomycetes; order Mycobacteriales; family Micromonosporaceae; genus Actinoplanes. The sequence continues at coordinate 97,852 of NZ_JABBNC010000004.1, forward strand.
ACGAACCGAAGAAGATCGGCGTAGTTGTCGGCATGCAGCGACCGCAGCCTCTGCTCTCTTGTCATGCCCCGTACCTGTCCGGCACCCGGGCGGCTGTCACACCCGATTCACATCAGTCATGACCGGCAAACGCAGCGGTGCCCGCGACATTCACAAACGGGCGCCCGGTAGGGTCCGGCACATGTGGATCATGGAGACCGTCGCCGGACGCCCGGCGTGGCGGCACACGCCGTCGGGAGTCGAGTTCCGGGCGGTCCCGGCCGGCACGTTCCGGATGGGCTTCTCGGACGACGAGCTGGACGCGGTACGCGCGATCGAGAAGAGTGGCGAGGCCGAGGACGATCTCACCCCGTTCTTCGAGGGGGCCGAGGAGGCGCGGCCGGTACGCGACGTCCGGGTCGACGCGTTCCTGATCGCCCGCTACCCGTTGACCGTCGCCCAGGTGCGTCACTGGCTGCCCGGCTATCGCGACGAGTTCGCCCGCTCGGACACGAACGTGGCCCGCGTCACCGACGAGGGCCGGTTGCTCGACCTGCTGCCGTTCCGGCTGCCCACCGAGGCCGAATGGGAGTACGCGGCGCGCGGCGGCACCACCACGCTGACCTTCCGCGGCGACGCCAAGCCGGGCGCGGACCAGCTCATCGACGACTTCGGCGACGAGGCCCGGACCGCCTACGCGGAGAACCCGTTCGGCCTGGCCGGCATGGGCTCGGCCGGCGAGTTGTGCGCCGACACCTGGATCCCCGGGTACGCGGACGCTCCGGCGGACGCGCGTCCCCGCCTCGGCGCCGGACCACGGGTGACCCGGGGCGGTGCCGCCGATGTCTGGCCCTGGCAGCAGGCCGACGAGTGGCTGCTGCTGCTCGCGGCCTGCCGCTACGAGCAGGTCGAGCACTCCGCGATCCGCCCGGTGGCGCCGATCCCGCGGCTCTAGCGCGACGTGGCGACCGGCTGCTGCGGTGCCGCCGGGGTCACGGCCGGCTGCCGGCGATTGATCCGCAGGGCCAGCGCGGCGGCGGCCAGCACGCAGATCAGGGCCAGGTAGGCGAAGTCCCGGGTGCTGCTCGCGTACGCCGCGAGGCTCGTGCGCGACCCGAGGAAGGTGAAGAAGAGGGACCCGAAAATCGCCACCCCGGCCGCGTTGGCGAACTGCTGTGTGGTGGTCAGCACCCCGGACGCCGCCCCCGCCTGGGTGGGCGACACGTTCGCCAGCACCGAGCCGATCAGGGCGAGGAACGCGAACCCGTTGCCGATCCCGACCAGCCCGGTCGCGGGCAGCAGCCAGGCGACCGTGATGTCGCCGCCCTTCACCTGCAACTCGACGATCATGAGGATCAGACCGGCCGCGACCACCAGACCGCCGGCCGTGATGGCCTTCGGTCCCATCCGGGCCACCAGGTTGCGGCCGAGGACCGACACCACCGCGAAGAGGACGCCGAGCGGGAGGAACGCGAGTCCGGCCTGCAACGCGGACAGGTGCAGGCCGCTCTGCCAGAGCAGCGTCAGCACCAGCGAGAAGCTGCCGAAGTAGCCCAGCCACAGCGCGTTGGCGGGCAGGCCGACCGCGAACGCCCGGCTGCGGAACAGATTCAGGTCCAGCACCGGCTCCGGGAAGCGGCGCTCCCACCACAGCGTGAAGACGAACAGCGGGATCGCGGCCGCCATGATGAGGAAGAACCAGAACGGCCAACCCTCGTCGCGACCGAGGATCAGCGGCGCCAGCACGAGCCCGAGCGAGCCCGCGATGCCGATGGCGCCGACCGCGTCGAAGCGGTGCCGGGCGGAGCGCTCGTGCTGCGGCAGCAGACGGGTCGCGGCGATGAACGCGATGATGCTGACCGGCACGTTGACCAGGAAGATCGGACGCCAGTTCCACCCGAACAGGTTGGCCTGGATGAGGATGCCGCCGAGGATCTGACCGGCGACGCCGCCCAGCGCCAGGGTCATGCCGAACCAGGACATCGCCTTGGGCCGCTCGTGCGCCGGGAACGACCGCGTGATCAGCGCCAGCACCTGCGGCACCATCACCGCGCCGGTCAGGCCCTGCAGCAGCCGGGCGGCGATCAGCTGACCGGGCGACTGGGCGATGCCGCACAGCAGCGAGGCGAGGCCGAAGGAGAGGAGGCCGATGAGGAACATCCGCCGGTGGCCGATCTGGTCGCCGAGGCGCCCGCCGATCACCATGCCGCTGGCGTAGGTGAACGCGTATCCGCCGACCACGAGTTCGAGGGCGGCGGATCCCGCGTTCAGATCGTGTTGTAAGGACGGCGCGGCCACGTTGACCACGTTGAAGTCGAACAAAGTCATGAACGACGCGGTCAGTACGGCGGGCAGCATGGCCCAGCGACGTGGAAACGTCTGATCATTCGTCACCCGACCGACGCTATGTCGCGCCCGGCCTTACCTGCGCTGCTCAGCGGCCGTTAGGAGGCCGATCACAGGCGACTCCGATCACACTCGCTGCGCCTCCGGCTCGCGGATCGGCGCCACCGGCTGCCGCCGGCGGATCAGGGCCGCCAGCACCGCCGTCGCCAGCACACAGATCAGGGCGAGGTAGAAGTAGCGTTCGGTGCTTTGCGCGTACGCGGTGAGGTCGCTCCGATCGCCGAGGAAGGCGAAGAAGATCGACCCGAGGATCGCGACGCCGGCCGCGCTGGCGAACTGCTGTGTCGTGGTCAGCACCCCGGCCGCCGCACCGGCCTGGGTGGGCGCCACGTTGGCCAGCACCGAGCCGATCAGCGAGAGGAAGGCCATCCCGGAGCCGGCCCCCATGACGGCGGTGGGCACCAGCAGCCAGACCACCGAGATGTCACCGCCCTTCACGTGCAGCTCGACGATGATCGCGACCAGGCAGAGCGCGATCAGCAGCGCGCCGACGCTCACCGCCCAGGCACCCAGCCGGGTCACCACCGGGCGGCCGAAGACCGAGGTCAGGCCGAACACCACGCCCAGCGGCAGGAACGCCAGGCCGCCCTGCAGCGCGGACAGGTGCAGTCCGGCCTGGTACAGCAGCGTGAGGACGAAGAAGACGCTGCCGAAGTACGCCATGAACGCCGCGTTGGCGGGCAGCCCGACCGCGAACGCCCGGCTGCGGAACAGGCCGACGTCCAGCACCGGCTCCGGGAAGCGGCGCTCCCACCAGAGCGTGGCCACGAAGACCGGGATCGCGGCCACCATCATGACGAAGAGCCACGCGGGCCAGCCCTGCTCGCGGCCGAGGATCAGCGGGAACAGCACGAGCCCGAGCGATCCGGCGAGGCCGATCGCGCCGAGTACGTCGAAGCGGTGCCGGGCGGGCGCCTCGTGGTGCGGCAGCAGTCGCACGGCGGCGATGAACGCGACGATGCTGACCGGCACGTTGACCAGGAAGATGGTCCGCCAGTCGAGCCCGAACAGGTCGGCCTGGATCAGCACGCCGCCGAGGACCTGGCCGGCGATCGAGCCCAGCGCGAGGGTCACCCCGAACCACGACATCGCCTTGGGCCGCTCGTGCGCCGGGAACGTCCTGGTGATCAGTGCCAGCACCTGCGGCGCCATCACCGCGCCGGTCAGGCCCTGCAGCAGCCGCGCGGCGACCAGCTGGCCGGGCGACTGGGCGATGCCGCACAGCAGCGAGGCGATCGCGAAGGTGGTGATGCCGATGAGGAACATGCGCCGGTGGCCCAGCTGGTCGCCGAGGCGTCCGCCGGTCACCATGCCGGCGGCGTAGGTGAACGCGTAACCCCCGACGACCAGCTCGAGGGAGGCGGGACCGGCGTGCAGGTCGTGCTGTAGCGAGGGGGCTGCCACATTGACGACGTTGAAGTCGAACAGCGTCATGAAAGATGCGGTCAGCACCGCCGGCAGCATGGCCCAGCGGCGCGGATAGCTCTGGTCGATCGTCACCCGGGCGACGCTACGAGTCTCGCGGGACAGTTACCTGGCTCAGCGATGGCCAGGATCCCGGTCACACCGGCCGGGACATCTCCTCGTGCCAGGCGCGCTCGTCGGCGGAACCCGGCTCCGGCGTGAACACCACCAGCAGCTGGCCATCGGCGTGCTGGACCTCCAGGCTCTCCACGCCGAACTCCAGCAGCCCGGCCCGCGGGTGCCGGAGCCGCTTACGGCGCCGGTCGGCCAGCGAGACCGTCTGATCCTGCCAGACCCGGCTGAAGAGCTCGCTCGAGGCGCTCAGCTCGTCGATCAGGGTGCCGACACTGCCACCCGGCTGCTGCCTCCCGCTGCGCAGCCGCGTCTTGCCGATCATCTCGGACGCGACCGCTGTCCAGTCGTCGCCGTGCAGCTCACGTGCCCGCGGATCGGTCATCATCCACCGCAGACCATTTCCCCCGTACGCGTTGAGCCCGTCATACAACCGCAGGGCGGCGTCGTTGATGGCGAGCACGTCCATGCCGGTGCGCATCAGAACGGCCGGCATGTCGCCCAGTGCCCGCATCAGGTGACGGGTCTCCGGGCGTACGACCGCCGGGGTCTCGATCTTGGGTTTGACCGGCGCGGCAAGACGGTGCAGGTACGCCCGGTCGGCCTCGGGCAGGCACAGCGCGCGGGCGAGCGCGTCCAGCACGCCGGGTGAGGCGCTGGCGTGCCGGCCCTGTTCCAGGCGCGTGTAGTAGTCGACGCTCACGCCGGCCAGCTCGGCCAGCTCCTCGCGGCGCAGGCCCTGGACGCGGCGGCGGCGCGCGCTGACGACACCGGCCTTGTGCGGGTCGAGCCGCGCGCGACGGGATCGGAGGAAATCGCCCAGCTCGACGTTCGGCCGGACCGCGGTGGCTTGCATGCCCGCAAGCCTACGTTTGTGCGCCGTGCCACTAACCGTTGGCGAATAGTAGACCGTTCGTCTAGTTTCGTCGGCAGGCACAAACTTCCAGGTAGGGGACTTGGCATGAGCAACGAATACGGACCCAAGGTGGCCCTCATCACCGGCGCTTCGCAGGGCATCGGGGCGGGACTCGTCGAGGCGTACCGCAAGCTGGGTTTTGCCGTGGTGGCGAACTCGCGGAACATCGCGCCGTCGCCGGACCCGCTGGTGCTGGCGGTGCCCGGTGACGTGGCCGACCCGGCCGTCGGGCGCCGGATCGTCGAGCTGGCGTTAGAGCGGTTCGGGCGCATAGACACGGTCGTCAACAACGCGGGCATCTTCATCGCGAAGCCGTTCACCGAGTACACGGCCGAGGACTACGCGCGGACCATCGCGACCAACGTCAACGGGTTCTTCAACGTGACGCAGCCGGCGATCGCGGCGATGACCGAGGGCGGCCACGTGGTGAGCATCACGACGACCCTCGCGGAGAACGTCGACCAGAACGTCCCGTCGGTGCTCGCCGCGCTGACCAAGGGCGGGCTGAACGCGGCGACCAAGTCGCTCGCGGTCGAGTACGCGAAGAAGGGCATCCGGGTCAACGCGGTCTCGCCCGGCTTCATCAAGACGCCGCTGAACCCGCCGGAGATCCGCGACTTCCTGTCCGGACTCGTCCCGACCGGTGCGATGGGTGAGATCGCGGACATCGCCGAGGCGGTGACCTACCTGGAGAACGCCGGCTACGTGACCGGCGAGATCCTGCACGTCGACGGCGGCCAGGTGGCGGGTCACTGACATGAACGACGAGGAGAAGGTGCTGACCGACGTCCTCGACCGGTGGGCGGCCGAGGTCGACGCCCACCAGCCGGAACGGGTCGCGATGCTGTTCACCGAGGACGCGATCTTCCAGGGACTGCATCCGTATTCGGTGGGCCGGGCCGGGGTCGCGGCGTACTACGACAGCCAGCCGCTCGGCATGGTCGCCCGGTATCGGCTGCTGGAGACGCGGCGGCCGGCCGACGGCGTCATCCTCGGGTACGCCTACGTGGAGTTCTTCTTCACCGACCGGGAGCCGGTCCGGGTCAACCTGACCGTGCTGCTGCGCCACGACGGTGACGACTGGAAGGTGGCGCACTACCAGGTGAGCCGCGCCACGGGGCAATAGACGACCGACTAGCTAGAGTGGATGCCATGGGACGCACGAGTGACGCGCGGCAGAAGATCATCGAAGCCGCGTCCCGCCTGATCGAGCAGAAGGGCTACACCTCGCTGGGGGTGGCCGAGATCTGCACGGCGGCGGGCGTCCCGAAGGGCAGCTTCTACTACTTCTTCGAGTCGAAGGAGGCCCTGGCCCATGCCGTCATCGACGAGCAGTGGGCCGCCCAGCGCCGCGAGTGGGAGGGGATCCTCACCAGCGGCGACGACCCGTTGATGCGGTTGCGGCGGCTGTTCGAGTCGACCGTGCACTTCCAGCAGACCGGCCAGGCGAACTGCGGGACGGTGACCGGCTGCATGTTCGGCAACCTCACGCTGGAGCTCAGCAACCAGACCGAATCCATTCGGCTTCGCCTGCAGGACATCTTCGACCAGCAGGTCCAGATGGTCCGCAAGGTGGTCGGCGAGGCCCAGGAACGCGGCGAGGCGACGGTGGCCGACAGCGAGGAAGCCGCTCGCGCCCTGGTCGCCCAGCTCGAGGGCCAGGTCATGTTCGCCAAGCTGTACAACAACACGGGGCGGCTGGGCGCGATGTTCGCGAACTGGCTGGCCCTGATCGGAGCCTCCGTCCCCGCATAAGGCGTGCTGTAATCGACTCCCATGAGATCCCCCGTACGAGTCGCGCTCGCCGCCCCCGAGGCGACGGCGGTCGAGGTGGGCCGTTCCCTGGTGTCCCGTGGCGGAAACGCCCTGGACGCGGCGCTCGCCACGGCCGCCGCGCTTTCGGTGGTCTACCCGCATCAGTGCACGATCGGCGGCGACCTCGTCGCGATGGTGCGTACGCCGGACGGTGAGGTCCGCGCGATCCTGTCGATCGGCGCGGCCGCCGCGGGCTTCGACGCCACCGGGCTCGACCGCATGCCGGCCGCCGGACCACTGTCCGTGACGGTTCCGGGAGTGGTCGCCGGGTGGGCGGCGATCGCGGGCCTCGGCGCTCGGCTGGGCTGGGACGCCTGGCTGGCACCCGCTATCGCGCTCGCCCGCGAGGGCATCGAGTACCCGGCCGGTCTGGCCCGCACGATCCGCGACGAGGCCGCCCTGGTGACCGCCGATCCGGGGCTGGCCGAGGTGTTCGGCCGCGACCGGCTGGTGCAGCCCGCACTGGCCGGCACGCTCGACGAGATCGCCGGTGACTGGCCGAGCTTCTACCGCGGCGGGCTGGGCGAACGGCTGGCTCAGGGACTGGCGAAGCTCGGCAGCCCGCTCACCGCCGACGACCTCGCGGACCATCACGCCGAGCTTGCCGAACCGCTGACGACCAGCGCGTACGGGGCGTCGTGGTTCGCGGCTCCGCCGCCCAGCCAGGGCGCGACGTTCATGGCGGTGCTCGGCTCGGCGGATCTGCTGCGGGACGCCTTGGACGCCCGGCTGGCCCGCGAGGCGCTGCTGGGGGATCCGCGGACGGCACCGGTCGACATGGACGGACTGCTGTTGCGCGGGCCGGCTTTGCCGGGCCGGTCGGCTTTGCCGGGGCCGCCGGCTACCGGTGACACCGTGGCGGTGACCGCCGTCGACTCGGACGGCATGGCGGTCACCTTGATCCAGAGCATCTTCGGCGAGTTCGGTGCCGGGCTGCTCGACCCCGGCACCGGCATCGTGCTGCACAATCGCGGCTCGCTGTTCCACCTCGACCCGGCCCATCCGGCCCGGCTCAAACCGGGCTCCCGGCCGCCGCACACGCTCTGCCCGGCTATCGCCGTACGCGACGACACCGTGCTCGCCCTCGGCAGCCAGGGCGGTCGCTCCCAGCCGTGGATCCTCGCCCAGGTGGCGCACGACGCACTCGACGCCGCCGACCCGCACGCCACCGTCGCGCGGCCGCGCTGGATCCTCGGCGAGACCGACCTGATCCTGGAGCCCGGCGTGCCGGACGCGGACCGCCTCGCCGCCGAAGCGGCCACCCTGGGTCTGGGCACCACCACCGTGCCGGCACCGCACGACCGCGCCGGTCACGTCCAGATGGCCCGGCTGCGCGGCACCACCCTGGACGCGGCGAGCGACCCTCGCGCGGACGGCGCGGTAGCCGTCGGCTGACAAATTGCAATGCGGATCACCGTACGGGTGATGGTTCAACCACAGCGCTGAACGTGGAACACACGTTTCACTCTCTCCTGCTGCTATCGCGGGCTGGGAGGGGTGGGTGTGTTTCCGGGGGTCGGGACGCTGATCGACGCGGCGGCTATCGCCGGCGGGGCGAGCGTGGGGAGTCTGGCGGGTCATCGGATGCCACAGCGCGTCCGGGACGCGCTGACCGACGCGCTCGCCATCGTGATCGCGGTCCTGGGCGGCCTCAACGTCGTATCCCTCACCAACCCCGACCTCAAGCGCGCGGTCGGCGCCGGCGGAGCCACCCTGGTCCTGACCGGCGCGCTCGTCGTCGGCACGGTGATCGGCGCCGGGCTGCACATCGAGGGCCGCCTCGAGGTGCTCGGCGCGTGGATGCAGAAAAAGCTGACCCGCGACGAGGCCCCGGGTGCCCGGGCGTCGTTCATCGAAGGCTTCGTCAGCACGTCGCTGGTCGTCGGCATCGGCCCGCTGGCGATTCTCGGCCCGCTGTCCGAGGGTTTGGGCCAGGGCATGGAACAGCTGGTGGTCAAGGGTGCCATCGACGGCTGCCTGTGCGTGGCGTTCGCGGCGTCGCTCGGCTGGGGCGTGGCCGCCGCGGCCCTGACGGTCCTCGTCGTGCAGGAGTCGATCACGGCGATCGGCGCGACCGTGGGGTCGTTCCTGTCCGGCGCCGAGATCGCGGCCATCACCGCGGTCGGCGGCATCCTGCTGCTGGGCATCGCCCTGCGCCTGCTGTCCATCAAACACGTCGCGGTCGGGAACATGCTGCCCGCCGTGGTCTTCGGCCCGCTGATCGTCTGGATCGTGACCCTGTTCCGGTGACGGCTCACGCACTCCGGCGCAGGGCCGGCAATCCGGTCGCGCGCTGCTCCGCGTCGCCCCGCACCCGGGCGGCGATGTCCTCGCGCACGTCGGCCTTCAACTCGTGCAGCGACGGCGCTCCCTGCTGGGCGAGGTAACCCTGCACGTGCCGGATCGGCACGGCGTAGATCTGCTTCAGCGTGATCGGGGACAGGTCGTCGACGCCCTCGACCACCACGGTCCGGGCCGCGCGGTCCCGGCGGTGGCGCGCGATCTCCTCGACGAACCGCAGCTCGGCCAGCGCCGTCGGATGATGCAGCACCCGGCGGTCGACCTTGATCTGGGTCAGCGGCAGCTCGGCCATCCGGCTCACCGACGCGTAGTCCGAGCCGAAGTCGTCGACCGCGAAGGCCACGCCGGTCTCGCGAGCGAGGTGCTGGAGGCGCTCGTGGAAGTAGGCGTGCGGTTCCGCGTCCCAGATCTCGTCGCGGCGCGGCCGGATCGGATCCTGCTCGGAGATCTCCAGGGTGACCTGCCGCAGACCCGTGCTGGCCAAGGCCTCCCGCAACGAGCCCAGGTACGCGTCGCTGAGCAGCGACCGGACCGATACGTTGACCGAGACCGGCTTCGGGATGTCCCACGGCCCGGACCGGTGTGCCGAGGCGTACGCGGAAAGGGCTTTGGCCACGATGATCTCGTCGCGTTCCACCACGAGGTCGTCGCCCCACACGTGCGCCGCGTTCAGCAGGCCGACCGGGGCGCCGGCGTCGAGCGGGGCCCGGCGGGCGAGCGCCTCGAAGCTGTGGACGCCGACGTGGCCCGCGATCTTGCCGAGGCTGACGATGGGCTGGAAGACGATGCTGAGCGACTCGATGGCCGCGCGCTGCAGCCGGCGGTAGCGCTCGTACAGGCGTACCGGCAATCGGAAATCGCGCCGCAGGTCGGTCAGGACCTGGATCTCGATGTCGTCGTGCGGCTCACCGCGGGTCCGCCAGAGGGTCTGCAGGATCCGCGCGAGCGGCTCGCCCATGCCGGATGCCGGATTTCGCACGGCCAGCAGGACGACCTTGCCGGGCTCGCGGTGCAGGGGCACGGACAACAGCGATCGACGGGCGTCCCAGGCGTGGTGGCCGGTCCAGAGCCGGTCGAGACAGTCGCGGGCGCCGAGCAGATCCCGGGAGGGCTCGCTGTCGAAACCCGGTGTCGCGTCGATCGTGGTAAATCCCGACGGGGTGCGCTCGAGAATGGCCACCGCCTCGGCGCTCAGCGCGGCGCGGAGGTGGGCGGCGTCCGGCCGGGTGACGCGGGCGAGGCGTTCGATCAGCGGCCCGAAACGTTCGAGTGGATTCTCCAGCGCCGCGAAGCTGACCCCGGCGTGCCGGAGCGCGGGCGGACCAGTGTCCTCCGCCCTCGCGATCAATGCATGACGCTCCTCTGTCACCCAACGTCTCCGCACATCTGCGCTCTAGGAATGCGGTGTGCGGAGATAGTAGGCACACGCCCCGGGTGACCATGAGGGTTCGAGTCCAATGTCGATTATGCGTCTTGTTCAACCTGCAAGTTGCACAAAACCGACAGGGTAGGCTGCGCGCAGAGGGGAGTACCTCCGCAACGGAGCGTGGCGGTCATCACGGACATGTCGATCATGTCCCCGTGCGCTCGCCGGCCGGGGCCCGCAGGCATGCATCGGGCAGGCATGCATCGGGCAGGCTCGCTCGGCTCGGTGAGGGAGACCTCGGACGGTCAGGCGCGTCCGAGGAGGCCCGTTCGTGTTACACAGCATCGCCTCACCCCAGCTCTGGGTGATCACCGTGGCCGCGTTGGTCGCGCTTCTCGCCGCCGACTTCGTGGTCACGCATCGGCCGCACGACGTGCCGATGCGCGAGGCGATCGGCTGGTCGGTCTTCTATCTCACGCTGCCGGCGCTGTTCGGGCTGGTGGTCTGGCACGCGTACGGGAGTGAGCCGGCCGTCGAGTTCTACACGGGATTCGTCGTCGAGAAGTCGCTGTCGGTCGACAACCTGTTCGTCTTCATGCTGCTGCTGGCCGCCTTCGCGGTGCCGCCCGCGCTGGCGCAACGCGTTTTGCTGTACGGGATCGCGGGCGCCCTCGTGCTCCGCGGCATCTTCATCGCGGCCGGTGCCGCCGTGCTGGAAACCGGGACGTGGGCGTTCCTGCTGTTCGGAGCGGTGCTCCTGGCGACCGCTTGCAAAGTCGTCCGAGACGCCGTACGCCACCAGGAGTACCACGTCGACATCGACAAGATGCGCAGCGTACGACTCATCCGGCGGGTGTTCCCGGTGACCGCCCAGTATCACGGCGGACGCCTCACGGTCCGCCAGGGGATGCGGCGCGCGCTCACCCCGCTGGCCGTCGTGGTGATCGCGGTGTTCATGACCGACATCGTCTTCGCGTTCGACTCGGTGCCCGCCGTGTACGGGGTGACCGAGGACCCGTACCTGGTGTTCGCCACCAACGCGTTCGCCCTGCTCGGCCTGCGTGCCCTCTACTTCGTGCTGCGCAACGTGCTGGACCGGGTGCGGCACCTCGACTACGGGCTCGGCGTGATCCTCGCGTTCATCGGCGTCAAGCTCGTGCTGCACTGGGCGCACGGGCTCTGGCCGTCGCTGCCCGAGCTGCCGACCACGTTGTCGCTGGCGGTCATCGCCGTGACGCTGGCGGCGGTGACCGCGACGAGCATGGTGGCGAACCGGCGGGAGGCGGCGTCTTATACCCCCCAGGGGTAGCTGTGGCATGGGTCACGTTCGTGCCACCGGGGTAGGTACCCCTACGGGGTACCCGTAGAGTGTCGGTCATGCAGACCATTACGTATGCCGTCGAGGGCATGACCTGTGCACATTGCGCGAGCGCGGTGACCGGTGAGGTCGGTCAGATCTCCGGGATCTCCGACGTACGCGTCGACGTCGGCCGCGGCACCGTGACCGTGATCAGCGAGAACGTTCCGGCGGACGGGGTGATCCGGGCCGCGGTCGAGGAGGCCGGGTACGAGCTGACGGGGACGGTCGCGGGGACCGTATGAACGCCGGTGTGAAGCTCGGGGCGTACGGGATCGGGCTGGTTCTGATCTTCGGGGTCGCCGCGGGAGCCGGAAAGGTGGTGGGGCCGGACAACAAGCCGGCCCCGGCCGCCGTCGGTCACGACACGATGGCTGCGGAGGGTGAGCACATGCCGGGCGGGTTGCAGATCGCCGAGGACGGTTACCGGTTGCAGCCGGTGACCTCGTCGCTGGCCGTCGGGGCGCCCCGGCCGTTCGCATTCCGCGTGCTCGGGCCCACGGGAACCCCGCTGACCTCGTACGCCACGACGCACGACCGGGACCTGCACCTGATCGTGGTGCGGCGTGACCTCAGCGGCTTCCAGCACGTGCACCCCACGCTCGGTGGTGACGGCACCTGGAACGTTCCGTTGTCGGTCGCCGCGCCCGGGCAGTACCGCGTGTTCGCCGACTTCCAGCCGGCCGGCCGGTCGGCGGGCCTGACGCTCGGCGCCGACGTCGCGGCCCCGGGTGACTATCGGCCACTGCCGCTTCCGGCGCCGTCGCCGACCGCGACGGTGGACGATTACCAGGTGACGCTCGACGGGCAACTCCATCCGGGCGCCGCGTCGACGCTCACGCTCACCGTGCGCAAGGACGGCGTACCGGTCACCGATCTTCAGCCGTACCTCGGCGCGTACGGGCATCTGGTCGCGCTGCGCGACGGCGACCTGGCCTTCCTGCACGTCCACCCGCTTTCGACCGCCGGAGCGGCCGTCACGTTCTCGGCCGAGGTGCCGTCGCCCGGCGCGTACCGGCTGTTCCTCGACTTCCGGCACGGCGGCGTGGTGCGTACCGCCGCCTTCACCGCGGAGGCCTTGCAGTGAACACGTCCCTGGGCCGCATCGAGCTGGAGATCGGCGGCATGACCTGCGCGTCCTGCGCCGCCCGGGTCGAGAAGAAGCTGAACCGGATGGACGGGGTCAGCGCGACCGTCAACTACGCCACCGAGAAGGCGACGGTCACCGTGGACCCGTCGGTGACCGCGGCGGACCTGATCGCCACGGTGGAGAAGACCGGTTACACGGCGCAGCTGCCGCAGCCCGCCGTCGCCGTCGCCGCGCCGTCGCCGGCCGACACGCTCCGCACCCGGCTGTGGGTGTCGATCGTGCTCAGCGTGCCCGTCGTGGTTCTCGCGATGGTGCCCGCCTGGCAGTTCAACTACTGGCAGTGGCTGTCGTTGACGCTGGCCGCGCCGGTCGTCGTCTACGGCGGGTTCCCGTTCCACCGGGCCGCGTGGATCAACCTGCGGCACGGCGCCGCCACCATGGACACCCTGGTGTCGCTGGGCACGCTGGCCGCGTTCGGCTGGTCGGTGTGGGCGCTCTTCTTCGGCACGGCCGGGATGCCCGGCATGGTGCATCCATTCAGCTTTGCCGTCGTACGCGGTGACGGCGCGGACAACATCTACCTGGAGGCCGCCGCCGGGGTGACGACGTTCCTCCTCGCCGGACGCTACTTCGAGGCCCGTGCCAAGCGCCGCGCCGGGGATGCGCTGCGCGCGTTGCTCGAACTGGGCGCCAAGGAGGTGGCGGTGCTGCGCGGCGCCGCCGAGGTGCGGGTCCCGGTGGCCGAGCTGACCGTGGGGGACCGCTTCGTCGTCCGCCCCGGCGAGAAGATCGCCACCGACGGCGTGATCGACGACGGCTCGTCCGCGGTGGACCGCAGCATGCTGACCGGCGAGAGCATCCCGGTCGAGGTCGGCCCCGGCGACGCCGTGGTCGGCGCGACGGTCAACGCCGGCGGCCGGCTGATCGTGCGTGCCACCCGCGTCGGTTCGGACACGCAGCTGGCCCAGATGGCCCGGCTCGTCGAGGACGCGCAGACCGGTAAGGCCGCCGTGCAGCGCCTGGCCGACCGCATCTCCGGCGTTTTCGTCCCCGTCGTGATCGCGCTGGCCGTCGGGACGCTCGGCTGGTGGTTCGGCACCGGCGCGGGTTGGACGGAGGCTTTCACGGCGGCGGTGGCCGTGCTGATCATCGCGTGCCCGTGCGCGCTGGGCTTGGCGACCCCGACGGCGTTGCTGGTCGGGACGGGCCGGGGAGCGCAGCTGGGCATCCTCATCAAGGGCCCCGAGGTTTTGGAGTCCACCCGCCGCGTCGACACGGTCCTGCTGGACAAAACGGGCACGGTGACGAGCGGCAAGATGACCCTGGTGTCGGTGGTCGCGGCGCCGGCTGAGACCGCGGTCTTCCCGGCTCCGGGTGAGGGCTCTGCGCTTCCGGCGCCGGACCAGGTTACCGACGACCTGCTGCGCCTGGCCGCGGCGGTCGAGGCGGCGTCGGAGCACCCGATTGCCCGCGCGATCACGGAAGGCTGGCAGAGGGCCCAGGCTTCGGGCGCGCTAGAGGCAGGCGTCGCCACCGACATCCACCGCACCGACATCCACCGCACCTCCACCGCGGCCTCCACTCACCGCACCTCCGCCTCCACCAACCGCACCTCCGCCTCCGCCAACCGCACCTCCGCCTCCGCCTCCACCTCCGCCAACCGCACCTCCACCTCAGCCTCCGCCTCCGCCAACCGCACCTCCACCTCCACCTCCGCCTCCACCTCCACCTCCGCCTCCACCTCCACCTCCACCTCCGCCTCCGCCTCCACCTCCGCCAACCGCACATCCACCCATAGCCCCTCCATGCTGCCGGACATTTCCGATTTTTCGAATATCGAGGGCTTTGGGGTGCAGGCGAAGGTCGACGGGCGCACGGTCGTCATCGGGCGACTGTCGCTGCTGCGGGAGCAGGGTTTCGAGGTGCCCGAGTCGATCGAAGCCGCCGTGGCGAGCGCCCAGGCGGCCGGCCAAACCGCGGTCGTCGTCGGGTGGGCCGGCACGGATGGCCTGGTCGCGGGCGGGGCGACTGGCGGCTCGGCCGTGGGTGGGGTGACTGGCGGCTCGGCCGTGGGTGGGGTGACTGGCGGCTCGGCCGTGGGTGGGGTGACTGGCGGCTCGGCCGTGGGTGGGGTGACTGGCGGCTCGGCCGTGGGTGGCGCGACTGTCGGGCCGGCCGTGGCCGGCGCTGCTGTCGGGCAAGCCCGTGCGGTATTGGCCGTGTCTGATGTGGTCAAGCCGACCAGCGCGGAAGCCGTCGCCGCACTGCGGGGGCTTGGGCTTACGCCGGTCCTGCTCACCGGGGACAACGCCGCCGTGGCGAGGGCGGTCGCGGACGAGGTCGGGATCGATGCGGTGATCGCGGACGTGCTGCCCGCGGACAAGGTTGACGCGGTCAAGCGCCTCCAACGCGACGGCAAGGTCGTGGCCATGGTCGGCGACGGCGTGAACGACGCGGCCGCGCTGGCTCAGGCCGACCTCGGGCTCGCGATGGGCACCGGGACCGACGTCGCGATTGAGGCATCGGACCTGACGCTCGTGCGCGGTGACCTGATGGCCGCGGTCGACGCGATCCGGCTGTCGCGGCGCACGCTGCGGATCATCAAGAGCAACCTGTTCTGGGCCTTCGCATACAACGTGGCCGCGCTGCCGCTGGCCGTCGCGGGGCTGCTCAACCCGATGATCGCGGGGGCGGCGATGGCGTTCTCCAGTGTGTTCGTGGTGGCGAACAGCCTGCGCCTGCGCCGGTTCACCTCGGTGGTCGCGCATCGCTAGAGATTTTCGCGTTTGAGGTCTCGGTGCTGTCGACTTGCTACCCGCGCTGTCGGCCTTGCTGCTCGGCTCATCTGGTCGGGTCGGGCTCTGCCAATGGCAGCCTGGTTCGTTTCGTAGCCCGGCGGCCGCGACCCGTGACGCGGCGGCTCGGGACGGGCATTCCGCGCGCCCGTCGACCGGGCGGCTCCAAGCAGCGTCAGGCAGCGCCGTCCGTGCCCATGATGTGGGATCCGTGTCCGTTGTACGGGACCGACGCCCACATCGTGGCAGCGCGTCCACAATGCGAGATATATGTCCACCATGGACACATCTTTTATCCGCGTTCATACCCTTTGCTCCGGTGCTTTCCGCCGTGTTTGGTAGACCTTGGAGAGTCCGGGCTCACATATGGGCGCAACTCTCCAAGGTCTCAAGAAGGTCCAGGATGTGGTCGGGATCGCCACATAGTGGGATAGGCGGACGAGGCGCGCGTCGACCTGGACACCTGTGCGGCTCGTGGTCACCTCGGCTGCCGATGCCGATGCCGATGCCGATGCCGATGCCGATGCCGATGCCGATGCCGATGGCGATGGCACGCCGATGGCGATAGCGGGCTGAGAGCCCCGGACTGCTGCGGGCCGCTGATTACGGGTCGCCGGTTGCTCGACACGCACGGCGTCGAGATCCGCCGCCGCCTCGCGTAAGCGGCAGGTCGACCGGAGCGAAGCCGGCGCGCCGACGCTTGAGAACGGCAACGATGACCCCAACGCGGATCTGGGCGAGTGGCCGGGCCCGGCGCCGCCACGGCGAGCGGCTGGCCGGGCCGGCCGGGTCACTTACGGAGCAGCGCGTCGCTTGCCGCTCGGGCGAGCCAGCGCTCGGCCCGGTCGTACGTCCAGTGGTTGTCGTCGACCAGCGTGAACAGTGACGCGTAGCCGAAGTAATACCAGAGCACGTCGGCCGCCTCGTCCGCGTCCACATCGGTGGCCAGCGCGCCCAGATCGGCCAGACGCCGCGCGACCAGCCCCACCCCGTCGCGATACCGCTTCGTCCCGAGGGCGAAATCGGCGGCCACGGCCTGGTCGTGCGGGGCGGTGGCCAGCGCGAGGCGCATCACGTCGCCCCAGTCCTGGCGCATCGTGCGCGTCATGAACGACAGCGTCCGGAGTATCTCGGCCGGGTCCTCGAGCCGGGCGAACCTCTCCTCGTACTCGGCGATGATCGGCGCCCGCGTCCATTCGTCGATCAGCGTGCCCATCAGCCCCTGTTTGCCGCCGGACACTGCGTAGACGGTCGCGGGAGACACCCGTGCCTCGGCCGCGATCTCGTCCACCCGGGTGGCGAAGAAGCCGCGCTCTGCGAACAACCGGCGGGCCGCGTCCACGATCGCCCGCCGGGTGAGCTCCGCATACTCCGCGCGTCGGCTCGGCGGCTTCGAGGCCTGGTTCATCAGACGACCGTAACAGACGTACGACACACTTCCTTGTCGCTGGAGTGTCACTCTGATTAGCGTAGCCGCTATGCAGACAGCAGAGAGTGACCACATCAAGCTCTGGAACCGCGAGGTCGACGTCAAGCCGGCGCGCGTCGTCGCACCGACCGGGCCCGACGAGGTGAGCGCCGCACTCCGGCAACGCGACGGCCTGCCGGTCTCGGTGCTCGGCGGCGGCCACGACTGGGCGGGCCGGTCGGTCCGCCGCGACGGCCTGGTCATCGATCTGAGCCGGATGCGGCGCGTCGTGGTCGACCCGGTCGCCCGGATCGCGGTGCTCGGCGGAGGGGCCACCGCGGCCGACGTCATCGCGGAGGCCGGCAAGTACGGCCTGGTGGCCGCCACCGGCACCGTGGGCGATGTCGGGTTGACCGGCCTCACCCTGGGCGGCGGGTACGGGCTGCTGGCCGGCAAGCACGGCATGGCGGTGGACAACGTGGTCGCCGCCGACGTGGTGCTGGCCGACGGAAGCTACCTGCACACCGACGCGACCAACGACCCCGACCTGTTCTGGGCGCTGCGCGGCGGGGGCGGCAACTTCGGCGTGGTCACCGCTCTGGAGGTTCGCCTGCACGAGCTCGATCAGGTGCTGGCCGGCTTCATCATGTTCGGGTTCGAGCAGGCCGCGCGGGTCTGGGCCGGCCTTCGGGAGGTGCTCGCCGAGGCGCCCGGCGAACTCACCGTGCAGTCCGGGATCTTCTCCGGCCCGGACGGATCCACCGCACTGCTGCTGATCCCCTGCTGGTCCGGGGCGAGCACCGAGGGCGAGGCGTGGATCAACCGCCTCCAGCGCCTGGGCACTCCCGTGTTTTCCCAGGTAACCCCTATGCCGTACGGGACCCTGCTGCGTCTTTACGGCGAACAGATAGCCGACGGGAACCATTACGCGATCCGCACCCGAACCGTGCGAGCATACGCCCCCGAGGTCATCGAAGCGCTGGTGGAGGCCGGTCGGACCCGCACGTCGCGATGGTCCGGCATCCCGATCCACCACGCCCACGGCGCCACCACCCGGATCCCGGCCGACGCGACCGCCTTCCCGCATCGCGACCCGCACCACGTCGTCGAGATCGTCGCCGGCTGGCGCCCCGGGGATCCGGAACCCGCGCGCCACATCGCCTGGGCCGAATCGGTGTCCCGCTCGCTGGCCCCAATCGCCGAGCCGGGCGGGTACGTCAACCTGCTCGGCCCCGAGGCGACGGATCAGATCGACGAGGCGTACGGGCAAAACACCGCCCGCCTGCTGAGCATCAAACGCCGGTACGACCCGGACAACGTCTTCGCCGCGACGGGACTGCCGCGGCGATAGGAGCCGTGGCGGCGGCCATGGGGGGATGGCCGCCGTCGCGCACTCCGATGTCCGTCAGGCCGCGGACGGCCCCGTGTTCACCCGGGAACGCACGACCTCCACCACGTGCGCCACGGCCTCCTCGATCGGGACGCCGTTGCGCTGCGAGCCGTCGCGGTACCGGAAGGAGACCGTCCCGCCGGCCACGTCGTCGTCGCCGGCGATCGCCATGAACGGGATCTTCTGCTGCTGCGCCGTGCGGATCTTCTTCTGCATCCGGTCGTCCGAATAGTCCACCTCGGCGCGGATGCCCTGCTTGCGCAGCAGCGAGACAAATTCCGAAAGGTACGCGGCGTGCTCGTCGCGGATCGGGATGCCGACCACCTGCACCGGCGCGAGCCAGGCCGGGAACGCGCCCGCGTAGTGCTCGACCAGCAGGCCGAAGAACCGCTCGATCGAGCCGAACTTCGCCGAGTGGATCATCACCGGTTCCTGCCGGGTGCCGTCCGCCGCCTGGTATTCCAGTCCGAACCGGGCCGGCTGGTTGAAGTCGTACTGAATGGTGGACATCTGCCACGTGCGGCCGATCGCGTCCCGCGCCTGCACCGAGATCTTCGGGCCGTAGAAGGCCGCGCCGCCCGGGTCCGGTACCAGCTCGAGCCCGGACTCCACGGCCACGTCCTCGAGCACCTTCGTCGCCACGGCCCACTGCTCGTCCGTACCGATGAATTTGTCGCTCTTGGGGTCCCGGGTGGAGATCTCCAGGTAGAAGTCGTCCAAGCCGAAGTCGCGTAGCAGCGACAGCACGAAGTTCAGCAGGTGCTTGATCTCGCCGGGGGCCTGCTCGGGCGACACGTACGAGTGCGAGTCGTCCTGGGTCAGCCCGCGCACCCGGGTGAGGCCGTGCACCACGCCCGACTTCTCGTAGCGGTACACCGAGCCGAACTCGAAGAACCGCAGCGGCAGCTCACGGTAGGAACGCCCGCGCGCCTTGAAGATCAAGTTGTGCATCGGGCAGTTCATGGCCTTGAGGTAGTAGTCCGCCCCCTCCAGCTCCATCGGGGGGAACATCGTGTCCTTGTAGTACGGCAGGTGCCCGGAGGTGTGGAACAGCCCCTCCTTGGTGATGTGCGGCGTGCCGACGTACTGGAAGCCCTCCTCGATGTGCCGCAGCCGGACGTAGTCCTCCATCTCCCGCTTGATCACCCCACCCTTCGGGTGGAAGACCGCGAGACCCGAGCCGATCTCGTCGGGGAAGGAGAAGAGGTCCAGCTCGGCGCCCAGCTTGCGGTGGTCGCGACGCTCGGCCTCGGCAAGACGATTGAGGTACGCCTTGAGTTCGTCCCGGGACGGCCACGCCGTGCCGTAGATGCGCTGCAGCTGCGGGTTCTTCTCACTGCCGCGCCAGTACGCGGCGGCGGACCGCATCAGCTTGAACGCCGGGATCAAGCGGGTGGTGGGCAGGTGCGGGCCGCGGCACAGGTCACCCCAGACGCGCTTGCCGTCCTTGTCGATGTTGTCGTAGTGGGTCAGCTCGCCGTGGCCGACCTCCATCACCTCGTTGGCGTCCACGTCACCCTTGAGGTCGACCAGCTCGAGCTTGTACGGCTCGTCGATCAGCTCCAGCTTCGCCTCGTCGAGCGACCTGTACTCCCGGCGGCGGAACGTCTGCCCGGCCTTGATGATCTCCTGCATGCGCTTTTCCAGCTTGGAAAGGTCCTCCGGCTGGAACGGCTTGGGCACGTCGAAGTCGTAGTAGAAGCCGTTCTCGATCGGCGGGCCGATGCCCAGCTTCGCCTCCGGGAACGTGTCCTGCACGGCCTGCGCCAGCACGTGCGCGGTCGAGTGGCGCAGCACGTTGAGGCCGTCCGGCGAGTCGATCGCGACCGGGGTCACGTCGGTGTCGAGCTCGGGCGCCCAGTCCAGGTCGCGGAGCCGGCCGGCGGCGTCGCGGACCACCACGACCGCCTTCGGCCCGGTCGTCGGCAGGCCGGCCGCGGCCACCGCGTCGGCGGCCGTAGTCCCGGCCGGGACGACAAGTGGGTCGGCCACAGCGGGGGTACGGGGTGCGGACACGGTGTTCTCCTTCGTCACGGTTCGCCATCCGGGGATTTCCGGACCGTTGACGATGCTATCCGGGCCGCCCGGGCAGGCCCGCCCCGGAGCCGCCCGCCGCCCATACCCGACATTTCGGTTTTGTGTCGCCGAGGTGGTGCGTCCCGCCACCGCTCATCGTCGGCGCTCATTTTCTTGATGCATAGTGTGCTCGTGACTGCACCATTCTGTGCGACCGAGACGCGGCTCTACGAGCACGGCACCGTCATCGCCGAGGGCTTCGCGTCCGACCAGTCGCAGGCCCTGCTGCACGAGCACCCCGAAGCGGTGCTCTGGCTCGACCTCTACCGGCCGGACGCGGCCGACCTCGAGGCGATCGGCAGCGAGTTCCGGCTGCACCCGCTCGCGATCGAGGACGCGGCCCAGCCGCACGAGCGGCCCAAGCTCGACCGTTACGCCGGGCACGCCTTCCTCAACGTCTACGCGGTCGATATCACCCTCGACAACGGCACCTCGACCGTGACCAAGACCGAGATCAGCGCCTTCATCACCGAGCGGGCGCTGATCACCGTACGGAAATCGCCGAGCAACACCGCCCGGCTGACCGAGCGCTGGGACGCGGACGCGAAGCTCACCGACGCCGCGGGTGTCGGTTTCCTGGTGTACGGCCTGCTGGACGAGGTCGTCGACGGTCACTACGCGGCCGGCATGCGGCTCGACCAGGCGATGGACTCGGTCGAGGACACGCTGCTGGAGGAGGGTGGCGCTCCCCGCGCGGTGCGGATGCGCGGCATCGAGATCCGCAAGATCGTGGCGCAGCTGCGCCGGGTGGTCGCGCCGATGCCGGAGCTCGTCGGCGCCGCGATGCGCAGCGACCTCGACCTGGTCGACGACCGGCTGCGGCCGTACTACCGCGACGTCGAGGACCACGCCGAGCACACCGTCGACACGGTCGAGCACCTGCGCGACCGGATCGAGGGCCTGTTGCAGGCCGACCTGGCCGAGCAGGGCAACGTGCTCAACGACGTCACCCGCAAGCTCGCCGCCTGGGCCGCCATCATCGCGGTGCCGACCGCGATCACCGGCTACTTCGGCCAGAACCTGCCGTTCCCGGGGTTCGAGAAATGGTGGGGTGTCCTGCTCAGCTTCGGCCTGATCGTCATCTCGGCCGGGAGCCTCTACCTCTTCGCCAAGAAGCGCGGCTGGCTGTAGGCAATATTTCGCAAATAGTAAATATTCACCGGCCCCCCTGAATGCGTTACATGGCGTAACCTGCCGTGTGATCTTCGGGAGGGATGAATGTTCGCGCTGATCTGGGGTGCGGTGCGGACCCGTCGGGCGCAGGTGCTGACGGTGCTGATCCTGACCGCCCTGGCCGCCGCGGTGGCTGCCGCCGGGCCCTGGTACGCGGTCGCCAGCAGCAACCGGGCCGCCGCCGCGGACGTCGCGGCCGCTCCCGCCGAGCAGCGCACCATCTCGGTCCGCCAGATCGCCGACACCCAGGGCCAGCCCCGCACGGTGCTGCAACAGTTCGCGGCGAAGGCACAGGGCCTGCTGCCGCTGCCCGCCACGGCGCCGGTCGGCGGCATGGTGATGCCGATGACGGTGGCGAACGGCAACAGCACATCGCAGATCGGTGTCGCCTACCGCGACGATTTCTGTGCCCACGTACGCCTCGACGGCGACTGCCCGTCACGCTCCAACGAGATCGCCATCAGTGCGAAGGCCGCCCAGCAACTCGGCGTCGGCATCGGCGGCACGACCAGTCTGCGCGCCTCGCCGACCACCGAACCGATCCGGCTGAAGGTCGTCGGGTTCTACCTGCCGGCCGACCCGACCGGCCTGTACTGGAGCAACTCGCTCTACCGTGCCGAGGGCACCGCGCTCGACCCGGTATTCACTCCGCTGCAGACATTCGAGCTCAGAGAGCTCTGGGAACCGACGGTCAGCTTCGACGTGCAGGTGCCGGACGCGCTGATCCGCGGCGGCGGCGACCTGGCGACCGCGCTGCGGGCGGCCGACGTCCGGATGGGAGCGGCCGAGCTGCGCCTGGTCAACCCCATCGGCGTGCTGCTCGCCGTGATCGCCCGGGACCGCGCGGAGATCCGCACCGGCGTGCTGGTCGCGATGATTCAGATCCTGGTGCTGGCCTGGTTCGCGATCGGGCTCGCGGGCCGCTACACCGGACGCGATCGGCGCGGCGACGCCGCCCTGCTCAAGCTGCGCGGCAGCGCCCGCGGCGGGATGCTGCGGCTGGCCTGGGGACAGCACGTGGTTCCGCTGCTGGCCGGCGCGGTCGTCGGCCTGCCGCTGGGCTGGCTGGTGGCCCGGCTGCTGGCCGGCCCGCTCACCGACGGCCGCGGCACCGCTCTGCTGCTCTCCGTCGTCGCGGTGGCCGCCGTCCTGGTGGGCGGCCTGCTCGTGCTCGCCGTGGTCGAGGGTCTGGTGCTGCGCCAGCCGGTGGCCGTGCTGCTGCGTCAGGTCGGCACCGCCCGCGGCGACTGGCGTTCCGGCGTCGTCGACCTGCTGCTGCTCGCCGTCGCCGTGGCCGCCGTCTACCAGGCCCGGTCCAGCGCGGCCGGCAGCGGCCTCGCGCTGGCCGCACCCGCCCTCGTCGGGCTCGCCGTGGCGCTGCTGCTCGCCCGGCTGCTGGGCCGCCTCGCCGACCGGGGCGGCGGCGCGGCCGTCCGCACCGGGCACCTGCGGGCCGGCCTCACCGCCGTGCAGGTGTCCCGGCAGCCCGGCAGCGACCGTGTGTTCGCGCTGGTCGTGGTCGCGGTCGCGATGTTCGCCACGGCGGTCGGCGGCTGGTACGGCGAGGACACCGCGCGCACCGACCGCAGCACCGCCGAACTGGGCGCGGACCGCGTCCTGACCGTGCAGGTGGCCAACCGCACCGGTCTGGTGGACGCCGTCCGCACCGCCGACCCGGGCGGCACGCAGGCGATGGCCGTCGTGGTGGACCGCGCCGCGAACCCGCCGGTTCTCGCCGTGGACAGCGCCCGCCTCGCCGCCGTGGCCCGCTGGCGTCCCGAGTACGGACCGCTCGGCGCGCTCCCGTCCGGCGACCTCGGACCGGCCCCGCTCCCGGCGGTCACCGGCGACCGGCTCGGCGTGCGACTCACCCACGACGGGAAGAAGGCCGCGGTGCTCAACGTGGTGCTGCTGAACGAGAAGAGCGGCGCACCGGTCAAGGTCCGCTTCGGCCGGCTCGGCCCGGGCGACCAGACGCTGACCGCGCCGGTGCCCGGCTGCGCCGACGGCTGCCGGATCCTGCGCTGGGAGGTGACGTCGCCGCCCACCGCCGAGGGTCTGGCCTTCCCGGCACCGGACGGCACCGCGGTGACGATCCGCGCGCTCACCCAGCAGAACCCGTCCGCCGAGATCCTGGGCGGCGCGGCGCTGGGCGACATCACCCGCTGGCGCTCCGGCACCGAGGGCGCGGCGATGGACGTGGACGCCCGCGACGGCGTCCTGCGCATGAACGTGGACGCGAACCTCACCGCGCAGCCGATGGTCGGCAGTGCGGTGTGGGCGGTCGACACCGCGCTGCCGCTGCCCGTGGTCCTGTCCGGCCCGAAGGCGTCGGCCTGGCAGTTCGGCGAGTCGAACGTGAGCTCGTTCGGCGGCTCGCCGATCCCGGTCCGGGTCGCCGGGACCGCCGCCGCGCTGCCGGTGCTCGGCCGCGCCGGTGTGCTGGTCGACCTGGAGGCCACCCGGCGGATCATCGGCGACGCCAACCCGCCCGCGGAATACCAGGTGTGGCTCGCACCCGGAGCCGGGCGTGCGGTGGTGGACCGGCTCGTCGCGGCCGGACTGCGGGTCAGCGGCGACGAGAGCGTCTCCTCCCGGTCGGCTCAGCTGGCCGAGCAGGCGCCCGCCACGGTCATCCGGTTCTCGCTGGTCTGCGGCGTGGTGGGACTGCTGCTCGCGGCGGCGGCCATCGGGGTCGCCGGGGCGGTCGACCGGCGCACCCGGCTGGGCCAGCTGACGGCGCTGCGGGTCCAGGGTCTGCCCGTCCGGACGACGGTGGCCACGGCGTACGCGGGACCGGCGGCCCTGATCGGTACCGGGCTGATCGGCGGCCTGCTGGCCGCGGCGGTCGCCGGTCCGCTGGCCCGCGTCTCGATCCCGGACTTCACCGACGGCTGGAACGTGCTGGCCGCGCCGGGCGCCCTCGGCCGCAACCCGTTCCTGTTCGCCGGACTGGCCGCCCTCGTCGTGCTCGGACTGGTCGGCTGGCTCTCGGTGCTGCCGCTGGTACGCCGGCTGCGTCGCGCGGGGAAGGCCGGCCGATGATCCAGCTCGTTCTCGCGATGGTCTGGACCAGGCGCGGCCAGGCCGTCACGCTGGCGCTGCTCGCCCTGTTCGCGGTGGCGTCCGCAGTGGCCTCGCCGGCCTACCTGATCGCGGCCGACCGGGCCGTCGCGGCCGGTCAGATCAGCACCGCGGTGCCCGGCGAACTGGGCCTGGTCATCAGCTCGACGCGCGACGACCGGGTCGGTGTCGGCGGTCCGGACTTCACCAACATCAGCGACGCGCTGATCAACCTGCCCGGCTTCTCCTTCGTGTACGCCTCGCAATTCCCCACGATGGGCATCGAGCCCGGCGTCAAGACCGCTTCCCAGCTGGTCTTCCGTCAGGACAGCTGCGCCCACGTCCGGATCGTCACCGGGCGCTGCCTGATCGGCACCGGCGACGTCATCATCGGGGCCGCGACCGCGGCGCGGCTGCACCTGGCCGCCGGCGACCCGATCACGATGCGGTCGGCGAAGTTCTCCGACGACCCGGTGCGTCCGGCGTGGCTGCCGGACGGGCTGCCGCAGCGGCTGACCGTCGTCGGGACCTACCAGGTACGCGACCGTGCCGAGGCGTACTGGGGAACGCATGGGTATTTCGACTCCGGCCGTGAGCCCGTGTTCACCGGGCAGTCCACCTTCACCACGATGGACCACGGCGCCACCGAGCTGACGATCGACGGCACCGCCGGACCGCGGGCGCTGAACATCGACCGGCTGCCCGCGCTGCGCAACGGTCTCGCCGGGCTCAGCGTGGTCAACGAGAAGCTGGGCTCGTCCCTGCAGATCAACACCGACATGCCCGCGTTGCTCGACCGGATCGACGCCGGACGCTCGGCCAGCCGTCTCATCGTCCCGGTGCTGGCGGTCCCGCTGGTGCTGCTGGCCTGCTTCAGCATCTTCCTCGCGGTCAGCTACGGCAGCCAGGGCCGCCAACCCGAGCTCGCGGTGGTCGCCCTGCGCGGCAGCCGCTGGTGGATGCGGTGGTGGCTGGCGATCGGCGAGAGCCTGGTCGCGGTGCTGCTCGGTGCGCTGGCCGGGTGCCTCGCCGGACAGCTGCTGGTCAACGCGGTGGCGGCGGCCCGGTTCCCCGGCGTCGGCGCCGCCCCGGACTGGTCGTCGCTGCGCTACGCGCCGTTCGCCGCGCTCGCCGCGCTGGCCGCCGTGGTTCTCGCGCAGCGGCGGCAACTGCTCAGCCCGGTCGCGGTGCTGTTGCGGCGCAACCCGGTGGTGGCGAACGGCCCGCGCGCCCTCGCCGTGGAACTGTTGATCGTGCTGCTCGCCGTGGTCAGCGCGGTCCAGCTCGCCATCTCCGGGGGCACGCTCAAGGGCATCGGCACGCTCGCACCGGCGTTCCTCATGCTGGCGCTGTCGTTGATCGCCGCCCGCGCCCTGCTGCCCGTGGTGACCCGTTTCGCCTCGCGCGCGCTGGCCGGCGGTCGTCTCGGCCTCGCGCTGGCCGGGTTCCAGCTCTCCCGGCGGCCCGGCGCGCAGCGGCTGTTCGCACTGCTCATCGCCACCGTGGCGGTGGCCGGGTACGCCAGCGCGGCGGTCGACGTCGCGGCCCAGGGCCGGGGCGTCGAGTCCCAATTGGGCATCGGCGCCGACCGGGTGCTCGACATCCGCCCGGTGCATCGGACCACGCTGCTGCGAGCGGTCCGCGCGGTGGACCCGGACGGGCGGTACGCGATGGCGGTGTCCCGGCTGCCCAACAGCACCGCGAACGAACCGCTCGGCCTGGCCGTCGACTCGTCCCGGCTGGCCGCGGTGGCGACCTGGCCGTCCGGCGGGCCCACCGCGGCGACGGTGGCCCGGCGGCTGCATCCCGGGCAACCGCCGGCCCCGATTCAGCTCGACGGGCAGGACATCACGATCGACGCCGCGGTGAGCGGGATCGCCTTCGGCAAGGAGCTCAGCCTGGCCGTCGCGGTGTCCTCGCTGACCGGACTGGGGGACACCGTGGCCGGCCTCGGCGTGCTGCGCGACGGCACCGACCGGTACAGCATCCGGGTACCGATCTGCCGGGAAGGCTGCCGCCTCAACGGGATCCAGCTGTCCGGCGCCATCACCGCGGTCGGCTTCACCGGCCGCGTCGTGATCAACGACATCGGCACGACGAGCCCGACCCGGATGGTGCCGGCGGCGCGGCTCAGCGACCTGTCCGGCTGGCGGATGCCGCGCTACGGCCGGCTCTCCGCGGCCGGCGGCGGGCTGCGCATCGACGTGGACGGGCCGGGCGGCCTGGCCGGCGGCGCGTGGGTGCAGCCGGTCGACACACCGTTCCCGATGCCCGTCGCGTACGCCGGTACCCCGCCCGTGGACGGCACGGTGACCGGCATCGACGGCAACCGGCTCCCGGTGCGCGATGTGGCCGAGGTCTCCGCCGTGCCCCGGCTCGGCGTGCACGCCACCCTGGTCGACCTGGACTACGCGGACCGGCTCGGCGTCGACGGCATGCCCGCGCTGCAGCCGCAGGTGTGGCTGAACGACCGGGCTCCCGCCGACGTGCTGGAGCGGCTGGCCGCCCAGGGCCTCACCGTCACCGCGGACACCCGGTCGGCGCAGCTGCGACGCCAGCTCGACGAACAAGGACCGGCCCTGGCGCTCTGGTTCTACGTGCTGGCCGGCGGCCTGTCCGTGCTGCTGGGCGCCGGCGCGCTGGTGCTGGCGGCCGCCGTCGACCGGTCCCGCCGGGTGGAAGACCTGTCGGCGTTGCGCGCGCAGGGCATGAGCCGTCCCGCCGTGGGCCGGGCGACCTTGTGGACCTACCCGGTGCTGGTCGCGATCGCCGCGGTCGTGGGTGCGGTGACCGCCGCGGCGACCTGGGCGCTGACCGGCTGGGCACTGCCGCTCGCGGGTCTGCATCCGCCGAGCCTGCCGCTGCCGTCGTGGCCGCACCTGGTGGTGGTCCCGCTGGCCACGCTCACCGTGCTGGCGCTGCTGGCGGTGGTGGCGGCGCTGACCGGACGCGACCTGCGCGGCCGCATCGACCGCCGGGACGCCGCGTAGTTGCACCGGTCCGGCAGGATCATCGTTATCGATCGAAGGAGACAACGGGGTGAAGACACTTACCGTCGAGGCGGCCGACATCGCGTGGGGAAACGACGCGCCCGTGCTGCGAGGCGTCACCGTGGACGCGCGTCCCGGCGAGATCCTCGCGATCACCGGCACGTCCGGCGCCGGCAAGACCACGCTGCTGAGCGCGATGGCCGGCCTGCTCGCGCCGGTCGCGGGCAAGGTGCTCGTGGACGGTGAGCCACTCGCCGACCGCGACCACGCGGTGTCGCTGAACGTCGTGCTGATCCCGCAGGACAACGGCCTGGCCGCGATCCTGACGGCGGCCGAGAACATCTCGGTGGCGGTCATCGCCACCGGCGGCACGCCCGCCGAGGCCCGCCGCCGCACCGCCGAGGCGCTCGACCCGCTGGGCCTGTCCGGGCAGGCCAATCAGCTGATCGAGGAGCTCTCCGGCGGTCAGCAGCAGCGCACCGCGATCGCGCGCGGGCTGGCCCTGCGCGGCGACGTCCTGCTGGCCGACGAGATCACCAGCGAGCTGGACGCCGCCAACCGGCAGAAGGTGCTGGAGCTGCTGCGCTCCGAGGCCACCCGCGGCGCCGCCGTCGTGTTCGCGACCCACGACCCGGAGGCCGCGGCGGCGTGCGACCGGGAGCTGCACCTGGCCGAGGGCGAAGCGGTCTGGGCCCGCCGGTAGCGGCCGTCAGGCGGCCGTCGTCTCGGTGCCGCCCGGCACCAGGGTGACCTCGCCGTCGATGTGCTGCACCGTGAAGAGCGTGCCGGGCGGGTAGCTGCCCAGCACCTCCGGCGGCAACTGGACGGTGCCGTCGCCGGCCACCACCGCGAAGTCCTGGCCGTCGCGGCCCTCGGCGCCCACCCGGCCGTCGCGGATGGTCACCGCCCGGCCCAGCCGGGCGCCGACCTCGTTGTCGTGCGTGACGACGACGATGGTGGTCTGGCGCTCGGCGTTGACCGTCTCCATCGCGGCGAGAACCTCGTCGCGGCCCGCGGTGTCCAGCCGCGACGTCGGCTCGTCGACCAGCAGCAGGCCGGGGCCGGTGGCGATGCCGACCGCGAGGGCCGCGCGCTGCCGGCCGCCCGGGGTCAGGTCGGCCAGCCGCTGCCGGCCCTGACCGGGGAGCCCGACCAGGTCGAGGATGCGGTCGGGGTCGTCCAGCTTGATGCCGCGCGTGTGCGACGCGCGGCGCTGCGCCAGCCAGATGTTGCGGTGCAGCGACGCGTACGGGAGAAGGTTTCGCGCCGCGCCCTGCAGCACCACACCGATCTCGGTGCCCCGCAGCCGGGAGATCTCCGAGTCGGAGAGCTTGCCCATGTCGTACGTGCCGATGTTGATCCGCCCGGCGGACGGCCGCATCAGACCGGCCAGCAGAGCGATCAGCGTGGACTTGCCGGACCCGGACGGGCCGACCAGCGCGATCGTCTCGCCCGGCGCGATGGAGAGATCGACGCCGGCCAGCGCGACCACGTCGCCGGCCTCGGCGCGATAGATGTGCACCACTCGGCGGCAAGCCACGGCAAGTCCGTTCATGGCCTTACGCTAGCGAAGATCCGCACCCGCTACGACCCCGCTTCGATAACGTCCCGAGCTAGCCTTTTACAGTGGCTGCCGTGCGCGATATCGCCGTTTTCTCCGGTTCTGCCCATCCTGAGCTGGCCGCCGAGATCTGCCTGCATCTCGGCGTTCCGTTGCTGCCCACCAAGACGTCCCGATTCGCGAACGACTGCATCGAGGTGCAGCTCCAAGGCAACTGCCGGGAACGCGATGTTTTCCTGATCCAGCCGCTGGTCCCGCCCGTACAGGAGAATTTGGTCGAGCTTTTGTTCATGCTCGACGCGGCGCGTGGCGCGTCCGCCGGGCGAATCACCGTGGTGCTGCCGCATTACGCGTACGCGAGAAGCGACAAGAAAGACGCCCCGCGCATTTCCATCGGCGGGCGGCTGGTGGCCGATCTGCTGTCCACCGCCGGGGCGAACCGGGTGCTCGCGATGACGCTGCATTCGCCGCAGGTGCACGGATTCTTCAGTGTCCCGGTCGACCATCTGCACGCGCTGCGCGAGCTGGCCCACCACTTCCGCGGCTACGACCTGAGCAACACCGTCGTGGTGTCCCCCGACCTGGGTAATGCGAAAGAGGCGGCGGCGTTCGCGCGGATGCTCGACATCGACGTGGCGGCCGGCGCGAAGCAGCGTTTCGCCGACGACAAGGTCGTGATCAGCTCGGTGATCGGCGACGTGACCGACCGCGACGTCATCATCCTGGACGACGAGATCGCCAAGGGCAGTACGGTCTTCGAATTGCTGGCCCGCCTGCGCGAGCGAAATGTGCGCAGCGTCCGGGTGGCGTGCACGCACGGCCTTTTCGCGGCGGACGCGTTGCAACGGCTGTCCGCCGAGAAGGAGATCGAGGAAATCGTCTGCACGAATACGGTGCCGATCCCGCCGCGGAATCGCACCGACAAGCTGACGGTTCTGTCGGTGGGGCCGGCGCTGGCCGAGGCGATGCGCCGGATCCACAACGGCGAGTCAGTGAGCGCGCTGTTCACCTGAGCTCGCTCACGCGGTTTTCCGTTCGTCATCCGCATCCTGGCCGTACAGGAACGGGGTGACCAGCCGGCGTACTTCCCGGGCGATCTGCTCCGCCCGGGATTCGGCCGCCTCGATTGCCGCGAGGTCGGCGTTGAGGTAGCCGATCGCCACCTCGGCGTTCCAGGCGACGAGACCGCCGTCGACCGATTCCTCGTCCCGGACGGCGTGCAGCACCTGCAACTCGTGCATTCGTGCCTGCCGCTGGATCCCGCAGATCCGGTGGATCTCGGCCGGTCCGCGCAGCGCCGTGGCCATGACTTTGAGCTGGAAGTCGTCGCGGTATCCCGCGGCGCGGACCGTCGGCTCGTCGAGCCAGCGGGACAGCTCCGCGCGGCCCGCCTCGGTGATGGCGTGGGTGGTGACGTCCGGATGACCTTCCGGCACGGCGGTGATCAGGCCGTTCTTCATCAGCGGCTTGAGGATCGCGTACACGTGACTGCGGGAGGCGCCGCTCCAGTCGCGGCCCAGCGCGGCCTCGACCGCTCCGCGCAGGCTCCACGCGTAGCAGTCACCCTCGGCGAGAAGCGCGAGCAGTCCGTGCGCGTATGGCATTCGACCATCCTACGAACAGGTGAAAAACGCTGGGTCGGATGGTCCCGCCGGTGTGCGGCATCATGGTGGGCATGCTTCGGCTACGGGGGAAGCCGGGCCCGGGCGACGACGGCTCCCTGTCGCCGGCCTCGGGCTCGGAAGCAGTCATCAGGTTCGTCCACGTCAGCCACCGACCGCTCCACGACATCACTTTGGCCGTTCACCCGGGTGAGGCGGTCGCCATCACCGGGCCCGCCGATTCCGGCAAGACCGCCCTGCTTCGTCTGGCCTCCGCGCAGGACCGCCCGGATGCGGGCAGCGTGGTCATCGACGGTGTGCGCACCGAGTCGGTGCCCGGTCACCGGGCCACCCGGCTACGGCGTCGCATCGGGGTCGTCTCCGCCGGCTCTGTCCTGATGAGCGCGCTCACCGTGGTCGACAACGTCGTGTTCCCGCTGCTGCACCAGCGAGTGAGCTTCGACCCCTACGAGCGGGCGCTCCGCCTTCTCGACGCGGTCGGCATGGCCGATGCGGTCCGGGTGCGGGCGTCGCGGCTGTCCGGCTCGCAGCGGATGCGGGTGGTGCTGGCGCGGGCACTGGCGAACCAGCCGCGCCTGGTGGTCGCCGACGAACCCGTCGCCGGCTTGGATCGGCGGGCCGCGACCGAGATTCTCGACCTCCTGAAGCGCCTGACCACGGCGAACGGCACGGCGTTACTGCTGGCTACCGCCGACGAGGCGACGGCTGCGCGGGCGCCGCGGGTGGTGCGCCTGCGGGCCGGTGTCGTCGTCGCCGACGTCCGTGCCGACGTGGGGCCGGCGGCCCGGGCGGCCGCCAGGCAATGGATCGAACGGCCGGCGCCCGTGATCTGAGGCGTTGCAAACGCATGAGCGGCACATGGCGAGGACGGGAAGACCTCGCCCGATGGTTGCCCCGGCGATCCGGGGAGTGCGAGCCTTCGGCATAGCCATTTCTGCCGGGCGCATGGGGGCGACGACCGATGGCCTTTCCCGCGGCGTTGATGTGGCTGACCTGGCAACGGTTGCGTGCGCATCCATGGCGGTCCGTGACGCTCGTGCTGGTGATAATGACGTCCACTACCGCCTCGCGCGGCCATCCCGTCCTGCTGCTCCTCTGCGGACTGGCTATCGCCCACGCGACGCTCGCCTCTACCGCGACGCTGGCCCCGGAGCTGCGACAGCAGGCTTCGCTGGGACTGCTGCCCGGTGAGATCCTGAGCTATCTGCTGACCGAGGTGAGCCTGCTGACGCTCAGCGCCGGTGTGCTCGGCACGGTTCTCGCCGGTCTGACCACCGGTGTCTCGTCAGACCTGGTGCCGGAGGCGCCGACGGCCCTGGCGGTCGGCCTGGCGGCGGCTCTGGTCCCGGCGTGGCGGGCCAGTGCGCGAGCACACTCGGACCGGTCGCCACGTGGCTCCACGATGTCGTTTCCGCATGCTCGTGGCCGGCTGCGCGCGGCGATCGTGCAGCTGTCCGGGATCCCGGGCCGCACCCTGCTCTGCCTGGCGGCGGTGGCGATCGGCGGCTGGGAACTGGTCCTTCTTCTTGGCACGCACCAGTCGCCGGGCGACACCGCGGCGACCGGGCTGGCCGTGCTGCTGGCCGCGTTCGTGGTGGCCGACGCCGGCTGGTCATCCGTGCGCGACCGCGGCCCCGAGCTGGCCGACCTGCGGATCCAGGGCCTGCTGGGCATCCAGGTGGCCGGCCTGGTGATGCGCGAACTGGCCGTCGTGGTGTGCCTCGGAACGGCTCTGGGTGGAACCGCCGGTCTAACGGTGGTGGCGTTCGCCTCCTAGGCATCCCACTGGATGTTCACTTGCGGTTCCAATCAAGTTGCGGACTCGGTTGTTAAGGCCCCACTAAGGTTCCTGGACGTGAGTCAGCATAGGGACTCCGTCCTTTCCAGACAGTCGACCGGAGTCAGATTCCTGGTCCACCTGCTGCCTTCCTCGTCGGCGCCGAGCTGGCTGGGGTGGCCGGTCGCGGCCACGGTGCCGGAAACCTCCACGGACTGGTTCGGCTGGCGGCTGATGACCGGGAACAACCGTGAGCTGGCGCGCAGCGCGTTCCGGTTCCCGGCCGCCGACCTGTGCCGCCAAGCCGTCCGGGACGTGCGCAGCGGCAGCACCAGGATCGCGACCGACGTGGTCAACGACCGGTTGACCGGGCGGTTCAGCTGGCGCGGGGCGCTGGACGGGGTGGTCGTCGCGGCGGGCCGGCGTTACCAGCAGGAGCAGGGCGCCCGGCACGCGGCCAGGAGGTTCGTCGGAGCGGTGGCCGGAGCCGAGGTTGTCGATGCGGTCCGCGGCCTGCCCGACTGGCACGTGCCGGTGAGTGCGCGATGAGCGACGTCTTAGTGGAGGCCCCGGAGCGGCAGGGCCCGCAGCCGCGGGTGCGCCTGAAGGCGAACCTCGAGTGGCCGGACCGCGTCTTCCGAGGTGTCGCCCGCGGTGGGGGTCTGCTTGTCCTGCTCATCATGGCGCTGGTCGGTACGTTCCTGACCTATCGTGCGCTGCAAGCGTTGCGACAGGCCGGCTTCAGCTTCGTCACCACCCAGGACTGGAACCCGGACGGCGGTGGCTTCGGCATCGCGGCGGTCATGGTCGGCACGGTCCTGATCGCGATCGTGGCGATCGTGGTGGCCACCGCTTTGGCCGTCGGTGTCGCGCTTTACATCTCGGAGATGGCACCACCCGGCGTACGACGTCTGATGGTTGCCCTGGTGGACCTGATGGCCGCGGTTCCCAGCGTGGTTTACGGGCTGTGGGGGGCGTATTTCCTGCAGTGGCGGGTGCTCGGCCTCTCCCGGTGGATCTCCGACTGGTTCGGATGGATTCCGCTTTTCAAGGTGAGCGGAGTCCAACGGCACGACCCGCTGACACCGGAAACCCTTTACACGTCGAGCACGTTCATCGCGGGGCTCGTCGTGGCGCTCATGGTGGCGCCGATCGCCTGCTCGGTGATGCGCGAGGCCTTCAGCCAGGCGCCGCCCGGCGAGCGCGAGGGCGCCTACGCGCTGGGTGCGACGCGCTGGGGCATGATCCGGAGTGTCGTGCTGCCGTTCGGCCGCGGCGCGCTCATCGGCGGCATCATGCTCGGCCTGGGCCGGGCGCTGGGCGAGACGATCGCGGTCGTCCTGATCATTTCGCCGGTCTTCAAGATCCAGCCGCACATCTTCGAGAACGGGACCTCCAGCGTCTCCAGCCTCATCGCGCTGCACTACGGCGAGTCGAGCCCGTTCGCGCTCAGTGCGCTGATGGCCGCGGGACTGGCCTTGTTCGCGCTGACGCTGCTGGTGAACTTCGCCGCGGCGTCCATCGTGGCCAGGTCGCGTTCCGGCGCGGTAAGCGAGGCGTGAACCGATGACCGTGCTCGACCAGAAAACTGAACCGCGGACCTCGATTCCCGAGCGGGGTAGATCGAGCGCCACGCAGACCCGCCGGAAGCTGGGCGGATTTCGCAAGAGCGATGTCTTCGCGCTGGTCGGCGGCCTGGCTGCCGCGTCCGCCACCACCGGTCTGCTCTGGCTTCAGATAGGTCCGTTCACCGGGGCGCTGGGCTACGTGATAGTGAGCTGGTTCATCTTCGTCGGCACTTATGCGTTGCTGGTGTCCTTCGACGAGAACCGGCCGACCATGTGGGACCGGATCGCCACGGTGATTGTGCACTCGCTGGCGCTGGTGCTGTTCGCCGTCCTGGTCTTCGTGATCGTCTACACGTTCGTCCGAGGTGCGACCGCCCTGCGGCATCTCAACTTTTTCACGCAGGACATGCACGATGCGGGGCCACTCGACCCGCTCACCGTGGGCGGTATCAAACACGCCATCATCGGCACGCTGATCGAGCTGGGCATCGCACTGGCCGTGTCGGTGCCGCTGGGCCTGCTCGGCGGGGTGTTCCTGCATGAGATCCCGGGGCGCTTCCCCCGATTCGTGCGGACCGTGGTGGAGGCGATGACAGCGCTGCCCGACCTGCTGGCCGGCCTGTTCATTTTCGCGACCCTCATCTTGATCTTCGGGATGGAGAAGTCTGGTCTCGCAGCGGCGCTTGCCCTGTCGGTCACCATCTTGCCGATCATCATCCGCGCGTCGGACGTCGTGCTGAGGCTCGTTCCGGGCAACTTGACCGAGGCGTCGTACGCGCTCGGTGCCGGACATTGGCGCACGGTCCGCTATGTGGTGCTGCCGACGGCCCGGTCCGGGCTCGCCACGGCGGTGATCCTCGGTGCCGCCCGGGCGATCGGCGAGACCAGTCCGGTGCTGATCACCGCTGGAGCGACCGCGCAGGTGAACGCCGATCCGGTGCACGGTCCGATGATGAGCCTGCCGCTGCTGTCCTACACGCTCGTGCAGAACTCTCAGGACAACATGGTGGCCCGCGGTTTCGGCACCGCCACCACCTTGTTGGTCCTGGTCCTGGTGTTGTTCGCGATCGCCCGCGTCATCGGTGGGCGCGGGCCGGGCCAGCTCAGCAGACGCCAGCAGCGTCGTCGTGCCGCGGCGTCCCGGCGCGACTTGAACCGGTTCGCCGGCCAAACGACTGCCCCGACAGGCGAGGCACAGGGAGAATTCTCATGATCAACCCGTCTCGACGTGGCTTGTTGCGTCGCTGGCTCACGATGGCTTGCGCCGTGCTGCTGGCCGCCGGGGTGGGCCTCGCCATCCGGCCGCCGGGAGCGGCGGCGGCCGGTTACGTGACGATCAACGGCGCCGGGTCGACCTGGTCGCAGAACGCGATCGACACCTGGCGGCGTAACGTCGCGCAGTTTGGCATGAACGTCAATTACACCGGCCTGGGTTCGTCCGACGGCCGGAACCAGTTCCGGGTCGGCACGGTCGACTGGGCCGCCTCCGACATCGCGTACGGGGTCAAGGACGGCAACAACGAAGATCCGCCGCCGACCGCCCAGCATCCATTTGTCTACGTGCCGGTCACCGCCGGTGGCACGACGTTCATGTACAACCTGAAGATCGGTACCCGGCAGGTGACGAATCTGCGATTGTCGGGTGCCACCATCACGAAGATCTTCACCGGTGTGATCAAGATGTGGAACGACCCGGCCATCGCCGCCGACAATCCACAATTGCGTCTCCCCGGGATCAAAATCGTTCCGGTCGTACGGTCCGACGGCTCCGGCGCCACCGCCCAGTTAACTCAGTGGATGGTCGCTACCCAGGGTTCCCTGTGGAATGACTACTGCGCGGCTGCCCACCGCACGCCGTGCACCCAGACCTCGGTGTACCCGATCGTGCCCGGCCGCGGCATGGTGGCCCAGTTGGGCGACGCCAACGTCGCGGGCTACGTGAAGCAGAAGGATGCCGTCGGCACTATCGGCTATGTCCAGTACTCGTATGCCAAGAACGCCGGGTTCCCGGTCGCGAAGATGCTCAACAAGGCCGGTTACTACACCGAGCCGACCGCGGGTCACGTCGCCGTGTCGCTGCTCAAGGCGCGGATCAACAACAACGCAAACGATCCGAACGTGTACCTGACGCAGGACCTGTCCCAGGTGTACGTCAACCCGGACAAGCGTACCTACCCGCTCTCCGGCTACTCGTACATGATCATGCCGACCTCGACCAATGCGCCGATCACCAAGGCCAAGGGGCTGACGCTGGCGGACTTCGGCAAGTACGCCCTTTGCCAGGGACAGGCGCAGGTCAACTCGCTCGGCTACTCGGCGTTACCCATCAACCTCGTGGAGGCCGGGTTCGCCCAGCTCAAGAAGATTCCTGGCGCGAACATCGGCAACATCAGCGTCCAGTCCTGTCACAACCCCACGTTCACCACGAACGGCACCAACCTGTTGGTCACCCAGGACCCCAATCCGCCCGCTTGCGACAAGCAAGGGCCGACCCAGTGCACGACCGGCACCGGGGGGTCAAAAGACCAGGACACCCCCGCCACCAACGGGTCGAACGGGACCAAAGCGCCCGGCAACGGGTCCGGCACACCGGGAGGCGGGAAGACGCCCGGTAGCAACGACCCGAACAACCCCGATTCGACGAAAGCCGCTACCCAGGACGGTGGCAACGGTGCGACCGGGCAGCAGACCGCATGTGATGCGGATAGCGGCGACTGTGCCGCGGCCGGCAGCGGTGGTGGTGGCGCCGGCCAGTCCGACGTGTTCGCCGACCCGGTGTCCGCGGAGGCCGGTCTTGGCGACGGATTCCGCGTCGCTCTCATGGTGCTGGCCGGCGCATTGCTGGTCGCGCTGACGCTAGGGCCGCCCTTGATCGCGCTGGGCGGCATGCGACGCCGGCGGCGGTCGGATCGATTCACGAACCCCGGAGGGCACGCATGACCCCGTTGCGACGGGCCGTCGCGGCCGTTGCCGCGCTCGTGGTCGCGGGCACGCTGACGGTGGTGGACCCGTTCGCCGCGACCCGGCCCGCAAGCGCCGCGATCGACCCGATCAGCGGGTTCGGAACCACCGACTCCGCGGTGACCGTTCACTGGGCGGACGGCCTCACCGGCACCGACAACAAGACGATTGTGACTCCGCGCCAGCCGAAGGGCTCGTCCGGGGCTTTCCTCGACGACTTGTGGGACGGCTTCGGGAATCTGAGCCTGACCGTCGGTCAGACCTCCGGCCTGACTCACCAATCTGTGCAGGTCAGCTGGTCCGGCGCGACGCCGACACCACCGGGCAACATCAGTGGTGACTACCTGCAGATGATGCAGTGTTACGGAGACTCGGAGAAGGGACCCGACCCAGAGAACTGTCAATGGGGCAGCTTCAACGCGGTGAGTCTTCCCGATGCAGCCAGTAGCGGTGTCAAGGTTGACGACAGTCGTACCGGAGTGCTCTGTGGTGACAACCCGGCATCGCCCAGCGGCTGCGACCCGGCTGAAAAAGATCACCCGGAACATGTGCCGCCGGCGGTGCTGAACCAGAGCGGCATCTATTCGGTGCCTTTCATCCCGGTCGATACGACGGATAAGATCTACCTTCGCGACGCCGACTCTCTGCACCCTGACCTTCCGTCGCTGAGTGAATATTTCAACGCCCAATCCACCAACGAGATCCCGGCCGGGATCACCTCCGCGGACGGTACCGGAGAAGAACATTTCGAGGTTCAGACGAATCGCGAAGCCGGCGGATTGGGCTGTGGCGCTCCCAACGCCGCGGCCGGCAATTCCCCGCGAAGCTGCTGGCTGGTGGTCGTCCCGCGCGGCAACGTGCACCCGAACAACCAACCGCAGCGTCTGGGTAACCAATCGGCCCTCGGCTCCACCGCTTGGGCGCAGCGTCTGCAGGTCCGACTGAACTTCGTGCCCACCAACGACACCTGCTCGCAGGAAAGTGCCGTGCGGCCCATGGTCGGGACCGAGTTGGTCGCCGGTCTGATCCAGTCGTGGCAACCAGCGCTCTGCCAGAACGGAGGCTCGGTCTACAGCTTCGCCGCCACCGCGGACGACACGAATGCGACGGAGCTCGGCAGCGATGCTGCGGGCGCGGCCGGGATGGCGTTCACCACCGGCGCCATCACGTTTCCCGATGGGGGGCCGGCGGTGTTGTACACGCCGGTAGCGATAACGGGATTGACGTTCGCCTTCCGTATCGACACCCAATCCGAGAACGCCGTTCAGCAGATACGGCAGGTCAAAGTCAATCCAGAGTTGGTAGCGAAGTCGTTGACGCAATCCTACAAGGGCGATCTTCCCGGCGGCGCGATTTCGGCGAACTCGACGTATTTCGAACAGCCGGACTGGATGAAGACGGTGTATGTCAACATCACCGCGGACCCGAAATGGCACGACCTCAACCCCGACATCGCGCGCCCCGGCCTCAGCTACACGACGGCTCCGATGACCACGGCGGACGAGTCGGCAGTCAACCAATCGGTATGGGCCTGGGTGCAGTCCGACCAGGGCACGCGGGACTGGCTCGGCGGTAAACCCGACGCGACCGGAATGGTGGTCAACTCGGATCTGCAGGACCTCGACCTGGATCAGCCCCCACCGGCCACCGGTTACCCGCGCGACAGCAAGATCTGCACGCGCAGCAAAGACCCCTCGGCGCCGCACAGCGAAAATCCTGCGGCCGACCCGTGCATCAACTCGGTCGACTACATTCCGTTTGCGAGCAACCTCGATGACGTTGGGCTTCACATCCAGCGCGCCCTCACCGCCGGCACGCCCGGTACCTGGGATCCGGCGGCTCTGTCGCCGAGCGGCGACGCCGGTTATTGGGCGAAGGCACAGGCGGCCCCGGTCGGCCAGCGCTTCGCCTGGGGGATCACCGACGCAGCGGTGAGCGCCAAGTACGGCTTGCCGACCGCGGATCTGTGCACTGCGGACGGCAACTGCGTGGCCCCTTCGGCGGCCAGCCTCGGAGCAGCCGTGGCGCAGGCGCGGCCCGACAGTCACAAGCTCATGCAGGTCGATCCCGCCAACCTCGGGCCAGACGCGTACCCGCTCACCCGGGTCGTCTACGCCGCGGTTCGTCTCAATCAGGATCCGGCCGCTCTGCGTGACTCCGCCGCGCTGTTGGACTACGCGGCGGACAAAGGGCAGGTTTCGGGCGTCGAGGTAGGCCAGCTTCCGCCCGGTTATCTACCCTTGCCGGCCGGACTTCGCGCCGCGACGAAGGCCGGGGCAACCGTCTTGCGCATGCTTGCCGACGGCAAGCCCGTCCCGTCCGAGCCGGGCGTGATTCAGCCGTCGACGCCGTCGCACCCGTCTTCCACCGTGACGTCGCCGAGTCACGCTGCCACCGGCGTTCCTGATCCGGGGAAACCGCCGACTACCGGCCCGGTCCCGACGGGGGCCACGATCAGCCAGCCACCGGCCGGGCTCGCCGCCTCCACCGGCTCCACCGCGAACGACACCCTCGGCCTCATCCGCTGGGTCCTGGTCGGAGCGTTGATCGCCAGCGGGGCCGGCAGTCTCGGCGGCCTTTTGCTGCGATTCATGCGCCGACGACGGACAGTCGACGGGTAATGAACCGATTGCCGCATTTGGATACCAATTCCAATTCTCCATTCGTCACCTCCCATTAATGTTGGCGTGCATTCGGAATCCCCTGATGGACCACAAAAGCAGGTTCCGTTCGTCGCTGACCGTGAGCAAGTATTTTCTCAGCCCGATTAAACAGAT
This sequence comes from Actinoplanes sp. TBRC 11911, assembly GCF_012933445.1. Taxonomy (GTDB): domain Bacteria; phylum Actinomycetota; class Actinomycetes; order Mycobacteriales; family Micromonosporaceae; genus Actinoplanes. The sequence continues at coordinate 137,779 of NZ_JABBNC010000004.1, forward strand.
CGGGCAAGGGACCCTGAAAGGGGTTAAGAAATGAAGCTGAAAGGCTTCCTTGTCGCTGCGGCCGGCAGCGCCGTGATCGCGAGCGCCGTCCTCGGCGCCACCGGTCCCGCGTTCGCCGACCCGGCGGCTCCCACGACGATCGCCGGCGCCGGTTCGGACACCACTCAGGACGTGATGGACGCGATGGCGAAGGCCCTCGCGCCGGCGACGATCGGATCGTGGAACGCGATCACGGGCGGCACCACGGTCCATGACCCGATCACCCCGAAGAGCACGACCGCTTGTACGGGCGTGTCCCGGCCGAACGGCTCGGGCGAGGGCGTGACCGCGCTGCGCCGGTCGCTGAGCAACACCGCGGGCTACCCGGCCAGCACCACCGCCACCTACGCGGCCGGCGCCGGGGCCACGGTTCCCGCGCTGGGCTCGCTGTGCTTCGACTTCGCGCGTTCGTCCAGCGGCCCGGGCGCCAACGCCAGCTCGTCCGGTCTGCTGCAGTACGTGCCGTTCGGTCTGGACGGCGTTACCACGGCGACGGGCCCGGCCACGGGCAGCAACGCCACCCTGATCAAGGGCGCTTTCACCCTGGCCCAGCTCAAGGGGATGTACGCCAACGGCACGGCTGCCAAGGCGACCGACGGCGTCACGTACGACCCGAACCCGGCCGACGGCAACCAGGGCACCACGATCCACCTGCTGATCCCGCAGGCCGGCTCGGGTACCCGTAGCTTCTTCTCGACCGCCCTGGGCTTCAACGGCACCACCCCGCCGGCGTGGGTGTCCGACACCTACACGCCGACCGCCGGTGGCGCCACGGCGTCCGTGCAGGAGCACGACGGCACCGCCGTCAGCCTGGACCACAGCGCGATCATGCCGTTCTCGACCGCGCAGTGGATTGCTCAGGCGACCGGCCACGGCGACCGTCGCCACGGCGCGATCCTGCAGAAGATCGACGGCGTGGCGCCGACCGCCGCGGGTGTGCTCAACCAGAGCTTCCCGAGCGACCTGCTCCGCGAGGTCTACAACGTGATCCCGTTCTCGGCCACCACGGCGACGGGCACGCCGCTCTACAACACCTTCGTCAACCAGACGCCCTCGAACCCGCTGCGTATGTGCGCCCGCACGGCCGTCATCCAGACGTACGGGTTCGGCCTGCTGAACAACGCGCCGAAGGGCCACACCTGCGGCCAGATCGCCCCTGAGCTGCGCGCCTTCAGCTCGGCTCAGTGGTAATGCACCACCGCCTGACCGGTAACTGAACGACCCCGGGCGCCCGACCGGAAACACACCGCCGGCCGGGCACCCGGTGCCACCACCCGAATCAAGACAGAAGGCAGACGATGAACGCACATGACACTGTCCGTCGGGCCGCAATGCTGGCCGTGGGGGTGCTGGCCGGGACGACCTTGTTCGCCACGGCAGCGCAGGCCGCGCCAGTCAGTGGCCCCGGCGGGCTGACCATCACCCCGGCCGCCGGATCGACGACCGCCAACCCGATCGGCAGCAGCTTCGCGAGCGCGAACGCATGCCCGGAGGACTTCCGCGCGTTGGCTCAGGTCTCGCTCCTCAGCGACAGCGGGGCGTTCGTCCCGCTGACCAACAGCGTCTTCGACGTGGCCGACACCAAGCTGAGCGGTCCGCTCGGCGTGGGGGACAGCCTCGCCACTGCCATGGCGAACTACGTTGACGGCGCGCTGCCGTCCGGCGACTACGAGTTCGCGCTGCTGTGCTACAACGGCGACTTCGACTTCCGCGTCGGCGCCAGTGCCCCCGTGCACGTCAACCTCGAGGACAAGACCTGGAACGTCGTCGAGGGTGGCGGTGAGACCGGAGCGGTCGCCACCACCACGACGCTGACCGCCGACCCGACCAACGCCAAGGCCGGCGACGACGTGACGCTGACCGCGACGGTGGGCGGCGAGGGCGCCGCCGGTTCGGTCGAGTACTTCGACGGCGGCAACTCGCTGGGCACCGTGGCCGTGTCCGGCGGGACCGCCACCAAGACGGTGGACACGCTGTCGGCGGGCGACCACTCGCTGACCGCGAAGTTCGAGCCGACCGACCCCGACGCGTTCAAGGAGTCCACCTCGGACGCCGTGACCGTCAAGGTCACCGCCGAGGACGGCAGCTCGACCGGTGGTCAGCAGATCAACGTGACGGTTCCGAGTATCGGCGGCGGCAACGGATCCCTCACCATGGAGGTCGGCAGCGACCCGGTGACGCTGGACCAGGTGGCCGAGGGTCAGCTGTCCTTCAAGGGCGACCTGAGCGAGATCACGGTGACCGACGAGCGCGACCAGCTCGCCGGCTGGCACGTGGACGGCACGACGAGCGACTTCACCGGCGACAACGGCACCATCGCGGCCAAGCAGCTGGGCTGGGCGCCGAAGGTGGTCGAGCAGAACGAGAAGGCGGACGTGGTCAAGGGCGCCGACGTGACGCCCGCCGCTCCGGGCCTGGCGAATGCCGCCACGCTGGCCTCGGCGGCCGCCGGAAAGGGTGCCGGATCGGCCACCCTGGGCGGAACGCTGGACCTGGAGGTTCCCGCGGAAGCGGCGGCGGGTTCCTACTCCGCCGACCTGACCGTGACCCTCATGGGTAGCCCCAGCTAGTAGCCGAAGGCGGGGCAGGTGCGTCTCGCGCCTGCCCCGCCTCGGCCGTTTCATGAGACCCGATCCGGTATGAGGGGAAAGAACCTTCGATGACCAGTCGTGCGCGGGCCCACCGTGTCTGGCACCTGATGGCGGCCGTCGCCGTCGTCGTGACCAGCGCGGCTGCCGCCACACCCGCGATCGGGGCGCCCTCCGTGGCTCCGACCCCGACGCCATCCCCGTCGGCCGGTAAGAGCCCGGCTTCGAAATCCTCGCCGGTGCGATGGTCGGTGGCGCCGGCAAATGCCACCACAGTGGACGGCCGCAACCAATACTCGTACGAGAACGTGCGTCCCGGCGCGACGGTGCACGACTATGTCAGCATCACCAACCTCGGCGCCGCGCCGGTCACCTTCCGGGTGTACGCCGCGGACGGGGTCACCACGGCGGACGGCAAGATTTCCGTGGCCACCGCTGCCGTCAAACCGACCGACCTCGGCGTCTGGACCAAGCTCGCGCACGGCAGTGTGAAGGTGCCGGCCCGGAGCCAGGTGATCGAGCCCTTCACCATCAACGTGCCGGCTAATGCCACGCCCGGGGACCACGCCGGCGGGCTGATCGCCTCGGTCACCGAAAAGGCCGCCGAAGGCCAGGTCAGCCGAGAAAGCCGGTTCGCGGTCGCCGCCTACGTCCGCATCGTCGGCGCGCTGACCCCGGCGCTCGGCATCGAGTCGGTCTCGGCCAGCTATAAGGGGACCGCCAATCCGTTCGGTGCCGGCGGTGCCACCGTCGCCTACACGGTGCATAACACCGGCAACGTGCGACTGTCGGCCGCCCAGGCCGTGTCCGTCACCGGTCCGTTCGGCACCGAGGAAACGGTCCGGCCGGACGCGCTGGCGGTGGTGCTGCCCGGCGACTCGGTGCGCGTCACCGCTCACCTGTCCGGGATCCAGCCCGTCGGCCCGCTGAAGGCACACGTGACGGTCACTCCGGGACCCGCGTCGCACGCGCCCAAGATGTCCGCGGCGCTCACCCCGGTCGCGCAGACCGTCGGCCTGTGGGCGACACCGTGGCCGCAGATCGTGCTGTTGCTGATCCTCATCGTGATCGCGCTCGGCGTGTGGTGGTGGATTCGGATCAGCCGTCGTCGCATGCGCGCCAAGCTGGCCGCCGCCGAGGACCGCGGGCGCCAGGCGGGTGCCCTAGCGGAACTCCTCGAGCCGGCACCGGTCCGCGACGGCGATCCCTCGGACGGCCCCGAACTCGTCGACTCCCACCATGCCGGCGATGCGACGTCGCTCGCCGCACCCGACCCCGATTGAGGAGCCATGCCCTACCGACGTATGACCAGTGCCGGCGCGTGGCTGGCCCTCACCGTCGCCGGCTTGTTCGGCCCGGCGTCGAGCGCATGGGCGGACGACGGCCCATCGGTCTCGGTCACGGTGCCGGAGCACACCACGCCGCCGGCTCAGCCGGTCACCCTCACGTGCGCCGGCGCCGACGGCAAGGCCCTGGGTGCCAACCCCACCCTGCACCCGCGTGACCAGCTTTCGTGTACGGGTACCGGGTTCGCCGCCGGTGAACCGGTGAACGCCACTCTCGCTCCCGCGCGCTCGTTGGGTACGGTCACCGCCGGCCAGGACGGCGAGTCGCAACTGGACGTCTCGCTGCCGGCCGATCTCGGAGCGGGCAGCCAGACTCTGCGGTTCACCGGTAACACGTCGCGGCGTACGGCGAGCTTCGCGTTCACCGTCACCATCGTCGTCTCGGTGCCGGTGGGCGGTGGCACCGCGGCGCCCGGCGACGGCTCGGACAATTCCGGTGGTCACGGGCTCGGCTCGCTCCCGCGTACCGGTCTGAACATCATGGGGATCGGCCTGGCCGGGGCGGTCCTGATCGGGGGCGGTGTGGTGCTGCGCCGGCTGGGCCGCCGGCGAAAGATCGCCGGACCCGGCGGTGATCGCGGATGACCGCCGTCGTCGAAGGCCGCCGTCCGGCGGCGCCCCCGCCCGTGCGCCCGACGGCGCCCGCGCCGCCGTCCGGCCGTCCCAGCGGCGGCTCCCGGCAATCGTTGCCGTCACCGTGGCAGGTGGCGTCGACCGCCATGCTTCTGTTGTCGGCGACGTTTTTCGTGTTCGTCGCGTACACCGGAGCCATCTCCTCGCTGCACCATTCGCGGGCTCAGCTGACCGCGTACGCCAACTTCCGCAAGACCCTGGCGGAGGCCACCGCGCCGGTCGCGGCCACCCGCCCGGACGACCCGAAGCGGCTGCTCGACCCCGGGACCGCGGTGACGTTGTTGTCCATCCCGCGGATCGGACTCCGCGAGGTCGTCTTCGAGGGCACCACCGGGTCGATCCTGCGGGACGGACCGGGCCACCTCCGCACGACGCCGCTACCGGGCCAGTCCGGCACCTCGGTGGTGATGGGCCGGGCCAGCACGTACGGTGGGCCGTTCGGCAAACTCTCCAGGCTGAACCCGGGTGACACGGTCACGGTCACCACCGGCCAGGGCGTCTCGACGTACCGGGTGCGAGGCGTGCGGCGCGGCGGCGATCCGCTCCCGCCGCCGCTCGCCGCGGGCGGCGGACGGTTGACCCTGACCACCGCCGACGGCTCGCCCTTCCTGCCCGCCGGCGTGCTTCGCGTCGACGCGGACCTGGTCTCCGCGGCGATGCCGACGCCGGCGAACCCCCTTACCCGGCACGACCTGTCGTCGGCCGAGCTGGCGATGGGCACCGACCAGTTCGCGTGGATGCAGCTCGTCCTGTGGGGCCAGGCGCTGGTGCTCGCCGCCGTCCTGATCGCCTGGACCCGGCTGCACTGGGGCCGCTGGCAGGTGTGGACGGTGTCGGTTCCGGTGCTGAGTTTCCTCAGCGTGGCGACTGCCGACCAGATCGCCCGCCTGTTGCCGAACCTGATGTGAGGAATGTCGAAGTGAACGATTACAAGGACACGCTCGAGTGGGCTCCGGCCGTCGACCCCTCCGGGCATCTGGCCGGGCTGGACGCGCGCGAGATCAGCGCCTGGTTCGGTGACCACCAGGTGCTCGACCGTGTGTCATTGCACATGCGTGCCGGTCAGGTCACCGCGCTCATCGGGCCTTCCGGCTGCGGGAAGTCCACCTTCCTGCGGATCCTGAACCGGATGCACGAGCTCGTCCCGGGGGCCAGCCTGGCTGGGGAAGTCCTGCTGGACGCCGAGGACATCTACGATTCCTCGCGGCGGCTCACCGAGGCACGCAGGCAGATCGGCATGGTTTTCCAGAAGCCGAACCCGTTCCCCGCCATGTCGATCTACGACAACGTCGTCGCGGGCCTCAAGCTCACCGGCCTCAAGGTGCGCCGTGGCGCCAAGGACATGCTGGTGGAGGAGTGCCTGACCAAGGCCGGGTTGTGGCGTGAGGTCCGCGACCGGCTTCGCCAACCGGGCGGCGCCCTCTCCGGCGGCCAGCAGCAGCGGCTCTGCATCGCCCGTTCGCTCGCCATTCGCCCGCGAGTGCTGCTCATGGACGAGCCGTGCTCGGCACTCGACCCGACATCGACCCGTGTCATCGAGGAGACCATCGCCGAGCTCGTCTCGGAGGTGACGATCGTCATCGTCACACACAACATGCAGCAGGCGGCGCGAGTCTCGAACGAGTGTGCTTTCTTTCTGGCCGAGCGCGGTCAGCCCGGTTCCATCGTGGAGCACGGCCCGACCGATGCCATGTTCGACGACCCGCAGGATCCACGCACCGCCGATTACGTCAACGGTCGCTTCGGCTGAGCGGGCGGCCGGCGTCGCCGACACGACGAACGCCCTCGACGATTTCGGCTTCCTCCAACGCCAGGAGGAAACGCGAAAGGTTGTACTCGCACTCGCGTACTCGCAAATAAGTCCGGCACGCGGTGGCCAAGGGTACGTCGTCGAGGGCGACACGCCAGGCCCAGCGGCCGTCCCGGTCGCTGGCGAAAAGGTGCGGCTTGAGCTCGGCCCGGTTTTGCTTGACCCGTAACGCGGCCGTCCGGCAATCCGAGTAGTTGTCACTGAGCGCGACGTCCTGGCCGAGCCGGCGATTGTTCGACGAGACCAGGAACCAGCGCATCCGGCCGCCCTGTAGGTTGTCGACGACGAGAAACCGGGAGCGCAACACCGGTGTGAGTCCTCCGTGATTGGCGTGGGTAGGGGTGGTGCACGCCGCCGCGGGAGGCGTGCCGTCACGTCCCGTCCCGGTAGCATCGGTAAGACTCTGCGTGCGCAGTGGACTGAATGACAGCTGAACGCGGACGATGCGTGAACAACTTCCTTACGCTCGGTCGATGTCTGACATATGGGTCGCCATTGTGGCCGGCTGCGGTTCCGTGGCCTGTGTGGGCGGCGTTTCCGCACCGGCACCATGCGCCCCGGGGCCCGGCTGCCGCCGTCTTCCTCGCCGGCCGGGCGCCAGATCATGCCGGGCGGATGTCTCGGCGGCCCCTGCGGTCGAGATCGCCCAGCACACGATCGGCTGCGCCCGTTGCTCTCGACGGCTGGGCCGCGCCGTGCTGCACGTCCTCGCGCATCGGCCGCTCACCGCCGAACTCTTGGCCTCCGCACGTGGCGGTGCGGCGTGGTGGTGGTCAACGCCTGCTCAGCGTGCGGTGGTGTGAGGGTCTCGGGGAGTTGGGACTTGGTGTGCGGTGGTGTGAGGGCCGGCGCCTCGGAAGTTGGGGCTCCAACATGCGGCGGTGTTGGGGGCCGGGGCCCGGCCGCCGCCGTCCTCGGTGGCCGGGCTCCGGAGTGTGCTGGACGGGAAGTTTCGGCGCCCCCGCGGCCGAAACCGTTTCCCGCCCTGCGCGAGTGTGCCGGGAACGAGGTGGGCGCCTCGTCCCCGGCCGAACGTGCATTACCGCCGGAATCACACTGCTTGGCGAGGGGTGCCTCCTTTCGCCGCTGGGTCAAGTCTGAGTGGGAGCGCTCCCATTTCAGACTCTAACTCTCCAGAGAGGATTGCGGAATGGGTCAGGTGGTTGCGGCGCAGTCAATCGTGGGGGGTGACCGGGCTGCCGGACGCCAGGAAGCCGAAGTTTGTGCTCGTGCCGGCCGCCCAAAGTGCCGTTATATGCGGCATTTGTCGCCGTAATCTGACTGCCGCTCGCGTTCACCGTCGCGATCCAGGCCTGCTGCACGGTCACGGCGCCCGGATAGGTCAGCGTGACCGTCCAGCCGCGGATCGGCGCGGAGCAAGCGGTGACGGTCACTCCACCTTGGTAGCCGCCTCGCCAAGAACTGCTTACCGTGTACGCCGCGGAGCACGTCCCAGAAGCAGGCGGCGTCGTCGTCGTGGGAGGTGGCGTCGACTCCCCGGCCCCGCCCCCACTGACGGGATGTCGTGAGTTTTGATGTTCCGGTTGTTGAATGCGGCCGGACGGACACGGCCGGTGGATAACCACGAGAAGTTGTCGTACCCGGATGCTTAACTCGACCCCACCCAGTGACACGGGTGGGCGCCGGCGGCGGACCTGCCATACGTGGAGGTGCGGCGCCGCGCGCAGACGTTCGGCGGCACGCGTACACCTTGGCGGCACGCGCAGACGTTCGGCGGCACGCGTACACCTTGGCGGCACGCGTAGACCTTTGGCGCCACGCGTAGACCTTTGGCCGTCGCGGCCCTGGCGGCGCCCCGCATAACGTCGTCGCATGCTTCTCCTCGCCCATGCCAGTGACATCCACATCGATTCCGACGAGCGCAGTGCCGAGCGCGCGGGCCGCGTGGTGCGTTATCTCGCGCGGCTGCCGACCCCGCCGGACGCGCTGCTGGTCACCGGCGACCTCGCCGACCATGGCGAGCCCGCCGAATATGAGGTGGTCCGCGCCCTGTTCGACGAGCTGCCGTTCCCGGTGCTGTTCTGTCCGGGCAACCATGACGTGCGCGAGCCGTACCGCAAGGCGCTGCTGCGCGACGATTCCGGTGCGGTGGGGCCGGTCGATCGGGCGTACGAAATCGGCGGGGTCTTGATCTTGATGGTCGATTCCAGCATCCCCGGGCGCCACGACGGGTTGCTCTCCGACGACACATTGGCCTGGCTTGACGTACGCCTCGCCGCCCGCCCCGGGATGCCCGCGCTGATCGCCTTTCACCATCCGCCGGTCGTGCTCGGCATGCCGTTCGTCGACGGGATCCGCCAGTTCGAGGAGCAGCGGCTCGCCGCCCTGGTCGAGCGACATCCGCAGATCGTGGCGCTGCTGTGCGGCCACGCCCACACGCCGGCCGCGACCACCTTCGCCGGGCGGCCGCTGATCGTCGCGCCAGGGGTGGTGTCGACGTCGATGCTGCCGTTCGAGACCGACGCGATCGTCGACCCGAGCCTGCCGCCGATGATCGCGTTCCATCTGATCGAAACGCCCGCGGCCGGAGCGGAGGGGGCCCGTCTCACCAGCCACTTTCGTGTCATGGCATGAACCTTGGTTGCAAACCTGGCGAACTGGCCTCCCGCACCCCACGAGACGCGGATCATGTGCGCATGGGTGTCATGGCTTACCCCCTCCGGTACGCGCTAGCCGACCTTGCCCTGGCGCTCAGCCGGGTCTCCAACGATCCGGCCGAGGTCCGCTCCACCGCGGCCCGTGCGGCGGCCGACATGATCGGGGACGGGGCCGGCGTCCAGCTGCTGAACGACGACGGACGGTACGACGCGATCACCTACCACCACATCGACGACGAGCGGTCGGCGTCGCTCGGCCGGGTGCTGGACCACGCCGGCCAGCTGCCCGACGACGACTTCTCGACCACCCTCGCGGCGAGCCGGCGGCCCATCGTGCTCGCCGGGGACGGCGTCGAGCCACTGGCCGGCGACGAGCACCAGATCCACGCGGCGGTGCTGTGCCCGGTGATCGTCGACAACACGTACGCGGGCTATCTGGTCCTGACCCGCGAGACGCCCGGCTCGCTCTACTCGACCGCCGAGGTGGAACTGGCCCGCGACATCGCGGGGGAGCTGGCGCTGGCGTCCTCGAGTGCCCGCGCGCTGGAGCGGCTGCGGGCCAGCGAGGAGCGCTACCGCCGGGTGCTGGAGACCATCCCCGAGGGGGTGCTGCAGATCGACTCGGACGGCGTCATCACGTACGCGAACGAGCCGATCGGTGTCGTGCTGGGCATGCCGCGGTCGCAGCTCGTCGGGGTGTCGCTGCGCGGCTTCCTGGACAACATGGGGCAGAAGGAACTGGCCCGCCGCATCACCGAGTGCGAGGCCGGCAGGTCGACGGTCGGTGCCACCCGGCTGATGCGCGCCGACGGTTCGCAGCGCAGCGTCCGGATGAGCATGATGCCGCTGAGCGACGATCATGGCTCGTTCAACGGCGTGGTCTGCATGGTCACCGACACCACCGACCACATCGACGCGCGCGGGCTCAAGCGCCAGCTCGACCACCTGCGCCGGCTGGACAGCCTGGGCCAGCTCATCGGCGGCATCTCGCACGACTTCAACAACCTGCTCACCGTCATCGGCGGCTCGGCCGACATGATCGCGTCGAACGCCGACGAAAGCTCGCCGGAGCACCGGCTGGCCGCCGACATCCTGGAGGCGGTCGGCACCGGACGCACGCTCACCCACCAGCTGCTGGCGTTCGGCCGCAGCGACGGCAACCGCCCCGAGATCATCCCCATCCCCGACCTGCTCACCGACGTGCAGTCGCTGTTCAGCCGTACGCTCGGCGAGCACATCGGCCTCGACCTGGCGTTCGGGCCGGACGTGTGGCCGATCCGCGCCGAGCGCGGCCCGCTGGAACAGGCCCTGGTCAACCTCGCCGCCAACGCCCGCGACGCGATGCTGCACGGCGGCATGCTCCGGGTCGCCGCGATGAACGAGGTGGTCGAGCAGAACAAGGCGGCCGCGGGAGCCCCGGCCGGCCGCCTGGTGCACATGGTCATCACCGACACCGGCATCGGCATGACCGAGGAGGTCCGGCAGCGGGCGCTCGAGCCGTTCTTCACCACCCGGCCGACCGCCGCGGGCCTGGGCCTGGCGACCACGGCCGGCATCGTGCAGGGCATCGGCGGCTACATCGAGCTGGAGTCCCAGCCACGGATGGGCACGACCGTCCACCTGTACCTGCCGGCCGCCGAGCAGCGCACCAGCCCCGCCGAGGCCCGCCAGCACACCACCGCCGTCATCGGCCGCGTGCTGATCGTCGAGGACCAGCCCGAGGTCGCCCAGCTGGTGCAGCGCCTGATCGAGCCGGCCGGCTACGCGATCACGGTCGCCACCGACGCCTTGACCGCGGTCACCCAGGTCGCGGCCGGCGCCCACCCCGACCTCCTGATCACCGACGTGGTGATGCCCGCGATGACCGGCCCCGAGCTGGCGAACGCCCTCCGCACCCACCACCCGGACCTACCGGTCCTCTACATGTCGGGCTATACGGCGGCGTCGCTGGGCCCGCAGCTGCACCTGGACGACAACAGCATGCTGATCGAAAAGCCGTTCACCCGCTCAACCTTGCTGGGCGCGATCCGCACGCTGTGCGGCCCCCAGCCCACCGACTGACCTGGCTCGCCACGGCGGCTACGCGGCGTTCCTGCCCAACCGGTGCGGTGTTCCCCGCCCAACCGGTGCGTTGTTCCCGCCGAACCCGTGCGGTGTTCCCGCCTAACCTGCGCGGCGGCCACCGCTGAGCCATGGCCGAAATTTCCGACATGCCTCAGGCGAATTCGCATTCAGCGCCAGACGTCCTTAGCGATCGCCGTTTGCCCCTCGATTCGCATATCGGAAATATCCGGCGGACAAGGCTAGAACCCGGGAGCGGCTCAGCGCCTTCCCGGCCGGCAGCTCGGTGTCGAGCGTGTGCCACACCCGCGCCCGGACTAAGTCATAACCGCGAGTGGTGAGGCGATAACCGATGGCGGCCGCCGAGGTCGTCATGGTCGCGCGGCGACCCGCCTGCGACCCGGGCGGTCCAATATGTGGACACCGCAGCCACATCATGGATTTTTGCGAATCTTGGAAACTTGCGCCCACATATGAGCCATAACTTACCAAGGTTCACATTCAGCCGTGAAAGCGTGCCGGGCGAAAGCCGCACCAAGTGACAAAACCACCCTCCATAATGGATGAAGGTCCCATATCGCGGACACTGGGTCCACGACGTGGTCACCTGTCTCAGCAGGTGGTCGTCCGTCCCGCGGAATGGAAGCACCGCCCTCGCGTGCCGCCCGCCACGATTCACGAGTCGCGCGGCGACCCGCGCGCCGCGCCACGACGCTGAGTGGATCTTGCCAATACCGGAAATATCGGATATGTGAGGGTGGCGGCAGAGCTGCGTTCCCCGTCGACCGCGCGCCTTAGGACTTGCTCGTCTCGGGCGGCCCGCCTGGGTACCCGCAATCGATATCGGTCACCTTGCGCCATGGCAACCCGCGGTACCGGGGCCTCGCGTGCCGGGGTGCCGGGGTGCCGGGGTGCCGGGGTGCCGGGGTGCCGGGTGCCGGGGTGCCGGGTGCCGGGTGCCGGGTGCCGGGTGCCGGGTGCCGGGTGCCGGGTGCCGGGTGCCGGGTGCCGGGTGCCGGGTGCCGGGTGCCGCGTGCCGCGTGCCGCGTGCCGCGTGCCGCGTGCTGATCAGCGAACGAAGCGCGGTGCGATCCGGTAACGGGACGGCCGCGACTCCTACCAAAGGTGCGAACTCGGGCGCCAGGGCTTGCCAGTCGATCCGGACAAACAGCAAGATTCCGGGGCACTGCCGACACCGGAGGGAGCACCTGTGACTCAGGATCGCACGAGGGATCGTTCGAGCAGCGGAGCACGCGCCGAGTCGCACGGAGCACGCGACGGCGCAGGCGCCGAGTCGCACAGAGCGGGCGCCGAGTCGCACGGAGCAGGCACCAAGTCGCACGGGGCGCACTCCGAGCCGCGCGGGGCGCACTCCGAGCCGCGCGGGGCGCACTCCGAGGCGTACGGGGCGCACTCCGGGTCGCACGCGGCGCACTCCGAGTCGCACGCGGCGCACTCCGGGTCGCACGGCGCGTCGACCATGGACCTGAGCGGGCGCTGCGTCGGCAACTCCTACATTCTCGTGCAACCCATCGGACAAGGCGCCACCGGGACCGTATGGCGCGGCGTGGACCGCTCCAGCGGTGACCCGGTCGCCGTGAAGCTGCTGCACGAGAGCCTGCTGCGCCAGCCCCGCCTGGTCACCCGCTTCGTGCAGGAACGAACCATCCTGCTGATGCTCCGCCACCGCAACGTCGTCCGGGTGCGCGACCTGTTCAGCGTCGGCGAAACGCTCGGCCTCGTCATGGACCTGGTGTCCGGCGGCAGCCTGCGCGATCACCTGCGCGAGCACCACACGGTCGCGGCCGGCGAGGCGGCCCGGCTGGCCGCGCAGGTCGCCGCCGCGCTCGCCGAGGCGCACGAGCTCGGCATCGTGCACCGCGACCTCAAGCCGGACAACATCCTGCTCAAGACCGACAAGCAGGGCCGCCTGGACACCCGGCTCACCGACTTCGGCATCGCCCGCATCCTCAACACGCCGAGCATGACCACGCCCAACGCGGTCGTCGGCACCCCGCACTACATGGCCCCGGAGGCGTTCCACGGGGTCACCGCCAGCCCGGCCACCGACGTGTACGCGCTCGGCGTCCTGCTTTACGAACTCGTGTGCGGCCACCCGCCGTACCGCAGCGACTCGATCCCCGACCTGATGCGCCAGCACATGGACGGCGGCCCGGAACGGCGAGCAGGCATTCCCGACGGCCTCTGGGACGTGATCATGTCGTGCATGGCGCAGAAGCCGCGCCTGCGTCCGACCGCCGCCGAGCTGGTAGCCGATCTCTCCGACCTGTCGCGCCGCTTCGAGCGGGTGGTGGCGCTGCCCAGGCCAGAGGCGCCGGCGTCCGCGGAGCCGGCCGACGACGCCGTCGACAAACCGCCGATGTCCGTCATCCCCGCCCCGCGCCGCCCAGGAAAGCGCAACCAGGCACCGAGCTGGCGCTGGGCTCGTCCGGGTGCGAGCGTCGCCTTGATCGCCGGCGCCATGGTCGCCTCCGCCGTAGCCACGATCGCCTGGAACTTCGGCCGCGCGAACGGCGAGCCGCCCGCCGAACCGCATGTGCTCGCCGCCCCGACGGCCAAGCAGCCGCACCCGGCAAGCGGCGTCTCGCAAGCCGCTGCACAGGCCGCGCGGCGCGACAAGAATCAACCCCAGGCAACCCGGCCGTCCCAGCAGCAACTGCCGCCTCGTCCGGCCGTTGTGGTCACGGTTCCTGCTCCCCCCGTACGCGGGAACGCCGCACCCGGCAAACAAAGCGCGACCAGATCGCCGCAGCCGGAGGCGAAGCCGTACGGCCCGTGGCAATGCCAGCAGCGATACGCGTTCGATTTCGCCAGCAAGACGCCGTTCGCGGTGTCGCCGTGCTCGATGGTCGGCCGCGACATCCAGTACAAGGGCTCGCTCGCCGGACCGGGCGGCGGCACCGGCTCGATCACGATGAGCCTCCAGGACGCCGGCAGCGGACGCACCGTAGCCGGCCCGAGAACGTGCGGTGGCCTGACCTTCGGCGGCGACGTCGCCACCCGCACCTGCGGCTCCTTCGCGGCCACGCCGGCCCACGGCCACGACTACCTCGTCGTGCTTTCGTACCGGTATGAGCGCAACGGGCGTACGGTCGCCAGCACCGCGAAGGGATCGACGTTCCGCTGGTGAAATTAGTTCGAGGGTTTGAGCGTTTGCCGCTATCGTGACGCGCATGTTCGCACCCGGTCTGAAGCTGCCCCTCGCGGCGGCTCCCGTGTGCGCAGAGTCGCGAGTCTGACCCTTCCCCTGAAGCAGCAGAACCCGGGGAAGGGTGTCTGCCAGGTTCTGGCGCGCGTCTCGCCGGCGACGAGCCGTGCGCAATCCCCGCTACCGCCTTACATCCAGTAAGGATTTGATCAACCATGGCGAAGAGCCAGTTCGTGCGGACCAAGCCGCACGTCAACATCGGCACGATGGGTCACGTCGACCACGGCAAGACGACCCTGACCGCCGCCATCACGAAGGTCCTCGCCGACCGCGACCCGGCCTCCAACCGGTACGTCGCGTTCGAGGGCATCGACAAGGCCCCGGAGGAGGCCGCCCGCGGCATCACCATCACCATCGCGCACGTCGAGTACGAGACGCCGAGCCGGCACTACGCGCACGTCGACATGCCCGGCCACGCCGACTACGTGAAGAACATGATCACGGGGGCGGCGCAGGTGGACGGGGCGATCCTGGTCGTCTCCGCGCAGGACGGCGCGATGCCGCAGACCCGCGAGCACGTGCTGCTCGCCCAGCGGGTCGGCGTCCCGTACCTGGTGGTGGCCTTGAACAAGAGCGACGCGGTGGACGACCCGGAGCTGCTCGACCTGGTCGAGCTCGAGGTGCGTGAGCTGCTCAGCGAGTACGGCTTCCCGGGCGACGAGGTGCCGGTCGTACGCGTGAGCGCGCTCAAGGCGCTGGAGGGCGACCCGCGTTGGGTGTCGTCCGTCGTGGAGCTGCTCGACGCGGTCGACTCGTACGTGCCGATCCCGCCGCGCGACGTCGACCTGCCGTTCCTCATGCCGATCGAGAACACGCTCACGATCAGCGGCCGGGGCACGGTGGTGACCGGCAAGGTCACGCGCGGCACGCTGCGCGTCGGCGAGCCGGTCGAGGTCGTCGGCCTCGGCGACACGGTGACGACGGTGGCCACCGGCTTGGAGATGTTCGGCAAGTCGCTGGACTCGGCCGAGGCCGGCGACCAGGCGGCGATCCTGCTCCGCGGCATCAAGCGCGAGCAGGTCCAGCGCGGCCAGGTGGTCGCGGTCCCGGGTTCGGTGACGGCCCACCGCGTCTTCGAGGCCCGCATGTACGCCTTGACGAAGGAGGAGGGTGGCCGGCACACGCCGTTCGAGCGGAACTACCGTCCGCAGTTCTACTTCCACACCACGGACGTGGACGGCGGCCTCGACCTGGGCGACCGTGACCTGGTCATGCCGGGCGACTCGCTGGACCGCGTGGTGGTGACGCTGGGCAAGCCGGTGGCGCTCGAGGTCGGCTTGGGCTTCGCGGTCCGCGAGGGCAACCGCACGGTCGCGGCCGGCACCGTCACCGCGCTGCTGGACGAGTAGCGAACCGCGCCGGCGTCCGCAAGGGCGCCAGCGCGGGTGACAGAGCGTCGTCGAGTCTGTACTGTCGGTCACATGCCCGAGACTCGCAGTGTCGACAGTGATTGGCGGAGCAGCGAATATTGCTCCGTCGCGGTCAAGCGCAACGGCCCGGACGAGGTCCTGCTCCGCGACAACCAGCGGCCCGCGACCGTGCTGCGCCTGACGACCGCCGAGTGGTCAGCTTTCCGCGACCGCGTCACGAGCGGCGAGTTCGACTAGTTTCTTCGAGTGTGACGGCCGGCAGTGCTCAGTGGATAGCGGCGGTCCGGGCCCGCGAGTCGGACTGCCCCGACCGCCTCTTTTCCGACCCGTTCGCCCACGACTTGGCGGGCCCGCTCGGCTTCGAGCGGATGGCCGCGTCCGAGCGAGCGACCGGCGGCGAAAACCAGTTCCTTCCCGTACGCGTCCGCTGGTTCGACGACGTGACCATGGCGGCGGTGTCCGATGGGGTACGGCAGGTCGTGCTGCTCGGCGCCGGAATGGACACCCGGGCATACCGGCTGGAGCTGCCGTCCGACCTGGACTGGTACGAGCTCGACCGCCCCGAGGTGCTGGCCGGCAAAACGATCGCCGCGCCACCACTATGCCGCCGCCACGCGGTCGGTGCCGACCTGTCCGCGAACTGGGCGGGTTCGCTGCTCGCCGCCGGCTTCCGTCGGGACACCCCGACGCTGTGGCTGGCCGAGGGCCTCTTCTTCTACCTCACCGAAGCCATGATCGTGGCCATGCTGCGCGAGGCGGCCGTGCTGTCGGGCCCGGGCAGCCGGGTGGCCGCCGACGTGATGTCCGCGACCGGCCTGGACACACCGGCGATGCGGCCGTACCGGGCGTGGTGCGAGCGCAACGGCATGCCACCACCGTTCGGGTCGGACGATCCGGTGGGGCTGTTGTCGGACGGTGGATGGCGGGCCGACCGGGTCACCGCTCCGGGCGCGCCGGACGCCAACTACGGTCGCCTCCCCGAGAGCCCCGACGGGGTGGTGCCTGGCCGGGTCCATCTGGTGATCGGCATGGCTCAGCCTGACTGAGCCTCTCGAGGCTCTGGCGCGAGGGTTGGTTGGGCTTCGCGGTCCGCGCGGGCAGTCGCGCGTAGCCGACAACGCGGTTATGGCATCTGCATCGCTGCTGTCTGCGCTACGTCAGGCAGCTACCCGGCTGTCACCACGTCAGCGCAGGTCACCGCTGCGGCCAGCGAAGTTCTGCAGACGTTCAGCATGCCTTCGCGCCCATTATGCGAAATAAGGTGTGCCCGGCTATCAGCTACACCGCAGATAGACACTACCGATCAAGTTTGAGCCGGACACATACTGGAATCAACGGAGAGGTATACCAGCAGCCCTTCTCCCGCAATCCCCTGAAGGCGGTGGGAACTGTGCCAGTTTTCTATCGTGGCCGGCGAGCTTTGATCACACACCGCGTCTTCGAGACGGTGCGGCTCGATCGGGTGCAATTCCCCATCAAGGACTTGGCCGACGTCCACATTGTCCGATTTGATCCTGCACAAGAGCCGGCACGTCGGATCCTAGGGTTATCCGCTCTATGCGCAGCCTTTGTCGTTGTGCCGATCGTCGGCCCCACTTCGAAAACCGTGGCCGCCCTGGCGATCGTCGCCCTTCTGGCCGGATCGGCGACGAACCTGCGCCGACGATCGCGAGCGCGATGGGAACTGGTCGCCAACTGTCAGGGCCAGCCGGTCTCACTGTTCGAGTCCGACGACCAAACCGAGTTCGATCAGGTTTCCCGCGGTCTGCGACGAGCGCTCGATCAGCACCGGGAGCGCTAGTCGGCGTGGGACCACGTCCCAGGTGGGACAGGTCCCACGCCATGGTGTTGCTACCAGCCTTTCCAATTGCCCCGTTCAATATCATCCATAAATTCCGACCACGTGGCGCGCGTGAAGCTGAGGAACCGCCGGCTCGTATCCCTGGAGCCTCGCATCAGGACACGATCACCGTCTTCAGCGACCTCGACGCAGTACCCGTCGGCGCAGAACGTGCTTCGCCGCCAAATCCTGGTGTCGTCGGTTGCTTCCGTCATTGGTCTTCAACCTCCCCATAGTTTCGGATCCGCAGCAGCTTGCTATGGCCGCAGCGGCGGATTGTTTTCGACAATCGCCGATGGGCGATCCAGTCGCGCCCGGAGATCTGCTGCCTTCGCTCTGATTAGCCGCAGCGAAGCGTCTTCGGGAAGCGAGAGCTTCCAGAGCTCCTCGAACGCGTTCCGGTAGGAACGGATTTTTTCCGGGTCATGATCGATGTGATCAGCGGTGAACAGCTCGCGATAAAGCACGGCACCGTCGGCATCGTCGTCACCGAGGTTCATGACGACGAAGGTGCCCGACATGCGGATGGCTGCGCCTTGGCTCTGCTCGAGAGGGATGATTCGAATGAACACCTTCGGGCGGGTAGCCACCTCGGCGAGGTGTTCCAGCTGCTCGGCGGCGAGGCGAGTCCCGCCGAAGATCCTGAGGATGACACTCTCATCGAGTACCAGGTAGTACTCGGGTGCATCCGGGCGCTCGATGAGATCGGCGCGGCGACGCATCCGAACCTCGAAACGGACCCTGCGCTCGTCCTCGTTGAGGATGGTGCCGCGCTCGCCGAGGATGTGGTCGGCCATGGCGGGCGTCTGCAGCACACCGGGGATCAGGATGGGCTGGTAGACGCGGATTTTCGTCGCCACGGCCTCGAACTGTAGGAGGCGTCGAAGCCCGACGGTGAGATACCTGCGGTACTCCGCGCTGGTGGTCCAGCGTTCACGTCGCGCGAGCCGCGCGTCCTTCACCAGCGTGGCAACAAGATCGAGATCCGTGACGCCGTACAGCTCGACGGTGGCTCGCAGGTCCGTTTCGGACACGGCCACTTCGCCGGTTTCCATCCGCTGCACCTTGGACAACGACCAGCCGAGCCGCTGGGCGAGATCGGTCTGGGTGAGGTCGGCCTCGCCGCGAGCTTGCCGCAGCCAGCGGCGCACTCGCTGTCGCGCCACGGCCGGTGTGTCGCCGCCGAGCGAACTCGTCATGGCCCCACTTCCGTCGATCTAATCGCCGGCAAGTCAATGAGGGAGAATCCATAACAGCTACACTGCTGGCTGCAACATAGCAGCCAGTTCGGGATATGTCATCGTTGATCTGCGCCGCGAACCAGTCGCGCGTGCGCTTTGTGCAGACACGCACATCCTCTTGCCCCTCGACCGCCGCGATCAGGTCAAGCGCGCTCGTGACGCCCGGTGGTCGAATGTGTACTCCCGGTCATGATTTCGGCCGGGGAGCGAGGGAGTCCCGCGGGGAGACTTCGACGATCCGCGCGGCTGATCAGCCTCGCTCCTGCCACGTGCAGATGCACATTCGGTTGCCCTCGGCGTCGGCCAGGACCCAGAACGCCGGGGCGTTGGCGTCGCTCACGACGGTGCCGCCGGCCGCCACCGCCGCGTCGATGCGGGGCTGCACCTGGGCGGGGTCCAGCCACAGGTCGAAGTGCCAGCGCTGGCGGGGCTCCTCGTCGCCGGAGTGCTGGAACCAGACCGTGGGGAGCACGCCGCGCGGGTCCCTCACCTCGTCGCCGGCCAGCGACGTGCCGAGCACCGCGGCCCAGAAGCCGTCGATGCCGGGCTGGTGGGGAGTGTCCAGGCCGATCTCGAGCTGGGCGGTCTCCTCGCGCGCGGTGCTCAGGCCCGCGGCGGCGGCCAGCGCGTCGATCCACCGTGCCAGCCGTACGTCGCGGGCGGTGACCCCGCCGGTGTCGTGGCTGGTCAGCCTGATCGCGACGGTGGTGTAGCGCAGGTCCACGTCCGGGTGGTGGTCCATCTCCTCGGCGGCCGCGCCGATCGCGTTGACCAGGGCCAAGCCGGTCGCGAAGTCCGGTGTGGTGATGCGGGTGCGGAGGCTGTCGATGAGGTACGCCCAGCCGTCCAGCTTCTCCGCGGCGATCTGTTGCCCGGTGAGCTTCGTCATCTCGCCATGCTGTCGCAACCGGGGCGATTTCTGCAGCCCTAGACTTGTTTTACGTGATGTTGCCAGTACCGGACGGACCATTCGACGCGTACCTGTTCGACTGCGACGGGACGATCACCGACTCGATGCCGCTTCACTACCTCGCGTGGCAGGGGGCGTTCGCCGAGTACGGCGCGGTCTTCACCGAGGACCGCTTCTACGAGTGGGGTGGCCGCCCGGCCGCGGACATCATCGTGGACCTGAACGCCGAGCAGGGGCTCGCGATGCCGGTCGACGCGGTGACCGAGCGCCACGGACGGCTGTTCCTCGAGACGCTACCCAGGGTGACGGCGATCCCGAGTGTGCTGGAGCACGTGCACGAGGCGTACGGGAAAATGCCGTTGGCCGTGGTCTCGGGGAGCACGCGCGAGATCGTCGCGGGGTCGCTGGACGCGCTGGGGATCCTCGATCGGTTCGACGTGCTGGTGTGCGCGGGCGACTACGTGAACCCGAAGCCCGACCCGGAATGTTTCCTGGTGGCGGCCGCGAAGCTGGGTGTGGAGCCGGCGCGGTGCCTCGTGTTCGAAGACAGTGACCTGGGCATCCGGGGAGCGCTGGACGCCGGGATGGC
Organism: Actinoplanes sp. TBRC 11911; assembly: GCF_012933445.1. Taxonomy (GTDB): domain Bacteria; phylum Actinomycetota; class Actinomycetes; order Mycobacteriales; family Micromonosporaceae; genus Actinoplanes. The sequence continues at coordinate 158,053 of NZ_JABBNC010000004.1, forward strand.
GGCCGTTAAGGTGCCGTCCCCCAGGTAACCGGGGGACGGCCCCGAAAGTCAGCCGGCGCAGGAAACGGTCGGCCAGGTCGTGCTGCCGTTCTTCTGGATCGTCACACCCCAGTTGTTGCCGCTGCCGTTCGGCTTGGCGGTCAGCACCTGGGCGCTCGGATAGCTGGCGTTGATGTTCCAGGTGGACATGATCTTCTCGGGCGCCGGGACGTTCATCGTCACGGTCCACGCGCTGGAGCCGGTCACCGCCACGTTCAGGTTGTAGCGATCGCTCCAGCTCAGCCCGGCCGACAAGGTCGCCGAACACGAGGAGGAGCCACCACCGCCGCCGGATGTCGAACCCAGCGTGATGTTCGAGTTGCCACTGCTCTGGTAACCCTCGGTCGCCATGATCTGGTAGTCGTGACTGCCCAGGCTCATCCCGGCCCGAGCCCACGCGTCAAAATGGTTACCGACCGTAATAGTGCCGCCGGTCTTCTTCTGCTGCCGGACACTCCAGTATTGGTTGAACGTCCGCACCCCGTCGATCGAGGGCGCGTTCACCCGGGTGGTCTGGTAGATGTCGTAGGTGCCGCCGTCGCTGGTCACCGTGCCCTTGAACGTGCCGGTCGGGCGGTAAGTGCCCCAGTTGTCGACGATGTAGTACTCGACCAGCGGGTTACGCGTCCACCCGTACAGGGCCAGATAGGCATTGCCGGACGGGTTGAAGCTGCCGGAATAGGTGACCGTGCGCCGGCCGCCGGGCATCCAGCCCTTGCCGGCCACGAAGTTGCCGGTGTTGCTCCACGACGTGCTGTAGTTGCCGCCGGCGCCGAGTTCCATCGACACCGTGCCCTGGCTGTCGGTCCAGAACGAGTAGAAGTAGCCGTTGTTCGTGCCGGTCTGATTGGTGGTCACCGCGGCCTGTGCGGCGGCCGCAGGGAGTAGGGCCGCGACGATCGCCAGGACGACGGCGGCGCCGAGGCGCTTGACGGGGACATGGTTCATCAGCGCTTTCCTCCTTGTGTGAAGGACTGCGGGGGACGAATGAACGCATCGATGGGGATCGACCCGTTGGTGGCGTCAGTATTGGACGGGTCAGTTCGCCATGTCAACAACTTTCGGACATCTATCGGTAATTTCAAGGCATATGTAAAGGCCGGAAGGTGAGAACGGTGGCGACATGACAAGATCCAGAGTGCCGAAACTTTCGGAGATCTTCCGGATATTAATCGCTACCGATTTGCACCTTTTTCGGGACCACGCGAGCAAGCCGCTTTTGGCAGGATCTCCGCCATGCTTCGCGTCTACTCGCTGTTCGTGCTCATCGACCTCGCGCTGCTGGTCATCGCCCTGATCGACTGCCTGTCCGCCGAGGAGCACACGATCCGGGCCCTGCCACGGGTGGCCTGGGTCTTCCTCATCCTGTTGTTCTCGCCGATCGGCGCGATCGCGTGGTTCGTCGCCGGCCGTCCGGCCCCGCCGGTACGCCTGAGCAACGGCACGGTGTGGCGCCCGGGCAGCGGCTTCCCGGAGAACGAGCGCCCCCGCCCGCGGGCCGCCCCCGACGACGACCCCGAGTTCCTCAAGAGCCTGGCCGCGTCCCTCGCCGAGGACGAGTCGATGATGAAGAAGTGGGAAACCGATCTGCGTCGCCGCGAGGAGGAGCTCCGCCGCAAGCAGGGCGAGCCGGAGGCCTGAGGGTCCGGCACGCTCCGGCGGCGTCCGCGCGCTTCGCGTTCTTCCCGTCGATGGGCGAGTACGCCGCCTACGACGACGCGGTCTACGACGCCTTCGACACGCCGGACGCCCGCCATCGCGCCTACCGCGACGCCATCGCGCAAGCCGCTCCCGGCCGGATCGTGCTCGACATCGGCACCGGCCGGGACGCGTTGTGGGCGATCGAGGCGGCGAAGGCGGGCGCCCGGCACGTGTACGCGATCGAGGCGCACCCGGATTTCGCCCGGGCGGCCGTCGCGGCGGTGCAGAAAGCCGGGCTGCGCGATCAGGTCACGGTCCTGCCGGGTCTTTCCACCGAGCAGACCCTTCCCGTACGCGTCGAGGTCTGTGTCTCGGAGATCATCGGCAACGTGGCATCGGCCGAAGGGATGATCCCGGTCCTGAACGACGCTCGCGCCCGTCTGTGCACACCGGACTGCACGTGGATCCCGTTCCGTGCGCAGACCTGGGCGGCGGCGGTCGACCTTGCCCGGCCGGTGCTCGCGACCGAGGCGCTGCCGTATCTCGACGCGGTCTTCGCCGCGGCCGGCGGGCCGTTCGATCTGCGTCTGTGCCTCGCCGGCCCGGTTCACGAGCTGCTGGTCTCCGAGCCGGCGCTGGTGGAGTCGCTGGTCTTCGACTCCCGTCGACCGCCACCGCCGCCGTCCGAGAAAGTCACGGTCGACCTCGGCAATCGCGGAACCGGACTCTTGCTCTGGACCCGGGTGGCCGTCACCTCGGCCGGCCGCGAGATCGACACGTTGAGCGGCGACAGCCGCGGCTGGGCGCCGATCTACGTACCGGCGTCAGCGTCGACCGTGGAGTTCGCCCGGCGGACCAGCGACGACCTGATCCACCCGGACTACGAGATCAACACGCTGATGAGCCCGCACCACGGCGGAGCGTTTCGCGGAACCGAGCTGCATCGGTGGCTGTTCCCGGCCTAGCGCTGCCAGGGTGCGGCGAGCATGCCGGCGACCAGGTCGGACCGTTCGTAGCCGGGCAGGAAGTGCTCGAGAACGTCGGACCACACCGTTCCCCGTACGGTCGCCGGGCGGTTCCGGAGTCCGTCGATCATCAGGCGGAAGAACTCGTTCGGGAAGTCGCCGCGCGGGTGGGCCTCGACGATCTCCCGGATCCGCTCGCCGTCCAGCCGGTCCAGGCCCAGGCCGTACATCTCGGTGAGCACGCCCAGGTGCAGCGCGGCCGCTTCCGGGCCCATCCGGACCGCGATGCCCGGCGTCGTGTGCATCGCGACCGCCGTCCACACGGTTTCACTCTCCGCGGCGGAGAAGCCGCGCGCCTGCAGGAAGTCGCGCGCGTGGTCGGCGCCGTCGAGCTCGAAGCGCTGCTCGGCGTCGGAGAAGGGGGTCAGCAGGCCGGCGTCGTGGAACATGGCCGCCAGGTAGAGCAGTTCGGGATCCGGTTTGAGGTCGAGCCGCTGCGCCTGTAACTCGCTGAACAGGAAGATCCGGCGGGAGTGGTGGTAGATGAGCGGGTCGGTCACCAGGGCGCTCGCCTCGGTGGCCGCCGCCGTGTCCGGAACCTCGATACCCGCGATGAACTGTGCCATGATCCGTGCCCCTCGATGCGACGAAAGTGTTCACCTTCGATGCTGACGAGACCGGGCGCGCGCGTCCGCCTCGATACAGCCAGGAACCACTCGGATCCGGACGGTGACTTCCACCTCTTTCCGGGCACTGACCTGCATCGATGACCCGTCGCCACGGCCGACCCGTTGCAGGTTAGTTAAAGGCCTTAATAAACTCCCGTTGATCTATCTCTTCGGGAGGTCTGGTGAAGCGATCGATAACCGCGGCGCTCGCTGTCGCATCGACGGCGATGACGCTGCTCGCAGCCGCGCAACCCGCGTCCGCCGGTGGACACGGCGGCCACAGCACACCGAACGGGCACGGCGCACTCGTGACCGGCACCTACTCGACGGGCGCCTCGGCCGCGTGGAAACCCCTGCCCTCCACCCGCGTCGGCGACGGCCGGAACGCGACCACGGACGCCACCGTCGTCGTCGACCCGTCGCAGCAACGTCAGCCGTACAGCGGCATCGGGTTTTCGATCGACGAGACCAGCGTCGCCAACCTGTGGAAGCTGACCCCGGCCGAACGCGAGAAGGCCATCCGCCTGCTGGCCGACCCGAACAGCGGCGCCGGCTTCGACCGGTTCCGGCTCACCATCGGCAGCCCGGACCTCATCGAACACCTACCCTTCTGGTCCTACGACGACCTCCCGGCCGGGGTGAGCGACGACTTCGCCCTGACTCACTTCTCCATCCAGCGCGACATCGACCTGCACATGGTCGACACGGTCAAGCTGATCCAGAAGTACAACCCGAAGGCGACCTTCTTCGCCTCCGCCTGGAGCGCGCCGGCCTGGATGAAGACGAACAACCAGTTCACCGGCGAGGTCGCGCTCAAGCCGGGTAGTAGTACCGACTACTACCAGGTGGGCAAGCTTCGCGACGACTGCATCGACGTGTTCGCCAGGTACTACGTCAAGTACCTCCAGGCGTACGGGAAACAAGGCATCAAAGTCGACGCGCTGACGCTGCTCAACGAGCCCGGGATGGATGTGGTCTATCCGGCCATGGACATCAGCATCGACCAGCAGCAGAAACTCGCGGTCGCGATCAAGCGGGAGGTGCGCAAGGCGCATCTGGACACGCAGCTCTACGTGCACGACTTCAACTTCTGGGACTGGCGCGACCCGAACAGCACGGCGACCAAGAACTACTACCGGATCATGAACGACCCGGCCACTCGCCAGGCGGCCGACTCGATCGCGTTCCATCCGTACTGGGGCGACCCGAGCGTGATGCGCGACGCGTACGAGGAGTTCGGCAAGCCGGTGCAGATGACCGAGACCAGCGACCTCGGCGCCTCCACCGTGCTGAACTACTTCCGGCTGGACGCGAGCTCGTACATCCTGTGGGCGCAGACGACCGACCAGAACGGCGGGACGCTGCACTGGACGGACAAACGCGACAACAATGTGGACTGGGACGAGATCGGCCGCACCACGCACTGGACCGATCGCCTGGTCACGGTCGACACCAACACCAAGACCTTTGCCGTACGCGATGAGCTGTACCCGCTCGGGCAGTTCGCTCGCTACCTTTCACCGTCGGACGTGCGGGTCGAGTCGAGCGGCACCACGAACGGGATCAGCAACGTGGTCTACCACGACGGCGACCGGTTCACCGCGATCCTGGCCAACGACAACGCGGTGGCGTCCTCGGTTCGGGTGGTGCTGGGCGGCTCGTCGTTCGTGGTGTCCGTGCCCGCGGGTGCGTACGCCACGTACCGGTGGCAGGCCTCGGCGCCCTCGGCGCACGGCAACCACGCGCCCGTCCTGCGCGACGTACCGGCCGTGACCGCGGATCAATACGGGACCACCCGGGTACGCCTCGCCGCCGTCGACCGGGATCGCGACCGGCTCGCCTTCTACGCCGACGACCTGCCCGGCGGGGTGTCGCTCGACTCGTCGACCGGCGTGGTGACCTTGTCGCCGACCGCCGCGGGTTCGCAGGATCTGACCTTCTACGTGACCGACGGGGCCGCGCGTGACTCGGTGACGGTGCACGTGACGGTGGTCCCGCACGGCGCGCCGATCGGCACTCGGGTCGAGGCCGAGGCGTACGCGGCGCAGCATGGCTGGACCGACGGCGGCGCCAACTTCGTCGAGAGCAACGGAGCGGCCAGCGGCGGCAGGGACGTCGGCTGGACCGCGTCCGGGAACTGGCTCGCCTACCGGGTGGACGTGGCCCAGGCCGGCACGTACGACCTGGAGCTGCGTGTGGCGAACGGGACCGGCGCGCCGGCTCCGGGCGCGATCTCGTTCCGGGACGCGGCGGGCGCGACGCTGGCCACCGTGTCGGTGCCGGACACCGGCGGGTGGGGCTCGTACCAGTCGGTGCACGTCCCGGTGTCGCTGGCCGCCGGCGACCAGCAGGTGACGGTGTTCTGCGAGACCGGCGGGTTCAACATCGACTACGTGCGGCTGAGCTGAGGCGGTGGGGGCCGTGCCGCCGTTCGCGACGTGGCCCCCACGCTGCTATGCCGGGTTGGTCGCCTCCACCAGCTATGCCGGGTTGGTCGCCTCCACCAGCTATGCCGGGTTCGTTGCCTCCACCAGCTATGCCGGGTTCGTTGCCTCCACCAGCTATGCCGGGTTCGTTGCCTCCACCAGCTATGCCGGGTTCGTTGCCTCCACCAGTGCGGGGAGGTAGCCGAACGTGTAGCCGGACTGGTTGGGGTGGAAGGAGTTCTGCGGCGGGAGCACCGTCAGACCGTTCAGGTACGGGGTGGCGGCGCAGATGCCGTGGCCGGCGAACTCGTCCCGGACGTCCGAGAAGAGGAAGCCCGCCGCGGCCGCGTGCTCGCGGATCAGATTGTCCAGCACGTCCGCGCCGCCGTTCAGCGCGCGCCGCTTGGTCAGGCTCATGCCGGCCAGACCGCAGGACGCCGACGACGTGTCGAACAACAGCGGATAGCCGAGCACGACCACCGTCGCGTTGCGGGCCTTCGCGCGGATCGCCTGATATGTGGCGTCCAATTTGGCCGGTAACGTGGCTTCGATGTCGGCGCGGGCCTGAGCAACCTTGGCGGCGCACGCTTCATTGCTCGAAACCTGGCAGCTCAGCACGGTCGGCGCGAACCCCGCGTCGTTGCCGCCGATCGTCAACGAGATCAGATCGGCCCCGCTGCTGAGGAATGGGACCTGCAGATTGCGGACGTCGCCGGTGACCGCGCCGCCGCACGTCAGGTTGGTGAACGATCTGGGTCTGGTCGCATTCGCGAACTGGCCGGGGTAGCCGTTCGGGCTCTGGAAACACAGGCCGCGCTGGCCGGGCGCGCCCACACCGGACGAGTACGAATCGCCGAGCGCGACATAGTCGACGTCGGCCGACGCCGCGGTGGCGGGACCCGCCGCGACGCCCAGGCAGAGCACTGTGGTGGTGACGAGACAGCCGAGGAGCGTGAGACGCCTGCTCATCGAAGTGGCCTCCGGTCCGTGGGGGAGAGGAAGCCGAAGCGCTTCGGATTACCGGCAACGTAAGCCAACCGGGCGAAAAAGTAACGACCTGACTTTCCGGTTACGCCGTAGTAACATCCGTCGATGTGACCTGCATCTATGACAGGCGGTCATCGTTCTGTGTACGCTGCATCACTTCTCTCATCGGTGGCTCAGCCGCTCTTCAGCATGCCCACAGAACACGGGGCTAACGTCGTGCAGATGGAAGAAGAACGGGCACGACGGGTCGTCGAGACGCTGCGCGGGCGCAACGTCTTCGCCCACGTGAAATTGCCGCACGCCGGCATCACCCAGTACGGGATCCGGGTGGTCCTGCCCGACGGCCGCGAAGCCATCTGGGACAACGACGGCACCGCGGGCCTCGAGGCACAAATCATGCGTAACGGGATCCTGGTCGGCTTCGTCGCCTCGATCCCGGGCTCGGAGAATTTCGGCGACGGCCAGATCGTCGAGGCGATCGCCACGGCCGACTACGACCGCCCGGTCGGCGGCAGCACGCGCCCGGCGGCCCCGCGTTCTGCGCCGGCCCCGGCACCGGCCCGGCCGTCGATCAGCTTGGCGCAGCGGTTGCGCGGGGGGTTCCGCAGCTAGGTTGTGCTTGGGTTGATGCTGATGGTGCGGGGCCGCCGCTGGTGGTGCAGGGGCGTCGCTGGTGGTGCAGGGGCGTCGCTGGTGGTGCAGGGGCGTCGCTGGTGATGCCGTGTCGCGGCTGGTTGGTGCCGGGGCGCCGCGAATAGCGAACAGGGCCGCGGCTGGCTCGGCGCACCATGCCGGCGCGCCGCCGGGTGGTGTCCGGTCAGCGCTAGAGACGTTTCCGGGTCGGGGTCCGAATACGCGTTGTTCCCAAGACGGGCCGCGGCAGAAGACGGGCTGCGGCGGATCTCGATGCCGTACGGGTCGAGCAACCGGCAACCGGCAACCGGCAACCGGTTGCTGGCAACCCGCAACCGGCTGCCGGCAACCGCAATAGTTCTGCAAGCTCGCAGCCAGCAGCCAGCAGCCAGCAGCCAGCAGCCAGCAGCCGACGATCGACATCGTTCTGCAACTCGCAGCCAGCGACCGGCATCCGCCAGCGAGATGCCCGACGCGCCGGATATGTCTGCAGGGCACTGCGGGTCGGTATCGATCAGGCCGGCGGCGAGCAGGCAGCGGACGCGCGTGCCCCGTCCATCCATCCCACTATGTGGCGATCTCGACCACATCCTGGATCTGGTCGAGACCTTGGATACTTGCGCCCACATGCGAGCCCTAACTCTCCAAGGTCTACAAAACGGCAGAGAACGCGGCCGATCAAACGGGGACGAAAGCGGAGAAAAGATACTCCACTGTGGACGTCATTCTCGGGATGTGGACGCGCTGCCACCATGTGGTCGCGAATCCCGTACAACGGACGCGGATCCCACATAGTGGCATTGCAGTGCGGCGGTGGGAGCCAACAGGGCCTCCATGGCGCTTCCCGTCGGGTCGACCGTGTGACACGACCCGCCCGGCGAAGCGCGGCAACGCTCACCGCGCCTTGCGATCCCGGTCGCCGCTACGGAACGACCTCGCCTGCCAGCGCCAGAGCCATCCCGCCCAGACGACGCGAGCAGCAAGCTCGACACGACCAGCGGGCGTGGCAGCACCTCGATCGGCGCCGAGACCTCTGACGCGAAAGGTCTCTGAGCACGTGGTCAAAGGTTCCGCCCGTAAGTGCACCGCTAACCGCAGTTCAGTCCGCGGGGTGGCCGTCGAGTTACGGGAAAGACCTCTGAGCAGGGCGCTTAGTTGGAGTCCGGCGTGATCAGCTCGATGACGCGCTCGAGGGCGATCGGCCAGAGCTCCGGCGTGAGGTTCGCCAGCAGCGTCTCGGCGACCGTGTGTGCGACGAGATTGATCGCCTCTCGCGTGGCCGGATCGAGCGGGATTTCGGGCTCCGGCTCGGGCTCCGCGACTGCCGGAGTCGGCTCGGCCGCGATTGCGGAGGCCAGCTCTCCTGCGAGTGCCGCGGCCGAATCTCCTGCGGGTGCCGCGGCCGAATCTCCTGCGAGTGTCGCGGCCGAATCTCCTGCGGCAGCGGCGGGGGCAAGCTCTATCGCGGTTGCCGCAGTCGGTTGTACGGCGGAAGGCTCGGGCAGCTTTGCTGCGGGTGCCGGAGCGGGCACCATCGCGACAGCCTGAGTTAGCTCTGCCGCGGCTGCCGGAGCCGGTGGCTCGGCGGCAGCTGGGGCCGGTTCTACCACGTCCATATCGCGGACCGCCGCGAGCACCGCCCCGTCCCGCGCGTCAGCCGCCTGCGGCTCGGCTGCAACCCCGTCCACGCTGGGCGCGCCTGGGCCGGGGCGTCCCGCGGGGGTGGCGGGCTGATCTTCGGCGGGAGCGTTCGAGGCGGCGGAGTCTTCGGCGAGGATGTGCGAAACAGACGAATCGACTGTGCGGGCGCCCGCGACAAGCTGATCGGCGGTGCGGGCGCTTGCAGTGGACGGGTCAGGGGTGCGGGCGCTCGTAGCGGACAGATCAGCCCCGAAGGCTTCTGCAGCGGACGGATCAGCCGCGAAGGCTTCTGCAGCGGACGGATCAGCCGCGAAGGCTCTGGTGGACAAATCCGCTTTTAGTGCGCCAGGGGGGAGCGAACTGCCGTCAGCTCCGATAAATCCGTCCAAAGTGGGCTTTGTCGGAGCGGGTAGGGAAGAGTCCGGTCTTGATCTGCGCACGATGGGCATCACCGACGTAGGTGCGGCCCAAGCGGGCGCCGTGCGGGCCTCGGAGTCGACCATCGGGCCGCCCGAATCCGGTGCCGCATAGACAATCGGCGCATCCGGTGCTTGATCAGGTGTCGGAGCCGGCGTGGACACGGGCGCGGTGGCGGGCGCGGAAGGTTGAGCTATGTCGGTGGAGGCCACGAACGCCTCCGGCAGCGGAAAAGCCGTTGGGGCTGCGGCTGGGGCGACCTCGCGCGCTCCCGGCGGCGCAGACGCCGGAATGATCTCGGACGGCGGCGGCGCGGACACAGGGGCGTCTTCGGGCGCCGAAACCGGAGCGACAGGCGCCTCCGAATCCGGGACGACGGGCGCCGCCGAGACCGGCGCGGCAGCACCCGCAGACACAGGTGCTGCGGCAGGTGCGGAAACCGGTGCTGCGGCGGGTGCAGAAACAGGCGCGGCGGCGGGTGCGGAAACCGGTGCTGCGGCGGGTGCGGAAACGGGTGCTGCGGCGGGTGCGGAAACGGGTGCTGCGGCGGGTGCGGAAACGGGTGCTGCGGCGGGTGCGGAAACCGGTGCTGCGGCGGGTGCAGAAACAGGCGCGGCGGCGGGCGCGGAAACCGGTGCTGCGGCGGGCACGGAAACGGGCGCGGCGGCGGGTGCAGACACCGGTGCCGCGGCGGCCGAGGATACGGGTGCTGCGACCGGGCCCGAAACGGGCGCCACCGCATGCGCGGACACCGGCTCCACCCCCGGCGCCGACACCGGCTCCACCGACAGCGGCGTCACGAAATCTGCCGGCAGATCCTCGGCCGCGCCGATCAAGTGCATATATCCGGTTGCCCGCGTCAGCGCCATATACAGCAGCCGATGCCCCCGCGGATCCTCGTCCACGATGAAGCCGGGCTCCACCACGATCGCCGCCTCGAACTCCAAGCCCTTCGCCTGGTGCGGGGTCAGCAGCACGATTCCCGGGCCGGACGACTCCCCGGACGGCGGGCGCCACGGCAGGTCCTCGTCCTCCAGCCACTCGATGATCTCGTCCTGGCAGCGCGGCGAGCAGATGATGCCGACCGTGCGAGCAGCCCCCACGTGGTCCATCGCGGCGGCGACCACGGCGCCTGCCCGGTCCGCGGGCTCGACCGCGACGATCGCGGGGTCGGCGGGGCCGAAGCGTACGGTCGTCGGGGCCTGGACGCTCGGCGCCGCGGTCGGCAGCAGCTCCGCGGCCAGGTCGAAGATCTGCTGCGGCACCCGGTATCCGTAGCGCAGCTCGCGGTGCACGTGCGGCATCAGCGACGGCATCTGGGCGAGCAGGTCGTGCCAGTCGTCGCGCGCCCACAGGCCGGTCGACTGCGCCATGTCCCCGACGACGGTCATCGACCCGTTCGCGGAGCGCCGCGCCACCACCCGCGCCTGCATCGGCGACAGGTCCTGGCATTGAAAGACGACCACATGCGCGTACGCCGGTGGGCCGCCGTTCAGCAAATGCTCCGCCTCGTCGAGCAGGGGCAGGTCGGCGTCGCTCCACACCTCGTCGGCCAGGTCCTCGGGCGGGAGGCGGTGCAGGGCCGACACCTCACGCTCGGTGAACTCGTCCCCGGCGGCGGCGGTCAGCCACTCCGGGGAGGCGTACAGGTCGCGGAGGAAGTTTGGTGGTTCGAAGGAGGGCCAGAGCAGGTCGGCCAGCTTGTCCGCGGCCTCCAGGACCAGCCGGGGGTCCTCGCTGGCGGCGGCCAGGACCGCGCGCAGGATGCGGCGGCGGTCGCCGAGTGTCGCCTCGCTTGCCTGGGCCGTCGCGATCATGGTGCGCAACATGACCGGGTCGATCCGGACCGCGCGGCCACGCACGCTGATCTCGGACGGCAGGCCGCCGGGCAGCCCGGACTTGCGGACCTCCAGCGCGCGGCTCAGCAGCCGGGCCATCCGGGCCTCGCCCTTGAGACGGGTCGCGTACGGGGCTTCGTCGCGTCCCGCGGGCACCGCCGGCATCAGCTCGTCGACGGCTCGGTGCTCGACGCCTTCGTGACCCCAGGCGTCCAGCACGTCGCGGGTGTAGCGGGCGAACGCGGCCGACGGCCCGGCGACCAGCACCTTCCCCGAGTCGAGCCCGACCTCGTCGATCAGCCACGAGACGCGCTGCAACCCGGTCATGGTCTTGCCGGTGCCCGGGCCACCTTCGATGACCAGGAGCGCCTCGAAGGGCGTACGGACTAGTTCGTCCTGATCCGCCTGGATCTCGGCGGCCAGGTCGGGATCGTCGTTCTCGACGGCGACGAGAAGCTCGTCGGAGACGATGAACTCGTCGTCGGCGGCGGATGGACGCACGGAAGCATCCGGTGCCCCGGCCCGCGGCTCGATGGTCACCGGATCCTCCGGATCGTCGGGCTCGGTCAAGAGCCCGACATGGGCAGTTCCAGGCGGACGGTGCCGCGCATGTCGAGGAACACGCGGTCGTCGGCCCGGACCAGGCGGATGACCACGTCGGTGCACTCCGGACAGCGGCCCACCGAGGCGGGCGCGTGGCCGAACAGTTGCAGGGTGGCGACCGCGTCGGCGTGGCCGCAGCCGGCGCAGACGAAGCGGGCCGCTGTCACGTCCACCGCGAAGATCTCGGCGAGGTCGCCGGCAAGCGCGTTGCCGTCCAGTACGTTCACTACTTGCCTCCGAATCGTTCCGTACGGATGCGGCGTGGATCGTGACCGAGCGCGACGAGGATGTCGGCCGCGGTCTCGACGAACGACGTCGGACCGCAGACGAAGGTGTCCGCCGCGAAATCCGGCGGCCAACCATAAGTGTTCAGCGTCGCCACGTCGATGCGCTTCGGCGGGTCGGGCCAGCCTTGCGGGGTTTTGCGCGTGTAGACGTAGCGCACGTCGAGGCCGCCGTCGTCGCGTACCCGGCGGCGGAGCTCGTCGGCGTAACAAATGTCCTCGGGTGTGCGGACCGAGTAGATCAGCCGGAACGGCTGCATGGTTTTGGCCAGCGACCGTTGCCGGATCATCGCCATCAGCGGCACCACGCCGGAGCCGCCGCCGATCAGCAGTACCGGGTCGGTCTGTGCCGGCCGCCACACGAACCAGCCGCCGACCGGGCCGCGCAGCTCGATCTGGTCGCCGGGCTCGACGACGTCGACCAGGTACGGCGAGACCTCACCGTCGTCGAGTTTCTGGACGGTGAGCTCGACCGTGCCGCCGTCGGTCCAGGCCGACCCGATCGAGTAGCTGCGTTGTGCCTGGTAGCCGTCCGGCGCGGTTAACCGGACGTCGATGTGCTGACCGGCGGCGTGACCGGGCCAGTCCGGGATGTCGAAGACCAGCGTCCGGATGGTCGGGGTCTCCTGACGGACCTCGCGGACCGTACCGATCCGCCAGTTCAGTCGCCTTGATACCGCTGTTCGCGCCATGGGTCTCCGTACATGTGGTAGCCGGCCGCCTCCCAGAAGCCGGGCTCATCGTCGTGCATCATCTGCAGGCCGTTGACCCATTTCGCGGACTTCCAGAAGTACAGGTGGGGGATAAGCATGCGCGCCGGGCCGCCGTGCTCGGGATCCAGGTCCTCGCCGTCGAACTTGAACGCGATCCACGCTTTGCCGTCGAGCAGGTCCTCGAGGGGGACGTTGGTGGTGTAGCCGCCGAAGCTGTGCACCATGGTGTAGTCGGCGGCGGTCTCGACGTCTTCGAAGAGGGTGTCGAGGGAGACGCCGCGCCAGGACGTGCCAAGTTTCGACCACTTGGTGACACAGTGAATGTCGGTGCTGATGTCCTCGGTCTTCAACGAGGTGAATTCTTGCCAGTTCCAGCTCTTCTGCGCACCGGTCTCGGTGGTCAGGGTGAACCGCCAGCGGTCGAGCGGGATCCGCGGTGTGGGCCCGGCGGAGAGCACCGGGAAGTCGTAGGTCAGGTATTGGCCCGGTGGTAGGCCTGGCACGGACTCGCGGCGCCGGCCCCCGAAGCCTCGGGAAATTATGCCCATGGTTGTCGAGTAAACCCCACGGCTATTTCCGCGACCACACCCCACCGATCTTTTCCGCTTCGCGTTCTGCCTGCTGACGGCCCGCTTCGGCGGCTGATGCCCGGAACGCCGGATCCAGTGGGTTACGACCCATCCGGGTGAGAGCAAGATCATTAGGGGCCACCACCGCGTACGGGACATGGAGGCTCTCGGCCTGCATACCGGGCCGGCGATTGATGCCGGTCACCGGGGCCAGCACGACCAGCAGCTCGCATCCGCGCGCCAGATCGGCGTTGGCGACCGAGCGGGTGCCGCCGTCCACGTACGCCACGCCGTCGATCGTGTGCGGCGGCCAGACCAGCGGGACCGCGCAACTGGCGGCGACCGCGTCGATCAGCGAGACGCCGCTGGTGCTGTCGAAGACTTTCAGGCGGCCCGTCTCGGCCTCGACAGCGGTGATGAGTAATGGTGTTTCCGGCCACTCGTCGCGACCGATGCGCTCGGCGATCACCCGGCGGCGTTCCTCGGGCGGCACGGTTTTCGCCCGCAACGCTTGCCGGCCCAGCCAGGCGGTCCCGTTCGGCAGGAACGCCGACAGGGCGTACCGGAGCACGAAGCTCGTGCCCATCGCGGCCTGTGCCGGTCCGGCGGGCCTGGTCAGCTGTGCCTCATAAAGATCTTTCAGCGGTACGCCACCAAGCAGTTGAGCACCCACGACGGAACCGGCCGAGGTGCCCACCAGCAGGTCGGTGTCCGCCAGGTGGACGCCGTGCTCGGCCAGCCCGAGCAGCATGCCGATCTCCCAGGCCACGCCGGTTATGCCACCTGCGCCCAGAACGATTGCCTTGCCACGATCGGTCATAGAGCGATCTGAACACGCCGTTGTTCGCGCGACAACTACCCGGCGCGCACGGTGAAGGTGACCACCGGCGAGGTGGCCTGCGCGGACGTGCCGGTCGCCAGGACGACCAGCTTGACCTGGGTACGGCCGGTGATCTTGCGGGCGAAGCTGACCTTGCCGGACGCGTCGGTGGTCTCGGCGGTCGTGGTGGTGCCGGCCGCGGTCGTGACGGACAGCCGCACCGCCCGGCGCGCCCACGCCTTGCCGGACAGGCTGACGGTGTAGCCGACGGTGCTCTTCGTGCCGGAGACGACGGTCGTCGCGGACGCCGCCGACTTGATCACCGGGGTTGCCGGGCCCGCGGCCTTGAGGGCGGCGAGCGCGTCGATCCGGCCGTACCCGTAGTCGCTGTCCTTGCCCTTCGCGCCCAGGTCGGTGGCCGAGGTCTCCAGCGCGCTCTCCACCTGGTCCGGGGTGAGCCTCGGGTACTTCGCGCGAATCAGCGCCGCGACCGCCGCCACGTGCGGGGAGGCCATCGAGGTGCCGCTGTAGGTGGCGTAGGAGCCGTTGGCCGCCGGGACCGTGCTCAGGATGCCCGCGCCCGGCGCCGCCACGTCCACGTAGCCGCCCCGGTTGGAGAAGCTGGTCACCGTGTCCGACGAGTCGGTGGCCGCCACGGCGATCACACCGTCGGTGGCGGCCGGGTAGCTGACCGGGCTGCCCTTCGTGCGTTCGTTGCCCGCCGCGGCGACAACGACAACACCCTTGCTGCGCGCGTACGCCACGGCGTTGGTCACCGCGGTGATCTCGTCCTTCGAGCCGAGCGACATGTTGATCACGTCGGCGCCGTGGTCCGCCGCGTAGACGATCCCGTTCGCGGCGTCCGACATGAAGCCCTCGCCTTTGGCGTCGACGACCCGGACCGGGAGGATCGTGGCGTCCGGGGCGATCGCGCTGATGCCCACGTTGTTGCCGGTCACCGCGGCGATCGTGCCGGCCACGTGGGTGCCGTGGCCGTTCGGGTCGGTGTTCGCGCCGTCGGTCCCGGTGAGCTCGTCGTAGCCGGTGAGCACGTGCCCGGCGAGATCCGGGTGACCGCCGTCGACGCCGCTGTCCAGCACGGCGACCGTGACACCGGCGCCGGTCGAGGTGGGCCAGGCGCCGGCGACGTGCAGCTTGGCGAAGTCCCATTGGCGGCCACGGTCCGGGTCGGTGCCGGTCGGTACGTCGCTGATCGTGAGCAGCGAGTCGAGCTCGACACCGACGGCGTTGCGGGCGTTCTGGCCCTGCGTGACGAAATTGGTGGCGGTCGCACGGTCGGTAGCGGTCCGGGCGGTGACGACCGGGCGACCCGTGTGGTCCAGGGCGGTGCTGACCACCCGGACCGGGCGGGTCGGGGAGACGTGCGGCGGGAGCAGTTCGTCGGGGGCGATGCCGAGCCCGTACGAGATCGGCAGCCAGTCGGCGGTCTCGGCCGCCGGGAGCGCGATCGCGGCCGCACCGGCGACGGCGCTGATCACGAGAGCACTGGTGGCGAATCGGCGCAGCGGCATCCGCATGTCTGTCCCTACCTCGGAGTCTGGGGTCGAGCAGAACGGTCGGTTGCCGCCGCGCCGGGTTGAGCGTTTCGTCCTACAGGCGGACGGATTTGCTGGTTGCGGCTCGGTAGCCCGGGCCGTCCGCCACGACGACCCGGTAGGTGGTGCCGGTCGGGAGGCCGGTGAGGCGTACGGAAAGGGCTGCTTTGTAGGTGTAAATCGTTTCCCAGGTGCCGTTTTTGTCCCGTTGGAGCTCGACCGTCTGGGCCTGCGGGTCGCGGATGGCGACCAGGAGCTGGCCCGGGGCGGTGTTGACGAGGCGCACGTCGACCGGTGGGCGGTTGTCGGTTGGCGCTTGGGCCGGCGGTGCTTGCGTCGGCGGGGCTTGGGTTGGCGGTGCTTGGGTTGGCGGTGCCTGGGTCGCCGGGGCTTGCGTCGCTGGTGCTTTCGGCTCGGCCGGGGGGTTTGTCTCCTTTGTTACGGCCGGGACGATCGGTGCCGGCGGGGCCAGGGACGTCAGAGCGGCGGAGGCGTCGACCAGGCCGGCACCGAAGTCGTCGTCCCGGCCGGCCGGACCCAGGTCGACGGCCGAGCTCTTCAGGGCGCTCTCGATCTGGTCGGGGCTCAGCGCCGGGTACGCCGAGCGGACCAGCGCCGCGACCGCCGCGACGTGCGGAGCCGCCATCGAGGTGCCGCTCATCCGGGCGTAGAGGTTGCCCGGGCGGGTGCTCACGATGTTCACGCCGGGCGCGGCCACGTCGACGTACGAGCCGCGGTTCGAGAACGTGGCCACACCGTCCGCCGAGTCGGTGGCGGCCACCGCGATCACGCCGTCGCTCGCCGCCGGGTAGCTGATCGGGCTGCCCTGGCCCCGGGCGTTGCCCGCGGCCGCGACGACCACGACGTTCTTGGCATGCGCGTAGGCGACCGCGTTCGTCATCGCGTCGGTCGGCGTGGTGGAGCTCAACGACAGGTTGATGACGTCCGCGCCGTGATCCGCGGCGTAGACGACACCGGCCGCCGCGGTCGACGTGTAGCCGCGGCCGTCCGCGCCCAGGACGCGTACCGGAAGGATTTTGGCGTTCGGCGCGACACCGCTGACGCCGACGTTGTTGCCCGCGACGGCCGCGATGGTGCCGGCGACGTGGGTGCCGTGCCCGTTGGGGTCGACGGCCGCCCCTTCGGTCCCGGTGATGAAGTCACCGCCCGGCAGCACCTGCCCGGCCAGATCGGGGTGGGTGGAGTCGACCCCGGTGTCCACGACGGCCACCGTCACACCGGCGCCGGTGGACCGGGTCCAGGCTTGGGGCGCGCTCATCCGCGCCAGGTCCCACTGCTGGGCCCGCAGCGGGTCGTCCCCGGCAGGCGCGTCCGCGACCCGGACGGGTGTGTCGAGCTCCACGCCGACCGCTTGCGGGGCGCGCTGGGCCGCGGTGATGAGGTCGGCGGCGCTGGTGGTGTCGGTCGCCGTGCGGGCGGTGATGACCGGCGCGCCGTTGCCGGCCAGGGTGGTGCTCACGACGCGCACGGGACGGGTGCGGGAGACGGTGTCCGGCAGCAGGCTGGCCGGGCTGGCCGCAAGCCCCCGTGAAACGGGCCGCCAGCGCACGGGCGTCACCGAGCCGTCCTGCCTCACAGGACCAGCGCCCGCGGTCGAGTCGGTCGCCGTGGTGGCGCGCAGCGCGCGCCCGCCGGCTCCGTCCGCACGCGCGGACCCGACCCCGCCGTCCCCCTCGGCCCATGCGCCCTGTGCCTGCGCGCCGACTTCATCACCCGCGCCGTCCACACCGAGCGAGTCGCCATCCGCCGGATTTTTCGGATTTATGGCTGTGAAAGACGTGCTCGCCTGCGCCAGGCTGGTCGGCGTGGTGCCGGCTGCGCCCAGCTGGGGCAGCGTGAGTGCCGCGACGCCGGCCATTGCCGCGGCGCCTGCTCCGAAAAGCCGGAACGTGTTCTTCATTGCGTGCCTCCCTCGGTCGGCCTGACGCTTCGGCGGGCCTCGGGAGGTATTGGGGGTCGGGCGGTAGCGGCCCGGTGGCGTCTCGGTTGGGCAGCGCGATGGGAGACGGGCGTGGTGTCTCGAGCAGCCACCGCCGGCGCGGTTCGCCGCAGCGCGCCTCAGTCGGCCGGCGGGGTCGCGTTCATGGCCGGGCGCGGCCCTCCTCCGCCGTTTTGCGGCGGTATGTCCGCTCAGCTGGAATCATGGGGCCGGAGACCGGAAACGAGGGAATTTCGCCGATGAGCATGGCCGACGAGGGTGTCTACGTGTCGCGGCGGCGCCGCGTGCAGCGCCGCAAGAAGGCGCTGGTGGCGGTTGTCGGGATGGCCGCGGTCCTGGGCGGTGCCGGCTACGGGGTGACCGCCTGGAAGGCCGCCCGGGAGTCTCCGATCATGAGCGACCTCGGCGCCCTGGCGCCCACCGCCACCCCGTCCAGCGAGTCGCCTTCTCCGTCACCGGCCGCCCGCTCGGCGAAGCCCGCCCCGGCGCCGCGGTGGACCGGGGCGCGGCTGGTGGGCGTACCGCAGAAGGCTCGTCCCTCGCCGACCCCGACGCCGGCCGGACGGGCCGATGATGCGGTCGCGGCCGCTCAGGTCAGCCGGCTTTTGCAGGCGCGCCGT
This sequence comes from Actinoplanes sp. TBRC 11911, assembly GCF_012933445.1. Classification (GTDB taxonomy): domain Bacteria; phylum Actinomycetota; class Actinomycetes; order Mycobacteriales; family Micromonosporaceae; genus Actinoplanes. The sequence continues at coordinate 176,433 of NZ_JABBNC010000004.1, forward strand.
CCGGCCGGAACGCTGGTGGCGGCGAGCGAGGCGATCACGGTGGCGACCGAGGCGGGCCCGGACGGCACCACGATCCGGATCGTGGCGGCGCGCTACGACCTGACCGCGCGCGGCGACATGCTCTGGGCCGCCGACAACGGGCAGGCCTTCGCCGACGTGCGCTGCACCCAGAACCTGGTGATCGACGCCAAGGCGCAGGTCCGCCCCGGGATGATGCTGTGCTGGCGCGCCTCGGCCGGGCGCAGCGTGGTGGCGGTCGCGACCAGTGTGTACGGACGCCCGCCGGCCGCCTCGATCTCGGGGGCCATCGACCGAGCGTGGCGGCGCCTCAGTCAGTAGGGACCGACGGTGAAGGTGGAGCCGCTACTCACAATGGTCGGTCCGGCCGCGTCGCCCGCGTCGAGCGCACCGTTGGCGACCACGGTGATCGTGTACGTGCCCTCCGGCACCGGCCCCGCCGTGGAGGTGCTGTCGGCGGGATTGAGCCGGTCGCCGAGCAGGTCGAGGGTGCAGATGAGCTCGGTGTTGCTCACCACCAAGACCTTTTTGCATTCCTGTACGCCACGGTTGCTGGCCGCCACGTACGCGTCGCCGACCAGGAAGATGTGCGCTGTCGCGTCGGTCGCGGCGGCCGACGCCTTGAAGGTCAGAGCGGCGAAGCCGACGCCCTTGACGTCGACGTCGACGATCGTCCCGGACGGCGCGGTGGCCGGCATGACCGTGATGCCGTTGCTGTACGAGAAGTAGATCGGGGCGTCCAGCGTCTCGGCGACCTCGTCCGGTGGCTGACCGTTGTTGTCCGGGTCGAGACTGGTGACCGGGCCACCCGGCGTGTTCACGCTGAGCGCGAGATTCGAGCCCGCCGCCCGAGCCGACGTGGTGGCGGTGAAGCTGTTGCCGTTCGCGGCGACCTTGATGTTGGTCAGGCCGGCGCCGCCGATCGATGCCGTGGTCGCGTTCGCCGTGGCCGAGAAGCCGGCCCCGGTGACGGTGATCGACTGCCCACCGGACGCCGGGCTGCTGGCCGGGATGATCGCCGTGATCTTCGGGCGCAGCGAAAGCGTGTAGGCGGCCGTCGCGAGCAACGTGCCGGCGGTGGTCGACGGGCCGTCGTAAACGCAGATGTTCCATTTCGCCGTGGTCTGTGTCCCCGCGAGAACCAAGCCCGAATCGTTTACCGTGCTGGGCTCGTCGTCGACGGTTGCCGGATAGGAACTCGACGGTATGCGGAACGCAATCTTCGTCCCGGAGATGCGCTTCACGTCCTCGGGATTGACCGTCAGTACGCCGGCCGTGGTCGCCGGTCCGGTCGCGGCGATTTGCGTGACGTTTTTCGCCATGGCGGCACATGCCGTGGATCCGGTGCCGACGTACTGGATCTGAACGGTGGGATTGCTGCCCGCCGGGAAAGGACTGGGATTTGCCGTCGTTGCGGCGACCGTTCCGGTGAGGGTATTTCCGCCGCCGCTGGGCCCGGTGGTGCTGCTCAAAGTCATCACTGAGGCGGCTGCGTGAGCCGGGGCGGTAGTGCCGGTGAGCAGCAGTGAGGTGAGAGCGACTGTGGTGAGACCCGTCCGGAGGAGTCCGCGTCGGGACGTGGTCATAAGCGCTCCTTCAGGGCTGTCTCTTTCGCCAGCGAGCGTATCCGCGCGGATTGCGGGAAAGGGGAGAATCGAAATTTCGACGGTCCGCCGAGTGGCCCGGTACCACATTCTCTTGGGCCCGGCGGAGGTTTCGCCTAATGCGCCCCGGCAGTTTCGTGACAGCTTTTCACTTAAGTTCGTCACTCTGGGCAATTGGGCTCATGCGCGGCGTTACGCTCCCTGCGAGACGGCCGGGCACGCGAGCTTTCCGATGCAGCCGGCCTACACATCCAGCGACGCGGTCCCGTTGGACCCGTAGGAGGACCTCGCATGCGAAAGTCTCTTTCCAGAGCTCGATCTCGCGCGCTCTGCGCCGGGATCGCAACGGGTGCGATAGCACTCGCATTGCTCGTCGCACCGCAGGCGGCTTTCGCCGCCCTCACCGCGCCACCGACGCTGGCGCCGGCCGCCGGCCCGATCGGTACCACGGTGGTCGCCACGCGGGCCGGTAGCGACACGTTCCCGACCACCAACGGCGTCATGATCTCGACGTTGCAGGCTTGCCCGACGTACAGCACGTCGGCGACGACGACGTCGGTGCCGATCGCGAACCCGGTCAAGGGCAACACCGACACCACCCTGACCTTCGCGATTCCGAGCTCCACAGTGCTGACCACGGGCACTGCCGGGGCGCCGAAGGCACACATCATCTGCTTCTACGCCGACGTCACGGCCGGTACCACCGCTACCAGCAGCACGATGACCACCTTCACCATCACGCCGACCGTGACACTCGGTACGGCGAGCGGTGTCAGCGGCGGCGGCAACAGCATCAACATCACGGCGACCCAGCCGATCTTCGCGACGGTGCCGGGTGTTCTCTTCTCGTCCGGTGCGGCGTCCTGTCCGACCGCCTACCCGAACCCCAACAGCCCGGCGCCCTACATCCCGGCGACATCCGTGGCGAAGACGGGAACCGCCAGCACCGGGCTTTCGGTGACGGTGCCGTCCGGGGTCGTGGGTAATGTGCCGCCGGGGGCCGGCGCGACACCGACCTCGGCGCCGTACAGCGTCTGCTTCTACACGGCCAACACGAATGCGGCCGCGCAGATCGCTACCTCGACGACCTCCTACGGAGCCGTTCTTCCCGGTTCGACGCCGGCCACCCTTTCCGGACCGGTCGTCGGCACCACCGGAACGACGGTCACCTTCAGCACCAACGCGCTGATCAACGCCGCGTCGCCGGGTGTCGCCTTCACCACGGCGAACAGCTGCCCCGGTACCTATCCCAACGCCGGCGGCGGCGTTGTCCAGGCCGCGGCGGGTGCCGCGCGCAAGGTCGCGAACAACCGGCTCGCGGTGACGGTGCCCAACCTGACCAACACCGGCACCTACCTCATGTGTGTCTACAACGCCGCGGCGGCGAACAGCGGGATTGTGGGCGCCGTGACCTACACGGCCGTCGTCGTGCCGCGTGCGACCGCCATCAACCCGCGCACCGGGTCGACGCTCGGCGGTAACACGATCACCGTCATCGGCACCGACCTCCCGACCACGGCCGGCGCGATCACCGCCACCATCGGCGGTGAGCCGCTGACGAACATCACGCCGCTCAGCGACACCGCGTTCACGGCCACCACGCCGGCGCACGCGGCCGGCAAGGACCTGCCGCTGATCCTGACGACGAGCGCCGGTGTCCGGATCCTTCCGGCGGCCTTCACCTACACCAACGCCATCACGGTCACGCCGAACACCTCCTCGAACACGACCACGAACTTCGACGTGTCGGTCGGGGGCGTGGGGTTCCTGTCGTCCAGCTTCGACGGCAGCCTGCCGGGATCGCACGTCTACCTCGTCAACGGCGTTTACAACGCGGCACCGAGCGCCTACAACGCGAACCGGAAGCAGCGCGGGCCGGTGGCCGAGTGCACGTCGGTGCTGGTGCTCAGCGACAACGAGCTGATCTGCGGGATGCGGCTCAACAGCCGGCTCACCGAGGTCGGCGGCACCGTTGACCCGGCGTCCTACATCAGCCTCGCGGCGAGCGACGTCACGACCTACTCCAGCAGCAAGCTGATCACCTCGCCCGGCGGGAACTTCTCGGTTGCCGACATCGGACAACCCATCACCGACCTCGCCAGTGCCACCGCCAAGATCACGCTGGGTACGACGATCGCCGCGGTCCTGTCGCCCACCACGGCGCTCATGAGCGCCAACGCGGCTTCCGCGGGCACCGCGATCGCCACGGCGATCGGTGGTGTTCCGGTAGCGGTAACGAACCCGGGTAGCAACGGCGCTGTGCTCACGACCGCCAGCGGGCTCTTCGGAACCGGAGACGCCAACAAGACGATCGTGGGTCCGGGTATCGCTGCGAACACGGTTCTTCTCGACCCGGTGACGACCGCCACGACGGCGACGGTCACGGCGGCCGCCCTGACCGGTACCGGTGACCGGGCCGTCCTGCTTGGCGACGCCGTACCCGGCGTGGTGACCACGAATGGCAGCATCAACGTCACGGCGCCCGACTCTTCGTTCGGTAGCGGCGACGTCGGCCGGCACATCGTCGGCACCGGCATCCAGCCGGGCACGACGATCGTTTCGATCGCCGCGGCCGGCGCCGGTGCGACACTGTCGACCCCGGCCACCGCCGGTGGCACCGTCCTCGCCACGATCGGCGGCGGTGCTGCCCCGCAGGTCGCCCCGACCGTCGGCACGACCAACAACACAACCGGCATCACCGCTCCCGCTCTGTCGTTGACACTGCGGGATGTCGGGCGAGGCATCTCCGCACCGACCAACATCGTGGGCAGGACGGTTGCCGCCGTGACCACGGGTGGCACCGTCGGCACGTTGTCCGGTAACGCGGCCGCTACCGGAAGCGTCACCGCGACCATCGCCGGGGGTATGATCGGCGGCACGGCCATCGCAAGCGTCACGAAGACGGATGGTTCGACGAGCCTCACCGCGGCGGCCAGCACCTTCACCGTCTCGGACATCGGCAAGTCGATCACCGGTCCGGGAATTCCGCCGGGAACGACCGTCACGGCCGTCCCGTTCAACGGTGGCGGGGCGACGATCTCGCAGCCGGCTACCGGCAGCGGTGCGGTCACGGTTTACACCTACACCGGCATCCCGGTGCCTGAGGGCGCGTACAACGTGGTCTTCGTGTCCAACGGAAAGCTGGACGCCGCGGCCACCGATGCGGACTACAGCCAGAGCGCTGTTTCCAGCGCCTCCACGTTCACCGTGGCGGCCTTCTGATCGGAGTTGGATAAAGCGGCCCGGAGCGAATGCTCCGGGCCGCTTTGCTGTCCACGCGTCTGTTCAGCCAAGTTCCGTCCACTTCTTCGTGATGGCGGCGAGGCTGGCCTGCTGCGAGGGATGTCCGTCGACGGCCACCGCCACGGTGTAGACACTCTTCTTGGCGGTCGTGCGCCAGCAGATCAGAAGATTCGGCCTGGTCACCGGCTTCGCCTCGTTGGCGAGCCGGAACTGCTGGGAACACCGTGCCGCACCGACCGGCGTCCCCTTGTTCGCGACCCACGCCAGTTCCCGCTGACCGCTGAGATCACCGTGCGCGGCCACCACCCGCAATGTCGACTTGGTCTTGCGCAGATCGCCGGTGTTGACGACCGAGATGTCGGCATCCGCGACGGTCGCCGCCTTCGGCGCCATCATCTGCCGCTGGACTTGGAAACCGTCGGCCGCCGCCTTCTTCCGGGCGGCGACCACCTCTTTCCGTACGTCTTCGCTGGTCCGGGGTGTTGCCGCGGTGGCAAGCGGTGAAGCCGGTGATTTGCTCGTCGGAGTGGAACCAGCGGTGTGTGCCGGTGGCTGGCCTGCCGCATCCGGTGCCTGGCCGGCCGCGTCCGGCGACTCGGTGGTCGACGCCGGAACGTGCGCGGCGGATGGGACGTCCGCCGAGTTCCGGTGCTGAGTCGCCATGAGGATGCCGCCGGCGCCGAGGACGGCCGCCATGCCGGTGGCGCCGATGACCGCCTGCCTGCGACGCCGGCTCCGGTGGGCCGCACTCGCGCCGGTGGGATCGGCGTCGGGCGTCGCGGTGGCGGGGTTGTCGGGTTCAGGGTTGGTCATTGTCAATCCTTCGCGGTTTCGACGATCGGGTCGCCCGCGTGGGGCGGACCCCGAACGACCATGGTTTCAAACCGGCGGACAAAATCGGGCAAAACGCGGCATCGCTCAGACTTCTGCCAGGTGGGACGGGCTGAGCGCGGCTCGCCCCGGGCAGAACCGGGGATGCGCAATTCGATTTGGCCGAAATGGGTAATGGTTAGGAATGCCTTACCTAAAAACATTTGTCGCGGCTTGATGAGGCGTCGCGGGGAAAATGGTTTATGGTCGAGTGAGACTTGTGTTCGATGTCTTAGGAGGCCTGGCTATGACGCAGATGGTGGAAATGCCGCGCGTGCAGACCTGCACGGTGACCGCGTGTGGCTACAACCACGGCGGCTGTACGGCGTTCGCGATCACTATCGGCAGCAACAGCTCCGAGTGCGACACCTTTGTCGACAGCGGGTCGGGTGGGACGGGGCAGGCATTGGCGCAGGTGGGGGCCTGCAAGCGCGCCGACTGCATGCACAACACCGACCTCGAGTGCCACGCCACGGCCATCGTGGTCGGTCCCTCCGCGGACAAGGCGGACTGCCTCACCTACGAGCCTCGGTAGGCTCGCGCCTCGCCATTCCGCGCCCGTCATCCATAGCGATGACGGGCGCTTTTTTGTGCATTAGGTATGCCTAGCCATCACCATTGGCGTTCGGTGTGCCTTTCTTTTGGTGCAGGCGACCGATGTTGACGAGTGGTGGATCTTCCGGCGGATCCGGGTGCGTGGGTCGGCCGGGTGTCGTGATCACACGGATGAAATTCGTCGGACATGTGACCGTCTCGGTGATTGCATCGTCACAGTCCGTGGGTGAAGCCTGAGGTGGTTGACCGTTGGAGGGGGAAACGTCATGCGTGCTACCTATCGCGCACTCGCCGGACTGATCGCGCTGGGCGTCGTGGTGCAGGCCGCGCTGATCGCCGCTGCCTGGTTCACGGTTCTCCATAACGCCGACAACGGGTCGGTGTTCGACAAGAACACCGGGTACAACTGGGCTCAGATCGGGCACAGCGTGGTCGGGCTGATGCTGATTCCGCTGTTCTCGATCATCCTGCTCATCGTGTCGTTCTTCGTGCGCGTGCCCGGCGGGGTGAAGTGGGCTCTCATCACGTTCGGTGTGGTGGTCCTGCAGATCCTGTTCGCGATCTTCGGGTTCGGCGCGCCGATCGTGGGGCTGCTGCACGGCCTCAACGCGTTCGCGGTCGCCGGGGTGGCCTCGGTGGCCATGCGTAAGGCGCGCCTCGCCGAGCAACCGGCGCCGGCGACGCAACCCGCGCCCATCGCCTGACCGTGCGCACGTCGGTCCGGGTCGCGATCGGGGTGGCCGCGACGCTCGCCGTGCTGGGTCCGCTCGGATACTTCTGGGTGGGGAGCCTCGTGCCGTCCCCCTACGACATGTCCGCGATGGGGACCGAGGATTTCGGAGGCGGGCCCGCGGTGCACTCGCACGGCGGCACCATCAGCGTGGCGTCGCTGACCGGGCCGACCACGGGCAAGCCGGCGGTCGACGTCACGCTCACCGCACGAAAGCAGGGCGACCGGTATCTGGTCAACGGAACGTCACCGGGGCCGGAACTACACGCGGTGAAGGGGCAGCTGGTCCAGGTCACGCTGGTGAACGACAACATCAACGACGGGATCACGCTGCACTGGCACGGAGTCGACGTTCCGAACGCGGAGGACGGGGTCGCGGGGCTGACACAGAACGCGGTCAAGCCGGGGCAGCGGCACGTGTACCGGTTTGTGGCCCAGCACGCGGGGACGTATTGGTACCACTCGCATCAGGTGTCGCACGAGCAGGTGCGGGGCGGGTTGTTCGGCGCTCTGGTCATAACCGACAAATCCGAAAAATCCGGGAATGGCGCGGCGGGGTCGAAGGGCGGGCAACCGGGAGCGCCACGGCAGACGGCGCCTAGCGGGCCTGCCGGGGCGCCGGCCGCCGCCGCAACTGACCAGGTCGTCGCCGTGCACACCTACGACGGTCGCCGGACGATCAACGGCGCCAACGGGGTCTCGACGATGCAAGCGGCCCCGGGTGCCACGATCCGGGCGCGGATCATCAACACCGACGCCGGGCCGATCCGGGTCTGGGTCTCGGGTACCCCGTTCAAGCTGCTGGCCATCGACGGCCGCGACCTCCACGATCCGGGCGACATTTCCGATAAATCAGTCCTGCTCACGGCGGGCGGGCGCGCCGACCTCCAGCTCAAAGCCCCGGCGCGCATCGACGTTGGTGCGGGTGTCGCGCTGGCGATCGGCGGCGCGGCCACGGCGGCCAACCCCGAACCACGCGACACCCTCGACCCGCTGACCTACGGGACGCCGGCCGAGATCGGATTCGACCCCACGCACCCCACCAGGACCTTCGACTACCGGATCGGCCGCCGGATCGGGTTCCTGGACGGCAAGCCGGGATTCTGGTGGACGATCAACGGACACGAGTTCCCGGACGTGCCGATGTTCATGGTCCGGACCGGGGACGTGGTCCGGATGACGATCGCCAACTCCAGCGGCGAGGTCCACCCCATGCACCTGCACGGCCACCACGCCGTCGTGCTCAGCCGCAACGGCGCGCCGGCGACCGGCAGCCCCTGGTGGATCGATTCCCTGGATGTGGGCGACGGCGAAACGTACGAGATCGCCTTCATCGCCGACAACCCGGGCATCTGGGCCGATCACTGCCACAACCTCAAGCACGCGGCCGACGGCCTGGTCGCCCATCTCGCGTACGCCGGTGTCAGCACCCCGTACCGGGTCGGCGGCGACAGCGACAACCACCCGGAGTAATCACAGGTACATCCCGGTCGACGGGGTCGTGCCCGGCACCGTCACCGGCTGTGCTCCGGTCCGCAACGCGTACAACTCGGCAAGCGTCGCCCCGTCCGGCCCGACCCCGCGAGCCGTGCCGAGCCAGGCGGTCGCCTCGGCGTACGGCAAACGCCCCACCTCGATGCTGGCCAGGCAGCGCCCGGGCCGGACCACCGCGGGGTGAAGGGACGAAAGGTCCTCGTTCGTGGTGATCGCGATGAGCGCGTTGCGGCCCTGGCCGAGCAGCCCGTCGGTGAGGTTGAGCAGGCGCGACAACGACTGGCCCGCGCTCGCCTTGGCCTCGCCGCTGATCAGCTCGTCGCAGTCCTCCAGCATCAGCAGACGCCACTTCGGCTCGTCCTCGTCGCCGCTGCCGAGGGCGACGCTCATCAGGTACGCCGGATCGCTGAACAGGCGCTCCGGATCCAGCACGCAGTCGACCTGGCACCACGTGCGCCACTGCTGGGCGAGCGCGCGCAACGCCGTCGTCTTGCCGGTGCCCGGTTCGCCGTGCAGCAGCAGGAGCCGGCCGTTGACCACCGACCCGTCCAGCCTCATCAGCCGCTCCAGCGTGTCGCCGACCGGCCGCGAGTAGTTCGCGCGGATCTTCTCCCACGGGGCGCCGTCGATCTCGCGCTCCACGCGGCGCGGGCCGTGCGGGCCGAAGTGCCAGAACCCGATCGGCACGCTGTCGGCCGCCGGCGCCGGCTCCTCGACCGCGCCGGCGATGGCCTTGTCCAGCACGGACTCGGCGAGCTCGGCCGTGACGGCGGTGACCGTGACCCGGGCGCGGCGGCTCTGCTTCCACCGGGTGACGTGCAGGGTCCAGCCGTCGCCCACGGCGAGCCGGCCCTGCCCGTCCTCCTCCACGGCGTCCCGCACGACGCGCGCGTCTTCTGTGGTCAGCGGCGCGTCGGCGCGGACATTCTCCAGATATTTCGTACGCCCGTAGGGCTCCCGCCCGGTGACGAAGGCGTCGAGGGCGAGCAGGTCGACCACGTCCACCAGCCGGTCGCCGTCGTCGACGGACCCGGACAGCGGCAGCGCGCTGGGCACCAGCGGGGCAACCGCCTGATCCGCGGGACGGCTGCCGAGCCGGTCGACGGACTGGTGAGGGGCACGCATACTTCCATGATCGACCTTCGATGCCCCCGGGGCACCCGATTTTCGTCAGCTCAGTGGCGGGACAGCACGAAGACGGGGATCACGCGTTCGGTCTTGAGCTGGTAGTCGGCGTAGTCGGGGTACGCCTCGAGGGCCCGCTTCCACCAGAGCTCGCGCTCGTCGCCCTCGGTCTCGCGGGCGACGTAGTCGTGCTTCTCGGTGCCGTCCTGCAGCTCGACGTGCGGTTCGCTGCGTACGTTGTAGACCCAGACCGGGTTCTTCGGCGCGCCGCCCAGCGAGCCGACGACCGCGTACTCGCCGTCGTGCTCGACCCGCATGAGCGGCGTCTTGCGTAACTTGCCGGTCTTCGCACCACGCGTGGTCAGCAAGATGATCGGCATACCGCGCATCGTGCTGCCCGCGGTGCCGCCGGACTGCTCGAACTCCTCGGCCTGCTTACGAGCCCAGTCGGAGGTACTGGGGGCATACTCTCCCTGAAGTGGCATGCCCAAGAGACTAACCAGATACTTCTCACTTCAAGCAACTACCCCGTCCGTACGCCGTACCGGAGCCCTCCGCGGCTTCTCAGCGGACGCCCACCACCGCCGCGTCGGTGCCGCCCCGCCACAGGACGCCGGCCTCGGTGAAGCCGGCCACCCGCAGCGCGTCCAGGTGCCAGATCGCGGGCGGGGTCCACTCGGTGCTGTGGTGATCCAGCGGGTAGATGCGGTTCCGCTCGACCACCTTCTCCGCCAGGAAGTCGTCCGCCGCGACCAGCTTCCACCAGTCCGTCCACGACGTGGCGGCGCCCGCTGCGTACCGGGCGTCGCGGCGCCCACGGGCGTACGACCGCAAACGCTCGGACAGCCCCGGCAGCGACTCCTCCGGCATGTGATCGGCGTTCGCGAAGATGCCGCCCGGGCGCAGCACCTCACGGATCTCCCCGTAGAGCGTCGCCACCCGCTCGGCCGGCAGCCAGTGCAGCGCCGTCGCGGTCAGCACCGCGTCGAAGCCGTCCTCGCTCAGCTTGGACCGCCACGCCGGGTCGCTCAGATCGGCGTCCACGATCGTGCCGCGCTCGCGCAGTGACGCCGTGGCGATCGCCAGCAGCACCGGGTCCTGGTCGAGCACCGTCACCCGCGCCCCCGGGAAGCGGGCCAGAGTGCGCAACGCGATGCTCCCGGTGCCGCCGGCCAGGTCGAGCAGCCGGGGCGGCGCTCCGTCGGTCACCGCGGCGACGGCGTTCAGCATCGCGCCGAACCGCTCCTCGCGGTCCGGCATGAAGGCCAGCTGCTGCCGGTCCCAGCTCTCCTGGTAGATGTCCGCGTTCGTCAGGTAAGCACTCATGTGCTTAACGCTAGTTACACCTCCGATGCGTCACAACCCATCGCGGCCCTCGGCGAAGGCCCGCAGATCCCGGCGCTCGATCGCCGCGGCCATGACCTCGGGAAACGCGTCCGGCGTGCACGCGAACGCGGGAACACCCAGGGCCGCGAGCGCCGCCGCGTTGTCGTGGTCGTACGCCGGCGCGCCCTCATCGGACAACGCCAGCAACACCACGACCTGCACCCCGGCCGCCGTCATCTCGGCGACCCGGCGCAGCATCTGCTCCCGTACGCCACCCTCGTACAGATCGGAGATCAGCACGAAGATGCTGTCCCGCGGCCGCGAGATGAGCTGCTGGCCGTACGCGATCGCCCGGTTGATGTCGGTCCCGCCGCCGAGCTGCGTCCCGAACAGCACCTCCACCGGATCGCTGAGCTGCTCGGTCAGATCCACCACCGCGGTGTCGAACACGACCAGCGACGTGCGCAGCGACCGCATCGACGCGAGCACCGAGGCGAACACTCCGGAGAACACGACCGACGCCGCCATCGAGCCGGACTGGTCCACGCACAGCACCACATCGCGCTGCACCGACGTGGTCCGCCGCCCGTACCCGATCAGCCGGTCCGGGATCACCGTGCGGTATTCGGGCTGGTAGTGCTTGAGGTTGGCGCGGATGGTCCGGTCCCAGTCGATGTCCGCGTGCCGGGGCCGGTTGATCCGGGCGGCCCGGTTGAGCGCCCCGGTGACCGCCGCACGGGTCTTCTGCGAGATCCGCTTCTCCAGGTCCTCGACGACCGTGCGCACCACCTGCCGGGCCGCCTCCTTGGTCTTCGCCGGCATCACCCGGTTCAGCGAGAGCAGCGTGCCGACCAGATGCACGTCCGGTTCGACGGCGGCCAGCATCTCCGGCTCGAGCAGCAGCCGGGTCAGATCCAGCCGCTCGATCGCGTCGGACTGCATGACCTGCACGACCGTGCCGGGGAAATACTCCCGGATGTCGCCGAGCCAGCGGGCGACCTTCGGCGCCGAGCTGCCCAGCCCGGCCGACCGCCTGCCGCCCTGCTGCTCGGCGGCGTCGGGCCTGCCGCCCGCGTCGTAGAGCGCGGCGAGCGCCGCGTCCATCTGACCGTCGCGGCCCTCGGGCTTGCCGAGCGCCTCGTCGGCCGGACCGCCGAGCACCATCCGCCACCGCCGCGACCGTTCGTCGCTCATCTGGCCTCCCGTCCGAGTAGCGCGCTGAGGGTGGGCAGCACGAGATCGGCCCGCCCCGGATCGAAGCCCAGCCCGGTCTCGTCCTGCGACCGCTTACCCGCGACGCGTTCCCCGATCGCGCGCCGCTCGCCGGCCTCGAACGCCCCGAACGTGCGCCGCAGCAACGGCAGCACGTCGTCGAACGCCTCGGCCGGGATGTCGGCCAGCCAGTCGTCGAGCAGCCGCAGCAGCGCGTCGTCGTGCACCAGCAGCAGCCCGCCGCCGGACAGGAACCCCTCGACCCACGCGGCCGCCTGCGCCGGCGGGGTGCCCACGGTCAGCGGCAGCCGCAGCCGGCGCCGGGCCTCCGCGGCGTCGAGCAGGCCCGCGTCCAGCAGCAGCCGGGTCAGCCGCCCGGCGAGCAGCCCGTGCAGGTCGCCGCGCCCGGCGAGCGACACCAGCGTGGCGAGCCAGCGTTCCCGCAGCTCCTCGTCCGCCAGCAGGCCGACCGCGGAGTGCACCGCGTCGAGCCGGTCGCGCAGGAGCTTCGCCGCCTCGTCGGAGAGCGACCCGACCGCCGACGGCAGCCCCGCGCAGACCCGGCCCAGCAGGCTCGTCGTCACCGCCGCCAGACCGGCCACGTCGGTGCGCCGCACATCGCCGTAGCGCAGCGTGCGGGCGAGCGCCGGGATCGCCGCCATCAAATGGTTGACGTCCGCGTCCAGCGCGGCGCGGGCGTCGAGCGAGGCGAGGACCCGGGGGTACGCGTCGGTGAGCTCCGCCAGCAGGCACGTCTCGACCAGGGCGGTCACGTCGGCGAGCGTCTCCGCGTCGTCCGCGGCGCGCACCACCTTGGCCGTCGCGGCCGCCGCCACCGTGGTGCCGTACATGCTGGCCTCGACCAGCCGCACCGCGAACTCCGGCTGCCACCGCAGCCGCCACTCCTCGCGGAACGTCCCGGTGCCGCGGCGCCCTTCGGCGGGCTCACCCCAGGGCACGTCGATCATTCGAAGCCGATGCAGCAGCCGGCTGCGCCGCAGGTCGTTGTCCTTCCGCAAGTCAAGATCAAGCGCCCGCTCCAGCGCCTCCGGCTTGAGCTTCACGGACCGCTGCTGCGCGGCGAGATCCTTCGCCAGCGGCACGGCCGGCATCTCTTCCGGTACGCCACCGAGCCGTTCCCCGACCACCAGCTTCTTGTTGATGAGCTCCACGCGCAGCGGCTCGCCGTCGCACATGACCGCCTCGGCGGCCTCGGTCACCTCGGCCAGCCCGGCCAGCGGCCGCCCGCGCAGCGTCGCCAGCGACTCGGCCAGCCGCGTCGCCTCGATCACGTGCGCCGACGACGTAGGCACCCCCTCGGCGCGCAGCACCCCGGCGGCGTCGACCAGCCAGCGCGGCACCACGTCGTCGGCGGCGCCGAACAGATGGTGATACCACCCCGGCGACCGCACCCCCGCCCCGTAGCCCGACCAGGACGCCAGCCGCCCGTAGGTCCACGGCACCCAGGTGAACGAGACCTTGCGTTTCCGCCGCCCCTTGAGCAGCGCCGCGTCATCCTTGACCGCGACCTTGCGGGCCAGCGCCGGCACATGCCAGGCCCCGCAGACCACCACGATGTCCTCGTACGACTTGCGCACCTCCCGCAGGACCGTCCGCATGTACGCCTCGCGCACCAGGTCGTCCGGGTCCTCGGCCGACCCGTCCCGGATGGCCGTCATGGCCTCGGCGATGGCCTCGAACGCCGGCATCCCGCGATGCTCGACGACGTCCTCCCACCAGCGTTCCGGATCGTCGTACCCGGCGGCGCCGGCCAGCTCCGCGATCGGGTCGAGGGGCCGCAGCTTCGCCGCCCCGTCGAGCAGCTCAACGCCGCCATCGGGGTCCGGCTCGGCGGGTTCGGGGGTGGGGTGAGACGGCTGCGGGCCTGCCTCCGGCCCCGGTTCCAGCCCGGCCGGCACCGCAGGCTCGGGCGCGGGCGGGGCGGGGGCGGCGGGTTTGGTCCGCGCGGCTCGGCCGGACAAGCGGTACGCGAACGGCAGGTCGAAGAAGCGGACCGGGACCCCGTGCTCGACCGCCCAGCGGATCGCCTGCCACTCCGGGGAGAACACCGCGAACGGCCAGAACGCGGCGTGGCGCGGGTCGTCCGTCGCGTAGCCCAGCAGCGCCACCGGGGGCTGCAAGCCGGTGTCGGCCACCCAGCGCACCAGATCGTCGGCCTCCGGCGGGCCCTCCACCAGCAGCACGTCCGGTGGCTGGCGCTCGAGCTCCTGCACCACGGCCCGCGCCGAACCCGGGCCGTGGTGGCGAATGCCGTAGAGCCGTTCAGGCATCGCGGGCGGCCCGGTAGAAGTCACGCCAGTCCTCGCGCTCGCGGACCACCGTCTCCAGGTATTCGCGCCAGACCACGCCGTCGGACACCGGGTCCTTGACGACCGCGCCGACGATCCCGGCCGCGACGTCGGACGGGTGCAGGCGGCCGTCGCCGAAGTGGGCCGCCAGCGCCATCCCGTTCGTGATCACCGAGATCGCCTCGGCGGTGGAGAGCGTGCCGGTCGGTGATTTCAGCTTGGTGCGGCCGTCCTCGGTGAGCCCGCCGCGCAGCTCGCGGAAGACCGTCACCACCCGCCGGATCTCTTCCAGCGCCGCCGGGACCTCGGGCAGGTCGAGCGACCGGCCGAGCTGGGCGACCCGGCGCACCACGATCTCCACCTCGTCGTCGGCCGACGCCGGGACCGGCAGCACCACCGTGTTGAACCGGCGGCGCAGCGCGCTGGACAGCTCGTTCACCCCGCGGTCGCGGTCGTTGGCGGTGGCGATCAGGTTGAAGCCGCGCTGCGCCGCGACCTCCGTGTTCAGTTCCGGGATCGGCAGCGTCTTCTCGGACAGGATCGTGATCAGCGCGTCCTGCACGTCGGACGGCACCCGGGTGAGCTCCTCCAGCCGCGCGATCGAGCCGGTCCGCATCGCCCGCATGATCGGGCTGGGCACCAGCGCCGCGTCGGTCGGGCCGTCGGCGAGCAGGCGAGCGTAGTTCCAGCCGTACAGGATCGACTCCTCCGCGGTGCCGGCCGTGCCCTGCACCAGCAGCGTCGAGTCGCCGGAGATGGCCGCCGCGAGATGCTCGGACACCCACGTCTTGGCCGTGCCGGGCACCCCCAGCAGCAGCAACGCGCGGTCGGTGACCAGCGTGGACACCGCGACCTCCACGAGCCGGCGCGGTCCCACGTACTTCGGGGTGATCTTCGCGCCGTCGCCGAGCAGGTATGTCACCACGGCCTGCGGGGAGAGCCGCCACCCGGGCGGGCGGGGGCGGTCGTCGGCGGCGGCGAGCTGGGCCAGCTCCTCGGCGTACTGGTCCTCGGCGTGCGGGCGCAGTGCGGTCACTTCGACTCCTTGGTGGACGGCGGAAAACCCAGCTCGGCGAACATGTCCTGCCGGAAGGCCAAGGCGCGGGCGAGGTCGGCGACCGGGCGGGCCCGCGTCGACGCGGCCGGTTCCTGGTCGAGCTGCAGCGCCAGCCGCGCCACCGTATCGGCGTACCCGGGCGGCATGGCCAGGGCGGCGGCCCGGCACAACTCGCCGAGCTGCCACGTGTGCCGGTCGTTGCGGGCGCGGTGCGCGATCGTCTCCAGCACGGCCACCGACAGCTCCTCGGGCCAGCGGCCGGGGTGGATGGCGAGCAGACGATGGGCCATCGGGTCCTCCCGGCGCAGAGCGTCGGCGGCGAGCCGGCCCAGCGCGTCCGGCGGCAGCACCAGATGCAGATCCCACCGCACGGACTCGCGCAGCGCGGCGGACGCCTCGCTGAGCAGCACGCCCGCCCACGCCGCGTCGTCCTGCGCCACCGCGGCCTTGGCCCAGCCGTGCAGCAGCGCGGTCTCCCAGTCGTTGTGCCGGGCCAGCGCCAGCATCGTCGGCGGGTCGGCCCACGTCGCCAGGGGAGTGCCGGCCAGCACCTCCTCGAGCAGCCAGGCGCTCACGCCGAGGCCGCGGGCCGGGGTCGCGGCGACCCCGTCGCGCCGCAGCTCCGCGGACAGCTCGGCGGGCGGCGTGACGACCAGCCGGCCCGGGCGCTCGAACCGGACCGCGGCCCTTGCGCGTTCCGCCATGCGTGCGCCGAGCGCCGACCCGGGCAGCCGGCGCAGCAGCTCGAGGGCCGCCTCGCGCACCTCCTTGCGGCGGTCGTCGAGCGCCGCCTCCAGGAACGGGTCGTCGTCGAGCGACAGGCCGACGCCCAGGACGGCCACGAACCGTGCCCGATCCTCCGACGAGTCCTGCTGCCACGTGCTTTCGAGCAGCTCGCGGCCGCGCGCCGGGTCGGTCTCGCGCAGCGATGTCAGCAACCCGAGACGCTCGCCGGAACCGCCCGTCTCCCACGAGCCCGCGGCCGACGCCTCCTCCCGCAGCCACCGCCAGTCGGCGCGGCGGCCCGCCAGCCAGGCGCCGCGCTGGCCGGCGACCCGGGCCAGGTCGGGCCGGATGATCGAGTTGCGGCGGCCGGCGTCCAGCAGGCCGGGCAGCGCGGCCGGTGGCACGTGCCCGCCGCGTTCCGCCGCGGCCGCAAGCCATTGCGCGAGGAGTTCCTGGGCGAGCGGCACACCCTCGCCGAGGATGCGGATCAGCCGGGCGCCGGCCGCGGCGGGCAGCGGAGCGTCGGTCTCGTCGGGGGCGGGCGACACCGGCTCGTGCCCGGTCGCGGGCAGCACGCCGGCGCGGTGCCTCAGGAGCGCGACCGCGGCCGCGTCCAGCAGGGAGCCCTCGCCCGTCCAGGGACGGCGGTTCGTGCCGACCAGGGCCGCCGCCAGCAGCGCGGGCGGCAGCTCGGGGCTGCGCCGCGCGGTCGGCTCGGGCCACGTCGCCGCCGCGGGCACGAACGCACCGTCGACCCAGGCGGACAGCGGGCGCAGCCCGGACGGCGACCACTCGGCCGCCACCGTCGCGGGCCGGCCACCGGCGGCGGCCAGCAGCCACCACGGCTCGCGATGGCCGGGCGCGAGCGGAAGCCCCTCGCCGGTGGCGTCGACCAGCCAGCCGTCGCCGGTCAGCCGGACGTCGTCGAGCAGCATCGGCGCGTCGTAGCGCCAAGGCTCGGCGGCGATCGTCGAGGACCAGCCGTGCAGGGCGGCGGCCAGCGGTTTCGTGCCGTCCGGGGAGCGGAACGGCTCGGCGGCGCTCTGCCGTTCGGCCACCAGCGCGCGCAACGGCGCCGCGCCCGGATAGAAGGCCAGCTCGCCGCGGAACTCGGTGCCCGGCACGAGATCGGCGACCAGCGACTGGCCCGGCGCGGCGAAGGACAGGACCAGCGCGAACCGGTCGTGTGCCGAGCCGTGCAGCCACGTGCGCCGGGTGGTCAGCGCGCCGTCGTCGGTCTCCACCTGGCCGAGCACCTGCCAGCGGTCGGCGACCCGGGGACCGGCCAGCACGTCGTCGGTGCCGACCGGGAACCCGATGCGGCTGCGGACCGTCGCGGCCAGCTCCGGTGGCAGGTCGGCGAGCCGCTCATAGCCGGAGACCAGCAGCCGGAGCAACGCGAGCTCGCCCAGCAGACGGTCGGCCCAGTGCGGCCCGACCCCGGCGTAGAAGCCCAACCGGCGCACGGCGGAAGCGGCCGCCGGCGCCTGGGCGTCGACCAGGCGGGCGGCCATCGTCTCGAAGGACCGCTGGCTGTCGGCCAGGCCCTGCCGCACCTGATCGTCGAGCCAGCGGCGCAGCTCGGCCATGCCGCCGGCGACCCGCTCGGCCCGCTGCTCGGCCCGTTTCGCGGCGGCCACCGGATCGGGCGTCGAGGCGGCCCGCGGCCTGGTGGCGCGGGCGGCGCGCGCGGCCTGCCACTCCCGGGCGAAGGCCGGCGCGTCCGCGTCCGAAACGCCCTGCTCGGCCCAGCGGATCATCAGGCCCAGGGCGTGCTTGCAGGGGATCTTGCGGCTGGGGCAGGAGCAGCGATACGCCGGACCGGACAGATCGACACAAACCTGATAGCGGTGGTACACACCCCATAGAATGTCGTCGAGCCGGCCGGTCGCCGACCAGGACGCGGCGCCGGACAGCGCACGGGCGGCACCCACCGACGACGCGTCCGGAGCGAGCGCCTCGATCTGGCTGGTGGACCACCGTTCATCAAGCACGGGGCAACCCTAGGCCGGGCGTACGACATTTTCCGGAGGGAAGAAGCGATGAAGATCGTGGTCTTCGGCGCGACCGGCATGGTCGGTCAGGGCGTGCTGCGCGAATGCCTGCTCGCGCCCGACGTCGAGCTCGTCCTCGCGCCGATCCGCACCACCACCGGCGTCAGCCACCCGAAGTTACGCGAGTCACGCATCGACGACTTCACCGACTTATCGGCCATCCGCGACGACCTCGCCGGCTGCGACGCCTGTTTCTACTGCCTGGGCGTCTCCTCGGTGGGCATGAGCGAGGCCGATTACACCCGGGTCTCCTACGACTTCCCGATGGCCGCGGCGCGCATCCTGGCCCAGCTCAACCCCAAGGCGACCTTTGTGTACGTCTCGGGCGCCGGCACCCGCACCGACAGCCGGCAGATGTGGGCGCGCGTCAAGGGTCGCACCGAGCAGCAGATCATCGAGATGCTCCCGAACGGTTACGCGTTCCGGCCCGGGATCATCCAGCCTACGTACGGGGTCCGGTCGAAAGTCCGTTGGTACAACGCCGCCTACACCGTCCTCGCGCCGCTGTTCCCGCTGCTGGAACGGATCGCGCCGAGCCGGGTGACCACCACCGACCGGCTCGGCCGGGCCATGTTACGGGCGGCGCGCACCGGCTATCCCGGCCACGTCGTGGCGAACGCCGACCTGCGTTAGCGAGCGCCGTGCCCGGCCGGCACCGGCTCCTTGGGCGGGGCCGGCGGCGTGCCGTCCCCGAACGGGCTGCCGCCGAGCCGCTCACGCCCGTGCTCGGTCAGCCAGCCGGACAGATCCGGACCGGCCGGCACGATGCCGCTCGGATTGATGTCGGAGTGGACCAGATAGTAGTGCCGCTTGATGTCCACGAAGTCGATCGTGTCGCCGAACCCGGGCGTCTGGAACAGGTCACGGGCGTACGACCAAAGCACCGGCATCTCACTCAGCTTGCTCCGATTGCACTTGAAATGCCCGTGATAGACGGCGTCGAAGCGGACCAGCGTCGTGAACAGACGCACGTCGGCCTCGGTGATCATGCCGCCGGCCAGGTAACGCTGCCGGGCGAGCAGGCCGGAGAGCATGTCAAGACGATCAAACAGCCGGTGGTACGCCTCCTCGTACGCTTCCTGGGACTTCGCGAAACCGGCGCGGTAGACGCCGTTGTTGACGTCCTGGTAGACGAACCCGTTGATCTCGTCGATGCGGTCGCGCAGCTCGAGCGGGTAGAGCGCGGGCGCGCCGTCCCGGTGGTATTTCGTCCACTCCAGCGCGAGGTCGATGGTGATCTGCTCGAAGTCGTTCGTCACCACCTCGCCGGTCGGTATGTCGACGATGGCCGGTACGGTGATACCCCGGTCGTAGCCGGGATAGCGGGCGAAGAACGCCTCCTGGAGACGCTCGATGTCCAGCACCGGGTCCTTGCCGTCCGGATCCAGGTCGAACCGCCAGCTGCGCTCGTCGTGCGTCGGGCCGGCCACCCCCATGGACAGCACGTCCTCGAGGCCGAGCAGCCGGCGCACGATGATGGACCGGTTCGCCCACGGGCAGGCCCGGCTCACGATGAGGCGATAGCGCCCGGGCTCGACGGGGTAGCCGTCACGGCCGTCCGCGGTGACCCGGGTCGAGACGTATCTCTGGTCCCGTTGGAACTCACCGTTCGCCATGAGCTCAATCCTCCTACCGATCATCTGGCAGAGTTAGCGGATGGAATCGAAGATTCGCAGCTACCTCGCCCACTGGACCTTCTATGTACCCATCCTGGCGATCGCCGCACTTGTTCTGAGCTGGGGACGCGATCTGCCACCGCCGGTCGTCGTGATCGTCGCGCTCTTCCTGGGCGCGAGCGTGCTCGCGGCGGTGCATCACGCCGAGGTCGTCGCCCACAAGGTGGGGGAGCCGTTCGGGTCGCTGGTGCTCGCCATCGCGGTCACGATCATCGAGGTCGCCCTCATCGTCACGCTGATGATCAGCGGTGGCGAGAAAACACAGTCGCTGGCGCGCGACACGGTCTTCGCCGCCGTGATGATCACCTGCAACGGGATTCTGGGACTGTCGCTGCTGGTCGGAGCCCTCCGGCGGCACGTCGCGGTCTTCAACTCCGAGGGGACCGGCGGGGCGTTCGCCACGGTCGCCACGATCTCAGCGTTGAGCCTGGTCCTGCCGACCTTCACCACCAGCCGTCCCGGCCCTCAGTTCTCGCCGGCCCAGCTCGGCTTCGCCGCGGTCGCCTCGCTCTTGTTGTACGCGCTGTTCGTGACCGTGCAGACCCGCCGGCACCGGGACTACTTCTTGCCGATCACCACCGCGGGTGAAGTCATCAAATCCGAGGAACATGCCGATCCTCCTTCCCGGCGTACGACGTACGTGAGTCTCGGTCTTTTGATGGTTGCCCTGATCGCCGTCGTGGGTCTGGCCAAAGGCGTGTCGCCGTCGGTGGAGTCGGCGGTGGACAATGCCGGGCTGCCGCACGCGGTGGTCGGCGTCGTGATCGCGCTGCTCGTGCTGCTGCCGGAGACGATAGCGGCGGTGCGGGCGGCGGCGCGCGACCGGATTCAGACCAGCCTCAATCTGGCGCTCGGCTCGGCCATGGCGAGCATCGGGCTGACGATCCCGGCCATCGCGATCGCGATGATCTGGCTGGACGGGCCGCTGCTGCTGGGTTTGGGCGGTACGCAGATGGTGCTGCTCGGGCTGACCGTGGTGGTGGGCACGCTGACCGTCGTGCCGGGGCGCGCCAACGTGCTGCAGGGTGGCGTGCATCTCGGCCTGCTGGCGGCCTTCCTCTTCCTGGCGGCCAGCCCGTAACCGCTCTGCCACTCGCCCGATCCGGCCGCCCGTGCGTCGCAGCACGGCGTGTGAAGGTGCGCCGTTGGGGTGGGCGCGGGTTCCCGCACCGGGCTTGGCGTGGGGTGGGTGTGTGAAGCCGCGACGTTGGGGTGGGCGCGGGTTCCCGCACCGGGCTTGGCGTGGGGTGGGTGTGTGAAGCCGCGACGTTGGGGTGGGCGCGGGTCTCCACACCGGGCTTGGCGTGGGGTGGGTGTGTGAAGCCGCGCCGTTGGGGTGGGCGCGGGTCCCCACACCGGGCTTGGCGTGGGGTGGGTGTGTGAAGCCGCGACGTCGGGGTGGGCGCGGGTCTCCACACCGGGCTTGTGCGCGGGTCGGTGTGTGAAGCCGGGACGTTGGGGCGGGCGCAGGTGCCCACACCGGGGCTTGGCACGGGTCCGTGTGTGAAGCCGCGACGCGCCGAGCTGGCTGGTCTCAAAGCGCAGCGCAGCCCATCCGCAGCTAGGCGCTCTGCCGCACCACCAGCGTCGGCTCGTAGATCACCGAGGACACCGGGCGGTCGGCGTCGTCGACGCGAGCCAGGAGCAGCGTCGCGGCCTCGGCTGCCATGTCCTCCAGCGGATGCCGGATCGTCGTGAGCGCCGGACGGGCGGCCGTCGCGGCGCTGCTGTCGTCGAAGCCGACCATGGCCACGTCGCCCGGGACCTGGCGGCCGGCGTCCCGCAGCGCAAGCAGCGCGCCGAGCGCCATCAGATCGTTGGCGACGAACACGCCGTCCAGGTCCGGGTGCTCGGCCAGCAGCGTACGCATGGCAAGCTCGCCGCTCTCCCGGGTGAAGTTGCCGGTGGCCAGCGGAAACCAGGCGTGACCGTGCCGGGCCATCGATCGGCGGAAGCCGGAGATGCGGTCGTTGCTCGCCGGGACGTCGGCCGGGCCGGAGATCATGCCGATCGTCCGGCAGCCACGGCCCAGCAGGTGCTCGGCGGCGAGGGCGGCGCCGGTGTCGTTGGCCAGGTCGACGTAGCTGATCGGCACGGGCTCGGCCGGGCGGCCGATCATGACGGTCTGCACGCCGCCCTCGACGACCATGCGCGGCAGCGGGTCGACCGGCGGCAGCGAGAGCAGGATCGCGCCGTCCGCCTGGCCGTTGCGCAAGTCGCCGACCAGGCGTTTGCGGCCCTCTTCGGTGCCGACGATCTGCAGGGCCAGTTGTACGCCGTTTCCCCGCAACACACTCATGAGACCGCCGACGACGCGCCCGAAGTAGGGATCGGCGAAGAATCGGCTCATGAACGGGTCGTCGTCGTGCGTCTCGGAGTCGGACACGATGAGCGCGACCGTGCCGGTGCGGCGCGTGACCAGCGAGCGGGCCAGGCGGTTCGGGACGTAGCCGGTCTCGCCGACCGCGTTCCACACGACCTCGTGCAGTTGCGGATCGACGTTGCGGATCCCGTTGATCACGCGGGAGACCGTGGCGCGGGAGACCCCGGCGACGCGGGCGACGTCCTCGAGGGTCGGCAGCCGGCTGGGCATAGACGACTTTATAGCACAGCCTGGAAAGCGCTCTCCGGACGGCTGGCGACGCGCGGTCCGTCACGGGTGCGGGCAGCACCTCACGGCGTGCCCGGCCTGTTCCGGAACCTGGGGACATTGACGTGTATGACATCCCGGCGTAACACTCTCGGAAAGCGCTCTCCAACCCCCTCATCCCCTTGGAGACCTCCGTGAAACGAAGAAAACTGCTGGCCGCTACCGGGGCGGCCGTCCTCGTCGGCGCGCTGCTGCTCGTCGGCGGGCCGGCCCGCGCCGCGGACAGCCTGCTCTCGCAGAACAAGCCCGCCCTCGCCTCCTCGACCGAGAACGGCGGTGCCCCGGCCGGCGCCGCGTTCGACGGCAACCCGGCCACCCGCTGGGGCAGCGCCTGGAGTGATCCACAGTGGGTGCGCGTCGACCTCGGCGGGGCCGCCACGATCACTTCGGTGAAACTGCAGTGGGAGACGGCGTACGGCAAAGCCTTTCAGATTCAGACCTCGCCCGACGGCAACGTCTGGTCGACCATCTACAGCACCACGAACGGTGCCGGCGGAACGCAGACCCTCACGGTGAGTGGCTCCGGCCGGTACGTGCGGATGTACGGCACTCAGCGCGGGACCACGTACGGTTACTCGCTGTTCGAGTTCCAGGTGTACGGGACGCTGGTCAACCCGCCCGCCTCGGACGGTCCCGGCTACATCATGGCGAACCCGCCGGTGACCGGGGTGATCCCGTCGACAGCGGTGCCGCCGGCCACGAACCCGCCGACCACGCACCACGAGTTCCAGGCCAACTGCTCGGTGAGCAGGTCGAACCTGCCGGACGACCCGATCGTCTTCCCGGGGCTGCCGGGGGCGTCGCACTCGCACACGTTCATGGGGAACACCACCACGAACGCGACGACCACGCTCGCCAGCCTCAACTCCGGGTCCACCTCGTGCATCACGCCCGGTGACAAGACCGGGTACTGGATGCCGACGCTGCTCAACGGGGACGTCGCGGTGCAGCCGTCCGGGCCGCAGGTCATTTACTACAAGAGTGGCGTCATCGATTACCGGAGCGTGCGGCCGTTCCCGCCGGGGCTACGGTACGTGGTCGGCAGTCCACAGGCGACACTGGACGATTTCCGCAATAACCCCGGAGCGGTCGAGGGCTTCGAATGCGGCGATATCTCGAACAGTTGGGATATTCCGGCAAATTGCGTGGCAGGGACCCAATTGAACGTCCGGTTCCAGGCGCCGAGCTGCTGGGACGGGCGGCACCTGGACACGCCGGATCACAAGTCCCACATGGCGTACCCGGTCCTGGGTGTCTGCCCCAACGATCACCCGGTCGCGGTGCCGATGATCGAGTTCAAGATGGCGTGGCCGGTCAGCGGCAACATGGCCAACGTCCACTTCTCCAGCGGGCGAGGCTACTCGTTCCACTACGACGTCTTCAACGCGTGGGACGTGCCGACGCTCGCGGCGCTGAGCTCGCACTGCATCAACGGCGGGCTGCAGTGCGACCCGCGCGGCTTCGACCAGTACAAGCCGGATCGGGGCGCGGCGCTCAACGAGCACTACGAGCTGCCGGGCTGAGTCTTCTTCAAGGTGGACAGTGCCTCGGTACGCGTCCGCAAGACCTGTAACGCCAGACTGCGGGTCTGGGCCTCGACGCCGGACTGGTCCTCGCTGCGGGCGAGGCTCTGGCTCTGGTCGAGATACCCCTTGATCTGCGTGACCACGTACGCGTCGAACTCCGGGCCGACCAGTTTCGCCGCCTTGGCGACCTGGTCGGCCTGGACCATGCCGGGCATCGGCATGCCCTCGTGCGGGTTTTCCGCGGGCAGTCCGGCCTGGTCGCGCAACTGGCGCAGGGTGCTCAGCTCGGCGTCGGTGAATGCCTTGACCTGTGTCGCGAGCGCTTGGACGGCGGCCGAGCCGCTGCGGTCGGGCACCAGTTCCAGCAGCGGGAGGAGCTGCTCGTCCATCGCGATGTTGATCTCGATCCAGGCCAGATCGGTGCCGCCGAAGCCAGCCGTCTGCGCGGGGGCGCTGCTGGTGGTAGGGGGTTGGCTCGTACCCGGCGACGTCGTGGTGCTGCAGCCGGCCAGGGCGAGCACGGCGGCGACGGCGAAGGCGCGAACAGCATTCACATCTGCGAGTCTTACGTTTCGCGCGCTTAGATGTCAATGACTCGATATTTACGCCTTTACCAGGATGTGTCGTCGGCGTTGGGCGGCACTTTAGCGGCCGCCGAGCCGGTGGAGGCGGCTCGGCGGCCTGGCGGGAATCAAGCGTTCTGCCAAAGGCCGATCAGATTGCCTTCGGTGTCGGTGAAGTAGGCGCTGTAACCCATGTCGCCGACGGGTTGCCGGCCGATCGCGACCTTTCCGCCGAGCTTCTCCACGCGGGACAGCGCGTCGTCCAGGTCATCCACGCCGATCGTGATGACGGGAGCCGATATCGGGCCCTGGCGCGCCAGCATCCCGCCGTTGATCCCACCCATCTCCGACGGGCGGCCCTGGTCGTCGGTGGGCGTCGTGGAGACCATCACGTATTGGAACTGCGGCATCGAGTTGAGCTGCCACCCGAACGCCTCGCGGTAGAACGTCGTTGCCCGGTCGCCGTCGTCGAACGGCACCTCGAAGTGGACGACCTTGTCCATGTCTCAAGCTCCTCCGGCTCGTCGCGCTTTCACCCGGAGATTAAGCCTCTGCGAACGGTGGCAGAAGCCCTTTCCGCAGGTCATCTTGGGGCGCCGCACGGTACCTGCCGGGATGTCCGCTATTCGCGGCGTCATGGTATTTCCGACGCGCCGAGGTGCCGGGGCGCTGGTGGATTTCGCGCCCCGGCCTCCCCGTTTACTGCCGGTATATGCCAAACTCCCAGAGCGAATAGCCGTACGCGGTGGCGCGAACGGTTCCGGTCATCCGCACATATCGGCCGGATCCCGAAATATTCAGGTCGTCGAAGCCACCGTTTCCGCCGGTCGTCGAATAGATGGTCGACCAGGAGTTGCCGTCGTTCGATGTCTGGATCTGATAGCCCTTCGCGTATGCCGCCTCCCACGCGAGCTGCACGTGGTTGAACGACTGGACCGAACCGAGGTCGATCTGCAGCCAGGCGCTGTCCACCCAGTCACTGGCCCACCGGGTGCCGTAGTCACCGTCGGTCGCGTAGGACGGCAGCTGCGGACCGTTCGTACCGGTCGGCTGGTAACTGGACGCGGTCGCGCTCTTGCCACGGGACAGGTTCGTGCCGGGGACGGTGGGCGCGACCACCCGGATCGACCGCTGCTCGATGCCGACGTTGCCCTGGCCGTCGAACGCGTAGACGTACACCTTCCAGACGCCGAGCTTCTCCGGAGCCCGTACGGTGAAATTGCCGTTGCCGTTGTCGGTGTAGCTCACGTTGGTCAGGCCGGTGCCGCCCCCCGCGTATTTATCCGAGTACATCAGGTTGTATCGGATCAGATCGCCCTGCGGGTCGGTCGCGTTGGCCGTGATCGTGTACGTGCCCCCGGCTGGCACCGACGTCTGGTTCGACACCGACATCCCGGTGATCTCCGGTGGGGTGTTCGCCGGATTCTGCCCGGTGTACGCCTTCGCCAGCGAGTAGTAGCCGAGCCGCCGCCAGCCGCCGGTGAAAGTGTTCAGCCACACGCCGCCGAAGTCGTTCTCCAGTCCGTAGTGGAACTCGGTCACACCGAGAGCGACGGCCGGGTGCGCGTTGATCGCGTTCCAGCTCGCCGTGTAACCGTCGCGCTTCTGCAGATCGGTCGGCTCGGTCGGCACCCCGTTGACGTCGTTGGGCACCTCCCACTCGCCGGACGGCCCACCCTCGGTGACGATGTACGGCTTGGTGTAACCGCCCGCGACCCAGTCGTTGTACACGTTCCCGATCGCGCCGTACGAGTTGACCGCGAGCAGGTCAAGGTCCGGCGAGTACTGCTTGTAGTAGGGCCAGGCGCCCGTGTACGCGTCGGTCGAGGTGACCGGGTGGTTCGGGTCGGCCGCGTGGATGGCCTGCGCGAGCTGGTTCACGAACTTCGCGTACCCGACCCGGCGCGCCTCCACCTCGGCCGCGGACAGTCCGTGGTCCTGCATCGTCAGGATGACCTCGTTGCCGACGTCCCACATCAGCACGCCCGGGTTGTTCTTCAGCGCGTTGACCTGGTTGACGATCGTCGTCTTGACCGAGTTCAGGTACGCGGTGTCGTTGACGTAGTCGGCACCCTGATTCAGCCAGTGACCGACGATGACCTTGACGCCCTGCTGCGCGGCACGGTTCAGCAACGTCGGAGTGTTCGCGTCGTCCACGCCCCAGATACGGATCGTGTTGACGCCCATGTTCTTGAGATCTCGCATGTATCCGTCGGCGGCACCTTGCGGCGGCCCGTACGTGATGCCCTTGATCTGATAAGGCGAGCCGTTGACCTGCAGCCGCCAGTTACCTTGCGTGCCGGTCACCTTCACCACGCTCGGTCCGCCGGGCGTCGCCGGATCGCTCATCCCCGCCGGCGTCGTCCCGGTGGCGCGGCTTACGCTCACCGAGTCGACGCTGAGCACGCCGCCCGAGGTGGTGTCCGCGACCGGGGTGGTCTGGCCGGCGATGGCATTCGGCAGTGAGCCGCCGATCGCCAGGTCGAAGCGCAGGAAGAAGCCGTGGTGCACGGCGGCGTTCCAGGCGGTGACGCCGACCTGCGACTCGCGCACGATCCACGTCTGCCGGCCGTCGAGATAAAAACGGATCTCCTCATCGGTCTTGGTGCGGTCGATGACCTGCGAATACTCGTGATACCCGGTCTGGCATCCGGTACAGGACGCGAACCCGGACGACCGCCCGTTGTACTCCGCGCACGGCCCGTCCGGCGCGGTCCCGCAATGCAGCGTCTGCGCGAGCTGATTGCGGCCATTGACATCCGTCATGATGTCCGTCTCGCCGACGCCCGGCCAATTGTTGAAATTCCCCTTGTACGCCGCGCCGGTCGCCCGGAAGCCCGGCCAGTAACCGAGCGGGTTCGCGACGTCCGGCTGCTTGAGCACCGCGGTGAACTTGGTGAGCTGCCCGGCGAGCGGCTCGAAATCCGAGCGTTGCGTCTCGATCCGTCCGGACGTCCAGTTGCCGGCGCCGTCGCGGATCGCCTTGATGGTCAGCTTGCCGGCGCCGTCGAGCGAGACGTTCGCGGTGCTCGCGCTCGCCGTCTCGACCTCGCCGGTGCCCCAGTTCGCGGCGCCGCCCGGATAGCTCGTGCCGGTGCGCAGCAGCCAGTTCGCGCTCGACGGCGACGTGTTCGCGGCGCCGTCGAACGTGTCCTGCCAGACCGTCGTGAAGCTGCCCGGCGGGTCGGTCGGCGGCGGCGTCGTGGTGCCACCGGTCGAGCCGTAAACCTTGAACTCCCACAGCGAGTAGCCGTAGCCGCCCGGCCGTGCCGTTCCGTACATGCGCACATAACGCCCACTGCCACTCACGGTGAGCGTCTCGGTGCCTCCGGCACCATTGTCAGTCGAATAGATGTCGGTCCAGGCGGTGCCGTTCGGCGAGGTCTGGATTTTGTACGCCTTGCCGTATGCGGTTTCCCACTGCAGGACTACGGAGGTGATGGTCGCGGTGGCACCCAGGTCCACCTGGATCCACTGTGGATCGCTCCATTGGCTGGCCCAGCGGGTGCCCGCGTTTCCGTCGGTAGCGAAGGACGCGGCCAGGCCGGCCCCTTCGTCCGACGACGCGGTGGTCGTCTTTCCTTGCGAGAGCAGCGTGTCCGCCGCACGTGCCGCGCGCTGAGCGACCGCGACATACGCCAGCACGACAAGCATGACAACGAGCGGGATGAGGAGGATGCGCCGCACAGCACGCGGCGGCGGGGAGGAAGCCGTGATCACGGGGACTCCAGAGGGATAGAGGGCTCGGGGAAAGCGCTCTCCGTCATTGGCGGAAGTGTTACGCCAGGCTTTCGCGCGTGTCAATACCTGCTGCCCGTCAGCACCCCGCATTCCCGGCAAATGCCATCCCGACCTTGACAGCCCGCCGCTCGCCGCCGCATTGTTGCTGGAGCTCGGAGAGCGCTCTCCGAGTGCGCCGGCGGCGGCTGCGGCGCGCCTACCCGCACCCTCGGGCAGCCCGCGGCCGCCGCCGACCCGGGATGGCCGCGGATGGCGTCGTTGATGCCGCGTTCCGCCGTCTGCCGTCGCCGACGCCCGCCGTCTGCCGTCGCCGACGCCCGCCGTCTGCCGTCGCCGACGCCCGCGGTCTGCCGCCGCCGTCTGCCGCCGCCGCCGTCTGCCGACGCCCGACGCCCGCCGACTGCCGCTGCCGTCGCCGACCGCTGCTGCCGTCGCCGATGCTGCGGACCTTCTTCGGCCGCCGATCGCCTCCGCCGACGCCGCCGACTGCTGTCAACTGGCGCCGGCTGGTGGCGACGCTGGCGGCTGGTGGCGACGCTGTCGACTGCTGCGGACTGCTGGCGACGTCGCCGGCTGCCGTCGGTTGCGGTGCTTGGGTGTGGGGCTGGGGCTGCCATGGCGGCGGCGCTGCTCGGTTCTGCTGGGTGCTGCCCGTTGCGGTGCCTGGTTTGACCGCATAAATGAGTATTTGGCGCCGCCGACTGCTGGCGACGCCGTCGACCGCCGCCGACTGACTGGCGACACCGTCGACTGCTGGCGTCTGCGGCCGGCTGCTGGCGACGTCGCCGGCTGCCGTCGGTTGCGGTGGTTGGGTGTCGGGCTGGGGCTGCCGTGGCGGCGGCGCTGCTCGGTCCTGCTGGGTGCTGCCCGTTGCGGTGCGTGTTCTGACCGGATAAAGCAGGCTTTGGCGTGTTGGACGACGGTGGTGAGCCGACGCTTGCCGCTTGTACCTCGCACCCCGTCTCACTATCCGGACGAAACTGACTGCATCGTGGACGACCGTCCAAATAGGACGCCCGCTTTATCCGTTTTAATGACTTTTGTGGCCCGGGTTTCCTGCTCGGGTTCGAGACCTTGGAGAGTTACGCCCATATTTGAGCCATAACTCTCCAAGGTCTTGGAAAACCGCTGAGCACGCGCCGATCGGTGGGGGATAAATGTCGATAAAAGGGATGTGGCAGGTCGCGGTCCCCTGGCCTGGACGCGCGGGCTGCTCCCAGCGCACGGGTAGCGGGTCCTTTGTCGTCGGCGGGGCCAATGGAGGTCGCGCTTCGGAGGGCGATCGCGGAAAATTTGGGGAGCATGTCGAAACGTGGACTGCGGCTCCGACACACCGGTGACGACGAACTAGGAGGACACGTGAAGTACATGATGATGATGTTCGGGGACGCGGAGGACATGATGGCGGAGCGCGAGCCCGAGTGGGTTCGCGAGATGATCGCCTTCATGACGGACTTCGACGGGGAGCTGCGGAAGTCCGGGGAGCTGGTCTTCGACGAGGGGCTGGCGTTCCCGAAGACGGCGAAGGTCGTCAGCCTCGACAACGGCGGCCAGGTCGTCGTGTCGGACGGGCCGTTCGCGGAGGCGAAGGAGTCGCTCGCCGGGTTCTGGGTGATCGACGTGAAGGACGAGGCCCGTGCCCTCGAGCTGGCCGGCCGCGTCGCTGTCTGGTCGCAGAAGGTGGAAATCCGGGGCATTCCGGACGGTCCGCCAGAGGTCTGAGATGACCCGGCCCGAGATCGCTGCCGCCCGGAGCGAGGGGACGCTATGACGCAGTCGGTGGAGGGCCTGCTGCGGGAGCTCGCGCCGCAGGTCCTCGGGGTTCTGGTGCGACGCTACGGGCAGTTCGACGCGGCTGAGGATGCGGTGCAGGAGGCGCTCCTCGCCGCGTCGACGCAGTGGCCGCGTGAAGGGGTGCCGGAGAACCCCAGGTCGTGGCTGGTGTCGGTGGCGGGGCGGCGGCTGGTGGACGAGTTCCGGAGCGACAGCGCCCGCCGTCGCCGCGAGGTCACGACCGCTTTTACAGAAACATATCCGGAAATTTCGGATAGGGATGACACGCTGATGCTGCTGTTTCTGTGCGCCCACCCGGCTCTGTCCCCGCCGTCGCAACTTGCCCTCACGCTCCGGGCGGTCGGCGGCCTCACCACCGGGGAGATCGCGGCGGCCTTCCTCGTCCCGGGGTCCACGATGGCCCAGCGGATCAGCCGGGCCAAGCAAACGATCCGCAAGAGCGGCCAAGGCTTCGACGGCCAGCACGAGCGCGACGCTAGGCGCCCAGCCAGCACTGCTCCGCCCCAGGACCGTCAGCCGAGCTCTGCTTCGGAGCCGGGCCGTCAGCCGAGTTCTGTTTCGTACCCGGGCTGTCAGCCGAGTTCTGTTTCGCACCCGGGCCGTCAGCCGAGCTCTGCTTCGGAGTCGGGCCGTCAGCCGAGTTCTGTTTCGCACCCGGGCCGTCAGCCGAGCTCTGCTTCGGAGCCGGGCCGCCAGCCCAGCTCTGCTTCGTACCCGGGCCCCCGGCAGCCGCCCGAGGAACGCGCTGAGCGGCTCCGGGTCGTGCGGCAGGTGCTGTATCTGATCTTCAATGAGGGGTACACCGCGAGCGGCGGGCCGGACCTGCAGCGCGCCGACCTCACCACCGAGGCGATCCGGCTGACCCGCATGCTGCGAGAACTCGTCCCGGGCGATCACGAGACGACGGGGCTGCTGGCGCTGATGTTGCTGACCGATGCGCGGCGGCCCGGGCGTACGGCCGCAAATGGGGATCTGGTGCCGCTGGACCGGCAGGATCGCACGCTCTGGAGCAAGGAAATGATCGCCGAAGGCGTCGCCCTGATCTCCTCGGCGCTGGGGCGCGGGCCGGTCGGCCCGTACCAGATCCAGGCCGCCATCGCCGCCCTGCACGATGAGGCGGCCGATGACGCGCAGACCGACTGGCCGCAGATCCTCGCGCTCTACGACGTGCTCGAACGCCTCTCGCCCGGGCCGGTGGTCACCCTCAACCGGGCCGTCGCGGTCGCCCGCACCCAAGGTCCGCTGGCGGGGCTCGCGGTTCTCGGTGACCTGGACGGCGACGATCGGATGGCCGGCCACCATCGGGTCGAGGCGGTGCGGGCTCACCTGCTGGAACAGGCCGGCTTCCGGGAGGAGGCGCGCGCGGCGTTCCGGACCGCGGCGCGGCTGACCACCAGCGTCCCGGAACGCAAATACCTCCTCGCGAAGGCAAGTCTTACAACGCCCGAACAAAAGAATGAGCACTATGGGAGCCGTGCATGACACCCCCGCCAAGGGGCTCGTCCTGGTGGTGGAGGACGAACACCCCATTGCCGATCTCGTACGCCTGTACCTGAGCCGCGACGGGTTCGGCGTGCACGTCGAGCACGACGGGAGCGCGGGACTGGCCGCCGCCCGGCGTCTGCGGCCGGTCGCGTGCATCCTCGACATCGCGTTGCCCGGCATGGACGGCACCGAGATCTGCCGGCGGATGCGGGCCGACGGCGACTGGACGCCGGTCATCTTCCTCACCGCGCGTGACGACGAGATCGACCGCATCCTGGGCCTGGAACTGGGCGGCGACGACTACGTGACCAAGCCGTTCAGCCCGCGTGAATTGGTCACCCGGGTCAAGGCGTTGCTGCGGCGCGCGGGCGGAACGCCGGATCGCGTACGCACGCTCGGGCCGGTCACGTTGGACCCGGCGAAGCGGAGCGTCACCGTGGACGGCGCCGCGCTGAGCCTCACCCCGACCGAGTTCGACCTGCTCGGGCACCTGCTGGGCCGGCCCGGCCGGGTGTTCACCCGCGAGGAGCTGCTGGCCAGCGTCTGGGGGTACGCGTCGGCGGCGGGGACGCGTACGGTCGATGTACACGTCGCGCAGGTCCGGGCCAAGCTGGGCACGGCGGCGGCGCTCATCCGGACGGTCCGCGGCGTGGGTTACACGGCCGATGATTAGGAGTCTTACCGGCCGGGTCGTCCTGGTCACCGTGGCGACCGCCGTCGTCGCCGTGATCGTGACCGCGCTGGTCGCGGTGCCGGTCGCGGTCCGCGGGCAGAACGCGCAGCTCCGCACCGAGCTGGTGGAGAAGAGCGCTGTGGCCGTCGAGCTGCTCGCCGACGAGAGGCAGCCCGCCCGGGAACGCATCGTGCGGTCGCTGCGCCAGGACGGCATCGAGGTGTTCCTGATCCGGCGCGGGGTGGTCGACCACCCGGGCCTGCCGGATCGGGTCGTGCAGCGTGTCGCCGGCGGCACCCTCGTGGACACCCGGGCCGGCGGCAAGCTCGTCGTCGGGCGTCCGCTGAGCGGCGTGAACAGCGGTGTCGTGCTCACCCGCGACGCCGCGACCGGCATCGCGCTGCGGGTGCTCGGCAGCGTCTGGATCGCCCTGCTCGCCGGCCTTCTCGGTGGTGTGCTGGCGGGGGCGTTGCTGGCCCGGGTCATCGTCCGGCCGTTCCGGCTCGCCGCGAGCGCCGCCGGGAAGCTTTCCGCGGGTGACCGCTCGGTGCGGATCTCCCGGCGGGGGCCGGACGAGGCGGCCGAGCTCGCCGACGCGTTCAACCAGCTCGCTGCCGCCTTGCAGACCAGCGAGGGGCGGGAACGCGATTTCCTGCTGTCGGTCTCGCACGAATTGCGTACGCCGCTGGCGACGATCCGCGGCTACGCCGAAGCGCTGGCCGACGGGGTGATGGACGCGGAGAAGGCCGCCCCCACAATGATCGCGGAGGCGGAGCGACTGGATCGGCTCATCTCGGACCTGCTGGTGCTGTCCCGTCTGGAGGCCGCCGACCTGCCGCTGGACATCGTCGCGGTGGACCTGACCGAGCTGATCCGCGCGGCCGGCGACGCGTGGCGGGCACGATGGCCGGCCCTGACACTGGAATTGCCGGATCATCCGGTGGTGGTGCGCACCGACCCGGTCCGGATCCGGCAGGTGATCGACGGGCTCTGCGAGAACGCGCTGCGTGTCGTGCCCGCGGGCCGGCCGTTGGTGCTCGCGGTCCGCGACGAGACCCCGGTAGGCGGCCGCGACGAGGCCCCGGTGGGCGGCCGCGACGAGGCCGCGATGGGCGCCCACGACGCGGCCACGGTGGAGGTGCGTGACGGCGGGCCTGGCCTGACCGACGACGATCTCGCGGTGGCGTTCGAACGCGGCGCCCTCAACCGCAAATATCGCGGCGTGCGCAAGGTCGGCAGCGGTCTCGGCCTGGCCCTCGCCGCCCGCCTGGTGACCCGGCTCGGCGGCCGGATCACCGCGGGTCACGCGCCGGAAGGCGGTGCGATGTTCACGGTGCGACTGCCCTACTGAAGGAACTCGCCCATCGGCGAGAGCAGCAACTTGCCGAGGTCGGAGGCGATCCGGTCGAGATGCGCCCGTTCCTTGTCGGTGGCCGCCATGTCGTGCCGCATGCCCCACAGTTTCTGCGCGTTGCGCCAGGCGACGTTGCGGGTGTAATCAACCGCCTCGCCCTGCCACCAGTCGTCCAGGCATCCGTTCATCGTGTCGATGAGCAGCTGCCACTTGTCGAGGTACCCGCGGCGCAACCCGGGGATCGCCTCCGCGAAGATGTCGTTGACCTGCAGGTAGTCGTGGTGCTGGTCGCTGTCGTCGATCGGGTCGGTGCCCAGGTGGTCGAACGTGGTGACCAGCGCGAACGGCAGATCGAAGTTGATGTGCGCGTTGACCCCCGCGCAGGCGGCGGGTAACGGGCGGGCGTCGGGACCGGGGATGCGCGTGAACAGCCCGGACCACACCTTCGGGCAGCGCGGGCTGGCGTCCGGGCCGGCCCAGGCGCGCAGCGCGTCGAAATAGCGCGCGGCGAACTCGACGTCCAGCCTCGCCAGGAACGCCGGGTCCTTGAATCGGCCCGCGTAGAGACGCTCGAGAACGCTTTCGGTGATGGTCAGATACAGCTTGTTGAAGTCGCAGAGCGGGTTTCCACCCAGCAGCGGTGGGACGCGCCCGAGGATGTCCTGGAGCTTCGTCAACTGATCGACCACGGCGGGGACGTCGTCGGGATGGCCCTGGAGCAGCTCGGACATTTCCTGCTGCACCGGTCCCCAGACGGACTGGCTCATCGGATCCTCCCACGGAGTCATCGCGTCGGAGGGCCCCCAGCACCGCCCGGCGACTGTGGTCACCGGGCGGTGCTCCCCCGTGGACACAACCCTGTCACCGGGGACGTACGTAGGGATCGGTAGAACTACGTATTCCGCGTACGTAGGTCACGAAAAGGTCACGCCGCGGTCAGGAAAACCCGGCTGGCCTGCACTCTCGTGCGTACCTGAAGCTTGTCGAAGATGTGCCCGACGTGGACACCGACGGTGCGCTCGCTGATGAACAGTCGCTCGCCGATCTCCCGGTTGGTCAGGCCCTCGGCCACCGCGGCCAGCACCTGGCGCTCCCGCTGGGTGAGGACGCCCAGCTCATCGCCCTGTTCCGGGGCGGGCGCGGGCATCGAAACGGTCTCGGCGTCGTCGTCCGCGAGCGCGATCCGGAACCTCTGCGCGACGGTGCGGATCTCCGCCGCGAACGGCCGTGCGCCCATCGCGGTCGCCGTCCCGTACGCCTCCCGCAGCGCCGTGGTGGCCGCCAGCCGGCGTGGCCGGCGCTGCTGCAACGCCGCCTCGGCCTGACGCAACCGCGCGTACGCGCCGGGGTAGGGCTGGTGCCGCCGGTCCCATGCGGTGGCCGCCCGTAGCCACGGTTCGGGGTCGTGCCGGTCCTCGATCCGGCTGATCTCGGCGGCGCACAGATCCAGGTATCCGTCGATGACCGCGCGCACCGGGGAGGCCGCGTTGCCGACGCCCTTGGCCATCCGGTCGACCACCGTGCGCAACCGCCGGATCGCGCCCGGGTCGACCGGCTCGCCGATCGCGTGGGCCTCCGCCTCGGCCCGCAGGCCGTGCCAGGCCAGCACGCCGAGCAGCACCAAATCGTCCGAGCGCGTCTCCGTGAGGCCGCGCTGCACGGCCTGCCGGGCGGCCGCGTGCCGGCCCTGCCACATCGCCAGACCGGCACGCAGGGTGAGCATCGGCAGCACGTGCCGGGCGCCGCCACCGGCCAGCAGCGTCGCCACCGCCTCCAGGTCGCGGTGCGCGGCCTCGACGTCGCCGAAGCCGACCCAGAGCCGGCAGCGGGCCAGCAGCAGCTCGACCGCGTCCGCGCCGGACGGGCGGTGCTGCATCGCCGCTTCCAGCACGGCGTCGGCCTCGGCCCACTGGCCGACCCGGAACAGGCCGTTGCCGGCGATGGCGAGAAGGCGGGTCTGGTAGGTGCGGCCGACCCCGAGCGAGGCCAGCCGCTCCGCGCCGCGGCGGGCGACCAGCACTCCCTCCTCGATGCTGTTCAGCGGGCCGGTGAGCAGCTCGGCGAGATGCAGATACGCCACGCCCAGGTCGTCCGGGTGGCCGGAGCGCTCGGCGATGTCGACGGCGTTGCGGATGACGGCGAGCCCGGCGTCCGGGTCCTCGCGGAACGCGGCGCTGAAGCCGAGCGCGGCGGACGCGCGTACGAGATCGGCGGTCGAGCCGTTGACCTCGGCCATCTCCAGCGCCTCCTGCGCGCGGGCGTTGGCATCCGCGTAGCGTCCCAGGTGGAGCAGCAGCTCGGCCAGGTGCGCGGCGGCGGTGACCCGCTGACGCGGCGTGCAGTCCGGCGAGTCGAGGGCGCGTTCGTACTCGGTTTCCGCGGTCGCCGACCGGCCGGCGGCGGCCAGGTAACGCGCGCGGCGCAGGTGCAGGTCGACCTGGCCGGGCGCGTCCGGGCGGCCGGCCAGCTCCTCCAGCCTGGTCAGGGCGCGCTGGTGCTCACCGCAGAGGTGCGCCGACTCGGCCGCGTGCGCCAGCAGCTCGGTGCGTTCCGGGGCGTCGTCGGTGGTCAGGTCCAGCGCGAGCGACCAGTAGCGGTGCGCCTCGGTGAAGCCGTACAGCTTTTCCGCGCCGCGGGCGGCGGCGACCACGCTGGGCAGCGCCCGGGCCGGTTCCCCGGCCTGCCGCCAGTGGTACGCCAGGCGGGCGTGATCCGGTGCGCCCGGGGCGGCTTCGAGGGCCTCGGCGAACCGGCGGTGCAGGGCGGTGGCCTCGGCCGGCAGCACCTCGGCCGCGAGGATCTCGGCGACCAGCCGGTGCCGCAGCCGATAGCCGTCGGACGAGCTGGTCACGAAGCGGTGCGCGACGGCGGCCCGGATCGCCTCGATCAGCTGG
The DNA here is from genome assembly GCF_012933445.1 of Actinoplanes sp. TBRC 11911. Classification (GTDB taxonomy): domain Bacteria; phylum Actinomycetota; class Actinomycetes; order Mycobacteriales; family Micromonosporaceae; genus Actinoplanes. Next base: position 213,112 of record NZ_JABBNC010000004.1, read on the forward strand.
TCCTCGTCCAGTTTGGTGACCTTGGCCAGGATGGCGTGGTCGACCGGCTCGACACCGGCGGCGACCGCGTGCACCACCGCGTGCGCGTTCGGCGGCAGCTCGTCCACCCGGGACAGGAAGATCTCGCGCAGCGTGTCGGACAGCTCGACCCGGCCGTCGCGCAGGTCACGAGACAGTTCCTCGGCCACGAACGGGTTGCCGCCGCTGCGCTTGTAGACCCGCTCGGCGTCCTCCGGTTCCAGGCCGTCGCCGGCGATCGCGTTGACCAGTTCCAGCGTCTCGGTCTTGTCCAGCGGGGCGAGGTCGACCACCCGCACCGAGCGCAGGCGGCGCAGCTCGGCCAGCATCCGGCGCAGCGGGTGCGCGCCGTGCAGCGCCTCGGCCCGGATCGCGGCGAGGACCGACAGCTTCACGTCGCCGAGGCCGGCGAGCAGGTAGAGCAGCAGCTGACGGGTGCTGCGGTCGGCCCACTGAAGATCGTCGAGCACGAGCAGCAGCCGCCGCTCGCCGGCCACCGCGGTCAGGTCGCGCGAGACCCGCTCGAGCAGCGCGCCGGCGTCGTCGGCTGCGGTTGTCGCGCCACTATGGCCGTACTGGCGCAAGGCTTGAAGAACCGGGTGCAATGGGGACGCATCGCCGATATCGAGGCAGGTCCCGGACAGCACGGCGAAACCCGCGTCACGCATGGCCCGGGCGGTCTCACGCAGCAGGCGGCTCTTGCCGATCCCGCTTTCCCCGGTGACGAACACCGCGGCCGTCCCGCCCGGTCCGGCGTTGCGCAGGTCGGACTCCACGTCGGTCAGCGTGCCGGTGCGTCCGACAAGCGGCCCGTCGTCCTCCTCGCTGGCCATGAAGGGCAGCCTAATCCGAATCGACGTAGCACGTTGTCGTCGGTTCGGCCCTTTCTTGGTCACAAAAATGACCGCCCCGGCAAGTGTCAGAGATACGTCGTTCTGCAGATCCGCCGGTGGACTCGGGCTGGCACCGTTCTCCCGGGGCAGATGCAAGTAGTGGGGGAGCGTGAGACATGACCGCAATCGCTATGGCGGAGCAGGAGCGGCGTCAGATGGTCACCGTCCTATTTCTCGACATCGTGGGGTTCACCGCGCTGGTCGACGACCTGGACTGTGCCGAGGTTCGCGCGTTGCAGCGCGACTACTTCTCCATCGTGTCCGAGGTGGTCCGCTCGGGCGGGGGAGTGGTGGAGAAGTACGTGGGGGATGCGGTGATGGCCGTCTTCGGCATCGATGAGGACGGCTTCGGACCGCAAGCGGCCGCTTCGGCGGTTCGAGTGGGCCTGTCGGTTCAGGAGAGGTTGAGGGGGCAACTCCTGGCCGGCAGGTTCGCTGTACGTACCCGGGCGGGCCTGGCCACCGGCGACGTGATCGTCGACACGGCCGCGGCGCGCGACTTCGGGCAGGCGATGATCAGCGGCAGCGTGGTGAACACGGCGGCGCGGCTGCAGGCGTACGCGCCGCACGACACCGTGGTGGTCGACTCGACCACCCGGGAGGTCACCGACGAACTGATCGCCTACCAGGAGCTGCCGCCCGTACGGGTGTCCGGCAAACCGTACCCGCTGGACCTGTGGCGTGCGCTACAGCCGTTGCGGGCACGACAGTTGGTGGGGGCCAACTGAGGGGGATGCTTGAACCCCGGCCGATCCCGGCCGGGGTTTAAGTGTTGTCTAATCCCTTTTGTCCGGATAGTTGGGCGTGATTCGGAGTGGCCGACGGCGACGTTCACCAGAACTGTCGGACCCTGCCGGTAGTCTCGCTCGCGTCTTGACCACTAGGGCCGATAGGAAGTGCCACCTCGTGACCGCGGAGATTCTGTACGGGGCTGATGACCTCACGCACCTCGAGGGGCTGGATGCCGTCCGGAAGCGCCCGGGCATGTACATCGGCTCCACCGACAGCCGGGGCATCAACCACCTGGCCAACGAGATCATCGACAACTCGACCGACGAGGGCGTCGCCGGGCACGCCACCAAGGTGTCGGTGATCCTGCACGACGACGGCTCGGTGCAGGTCGACGACGACGGCCGGGGCATCCCGACCGACATCAACGCCAAGTCCGGTATGAACGGCGTCGAGCTCGTGCTCACCCGGCTGCACGCCGGCGGCAAGTTCGGCGGCTCGGGCTACAAGACCTCCGGCGGTCTGCACGGCGTCGGCGCCTCCGCGGTCAACGCGCTGGCGCTGCGCTTCGACGTCACCGTCCGGCGCGACGGCAAGGTCCACGAGGTCAGCTTCCAGCGCGGCGTGCCCGGCTCGTTCGACGGCCCCGGGCCCGACGCCGCGTTCCAGCCCGAGTCCGGCCTGCGCATCGTCCGCAAGATGAAGCGCGGCGAGCCCAGCGGCACCTCGATCCGGTACTGGTACGATGCACGCTATTTCGAGACCGGCGCCCGGCTCGACGTCGAGTCCGTCCGCACCAAGCTGCGCAACACGGCCTTCCTGGTCCCCGGCGTGATGTATGCGTTGCGCGACGAGACCGCCGAGGAAACCACCAACGAGACGTTCCACTACCCGCACGGGCTCACCGACATGGTCGAGTTCCTCACCCACGCGGGCGACAAACCGGTCTCCGGCATCCTGATGGTCACCGGCGAGGGGACGTACAAGGAGAACGCCGCCGACGCCAACGGCGTCATGCAGTCCAACGTCGTGCGCCGGGCCGAGATCGAGGTCGCCTTCCGCTGGGGTACGGGCTACGAGCGCACCGTCGAATGCTTCACGAACACGATTCGCAACGTCCACGGCGGCACCCACCGCAAGGGGTTCGAGCGGGCGCTGGTGCGGGCGCTGACCGAGGCCATCCGTAACACGCGTGGGCTGCTCAAGCCCAAGGAGGACGTGCCCGTCCTGGACGACCTGCTCGAGGGCATGACCGCGGTTCTGCACGTACGCGTCCCCGAGCCCCAGTTCACCTCGCAGACCAAGGACGAGCTGTCCACCGCGGGCGTCACCCGGGTCGTGCAGGGGCTCGTCGAGGCGTACATCAAGGAATGGGTCGACGGGAAGAAGACGAAATCTGAGGCCCGCACCGTCCTGCAGAAGGTGGTCGACGCCGCGCGCGTGCGCCTCACCCAGAAGCAGCAGAAGGATGCGGCCCGGCGCAAGACCGCGCTCGAGGGCGCGTCGATGCCGCCCAAGCTGGTCGACTGCCGCTCCACCGGCATCTCCCGCAGCGAGCTCTACATCGTCGAGGGTGACAGCGCGCTCGGCACCGCCCGGATGGCCCGCTCCTCGGAATACCAGGCGCTGCTGCCCATCCGCGGCAAGATCCTCAACGTGCAGAAGGCGAGCCTGCAGCAGGTGCTCGACAACGCCGAGTGCTCGGCGATCGTGCAGGTGCTGGGCGCCGGTTCCGGCCGCACGTTCGACCTGGCCGCGATGCGCTACGGCCGCGTCATGATCATGGCGGACGCGGACGTCGACGGCTCGCACATCCGGACGCTGCTGATCACGCTGTTCGCCAAGTACATGCGACCGGTGATCGAGGAAGGCCGGCTGTTCGCCGCGATGCCGCCGCTGCACAAGGTGGTCACCAAGGGGCGCAACGCCGAGACGATCTTCACGTACACCCAGCAGGAGATGGAGAACACGGTCGGCCGGCTGGAACGCTCCGGCAAGACCGTGCAGAAGCCGGTGCCGCGGTTCAAGGGCCTCGGCGAGATGGACGCGGACGAGCTGTGGGACACCACGATGAACCCGGCGACGCGGACGGTCCGGCGGATCACGCTGCTCGACGCCGAGCGCGCCGAGGAGACGCTCGAACTGCTGATGGGTGAGCGGGTCGAACCCCGGAAGAACTGGTTGATCGAGGCCGCGGGCCGCATCGACCAAGAGACGATCGACGCCTGAGAGGTTCTGTTTTTCCATGGCACGCCGCAAGAACACCGAGAACCGCGTCGACCTGTCCGCGTTCGACCAGGCCGGCGCCCGGGTCATCGACAACCCGCTCAGCACCGAGGTGGAGGACTCCTACCTGGAGTACGCCTACTCGGTGATCCACTCGCGCGCCCTGCCGGACGCGCGGGACGGCCTCAAGCCGGTGCACCGCCGCATCCTGTGGTCGATGTCCGAGCAGGGCCACCGCCCCGACCGGGCGTACGTGAAATCGGCCCGCGTGGTCGGCGACGTGATGGGTAAATATCACCCGCACGGCGACGTGGCCATCTACGACGCCCTGGTGCGGCTGGCGCAGGACTTCTCGCTGAACGCCCCGCTCATCGACGGGCACGGCAACTTCGGAACTCAGGACGACGGACCGGCAGCCGCGAGATATACAGAAGCGCGAATGTCTCGTGAGGCGATGCTGCTGGTCGGGGAGCTGGGCGAGGGCACCGTCGACTTCAAGCCGACCTACGACGGTGACGACGTCGAGCCCAAGGTGCTGCCGGCGGCGTTCCCGAACCTGCTGGTCAACGGCACGTCCGGGATCGCGGTCGGGATGGCCACCAACATGATCCCGCACAACCTGGGCGAGGTCGTGGCGGCCGCGCGGCACCTGATCACGAACCCGGAGGCCGACCTCGACGCGCTGATGCGCTTCGTGCCCGGGCCCGACCTGCCCACCGGCGGTCAGCTGCTCGGGCTCGACGAGGTGCGCCGGGCGTACGAGACCGGCCGCGGCGTGGTGCGGATGCGCGCCAAGGCGCACACCGGGCAGCTCGAGGGCGGCCGGGGACGCCAGGCGATCACGGTCACCGAGCTCCCGTACGGCGTGGGCGCCGAGAAGATCATCGAGGCGATCACCGACGAGGTGAAGGGCAAGCTGATCACCTCGGGACCACGGCGCGGGCAGCGGCAGGCCGCTCGTCTGCAGGGCATCGCCGACGTCAAGGACCTCACCGACCGGGAGCACGGCACCCGGCTGGTGATCGAGTGCAAGGTCGGGGTCAACCCGCAGGCGCTGCTCGCCGACCTGTACCGCCTCACCCCGCTGGAGTCGTCGTTCGGCATCAACAACCTGGTGCTGGTCGACGGGCAGCCGCAGACGCTCGGGCTCAAGCCGCTGCTCGAGGTGTTCGTGAACCACCGGTACGAGGTGGTCACCCGGCGCACGGAGTTCCGGCGTGCCAAGCGCGCCGACCGTCTGCACCTGGTCGACGGCCTGTTGATCGCCCTGATCGACATCGACCGGGTGGTCGCGATCATCCGGGGCAGCGACGACGCGGCAGCGGCCAAGGCGGCGCTGATGAGCGAGTTCGGGCTCTCCGACGTGCAGGCGACGTACATCCTGGACACGCCGCTGCGCCGGCTCACCCGCTTCGACCGGATCGAGCTGGAGAACGAGCAGGAACGGCTGAACGCGGAGATCGCCGAGCTGACCCGGATCCTCGACAACGAGGACGTGCTCAAGCAGGTCGTGTCCGACGAGCTGGCTTCGGTGGCTGCGGAGTTCGGCGCGGCCCGGCGTACCACGCTGATCGACGGCGATCTGAAGGAGGTGCTGGCGGCGTCCGCGCCGGCCGGCCCGCTCGAGGTGGCCGACGACCCCTGCCAGATCATCTTGTCGGCGACCGGCCTCATCGCCCGTACGGCGGCCGAGTCCGAGGAGGCGACCGAGGGCCGGCGGCGGTCCGGCCGGGTCAAGCACGACGCCGTACGCGCGGTGATCCACTCAACCGCACGCGGCCGCATCCTGCTGATCACCAACCAGGGCCGTGCCTTCAAGACGGATGTGCTGCCGCTGCCGGTGCTGCCCGAGCAGTCCGGCACGGTGTCGATCCGCGGCGGGATGTCGGCCTCGGAGCTGGTGCCGCTGGAGGCCGGGGAGAAGGTCGTCGGGCTGGCGCCGCTGGCCGGTAACGGCTCGCCGGGCCTGGCGATGGGCACCCGGCTGGGTGTGGTGAAGGTGTGCGCGCCCGAGTGGCCGGTCCGCTCGGACGAGTTCGAGGTGATCACGTTGAAGGACGGCGACGAGGTCCTGGAGGCGGTCTGGCTGCTGGACGGTTCGGAGACGCTGGCGTTCGTCACGTCCGATGCGTCGCTGCTGCACTTCGCGGCGAAGAATGTGCGGCCGCAGGGGTTGAAGGGCGGCGGCATGGCCGGCATCAACCTGGCGGCCGACGCCGAGGTCCTCTCGTTCAACGTGGTGAACACAAAGGACGAGGAGCACGGCGAGCCGATGGTGGTGACCTCCACCGGCACGCAGGTGAAGGTGACGCCGTTCGCGTCGTACCCGGCGAAGGGCCGGGCGACCGGCGGCGTCCGCGTCCAGCGCTTCCTGAAGGGCGACACCCGCCTGGCGGTGGCGTGGGTGGGTCCGCGTCCGGTCGGCGCGTCCAGCACGGGCGACCCGGTCGAGCTGCCCGAGCCGGATTCGCGGCGCGACGGCTCGGGCGAGGCCGTGCTGATGGGCCCGCAGATCGTGGGTCACCTGATCGAGCGGGGCTGAGTCGCCGGGTGACCCGCCGACCGCGGGTCACCCGATTCGCGCGCCTGCTTGCCCAGCCGCTCCCGCAGCGGTTTCGCGCGGCCCGAGGCGTCAGGCGGGCCGGATGTTGTGGTTCATCCGGAAGATGTTCTCCGGGTCGACGTCGTGCTTGATCCTGGCGAGCCGGTCGTAGCGGTCCGCGCCGTAGACGAGCCGGACCTGCTCGGGTGTGGCCGCCTCCTCCTTGGACAGGAAGTTGATCATTCGGCGGTCGTCGACGGCCCACGGGTCGAACAGCCGGACCATCCGGTCGAGCCAGTCGCGCAGCGGGTCGGCCTGATCGGGGCCGCCCACCGCCAGGCCGAACACGATGTAGGGAACCCCGCGGGTCGGCACGGCGTTCGGCGCCGCGGGCTCCCGGTCGAGGGCGCCGCCCAGTGCGCGGATCTCGATGCCGAGCAGCGGATTGCCCGAGCCGGGCCCGGCAAAGCCGATCAGCGCGTCGAGCACCTCCGGCGAGAACTCGCGCAACGTGGTGGTCCGGTCGTAGAAGGGGATCGGCTCCATCGGGTCCATGTGGATCAGCGGGTTGTCGGTGTAGGGCATCAGCCGCACGCCGTCCATCAGCGGCGTGCCGGCCGCGCGGATCGGGGCGAGCAGCCGTTCCCCTTCGTCGGCCGCGCCCAGATACGCGTACCGCACGTGCACCACGAACGCACCACGCAGCGGCTCCGGAAGGTCGGGCATCGGTGGCAGCCGCATCACCCCGACCGAGGTGGTCGCCTGCTCCGGCAGCCCGGGTGCCCACCTCCGCCAGGCGTCTAGCACGTCCGCCGCCCGCTCCCCCGGGAAGAAGATGCCGCCGCCGTAGAACTCGGTCAGCTCGAACAGGTCGAACTCGATCGCGGTCACCACGCCGAAGTTGCTCTTGCCGCCGAGCAGTGCCCAGTACAGGTCGGGTTCGCTGTGCGGGGTCACCGCCCGCGACTGCCCGTCGGCGGTCACCACGTCGAGGCGGCGGACGTGGTCGGCGGCGTACCCCTGGGAGCGGGCGAACACCGGGCTCTGGCCGCCGCCGAGGGTGTAGCCCACCACGCCGACCCTCGGCGAGGACCCGGAGGCCGGCGCGAGACCGTACTTGGCCGCTTCGGCCGCCACCGTCCCCCAGCGCACGCCGGCCTCGACCCGGCAGGTCCGGGCGCCGGGGTCGATGCGTACGTCCTGCATGCGTGCGGTGTTGATCAGAATGGCGTCTTGTTCGCCGGTGACGACCTGATGACCGCCGCCGCGTATCGCGACCGGCAGGTGCTGCCGCGCGGCGAAACCGACCGCGGCCCGCACGTCGGCGGCCCCGGTGACGCCGACCGCCGCGGCCGGGCGCACCGGTTGGTTCAGGTCGAAGGAGGCCACCTCGGCCGCGTACCCCTCGTCGCCGGGCAGCAGAACCGGGCCGGCGACGGCATCCCGTAATTTCTTCATCGGGTAACCACACCAGTACCCGCCGTGCGCACGCCAGCGAACAGCCGACGAACCCGGCGACGGCTTTTGGCAGGCAACGGCAATTCGGCCAACGGCCGTGGGCGGACCCGAAAGCGTCAAATCCGGAAGGGGTGCGCCGCGTCGCCTTGGAGAGGTTCCGCGTGGTCGCCGAGCTGTGACCGCTTACTTGCTGGGCTCGGGGATGTCGCACTTGACCTTCGGGTTGACGCCCATCCAGTTGAGCGGGCCGGCGACCACGGTGACCGTCACCGTGCCGGCCTCGGCGCAACTGGTGTCGCCGGTGTCCTTGAAGTATCCGCGCTCGTAGGCGGCGACGCCGCCCAGGATCAGCCACAGCAGAACAATCACGCCGCCAATCGAACCTGCACGCATCGGGGGTCTCCTCGGTCGTGGGGATGACCGGGGGTTACCCAGCACGCGTCGATCTTTAAACGACCGCCTGGAGGGTGTACGTGTGCGGCAGCCGCTCCGGGCGATCGATGAGCTGGTATTCGCCGCCGCCGGTGTCGCGCATCTTGCCGGGGAGCGCGTTCCACGGCACGGTCGTGTGCTCGACCAGACCGGTGAGGGTCATGCCGGCTTCGAGCACGGCGGTGACGATCTCGCCGATGCCGTGGTTCCACGAGTGGGTCTCATTGTGGGTGAATGTGACGTCGGTTTCCACGTACGTGGTTTCCTCGTGCCACACCAGCGGATCCTGGTGCTCGAAGTACGGATATTTGAGGTCGAGTACCGCGTCGGAGCGTTCGTCGTCGATCGACCACAGCACCGGGTGACCGTCGCGGATGAACAGCCGGCCGCCGGGGCGCAGCAGCGAGGCGACCGTGCGGGCCCAGCGCTTCACGTCGGGCAGCCAGCACAGCGCGCCGACTCCGGTGTAGACCAGGTCGAAGCCGCCGCCGAGCACCTCGAAAGCGTCGTACACGTCCGCCTGTACGAATGAAATGTCGGCTTTGGCGGCCGCCGCCAACCGGCGAGCCTCAAATAGGGATTTGTCCGAAAAATCGAGGCCGGTCATCGCGGCGCCCAAGCGGGCCAACGACACCGTGTCCGTCCCGATGTGGCACTGCAGGTGCACGCCGCGCAGCCCGGACACGTCCCCGAGCAACGGCCGGTCGAAGCGCACGACCTCGCTGAGAAACGCGGGATCGTCGATGAAACGCCGCACCGCGTAACCCGGCGAAGCGGCGTGCGCCGGCGCGCGATCGTTCCAATTGGCCAGATTGACGGCACGATAGTCGGTCACGCGGGCACCTTAACGCCGCCGTCCACCGGTTTTCGGTCCGCTAGGCGTTAGGGTCTGTTCACCGTGCGGAAGGGGTCTGGGGTGCCGGCTTTGGGAAACAGGCGAACGACGGTGCGCGACGTCCGCCGGGCGAACCGGGCCAGCCTGCTCTCCGACCTGTTCCACGGCGGCATGCAGAGCCGCCTGGAACTCGCCGCGACCACCGCCCTGAGCCAGGCCAGCGTCAGCAACCTGATCGGCGAGATGCTCGACGAGGGCCTGGTCGAGGAGGCCGGCCTGGTCGACTCCGATGGCGGCCGGCCGCGCGTGCTGTTACGGGTGCGCCCCGGCTTCGGGTTCGTGGTGGGTGCCGACGTGGGCGAGACGCGGGTCCTGGTCGAGATGTACGACCTCGCGATGTCCCGGCTCGCGGCGGTCACGCTGGCGCACGACGACGATCCCGGCGAGGTGTCCGGTCGGCTGCTGGAGGGCCTGGCCGCGGTGATCGCCGAGGCGGGCGTCGAGGAGAAGGACGTTCTCGGGTACGGCGTGGGTGTCCCCGGCGTGGTCGACCGCGACGGTGTCGTCGACTCGCAACCGACCGGGTGGGACGCGGTGCCGCTCGGCGCGATGTTACGGGCGGGCACCGACGTGCCGGTCTTCGTGGAGAACGGCGCCAAGACGCTGGGCCAGGCCGAGATGTGGTTCGGCGCGTGCCGGGGCGTCCAGCACGCGGTCATCATCATGATCGGTACGGGCGTGGGCGCGGCCGTGGTCATGGACGGCCGGGGCTATCGCGGGGCGAACAGCAACGCGGGCGAGTGGGGGCACACCACGCTGATCTTCGACGGGGATCCGTGCCGGTGCGGGGCCCGGGGCTGCCTCGAGGCGTACATCGGCGCGGACCGGATCGGCCGCCGGCTGGCCGAGGCGACCGGCGAGGCGTACACGCAAGATCTGTTGCCGCACCTGCTGGCGGCGACAGAGATGCCAGCCGCGGCAAAAACCGTGTTCGCCTCCACGGTCGGCTATCTGGGTGCCGGCATCGCCGACCTGATCAACCTGTTCAGCCCGGAGCGCATCGTCCTGGGCGGCGAGACCGGAACCCTGCTGGGCCGCCGCTTCCTGCCGCAGATCCGCGCGGCCGCGGCCCAGCACGCGCTGCGGCGCCCGTACGCCCGGACCAGCATCGAGCTGTGCGAGCTGGGCCCGGACGCGGTCGCGATGGGCGCCGCCACGCTCCCGATAGGAATGTTGCTGGAGCAGGGCGGCCTTCACGAGAGCCAACCGGTCGGGAGCTGAGCCGGGAAAGCCGGACAATCCGATCTTCCCGATCCTCTATGCTGCGAATCACTCAACGCATTCGTGACAGAGGTGCATTGCATGGCGAGCGACGGTCGTGATCCTGAAGTACAGCGCCGGCGTCTCCGGGTGAAATTGCGGGTGGCGCGCGACGGCGCCGGATTGTCGCAAAAGGATGTCGCCACCGAGATGGACTGGTCGCAGTCCAAGCTGCTCAGGATCGAAGCAGGCACCGTCACCATTTCCACGAACGATCTCAAGGCGCTGCTCCGGCTGTACGAGATCACCGATCAGGCACAGATCGACGAGTTCGTCGCGATGGCCCGCGCGGTGAAGGCGCCGGCCTGGTGGTCGCCCTACCGCAATCAGTTGAGCAAAGAGTTCGCGACCATGCTCAGCTACGAATCGGCGGCTTCGATCATCCGTAACTTCCAGCCGCTGCTGATGCCCGGACTGTTGCAGACCGACGAGTACGCTCGCGCGACACTCGCGGAGATGACGGCGCCCCCGGTCGACAGCGACGCGATCCTGGTGGACAAGCTCGTCGAGGTCCGGATGGCCCGGCAGGATCTGCTCGGTTCCAGACCGGACCCACCAAAGCTGTTCTTCGCGATCGACGAGGCGGTTCTGTACCGAATGGTGGGCGGCCCCGGCGTGATGCGACGGCAGTTGGAACGGCTCCGGTCAGAGCTCGTCGAGCCGGCGACGACGATCTGGGTCGTGCCCTTCGCCGGCGGGCTCTACCAGTACATGCGGGGGTCGTACATGTTGCTGGAGTTGCCCTCCCCGGAGGTCGGCGACGACATCCTCTACATCGAGGATGCTCGCGGCGAGTGGATCATCCGGGATGACCTCGAGGAGACGGCCGGGTATCTGGAGGCGTTCTTCCAGATGGAACAGATCGCCCATCGCAATGAGGACGCGGTCGCCCTGGTCGACCGGGCGATCGCCGCGCTGGACCGCCCCGGACGCGACGACACCCCCGAGTCGTCTCACTGAGCCGGCAGATTGAACTCACCGTCGTGGATCCCGCCGAGAAACGCGGTCCATTCACTGCGGGTGAACGCCAGTACGGGGCCCTTTCCCGCGGCCTTCGTGTCACGGACGAGAATGGTTTCGTCGTGCGACCGGTACGACACTTCGACGCAATCGCCTTGGGCGCTGCGCGTGCTCTTACGCCAATTATCGTCGAGCGTATCCATTCGTCATCACCCATAAATGTAGAAGGCCACAAAATAGTCACGATACGCGGCCCGGCCGGATTTGGTGGCGATATGACGTAAGAGTCCGAAGTCGGGCTGCGCGCGAATTTCACGCGAACGCTATCAGCATGCGAGGCCGAGTGTCCACGAGCCTGATCGGCGCGTTTCGGGAGCCGGCCGCGAGAGCGTCGGCTGCCGTATATGACCAGGTAGACCCGGCGACCCGCCCGCTGCGGATTGCGCTTCGCAGTCCGCGCGCGAGCAATCTGCACCACGCAAAGTGCCACCTGGCGGGTTGCGCGGCGGCTTTCCGCCTTTATATTTATGGCGAAATCACTCGGCCGGTTGGCGAATAGCCTGTTGCGGGCGGGAAAAGTCAGAGCGCCATAGGGCGAAAAGATGCTTGGCATCGGGTACTGGATCTCGCATACTGAACACGGACCCACTGCCTCATGTCATCCGGCAGTGCCAATTTTCGAGGCTGCCACCTCGAATCGAGCCGGATTGTCCGCATTTTGTCGCGGGTGATCCGGCTTTTGGCCGCGCGAGCCTTTATTGGAGCTGTTCAAACGGTGCCGTTCTGCGGCAGAATTACTCTGTGTTAGTCATCCATCACCGATCGCGGTCGGGGTGACATCGAATCGAGAGCGGGAGGAGGTGCAACCGATGCGTACGCACTTTATGGACGTCGTGGGGGAGGCTATTCGGTCATGGCCGACAACGATCCGCCTCTGTGTGATCATCGTGGTGGCAGTCACGATGATTATCTACTTCTACCTGATGGGTGTTCCGGCCCTGCCGGGTCTCATGAAGTAGTGGGTCCCCCACCCTGAAGGCCCTCCTGTGCGGAGGGCCTTCAGCGTGATCCGCGGGTGCGCTCGATCGTCTCGCGGAACCAGTGGGCGCTCTGCTTGGGCGTACGGGCAAGGGTGTCGTAGTCGACGTGGAAGAGGCCGAAGCGCTTGGCGTAGCCCTGGGACCACTCGAAGTTGTCGAGCAGCGACCAGCAGAAGTAGCCGCGCACGTCGGCGCCGCGCGCGCACGCCTCGGCCACCGCGGCCAGATGCGCCGACAGGTATTCGGTGCGTGAATCGTCATGGATCGAGCCGTCCGGGGCGACGACGTCGTCGAAGGCGGCGCCGTTCTCGGTGACGACCAGCGGCAGGCCCGGGTAGTCGCGGGTCAGCCGCAGCAGCAACTGGGTGAAGCGGGACGGCGTGATCGCCCAGTCCATCGCGGTGCGCGGGGTGTCCGGCATGATGGCCCGGACCACCGGCGCGCCCGAGGCGTCGTGGGTGTTGCCCGCCTCGTCGGTGCCGGCGTAATTCTGTCCGAAGTAGAAGTTGCAGCCCAGCATGTCGAACGGCTGGGAGATCAGCTCGAGGTCGCCGTCCCGGACCGGGATCGTGATGCCCTGGTAGGCGAGATCCCGCACGACATCGGCGGGGTAGGCGCCGTGCCGCAGCGGGTCCAGGTAGAGGCGCAGGCCCATGCCGTCGGCCCGGTACGCCGCGCCGTGGTCGATCGTGCGGTCCGCGATCGGGTTGGCGGTGCCGGTGTTCAGCGAGATCACGTACGTGTGCGGGCGGGTCTCCAGCGCGCGCATCGCCTGCAACGCCAGGCCGTGGCCGAGCAGCAGGTGGTGGGCCGCGTCGATGCCGGCCTGCGGGGAGCGCCGGCCGGGCGCGTGCACCCCGGTCGCGTAGCCCAGCCAGGCCGAGCACCACGGCTCGTTCAGCGTGGTGAACGTGTCCACCCGGTCCTGCAGCCGCTCGAAGACCGTGGCCGCGTGGTCGGCGAACCGGTACGCGGTGTCGCGGTTCGGCCAGCCGCCCGCGTCCTCCAGCGCTTGCGGCAGGTCCCAGTGGTAGAGCGTCGCCCACGGCTGGATGCCGTTGGCGAGCAGCTCGTCGACGAGCCGGTCGTAGAAACTCAGGTCGGCGGCGCGCGGCCAGGCGATCGAGAACCGGTACGCGTCGACGCCCAGGCTCTTGATCAGCGCGACGTCGGCCGGCATGCGGTGATAGTGGTCGCACGCGACGTCGCCGGTGTCCCCGTTGGCGATCGCCCCGGGCGTACGGCTGAAGGTGTCCCAGATGGACGGCACCCGCCCGTCCTCGGCGACCGCGCCCTCGATCTGGTACGACGCGGTGGCGACGCCCCAGGTGAAGTCGCGGGGGAGGTGGGTGAGGGTGAGGGGAGCGGGACGGGTGGCGGGGATCAATGCTCTCCAGAGGCGACTGAGACGCCGGGGGAATCGGCGGCGTCGGCGGACGGATGCAACCAGCACGCGACGGTCCGGCCGGTGGCGTCCGGCCGTCCGAGCACCGGGATGGTAACCGAGCAGGGCTCGAAAGCCCGCGGGCAACGGGGATGAAAGGAACAACCCGCGGGCATGGCGGCCAGGTCCGGCGGCGAACCGGGGATGCCGGCCAGTTCCCGGCGCGGCCCGCGCAGGGCGGGGAAAGAGCTCAACAGGCCTTTCGAGTACGGATGGAGCGCGTCCCGATACAGCGTGGCCGCCGGTGCCTCCTCCACGATCCGGCCGCCGTACATGATGGCGATCCGGTTCGAGAACTCGACCAGCAGCGACAGGTCGTGCGTGATGAAGATGACCGAGAAGCCCAGGCGTTCGCGCAGCTCGATGAGCTGGCCCAGGATCTGCCGTTGCATCACCACGTCCAGTGCTGTGGTCGGCTCGTCCATGATGACCACCTGCGGCTGCAGGATCAGCGCCATGCCGATCATCACGCGCTGCCGCATGCCGCCGGACAGCTGATGCGGGTACGCGTCCATCCGGTCCGGCGAGATGCCGACCAGCTTGAGCATCTCCCGGGCGCGGGCCTGGCGGGTGTGCTCGCTCATCGACGGCTCGTGCGCCTTGAGCACGTCGGTGAGCTGGGTGGAGATTTTGTGCACCGGGTTGAGCGAGTTCATCGCGCCCTGGAACACGATCGCGGTCTCCGCCCACCGGAACTGCCGCAGCCCGTTGTCGGACAGGCTCAGCACGTCGTACGGCTCGCCGGACGCCGGGTGGTAGATCACCTGGCCGCCGCTGATCACCCCCGGGGGTGCGAGCAGCCGGGTCAGGCCGTACGCCAGCGTCGACTTGCCGGACCCGCTCTCCCCGGCCAGGCCGAGGACCTCGCCGCGGTGCAGGGTCAGGCTGACGTCGCGGACCGCTCGCACGGCCCGGTCGCCGAGGCCGTAGTCCACGTCGAGGTGGCGGATCTCCAGGATCGGGTCCATCTACTTGCCTTCCCGCGGGGCGGACAAAACGGGGGTGAAGCCGATCCGCATCCGGACCGTGCCACCCGAGGCGGTCTTCAGTTTGGTCGTGCCGGCGCTGCGCAGTCGCGGGCTGACGAACTCGTCGATCCCGAAGTTGATCAGCGAGAGCGCGGTGCCGAGCAACGCGATCGCCAGGCCGGCCGGCACGAACCACCACCAGGCGTGCTGGCCGAGCGCCTGCTGACCCTGCGCCCAGAACAGGACGGTGCCCCAGTTCCAGCCGTCGTTCGAGGTGATGCCGATGAACGCCAGGGTGATCTCGGAGAGCACCGCGAAGATGACCGTGCCGACGAAGCCGGACGCGATCACCGCGGTCAGGTTGGGCAGCAGCTCGAAGATGACGATGCGCCACGTCTTCTCGCCGCTGGCCCGCGACGCCTCCACGTAGTCGCGCCGGCGCAGCGACAACGTCTGCGCGCGCAGCACCCGTGCGTTCCAGGACCACGAGGTGAGGCCGATGACCAGCGCGATCAGGGTGTCGCTCGCGTTCTCCAGGATCGAGGTGATGATGATCATCAGGGGGATCGCCGGGATCACCAGGATCACGTTGGACAGCACGGACAGCGCGTCGTCGGTCTTGCCGCCGAGATATCCGGCGGTGACGCCGATCAGCACCGACAGCGTGGTCGCGATGAGGCCGGCCAGGAAACCGACGTAGATGACGCTGCGGGTGCCCACCAGGATCTGGCTGAAGATGTCCTGGCCCAGGTGCGTGGTGCCGAACCAGTGCGCACTCGACGGCCCCTGGACCAGGTCGTTGCCGCGCGCGCTCGGGTCGTACGGCGCGACCCACGGCCCGATGATCGCGAACAGCACGTAGATGCCCAGGATGACCAGTCCGGTCGCGGCTTTGCGGTTACGGACGAACAGGAAGCGTCGACGCATTCCTCAGCCCTCCTTGCGGGTACGCGGGTCGAGGAGCAGGTACGCCACGTCGGCGAGCAGGTTCGCCACCAGCACCGAGATCGTGAGGACCAGGAAGATGCCCTGCATCAGCGGGTAGTCCTTCGCGCCGAGCGCCTGGACCAGGGTGAAACCCAGCCCCGGGTACGAGAAGACGATCTCCACTAGCAGCGTGCCGCCGACGATGAAGCCCAGCGCCAGCGCGAAGCCGGAGACGCTGGGCAGCAACGCGTTGCGGGCCGCGTACGACAGCGCGACCCGCCGTTCGGACAGCCCCTTGGCGTGCGCGACGGTGATGTAGTCCTCCGACGCGACGGTCACCATCATGTTGCGCATGCTCAGGATCCAGCCGCTGACCGAGGAGATCAGGATGGTCAGCGCGGGCAGCAGGCTGTGCCGGATCGCGCTCGGGATGAAGTACTGGTCGAACGCCGGCACCAGGCCGGAGTCGAAACCACCGGACGACGGGAAGAAGCTGCCCGGCCCGGTCAATAAATAAATCGCGATGATCCCGAGCCAGAAGTACGGTACCGACGAGAAGAACGTGGTGACCGGCAGCAGACCGTCGGTCCACGAGCCACGCCGCCATCCGGCCAGCACCCCCAGGCCGGTCCCGAGAAAGAAGCTGACGATCGTGGTGATGCCGACCAGCAACACCGTCCAGGGCAGGGCCTGACCGATCACCTGCGACACCGGGGCGGGGAAGAACGTGAACGACAGACCGAGGTCGCCGTGCAGAATCTGCTTCCAGTAGTCGATGTACTGGCTCCACAGGCTCTGCTTCTTGTCGAGCCCGAAAAGCACGTACAGGGACTGGATGGCCTGGGTGGAGATCTGGCCCTGGTATTTGGCGATCAGTGACTGCACCGGGTCGCCGGGCACCAGCCGGGGAATGAAGAAGTTCAGGGTGATCGCCGCGAACGCGGTGAACAGATAGAACGCGATGCGCTGGAGGAAATACCTCATGCCACGCCCTCCGAGGCTGCTTTTTCCTGGTCGTACAACCAGCACGCGGCCCAATGCCCGGGCCGGTCACCGATCTCGATCCGGACCGGCAGATCGGTGGTACACCGGGCCATGGCCATCGGGCAGCGTGGATGGAACCGGCAACCGGTCGGCGGCTCGATCAGGCTGGGCGGCTCACCGTTACCGCGGTCGGTCGCTAGCTCGCCGGCATTTCCGGTAAGGCGGTCCGGGTCCGGCGCCGAATCGATCAACAGCCGCGTGTACGGGTGGGCGGGGGTCTGCGTCACGGTTTCGCTGTCGCCGCCCTCGACCATCCGTCCCGCGTACATCACCAGCGTCTCGTCGGCGAAGTAACGGGCCGACGCGATGTCGTGGGTGATATAGAGGATCGCCAGGTTCAGCCGTTCCTTGAGGTCGCGCAACAGGTTCAGCACGCCCAGCCGGATCGACACGTCCAACATGGACACCGGCTCGTCGGCGAGCAGGGCCTCGGGCCGGGCGCCGAGCGCGCGGGCGATCGCGACGCGCTGCCGTTGCCCGCCGGAGAGCTCGTGCGGGAACTTGTCGAGGTACCGCTCCGGCGGCGTCAGGCTGACCCGGCCGAGCAGCTCGTGCAACGCGGCCTCGAGATCGTCGCCGGTGTTGTGATGGATCTTCAGGGCGCGGGTCAGGTGATAGCGGATCGTGTGCACCGGGTTCAGCGAGGCGAACGGATCCTGGAAAATCATCTGGACCCTTGCCGCGTACGCCCGGAAGCCGCGGCCGCCGTTGACCGAGGTGCTCGCGCCGTGCAACCTGATGTCGCCCCCGGTGCGCGGATACAGCTGGGCGAGCAGGCGGGCCACCGTGGACTTGCCCGAGCCGGACTCGCCGACCAGCGCGACCACCCGGCCGCGACGCAGGGTGAGGTGCACATCGTCGACGGCGTGCACCGCGGAGTGCTCTTTCCGAAATATTTGGCGCAAACTACGGCGTACGGGGAAATGCTTGGTCAGGCCGATCGCCTCAAGCACCACCTGTGTCGACGTCATCCCAGGAGTTCCTTTGTACGGGCTGCTCCCGCACGGGCGTACGGGAGCAGCCTTTGGTGATCAGGCGTTGGCGGCGGGCTTGAGCTTCAGGATGATCTGCAGCGAGTAGGGCTGGGTGGGCTGCTGACCCGCGTACGGGTCGGAGTCGCTCGGCCAGCCGACCCAGTTCTTGTCGCTGAACGCGGCGCCGACGTTGTCCGAGCCGACCGGCAGCATCGGGACCTGCTCGACGAAGATCTTCTGGATCTTGTTCATCGCGTCGGTGCGGGCCGCGTCGGTGGTGGCGTTGGCGTACGCCTTCAGCGCCGCGGTGGCCTCCGGGCTCTTGAACCGGCCGAAGTTGCCCTGCTGCGCCGGCTGCCCGACCGGCTTGAGCAGGTCACCGTCCATCACGGTCTGATAGATGTCGTACGGGGTGGCGCCGCCGTTCGTCCACCGCATGGCACCCTCGAAGTTGCCCTTCTGGACGTCGGCATCCCACTTGTCCTGGTTGGGCTTCTCCACGGTGGCCTTGATGCCGATCTCCGCGAGGTTCGACTTGATGATCTCGAGGGTGGTCTGGTAATCCGACCACGGCGCCGGGTCGCTCAGCTTGATCGTCACCGGCTTGCCCGCCGGGCTGGTCAGCGTGTCACCGTTGAGCTTGTAGCCGGCGTCGGTCAGCACCTTCTTGGCGCCGTCGACGTCGACCGTGAGCTTCTTGCCCTGATACTCCGGGGCGATGTAGGCGTCGCCGGCGCCGTTCGGCAGACCGGTCACGCTGTCCAGCTGCGGGTGGAAGTAGCCGGCCTCGGCCTGGTTGAAGATGTCCGCCCGGTTGACGACCATGTTCATGGCCTGGCGCAGCTTCGGGTCGTCGAACGGCTTGATCGTGGTGTTCAGATACAGGCCGTGGATGCCGAGCACGCCGGGGGCCCAGACCTTGTGGTGCGCCGGGTCCTTGTCGATGAAGACCGACTTGTAGTTGGGGATGAAGACGAAGCTCCACTCGCACTCACCGTTGGCCAGCGCGGTGGACTGGGTGTCGTTACCCGAGTACGAGACGTAGCGCAGCTCCTTGACCTTCGGCAGGTCCTGCCAGTAACCGCCGTCGGTGCGCAGGTCGAGGACGGCGCCGGCCTGGGTGAACGACTTCAACGAGTACGGCCCGCTGCCGACCGGGTTCTTCAACGTGTCGGTGGTCGGGTCGGCGATCTTCTCCCAGACGTGCTTGGGAACGATCGGCGTCCGCGCCAGGATCTTGCTCTGGTTGACGAACTGCGGCGAGGAGAACGTCACGTGCACCACGCTGCCGTTGACGGTGATCTGGTCGTACGGGATGGCGAACTCGTTGAGCGCCTGCTTCGTCTTGAGCAAGCTGAACGTGTACGCCACGTCGTCGGCGCTCAGCGGCTGGCCGTCCGACCACTTCGCGTTGTCGCGAACCGTCACGTCCATCGACTTGAAGTCGTCGGCCCACTTCACGTCGCTGGCCAGCCACGGCGTCATCGGGTCGGCCGGCTTGACCGGGTTCCACTGCATCAGCGGCTCGTAGACGACCCACTTGTAGCCCAGCGCGTTCGCCGACGAGGTGCCGGCGAACGGGTTGTTGTTCTCGGTCTGGGTGCCGTTCGGCATGCCGATCCGCAGGTAGTCGACCGACTTGTTCGCGTTGGCGTTGTTGGCGTTCGGCGAGTCGCTGCACGCGGCTAGACCACCCGTGGCGAGCGCACCCGCCAGGGCTACCGCGAACAGTTTCCTTCTCTGCATCGCAAATTCTCCTCAGATGTGCGATATCGGGTGAGAAAGTGCCCGGCAGCGCGAATGGGAGCAACGCCGGGCGTGCGGCATCGCGGCGCCGATGGGATGCCGGCGTCGAGATCTCGCGGGTGGGGCCTATTCGGTGGAGGCGCGGGTGACGAACGAGGTGGGGATGACGGTCGGGCGGTTGGGCAGGGGTGTGCCCTCGAAATGGGCGAGCAGCGTGCGTGCCGCGGCCTCGCCCATCTCGCGCAGGGGCTGGTGCACGGTGGTGAGCGGCGGCTGGGTGTGCGCCGAGTTGCGGATGTCGTCGAAACCGACCACGGCGATGTCCTGCGGGATGCGGCGGCCGCTGTCCAGCAGGGCCTGCATCGCGCCGATCGCGGACAGGTCGTTGTGCGCGAAGACCGCGTCGAAGTCCTTTCCAGACTCCAGCGCCTTTGTTACTCCTTGGGTCCCGCAGGCGTACGTGAAATCGCCCTGATGGACCCGCTCCGCCGGGATGGGGTGCCCGGCCTCGTCGAAGACCGCCTCGAAGCCGGCGAGGCGCTGCTGCGTGCAGCCGAAACGCTCCGGGCCGGTGATCACCAGCGGGCGGGTGCGGCCGACCGCCAGCAGATGGCGCGCGGCCTCGCGGGCGCCGTCGTGGTTGGTCGTGCCGACGCTGGGCATCTCGCCGGAGATCTGGTCGCGGTCGTCGATGAGCACCACGGGCAGCCCGCGCCGGTGCAGGTTGGCGATGTAGTCGAGAGTGCCCTCGGGCTCGATGACCAGCAGGCCGTCGAACGACTTCGCGGAGACCTGGGCGCCGAACTGGCGCATCGACTCGTCGCCGCGGTTGCACGTGTACAGCAGCAGCCCGTACCGCTCGGCCTCCAGCACGTCCACCGCGCCCTGGATGACCTCGCCGATCCACGGCCAGGTGAGCGAGGGGACCAGCATGGCGACCACCCGGGTACGCCCGCGGGCCAGGCCGACGGCGCGCGAACTCGGGACGTAGCCGAGCTCGTCGATGACGGCGCGGACCCGGGCGGCGGTCGACTCGTCGAGCTCACCCTTGCCGTTGAGGACCCGGGACACCGTGGTCTTGCTGACCTTGGCCCGGGCAGCCACATCGGCAATGGTGATCGGCACGAGTCCCTCCGTCGGTTGTGACCGGCAGATTTCGGAACCGCTTCCGAAACCGGTTCCGGCAGTTAACGCCCGGATAGGGACTCACGTCAATGGTGAAGAACCTCTATTTCTATCTCGGGACGGTAACCGTGTGGTATGGGAGCGCTTCCGTTTAGTTAAATGCGGACTTCTCGGGACGAAATCAGCGACACGGTCTCGACCAGGTTGGGCAGAACGATGCCCAAGGGGGCATCGATGACCAGTCCCGCGTACGGTTCGCCGCGCGTGACGCCGCGATTGACGATGGCGACCCGGATGCCGTCCTTGACCGCGCGCAGCACGAATCGGCGCCCGGACATGACGGTCAGCGACGAGCCGAGAACCAGCAACGTACGGGCGGCGGCGACGGTCTCGAAGCTCTTGGCAACGCGCGGCGGCGGGACCGACTCTCCGAAGTAGACGACGTCCGGCTTGAGCATGCCGCCGCACGCCGGGCAGTCGGCGTACACGAAGCCGTCGAGCTCCTCGTCGGCTAACTCGGCGTCGCCGTCCGGGTTGATCCGCTGGGCGACCCCGGCGAACTCCGGGTTCAGCTGCTCCAGTCTGGTGGCCACCTGCTGCCGCGGGGTCCGGGTCTGGCAGTCCAGGCAGGCGATCCAGGCCAGGTTGCCGTGCAGCTCGATCACGCCGTGCGCGCCGGCCGCCTGGTGCAGACCGTCGACGTTCTGCGTGATGATGCCGTCCACCAGGCCCAGCTGCTGCAGGTGGGCGACCGCGCGGTGCCCGTCGTTCGGCTTCGCGTCGCCGATGTTGCGCCAGCCCAGGTGGCTGCGCGCCCAGTAGCGGCGGCGGGCGATCGGGTCGCGGGTGAAGCTCTGGTAGGTCATCGGGGTGCCGCTGCGGGCCGAGCCGGACGGGCCCCGATAGTCTGGGATGCCGGAGTCCGTCGAGAGCCCGGCGCCGCTGAGCACCACCACGCCGCCCTCGGCCACCCACCCGCCGAGCTCGGCCACCTGATCAACCACCTGTAGGTCCACGCCACCATGTTCCCTCGCGCCCCGCGAAGCCGGTACGGCGCGCTTTCCCGGTGTGGGGTTTTCGGCAGGGCGGTGGTGTGCTCGTCGCGACGTTCGGGGCTCGTGCACGTTGCTGCCCGAAACGGTAGTTTGTTCCTCGTGGCTGAATTGGCGCGCGTGCTTCCCCGGTATTGGGACGGCCGCCGCCTGCTGCGTTTCCTCGCCGGGTTGGCGATGGTGGCGCTGGCCTTGACGGCGCCCGCGTTCAGCGAGCCGGTGTCGGCCGGCCCCGCTGTGCCGGTCTCGATCGCGCGGCCGGCCGCCGCCGCGGCGCCTGTCGTGGACGCCGCGTCGTCCCACTCCGCGGTGCCGGTCGCCTCGATGGTGGACCGCTCCTTCGGGGAATTGCCGCTGCCGGCCCTGCCGTCCACGCTGGTCGTGGCGGTTGCGGTGGGGATCCTCGCCGGGGTCGCGTCGCGGGTCCGGGCTCCGCGGGCGCCTCCGGCCATCTGACCTCTCGCCGCATCTGGGCGGAAGGCTCGGCCTTTCGTCGTGGTCTCAGCGCAACCCGTTACGAAGATCGCGTCGCCCGTGAGGTGTCCCGTGGATTTCGTCCTGCACAGCTTTTTCGTCTCTCTCCCGCTCGCCGTCGTCGTCTGGCTGATCATGGTGGTGGTGCTGGCCGGCCTGGCCGCCCTCCTCGTCCTCCCGAGCCGGCTGACCAGCCGGGCCCGGGACCGGGCCGCCGCCGACGGCGCCCCGACCGCCGAACTGACCATGAGCCCGGGCGGCACCTTCACGCCCCGCCTGGTCGAGTCCGCGCCCAGCCCGGCCGAGGATCTTCAGTACGCCGGCGAGATCTCCGTGGCGGCACGCCGGGCCGCCGCCACCGCGGAACGCCACCGCGGCGAGTGGATCGCCGCGCAGGAGGAGCTCGAGGCCGCCTGGACGGCCTTCGACGCGGCCGACCGGGCCGCCCGCGCCACCCTCAAGGCCGGCGCGTTTCCGCTGATGAGCCGCCGTCGCAAGCCCGGCGAGAACGTCGACCGCGAGCGTTACCTGCATCACGCCGCCAGCGAGGCCTGCCGGCACCGGGAGATCTCCATCAAGCAACTGAACGACATCTTCGCGCACCGCGGCTGGAACCCCCGGCTGCACCCGGTGTTCCAGGAGGGGGCGCTGCGCAACGCCGTCCGCGACCACCGCCTCGCCGGTTACCGGCAGGCCCTGGCGACCGAGCGAAAGGCTTGGCAGACCGCCGAACTGTCCGCCCAGGCGGTGCGCAGCCTGCGCCTGGAGGTGGCCGCCGCGATCGCGCACAGCGGCACCCGGCAACCGGCTCCCGGTGAACAATGGTGGGCGGAGCAATGGACCACCGCCGATCTTCCGGCGGCCGCATAGACATCCCCTGTGGAGGGTATTGCCGGATGGCCGGTTCGCCCGCGACTGTCAGCACAGGCAGGTACCGTAACCGGGCAGGATGACCCCGCGTGCGGAGAAACGGGCAGGAGGACGGCTTGTCGTCAACACCGGTGGGTGACCAGCCGAACGCGGTCCGGTTGCACCGGGCCGCGCGGCTGGAGGACGCCCTCCACGAGGTTCTGGTGCGACGGCTGCGCAATCGGGGGTGGGAGCCCGTCATCACCGCGTACACGGGGTATGGCGCGCCCGGCTGGGCCCGGGTCATGGCCCGGGTGGTGCTGACCCGCCCGGCGCAGGCCCGCAAGCGCCTGGAAAAGGTCCGCGGCTGGCGCAGTTTCACCACGTCACCGGTCACCGACACGGTGGTGCGGATCCAGATCGGCGAGAGCGTCACCGAGACCCGCACGGACCGTAGTGGTTACGTGGACTGCCGGGTCAAGGGCGATCTCGAGCCCGGCTGGGGCACGGTACGGCTGTCCACCGACGGCGCCGCCTCGGTGGACGCGCCGGTGCGGGTGGTCGACCCGGAATGCCGGTTCGGCGTCATCTCCGACATCGACGACACGGTCATGGTCACCGCGCTGCCCCGGCCGCTGCTGGCCGCGTGGAACACTTTTGTGCTCGATGAGCACGCCCGCATGGCGGTGCCCGGCATGGCAGTGCTCTACGAGCGGCTGACCACGGCGAACGCCGGCGCCCCGGTGTTCTACCTGTCGACCGGCGCGTGGAACGTGGCGCCCGCGCTCACCCGGTTCCTCTCCCGCCACCTGTACCCGGCCGGGCCGCTGCTGCTCACCGACTGGGGGCCGACGCCGGACCGCTGGTTCCGCAGCGGCCAGGAGCACAAACGCACCACGCTGCGGCGCCTGTCCACCGAGTTCCCGCAGGTCCGATGGCTGCTCATCGGCGATGACGGCCAGCACGACCAGGAGATCTACTCCGAGTTCGCGCAGGCCCACCCGGAGAACGTGGCGGCCGTCGCGATCCGGCGGCTGTCGCCGACGCAGGCCGTGCTGGCCGGTGCCGTCCCGGGGCCGTCCGGCTCACCGGAAGCGGTCGGCTCGGGTGGCAAGACGTGGTTCTCCGCCCCGGACGGCGCCGGCCTCTGGTCGTTACTCCGAGACGCCGATGTCGTCTGACGCGGGATATTCCACGGTCTCCGCCACTCGCTGGTGCAGGCGCTCGCGCACCTGCTCGGGTGTGTACGCCCGGCGGCGGCGTTCGGCCCGCGCCATGACGGCCCCGGTGGCCGCGACGCCCGCCAAACCCGCCAATCCCACTACTTTCCACCAACGCATCACCCGAGGATAGACACGTGGACGCCGCCATAAGCCTGGACGAGGCTATCGACCTGACGCGCACGGGCGACATTTGGATCTTCCGGGGACGATCCGGGCCAGACCGGGCGATCCAGGCGCTGACCAACAGCCCGGTGAACCATGTGGGCATGTCCGTGGTGGTCGAGGACATGCCACCGCTGATGTGGCACGCCGAGCTGGGCAAGTCGCTGCCGGACATGTGGTCGGGCACCTTCCAGCGCGGGGTCCAGCTGCACGACCTGCGCGACGCGGTGCACGTCTGGGCCCACCGGTACGGCCAGCGCGGCTGGTTACGCCAGCTCGAGCCCTCGGTGTCGCGCCCGATGGAGGACCTGGCGCTCAAGACCGTGGCCCGCCTCGACGGCACCCCGTTCCCGTCGTCGGCGCAGCTGGCCTGGCGCTGGGTGCGCGGCCGGGTGCCACACGTCGCGCCCGGCCGGCGCGACGGGGAGCTCGCGTCCTCGGTGCTGGAGACGGCGTACTGCGCCGAGGTGGTCGCCGTGACGTACGAGGCGATGGGCTTGCTGCCGCGCGGGCGTCAGCCCAATTGGTACGACCCGGGCCGATTCTGGAGCGGGGACTCGCTGAAGCTGTGCGACGGGTTCACCCTCTCGGACGAGATCGCGGTGGACATTCCCGCTGGCTAGGGTCATGTTGTCAGGATGGGGCTGATCGGGCGGGTCGCCGAGGTGGTCGCGCTCGACCGCCTGCGAGCCGGTGCGCTGCGCGGCGCCGGCGGGGCCGCGCTGCTGGTCGGCGACGCCGGCATCGGCAAGAGCGCGCTGGCCGGCGAGGCGGTCACCCGGTTTCGCGCGGCGGACGCGACCGTCCTGATCGGACGCTGCGACCCGGACGAGGGCGCCCCCGCGTTCTGGCCGTGGCTGCGCCTGTTCGAGTCCGGCGTGGACGGTCTGTCGCCGTCGCTGCTGGAGCTCGCCGACGAGGGCGAATCCGCGGCGGTGGCACGATTCCGGGCGATCCGCTCCACGATCGGGGCGCTGCGCGCGGCCGGCCCGCTCGTGCTGGTGCTGGAGGATCTGCACTGGGCCGACGCGGCTTCGCTGGCGCTGCTCGGCGCGCTGTGCCGCGAGATCGGCTCGACGAGTCTGACGCTGATCGGCACCAGCCGGCCCGTTCCGCAGCCCGACCTGCCCGAGGCCGAGATCCTGGAGCTGGGGCCGTGGGACGTGCGCGCGGTCGGCGCGTACCTGACCGGGCTCGGCGAGGCTGAGGTGCATCCGACGTGGCCCGCCGTGGTGCACCGGCTCGGCGGCGGGAGCCCGCTCTACACGCGCGAGCTGGCCCGGCTGCTGCTGCGCGAGGACCGGCTCGCTCGCCCGGCCGGATCCATCGGGCTGCCCGAGGGACTGCGCCGGCTCGTGCTACGCCGGACCGTGCCGCTCACGCCGGCCTGCCGCGAGATGCTCGGCGTGGCGGCGGCGTTCGGTGCCGAGATCGACGTGCCGGCGCTCCGGCGGATCGTGCCGGGCGACGCGGTGGCCGAGGCGGTCGAGGCCGGGATCCTGGTCGAGGATCCGTCGGCGCCGGCCCGCGTCCGGTTCGGGCACGAGCTGGTGCGGCAGGCGTTGTACGACTCGATGAACCGGGACGAGCGGATCCGGGCGCACGCGGCGATCGCCGCGCACGGCGGGGGATCACCGGCCGAGATCGCCCGGCATCGGGTGCGGGCCGCGGTGGACGAGGAGTCGCGGCGGGCGGCGGTCGAGGCGTGCGTCTCCGCGGCCGCGGCGGCGACCCGGGCGCTCGATCACGAGGAGGCGGTGCGCTGGCTCGGCCGGGCGCTGGAGAACCGGCCGCGGGACGCGGATGTGGTGCGGCTGGAGCGCGCCAAGGCGGCGTACCGGGGAGGGCAGTTGGATCTGGCGCTGGCCGACTGCGAGGCGATCGTGGACCGGGTGGGTGCGCCCGCGGCCCTGGTGATCACGGGATTCGGCGGACCGCTCGCGCCCGCGCTGCTGCGGCTTTGCGATCGCGCGCTCGCGCTGGAACCGGGCGACGCCGAGCGGGCTCAGGTGCTCGCGCAGACCGCGTTCCTGATGACCGAGGCCGAGGACCCGGCGGCAGCGCGGCGGATCAGCGAGGAGGCGATGGCGCTGGCCGAGAAGTCCGGGCATCCGGGCGCGCTGGTCTCCGCCATTCACGCCAGGCACGAGGTGATCGATCCGGTCAGCGACGTCGACGAGGTGCTGGAGCTGGCCCGGCGCGGTGCCGCGCTGGCCGGGCCGGCCGGTCGGCCGGACGCCGAGCTGTGGAGCCGGGTGTGGCGGGTGGACGCTCATCTGATGCGCGGCGACCGGGCGGCGATGGATGCCGAGACCGCGAAACTGGACGCGCTCGCCGCCCGGCTGAGCTGGCCGGTGGCCCGCTGGCATCTGCTGCGCGCGCGGGGCGCGGGGCTGCTGCTCAGCGGCCGGTTCGCCGAGGCCGAGGCCACGTCGGCGGAGGCCGCGGAGGTGGCCATGCGCGGCCACGACGAGTCCGCGTCGTACCTGCACCGGGCCTTCCTGGGCGGCCTGGCCCGGCTCACCGGGGGCCGGGGTCACTGGCCGGCCGATCTCGGGGCCGATCTGTCGCTGGCCGCCTCGGCGCCGGTGGGGGCCGCGCACATCGCCCGGGTAGCGATGGAGATGAACGACCGCGAGGCGGTCGATCAGACGCTGGCGCTGTTACGGACGGCGCTGCCGGTGCTCCCGATTGACCTGCGCCGTCCGTTCATCGTGATGACAGCGGGTGAGGTGGCGATCTGGGCCGGTGACCGATCGTTGGCCGCGGACGCCTACGCGTTGTTACTGCGGTACGCGGGTTTCTATCTGAACTCGCAGACGGCCTGCTTCGGCGCCGCCGATCGCACTCTCGGCGAGATCGCTTTCGGGTTGGGCAAGACTCAGGCCGCGGACGGCCATTTCGCCGCCGCGGTGGCCATGGAGGAGGCGGCGGGTTGCGCTCCGTTCCTCGCTCTCGCCCGTCTCGCGTACGCCCGTTTCCTGCGCCCCACCGACCCGCGCCGTTGCCGGGAGCTGGCCGCCGCGGCCGGGGTCACCGCGCGCCGGCTCGGCATGCCGGTCGTCGCCGCGGCGGCCGGCGAGCTGAGCCGGGACCCGCTGACTGCCCGGGAGCGCGAGATCGCCGCCCTGGTCGCGGACGGACTCGCCAACCGGGCCATCGCCGAACGGCTCTACCTGTCCGAGCGGACGGTCGAGACACACGTGCGGCACATCCTCGCGAAGCTGGGGCTCAGCGGCCGCGCCGACCTACGTGGTGCTTCTCAGTACCGGCACTGACGTCGCGCGGCCCGCCGCCGCCGAGAGTCGAAGCCATGACAACGAACCTGAGCACCCAGATCCGGCCCGGCACCTACACCATCGACCCGGACCGCTCCACCTGCCGCCTGATCGCCACGCACGTCTTCGGCCTCAAGCCGGTCGACGCGACGATGACCGTGCACCAGGGCACGATCACGGTGGCCGACGACCCGGCCCGGTCCACCGCCTCGGCGGAGATCGCGACCGCCAGCTTCCGCAGCGACGACGCCAAACGCAACCGCGACATCCGGGGCAAGCGTTTCCTGGACGCCGTACGCTTCCCGGTGATCGCGTTCCGCAGCACCGGCTTCGATGACGGGCGGCTGACCGGCGTGCTCAACGTGCGCGGCCAGGACAGCCCGGTGACGCTGGAGCTCGGCACGGCCGAACCGACCGGCGACGGCTGCCGCTTCACCGCGACGTGCACGGTGGACCGGGTGGCCGCGGGCGTGAAGACCGGCCGGGCGATCGTCGGCCGCACCGTCCACATCAGTCTCGACCTGTACTGCGCTGGTTAACTCGACAGCGGGGCCTCGTGGCAGGACGATCATGCGGGACGGATCGGAGGCCATGAGTGCGGGACGACGTGCGGATCGTGGAGGCGGCCGAGGACGATGTACGCCGGTTCGTGTCCGACCAATACCATCGGCGACATCTTCTGGTGCATCTCGGCGAACGGCGCGGAATCCTGCTCTTCGCCTTCCGGGGCGCGGTTTTCCTCGGCCACCTGTTCCTGCGGCTGGCCCCGGCCGAGGAACAGGAACTGCGGTCCGGACTGCCCGGGGTTCCGCTCCTGCAGCACCTGCGGGTGATGGACGAGCATCAACGGGCCGGCGTGGGGCGGCGGTTGATCGGCGCGGCCGAGCGGCGGCTTCGCGCGATGGGTCACCGCCGGGTGGCGCTGGGCGTGCATCCGGCGAACGACGATGCCATCCGGTTGTACCGGCGGCTGTCCTTCACGGAGTGGCGCGAGCAGACTCTCATGACGTTTCGTGAGGACGTCGGCGACGACGGGCGGGTGGTCCGGGAAGAGGAGCCGTTCCTGGTGTTCGTGAAGCGGCTGGATCGGCCGCCGCCCGGATAGCGGGCGGCGGCCGTCCGTTGTCGTGCTGTCAGTGGGCGCGGCGGCCGCGCGACGCGGCCTGCGGTGCGCCCGAACCGGTCCGGGGTGCTGAAGATCCGGTGCGCGGAGCGCCCGAGCGCCGCCCGCGGCCATCCGCCGCCGGCGTACCCGAGTGCCGGCCCCGGCCATCCGTCGCGGCCGTTCCCGAATGCCGGCCCCGGCCCTCGGCCGCTGCCGTTCCGGAGTGCCGCACCCGGCCATCCGCCGGAGCCGCACCCGAGCGACGCCCGCGCGTCGCGCCGTCCGTCGACGCCGGCCGGGCGTTGTTTCGAGCCCGTGCCTGATCGCGGGCCGGGCGGCTGGCCCGCGCCGCCGGGACGGCGGCCGGAGCCGGAGCCGGAGCCGGCGACACGAACTTCCGCTCACCCGGCGCCAGCTCGGCCAGCAACGGGTCACCGGGCCTGGTCCGGCTCGTCGTCGGGCGGACCCCCGCCCGGCGGGTGAGGTCGCGCACCTCGGACTGCTGATCGTCGGTCATCAACGTGATCACCGTGCCGCGCGCGCCGGCCCGGGCCGTGCGCCCGGAGCGGTGCAGGTAGGCCTTGTGCTCCACCGGCGGGTCCGCGTGGATCACCAGGGCCACGTCGTCGACGTGGATGCCGCGGGCCGCGATGTCGGTGGCCACCAGCGTCTCCGCGGTGCCGTCGGCGAACGCGGCCATGTTCCGGTTGCGGGCGTTCTGCGCCAGGTTCCCGTGCAGCTCGACGGCCGGCACCCCGGCCGCGACGAGCTGCCGGGTCAGCACCTTGGCGCGGCGCTTGGTGCGGGTGAAGACCACCGTGCGGCCCGGTGCGGCGAGCAGATCGACCAGCACCGGGAAGCGGTCGTCGCCGCGGACGTGCAGGACGTGGTGCGCCATCTCGACCGGCGCCTCGGCGGCCGAGTCGACAGCGTGCGTCACCGGGCTGCGCAGGAACTTCTTGACCAGCACGTCCACCCCGTTGTCCAGGGTGGCGGAGAAGAGCATCCGCTGACCGTTGCGCGGGGTCTGCTCCAGGAGACGGCGTACGACCGGAAGGAATCCGAGGTCGGCCATGTGGTCGGCCTCGTCCAGCACGGTGATCTCCACCGAGTCCAGCGAAGCGTGCCCGTTGCGCAGGTGGTCGTCGAGCCGGCCGGGGCACGCCACCAGGATGTCGACGCCGGCCTTGAGACCGCGGATCTGCGGCTGCGCGCCGACGCCGCCGAACACCACGAGGGTGCGCAGGCCCAGCTTGGCGGCCAGCGGCGCGATCGTGGCGTCGATCTGGGTGGCCAGCTCACGGGTCGGCGCCAGGATCAGCGCGCGCGGCCGGCCGGGCCGCCGCGCCGACTTCGACGCGGCCAGCCGCGCCAGCACGGGCAGCGCGAACGCGTACGTCTTGCCGGAGCCGGTACGGCCGCGGCCCAGCACGTCGCGCCCGGCGAGCGTGTCGGGCAGGGTGGCGGCCTGAATCGGGAAGGGGGTGGTGATGCCGAGGTCCGCGAGTGCCGTGGTCAGAACGGCGGGCACGCCGAGCTCGGTAAAGGTGGTCATGTAGCGGTGACTCCAAAGGGTCGAGGGGTCGTCCTGCCCGGCGCAGACTCGTGTGGCTCAGTCGCGGCGCGTGGTGGCCGATCCGGAAGGCCGATGCCGCTGGTGTCGGGCATCGGTCTGGCGGCCCGAGGCAAGACTGGGCGGACCGCGTGATCAAGCATACCTCGCCGTCGTTACGCGCCCGAAGCAACCGAACAGCACCCGTATCCGACCCGCTCCGCACTCCGCGACGATCACCGTTTTTCTCGGCGCCGGAACCCCCGACCGGCGGTACCACGAGGAGATCCCCCATGAGCGGAGTCACGCCCGACCGCCGTCGCTCGGACATCGTCACCGAACACATGCCGCTGGTCGGCCACCTGGTCCGCGAGACGCTCGCGCGCGTTCCCGCGCACGTCAACCGCGACGACCTGATGTCGGCCGGATACGCCGCGCTGGTACACGCCGCCCGCGGGTTCGACCACGAGCGCGGTGTGCCTTTTGCCCGATTCGCGGCGGCCCGGGTGCGGGGGGCGCTGCTCGACGAGCTGCGCGGCCTGGACTGGGCCAGCCGCTCGGTGCGCCAGCGTGCCCGCCGCGCGGACGGCGCCCGGCAGGAGCTCACCTCGGAGCTGGGCCGCACGCCGACCGTGCACGAGGTGGCCGGCCGGCTCGGCGTCGCGGCCGAGGACATCGAGTCGGCCGACGACGACGTGAAGCGTGCCGTGGTGTTCAGCCTGCAGGGTTTCGCGACGGCGAGCGCCGACGAC
Source organism: Actinoplanes sp. TBRC 11911 (assembly GCF_012933445.1). GTDB lineage: Bacteria > Actinomycetota > Actinomycetes > Mycobacteriales > Micromonosporaceae > Actinoplanes. The sequence goes on from NZ_JABBNC010000004.1 coordinate 244,240, forward strand.
ATGGTGACCGAACCGAGCGCCGGACCGGAGGAGATGCTGATCCGGCGCGAGCGGCTCGGTTACCTGCGGGACGCGATCGAGGCGCTGCCCGAGCGGCTGCGTGCGGTGGTGCACGGGTACTTCTTCGACGAGCGGCCGATGGCCCGGATCGCCCAGGACCTGGGCGTGACCGAGTCGCGGGTGTCGCAGCTGCGGGCCGAGGCGCTCAGCCTGCTGCGGGACGGGCTGAACACGCACCTCGAGCCGTCCTTGGCCGCGCAGGCCGCGGCCAAGGACGGGTGCGTGGCACGGCGCCGGCAGGCCTACTACGAGCAGATCGGCGCCCGGGGCACGTTACGCACCCGGCTGGCACTGACCGGCCCCGACGGCCTGCCGGCCGCAGCCTAATTCGCGCAGGTGCCGGCCTTCTTCTGGGCGGCGATGGCCTTGGCGGCGCCCTGCTTGTAGAGCGCCAGACCCTCCTTGGCCGGCTCCAGCTTCCAGGCGTTGTTCTCGTACACCATCGTGTACGACTGGGCCGCCACGAGCTGCTTGGCGATCACGATGGCCCGGTCCGTCCCGTCCATCCGGGCGCTGGTGAGCTGGATGGCCAGCCCCTTGCGCGAGCACGCCTCGTTGAGCTTGACGTAGTCGGTCTTGCTGATCGCCTGCTTGCCGGCCTGGGTGTACATCTCCCAGGCGCCGGCGAAGTCGCCGCCGGAGAACCGGTCGAACACGGTCTGCGCGGCGGCGCGCGCGCCGTCGATGGTCCGGGCTTCGGGCCCGCCGGCGGCGGCCTGGGCGGCGGCCGGCTTGTCGTCGCCGGTGCACGCGGAGGTGAGGGTGAGGGTGGCGGCGGCGATGATCGCCAGCGCGCCGAGGCGTGTGATCGGGTGGTCGTGGTTCATGCCGGGACTAATTCCGATCGACCGCCGCGCGTAACGGCTCGCCGGAGATATTGACGGATTGCTGACACATACTCGGTCGGCCGTAACCTGCGTGACAGGCGTGGAGGCATGCCGATGATTCGGCTATTCTGGGCGTTTGCCGAGCATAAAAAAAGCGGCCATCAATGGCCGCGACCAGCGAATGATACCACAAAGGGGAGTGGCTTTGTCAACCTCCGCCGCGGTGACGCGAGCCGACGACCTCCGTTCCGAGCAGGCGTACCTCACCACCCTCTACGAGCGCCTGGATCGCCTGCGTGAGCGGGCAAACGATCGTCTGCGCGCGATTTTGCTGGAGTCCGGCGGCACCCCGCAGGGACGCACCCAGCGTGAGGCATCACGCAGTCATTACACGGAACAGCTCGCCCAGATGAATTCCGTGGAAAATGGATTGTGTTTCGGCCGATTGGACTTCGCGGCCGACAATCCGACCTACATCGGTCGTCTCGGGCTTTCCGCCGAAGAACACGATCGTGATCCGTTGCTGGTCGACTGGCGGGCCCCCGCGGCCCGGCCGTTCTACCTCGCCACCGCGGTCTCGCCGGAGGGCGTGACCCGGCGCCGGCACCTACGCACCCGGGGCCGCGAGCTCACCGGCATCGACGACGAGGTGCTCGATCTCGAGTCCGGCGAGGCCGGCGGCCGCGAGGACGTGACCGGCGAGGCGGCCCTGCTGTCCGCGCTCACCGCGACCCGCACCGGCCGCATGCGCGACATCGTCGAGACCATCCAGGCCGAGCAGGACGAGGTGATCCGCGCCGGGCTGCCGGGCGTGCTGGTCGTCCAGGGCGGTCCGGGCACCGGCAAGACCGCGGTCGCGCTGCACCGGGCGGCCTACCTGCTCTACACGTACCGTCAGCAGCTCACCAAGCAGGGCGTGCTGATCCTCGGGCCGAACCCGACCTTCCTGCGCTACATCTCCCAGGTGCTGCCGTCGCTGGCCGAGACCGGGGTGCTGCTGGCGACCCTGGGCGACATGTTCCCCGGCGTCCGCGCGCGGGCCGCCGAACCGGCCGCGGCCGCCGCGATCAAGGGCCGGGTCGGCATGCTCGACGTGCTGGCCAGGGCCGTCGCCGACCGGCAGACCGTGCCGCACGACTACGTCGAGGTCGACCACGACGGCTACCCGCTGCGAATCGAGCGCGCGGTGCTCGAGGACGCCCGAGCGGCGGCTCGCAAGGCCGCCCGTCCGCACAACGTGGCCCGGCAGATCTTCGTGACCGAGGCGATCCACGCCCTGTCGCTGCAGATCGCCGAGCGTATCGGCGCCGACCCGCTGGGCGGCGAGAATCTGCTGTCCGAGGCCGACCTCGCCGAGACCCGCCGGGAGCTGCGCGAGGACATCGACGTCCAGATGGCGCTGTTCGACTTCTGGCCGGTGCTCACCGCGCGTCAGGTGCTGCGTGACCTGCTCAGCGACGCGGACCGGCTGGAATCGGCCACCCCCGGGCTCACCCCCGGCGAGCGGGCCCTGCTGTTGCGTTCCCGCGACGCCCGCTGGACGCCGGCCGACATCCCGCTGCTGGACGAGCTGTCCGAGCTGCTCGGCGTGGACGACACGCTCAAGGCGCGGGAGGCGGCCCGGCAGCGGCGCGAGGCGATCGACTACGCCGAGGGCGTGCTGGAGATCGTCCAGGGCTCCCGGTCCCTCGACTTCGAGGACGACGCCGAGGAGGAGGTCCTCTCCGCGATCGACGTGGTGGACGCCAGCGCGTTCGTCGAGCGGCACGAGGTGCTCGACACGCGTACCGCCGCGGAACGTGCCGCCGCCGACCGTACGTGGGTCTTCGGGCACGTGATCGTGGACGAGGCGCAGGAGCTGTCGCCGATGGCCTGGCGGCTGCTGATGCGGCGCTGCCCGAGCCGGTCGATGACCGTGGTGGGCGACGTCGCGCAGACCTCCGAGCTGGCCGGCACGACCACGTGGGACCAGGTGTTCGAGCCGTACGTGGCGCAGCGCTGGAACCTCGCCGAGCTGACCGTCAACTACCGCACGCCGTCCGAGGTCATGGCGGTGGCGGGCGACGTGCTCGCGGCCGTCGACCCGGCGCTGCAGCCGCCGCGCTCGGTGCGGTCCGCCGGCGTCGAGCCGTGGGCGCTGCGGGTGCCGCCGCTCACGCTTCCCGCCGAGATCATTGCGGCCGTACGCCTCGAGGCCGCCGACGTGGGGGACGGACGGGTCGGGGTGATCGTGCCCGAGGGCCGTGAGGCGGAACTGGGCCGGCACCTGGTCGACGCCGTGCCGGGCGCGGCCGTGGGCGAACAGCCCGACCTGCTCAACCAGGTGGTGCTGATGACCGTGCGGCAGGCCAAGGGGCTGGAGTTCGACTCGGTCATCGTGGTGGAACCGGACGAGATCATCGCGGAGAGCCCGCGCGGGTTGTCCGACCTTTACGTGGCGGTCACCCGGGCCACCCGCCGGCTCGGGGTGCTGCACACGGCGGACCTGCCGAAGGTGCTGAACTCGCTGGCCTGAGACACATGGGGGGACCCGCGTCGCGGATCCCCCCATGTGCGTTCGTCAGGCGGCCTTGGCCGCGTACTGGGTGTGGCCGTGCGCGTTGGTCATCGCGAGCCGGCTGGTCATCGAGGTGCTGTTGGCGATGGTGGCGTAGTAGTTGGCGCGGCGGCGCGCGGTGATGCTCTCCGGGTTGTCCGGCGTCGGGGCCAGCTCCGGGCTCAGGTGCGTGTTCAGGCCGTCCTTGAGCAGCGACAGGGCCTCGGCGCGCAGCTGGCTGATCCGGCTCTCGGTGACACCCAGCTCGTCGGCGATCTCGGCCATCGGACGCTCGTTCAGGAAGTACTCGGTGATGACGTGCTGCAGACGCTCCGGCAGCGAGCCGATCGCGTGGTGCAGGTAGCCGATCTGCTCCCGGCGCAGCAGCATCTCCTCGGGGCCCGGCGTCTTCTCGGTGACGAGCTCGTCGGCGCTGCTGGTGGTGAAGCCCTGCAGCGACAGCACGGTGGCACGCTGCACGTCGGTGTCGGTCTGCTGCAGGTCGCCGGCGGTGGTGCCGAGCGCCTGGGCCAGCTCCTCGGTGGTGGGCGTGCGGCCCAGCGTGGTGGTCAGCTGCTGGCGGGTGGTGTCGGTGGCGCGGGCCTTGGTACGCACCGAACGGGTCGCCCAGTCCAGGGCGCGCAGCTCGTCCAGGATCGCACCACGGATCCGCGTGCTCGCGAACCGGTGGAACGGGATGCCACGGTCCGCGTCGAAACCGCGGGCGGCGGTGACCAGCGCGTGCAGGCCGGCGCTGGTGAGGTCGTCGCGGTGGATGTGGTTCGGGATGCGGGTGAGCATGTCGCGCACCAGGTGACCGACGAGCGGCATGTGGGTGCGGATCAGCTCTTCCTGCTGGGCGGCGGAAAGCACCGTCACGGCGGCGGCGGTGTCGGCAGCAAGGTCGGCAGCGGTCGTCACGGTGCTCGTCATGTGTTTTCCCCCCGTTTGTTGTCGGCGAACCGCTGAGCGATTCACCGGCTGACGGAAGAAAGAATCGGGAGCCCGGGGTACGACTACCGGTCGTGTTCGGGTGCACGACGGTTGCGCCGGTTTTTTCTCGCCCCCTTCCATCGGCGGCGCGCGCCCCGGCTTGATGATTTGCTCGCGACTGGCACGGTGGAGCGCATGGACCTGACCGGCGGCGGCACGATCACCCTCATCTCCGGGGTGGTGATCGCGCTGGGCATTCTCGGCGTGGTGATCCCGGTGCTGCCTGGCCTGCTGCTGAGCTGGCTGGGTGTGCTGCTGTGGGCGGTTCTCGGCGACGCCGGCGGTGTGGTGCGCTGGACGGTGCTGGCGGTGGCCACGGTGGTGGCGCTGCTCGGCGCCACGGTGAAGTACGTGATGCCGGGCCGCCGCATGAAACGGATGGGCGTGCCGAACACGGCACTGCTGGCCGGCGCGGTCCTCGGCCTGATCGGCTTCTTCGTGGTGCCGGTGGTGGGCCTGGTGCTCGGCTTCGTCCTCGGCGTCTACATGGTGGAGCTCGCGCGGCTGGGCCCGCAGCGGGCGTGGCCGTCAACACGGGAGGCGTTGACGGCCGCCGGCATGGCGATGCTGATCGAGTTCACGACGGCGCTGGGGGTGGCCGTCGTCTGGGTGTTCGGCCTACTGGCGAGTTAGCCGTCGCGGGCGTTTGCGACGCCGCTGGGTCAGTAACAGCAGCAACGGGGTGCCCGCGAGCACCAGCGCGAACGCGCCGGCGGCCAGTACCGTCAGCGTCTGTGGTGCGGCTCGCACCGATTCCGGTGTCGCGCCCACCGCGTCCCGAGCCCGCGCCGCCCCGGGTGTGTCCGCCGGCTCCGGGGCCACGTCCCGCGGTTCGACCAGCTTGCCGACGCTCGCGTCCCGGGGGACCTGGAATCCCCAGTCGAGCAGGATGCCGCCGATGTCGTACACCCGCACCGTGGGCTGGACCTCGGCGCCGAGCACCGAGACGACCAGGCGGCGGCCGTTGCGCTGCGCCGCGCCCACGAAACTGTGCCGCGCCACCGTGGTGAATCCGGTCTTGCCGCCGAGCGCCCCCGGATACTTCAAGATCAGTTTGTTCTCGTTCTGGATCTGGAAGCCGCCCTTTTTCTGTTTCGGCTGCGCCGGCATCTGCGCGGTGCGGGTCAGCACGTACTTACGGAAGTCGGCGCTGGCGAAACACACCCGGGCGATCAGGGCCAGGTCGTACGCGCTGGTGAATTGGCCCTTGCCGTCCAGGCCGGACGGGGTGACCGCGTGGGTCTGAAAAGCACCGAGCCGTTGTGCGGTGGCATTCATCGCGGCGACCGTCTGCGCGACGCCGTCCGGGCCCCCGCCGGCGGCCAGCCGGGCCAGCGCGTTGGCCGCGTCATTCCCGGAGTTGAGCAGCAGCCCCAGCCATAACGTGGAAATCGAATACTTTCCGCCCGGCACGAGCCCGACGGCCGAACTGTTCGGCTCGATGTCGAGATCACTCGGGACGATGGTGACCTGCTTCGCCGGATCCAACTTGTCGATCACCGTGGCGGCCAGCAGGGTTTTCTGCACGCTCGCCGGGGTTTGATACACGTGCGGTCCACAAGCGCCGAGCACCTCGCCGGTGTCCAGGTCGGCCACCAGCCACGTGGTCGCGGTGACCGCGGGCGGTGGCGGGGCGCCGGCCGGGACGACGAGTCCGTGCGTGGCGAGCGCGTCGCCGCCGATCGCGCTGTTGACCGGGTCGTCCGGCGGCGGCACCGGACGTGGCGGGACACCGGTGGGTTTGGGCACCTTCGGCTTGGGACAGGGAATCTCGGCCGGCGCGGCTTTTCGCGCCGGCGCCGCGTCTGCCGCGGCGGGGACGGCCGCGGGGGAGGCGGCGGATAACAGGACGGTGGCGAGCGCCGCGACAATGCGGCGCCGGGTGGACCGGATCAAGGCCAGGAGACTCCTGCGTCGAGTCGCTGATCGAGCAGCCGGGCGAGCGGGACGGTCTCGCCGTCCCCGCCGCCGGCGCCGATGATCAGCCGGGGCGTGCTGGGGGAGAGGTCTGCGCCCGTCAAACGAGCGCGCAGCGAGGCGGGCACGGTGAGCACGTAGTACTCCCCGTCCTCACCGACGGCGACCGAACGGTTCGACTTCAGATACCAACCCCGGACGTGCGTCCGGTACGTGGCGCGGCCGTCGAACGCGCGGGCGCTCAGGGGATGCGGTGGGATGCCTCGCTCGATGGCGCGGCGGACGAAGCCGGCGAGCAGGTCGTGCGCCTCGCGGGCCTCGGCCGCCCGGTCCGCGTCGAGCGCCGCCGCGTGCCCGGCGATCGCCTGCCGGCGCCGCCGCGTCCACTCGGTCTGCTCGGTCCGCTTGTCGGCCATGGATGCGACCCTAGGTGATCCGGCCGGGGCGCGGCCACCCCTTGAACTTTCCACCGATTCCGGGGAATGCCGGTGCCACCATTTGAATGGGGCGGAAAAAAGAATTGCGTTTTATCCGCCGATGTGTTGCGCGAGCAGCCGGTTACGAGCAACACTTGGGCGCGGCCGATTCGGATTGACTCGGGAGTCGTTATGGCGCGGCAGGTAATCACCACTCTGATCGACGATCTGGATGGAAAGAAGGCGGACCGCACGGTCGAGTTCAGCCTGGACGGCATCAACTACACGATCGACCTTTCCGAGGCCAATGCCGGAAAGTTGCGGAAGGCGCTCGATCCCTACATCTCCGCGGGCACCCGGTTGGGCCGCTCCGCGGTCGGCCGTATCCCGGCTCGCCGCGGCTTCGCGGGCCGAACGGCAAGCTCCCGCGACGAAAACCGCATGATCCGCGAGTGGGCTGTCGCAAACGGACACCAGATCTCGGAGCGCGGCCGCATTCCGCAGAGCGTGGCCGACGCGTACCGGGCAACCAAGCGCTGACGGCTGCCGCGCCACCCGCCAAGGACGCGGCGCATAAGGTGCCGCGTCGATTTTCTGCCGCCATCGGCTAACCGCCCGGCAGCCCAACCCCGCCCCGGCGTTTTCGGCGCCGGGGCGATTCGTGCGGCGGCCGGCGTCCACGCTGACGCAACAGTGCGAAGGCGCGGCAACAATGCAGCGAGGCGCCGGCCGGATGCGAAACAGCAGCCAGGGATGCGAATGCGACCCGGTCGAAGACGCCCGGGCCGCTCGCGCTATTCGTCAGGAAACCCGGAGCCTGGGCAGTCGCGCGGCCACCGTTTCCAGCACCTTTTCGTCGCCCGCGTACCAGCTGGACTCGCGCGGCCAATGGGTGATCGCGTCGGTGAAACCCAGGGCACGGGCCCGCCCGACCGCGTCCTCGAAGGCATCGACGCTGCTCAACGAAAACTCCGGGCCGGAATCCAGGTTCAGATAGCGCGGGACGGCGTCGCGGGGACGGCCCGCGGCGTCGAGTGCCTCGTCGAAGCGGGACGACGCGTCGGCCACCGATTGCCACCACGCCTCTTGATCGTCGCTGAACATCGTCCCGGTCGTCGTCCACCCGTCGCCGTTCGCGGCGGCGTACCGCAAAGAGCGTGGGCCGTTCGCGGCGATGATGAACGGTGGCCGCGGCTGCTGCACCGCGCCGGGCAGGCTGCGCGCGTCGACGGCCGCGTAGTAGGAACCGCGCCACGTCGTCGACTCGCTCTTGAGGATCGTCTCGAGCAGGTCCACGAACTCGGTGAACCGGTCGACCCGCTCGCGTGGCGACAGCTCGCCGCCGCCGAGCACCGCCGAGTCGAAGCCCGCGCCGCCCGCTCCGAGGCCGAGCAGAAGCCGGCCCTCCGAGATGTCGTCCAGCGCGGTCACCTCACGAGCGAAGTGCACCGGGTGCCGGAAGTTCGAACTGGCGACGAAGAACCCGAGCTTGATCCGCCGGGTCACCATCGCGGCCGCGGTCAGCGTGGGCACCGAGTCGAACCAGGGGCCCTCGATCAGGTCACGCCAGCCGAGATGGTCGTACGTCCACGCGTGGTCGAAGCCGTATTCCTCGGCGCGCTGCCAGCGACGCCCGGCGACGGACCACCGCTGGTCGGGAAGGATCACGATGCCAATACGCACCCGGTGACGGTACTACGCCGTACGCAAGCCGCCGTTGGCCTCGTCATTCACCTCGGACGCGCTGGCGAAGGCCTGTAACGCGTCGACGAACCCCTGCCGGGCCGCCGGGGTCATCCGATCGAGCACCGTGGCGAGTGCCTCCCGGCGTCGTTCGCGCAGATCATCGAGCAGGCGACGGGCCGAGGTGGTGAGCACCAGACGCACCTCGCGGCGGTCGCGCGGATCGGGCACGCGGCGCAGCAGACCGGTCGCTTCGAGGCGGTCGCAGAGCCGGCTCGCGGACGACGGCACCACGTCCAGCGCGTCGGCCAGCCGGCTCATGTTGGTGTGCCGGTTGGTCGCGATGATCGTGAGCACGCGCAGCTGCGCCGGGGGCACCGCGGGTGATTGGGCGAGCCGGGCGGTGTCGAGGACGGCCACCAGCGCATCGACCGTCGACTCGACAGCCGAAGCGACGTCGGTGACCCGCTCCATGTCGGATATTCCTTCTGCAGGACCTGCTCGATACTCCGCCGTAGCCACTACCCACCGCGGGGGGAAACCATGCCGCTCATCGAAGCCAATCCAGGCAGACGATGACCGCGTCGTCCTCGAGATCGGCTCCGCCGTGGTATTCGCGTAGCCCTCTCACCACCGTACCCACCGCCTCGGTCGGTGGCTGCAGCCGAGTCCCACGCAGGGCGGTGAGCAGGGCGGATACCCCGTACGGTGGGCGGCCGCCGGGCGCCGCGCCGTGCACGCCGTCACTGACCACGAGCAGCCGGTCACCGGCCTGGAGCTGGAATTTCTGGGTCTCGTACCGACTGTCACCGAACATGCCGAGCGGCAACTGCTCGTCCAGCGTGACCGGCCGGATCTCGCCCTGGCGCGCGATCATGGCACGGGGAGAGCCCGCGTCGACCGCCTCCACGAAACCGTCCGACAGGTCGATTTCGAGCAAAAGCGTTGCCACGTACGCCGTGCCGCCGTGCCGTGAGTAGACGGCGTCCGACGCCAGCTCCGCCTGTTCGACGATGCCGGCACCGGATCGGCGGGCGTTGCGCATCGCGTTGACGGCCACGGTGGTGAGCAGCGCCGCCTCGATGCCGTCGCCGTGCCCGTTCAGCACGGTCAGCGTGAGGCGATCACCGGTGACCGACCAGTCGTAGTGATCCCCGTACATCGCGTACGCCGGTTCGAGCGCCCCGGCCAGCCGGAACCGTTCGCCGCTGAGTGAACGCCCGGGCAGCAGGTCCCATTGGAGTTCGGCGGCCATGGTGAGCCGTTGCCGGCGCGTGACCTTGCGATAACGGTCGGTGTCGTTGGTGGCCGTACGCAGAGCCATCGCGAGCTCGTCGGCGATCTCGGTCAGTTCTTGTATGGCGGCTCGATCGGGCTCCGGTGTGGTTTCGACGCGCAGGACGCCGAGCCGGTCACCCCACACGGTCAGCGGCAGGAACACGCGACGGCCGTCCACGACGGGTTGCTGGCTGCCGAAGCAGCGGAGTTCCAGGGCGCCGCCGGCCGGACCGTCCGGGTCGACCACGGGCCAGAGGCCGGACATGGTGAGGTCGCCGAGCAGGATCTCGGCCCCGGTCGCGCCGTGGGTGTCGCGGAGGCGCGTCACGAGCGCCTCGGGGAGGCGATCGGGCGGTGTTAGCCGCAGGAGCGATCCGACGGATGCGGGGCGGTCGGACACTCGATCTCCTTTCCGAGGAGGCAATAGTTGCTGAGGAGCAAGCATCATAGAAGCTGGCTCTCGCGACCGCGCAACAAGGTCCTATGCGAACGACTTCTCAAAATGGATCAAGCTGCCCTCGCGAGGCACGGAGTGCATCCGGACGTTCTCGCTCAGTGCTTTGATCAGGAACAAGCCGCGTCCGTGTTCGCTGCCGGCACCGGGCGGCGCCGCCGTGACCGACTCCGGGTCGAAGCCGGGACCGCTGTCCAGCACGTCGATGGCGCACCGATCGTCGCCGACGTCGAGGGTCACCTCAAAGGTCTCCGCACCGGTCGCGTGGCGGATCACGTTGGCGCACGCCTCGGTGACGGCGATCTCCAAGTCCTCGCCGCTGGCACGGTCGACGCGGAGAACGGACAGAGCGCAGCGCAACAGCCGGCGGACGGCGGGAACGCTACCCGTTTCACGCGGCAGATCCAGCCGCACCGTCATACGCATGACTTGATTGGTTTCCCGTTCGGCGCGTTTGCTAATCGTCCCCGCGCCGCCTTCACCCTCCGCCCCGCCCCGGCTTCAGGGCGTTGGCGAGGTGGGACGTGTCACAGGAGCCCGCACGCCGAGGTGGGCGGGGCGGCATGAGTCCGGGAGCGGAGTTGTTCATCCGGGCGGGCCTTCAGAACGTGTTATCTGGCGACGGCCCTCGCGTCTCCTATCGCGGTGGCCGGGACGCGGCCGGGATTTCGAGGGGATCACATGGCGGACCAACCCGACATCGCTACCGTCGTCGCGGCCCGGGCCGGTGACCCGGTCGCGATCGATCGCCTGGTCGCGGGCTATCTGCCGCTGGTCTACACGATCGTCGGGCGGGCGCTCGAAGGGCACGCGGACGTCGACGACGTGGTGCAGGACGTCATGCTGCGGGTGTTGCGCAACCTGGGTGACCTGCGCGAGCCGGAGGCGTTCCGGTCGTGGCTGGTCGCGATCACCGTGCGGCAGGTGCGCGAGGTGTTCCGGGCCCGGCGGGGCGCGCCCGACCCGCTGCTGCACGAGGACCTGCGCGACCCCGGCGCCGACTTCACCGACCTGGCGATCACCCGCCTCGAACTTTCCGGCCAGCGCCGGGAGACCGCCGAGGCAACCCGCTGGCTCGACGAGGAGAACCGCGAACTGCTCTCCCTCTGGTGGCTGGAAGCCTCCGGAGAGCTCACCCGCGACGAGATCGCCGAGGCCATCGGCGTCACCCGCCAGCACGCGGCGGTCCGTGTCCAGCGCATGAAGGGCCAGCTCGAGACGGCCCGGGTCGTGGTGCGCGCGCTGTTCGCCCAGCGCTCCTGCCCCGACCTCCGCGTGCTGACGAGCGAGTGGGACGGCCGCCCGGGCGCCCTGTGGCGCAAACGCATCGCCCGCCACACCCGCGAGTGCCCGCACTGCGCCGCGTCCTGGAACGGCCTGGTCGCCGCCGAGCACCTGCTCGCCGGCATGGCCCTGGTCCCGGTGCCCGCAAGCCTGGTCGCCAAGGTCGCCGCGGCAAAGCTGGCCGGCGGCGCGGCCGCCGCTACCCCTTACGCCGCAGGCGGTTCGCACGCGGCAGGCGTGACGGGCGCGCCGCACGCGGCTGGTGGGTTGGCCCCGCCGCACGCGGCGGGTGGAGTGGCCGCGCCGCACGCGGCCGGTGGGGTCGGGGCGGCGAAGGCGGCGCACGTCGCGGCGTTCAGCCTGTCGCGGAAGATCCTGACCGCCGCGCTCTCGACGACCGTCGTCGCCGGTGGGGCCGCCGCGGTGATCGTCTACCAGAAGCATGGCGACGCGCCGGTGGCGAGCGCGCCCGCGGCCGTGCTCGGCAGCGCCGCCACGCCGCCGGCGGCGTTCCCGAGCGTGACCGCCGCGAGCAGCAGCCCGTCGGCGTCGGCGACGCCGACGACCAAGCCAAGCGTGAAACCGACCACCAAAGCGCCGGCCCAGAAGCCCGTGGTGATCGTGGCCAAGGCCAGCAAGAAGAAAGGGGTCGGCGTCTGGAAGTTCGACGGCCTCAAGGCGGCGCTGCACGACGTGGGGGCCGGGTGGTACTACAACTGGGCCGCGAACAACAACGACGTGCCGGGGCCGGCCGGAGTCGAGTTCGTGCCGATGATCTGGGGCAAGGACAACGTCACCGATGCCACGCTCAAGCAGGTGAAGTCGGAGGGCGACGAGCTGCTCGGCTTCAACGAGCCGGACATGGGCGGGCAGGCGAACATGAGCGTCGCGGACGCGCTCGCCGCCTGGCCCAAGTTGCAGGCCACCGGGATGCGGTTGGGGAGCCCGGCCGTCGCGTACGGGGGAGACAAGGCCGGCGGCTGGCTGGACCAGTTCATGGCGGGGGCGAAATCGAAGGGCTACCGCGTCGATTTCATCACCCTGCATTGGTACGGCTCGGACTTCAGCGCCGCCGCGGTCGGGCAGTTCCTCGGATACGTCGACGCGGTGCACAAACGTTACGGCAAGCCGATCTGGATCACCGAGTTCGGGCTGATGAACTTCTCCGGATCGCCCAAATACCCGTCCGCCGCCCAGAAAGTGACCTTCATCAAGGGCAGCACCAAGGGGCTGGAGAGCCGTTCCTACGTCGAGCGGTACGCGTGGTTCGGCCTGCCGGCGGTCGGCGACAGTGTGGACTTCGGGCTTTACGAGGACGGGGACAGCCCGACGGAGGCCGGAAAGGCGTACAAGGCAGCGGGTTAAGGTCAGGGAATGATTCGCTTCGGCTACAAAGCGTCGGCGGAACAGTTCCCGCCCCCGCGCCTGCTCGAATACGGCGTGCTGGCGGAGAAACTGGGCTTCGACTCGGTCTTCGTCAGCGACCACCTCCAGCCGTGGCGGCACGACGACGGGCACGCGCCCGCCGCGCTGCCGTGGCTCGGCGCGCTGGCCGCGAAGACCGAGCGGATCCTGATCGGCACGAGCGTGCTCACCCCGACCTTCCGATACCACCCCGCGCTGGTGGCGCAGGCGTTCGCCACGCTGGGCCTGATCGCGCCCGGCCGGGTGATCCTCGGGGTCGGCTCCGGCGAGTCGATGAACGAGGTACCGCTGGGCCTCGAGTGGCCGGACGGCAAGGAGCGTTTCGCTCGCCTCAAGGAGGCGGTGCAGCTGATCCAGAAGCTCTGGACCGAGGACCGGGTGACCTTCGAGGGGCAGTTCTATCGGACCGACCGGGCCACCATCTATGACAAGCCGGAGCAGCCTGTCCCGATCTACATCGGGGCCTCCGGTCCCGCGGCCACCCGGCTGGCCGGCCGCATCGCCGACGGCTTCATCACCACCAGCGGCAAGGGCCGCGAGCTCTACACCGACACGCTGCTCCCGGCCGTCCGCGAGGGTGCCGAGAAGGCCGGCCGCAAGGTCGACGAGCTGGACCTGATGATCGAGGTGAAGGTCTCCTTCGACGACGACATCGACCGGGCGCTCAACGACACCCACTACTGGGGTGCGCTGGCCCTGACGCCGGACGAGAAGACCGGGGTCGAGGACCCGATCGAGATGCAGCGCCGTGCCGACGCCCTCCCGGTGGAGCGCACGGCGACCCGCTTCATCTGTTCCTCGGACCCGGACGAGCACGCCCTGCGGGTGACCGAGTATCTCGACATGGGCTTCAAGCACCTGGTGTTTCATGCGCCCGGCCCCGACCAGGAGCGGTTCCTCACCACGTACGCGGAGCGGATCCTCCCGCGGCTGCGCGAGCGGGCCGCGTCGTGATCGAGGCGGTCGTCTTCGACCTGGACGGCGTGATCATCGACAGCGAGGAGGTCTGGGAGGAGGTCCGCCGCGGGTACGTCGCGGAGTACGGCCGCGAGTTTCTCCCGGACACCCAGGACCGCATGATGGGCATGAGCACCGGCGAGTGGTCCACGCACCTCGCCGAGGAGGTCGGTGTGCCGCGCACGCCGGAGCAGGTCGCCGGCGACGTGCTCGCGCGGATGGCCGAGCGATACCGCGACGACCTGCCGCTGATCCCCGGCTCGGTCGAGGCGGTCCGGCGTCTGGGTGCCCGTTTCACCCTGGCGCTGGCGAGCTCGTCGGCGCGCATCCTGATCGACCAGGTGCTGGCCACGGCCGGGATGACCGACGCCTTCGCGGTGACGTTGTCGACCGAGGAGGTGCCGCGCGGCAAACCGGCGCCGGACGTCTATCTGGCCGCCGCCGACAAGCTGGCCCTGAGCCCGCGGGTGTGTGCCGCGGTCGAGGACTCCAGCAACGGCCTGCGTTCGGCGGCCGCAGCCGGGATGGCGGTGATCGCTGTGCCGCATGGTGTCTACCCTCCGGCTCCGGACGCGCTGGCGGGGGCCAGCCTGGTGATCACGTCGCTGTCTGACTTGACGGTCACGGCCGTAGAAAGCCTGAGTAATCCGGCAGATCGAGGTTAGTGCTGCGGTCGGCGGCGATCTTGAACGTCAGCTTCACCATCCACGCCTGATTGTTCATCCAGTTTCGTAAGGCGATGCCCCGCGCCGTGCGGGGCGCGAGGAAGCGCCCGGTGGTGTCGCCGCCCTTCTGTGTGCCCCGGGCGAATCTCCCGATCCGCTGCTCGTAGAGCGGGAAGGCCGCCCGGTGGTCACCCCGGGCGGCGGCGAGCTCGCCGGCCAGCGCGTACGCCGAGACGACCGCCGTCCCGTTGCCCTGCCCGCCGATCGTGGCCCCGCACGCCGCGTCGCCGACCAGTGCGACCCGGCCCCGCGTCCACGTCGGGTTGTCGACCCGGCAGATCTGGTCGAAATACACGTCGGGGGCGTCGTCGAGCAGCGCCAGCAGCCGGGGCGCCAGCCAGCCCATCCCGCCGAACGTCGAACGCAGCATCGCCTTCTGCTGCTCGGGATCACGCCGGTCGTAGCTCAGCGGCGGGGAGGCGAACGCGGCGAAGACACTGGCGTGCGCGGGATCGCGGTGGTCGCCGCCCACGCCGATCATCCGGCCCGGCGCGTTGTGCAGCAGCATGTCGCGGGTCAGGCCCCACTCGTTCGGCACGTCCCACCCGGCCACGTAATAGCCCAGGTGTTTGACGAACCGCTCCTCCGGCCCGAACGTCAGCGCGCGCACCCTCGAATGCACCCCGTCGGCGCCCACCACCAGGTCGAAGGTGCGCTGCGTGCCGCTCGCGAAGGTGACCTCCACGCCCTGCGTCGTCTCGCGCAGCGCGCTGATGCTGTCGCCGAACAGATACTCCGTCCAGTCGGCGCCGGCCTCGCACAGGATCTCGGCCAGGTCGCCGCGCGGCAGCTCGAGGTCGCCCCCGGCCAGGCCGGCCGGCCACTCCATCAGCTTGGCGCCGCGCTCGTCGACGAAGCGAAACGCCGTCCCGCCCGTCTGCGCGGCTCGCATCCGGGGGAGGACGCCCATCTTCTCCAGCACGCCCATGTGCAGCGGCCCGCGGAAGTCGACAGCGGCGCCGCCCGTCCGCAACTTCGGCGCGATCTCCACGATCGTCGGCCGGAAACCGTACCGGCCCAGCCAATATGCCAAGGCCGGCCCTGCGATGCTCGCCCCCGAGATGAGCACATCCATGACTGCGTCCTCCATAAACTGTATCCACCGGACTCGGTTATTTCTGTGTACGGTAGACGCTGTTTGGAGGGGAGCGCAAGATGACCGCTGATTTCTTCTGGGCCCCGCGGCCCAAGCCGACCCGCGGGCCGAAACCGGCCCTGACGCTGGACGAGATCGCCGACGCCGCGATCGCGGTGGCCGACGCCGAGGGCCTGGCCGCGGTCTCCATGCAGCGGGTCGCGGCCGACCTGGGCTATACGAAGATGTCGCTCTACCGCTATGTGCCGGGCAAGGCCGAGCTGGTCGCCGCGATGCTGGAACGCGCCATGAGCACCCCGCCGGCGCTGCCGCACGGCTGGCGGGCCGCCTTGACCACCTGGGCCGAGTCGATGCTGACCCGCCTCGCCGGCCATCCGTGGGCGCTGGAGGTGATGGCGCTCGGCGGCCGTCCGGTCGGTCCGACCGAGGTGGCCTGGCTGGAGAGCGCGCTGGCGGCGCTGCCCACCGGCCTGACCGGCGCCGAGCGGATGGACGTCGTCGCCACCCTGGCCTGGCACGTGCGTGGGACGGCGGCCGAGGCCGGCACGGGAGAGACCGAGTTCACCGCCTCGGTCGGCCGGATTCTGCGCGAGCACGCCGACCGCTATCCCAACGTCGCCAGCGCGTTCGCCGACGTCGCGTCACGGGGCGGCGCGGACCAGGCCTTCCATTTCGGACTTAACCGATTTTTCGACGGTGTGGAGGCGTACCTGGAAAGGGTGTGAAAACTATTCACGCAGGGTAGGAGTCTCCCGCGATCAAAGTCTGGGAGGTTCCTGTGTATATGGCGGCGGCGGGCGGCGGGCTGCGGCTCGACCTCGACTTCTTCGACTACGTGATCCTCATCCTGTACTTCGCGACGGTCCTGGGGGTCGGGTTCGCCGCCCGACGATCGATCAAGACGAGTGCCGACTTCTTCCTGTCCGGGCGCTCGATGCCCGCCTGGGTCACCGGCCTCGCCTTCATCTCGGCCAACCTGGGCGCCCTGGAGATCCTCGGCATGGCCGCCAACGGCGCGCAGTACGGCGTGCTGACCGTCCACTATTACTGGGTCGGCGCGGTCCCGGCGATGGTCTTCCTCGGCATCGTGATGATGCCCTTCTACTACGGCTCGAAGGTGCACAGCGTCCCGGAGTTCCTGCGCCGGCGCTTCAATCGCCCGACCCACCTGTTCAACGCGGTCAGCTTCGCGGTGGCCCAGGTGCTGATCGCCGGGGTCAACCTGTTCGCGCTGGCGCTGATCCTGGAGGCGCTGCTGGGCTGGCCGCTGTGGCTGGCCATCGTGGTGGGTGCGTCGATCGTGCTGATCTACATCGGGGTCGGCGGGCTGTCCTCGGCGATCTACAACGAGGTGCTGCAGTTCTTCGTGATCGTCGCCGGTCTGCTGCCGATCACCATCGTGGGCCTGGTCCGGGTCGGCGGCATCGACGGGCTCTTCGACAAGGTGCGCAGCAGCTCGCTCGGCGACGCGGCGCTGCACGCCTGGTCGAACACCGGCTCGTCGTCCGACAACCCGCTGGGCGCCAACTGGTTCGGCATCATCTTCGGTCTCGGGTTCGTGCTGTCGTTCGGCTACTGGACCACCAACTTCGCCGAGGTGCAGCGGGCGCTCTCCGCCAAGGACATGAACGCGGCGCGGCGCACGCCGATCATCGGCGCCTTCCCCAAGCTGTTCATCCCGCTCATCACGGTGATCCCCGGACTGATCGCGGTCGTCACCATCAGCGGGCTCGGTGCGCCCTCCGGCGATCTGACCTACAACAACGCGATCCCGCTGCTGATGCGCGAGCTGCTGCCCAACGGCGTCCTCGGGGTCGCGGTCACCGGTCTGCTGGCCTCCTTCATGGCGGGCATGGCGGCCAATGTGAGCGGATTCAACACCGTTTTCACGTACGACATCTGGCAGCCCTACATCCGCAGGAATCGCAGCGACGGGTACTACCTGCGGATCGGCCGGTACGCGACGATCGCGGGCGTGGTGATCGGCATCGGCACCGCCTTCATCGCGTCCGGTTACAACAATATTCAGAACTATATTCAGGCTTTGTTCTCCTTGTTCAATGCGCCCCTTTTCGCCACCTTCATCGTCGGCATGTTCTGGAAGCGGATGTCCGCCTGGGCCGGCTTCTGGTCGCTGGTGCTGGGCTTCCTGGCGTCGCTGTCGCTGTACCTGCTCTACCTGGGCGACGTGGTCCACTTCAACTCGGACCTGGAGGAGAGCTTCTGGGGAGCGGGCGCCGCGTTCGTCGTGGCCGTGGTGGTCGCGTTCGCGGTCACGTTCTTCACCCCGCCCAAACCGGAGAACGAGCTGCAGGGCCTGGTCTACGGCATGGCCGGCAACAACACCTCCGGCGCGGTGATCCTGTCCAGCGAGAAGGTGTGGTGGCGCAACCCGATCGTGCTCGGCGGGCTCGCGGTGGCGCTGGCAATCGTCTTCTACATCCCGATCTGGTAAGGAGGCCGGGACATGACATCGGACCGGTACGAGGACGCCGAGGGCACCAAGCGCGCGGCCCGGCTCTTCGACGTGCGGCGGGTGATCGGCGGACTCTTCGTCGTGTACGGGGTGATCGTCACGTTGCTGGGCATCTTCGACAGCCCGGCGGAGATCAACAAAGCCGCCGGCGTACGCATCAACCTCTGGATGGGCTTGGGCATGCTCGTGGTCGGGCTGTTGATGCTGCTCTGGATGTGGCTGAGCCCCGCGGAGGCTCCGTCGAAGGCGGAGCCGGACGAGGAACGGGCCGAATGATGGTGGGGACGGTGCCGTACCGGTGCTATCCGGTTGCACCGCCCCCGCATATCTTCCAGTGACCGGGCCATCCGACCGATACCCAGGGCATGGAACCCGTAGCCCCGATCAGCTTCTTCGCCTCCAGCGGCAACCGAGCCCCCGGCTGGCAGCAACAGGTTCGCGTCGACTACGTCGTGAACAGGGTCATGCAGACCCACCGCGGGCAGCCTCCGCAACAGATCGCGCAGGCCATCCACGACCAGCTCCGCGCCGTCGGCGTGGTCCCCAACAAACGGCAGATCGCCCAGTACGCCTCGGCGATCTCCGCCCTCCCCGTCCTGCCGCCGAATAACGCATGAGGAACGGCCCGGTCGCCAAGACCGGGCCGTTTACGCCACCGGGAAGCGCAGGATCCGGTCGTCGCCGTCGCTCGGGTCGCCCCGGCCGTCCTGGTTCGAGGTGCTCAGCCACAGCGCGCCGTCCGGCGCCACCTCGACCGTGCGCAGCCGCCCGTACTTCCCGGTGAACTCGGCCTTCGGCGCCCCGCCGTTCAGCGGCACGGTCCACAATCGTTCCCCGCGCAGCGCCGCGACGTAGAGCGTGTCCCCGGCGACCGCCGCACCCGACGGCGAGGCCTCGTCGGTTCCCCACTGCACGATCGGGTTCTCGAACCGCGAGTCGTTCGCCTTGCCCTCCACCTCGGGCCAGCCGTAGTTCTTGCCCGGCTTGATGACGTTGACCTCGTCCCACGTGTTCTGGCCGAACTCGATGCCGTACATCGTGCCCTTCGCGTCCCAGGCCAGCCCCTGCACGTTGCGGTGACCCATCGACCAGACCGGCGAGCCCGCCCGCGGGTTGCCCGGCGCCGGCTTGCCGTCCCGCGTCAGTCGCAGGATCTTGCCGTTCACGTCGTCCGGGTCCTGCGACTCGCCGCCGTTGCTCGCGTCACCCGTCCCGGCGTACAGCATCTTGTCCGGCCCGAACGCGATCCGCCCGCCGTTGTGGATGCCCGCCTTGTCGATCCCGTCGAAGATCACCTCGGGCTGCCGGTCGGACAGCGTGAATCGGACGATCCGGTTGTCGTCGGGTGCGGTGTAATAGGCGTACAGGAAACGGTTTTGATCGTAGTCGGGGTCGACGGCCAGGCCGAGCAGCCCGCCCTCGCCGCCTGCGTCCACGCCGGGCACCTGATAGACCTTCGCCGGGTCGCCGCCGCCCGCCGGAATTCGCAGGATGTCGGCCCGGTCGCGTTCGGCGATCAGCGCGCTGCCGTCCGGCAGGAACGCCATCCCCCACGGGACGTCCAGGCCGGTGGCGATCGTCTGTGGCGCGGTGAGGTCCGGCTTGGTTTTTCCCGGCCCGGCCGGGCTCGCCGCCGACGAAGGTGGCGCGAACGTAGCCTCGCCACGCGGTGACGCGTCGCTGTCGGGGGAGCAGGCGGTCAGCAGGGCGGCACCCGCCACCACGGACATCAGGCGCGTGTGTGATCGGGGACTCATGGCTCCACGGTGCCACGGCCCGGCGAACTTCACCCATTCGCCAGACCGCCGATCTTGATCCGTCCGAAGATGGTGGCCGCGCGGTGCCGCTGCCGGGCAGGGCGGAGAAGACGGCGTGGTGCGAGCGTTCCTCACGATCCTGCTGGCCCTCTACGGCGCGACACCGGGCCACGCGGCTCCCCCGCCGACGAAGATCAGTTGGGCGGCGTGTCCCGAGGACGAGCAGATGCAGTGCGGGACGATGAAGGTGCCGGCCGACTGGGCTGACCCGTACGGCGCGAGCATTTCGCTGACCATCGCGCGCCGGCTCGCCACCGATCCGGAGCACCGCATCGGCGCCCTGTTCGTCAACCCCGGTGGTCCCGGGGCGTCGGCGGTCGACTTCGCTTTCGACGCGCCCACGTTCTTCAGTGCGGCGGTGCGCGCTCGCTTCGACATCGTCGGGATGGACCCGCGTGGGGTGGGGCGCAGTTCGCCGGTGGTGTGCTCGCAGCGGTTGATCGATGCCGAGCCGTCGCCGCTCATCGACAGCGAGGACGCGTACGCGAAAACGATCGACTACAACCGCAAACTCGCCGCCGACTGCGCCGCCCGCACCGGACCGCACTTCGCGCACGTGGACAGCGCGAGCGTGGTACACGACATGGACGCGGTACGCGCCGCTCTAGGCGAAGAGAAGATCAACTTCTACGGCGCCTCGTACGGGACCCTGATCGGAGCCGAATACGCACAGACGTACCCGTCCCGCCTGCGCGCGCTGGTCCTGGACAGCGTGATGGACCACAGCGTGGGCCTGGCCCGCTTCCTGCTCGACGCGACCGGGGCCGCGCAGGACGCGTTCAACCAGTTCGTCGACTGGTGCGCGCGCGACAAGAAATGCGTGCTGCGCGGCCAGGACATCCGCGCGATCTGGGCGCGCCTCGCGGACCGGGCGCGCGCCGGGACGCTGACCGACCCGTACGATCCGGACTCGACGGTTTCGATGAACGACCTGATCGGGGCCGCGTTCGCCGCGTTCTACGACCCGCAGTGGTATTCGTTCGCCTACTACCTGCGCGACTCGGCCAAGCAGGCGCCGCCGGTTCCGGAAAGCCGCGCCTCCACGCCGCCGCTCTCGGACGACACCCCGAACAGTTTCCCGGCGATCTTCTGCGAGGACTGGTACCTGCCGATCACCGGCTATCCTGATCTGCGCCGCCGGCTGAACATCCTGGCCGAGCGCGCCCCGCAGATGCTCGCCTCGCCGCTCGCCCTGTCCGCCACGACGGGCTGCCTGGGCTGGCCGTCCGCCCCCGACAATCCACAGCGCCCGCTGATCCCGCCGCGCGGCATCGGGCCGATCCTGGTGGTCGCGGCCCGGCACGACCCGGCGACCGCGTACGGTTGGGCGGGGGAGGTGGCCCGCCAGCTCGGGCCGACCGCGCGGTTGCTTACGTATCGGGGCTGGGGTCATGTGGTGTACAAGCGGAGTCCGTGCGCCGCGGGCCTCGTCGACCGCTATTTGATTACGCTGACGACGCCCGCCGCCGGGTCTTCGTGTAAGGCCATCGAGCCGCAACCTTTCGGAGTCGGCTGACCTGCCGCACGCCGGGCTCGCTGCTCCCGCTGATCTCACTGCCTTCGCTTCTGAGGTGATGGACGGTCATTCCGGCCGCCGCCGCTAGATGTCTCATGCCCTCCAATCTGCGGCCCGGCCGGCATGGGGAGTGCATGTTTGTCGCTGATTCGCCAAAGCCATCGAATGTACAAAGCGCCGCGCGCCGCCCCGACACGCCGACTGGAAGCGCCAGTTTCAGCAGACGTTTCCGTCAATGCTGGGCGCGAGCCGCGCCCGAAGCACGGCGTGACGCCGTCACACCCCGCTGTCGCTCTTGACGAGTCCGGCGTCGACGGTCGCGGCGGCGCGTCGCGTCAGCAGAGTTTCCTGCTATCTGGGAAGCTGTGACCGCACTTTGGAACTGTTCAGCTGTTTCTCGCGCCGCTCACGCTCCGATGAGTTGACCTTGCGCGGCGGACCTGCGCGGGCCGTCGCTGTGGGGAGCCGGGACCTTCCGGTCGTGGCGGCTGCCCACACGGGGGTGGGGGTGGCTGCGGTGTGGGCAACGGCAACCTTCTCGGTGTGGCGGCTGCCCACACGGGGGTGGGGGTGGCTGCGGTGTGGGCAACCGCAACCTTCTCGGCGTCGCGACTGCCCACACGGGGGTGGGGGTGGCTGCGGTGTGGGCAACCGCAACCTCCTCGGCGTGGCGACTCCCCACGCCCGGGTGGGGCGGCCACTGTGGGGAGCTGGGACCTGCCCGGACCTGGCGGCGTCGCCTCGCACGGGGACTCCCGGCCGACGGAACCAGCTGAACAGTTACGCACTTTGGATTTCCGCAGACCTTGGAGACTTGTGGTCAATATGTGGGCACAAGTCTCCAAGGTCCGCAGCAAACGTTGAAAAGCCGCAGTATAAAAGCCGCATTAGGGGAACAAGCGCCGTCCATAGTGGAGCGGAATCCCAGATAGCGGACCAGGATCCAAGATGTGGACGCTGGTCCCGCTCCGCGGATGGTCGTCCCAAATGATGGGAGCTCCACGTCGCTCAACGGCCGCAAAACCGCGACAGCCGCCGGTGGCGAGATGGGCCCGGGTTGAGAGGTCGGCCCGGGTTGAGAGGTCGGCCCGGGTTGAGAGGTCGGCCCGGGTTGAGAGGTCGGCCCGGGGTGGCGAGATTGGCCCGGGGTGGCGAGATTGGCCCGGGGTGGCGAGACCGCCGCGCGCATCCGAGCAGGCCGCGGCGACGAAATGGTCGTGTGCTCGAAATGGCCGCGTGCGTCTACGTGCAGTGTGCGTAGAGATGGCCGCGTGCAGCGAGGCGCCACGGCGAACCCTGACAGCCGGTGCGCGCGCCCTGCCTCCAAATTAGACAGCTGGGCGGCTGGATCTGGGCGGCGGGACCGGGGCGGCTGAACCTGGGCGGCTGAACCTGAACGCCGGGACCGGGCCGGCCGGACCTGGGCGGCCGGACCCGGGCGGCCGGACCGGAGCGGGCCGGCCGCGCCCTGCCGCCGCCCGTCAGGCGGCCGTTGTGGACCACATCGCGGTGAAGGCGGCTGCCTCGCCCGTCAGCCAGCTCTCGATGTCGCCCGGCTTGGCCGCCGGGTTGATGCGGTGGGTCGCCCCGCGGCGGACGTCGACCAGGACCGGCTCCGCGTTCGGGAGGATCTGGTCCATGTGGCGGGCCATCAGGTGCAGGGTGGCGGTCACGGCCTCGGGCGTGGGCGGGGCCTCGTCGAAGTGCAGGCGGACGGCCTCGCGGCGGCCGTCGTCGTAGCGCAGGCCGAAGTGCGGGTTGACCTTTACCGCCAGCGGGCCGATCGACGCCAGGGCGTCGCGGGTCTGGGCCAAGCCGACCTGGGCCGGGTCGCCCAGGGACAGCAAGTATGCCTTCGCGCCGGCGCTGACCGACTCGTACAGCGGCTTCCAGCGGTCCTTGACCAGGTCGACCACGCCGTCCAGATAGCTGCCGCCGGTGCGGAAGGCGATGTCGGCCTTCAGCGCCTTGACGAGCTGGCTGTGCGGGTTGAAGCCGGAGCGGCGCTCGCGGGCGCGCCGCAGACCGCCCACGAAGGTCGCCTTGGCCGGGCCGGTGCGAGTCACGTAGCGGGTGAAGCCGAGCATGGTCGCGTAAGGGGGGATCACGGCCTCGAGCGGGGAGACGGGTGCGGTCACGGTGAAACTCCTCACTGAGCCGCCGATCGTCGGCAAATACGCCGAAGATCAGCAGCTCACGAGCCCTTTTAGTACACACATTCTAATCGACGGGTACGACATCCCCAACAGTCGTCGTCGAACAAATGTTCGAACTAGGAGCCATCGAAGTCCGTTCCTCGGGAGACCTTCTCCCACTCGGCGAGCTCGGCCCGCACCGAGTCCAGGTGACCTGCGAGGAAGTCCACCGCGTCGCCGCCCAGCGCCAGCCGCAGCGGGGGATTCGCGGCATTGAGCGCCATCCGGATCGCCTGCGCGGCCTTCGCCGGATCGCCCGGCTGAATGCCGTGACTGCCCCGCACCATCGCCCTGGTCGCGCCGACCTTTTCCGCGTACGCCGGGTTCTCCGTGGAGAAGTACGCCGCATCCTTGCCGAACAGGTTCGTGCGGAACGAGCCGGGCTCCACGATCAAAACCTTGACGCCGTACGGGGTAATCTCATCCGCCAGCGCCTCGGAGAGCTGCTCCAACGCGGCCTTGGTCGCGCTGTACGCGGAGAACCCGGCGAACGACAACTGCCCGCCGAAGCTGCTGATGTTCACGATCGACCCGCTGCCCCGCTCGCGCATCCCGGGCAGCAGCGCCCTCGTTAATCGCGCCGGCCCGAAGACGTGCACCTCGAACAGGTCGCGCAGTTCGTCCTCGGTGGTCTCCTCGAATGCCCCCACCTGCGTACGGCCGGCGCTGTTCACCAGGACGTCCACCCGGCCGTAGCGAGCCAGGACGTCGGCCGCCACCTCGTCGATGCGCTTGCTGTCGGTCATGTCGAGCCGGATCGCCTCCACCCGGTCGGGGTGTGCCGCGACCAGGTCGTCCAGGGCCGAGGTGCGTCGGGCGGTGCCGATCACCGTGTCGCCGGCGGCGATCGCGTCCGCCGCGATGGCCCGGCCGAAGCCGCTGCTCGCGCCCGTGATAAGCCAGATATTCATACAGTCCACCTTGCTCCGGTACGGGCGTGGGCGTCCAAGACATGGTGTGATAGCCAAGAGTTATGGATGTCCATGGGCGTGATCTGCGGTACTTCGCTGTCGTCGCCGAGGAGCTGAGCTTCACCGCGGCCGCCAAGCGCCTGTTCGTCTCGCAGCCCGCGTTGAGCAAGCAGGTCCGCATGCTGGAGAAACAGCTGGGCGCGGAGCTGTTCCGGCGCGATCGGCGGACCGTGCGGCTGACCGCGGTGGGCGAGGCGCTCCTGCCGCACGCGCGAGCGCTCATCGCCGCGTGGGAGGAAGCGGTCGCGGCGGTCGAGGACGCGAAGGCCGACGAGCGGCACACCCTGGTGATCGGCATGTCCACCAGCCCGAGCCGCGGGATCCTGCCCGCCCTGCGCGCCCGCCTTATGACGAAATTTCCGGAAACGAACCCGGTGCTGCGGCAGGTGAGCTGGACCGACCCCACGGCCGGCCTTGCGGACGGCGCGAGCGATGTCGCTTTCGTCTGGCTGCCACTGCCGGACCAGGAGCGTTATCGGTACGTCGTCGTGGCCCGCGAGGAGCGATGCGTCGCTCTCCCAGCAAAACACCATTTATCCGGAAAAAGGGATGTCACCATCGACGAGCTGCGCGACGAGCAATTCCTGGCGTTACCCCCAGAAGCCGGCCCCGTACGGGACTACTGGCTGGCCACCGACACGCGCGACGGGCGGGAGCCACGGATCGGCGGCGTGATCGCGAGCTCGGAGGAGACGTACGAAGCGGTGGCGAACGGCGCGGGCGTGGCCCTCCTCGCCGCCGGCAACGCCGAGCTCGTGGCCCGCGACGGCGTGGTCACGGTCCCGGTCCGCGACCTCGCGCCCTGCGAACTGGCCTTGGCCGCTCGCCGCGACGACGAGCGGCCGTTGGTTCGTGCGTACCTGACTGCCGCGACTCAGGACGAACGACGACGGCGCTGACGCTCGACCACGTCCTCGAGGTCCGGATCCCAGGCCACCGCGTTCCAGTCGATGTCCGCCGCGTCGGCCAGGGCGTGCACCCGGGCCGGCGCTGCCGATTCGAGGCCGGCCAGCAGGCGGTGGATGCGCGCCCACGTGTGCAGCACCCCGCCGATCAGCCCCAACGCGGCGACGCAGCGCAGCACGGCGACCGCGATGATCGCACGGCGATTGTTCAACCCCGCGTCGACCTGGACGAAGATGACGCCGAAAAGCGCGAGCACGTAAACCCGGTAGCCCCAATGCGCGGCGTACTGGCGGCCGTCCCCGCCAAAGGCGTCGACCAGCTGGCGGGTCGACCGCCGCCAGATGTTGCTGGCCACGATCAAGCCGATGATCGCGAACAGGAAGATCTGCGAGCCCACCTGGCTCAGGGCGACGGGCACGAGATTCAGCTGGAGCACCGCGTAGATCACCGAGGTGACCGCCATGAGCGCGCTCAGGCCGATAAGGAAGCCGGCGGCCACGATCCACCCGGTGGGTAGCACGACCGCCGCCGGGACCGACGCATAAGGCAGCGGCGGGTTTTCGGCCAGCGGATACGGGGGCTGTGTTTCCGAGACAGGCAAAGTGCCGGCCGGCGGAGCCCAGGCCTCCGGAACCGAAGCCGGCGCGGCGATGGCGGGCACCGAAGACGACGGCGCCGGCCCGCACACGTGTCCCTGTCCGGGATGGTCGAGCGCGGTCCCGCATGACGTGCACTGCATTGGTGTTGCCTCCCCGTGACGTACCGGCGGAGATTAGCAGCGCACGACGGGACCGCGCTTATCGATTTCGTCTACTTCGGATGAACGACAGCCGCCGCGCCGCCGCCGCGCCGCACCGGCTCGGCCGACGCGATCAACCCGCCGTGACGGGTGAACTCCATCGCGGTCGCCGCGCCCAGCTCGGCCATGTCCGGCCCGAACGTGTGGCCCAGCGCGGACAACGCCGGCCCGTACGTCGTCCGGAACGCCGGCTCCGCCTGGATGCCCGCCGTGTTGCGCTGCGAGGCCCGCGGTGCGGCCATCGCCTCCGGCAGGGTCATGCCCAGCATCAGGCGGTTCACCAGGATCTGCAGCACGGTCGTGATGATCGAGGCGCCGCCGGGCGAACCGAGGGCCAGCAACGGCTTGCCGTCCTTGAGCACGATGGTCGGCGCCATCGAGCTGCGCGGCCGCTTGCCGGGGCCGGGCAGGTTCGGGTCGGGTGCGGTGCCCTGGGTGGGGGTGAAGTTGAAGTCGGTCAGCTCGTTGTTCAGCATGAAGCCGCGTCCCGGCACGACGATGCCGTTGCCGCCGAACTGCTCCAGCGTGAAGGTCCATTCGACGACGTTGCCCCAGCGGTCGCTCACCGTGATGTTGGTCGTGCTCAAACCGCTGTCCGGGGTCAGCGTGGCGGTCGCCGGCGTGCACCCCGAGGCGTTGATGTCGCCCGGCGCGACCGGCTTCACCATGGCCACGGCCGGCGAGATGTGGCAGGCGCGCTGAGCGGCCCACCGGTCCGAGGTGAGCTTGCGCAAGACATCATTTCCCGTGTACGCCCCGACGTAGCGACCCCGGTCGGCAAACGCGAGCGCCGACGCCTCGAGATACGTGTGCAGCACCTGGGTGACGTTCTTCGGGTCGGCCTTCTCGATGATGTTCAGGGCCTCGCTGACCGCCGTGCCACCGCTGGACGGCGTGGACATGCCGTAGACGTCGAGGCCGCGGAAGTCCGAGACGGTCGGCGCGGGCCGCCGGATCTGATAGGCGGCGAGGTCCTTCATGGTGAGCACGCCGGGGCGGATCGGGTACGCCCACGTGCCGACGGGGTTCGCCGAGATCGGCGGGTGCTGCACGGTCTTGACCAGGTCGGCGCCGATCGGGCCGTGGTAGAAGGCGCCGATGCCCTTCGCCGCGATCTGCCGGTACGTGTCGGCCAGGTCGGGGTTGCGCTGCGTCGAGCCGAGCGCGGGCGGGGCGCCGCCGGGCAGGTACAACGCCTTCGTCGAGTCGAACTGACCGAACGCGGCGAGGTTGTCGTTGATCTGCTGCCGGAACTGGGCGTCGACCGGGAAGCCGCGGTCGGCCACCTTGGCCGCCGGCCCCAGCAGGCTGGCCAGTGAGCGCGTGCCCCACTGCCGTAACGCGGTGTCCCAGGTGGCGAGCGCGCCGGGCACGCCGGTGGACAGGCCGCTGACCCGGGCCTCCTGGAAGTCGTAGGGCAGGCCGTCCGCGGGGTCGATGAAGTACGTGGGCGTCATCGTGGCGGGGCCGGTCTCGCGGCCGTCGATGGTGGAGACGCGATGCCGCTTGGCGTCGTAGTAGACGAGGAAGCCGCCGCTGGCCGGGCCGGCGACGAAGGGCTCGGTGACGCCGAGGGTGACCGCGGCCGCCACCGCGGCGTCGATGGCGTTGCCCCCGTGGCGCAGCACGTCGAGCCCGGCCGCGGTGGCGGTCGCGTCCACGGTGGCGATCCCGCCGCCGGACCCGTAGGCGGTCGGCCCGAGCGTCGGCGTGGAAGCCGACACGGGGGCCGCGATGAGTGTCGAGGACAGGGAAACCGCTGCTAGAACCGGCAAGATCCGCATCGATCCTCCGAAGTGGGCATAGTTAAATGTCTATCTCTGCCTACCAGAAGAATCAGGCGTGCGCGGCCCAAGTCTCGAACATCGCCGCATAGCGACCGCCCAGCGCCAGAAGTTCCGCGTGCGAGCCGGATTCCTGGATGCCCCGGTCGTCGACCACGATGATTCGGTCGGCGCGCATCGCGGTGGACAACCGGTGCGCGACCAGGATCGCCGACCGGCCCTCGAGCAGCGCGTCCAGCGCCGCCTCCACGCGCAGCTCGGAGGCCAGGTCGAGATTGGAGGTGGCCTCGTCGAGCACCACCACCCGCGGCTCGGCCAGGAACGCGCGGGCCAGCGCGAGCAGCTGCCGTTCGCCGGACGAGACCGACTGGCCGCGCTCGTGCAGCAGCGTGTCCAGCCCCTCGGGCGAGCGTTCCACCAGCTCGCGCAGCCCGACCTCGTCGATGGCGGCCCACACCTCGGCGTCGGTGGCGT
Organism: Actinoplanes sp. TBRC 11911; assembly: GCF_012933445.1. Taxonomy (GTDB): domain Bacteria; phylum Actinomycetota; class Actinomycetes; order Mycobacteriales; family Micromonosporaceae; genus Actinoplanes. The sequence goes on from NZ_JABBNC010000004.1 coordinate 272,829, forward strand.
CCGGGCGGGCGAAGGCGATGTTGTCGCGGAACGTGCCGGCGAACAGGAACGGCTCCTGCGGGACGACCCCGATCTGCCGGCGAAGTGATGCCAGGGTCACGTCCCTCAGGTCGTACCCGTCAATTCGGATTTGTCCAGATTGCGGATCGTAGAAGCGTGTCACCAGCTTGGCCAGCGTGGACTTCCCGGCCCCGGTCGGTCCGACGCAGGCGACGGTCTCACCGGGGGCGATCCGCAACGAAATATCCGTCAAAACCGGTCGGTCGGGCAAATATCCGAAGCTCACGTGGTCGAAGACGATCTCGCCCTGCACCGGCGGCAACGTCACCGCGACCGGCGACTCGCGCACCGACGACGGCGTGTCCAGCAATCCGCGGATCTTCCCGATCGCGGCCTTGGCCTGCTGATACTGCGTGTAGAGCGTGACCAGCTGCTGCACCGGCGCGAAGAACGCGTTGATGTAGAGCACGAACGCGGTCAGCACCCCGATGGTCAGCTCACCCTTGAGTACCAGCCGCCCGCCGATCAGCAGCAACACGGCCATCGCGATGAGCCCGATCACCGACGTGCCCGGACCGTAGATCGCGTTGATCCGGCCGGTCCAGTTGTTCGCGTCCTTGTACGCCCCGACCACCTCGCGGTGCGCGATGACGTTGCGTTCCTGCCGGTTGTGCGCGGTTACCGTGCGTACGCCGTTGAGGCTCTCGCCGAGGTCGGCGTACATCGCGGCGATCGTGTCCCGCTGCAGGTTGTAGCCCTTGTCGGAGACGTTGCGGAACCAGAGCGACACGGCCGCGAGCGGCGGGATGACCAGCAGCAGCGTGATCAGCGCCAGCTCCACGTTGTAGTGGAACAGCACCACGGTGACCACGACCATGGTCAGCGCCTGGATGAGGAACTGGGCGAACCCGTCCTGCAGCAGGCTCTGGATCGACTCCACGTCGGAGGTCATCCGGGTCATGGTGACCCCGGCCTTCTCCTTCGTGTAGTAGTCCAGGCTCATTCGCTGCAGGTGCGCGAAGATGCGGACCCGCAGGTCACGCGTGACCTGCGCGGACAGCGCGCCGCCGTTGCGGATCCGGACGCGGGTGGCCAGACCGGTGAACACCACGGCGGCGAGGAACGCCACGGTCGCGACGACCAGCGTGCGCACGTCGCGCTTGGCGATGCCGTCGTCGATGCCGATCTGGACCAGGTACGGCCCGGCCTGCAGCAACAGCGTCTCGACGATGATCGCCAGCAACGCGGAGACCAGCAGGGCGGGCCGGCCGAGCAGGATCCGGCCGATCGAGACCCGCGGGCCGGAGTCGCCGATCGGGTCGAAGGGTGCGTCCGGGTCGCCGTGCTCCGGTTCGATCGCCTCGAGCTGGTGCACGCGGTCGACCAGGTCGTCCGGGATGCCGCTGAACGGCAACCCGTTGCCGCTCTTGCCGGCCGCGCCGACCGACGGCCGGCCGTTGACCTGGAAGCCGCCGAAGCCACCACCGAACATGCTCATCGTGCGACCTCCTGTCCGATATCGAGCGAGTCGATCTCCTCGGCCTCTTGCGAGGCCAGGACCTGCGCGTACCGCGGTTCGGTAGCGAGCAGGCCCTCGTGCGTGCCGTCGGCGATGACCTTGCCGTGTTCCATCAGCACGACCCGGTCGGCCAGGCTGATCGTGGACAGGCGGTGGGCCACGATCATGGTGGTACGCCCGCGCATCTGGTCCCGCAGCGAGGAGTGGATGCGCTGCTCCACCGTCACGTCGATGGCGCTGGTCGCGTCGTCGAGGATCAGCAGCGGCGGGTTGACCAGCAGCGCCCGGGCGATCGCGACGCGCTGCCGCTGGCCGCCGGACAGCGTGTAACCGCGCTCGCCGACCACCGTCTCGTAGCCCTCGGGCAGGTGCCTGATGAACTGGTCGGCCCCCGCGGCCACGGCGGCCGCCTCCACCTGCTGCCGGGTAGCCTCGGGACGCCCGTACGCGATGTTGTCGTGAATGGAAAGCGAGAAGAGGAAGGGCTCGTCCGGCACGATGCCGACCTGGTCGCGCAGGGAGGCGAGCCGCAGGTTGCGGACGTCGTGGCCGTCGATCGCCACCCGGCCGCCGGTCACGTCGTAGAACCGCGCGGCGAGCCGGCCGAGCGTGGACTTGCCGGAGCCGGTGCCGCCCACCACGGCCACCGTCTCACCGGGCCGGATGTGCAGGTCAAGGCCGTTCAGGGCGACGGTCCCGTTGGGGTACGCGAAGGTGACGTTCTCGAACGCGAGGTCGCCGCGCAACGGCACGTCGATCGCGTCCGGCGCGTCCACCACGTCGTTCGGGGTGTCGAGGATCTCGTAGATCCGCTTGGCCGACGCCGAGGCCCGCTGGCCCAGGTTGATCATCAAGCCGAGCAGGCGGAACGGGGGCTGCAGCATCAGCACGTACGAGTTGAAGGCGACGATGGTGCCGACGGTGGTGTGTCCGTTGATCACCATGTACCCGCCGATCAGCAGCACCAACGCTAGTCCGAGGCGGGGCAGGTTCTCCAGCAGCGGCGTCCACTTGCCGCGGATCTTGGCGTCCTGCTGGTACGCCCACTGGACCTTGTCGGCGCTCTCGGCGAGCGAGCGCAGTTGCCGCCCCTCGGCCGCGAACGACTTCACGATGCGGACGCCCTGGATGTTCTCGTCGGTGACCATGGCGACGCCGGCCAGCCGCGACTGGATCATCCAGGAGATCGGGAAGATCGACTTGCGCATGGTGATGCCGAGCAGCGCGACCAGCGGCATGGTGGCCATCGCGACCAGGGCCAGCGGCACGTTGATCGAGAGCATCAAGACGAACGCGACCACCGCGATCAGGCACTGCACCAGGATCGACGGGCCGAACGTCAGGTACATCTGCACGGATCGGATGTCCGAGGCGGACCGGGACATCAGCTCGCCGGACTGGATGCGGTCGTAGAAGCCGAACGGCATCCGGGCCAGGTGCGCGTACATGATGTTGCGCAGGTCGTACTCGAGCTCGTACGCCGTCCGCAGCAGATAGAACCGCGCGATGAAGTTGACCACGCCTTGGGCCAGGGCGAAACCCACGATCAACCAGACGTACGTGCTCAGGTTCGCGGTGTGGGCGTCGATGGCACGGTCGATGCCGACCCGGACGAGGTTGGGGATCTGCACCTGGATGACCAGGCCCGCGAAGGACAGGACGAGGGACGTTATCAGCAGCCCACGATGGGCCTTGACCAGCGGCAACGCGCGGCGAAGCCAGCTCTTGCGGGCATCCGGGTCGATGGACGCCTTAGGGGCGCGGCGACTCAAAAGCGCCTCCTTGGGTAGTTAGCCAGGCTAACGATACTCGGCAACTATCGGTTCGGCTTACGTGATGAGGGACACCCTCCGGCGCGCGTACCGTCTAAGTTGGACCGCGTGATCCCGCGACGGTCGTTCGCCTGGAAGCCGGTGACGGCGGTCGCTGTCCTGGTCGTCCTCCTGCTGCTCCCGCTCTCGTCGCGGTACGACTACCACCGCGACGAGCTGTATTTCCGGATCCTCGGGCGGCACCTCCAATGGGGGTACGTGGATCAGCCGCCGCTGGTGCCCCTGCTGAGCAGGATGAGCATCGCGGTGTTCGGCGACTCGCTGTGGGCGATCCGGGTGCCCGGCGCGCTGCTGCTCGCCGCGATGGCGTTCCTGACCGCGTTGATCGCCCGCGAGGTGGGTGGCGCGGCGGTCGGCCAGACCCTCGCCGCGTCCGCCGTGTTCGGGACGTTTCCGCTGGTCGGCGGCCACGTGGGAAACACGCAGCTGCCCGACCTGCTGGCCTGGCTCGGCGTGCTGTATTTCCTGCTGCGGGTGCTGTTGCGCGGGTCGGAGCGCTCGTGGCTCGGGGTGGGGGTGGTGACCGGGCTCGCGCTCTACGCCAAGTTGCTGATCCCGCTGCTGCTGATCTGCCTGTTGCTCGCTCTGCTGGTGGTCGGGCCGCGGCGGGTGCTGCTGAGCCGGTGGCTGCTGGCGGGCGCCGGGCTGGCCGTGCTGATCGGCCTGCCGAACATCCTCTACCAGGTGTTCAACGACTTTCCGCAGGCACACATGGCGGACGCCATCGCCGCGGACAAGGGGACCGATTCGCGGATTCAGCTGCTGCCGTTCCAGCTCATCCTGATCGGGCTCGCGCTCGTGCCGGTGTGGGTGGCCGGGTTCGTCACGCTGGTGCGCGATCCGCGGTTGCGAGCGGCGCGGAGCATCGCCGTGGCGTACCCGATCATGGTGGTCCTGGTGTTTGTGACCGCCGGCCAGCCGTACTACCCGATCGGGCTGGTCCTCGGGTTGTTCGCGATCGGGGCGGTGCCGGTGGAGCGGTGGATGGCGGGGCGTGCGGGCCGTCGTGTGCTGCTCGGCGTCGCGGTCGGCGTCAACCTGGTCATCTCGGTCGTGTTCGCGTTGCCGGTGCTGCCGGTCTCGCAGGTCGGTTTCATCGCGGCGGTGAACTCGACGGTCGCGGATCAGATCGGCTGGAATGTGTACGTGCGGCAGGTCGCCGCGGTGTACACCGCCCTGCCGGCCGACGAGCAACAACGGGCCGTGCTGTTCACCTCCAACTACGGCGAGGCGGGCGCGCTCGATCGCTACGGCGCCGCGTACCGGTTGCCGGCCGTTTACAGCGGACACAACGAGCTGTGGAACTACGGGCCGCCGCCGGATTCCCGTACGGTCGCGATCGTGGTTTCGCAGGCGCCCGCGGCCGAGGTGAACGCGACGCTGGGGCGGTGTGATCTCAAGGCGCAGCTCGACAACGGCCTGGGCATCGAGAACGAGGAGCCGGACGGCGCGATCTACGTCTGCCGCAACCTGCCGGCCCCGTGGCACACGTTGTGGCCCGGCTTGCAGCACTACGACTGAGCCGGAGCATGATCACGAAATGATCGCGGAACTCGACGTGCTCTCGGCGCTGGCCGACCCGACCCGCTGGCGGATGCTCAACGAGATCGCCGAACGGGGCCCGACGACCGCGACCGTGCTCGCGACCGGCCTGCCGGTGAGCCGCCAGGCCGTGGTCAAACACCTCGGGGTGCTGGAACGCGCCGGTCTCGTGACGAGCCGGCGCGCGGGCCGGGAGATGCGCTATTCGGTACGCGCCGAGCAACTCGACGCCACCGCCCGGTGGATGGCGGAGGCGGCCAACCGCTGGGACGTCCGGCTGGCGGCGCTCGCGGCCCTAGCGCCGCCGGGGGATTTTCCGGGTTTCGGGCGGGGAATCTCTTAGGTGCGAAACGGTAGCGACGATGCTCTCGGTGTAACCAGCACCGACGCGTCGGGGGGCGTTCGTCATGAAGGCAATCGCGGTCGTAACGGCGGGCCTCGGACTGAGCATGATCATGCAGTCGGCGGCGCCGGCGCGGGCGGCGGGCGAGCGCGGGGTGTCCAGCCTCATCGCGTACGTGCGCGGCGGGGACCTGTACGTCAGCAAAGGTGCTGCTGAGACGCGGCTTACCAAGGGTGGCGGGTTCGCGCGGCCGCGCTGGTCGCCGGACGGGAAGCAGCTCGCCTATCTCAAGGCGGGGCAGTTGTGGGTCATGCGGGCGGACGGGACCGGGCAACGGCGGCTCACCGATCGATCCGCCGCCGGGCCCTCGTGGTCGCCGGACGGCAAGTGGATCGCCTTCGCCTCGTTGTCCTGCACTGGTGGGCCCGGCGTCTACCGGATCTCCTCGGCGGCCGGGAAGGCGCAGCCCGGGGTGCTCTTTCCCCGCGACTGCCGCGAACAGCCGCTGCCCGAGGCCCCCAGTGCGCCGGCGCCGCGGGTGAGTGGCCAGCTCACCGAGCGGCTGCGTACCGACGACGCGGTGGCCTGGTCGCCGGACGGCGGGCGGGTCGCGTTCCGGGGCGGGGACTGCGAGTCGATCTTCGATGCCTGTCTGAGCGTCGGGACGGTCGGGTCGGGTGCGGAACAGACCGTCGCCGCGTACGGGGGTGGGGGTCGCCAGAATCAAGGCTTCGCCGTGGTGCCGAGCTGGCGCGCGGACGGGAAGAAGCTCGCCTGGACGGCCTATCAGAAGGGCGAGACCGCGGCCGACAACGAACCCGTGCATCTGGTCGAATACGACGTCGCCGGGCGCACCAAGCGGACCGTCGGAGGCGTACTGGATCGGGAGATGGCGTATCTGGACGCCCGCCGGGCCGTGGTGACCGGGCAGGTCAACGGCGGTTCCTGGGTGGTGATCGTCGGCCTCGACGACAAGACGCGGGTGCCGTTCCACGCGGGCTCACAGCCGAGCGTGCAGCCCACCACGGGAAAGTAGAATCGGGGCCGCGATGAACGAGACCGCGGCACACCCGCCCATCCGCACCTTCCACCCTCGCCGCGGCCGGATGAGCTCCCGGCACGCCGACGCGCACGCGGCGCTCTGGCCGGCGTTCGGCCTGCCGGTGACCGACGGTGACCGTACGCCGCTGGACCTCGCCACGCTCTTCGGCCGGTCGGCGGCGGTGGTGCTGGAGATCGGTTTCGGGATGGGTGATGCCACCGCGGCCGCCGCGCGGGCCGATCCCGGACGCGACTATCTGGCCGTCGAGGTGCACACGCCGGGCATCGGCAATCTGCTCGCGCTGATCGGTGAGCAGGGCTTGGCCAACGTACGCGTCGGGCACGGCGACGCCATGGAACTGGTGCACCGGCTGGCCCCGCACACGCTCGACGCCGTGCACGTGTTCTTCCCGGACCCGTGGCCGAAAGCCCGTCACCACAAGCGCCGCCTGATCAATCCGGGCAACGTCGCGCTGCTGCGGGAGCGGCTGCGGCCGGGTGGACTGCTGCACTGCGCCACGGACTGGCCGGAGTACGCCGCCGCGATGATCGAGACGCTGGACGCCGATCCCGGGCTGGCGGCGGCGGGGGAGGACCGGACCGGTCGCCCGGAGACGAAGTTCGAACGGCGGGGCCTCGACGCCGGCCGGCCGATCAGCGATCTGCGATATCGACGCGTACGTTAGCAATTCTCCGGTTTTCCCTGATCAGCCCCTTTACGCTGGGTGTCTAGGAGGGGGCCATGCGGCGAGATGCCGGACGATCGGGGGGAAGCCGGTTGGCCGGGCCGCCCGGCGGCCTGCCGGGGCTGCTGGACGCCGGCCCGGAGCGGGATCGCGGCGTCCTCACCAGCGGTGCCGCCGACCAGCTCGCCGCCCTCGTGGCCCGGGCCGCGAACGCCCCGGTCGGACTGATCTACTTCGTGCAGGGCGATCACCTGCGGCTCTACGGCGGGTGGGGGCTGTCCGTCGCGTGGGACGCGGTCGCCAACACCGAAAACGAACGTTCGCTCGCCGGCGTGGTGATCGACATCGACGGGCCGCTGGTCATCGACGACGTGCGCACCGACGAGCGGGTGCCTGCCGGGTCACCGATCCTGACTGACGGCATCGCAGGGGCATACATCGGACATCCCGTACGCGATCGGACCGGCACCATCCTCGGCATCTGCTGTGCCTTCGACCGTCAGCCCCGTGCCTGGACGCCCGAGGACGTGACCTCGGTGGCGGAGGCCGCGCAGGTGGCCACGCTGCTGATCACCGAACAGTTGTCCCGGTACGAGATCGACCAGCAGCGGCGCTTCCTCGACGCGGTGCTGGACAGCCTGCACGACGGGGTGACCGCGTGCGACGCCGAGGGGCGCGTCGTCTTCGTCAACGAACGGATGCGGCGTCTGTGGGGCGAGTCGTTCCCGGAGGGGCTGGCCGACGGCGCCGGGAACCCGCTGAGCCGCGACGACATGGCCCTGTTTCGGGCGCTGCGCGGTGACGACCTGCGCGACGAGGAGGTGGTGCTGCGCAGCGGACCGGCCCGGCACACCCGCCACTACCTGGTGGACGCGCACCCGATCGTCGGTCCCGGCGGCAGCACCGCCGGCGCGGTCCAGGCCGTGCAGGACGTGACCCGGCGCCGTCGCGTGGAACGGTTCCGCACCTGTGAGCTGGCCGTCACGAAAGCGCTGGCCGACGCGGCAAACATCGCCGAAGCCGGGCCGCTGGTGCTGGAGGCGGTGGTCAGCACGCTCGACTGGGTGCACGCCGAGCTGTGGCTGGTGGACGAGACGTCGAGCGTGATCCGCTCGGCCGCGCGGTGGAGCGCACCGGGCTGGCAGAGCGACATCGACGTCCCGGCCGAGCTGCCGTTCGGCCAGGGCCTGGCGGGTCGCGCCTGGCAGGCCGGCAAGCCGCTGTGGATCCGCGACGTGGGCCGCCCGCAGAGCCTGATCTCGCCGGAGACCGCGGCCACCTCCCGGCTGCACGCGGCTCTGGCCATCCCGATCCGCGAGGGTTTCGAGTCGCTCGGCGTGCTCACCGCCTTCACCGACACGGTCGAGGAGCCGGAGGACGAGCTGCTCGCGCTGATGTCCGGGATCGCCGCCCACATCGGACAGTTCGTGGAACGGCGCGTGGTCGAGGACCTGCAGCGGCAGCTCAACCGCAGCAAGAACGAGTATCTGGCGTTGATCGGGCACGAGCTGCGTACCCCGCTCACGTCGATCAGCGCGTACACCGAACTGCTGCGCGAGGCGGACGAGGTCACCCTGGTTACCGACGGCCCGCGGCTGCTCGAGGTGATCGAACGCAACACGTCGCAGCTCCGGCACATCATCAACGAGCTGCTGGAACTCTCGGCGCTGGACGCCGGCCACGCCGACGTGCAACTGATGCCGATGGACCTGGCCGAGGTGGTGCGCGACTCGCTGGCCAAGGCGCGCGAGGCGGTCAACGGTGCGCCGCTGCTCATCGAGGACGAACTGCCCGACGAGCTGGTGCTGCACGGCGACCGCAAGCGGCTCCGGCAGGTGGTGGACAACCTGCTCGGCAACGCGGTCAAGTACAGCCCGGACGGCGGGCGCATCGCGGTCACCCTGCGGGTCAGCGGCCGGGCCGCGGAGCTGGCGGTCTCCGACTCCGGGGCGGACGTGCCGGCCGACGAGCGGGAGATGATGTTCACCGGCCTGTACCGGACCAGCCGGGCGCGGGACGCGGCGATCCCGGGCACCGGTCTCGGGCTGACGCTGAGCCGTGCCGTGGTCACCCGCCATCACGGCAGCATCGAACTCGTCGAGCAGAAGGAACAGGGGTCGACGGTCGTGGTGCGGTTGCCGATGGACGCCCGTTGACGGTGTGACCCTGTTCACGGTGGCGTCTCCGGAGCAGGATGACCTGCATGACCACGTTCTATGCGTCGCCGCTCGACGCGGCGAATGCTCCCGCTGAACAACTGGCCTACGTGCACCAGACCCGCCTGCAGGGCGGCGACGCCAGCTCCGACTCGTACTGTTTCCCGTCGGCGTGACCGGCGGACAGCTCGCCGCACTCGCGGCGCTCGGCGCGTTCCACGGGCTCAACCCGGCGATGGGCTGGCTGTTCTCGGTGGCCCGCGGCATGCAGGAACGCTCCCGCAGGGTGCTGCTGATGTCGCTGCCCCCGATCGCGGCCGGCCACCTGGCGTCGGTCGCGATCGTGGCGGCCATCGTCTCGGCGACCGAGTCGGTGCTGGCCGCGAACGTGGTCGGCATCGCCGGCGGGTTGCTCCTGGTCGGGTTCGGGCTGTGGCGGCTGCTGTCCGAGCGGCACTTCCGCTGGGCCGGGATGCGGCTGTCGACCGCCCAGTTGGCGGGCTGGTCGTTCCTGATGTCCTCGGCGCACGGTGCCGGGCTGATGCTGTTGCCGGTGCTGGCGACCACGACGGTCGCCACCCACATGGACCATTCGATGCCCGGGGCGCCGCTGGCCGGAACCCCGGTCGCGGCCCTGACCGGGCTGTCCGCGGCGGGGGTGCACACGCTCGCGATGTTCACGGTGATGGCGGGTTGCGCGGTGATCGTCTACGAGTTCGTCGGGGTGCGGTTTCTGCGGCGGAGCTGGTTCAACATGGACAAGCTCTGGGCCGGGGTGATGGTGGGGGCGGGGGCGTTGACGATCGCCTTCAGCGCGTAGATCCACCGGCGGGTGCCCCCACTGGCGGTCGGAAAAGCCACGAACCTGGCGAATCACATCAGCCAGCCGGGCCAGGTCGGCGTGGGCCCGCTCCAGCGCGCGGTGCGTGGCGCGCCTGCCGTGGCCTGCGCGGTTGTGACACGTTGGCGGTCCCCAGCCCATCGCAGCCGCCGGCCACACCCGTGACGCGCACACGCCCGCTTTCGCCGCCGCACAAATCCGATATTTCCGGCGTGTGGACTGAGCGGTTTTCCGTGGCAGCCACGCCACGCAGCCCTCTCAACATCAAGCGCCGTCTTATTGCCTTTGTCCGGTTGGGAAGCCCTAGTGCGGGGCTGCGCGGTTCGACTTTTCGCGACCTTGGAGAGTTATTTGCGCCCTGAACAGCGAAGGAGCTGGTTGATGTAGCTCTGGTGTTGGTGCTGTGCGGGAGATGAGGGATGTTGGCCCCTCGGAGCCGCCCGTTCGGGGGGAGGCTTCAAACCACCACATGCTGCGTTGGCTGAAGACCGTCGTGGTGAGCGATGTGGAAAAGGCACACGTGATGTGTCAGGTGGGGATCAGGAAGACGATCGTTGTTGAGGTGTCGTTATCCAATGAAGTGGCATCAAAACCGGGGGTCGTAACTTCTTCCGGGATGAGTCTGGCGGGTGCCCGATTTCTTGGCCAGGCGGTGTCCGGCATGCATGGCGACGTGAGCCTGGTCTGCTGCTCTCGTATGGAACTGGGGAAGGCGTGTCCGGATACTGACGTCGCTGCTGGTGGGCGGGGGTCGATAGGGAGTGTCTCAAGCGGCTGGTAACCGTGAGGGATTGAGTACCGTGGCTGGGCACGCTGGCGGACCGACTCGTAGTAGTGATGAAGGCCGTTGTAATGGCGGTTGAGCGAAGGGGTCGGGTCGTCCGTGGTCTTTTCGTGTGGCCAACCGATGTTCTCGGGATGAGCTGCGGGGAGGGGCAGAAGTCGGCGGGAGGCGGTAGCTAGGTCTCTTGCTGATCAGGGCGACAGGAGCCGTATGACGGGAGACTGTCACGTACGGATCTGTGAGGGCCGGAGGGTGAGATTCCCTCCGGCTACTCGGCGGCTCGTGACGCGCACACGCCCTCTTTCGCCGCCGCACAAATCCGATATTTCCGGCGTGCGGACTGAGCGGTTCTCCGTGGCAGCCACGACACGCAGCCCTCTCAACATCAAGCGCCGTCTTATCGCCTTTGTCCGGTTGGGAAGCCCTAGTTCGGGCTGCGCGGTTCGACTTTTCGCGACCTTGGAGAGTTATGGCTCGTATGTGGGCGTAACTCTCCAAGGTCGCGAATTCAGCGGAAAAACGCTAGTCACAAAGGCCGTAGAGGTGGACAAAAACACTGTCCTCTTCGGACGATCGTCCATGATGCGGACACTTTTGGTCGGATAGTGAGACGGCGATGCGAGCGCGGCGCATCCGTCGCGACGAACGTCTGGCGAGGATGTGAGCCGGCCTCGTACATCGGAAATATCGGATTTGTCCGGCGAGGGAAGACGGCATGATCATCTTTGGCGTTGGCGTTGGCGTTGGCGTTGGCGTTGGCGTTGGCGTTGGCGTTGGCGTTGGCGTTGGCGTTGGCGTTGGCGTGGGCGTGGGCGTGGGCGTGGGCGTGGGCGTGGGCGGTTGGTGTTGGGGTGGGCCTGGTGGGTGGCGGCGCGAAAGTGTCGTACCCCGCTGGCAGCATCGGGGCATGGAGAACACCGTGTTGCGCGAAGTGGTTGGGCCCTGGTCGCTGGCGACCAGTCGGGCCTTTTGGGAAGGGTTTGCGCCGGCCGCGCTGGGGGATCAACGGGACGCTGAGCTGCGTACGGTCTTTCGGGTTGATGCCGACTGGTCGCGGGCCGCTGTGGCGGTCCGGCAGGAGGGGGCGAGGGCGCGGATCACGGTGAGCGGGGACGGGGATCTCGATGCCGCGGCCGCGCAGACCGCCCGGTTTCTGTCGCTTGACGTCGATGCCCGCGGGTGGGCGGCCGTCGGGGCGCGCGATCCGGTGATCGGCGGGGCGCAGGCGGAGCTGCCGGGGTTGCGGCCGTGCGGGTTCCACTCGCCGTATGAGGCGGCGGTCTGGGCGGTGCTGTGCCAGCGCATCCGGATCACGCAGGCCGCGCGGCTCCGCGAGGGGCTGATGGCCGACGGCGTGCTGCCCGAGCCGGCGCGGCTGCGGGGCGCCGAGCTGGATCTCCCCGGTCGCAAGCCTGAATTCCTGCGGGCGGTTGCCGATGCGGCGCTCGACGGGGTGCTCGACGGCGAGAGCCTGCGCTGGCTCGACCCCGATGCGGCGGTCGAGCGGGTGCGAACGGTGAAGGGGCTCGGGCCGTTCGCCGCCGAGCTGGTTGTGCTGCGCGGGGCCAACCACCCGGACGGGTTGCCGCAGCACGAGCGCCGGCTCGATGCCGAGGTCGCCGAGCGTTATGGCGGTGGGACCACGCTCGGTGACGTTGCCGAGGCGTGGCGGCCCTTCCGTACATGGGCGGCCGTCCATCTGCGGATCCTGCGGGAACGCCGCACCGGGGAGATCGGCGGGCCGGCGTCGTGACGGTGGGACGGGGGCCTGTAATCGGGCGCACATGAACCGCCGATCTTGCCGGGCCGTTTGGTTAGCAACGAACGCTGCCGGGGGGTTTAGCGATGAATTTTGTTCTGGTACACGGTGGATGGCTGGGCGGTTGGTCCTGGGATCGCGTCGCGTCGGATCTGCGCGAGCGCGGCCACCAGGTGTTCGCTCCGACCTTGACGGGTTCGAGTCTCACCGAGATCGGTGACCGGCTGGTCGAGGCGATCCGGCGGGCGGGCCTGCGCGACCTGGTGCTGGTGGGGCACAGTGACGGCGGGCCGGTGATCCAGTACACGGCGGACCGGCTGGCGAACATCACACAGCGGGTCGTCTTCGTGGACGCCTGGGTGCTGCACGACGGCGAGGCGATCCACGACGTGCTGCCCGATCCGCTGGTCGAGCACAATCTCGCCGCGGCCGAGGTCAGTGACTCTGTGCCGATGGAGCCCGCGGTGTGGACGGGCTACTACACGAACGGCGGCACCGACGAGGACGAAGTGGACCGGCTGGTGCCGATGCCGATCGGCTGGCTGACCGAGCCGATCACGCTGCCGTGCTTCTGGAACAGCGCGTTCCTCTCGGGGTACGTGCATCTGAGCGACGACCGTTCCGGGCCGTTGCATCTGTTCCGCGAGATGGCGCGCCGGCTGGGCAGCCCGCGCACGGTCGAGTCCGTCGGCCCGCACGAGGCGATGCTGACCCACCCGCGCGAGCTGGCCGACGCGCTGCTGGACGCGGCGGGCCTGGTCCCCGCCACGGCCACGATGAGGCACGCGCCCACGAGCGCCGCCGCGACACGGGCGGCACATGAGACCGCCGCCGCGCGGGTGGGGGTCATGCCTGAGACTGTCTGACATGGCTCTGCTGCGGTGCTCCTTCTGGTCCGACGTGCTGGAACTCGGCACCTCGATGACGGTGCTGTTACCCGAGGCGAGTGACGCCCCGCCGCCCGTGCTCTACCTGCTGCACGGGCTGAGCGACGACGACACCGCCTGGACGCGGTTCACGTCGATCGAGCGGTACGCGGAGGAGAAGGGCCTTGCCGTGGTCATGCCGCAGGTGCACCGCAGCTTCTACGCGAACGAGACGTACGGGCTGAAGTTCTGGGACTTTCTGGCCGACGAGCTGCCCGCGACGGTGGGCCGGTTCTTCCGGGTGTCCGAGCGGCGGGCGGATACCTACGTGGCGGGGCTGTCCATGGGCGGCTACGGGGCGTTCAAGTGGGCGCTGCGCCGTCCGGAGCGCTTCGCCGCGGCGGCCAGCCTGTCGGGGGTGCTCGACGCGGCGTACGCGCAAGAATTTGATCTGCGCCCGCACATGCGTGAGGTGGCCGCCCGGGTCTTCGCCGGGCGGACGGTGGCGGGCAGCGACGAAGACCTGCTGCACCTGGTCGAGACCGCGGACCCGGCGACGCTGCCGCGGCTGATGCTGCGCTGCGGCACCGAGGATCACCTGCTCGCGCAGAGCGAGCGGTTCGTGACGGCGTGCGCGAAGAACGGGGTCGCGCTGGATTCGGGATTCGGGCCGGGCGACCACCGATGGGCGTACTGGGACGCTCAGATCCAGACGGTCCTGGAATGGATGCGGCCCGGCGCCTGAGGCGCCGGGCCGCACAAACGAGAAATTCTTACTCGCCGTCCCGGGACTGTTCGGCCAGGAATCGCTCCAGCTCCGCGCCGAGCTCGTCGGCGGTCGGCAGCGGCCGGTCGTTGTCGGCCAGCAGGTTGCCCTCGCGACCGCGCAGGAAGGCGTCGTACTGCGCCTCCAGCGAGGCGACCAGACGGCTGGCCTGCTCGTCGTCCTCGACCTGCTTGTCGATCTCGTCGCGGATCAGCCCGGCCGCGTCGCGCAGCTCGCCGGTCGGCAGCGCGAGCCCGCTGGATGACGACACCGAGTCGAGCAGCAGCTCGGCGGCGGCGGGGTAGTTGGTCTGGGCCAGATAGTGCGGCACGTGCGCCGAATATCCGACGGCGTCGCGACCGGACTCGCCCAGCCGGAACTCCAGCAGATTTCCGACACTGGCCGGCACCTGCACCCGCTGCAGCCACGGCTCGAAGTCGTCGATCAGCTTCTTGTCGGTGGCGTGCTTGGTGAGGCCGACCGGACGGGTGTGCGGCACCGCCATCGGGATCGCGTTGAGGCCGATCGTGAGGCGGACGTCGAACCGCTCGATCAGTCCCTTGAGAGCGGCGATGAACCGTTCCCATTGAAGATCCGGTTCCGGGCCGGCGAGCAGCAGGAACTCGGTGCCGAGCTGATCCTGCACGAGGTGCAGCTCGAGGCTCGGCTGGTCATAGGACTCCCAGTGGTCCTCCACGAAGATCATCGTGGGGCGGCGCGACCGGTAGTCGAGAAGCTGGTCCAGGTCAAAGGTGGCGACGACCCGGCTGTCCAGGTGGTCCAGAAGATTCTGGCGGGAGAGCTGGATCGCGCTGCCCGCGTCGACGAACCCGGTGAGCGCCTGGACGAGCACCGGCTTGTCCAAGACCGGCAGATCGTCGGCCAACTCGTAGAGCTCGTGTGGGTCGAGCACGTGGAGGACCTCCTGTGCAAAAAAACGGGTAACCCGTGCCAACAACGGCTGTCCGCCATTAATTCCGCGGAACGGCTGATCATGCCAAACCGCTGTCGAAGCGATGCGGTGACCTTCGTCCCGTGATTCAAGTCATGCCGGATTCGAGGGAACAAGGTCGTTAACAGGGGTCGCGTGCACGTGCATATGCAAGGCACAATGCAACCAAGAACCCTCCTTCCCCCCAGGAGCGATCTGTGAGCAACCCTGAAGTCCTCGCGGAGCATGGCCACGAGACCGAGGCGCCACCCGGCTCTCTCTGGTCGCGCATGAAGGCCGATCCGCAGTACGCACCCGAGCACCTCGCCCTTGAGGCCGTGCGCAAGCTCGGTCCGGAAGCCGCGGTGTGGGCCGAGCGGATGCGTGAAGGCCAGCCCGACCTCACCCCCGACGCGCTGGCCGAGCTCGCGGTTCAGCGCTTCACCACGCTAGCTCGGATCTCCGGCGCGGTGTCCGGGGCGACCGGGCTGCCCGGAGCCGTTCTCGACGTCGGGGTGCTCGCCTGGAACCAGAGCCGCATGGTGCTGCACATCGCGGCGGCGTACGGGCAGGATCCGAGCCAGAACGAGCGGGCCACCGAGCTGCTGGTCCTCCAGCGGGTGCACAAGGTCACCGACTCGGCCCGCACCGCCCTGGGGGTGGCGTCCGGCCGGGAGCGGGCCAGCCGCCTGTTCGACAGCTCGCACAGCCGCCCGCTGTCCGGTCAGATGCTGCGCCTCGGGGTGAAACTCGCCCACATGGCCGGTGTCCGGGCCGCGAAGCGCATGTTCGCCAAGATCGTCCCTGGGGCCGTGGTCGTGCTCGGCACCTGGGTCAACTCCGCCGCCACCAAGGATCTGGCCTCGCGCAGCCGGGCGCTGTACCGCCCGCGGTACGCCACCGCCGCTTAAGAGATTCGGCGCGCGCGCCGATCGGTAGTACGTGCGAGGTCGTTGGCTGGGCACCCTGCTGCTCGCGCCGCTGCTGCTGGGCGGCTGCGGCTCGACGGGCACGACGTCCGCGACCGCCTCACCCGCGCCCAGCGGCTCGCCCTGGGTGATCGTCGCCAACGGCAAGGCCACCCCGTCCGCCGGGCCCACCGGATTCACCGGCACGCCCAGCCCGTTCCCGAGCGGTTTCCTGCCGCTGCCCCCGACCATGCCGCCGGCCGCCGCCGCGACGCCGACCGCCTCCTGCGTCGGCAAGGTCCACGGCCAGATCAACGGCGCCTCCGCCGTGACGTCCGCCACCGCCGCGAACGTGACCTGGTACAACCCGGGCGGCAACGACATCACCGAGTACCGGGTCACCGCGATCGCGCAGAACCTCGCGACCGGTGAGCAGCGTGACGTCGGCTGGACGGTGATCACCCCGAGCGCGACCTGCGGTTTCATGACGGCGACCGTGAGCGGCCTGGATCGCAAGACCTACTACGTCTTCTCGGTCGACGCGGTCCGCACCCGCATCGGCCGGGACAGCACGATCGCCGAGACCATCGCCCGGACGCTCCCTATCCAGACGGGGTGAGCGTGTAGCGCGGCTTCCACCCCTGCGCCTTCGCCCGCGAGATGTCCAGCACCATGCCCTCGGTGACCTGGTCGATCGTGTACCGGGTGAGGACTGGCGACGGGCGCAGACCGGCCACCGCGGCCAGGGCGCGCACCGCCGCGACCGGCACGTGCCGCACCGGCACGCCGAGCACCGACGAAACGATCTCATCCCGCCGGTACGCCACGCCGTCGGTGATGTTGTACGCGCCGGCCGGCCAGCCCGGCGCCGTCAGGCACGCGTCGGCCAGGTTGCGCACGTCGGTCAGGCTCAGCGTCACGTCCGGTCCGGGCAGCCACGCGCGGCCGCCCCGGACGATTCGCCGCAATCGGGGCATCAGGTGCGGATCGGCGTCGCCGTAGACCGCGCGAGGCCGCAGCACCACCGCTCCTGCCGCGAGCGCCAGCTTCTCGCCGGCTGCTTTCGTACGCCCGTACGCCGTACGCTGCGCCTGAATCGGATGGTCCTCGGTGAGCGCCGCCGCGTAGGGCCCGGGACGGTAGACGCTGGCGCTGCTGACCCAGACCACCGGCCGTCCCGCCGCCGCGTCCAGCAATCGCCGCGCGCCGTCGACGTTCACCGCCCGGAAGGCGTCCTCGGCACCGCGCCGCGGATCGCCGACCGCAGCGGCCAGATGCACGACGACATCCGCGCCGGCCAGATCCGGGGTCTCGGTCGCGGCGTCCCAGCGGACGTGCCGCCCGACCGGCCCCGGGCGCCGCCCGACGCAGAGCACCTCGGCCCCCGACGCGGCCGCGAGCCGGGCCACCTCGCCGCCGCAGAACCCGCTGGCCCCGGTGACCGCGATCCGCATATCGCCTCCGTGGGTCGTCTCGTCCGAGACATTATCTAAGCTTCCGGCATGGAGAGCATCGTCGACGTGGTCGCGCTGGTGGCGATCTCGGTCGTCGGCGCGGCTCTGGCCCGCCGTCTCGGATTCGTCGCGCCGCTGGTGCTGCTCGTGGCCGGCCTCGGGCTGTCCTACGTTCCGGGCCTGCCCGAGGTGCACGTCGAGCCGGAACTCGTGCTGATCGGCATCCTGCCGCCGCTGCTGTACGTGGCCGCGCTGCAGACCTCGGTGCCCGCCTTCCGCCGGGCGCTGCGCCCGATCCTGATGCTGGCGATCGGCCTGGTGCTGGTCACCGCGTTCGTGATCGGCATCGTCGTGCACCTGTTGTTGCCGGCCGTGCCGTTCGCCGCCTGCGTGGCGCTCGGCGCGATCGTCGCCCCGCCGGACGCCGTGTCCGCGACCGCTATCGCGCGCCGGGTCGGGCTGCCGCGCCGGACCGTGACCATTCTGGAGGGTGAGAGCCTGCTGAACGACGCGACCGCGCTGGTGCTGGTGCGGTTGTCGGTCGCGGCTCTGGCCGGTAGTGCGGTCGGGCTCGGGCCGATCGCGGGCGAGGTGGCGCTCAAGGCGGGCGGCGGGGTGGTGATCGGGCTGGCCGCCGCGTGGGGGGCCGCCAAGCTGCACCGGCGGATCGAGGACTCGCTGCTCGACGACGCGGTCTCGCTGCTGACCCCGTTCGTGGTGGTGATCGTGGCGGAGGAGTTGCGGGCCTCGAGCGTGGTGGCCGTGGTGATCACCGGGCTCTACCTGGGGCACCGCTTCGCGTACCTGTTGTCGGCCACCTCGCGGCTGCAGATGGAGGCGGTCTGGCGGCTGACCAACTTCCTGCTCGAAGGCGTCGTCTTCCTGCTCGTCGGCCTGCAACTGCGCTCGCTCGTGGAGCACATCGGGGTCGCCCGCAGCACCACCATCGCGGTGAGCGCGGCCGTCGTCGGCACGCTGATCCTGCTCCGCTTCGCCTGGATGTACCCCGCGACGTACTCGTTCTATCTGTTCCCCCGGGTCCGGGCCCGGGAGGCGCCGCCGCCGATCACCGTGCCGACCGTGATCGCCTGGGCCGGCATGCGCGGCGTGGTCACGCTCGCGGCCGCGCAGACGTTGCCGGTGCCGGGGGAGAACGGGGTACCGGACTATCCTCGGAACCTGTTCATCTTCGTCGCGTTCGCGGTGATCGTGGTGACGCTGCTGCTGCAGGGCACCACGCTGCCGTGGGTGGCGGTGCGGTTGCGCGTGCAGGCGAACACCACGACCGAGGACGCGCTGGCCGAGGCCGGTGTGCAATATCAGGCCGGCCGCGCGGCGCTGGAGGCGCTCGAGGCGAACGCGGACGGCGCTCCGCCGACCGTTGTCGATCGACTGCGGGCCCTGGTCGACAGCCGGTCCAACAACGCGTGGGAACGGCTGGGCAACCAGCAGCAGGAGACACCCTCGGCGGCGTACGGTCGGCTGCGACGCGAGATGATCAACGCGGAACGGCACGTCTTCAAGATCGCCCGCAACGAGGGGCGGATCCCCGAAGAGGTGCTCACCCGCGCCCAGCGTGATCTGGACCTGGAAGAGTCCCAGCTGCGACGGAGTGACGATTGACCTGCGATCACCTCAAGGAGGCCGGCGACGTCCGGCCGCTGACGGCGTACGAGGACGGCTGCCCCGAGTGCGCCCACGAGGGCCTGCGCGACTGGGTGCACCTGAGGGTGTGCCTGAGCTGTGGGCAAGTGGCCTGCTGCGACTCGTCGCCGCGCCGGCACATGTCGGCCCACCACCAGAGCACCGGGCATCCGGTGATGCGCTCCTACGAGCCCGGCGAGAACTGGCGCTGGTGTTTCACCGATGAACTTCTAGGCTGACCTTTCATGCGGACTCTCTTCGTGGGTGCCGGGGCGACCGGCGGATACTTCGGCGGCCGGCTGGCGTCCGGAGGCAAGGACGTGACCTTCCTGGTCCGCCCGGGCCGGGCCGCCACGTTGCGCGAGCGCGGGTTACGGATCAAGTCGCCGGGATCCGAGACCGTGGTGCAGCCGCGGCTGATCACCGCCGACCGGGTGGACGGGCCGTACGACCTGGTGGTCATCGCCGTGAAGAGCTATTTCCTCGAGCAGGCGATGATCGACCTGGCGCCGGCGGTCGGACCGTCGACCGTGGTGGTGCCGCTGCTCAACGGCATGCGGCACGTCGAGGAACTGGTGGGCGCGTTCGGACCGGAACGTGCGTGGGGCGGCCTGTGCTTCGTGCAGGCCACCCTGAACGCCGACGGCGACGTCGTCCGCACCGGGGCCATGCACCGCCTCGGCTACGGGCCGCTGGACGGCTCGGCGGATCCGCGACTGCCCGCGGTGACCGAGGCGCTGACCGGCGAGGAGTTCGACTCCCACCCGTCTCGCACGATCGTGCAGGACATGTGGGAGAAATGGCAGTACCTGGCGAGCATGGCGGCCATCACCACGCTGATGGGCGGCACGACCGCGGAGGTCAACGCGGTGCCCGGCGGTGCCGAGTTCTCCGCCCGGGTGGTGGCCGAGGCGCTCGCCGTGCTCACCGCGGCCGGGCACGATCCGCGGCCCGGCGCGCTGACGCTGCTCCACGACGACACGCACACCACGACACGGCAGGTGTCGACGTCGATGTACCGCGACATGGTGGCCGGCCTGCCGGTGGAGGCCGAGGCCGTGCTCGGCGACTTCGTCAACGAGGCCGGCAAGGCGGGCGTGCCGGCCCCGATGTTCGCCGCCGCCTACGCGCACATGCGTGTCTACGCCGCGCGGCGCTCGGCCGGATAGCGCCGGTACGCACCCGCATGTTGCGGTGAAGCTCACCGTGCGTCACCCGTTCGGGGTCCGAAAGTGATCGGCGGGGCGCCTCTATGCTCGGTCCCGGGCGCGGGAACCGTGGTCCGCGCGGGCGTCAGCAGGCCGGTCGGCCAGAATGAAGCTGCGGCCGCCGCACAGGATTACACCGGCGGCCGGGTGGGCAATGAGGCCGCGCCGACGGTTGAGGGGCAGGAGCGAAAATATGCAGGTTTGGCCTGGTCATAGGTACCCGCTGGGTGCCACGTACGACGGCACGGGCACGAACTTCGCGATCTTCTCCGAAGGGGCCGAGGCGGTCGAGCTGTGCCTGTTCGATCCGTCCGGAAACGAACGCAAGGTCCAGCTGCACGAACAGGACGCCTTCGTCTGGCACGCCTACCTGCCCGGTGTCGAGCCGGGGCAGCGGTACGGCTACCGGGTGTACGGCCCGTACGATCCGTCCCGCGGGCTTCGCTACAACCCGCACAAACTGCTTCTCGACCCGTACGCCCGGGCGGTGGACGCGGACGTGCAGTGGCATCCGTCGCTCTACGCCTACGACTTCGACAACCCGGATCAGATGTCCGACCTCGACTCCGCGCCGTACATGGCCAAGGGCGTCGTGGTGAACCCGTACTTCGACTGGGGCAACGACCGGCGCCCGGACATCCCGTACCACCACTCGGTGATCTACGAGACGCACGTCAAGGGCCTCACCGAGCGCCACCCGGACGTCCCGAAGGACATGCGCGGCAGCTACTCGGCGCTCGGCCATCCGGCGATCATCGAGCACCTCAAGAGCCTGGGCGTCACCGCTGTCGAGCTGATGCCGGTGCACCAGTTCGTGCACGACAACCGGCTGCACGACCTGGGCCTGCACAACTACTGGGGCTACAACACGCTCGGCTTCTTCGCGCCGTACCAGGGCTATTCGTCGACCGGGACGCTGGGCCAGCAGACCCAGGAGTTCCGCGGCATGGTCAAGGCGCTGCACAAGGCCGGCATGGAGGTGATCCTCGACGTCGTCTACAACCACACCGCCGAGGGCAACCACCTGGGCCCGACGCTCTCGCTGAAGGGCATCGACAACCGCACGTACTACCGGCTGGTGGACGATCAACCGCAGTTCTACATGGACTACACCGGTACGGGTAACAGCCTCAACGTGCGCAGCCCCCAGAGCCTCCAGCTGATCATGGACTCGTTGCGGTACTGGGTCACCGAGATGCACGTCGACGGCTTCCGGTTCGACCTGGCCTCGACGCTGGCCCGGGAGTTCTACGACGTGGACCGGCTGTCCACCTTCTTCGAGGTGGTCCAGCAGGACCCGGTGGTCGGCCAGGTGAAGCTGATCGCCGAGCCGTGGGACGTCGGCCCCGGCGGCTACCAGGTGGGCAACTTCCCGCCGAACTGGACCGAGTGGAACGGGAAATACCGCGACACGGTCCGCGACTTCTGGCGCGGCGAGCCGGCCACCCTGGCCGAGTTCGCGTCGCGGATCACCGGTTCCGCGGACCTGTACCAGGACGACGGCCGCAAGCCGTTCCACTCGATCAACTTCGTGACGGCGCACGACGGGTTCACGCTGGGCGACCTGGTCGCCTACAACGACAAGCACAACGAGGCCAACGGCGAGGACAACCGCGACGGCGAGAGCCACAACCGGTCGTGGAACTGCGGCATCGAGGGTCCCACCGACGACCCCGCGGTGCTGGCGTTGCGGGCCAAGCAGCGGCGCAACTTCATGGCCACGCTGATGCTCAGCCAGGGCGTGCCGATGATCTCGCACGGCGACGAGCTGGGCCGCACCCAGCAGGGCAACAACAACGCGTACTGCCAGGACAACGAGGTGTCCTGGGTGGACTGGGCCGACGCGGACGAGCAGCTGCTCGAGTTCACCCGCAAACTGACCGCGTTCCGGCACCGCCACCAGGTGTTCCAGCGGCGCCGGTTCTTCACCGGGCTGCCGGTGACCGCGCGCGGCGGCGGTGACCCGCTGCCCGACCTGGAGTGGTTCACCCCGGACGGCCGGCAGATGGCCGGCGACGACTGGGGCAACGACTTCGGCCGGGCGGTCGCGCTGTTCGTCAACGGGGAGGGCATCCGGGAGCGCGGCCAGTACGGGCAGCGGCACGTGGACAGCTCGTTCCTGCTGTTCTTCAACGCGCACGACGCGCCCATCGAGTTCGCCACGCCTTCCGCCGAGTACGGCGAGAAGTGGGAAAAGATCATCGAGACGGCCGAGCCGTCCCCGGACCGGCCGGTCGTCGTCGAGGCCGGCAGCAAGGTCTGGGTCCCGGACCGGTCACTCATCGTGCTGGACAGGACGGTCTGAATGCCCCCTTCTGGAACCTACCGAGTCCAGGTAAGCCCGAATTTCCCGTTGACCGCCACCGCCGAGCTCGCTGACTACTTGGCTGACCTCGGCGTGAGCCATCTCTACTCGGCTCCGCTGCTCACCGCGACTCCAGGTTCCTCGCACGGCTACGACGTCGTGGACCACACCCGGGTCAATCCCGAGCTGGGCGGCGCCGACGGCCTGCGCACGCTGTCGGGCGCCCTGCAGGCCGCCGGGCTCGGCCTGGTCGTCGACATCGTCCCCAACCACGCCGGCGTCGCGGTGCCATCCGCCAATCCGACGTGGTGGGACGTGCTGAAAAACGGTCAGAAATCTGAATTCTCCGATTTCTACGACATCGACTGGTCGCGCGGCCGGCTGCTGATCCCGGTGCTCGCCGACTCCCCGGACGCTCTCGACGATCTCCGGGTCGAGGACGGTGAGCTGCACTACTACGACAAGCGGTACCCGATCGCGGACGGGACCGGCGAGGGCACCGCGCGCGAGGTGCACGACCGCCAGCACTACGAACTGGTGAACTGGACCCGCGGCGACGGCGAGCTCAACTACCGCCGGTTCTTCTCGATCACCGACCTGGCCGGGCTGCGCGTCGAGGACCCGGTGGTCTTCGACGCCACGCACGCGGAGATCCTGCGCTGGTATCGCGAGGGCATCGCGGACGGGATCCGCGTCGATCATCCGGACGGGCTGCGCGACCCACAGGCGTACCTGGAACGCCTTCGCCAGGCCGCACCGAACGCCTGGCTGGTGGTGGAGAAGATCCTGGAGCCGGGCGAGGAGCTGCCGGAGTGGCCGGTCGACGGCACCACCGGCTACGACGCGCTCGCGCAGGTGTGCGGGGTCTTCGTCGACACCACCACCGAGCGGTTCTTCGACACACTGGACCACCACCTCACCGGCACCGAGGTCTCCTGGCAGAACCTCGTGCACGCGGCCAAGTTCGCGATGGCGCGCACCAGCTTCGCGGCCGAGCTGGCCCGGCTCTCGCGCCTGGTGCCCGAGCTCGACGACGCCCCACGCGCGCTCGCCGAACTGGCCGCCTGCTTCCCGGTCTACCGCACGTACCTGCCGGACGGCTCGCGACACCTGGCGAAGGCACGCGCCGAGGCCGGTCGCCGCAACCCCCAGCTCATCCCGGTGCTCGACCGCCTCACCGCCCGGCTGCGCCTGCCCGGCGACGAGCTGGCCGTACGCTTCCAGCAGTTCACCGGCGCGGTGATGGCCAAGGGGGTGGAGGACACCGCGTTCTATCGCTGGACCAGGTTCACCGCGCGTAACGAGGTCGGCAACGATCCCACCGACTTCGGCGTCACCCCCGACGACTTCCACGAGGCCGCCACCGCCCGGGTCCGCAGCTGGCCGCAGTCGATGACGACGCTGTCCACCCACGACACCAAGCGCAGCGAGGACGTGCGGGCGCGGCTCGCGGTCCTCGCCGAGGTGCCCGGCGACTGGACCGAGGTGGTGCGCCGCTGGATCCGGGTCGCGCCGCTGTCCGATCCGGCGCTGGCCCACCTCGTCTGGCAGGCCGCGGTGGGTGCCTGGCCGATCTCGCGGGACAGACTTCAGGCGTACGCGCAAAAGGCCGCCAGGGAAGCGGGCACCGCGACCACCTGGATCCGGCCGGACGAGCGCTTCGAGACGCAGCTGCGCGAGATGGTCGACCGGATCTACGACGACCCGGCGCTGCATCGGGAGATCGCCGACTTCACCGCGTCGATCACGCCGCCCGGCTGGTCGAACTCGCTCGGCCAGAAGCTGGTGCAGCTCTGCATGCCCGGGGTGCCCGACGTGTACCAAGGCACCGAGCTGTGGGACCACTCGCTGGTCGACCCGGACAACCGCCGACCAATCGATTTCCCGGTACGCCGTGAGTTGCTCGCCAGAATCGACGACGGCTGGCAGCCGCCGGTGGACGAGAGCGGCGCGGCGAAGTTGCTGGTGGTCAGCCGCACGCTCCGGCTGCGCAGGCAGCGGCCCGAACTGTTCGGCGGATACCGTCCGGTGTTCGCCGAGGGACGCGTCGGCGAGCACCTGCTGGCCTTCGACCGGGGCGGGATCGTGGCGGTGGCGACCCGGCTGCCGGTGGGATTGTCACGGCGCGGCGGCTGGGCGGACACGGTGCTGTCACTCGACGGTCACAGTTGGACGGAAGTGTTCACGAACACGAGCTACGGCGGGAACCGCATCGCGGCCGGTGAACTGCTCAGCACGTACCCGGTGGCGCTGCTGGTGAAAGAGTGATGACGACCTTCTCGGTGTGGGCTCCCTCGGTCTCCCCGGTCCGGCTGTGGCTGTCCGGGGACATTTTGGACATGGAACGCGGCGACGACGGCTGGTGGCGCCTCGACGTGCCGTCCGCCGGGCCGGGCACCGACTACGCGTACGTCTTGCCGTCTTTTGAACGGCCGCTGCCGGATCCGCGTTCGCGCTGGCAGCCTCAGGGGGTGCACGAGGCCAGCCGGGTGTACGACCAGAGCGCCTTCCCGTGGACGGACCAGGCGTGGACCGGTCGTCAGCTGCCCGGGGCGATCCTCTACGAGCTGCACATCGGCACGTTCACGCCGGCCGGCACCTTCGACGCCGCGATCGAGCGTCTCGACCACCTCGTCTCGCTCGGTGTCGACATGGTCGAGCTGCTGCCGGTCAACTCGTTCAACGGCACGTACAACTGGGGTTACGACGGGGTGGCGTGGTTCGCGCCGCACGAGGCGTACGGCGGGCCGGACGCTCTGAAGCGGTTCGTCGACGCGGCCCACGCTCGCGGGCTGGGCGTGCTGCTCGACGTCGTCTACAACCACTTCGGGCCCAGCGGTGCCTATGCGCCGTCGTTCGGTCCGTACCTGCACGTGGCGGCGTCGAACCCGTGGGGTGCCGCGATCAATCTGGACGGTCCGCAGTCGGACGAGGTGCGCGAATACATCATCGACAACGCGCTGATGTGGCTGGGCGACTATCATGTCGACGGGCTGCGGCTCGATGCCGTGCACGCGTTCGTCGACCGGAACGCGATCACGTTGCTCGAGCAGCTCGCCGTGGAAGTTTCGTCGCTGTCGGCGCACGTGGGGCGGCCGCTCACGCTGATCGCCGAGTCCGACCTCAACGATGCCCGGCTGATCACGCCGCGCGAGGCCGGCGGGTACGGGCTGCAGGCGCAGTGGGACGACGACGTGCACCACGCGTTGCACACCTTGTTGACGGGGGAGCGGCAGGGGTACTACGGCGACTTCGGGTCGCTTTCCTGCCTGGCCACCGTCCTCGAAGGGGCGTTCTACCACGCGGACACGTGGTCCAGCTTCCGGCAGCGGCGGCACGGCCGGCCGGTCAACCGGTCGCTGATCCCGGGGCACCGTTTCGTGGCGTACCTGCAGGACCACGACCAGATCGGCAATCGCGCGGCCGGTGATCGGCTGTCCGCGCTGATCTCGCCCGGACTGCTCAAGGTCGGCGCGACGCTGCTGCTCACGTCGCCGTTCACGCCGATGCTGTTCATGGGCGAGGAGTGGGCCGCGTCGACGCCGTGGCAGTTCTTCACCAGTCATCCCGAGCCTTCGCTGGCGGCGGCCGTGCGCGACGGGCGGCGGCGCGAGTTCGGCGAGCACGGGTGGGACACGGCGGACGTGCCCGACCCGCAGGATCCGGCCACGTTCGAGCGGTCCAAGCTGGACTGGGAGGAACCGGACAAGGCCGGCCACGCCGAGATCCTCGACCTCTACCGGCGGTTGATCGCGCTGCGCAAGAGCCGCGCGGACCTGTCCGACCCGTGGCTGTCCAAGGTCGAGGTCTGGCACGGCGACCGGTACGTGGTGATGCGCCGCGGCTCGTGCGCGGTTGCCGCGAACCTGTCGGCCTCGCCGCAGACCGTGAGCCTGCGCGAGGCGCCGCGCTCGGTTCTGCTGGCGACATCGGACGGGGTCGCGCTGCAGCGCGACCGCATCACCCTCCCAGCGGAAACGGCCGCGGTGGTGGCCTACCGCTGAGATTTCGAGGCGGACCAGGGCGTTCGCGGTGGGCGGGAAACGTGGAGGAAGGTGGCACCCGAGCGGTCCGCGGCGACGTGAGTCCCCACAGTGGGGGGTCGCTACTCCGGGCGATGTCGATCGGTCGCATCCGTGCGGCACCATGACTGCCTCAGGTACTTTCAGGCGGCTCGCGGCGGCTACAGAGGAGTGCGATGCCCGGATCGGAGACGACCGGCCGGTTCACCTGGCCGGTGCGGCGGCGGATGCCCGGTCCGGAGGGGACCCCGGAGGACATCGCGGTGCAGGACGTCGCCGAGCGGGAGGCGGCCGACCAGCGGTTACCGCCGCCCGAGCCGGAACCGCTGGTGGATCCGCCGCCACGGTTCAACGTGGCCGCGTTCCGGCTGGCGGCGCTCGGGCTGGCGCTGGTCCTCGCGCTCGGTCTGGCCGTCGTCCGGGTGCTCGGTGGCGGGCCGCCGTCGGTCGCCGATCTGCGCGCGCAGGCCGGTGTGGACAACTGGACCGTGCTGCCGATCGGGGTCAAGGACGACCAGCCGGGCACCGCGTTCCACGAGAAGGACGGGCGCTGGACCGGCTTCGACATCGAAATCGCGTACATGATCGCGGAAGATCTTGGTTTTCGTCGCGAGGACGTCCGGTTCTACGGGATGGAGAGCGAGGACCGCGCCCGGATGCAGGCAACCGACGCCAAGGGAAATCGGGTGCCGGTCAAATTGGTCATCGCCAGTTACAGCATCACCGCGTCGCGCGAGGCGATGCCGGGCGTGCTCTTCTCGGATCCGTATCTCTACACCGAACAATCGGTGCTGACCCTGCACAGTGACAATCATCGACCGGTATCCCGGCTGGAGGAACTCAAGGGCGAGACGCTGTGCACACTTTCCGCGTCGACCAGCTTGCAAGCCCTGATCGACCAGGGTGTCACCGTCAAGTCGCGCAACCGGATCAGCGAATGCATCGACGATCTGCGTCACCACAGAGTCAACGCGATCTCGACCGACGCCGCGATCCTCGCCGGCTATAAGGCGAAATATCCGAAAGATTTCGATCACTGGGATCTCGGACTTGATCAGACCGAGGCATACGGCGTGAACGTGGGTGACAACGATGCCCTCAGGAAGCTCGTCAATCTCACGCTTTATCGGTCTTATGCGGATCCTAAGGACAGCCGTTGGGAGCAGGCGTACGCCGAGAACTTTCAGACCGAGGTGGACGAGAACGGCCGGACGCCCATCGCCGTCGCCTCACAGCCGCGGGTCACTCGTCCGGACGTACGGGAAATGCCGTGGGAATGACGGAGAACGGGATCTATGTCAAGGGTGGGCCGATCCCGCCCCGGCGGCGGCGGGCCCAGCTGAACTGGCTGCTCACCGTGCTGCCCGCGTTCCCGCTGGTGCTGCTCGTGCTGCGGCTGTGGTGGCTGAGCCGGCAGGACCTGCCGACGATGCTGCTGCTGGTGCAGTACATCAGCCCGCTCGGCATGATCAGCGCGTTGTTCATCACGCTCATCTGGAGCATCCCGGCGGTGATCCTGGTGCTCCGGCTGCTCGGCGGGATCCTGCTGGTCAGCGCCCCGGACGACGCCGGCCGATCGCTGCTCGCGGTGACCGCGCTGCGGATGCCGGACTGGGTGGTGCTGATCGCCGCGATGCTGGCCGCGTTCACCTGGCAGCTGCGCCTGCTGCCGCTGCTCGCGATGCTGATCGTGGCGATCCTCGGGCTGACCGCCGCGCAGCGGTTCCGCGGCGAACGCTGGCTGACGCTGTGGATCACGATCTGCGTTCCGGTGCTGGCCGGGACGCTGGTGCTGATCTTCGTGTGGCCGGGCATCGTGCAGGCGCTGCGCATCGGCGAGATCTCCACCGCGCTACTGCTCGGCGTGCCACCGCTGCTCGGACCGCTGCTCACCGGGCCGGTGCCGGCCCGCACCGCCCGGCTCGTCACACATTGGCCGGCGGTCGGGGCGGCCCTGATCGCGCCGCTGGTGATCGGCGTCGTCTTCCTGCGTGCGCCGGTCCTGCCGGACAGCGCGGTCGAGGTGGGCAACCCGGTGCACGTCGTGCGCGGCCAGCTCATCGCCGTCGACGACACCTCCACGACCGTGCTCGAGGACGGCGGGCTGGTCACCTTCATCCCCAATGACCAGGTGCGATCCAAGACCCTCTGCCCGGTGCCGGCGCGGCCGCCGGACAGCGCCGTGACCGTACGCGGCTGGTCCGTCGTCGACTCGGCACTCTCCTGGATCGCGCCGACACGCCAGGTGACCGAAGTCGATCCACGATGTCTTGGACGTCCGCTGAAGGCCAGCTGAGAACCGATTTTCACGACGCGCCGCCGACCACGTGCAGACAGGCTCGCGGTGATCTGGGAAGCTACCCGCCATGACCTTGCACCTGCGGTGGGCGGCCGGCACCGATCAAGGACATGTCCGCAGCAACAATGAGGACTGCTACTACGCCGGTGACCGCCTGCTCGTCGTCGCGGACGGGATGGGCGGCATGGCTGCCGGTGACCTCGCCAGCCGTATCGCGATCGACGCCATGACCTCTCTCGACGTGCCGATCGAGAACGACCAGCAGATGGACGCGCTGCACCAGGCGCTCGAGGTGGCGAACGGACATATCGCCGACCAAGTCGTCGCCGACCAGTCGTTGCAGGGCATGGGCACCACGCTGACCGCCGTCATCTTCTCCGGCACCCAGGCGGCCATGGCGCACGTCGGCGACTCCCGGGCGTATCTGATGCGCGACGGCCGGCTGAACCAGCTGACCAAGGACGACACGTACGTCCAGATGCTCATCGACCAGGGGCTGCTGCGCCCGGACGAGGCGGCCGGGCATCCGCGCCGGTCGGTGGTCACCCGGGTGCTGCAGGGCGAACCGGTCAGCCCGGCCTACGTCATCGTCCAGCCCGAGCCCGGTGACCGCTGGCTGCTCTGCAGCGACGGGCTCACCGCGGTGGTCAGCAACGAGACGATCGAGCAGGAGCTGCTCGCCGCGGCCGACCCGAAATCGTGCACCGAACGCCTCATCGACCTGGCGCTGCGCGGCGGGGGCCCGGACAACGTGACGGTGATTGTCGCCGATGTGACAGCAAGTGAGTAAGCGGGCCGTCGGCGCTGCGGTAGGTTACTTCGGTCGCGGATCTAGGGGTGGCCCGCGGCTGACACGCGGGTGGTGATCATGACGGCGCTGGTCCCGGGGGACACCGGACCACTCATCGCCGGGACGGCCGCGGCCGCGATCTGTTTCGTGGCGGCGCGCGGGCGCGCGGGGATACCGCGCCGGTGGCGGCTGTTCGCCGGCGCCGGCCTGGCCGGATGGGCCGTGGCGCACCTCGCGCTGCCCGCCGCCGTCCTGCTCGTGCTGCCCGCCTGCCTGCTGCTGGCGCTGCTGCAGGTCCCGTACGCGAGGCTGCGCTCGGTGCCGAACTCGCCGCTGCGCGACCAGGTCGCGCTGGTCATCGACAGTGTGCTGATCGCCGGGTCGCTGCTGGCGTTGCTGTGCACGGTGCTGCCCGAGCGGGTGCTGCGTCCCGGGCTGGCCGCCGCGTACCCGATCGCCGACCTGGTCCTGCTCACCATGGTCGTTCTCCTGCTGCTGACCCGGCCGGACGCGCCGGTGGCCCGGGTGCCGCTGCGGCTGGGCGGGCTGGCGGTGCTGTCCTTCGGCGTGGCCGACACGCTGCGGTTGTTCGAGCTGCCCGGCGCGTGGGCCGGTTACCTGCTGGGGCCGCTGTTTCTGGCGCTCGCGGCGCTGAGCCGGCCCGGGGTCGCCGGCGAGACCGAGGTGCCGGCCGAACGGGACTGGCTGCACCTGCTGCTGCCGTACGTGCCGGTGACCGCCACCGGGGTGGTCATCGCGATCTCCACCGGGCCGGGGCGCCACCCGCTCTCGCCCTTCGAGGCGTACCTGGGATGGCTCGGTCTTGGTCTGGTGGTGGCCCGGCAGATGTTCACCATCGTGGACAACACGGTGCTGCTCGACCGGGTGTCGGAAGGGCAACGGCGGCTGCACCATCAGGCATACCATGATCCGCTGACCGGGCTGGCGAACCGGGCGTTGTTCCGCGAGCGGCTGGTCGCGGCGATCGAGGCGCAGCGGCCGGTCGCGGTCCTGTTCGCCGACCTCGACGACTTCAAACTGATCAACGACAGCTACGGGCACGCGATGGGCGACCGGGTGCTGCACGCGATCGCGGACCGGCTGCGCGGCTGCGTCGCCCCCGACGACATGGTGGCCCGGCTCGGCGGCGACGAGTTCGCGGTGGTGCTCGACCACCGCCCCGGCGACGCGGAACCGGTCGGGCTGCGGATGCTGGCCGCGCTGGGCAAGCCGTTCCTGATCGACGGGCACAGCATCCGGGTGGGCGCCAGCATCGGCCTGGTGGTGCCCGAGCCCGGCGAGCAGCTCTCGGCCGACGCGTTGCTGCGCCGGGCGGATGCCGCCATGTACGCCGGGAAGAGGCGCGGCAAGGGTGCGATGGCTCGCTATGCGGGCGGCAACGACGGCGACTCGAACGCGGATCTGCCACATCTGCTGGCCCAGGCGCTGTCCGGCGGCGGTGACCCGCGGGCGGCCGGCTTCGAGGTGCACTACCAGCCGATCGTGCGGTTGTCGGACGGGCAGACGACGGCGGTCGAGGCGCTGGCCCGGTGGACGTCGCCGGTGGCCGGGCCGGTCCATCCGGACGTGTTCGTGACGGTGGCCGAGCGAAGTGGCCTGGTCGGGGCGATCGACGACTTCGTGCTGGATCAAGCGTGCGCGGATGCGGGGGCGCTGGCCGCCGGGTACGGGCGGCCGATCGACGTGCACGTCAACGTGTCGGCGGCCCGGCTGGGTCAGGACGGCCTGTTCGAGGGCATCAGCGCGGCGCTGACCCGGCACGGCGTGCCCGCCTCCCGGCTGGTCGTGGAGATCACCGAGACCCGGCGGATTCCCGATCTGACCGGTGCGGCCGAGGTGGCGGGCCGGTTGCGCTCCTTGGGCGTACGGGTGGCGCTGGACGACTTCGGGAGCGGATTCAACGCGCTGGTCCAGTTGCATTCGCTGCCGGTCGACATCGTGAAGCTCGACGCGAAGCTGACCGACGTGGACGTGGCACCGGAGCGGGCGGCGGCGTTGTGCCGCTCGGTGCTGGCCATCTGCGAGGACTTGAACATCACGGTGGTGGCCGAGGGCATCGAGACGGCGACCCGGGCGGCGGCGATGGCGGAGGTGGGGTGCCCGCTGGGGCAGGGTTATCTGTTCGGCCAGCCCGGCCCGTTGCCGCCGTTCGTCCCGCCGCAGCCGACCGATCTCGACTCGGTGCACACCGGATGATCAGCTTTTGCCGCGCGGGTTGGTGCGGCGGGTGGGCACGGCGGTGGCCGGGTCCTCGGGCCAGGGGTGCCGGGGGTAGCGGCCGCGGAGTTCGGCGCGGACCTGCGGGTAGCCCTGCTGCCAGAACGACGCCAGGTCGCTGGTGACCGCCACCGGCCGGCCGGCCGGGGAGAGCAGGTGCAGCCGGACCGGGGTCTTTCCGCCGGCCAGCCGCGGCGCGTCCCGCCAGCCGAAGGCCTCCTGCACCTTCACGGCCAGCACCGGCGCGGCCGGGTCCGAATAGTCCACCCGGACCCGTGAGCCGCTCGGTACCGGCAGCCGTTCCGGCGCGACCTCGTCGAGGCGGCCGGCCACCGACCACGGCAGCAGACGGCGCAGGCCGCTCGCCACGTCGGCCTTGGCCAGGTCGGCGCGGCGGCGGGCGTGGCCCAGGTCGAGCCAGTCGTCGATGCGGTCCAGCAGCGCCGTGTCGGACATGTCGGGCCAGGGGTCGCCGAGGGCCGCGTGCGCGAACGCCAGCCGCTGCCGCAACTCGGTCGCCGTCCGGCTCCACGTGAGCAGGTCGAGCCCTTCCCGCCGCAGCCCGTCGCGCAGCGCGGCCCGGACCTGCCGCGGGTCGGGGTCGGTCAGCCGGCGCTCGGTCAGCGTGATCGCCCCGAGCCGGCTCACCGAGCGGGCGACGACGTCACCGTCCATCCAGGCGATCTCGGTGCCGTCGGTGAACAGCGTCGCGGCCACCTCCCGGGCGGTGGCCTCGTCGAGCGGCGCGGCGGCCCGGATGCGGGCGGTGCGCGCCCCGGCGGCCCGGTCGGCGTCCGCGATGGCCAGCCACTCGACCCCGGCGAGCCCGGTGCCGGCCGGCAGCTCGGCGGCCGTTCCGCCCGCCATGAGGTATTCGCGCGCACCGGCCGCGCGGGCGCGCGCGACCCGCTCGGGATAGGCGAGCCCGACGACCAGCCCGGCCGCGAGGTCGTCGGCAGGCCGGGCAGGTCGTTGGTCGCCGTGGCCGCGCGCGCTCCGCGGCGGTTCCCCGTCCGAGCCGTCGTCCGCCGCCTCGAGCAGGCCGCGGGAGAGTGCCGCCGTCAGGCGGCGGACCTCGGAGCGCCACGCGGGGTCGCTGCGTGCGCGGCGCCACGCGGCGACCACATCATCGGAGGCGGCGGTGTCGGCGTCGAGCAACGCGACGATCTCGGCGGCCCGGCGGTCGCCGACCAGGGGTGCGCCGTCGAGCAGCGCCCGGGCCAGGCGCGGATGCAGACCCGCGTCGGCCAGGACCCGCCCGCGCGGCGTCACCCGGCCGTCGGCGGACAGCGCGCCCAGGTCGCGCAGCGTGGCCGTCGCCGTCTGCAGCGCGCCGGCCGGCGGCGGGTCGGGCAGGGCCAGGCCGGTGCCGTCCGGATGGCCCCACAACGCCAGGTCGAGCACGAAGCCGGTCAGGTCGGCGGCGGCGATCTCCGGCTCGGGCTGGGCCGCCAGCCGATCATGCTGGGCCTGCGACCAGCACCGATAGACGCGGCCCGGCGCCTCACGGCCGGCCCGGCCCGCGCGCTGCACCGCCGCGGCGCGCGACACCGGCACCGTGACCAGGGCGCCCAGGCCGCGGGCGAAATCCATCCGGGGCACCCGGCTCAGCCCGGCGTCGACCACCGCGCGCACGCCCGGCACGGTGAGGCTGCTCTCCGCCACCGACGTCGACAGCACCACCCGGCGGCGCGGCCCGGCCCGCAGCGCGGCGTCCTGAATGGACCCTGGCTGACGGCCGTGCAAGCGCAGCACCTCGGCGTCGACCCCGCCGAGCAGGGTCGCGACCGCGTCGATCTCGCGCGCGCCGGGCAGGAACACCAGCACGTCGCCGTCGCCGTCGGCCAGCGCCCGCCGGGTCGTCGCCGCCACGTGGTCGAGCAGGCGCGGATCGACGCGCAGGCCCAGCGGCGGCGTGATCGGGCCGGTGGGTGGAGCCCAGTGCACCTCGACCGGGAACATCCGGGCCTCGGCGGTCACGACCGCGCCGCCGACGATGCTCGCGAGCCGCTGCGCGTCGGCCGTCGCGGACGTGGCCAGCAGCCCGAGATCCGGCCGCAGCGTGGCGCGCACCTCGGTCAGGAAGGCGAGGGCCAGGTCGGTGTCCAGGTGTCGCTCGTGGCACTCGTCGAGGACGACCATAGGCGTACCGGCAAGCTCGGGGTCTCTCTGCAGACGCCGCACCAGGACGCCGGTGGTGACCACCTCGACCACCGTCTCGCGGGAGACCTGGCGGTCGCCGCGCACCGTGTAGCCCACCCGGGCGCCGACGCGCTCGCCCAGCAGGGCGGCCATCCGCCGGGCCGCCGCCCGGGCCGCGATCCGGCGGGGCTCGGCGACCACGACACGACCGCCCGCGCCGGCCAGCGCGAGCGGCACCAGCGTGGTCTTTCCGGTGCCCGGCGGCGCGACCAGCACCGATGAACCGGCCTCGGCCAGCGCGGCCCGGACCCGGGGCAGCACGGGCCGGATCGGCAGGTCGGGCAACGCGTCGTCGGCGATCAGCACGGGACCAATCCTGCCGGGTTTTTGTCGGACCCCCGTGGCAGGGTGTCGGAAAACGTCGCCACCGCCGGTGACGGCCTGCTTGACTGATCGATACCAGGAAGGAGAGCCGGCATGGACGCCGTCGAGACCTTCAACAGCCTTCCCGCGGTACGCCTCGAGGAAGATCTCCTGGCCTGTTGCGCGGCACCGAGCTGGGGTGCCGAGATCGTCGCGAAACGCCCGTACCGCGAGAGATCCGGGATCGTCACCGCCGCCGACCACGCCGCGCGACGCCTGAGCTGGCCCGACGTGCTGACCGCATTGTCCGCGCATCCGCGGATCGGGGAGCGCGCGACCGGCGGCTCGACCGAGGCCGGCTGGTCGCGGGGCGAGCAGTCCACGGCGGCCGGCACGGCGGACGACGCGAGCCGGGCCGCGCTGGTCGAGGTCAACCGGGCGTACGAGGAGAAGTTCGGTCACGTGTTTTTGATCTTCGCGAGCGGGCGGACGCAGGCGGAGATCCTCGCGGCGGCGCGGGCGCGGCTCGGCAACGACGAGGCGGCCGAGCGGGCGATCGTGGCGGGCGAACTTCGCAAGATCGCGCTGCGGCGGCTGGAACGGGTGCTCGATGCCCTCTGACAGCGGCACCGAGGCCGAGTTCCACGCGCGGATCTCCACGCACATCCTCGACACGGTCAAGGGCGAGCCGGCGCGTGACGTCTACGTGCGGCTGGAGCGGCGCGACTCGGGCGGCTGGCGCATGATCGCCGAGGGCCGCACCGACCAGGACGGCCGCCTGCGCTATCGGGTGCCGCTGCACGAGTGGCAGGCCGGCGGTTATCGGCTCTTCTTCTACGTGGAGCCCTATCTGGGCGACGACGCCTTCTTCCCGGAGGTCACGGTCGCCTTCCACGTGCACGACCCGGAACGGCACTACCACGTACCGCTGCTGCTCAGCCGGTACGGCTACACGACCTATCGAGGGAGCTGACGAGCGTGTCGATCGTGCTGGGACCGAACCGCTACGGCAAGGCGGAGACTCGGCTGCTGCGGGTGTCGCGCGACGGTGAGACGCGCCGGCTCGCCGATTTCAACGTCAGCGTGGCGCTCTCCGGCGACCTCGCCGCCACCCACCTCACCGGCGACAACGCCGGCGTGCTGCCCACCGACACCATGAAGAACACGGTGTACGCCTTCGCGAAGCAGCACGGGGTCGGCGAGCCCGAGGAGTTCGCGCTGCTGCTGGCCCGGCACTTCGTGGACAGTCAGCCACAGGTGCGGGCCGCCACGGTGGGCGTCGAGTCGTACGGCTGGGATCGCCTCGGACCTTATTCGTTCCAGCGTTCGGGTGCGCAGACGCGGACCGCGACGGTCACCGTCACCGCGGAGGAGATGCAGGTCGTCTCCGGGGTGACCGGCCTGGTCCTGCTGAACGCGACCGCGTCGGAGTTCCACGGCTTCGTCCGCGACGAATACACGACGCTCCCGGAGACCGACGACCGCATTCTGGCCACCGCTGTCGACGCGCGCTGGCGGCATCTGGGCGCCGACGACGACTGGGGCAAGTCGTTCACCGCCGCGGTGGACGCGCTGGTCGCGGCATTCGTGAATACGTACAGCTATTCGCTTCAGCAGACGCTGATGTCGATGGGCTCACGGGTGTTGCAGACCCGGCCGGAGATCGCCGAGATCCGGCTCGCCCTGCCGAACAAGCATCACTACCTCGTCGACCTGTCGCCGTTCGATCTGGACAACGACAATGAGGTCTTCATCGTGGGCGACCGTCCGTACGGGTTGATCGAGGGCACGGTGACCCGCGACGACGTACCACCACCGCTGACGGAGTGGTATCTGTGATCCTCATCGAGAACGCCGCGGTCGCCACCGCCGACCCGGACGACACGTATTACGGCGACGGCCACGTCGTGGTGGGCGACGACGGGCGCATCGTCGCGGTCGGTCCGGGGCACGCGGGCCGCTATCCGGGCTCGGTGCGGCGGATCGACGGCACCGGCTGCCTGGTCACGCCCGGTCTGATCAACACGCATCACCACCTCTATCAGTGGGTGACCCGGGGGCTCGCGCTGGACAAGACGTTGTTCGGCTGGCTCACCGAGCTGTACCCGATCTGGGGCCGGCTGGACGCCGAGATCGTCGGGGCCGCGGCCGGTGCCGGGCTCGGCTGGCTGGCGCTCTCCGGCTGCACGACCAGCATGGATCATCACTACGTCTTCCCGCGCGACGGCGGCGACGTGCTGGCGGCCGAGATCGAGGCGGCCCGCACGATCGGGGTGCGGTTCCACCCGGCGCGCGGCTCGATGGATCTCGGCCGGCGCGACGGCGGCCTCCCGCCGGACAATGTGGTCGAGGAGACCGACGAGGCCCTGGCCGCGACCGAGGCCGCGATCGACCGCTGGCACGACCCGTCGCCGGCGAGCATGCTGCGCGTCGCGGTGGCGCCCTGCTCGCCGTTCTCGGTGACGTCGAAGCTGATGAGCGAGGCCGCGGCGCTGGCCCGCCGTAAAGGCGTGCGATTACACACGCATCTCGCCGAGACCGACGACGAGGAGGGCTTCTGCCTGCAGCGGTTCGGCTGCACCCCGATCGAGTACGCGGAACGCGTCGGCTGGCTCGGCGCGGACGTCTGGCTGGCGCACGGCGTGCACCTGTCCGACTCGGCGATCGCCCGGCTGGCGGCGACCGGCACCGGCGTGGCGCACTGCCCGAGTTCGAACGCGCGGCTGGGCACCGGCTCGGCCCGGGTGCGTGAGCTGCTCGATCAGGGTGTGCCGGTGGGCCTGGGGGTGGACGGTCCGGCCTCGCAGGAGGTGTCCCAGCTGGGCGCCGAGCTGCGGCAGGCGCTGTATACGGCGCGCCAGCGCGGCGGTCCGGGCACGATGAGCGCGGCCGGGGCGCTGCGGTTGGGGACCATCGGGGGCGCGCGATGCCTGGGTCGCGCGGACGAGATCGGCTCGCTGCAGACCGGCAAGCTCGGTGACCTGGTCATGTGGCGGCTGGACGGGCTGGCCCACGACGGCATCGACGACAGGCTCGCGGCGCTGGTGTTCGGGCCGCCGACCACCGTCGAGCTGTCGCTGGTCGGTGGGGTGCCGATCGTTCAGCACGGTGAGCTGGTCAATGCCGATGAGGAAGCGCTGGCCCGGCAGGCCCGCCGGGCGCATCGCCGTCTGCTCAGGCGCTAGGAAGCCCCATCAAGCGCTAGGAAGTCCCGTCAGGCGCTAGGACGTCCCGTCAGGCGCTCGGGAAGTCCCAGCCGAGCTGCAGGAACATGCCTAAGCGGTCGGAGACGGCGCGGATCTCGGCGATCTTGCCGTCGCGCACCTCGAAGATCCAGATCTGCTCGACCTCGAAGGTGCGGCCGGTCGGCTCGGGCATCCGCGGGTGGGCGCCGGTGTGCCGCCCCCGCACGACCAGCCGGGCCACGACCGTGTCGCCCTCCGCGATGAGTTGCCGCGGTTCCATCGAGCCCTCGCCGAACGCCGCGAGCTGCTGCCGGAAGCCCTCGAACGCCGCGCCCGGTTCGTCCGCCTCGCCGTAGATCACCTTGTTGTGGTCGATGACATCGGCGGCCATGTAGTCGGGCCAGTCCGCGAAGCGGCGCTCGTTGACCGCGGCGAAGAAGCCCTCGACGACCTTCTTGTTCATTCTTACATCGTAAGTTTCCACGGCATGAGCGTATATTTACGCCGTAAGAATCGTCAAGGGGGTTGTGTGGCCGCGAAGCGAACCCGCGGGGTCCGGGCCGGGCTCACCCGCGATCAGGTCCTGGACGCCGCTCTCGCGCTCGCCGACCGGGAGGGACTCGCCGGATTGACCATGCGGCGGCTCGGCGCGGAGCTCGGTGTCGAGGCGATGACGCTTTATCACTATGTGCCGAACAAAACGGCACTTGTCGATGGCCTGGTCGAGCGGATCTTCACCACCGCATACAGCATCGGTGGCACCTGGCGGGAGGCGCTTTCCTCGTACGCCGAACGGCTGCGCTCGACGCTGCTGGAGCATCCCGCGGTGTTGCCGGTGATCGTCCGCCCGGTCGTGACGCAGGCCACTCTGGACGCCGTGGAGGAGATGCTGCGGCTCCTGGTCGACGCCGGGTTCCCGCTGGGTCGTGCTCTCGACTCGCTGAACGCCCTGACGTTGTTCGTCATCGGCCACACGTCGGCCGAGGTCGCGATCGGTCCGGACAGCTCGCCGGAGGTGGATCCGGATCGACATCCGCTGATGGTCGCGGCCGTCCGGTCGGGGGCGGGAGCCGACGACTACGACCGGTTCCGGTACGCGGTGGCGGCCATGCTGACCGGCTTCGACGAGTTATCCACAGGCGGCGACGGTCGCCGGGACGGAACCCGCCCGCTCCACTAGGTTGAGGGAAGCCGAACCGATTGGAGCGTCGCGATGACCGAGATCCTGTCCGACGAGGCCGTGGCATTCGTCGCCGACTTGAACAGGCGATTCCGGCCGCGGCGCAACGAGCTTCTCCGGGCCCGCACGGCCCGCCGCGAGGCGATCGCCGCCGGCGGCACGCTCGGCTTCCTGAGCGAGACGGCCGAGATCCGCGCCGCCGAGTGGTCCGCGCCACCCGCCCCCGCCGACCTGCGCGACCGGCGCGTCGAGATCACCGGCCCCACCGAGCGCAAGATGACGATCAACGCGCTCAACTCGGGCGCCAAGGTGTGGCTGGCCGACCTGGAGGACGCGAACACCCCGCACTGGTCGAACGTGGTGGACGGCCAGCAGAACCTGTTCGACGCGATCCGGCGCACGATCACGCTGGAGACCCCGCAGAAGACGTACGAGCTGAACGGCGGACCATACCCGACCATCGTGATGCGCCCGCGCGGCTGGCATCTCGACGAGCGGCACCTTCCAGTCGACGGCGAGCCGGCGGTCGGCGCCCTGGTCGACTTCGGTCTCTACTTCTTCCACAACGCGGCAGAGCTGCTGTCGCGCGGCAGCGGACCTTATCTCTATCTGCCCAAGATGGAGTCGCACAAGGAGGCCGAGCTGTGGAACGACGTTTTCACGCACGCCCAGGAGACGCTCGGCATCCCGGTCGGCACCATCCGCGCGACAGTGCTGATCGAGACCATTCCGGCGGCGTTCGAGATGGAGGAGATCCTCTACGCGTTGCGCCCGCACATCTCCGGGCTGAACGCGGGCCGCTGGGATTACTTGTTCAGCATCATCAAGTATTTCCGCGACAACCCGTCGATGATCCTGCCGGACCGCGCCTCGGTGACGATGACCGCGCCGTTCATGCGGGCCTATACCGAGCTGCTCGTCTCCACCTGTCATCGCCGCGGCGCGTTCGCGATGGGCGGCATGGCCGCGTTCATCCCCAGCCGTCGTGACCCGCAGGTCAACGAGATCGCGCTGGCCAAGGTCCGGGAGGACAAGGAGCGCGAGGCCGGCGACGGGTTCGACGGCTCCTGGGTGGCGCACCCCGACCTGGTCCCGGTCTGCCAGGAGATCTTCGACCGGGTGCTCGGCGACCAGCCCAACCAGCTCGGCAAGCAGCGGCCCGACGTGTCGGTGACGGCGGCCGACCTGCTCAACGTGGCGGCCACCGAGGGCGCGGTCACAGAGGCCGGGCTGCGCAACGACGTGTCGGTCGGTCTGCAATACCTGGAGGCCTGGCTGCGCGGCAACGGGGCTGTGGCGATCAACAACCTCATGGAGGACGCGGCGACCGCCGAGATCTCCCGATCCCAGGTGTGGCAGTGGATCCACAACGCCGTCCGCCTCGACGACGGCACCGACATCACCGCGGATCTCGTGGGCCGCATCGAGGACGAGGAGCTCGCGAAGATTCGCGGCACCATCGGCGACGAGGCGTGGGCGGCCGGCCGGTTCGACGACGCGCGCAAGCTCTTCGAGCGGGTGGCGCTCGCCGACGACTTCGCCGACTTCCTGACCACCGCGGCATACGACTCGATCGACTGATGCGGCTCACCGACGCCGACTACGCCGACTTCGACGTCCGGCTGGCGGCGCACGACGCGTTCCTCCGCTCGCGGTACCCGGGGGAGCGTGGCGGCCGGCAGCCGATCCACACGGTCTACGTCGCGGCCGACCGCCTGGACGGTTTTCGCGAGTGGGGTGCGCTGGCGCTCAAGGCGATGGACGAGCACGAGTTCCCGTGGGACGGCGCCGACATCCGCGGGAAGCTCCAGCACGAGCCGATCGAGGATCTGCGCGTCGACTTCGAGGACGGCTATGGCGTCCGCGACGACGCGCAGGAGGACGCGGCCGTCCGCAAGGCGGCGTCGACGTTGGCGGCGGGGCCGCGTCCGCCGTTCGTCGGTGTGCGGATCAAGTCGCTGGAGGCGGCCACTCGCCGTCGTGCGCTGCGGACGCTCGACCTGTTCTTGTCGTCCTATCAGGACACCTTCCACATCACCCTGCCGAAGGTGAGTGGCGTCGACCAGGTTTCCGCGATGGTCGCGTTGCTGGAGCGGCTCGAGACCGCGTACGGGCTCGCGGCCGGCACCCTGCGTTTCGAGATCCAGGTGGAGTTGCCCGCCGCGATCCTGGCCGCCGACGGCACCGCGACGGTGGCCCGGCTGATCGGTGCCGCCGGCGAGCGTTGCGTCGGTCTGCACTACGGCACGTATGACTACAGCGCCGCGGCCGGTGTCGCGGCGGCCTATCAGGCGATGGACCATCCGGTGGCCGACCACGCCAAGGCGGTGATGCAGGTGGCGGCCGCGCAGACCGGCGTGCGGTTGTCCGACGGTTCCACCAACGTCTTGCCGGTCGGCTCGCGCGACGAGGTCCGGGCCGCGTGGGAGTTGCACCACCGGTTGGTGCGCCGGTCCTTGGAGCGGGGCTTCTACCAGGGCTGGGACCTGCACCCGGCGCAGCTCCCGACGCGGTACGCCGCGACCTACGCGTTCTTCAGCGACGGGCGCGACGCGGCGGTGACGCGGCTGCGGCGCTACCTCGACCGCCAGGAGAGCGGCATCGCCGACGAGCCCGCCACGGCGCGGGCCCTGGCCGGCTACTTGCTGCGCGGCCTGGATTGCGGTGCGCTGACCGACGCGGGCTTCCCCCGAAGCGACCTCGCGGCCTTCATCTGATTTCGGGGCGCCGTTGAGCCTTCTGACCTGCGAACTACCCTCGGGCGCCCGGAACGCCTTCGTCTGCCTGACCGGTTGGCTCCTCCGCTCGGCCGCCGTGCAGGTGTGGCCGTCCTCACCCGGCTCCTTGTCACGTCTGGGCCCCTTCCGCTCGTCAATCGGCGACAGGAAGCACGCCCCAGCCCCTGCGGTGGCTGGCGAGAAGGCAAGAGGATCCGTTTTGCGAAGTTTGACCCTTCGCCGGGCCGCGGTCGCCGTCGTGGCCACGGCCGTGGCGTTACCGATAGCCGTCAGCAATGGGGATGCGAGCGGGGCGTCCCGGACCGCGGACGTGATCGAAGGATTCCCGGGCGGGTCGACATCGGGCCAGCCGGGCGGGCCGGGCCAGCCGGGCGGGCCGACGCCGGGCCGGCAGGCTGTGCCCGCGGCGCCAGGGCGGCCGGGTGGGCCCGGGACGCTGGTGTCGGCCACCCCCATCGGGAACCTTGACCCGGGGCTCGCGTCGGTGGCCGCGCGGGCGGACCGCATTCTCTACCGGTCGCAGTCGCTGGGCGGCGCGCCCATCGTGGTGAGCGGCGCGCTGCTGACGCCGAAGGGGAAGCCGCCGAAGAACGGCTGGCCGGTGGTCTCCTGGGCGCACGGATCGTCCGGGATCATCGACCGGTGTGCGCCCTCGACCGCGCTGGACGCGGACGGGAAGGTCGACCTGTACGGCTACGGCGGGTTTGTCGCGATGCTGCTCAAGGCCGGGTACGCGGTGACGGCCACCGACTACGAAGGGCTCGGCACGGCGGGCGAGCATCCCTACATCGTCTCGGACAGTGAAGGCCGTGGGGTGATCGACGCGGTCCGGGCCGGCATCCAGGCGGACCCGGCGCTGTCGCACTCCTGGTTCGCGGTCGGGCACTCGCAGGGCGGGCAGGCCGCCCTCGCCGCCGGCGAGCTGGCCCCGAGCTGGGGCAAGGGGCTCGACTTCCGGGGCACGGTGGGACTGTCGCCGGTGACCAACGTGGGGGTGGCGTACGAATACGGCTCACCCGGACCGGTCGACCGCGGGTTCTATCTGCTCGCCCTGCACGGTCTGAAGACGGTTCATCCCGACCTCCGATACGACCAGTACCTGGGTAAGCAGGCGCTGGCCCTGCTGCCCAAGGCCGAGCAGGAGTGCACCGCGGAGATCTGGACCGAGTTCTCCGCGAACCTCGGTGCGGGCCTGACCGATTACCAGTTCACCCCGCAGACACCCGAGGCCGCGCTGCGGATACAAAGCTGGCTGGACGAGCAGAGCGAGCCTCGACGCAACACCGCCGGCCCGATCCTGCTGCTGCAGGGCAACCAGGACCCGTCGATCAAGCCGGCCGTGACGTGGCAGGCGGTTCTCAACGCCCGCGCGTCCGGCAGCGCCGCCGAGTTCCGCCTGTATCCGGGCAAGGACCACTACGGCGTGCTGACCTCCGGCAAGGACGGCGGCGCGGCGGACGACGTCATCGCCTGGCTCAACGTGCACAAGGGACGGTGAGGGACACGACATCCGCGATCCGGGCCGGCGGTGCGGAGCCGCCGGCCCGGGTGTTCCAGCAGCACCGGCCGGTGCTGCTGGGTGTCGCCTATCGCATGCTCGGCAGCTTCGCCGACGCCGAGGACGTGGTGCAGGAAGCCTGGCTGCGATGGTCCGGAGTGGACCATGCGGCGATACACGGCAGCCGGCAGTTTCTGGTCGCGGTCGTCTCCCGGCTGGCGATCGACCGCATGCGACTGGTGTACCGGCGGCGCGAGACGTACGTCGGGACGTGGCTGCCCGAGCCGGTGCGTGCCGACGAGGCCGGGCCGGCCGACACGGTGGCGCAACGGGACACCCTGTCGCTCGCCACGCTGCGGCTCATGGAGCAGCTCACCCCGCCCGAGCGCGGGGTGTACGT
The DNA here is from genome assembly GCF_012933445.1 of Actinoplanes sp. TBRC 11911. Lineage (GTDB taxonomy): Bacteria > Actinomycetota > Actinomycetes > Mycobacteriales > Micromonosporaceae > Actinoplanes. The sequence goes on from NZ_JABBNC010000004.1 coordinate 316,269, forward strand.
GCTGCGGGAGGCGTTCGAACTGCCCTACGAGGAGATCGCCGGGATCCTCGGGCTGCGCGCCGACCACACCCGCCAGCTGCACCGGCGTGGCGTCGCGCGGCTCGCCGCCGAGCGGTCGCGGTTTCCGGTCGATCCGGGCGTCCACCACGACCTGGTCGAACAGTTCCTGGTCGCGGCGCGCACCGGGGACCGGGCCGGACTGCAGCGGCTGCTCGCCCACGATGTGACACTGTGGACGGACGGCGGTGGCAAGGTGAGCGCCGCGTTGCGACCGGTGTCCGGGGCCGACAAGGTGGCGCGGCTGTTCGCCGGAACCATCGCCAAGCGGCCCGGGACCACGTTCCGGATGGTCGACGTCAACGGGGAACCGGGCGTTCTCGTGCGGCGGGGTTCGCGATGGCAGGTCTGCGCACTCGAGATCGCGGACGGCCGGATCGCCGGTGTGCTGTGGATTTCCAACCCGGACAAGATGCCCGCCGCGAGGTGGGCAGGGGCCGGTCGGGGGTGATCGGCGCAAGGGGCCGGGGAGCCGGCCGCGGCAGCCGCCGGAGGCGGGGGACTTCGTGGTGCGGTTGGGGCGGGATCGACGGCGTACGCGGATATGGTTAGGCATGGCTGATCTCGTGGTGCGGTCCCGGCGGGGTGTCGTCGCGGGGGAGGAGCGCGGGGTGGCCGTCGCCGTGGAGCGCGGGGTCGTCGTGGCGGTGCGGGAGTATGGGGCGCGGATCCCGGCCGACGAGGAGCGTGACCTCGGGGATCTCGCGTTGCTGCCGGGGCTGGTCGATACGCATGTGCATGTCAATGAGCCGGGGAGGACGGAGTGGGAGGGGTTCGCTACGGCTACGCGGGCGGCCGCTGCCGGTGGGGTGACCACGATTGTGGACATGCCGCTGAATAGCTTGCCGCCGACGGTGGATGTCGATGCGCTGGAGATCAAGCGGAAGGCGGCTGCTGGGCAGGTTTACGTTGATGTGGGATTTTGGGGCGGGGCGGTTCCCGGGCATTTATCCGACTTGTCGGGAATGTTGGAAGCGGGAGTTTTCGGGTTCAAGGCGTTTCTTGCCGACTCGGGGGTGCCGGAGTTTCCGCCGTTGAGTGCCGATCAGCTTGGTGCGGCTATGGGTGCTGTTGAGGCGCTCTTCGTGGTGCATGCCGAGGATCCGCTTCACCTGCGTGCTTCTTCGCATTTCGCGAAATATCGGGATTTTTTGGACTCGCGGCCGCCAGAAGCCGAGGTTGCCGCCGTGCGGACCGCCATCGCGCAGGCCTCGAAAGCGGGGGCGCGCGTCCACATCCTGCATCTCTCGGCAGCCGCCGCGGTCGACACGATCAAAGAGGCTTTCCCGGTACGCGTCACCGCCGAGACCTGCCCGCACTACCTGACTTTGGACGCGGCCGAAATCCCCGCGGGCGCGACGGAGTTCAAATGCTGCCCGCCGATCCGGGACGCCGGCAACGCCGACCGGCTGTGGCAGGCGCTGGCCGACGGTGTGATCACGTGCGTGGTGAGCGACCACTCGCCGTGCACACCGGACCTGAAACGCGGCGACTTCGCGCAGGCGTGGGGTGGTATCGCGTCGGTGCAACTCGGCCTGCCGGTGATGTGGACGGCCGCCCGGGAGCGGGGCTTCCGGCTGTCCGATGTGGTCGGCTGGATGTCGCGCAACCCCGCCGATCTGGTGGGGCTCACGCGCAAAGGGCGGATCGAGGTGGGCGCCGACGCGGATCTGGTGGCGTTCGATCCGGAGGCGACGCTCGTGGTCGATCCGGAGCGGCTGCATCATCGGCACAAGGTCACCCCGTACGCCGGTCGGACCCTGCACGGCGTCGTCCGGAGTACGTGGGTGCGGGGTCGTGAAGTGACCGGTTCGCGGCCCGGGGGTCGCTTGCTGAAGCGAGGGGACACGTGATGGCTGACGAGTTCACGCTGCTGCCCGATTTGGCGTCGCGGGCGCTTGGTGGCGGGGTCATTTATGCGACCGATGAGCTCTTCGCCGCGGCGGACCACCTCGTGTTGCCGGAGCCGCCGGTTTTCACGCCGCGTACGTTCGGGCATAAGGGGCAGGTGTACGACGGGTGGGAGACTCGGCGGCGTCGCGAACCCGGGGAAGATGTGGCGATTGTGCGGTTGGGGGCGCCCGGGGTGATTCACGGGGTGGACATTGATACGGCGTTCTTTACCGGCAACTTCCCGCCGTACGCGTCGATTGAGGCGGCTGCCGTGTCTGGCTTTCCTCTTTCTCACGAAATTTCAGGATGGAAGACGCTGATTCCGAAATGTCCTATCAAAGGAGACACTCGGAACCTTTTCCCCGTCGACGATTCGACCCGCTTCACCCACGTGCGCCTCACGATCTATCCGGACGGCGGCGTCGCCCGGCTGCGCATCCACGGCGAAGCGGTCCCCGATCCCACCCTGCTCCCCGAGACGTTCGATCTGGCCGCCATCGCGCACGGCGCCCGCATCACCGGTTGCAGCAACATGTTCTACGGCCACCCGCAGAACATGCTCATGCCCGGCCAGGCCCGCCACATGGGCGACGGCTGGGAGACCTCGCGCCGCCGCGACGACGACAACGACTGGGTGATCGTCGAGCTGGCCGCCCCCGGCGAGATCAGCCTCGTCGACCTCGACACGAGCTACTTCAAGGGCAACGCGCCCAGCTCGGCCTCCGTGCGCGGCGCCGACGCCGACGAGTGGTTCGACATCCTGCCGCGCACCCCGCTGCTCCCCGACACCCCCCACCGATTCCCGGTACGCCCGGGCCGAGTCGCCACCCACGTACGCCTCGACATCTTCCCCGACGGCGGCATGGCCCGGCTGCGCCTGCACGGCCGGCCGGCCCCCGGCTTCCTCGACGAAAAGTTCCGCCGGCACGCGCTCCGCTGAGCCATCATGTGTCATGGCATACGACGAGCACCTGGCCGAACGGCTGCACGAACGCCTCGACGTGGACCCCGCCGTGCACGCGCGCAAGATGTTCGGCGGCCTGGCCTTCCTGACCAACGGCAACATGACCGTGGGCGTCCACGCCGACGAGCTGATCGTCCGCCTGCCACCCGAGGCCATCGAGGCAGCCTTGACCAGGCCGGGCGTACGCCCGTTCGTGGTCGGCGGCCGAGGCATGCGCGGCTGGGTTTTGGTGGCCCCGGAGCAGCTCGACGACCCGGAGCTCGACGGCTGGCTGGCCGAGGCGCGGGCCTTCGTGGGCACGCTCCCCGCCAAGCCCGGGTCGTAGCCGGCGAGTTGCTGCGGGGCGAGCTGACCCCGTAAGGCCCGAGGCGTGGTCGGCGACCTGGCGTGGGGCGAGCTGACCCCGTAAGGCCCGAGGCGTGGTCGGCGACCTGGCGTGGGGCGAGCTGACCCCGTAAGGCCCGAGACGTGGTCGGCGACCTGCCGTGGGGCGAGCTGACCACGTCAAGCCCGAAGCGTGGCTGGCGAGTTGCTGCGGGGCGAGCTGACCCGCCAGGCCCGAGGCGTAGCCGGCGGCCTGCCGTGGGGCGAGCTAAGCCCGCTAGGCCTGATGCGTGGCTGGCGGCCTGCCGTGGGGGCCACCTAACGTGCCCGGCGGCGGTAATGACGGGTCTGCCGACTGTCGCTCGTGCGGCGCCTGGCTTGAGGGCATAAAGCAGGATTTTTCCTGTTAAAGCGCAGCGGTGAGCTGGCACTTAGTCGCGTGCGCCTGGCAGTCGTCTCGCTATTCGACAAACACTGACCGCCTCGTGGGCAACCATCCAAATAGGACGGTTGTTTTATCCATTTTACGGGCTTTGTGGCCCGCGTTTTCGGCCTGACTTTGAGACCTTGGAGAGTTGCGCCCACATATGAGCCATAACTCTCCAAGGTTCGCGTCCGAGCCGAGAAATCGGGTTAGAGAAAGCGACATTGTTGAACAAAACGTCCTCCACAGTGGACGGGTGTCCTACATCGCGGACGCCGGGTCCGGAATGTGGTCGCCGGTCCCAGCAGGCGGCTGCTCATCCCGCATGATGGGCGTCTCCCGTCTCCCGTCTGCCGTCTGCCGTCTGCCGTCTGCCGTCTTCCGCCTCGCGCCTCGCGCCGTCCTCCGGGCGCAGCGGGTCGCCGGTCCAGGACAGTCACCGGAAATATCGGATATGCGAGGTGGGCGGCCTGCGGTGTTTCTCTGCCTCAACACCGGCCGCCTCACGCGCGCCGGCTGCACGATCCACGGCGACTCGCCATCTCCTTTTGCTCGTCGCCCGCGGCCCCGGGCGAGTGGTCACGGGTCTAGTCATGAGACAATGGTCCACGTGGGAATGAGCTGCGAGTACGCGGACGCGGTCGTAACGCGATCTCGGCGGGCGTCATGACGCGCACAGTGACTCTCGTGATTGCCGGTGGGGACGGCGAACCGATCGGGGAGCTGCCGCCGTTCGAGGTGCCGACGCCCTGGTGGCAAGACGTCGCCGGCTTCGCCGAGGCGGCGGGGCTCAGTGACGTGCAGGTCTTGCGATTACTGGCGGCGGATCGCGCGAGACCACCGGGTGGTCACGTCACGTATTTGGCTCAGATATCCGAAAAATCGGATTTGTCCGGGCGCATGATGAGGGTGGCCGATCGCGCGGCCGCACCGCCCCAAGCCATCCGACCGACCGCACCGCAGCAAGGTGTCCGCCCGACGGCGCCGCCCCAAAGCGCCCGCCCGACGGCGCCGCCCCAAAGCGCCCGCCCGACGGCGCCGCCCCAAAGCGCCCGCCCGACCGCGCCGCCCCAAAGCGCCCGCCCCACTCTTCCGCCCCAAAGCGCCCGCCCCACCCAGCCGCCCAAACCCAAGCGCCCAGCCGGATTCCCACCGGGCAAGCGCGCCTCCCCATCCCGCCAGGCCAAACCGCAGCAACCCCAAGAGGAGCGCACCCCCGACTCCCCGCCCGGCCGCCCGCCCTACGCCCTCCCCGGCGGACCCGCGGCCTCGGTCGACTGGGCGCGCACCGTCCTCGGCAACCTCGTCACCGCCCACCAGGTGCGGACCTGGAACCTCTCCGCGGTCTGGCGCCTCGACGACGCCCGCGGTAACCCGGTCGCCTGGCTCAAGCAGGTGCCGGAGTTCTTCGCGCACGAAGCCGAAACCATCCGCCTGGTGTCGAAACTCGCGCCCGCCCTGGTCCCGTACGTCATCGTCGCCGGCGAGGAAGGCCGCATCCTGATGCGCCACGTCCCGGGCGAGGACGCGTACGGCGCCGGGCCCGGGCTGCGTGAGCACGTCCTGGCCGCGTGGCATCCCGTACAGGCCGAGTTCGTGCGATTTCTGGCCGACGAGGACCGGCGGCAGATGATCGAGGCGACGATCCCGGACGGGCGGCTCAGCGCCGAACACCTCACCAAGGTCGCCACCCCGTACCTGGACACCATCGACGGGCTGCGGGAGCTGATCGACGGGCTGCCGGAGCGGCTGGCCGCCGTGCGCGAGTGCCGGATCCCGGACACGATCGTGCACGGCGACCTGCACGTCGGCAATGTGCGCGCGGACGCCGCCGGGCGCTGCACGATCATCGACTGGGGGGACAGCTTCCTCGGCCACCCGGCGTTCGACCTGCTGCGACTCGTGGGCGACCTGGACGATCCCGGCCCGTTGACCGATCAATGGGCGTACCGCTGGAAAAGCACCGTGCCCGGCAGCGACCCGCACCGGGCCGTCCGGCTGTTGCGTCCCGTTGCCGCCCTGCGCGAAGCGGCGGTCTACGCGGCCTTCCTCGACGCCATCGAACCTTCCGAATGGCCGTACCACGCGGACGACATTCCGGCCGCGCTCGAACGCGCCGCCTCTATGGTGGATTGGTGAGCGGTCCGCGCGGTCGTCTCGTCGAGCAGATCCGGCACAGCGGCGTCAAGCTGTCGCCGGAGCTGATCGCGGCCTTCGCCCGGGTGCCGCGGGAGGCGTTCGTGCCGGAGGGCTTCCAGCGGCGCGACGGCAGCTGGGTGCTGCCCGCCGACAAGGACTTCCTCGCCACGGTCTACACCGACGACGTGCTGGTGACCAAGATGGACGGCCGGGTGCCGACCAGCTCGTCCAGCCAGCCGTCGCTGATGGCGCTCATGATCATGGCGCTGGACGTGCACCCGGGGGAGCGGGTCCTGGAGATCGGCGCGGGCACCGGCTACAACGCCGCCCTGCTCGCCGCGCTCGGGGCCGAGGTGGTCAGCATCGACGTCCAGGAGGACGTGGCGAACCGGGCGCGCTCCGCGCTTGCCCGGGCCGGGATTTCCGGCGTACGCGTCGAGCAGGGCGACGGCTACGACGGCTTCCCTCCCGTACGCTTCGACCGCGTGATCGTCACGGTCGGCGTCACCGGGATCTCGCCGCGATGGCTGGCACAGCTCACGCCCGAGGGTTTGGTGATCGCCCCGGTGGAGCACGCGGGTTTCCACCCGGTGCTCGCGGTCCGTGCGCGCGGCGACCGGGTGGTCGCGTCCGTGGTCTCGCCGTCCGGTTTCATGGTCGCGGCGGGTCCGTTGACGGCCGGGCACCCCGGCTCGTTCCCAGCCCCGGCCGCCGCGGACAGCATGGTGGAACTCGTCGACTACACCGGCCCGCGCTTCGCCGGCCCGCTCGACGGTTCCGCGTACCGCGATCTCTGGTACGCGGCCGGCGTCTGGCACCGCCGCGCCGCGCACGCCGCGATCCCGCCGCACGAGCAATCCTGCCTGATGCTCCTCGACGAACCCCGTACCGGCGGCGCCGCGATCCTGCCCGACGGCACCGTGCTGGCCGGCGGCGACGAGGCCACCGAGTACGCGACCGACGCCGTCGCGATCCTGGACCGCTGGCTGGCCGAGGGCCGCCCGCCGATGACCGCCTGGCGCGTCGGCCTGACCCTGTCCGGCGACCGGCACGCACCGATCTGGGTGCCCACCGACTGGGAGCTGCCGCGCTGATCGGCTACCAGCGGCCGGCCATGCGGTCCCGCCACGACCGCCCGTCCGGGTCGTAGGCGAGCCGATACGCCGGCAGCGCCCACCACCGCTGACGCCACGGCAGCCGCTCGATCTGGTGCGGCAGCACCCGCCCCGGCGGACGCGGACCCTTCTCGCCGGACGCGTGCCAGTCCCGCAACCGGGTGGCGGCCGCCGTCACGGTGCGCACCGCGGCCTCCGGGTCGATCAGGTCGTCGTCGTTCGCCGCGTCAAGGTGTTCGCGCATCAGCGACAGTCGCAGGTCGCGTGCGAACTCGCGGGCCCCGTCGCCGAGCCCGGCCGGATCCCGTGGCTGCCGCTGGTCGCGCGTCTCGTCGAGCACGGCGTTGGACAGCTCGCTGTCGTGCGTCCACGAACGCCGGTTGAAGTTGTCGCTGCCCACGCTGCACCACACGTCGTCGATCACGCACACCTTCGCGTGCACGTAGACCGGCGTGCCCTGGTGATTCTCCAGATCGAAGACGTGCACGCGGTCGGGCGCTGCCCGCGTACACAAGGAAAGCGCAAGCTCACGGCCGATGCGATTGGGCGGCAGTTGCAGGCGGCCGTCCACGTCCGGATGCCGCGGCACCACGGCGATCAGGTGCAGCGACGGGTTCGCCCGCAGCGCGTCGGCGAACAGCTGCGCGACCTCCCGCGACCACAGATACTGGTCCTCGAGATAGATCAGCTTGCGGGCCCGTTTGATCGCCTTGGTGTAGCCGCGCGCGATGGTCTGCTCACCGTCCGGCGCAAACCCGTACGCGGGCCTCATAGCGGGATATGTCCGGATGGTTTGGATGTCCAGCGTGCCGGTCGGGGGCGGATCGGGCAACGCCGGCGGCAACGCGTCGACGTGCAGGTCGGCGTGCTTCAGCTTGTCGGTGACGGTGGCGATCGGGCCCTGGTCCAGCGGCGCCGGATCGGTCCACCGCTCCCGGAAGGTCAGATCAAGAGCGCCCACCACCGGCCCCCGCAACGCCAGCTGCACGTCGTGCCAGGGCGGAGTTTTCCCGTACGCCTCGGCCATCGCCATCGCCTGCGGATCACCGAGGTGGCGCTCGTCGTCCCGGCGGCTGTGACACAGGTCGATCCCGCCGGCGAACGCGATGTCGAGTTCGGGCCGGCCCGGATGCCGCAGCACGACCAGTTTCTGATGATGGGACCCGCCGCGGCGTACGCGCTGATCCAAAAGGACCTCGCCGCCCGCCTTCTCGATGTCGTCGCCGAGGCTGCGGTTCTCCTCCTCGCTGTACGCCATCTTGTCCAGATGGGAGCGCCACAGCAGACCCTTGACGATCACCCCGCGCCGCGCCGCCGCCGCGAACAGCTCGGCGATCGTCGGGCCGTCGTCGGCCACCCGCTCGTCCGGATCGCCGCGCCAGTCCGTGAAGAACAGGTGGTCACCCTCCCGGAGGCTGGTCACCTCCTCGGCGAGCCGGGCAAAATATGTTTTACCGTGAATAAGCGGTTCGGCCGAGTTTCCGCTGCACCACGTGGGTATCGAGCTGTTCGGGTTGCCGCGCTCGTCGGCACTGAGAAACCACTCCGGCAACGACACGACTCAACGCTAAGCCCGCCCGCCACCGCACGCATTTCGGAGGATCTCCATGAGCAGTGAGCCGCTCGTCACCCCCGAAGCCTCCACCGAGAAGGGCCTGCTCATCGGGCTCCTGCTGCTGGTCGTGCTCGGCACGGCCGCCATCCTGCTGATCGGTTGAGCTGTTGATCACAGCACCCAGTCGTCGTCGGAGATGATGGTGACCGTGCCCTTGGGCCCACGGCCGGTCACCGTGATGCCGTCGCCGCCGATCACCACGTCGGTGTGCACCGGCGCGTTGTTCAGCCCGAGCTCGGCGCGCTGCTCGGGCGTCATCGCGAAGCCACCCTCGACCGCGAACGGGAAACTCTGACCCCAGGCCACGTGGCAGCCGGCGTTCTCGTCGAACAGCGTGTTGTGGAAGACGATGCCCGCCTTGGCGATCCGGCTGTCCCGGTCGACCAGCGAGACCTCGCCCAGATGGCGGGCCGACTCGTCGAGGTCGAGCTGGGCCCGCACCACGTCGGCGTTCGCGTCGGCGGTCACCTCGGTGATCCGGCCGTCGCGGAACGTCGCACGCAGTCCCTCGACGAGCTTGCCGTTGAGCACCAACGGTTTGGTCAGCCGGATGGTGCCCTCGGCGCGACGCCGGTCCGGGCTGGTGAAGACCTCTTCGGTGGGGATGTTCGGCAGGTACGCGACGCCGTGCTCGTCGGTGAGGCCACCACCGGTCCAGCGGCTGTTCGCCACCAGGCCGACCGTGAGATCGGTGCCCTCGCCCAGGTAGCGGACCTCATCCAGGTCCAGCTCGTCGAGCTGCTTGGCGCGGGCGGCCAGGGTCGCGGCACGCTCCTGCCATTCCTTGACCGGGTCGTCGCCGTCCAGCCGCATCGCGGTGGCGACCGCCTCCCAGAGCCGCTCGGTGTCCGGTTCGCCGAAGATCTGCCCCGCCCAGCCCGGGTCCGGAACCGCGGCGGCGGTCCAGCGGACGGTCTGGTACGTGCCTTTTCGCCGGGCCAGCACCTCCTCGGTGCGCTTGGCCGCGAGTTTGACCGGGTCGATGCCGTCGAACAGATGCGGATAGGGGTCACCGATCAGGTTGATCCGGGCGATGCCGGCCTCGTTCCACTCCTCGATCCGCGTCAACGCCCAGCGGCGGCTGGCCGACAGCGTCTCGGCGGTCGCGTGCTCGAGCGTGGCACGGTGGATCGGCCCGTCACTCCAGACCATCTCGACGTAACCGGCGCCGGCGGCATAGGCCGCGTCGACAACCGCACGCGCGACCTCCACGTGGGCGATCTCGGTCTCGATCACGACAAGCTGGCCGGGCTGCACGTTGACGCCGCCACGAACGACAAGGTTCGCGAATCGCTCGATCATCCCCATGCGGGACACACTAGAGGAGTGGCGCCTCGCTTCCAGGAATGGAGTGGGCGGGCGGATAGTTTGCGGGTGAGGGAAAGCACCTAGTCTTTCAAATCTGAAGGAGTTAGAGTCTGACCATGGCCGATCCGCTGACCGACTCGGAGCAGAAGGTGTGGCGCACCTTCATCGAGAGCTCGTGGGCCCTGCACACGCACCTCGAGGACGACCTGCGTGCGAAGACCGGCCTGAGCATGAACGACTTCCACGTCCTGGTGGTGCTCTCCGAGGCCCCCGATCGGCGGCTGCGGATGGGCGAGCTGGCCGGCCGGCTGGTCTTCTCACCTTCGCGCATCACCTACCAGATCAACTCGATGGTGAAGCGCGGCATGGTCCGCAAGCAGCCCTGTCCGGAGGATGGCCGCGGCCAGGAGGCGGTGCTCACCGACGAGGGCATGGCGGCCCTGGAGCACGCGGCACCGCTGCACCTGATCACCGTCCGGGACAGCTTCATCGACCGGCTCGACCCCGACGAGCTCGACATCATCGGCCGTGTTTTCGACAAAGTCAGGAAGGCCTGAGATGCCCGCGATCAGCGTTGACGACGTCCTCGTCCTGCCGCGCCTGCCGAAGCTCGACCCGGTCGCCACGGCGTACCGGCCGGTGCGCAAGCTGACCACCGCGCCCTCCGGTTATGAGGGTGAGGGTTTCCCGGTCCGCCGCGCGTTCGCCGGCCTGACCATGCCGGAGCTCGACCCGTTCATCCACCTCGACCAGATGGGTGAGATCGACTATGCGCCTGGGGAGCCGAAAGGGACCCCGTGGCACCCGCACCGCGGCTTCGAGACGGTCACCTACATGATCGACGGGATCATGGACCACCAGGACTCGATGGGTGGCGGCGGCACGATCACCAACGGCGACACCCAGTGGATGACGGCCGGCCAGGGGATTTTGCACATCGAGGCGCCGCCCGAGCACCTGGTCACCAGCGGCGGCCTGTTCCACGGCCTGCAGCTGTGGGTCAACCTGCCGCGGGCCGCGAAGATGATCGCCCCGAAATATCAGGACATCCGCGGCAAGGAGGCGTCGCTGCTGACCACACCGGACGGTGGCAGCCTCATCCGCGTGATCGCCGGTCAGATCGCCGGCTACGAGGGCCCCGGCAGCACGCACACGCCGATCAACCTGGCGCACGTGTCCTTACAGCCCGGCGCCCAGCTGGATCTGCCCTGGCAGCCCGACTACAACGCGCTGGTCTACGTGCTGGCGGGGCACGGCTGGGTCGGTACGGACTTGCACCAGATTCGCATGGGCCAGCTCGCGTCCCACGGGGACGGTGACGCGATCCGCGTCGCCGCCGACCCGAAGCAGGACGCGAACGTCCTGGCCATGGAGCTGTTCATCATGGGTGGCCGCCCGATCCGCGAGCCGGTCGCGCACTACGGCCCGTTCGTGATGAACACGCAGGACGAGCTGAAGCAGGCGTTCGAGGACTTCAAGAAGGGCCGCCTCGGCATCGTGCCGGCCGGCCGCGTCCCGCACACGTGACCGCCCGCGCCGCCACCGTCGAGGACGTCGAAGAGTTGCTCCGCCTGCGCGCCGTGCTGCTCCGCGCGTTCCACCGGGGCCCCTGGGACGACGACTGGCGCGAGCCGGCCCGCCGCTTCCTCACCTCGAAGCTCACCGACCCGTCGCCGGCGATCGCGGCTTTCGTGGTGGACCGCCCGGCCGGCGACGGCTTGGCGGCCTGCGCGGTGGGCACGATCGAGCAGCGGATGGGCGCTCCCGGCAACCCGGGCGGCAGCAACGGCTACGTCTACAACGTGGCCACCGACCCGGACATGCGCCGCCGGGGTTATTCGCGAGCGTGCATGACGGCGTTGCTCGACTGGTTCGAGGCCCGGGGCGTGCCGCGCATAACGCTGATGGCCACCCGGGACGGTGAGCCGCTCTACGAGTCGCTCGGCTTCGCCCGTACCGCGGACCCCGCCATGCGGGTCAGCAGGAGTTGACCGCCGCGAGCCACCGCAGGTCGTCGCGCCATCTGCTCAGCTCGGCGGCCTCGAGTTCGTCCGGGGCCGCCGCGGCGGCGAAAGCCAGGAGTGCACGGGTCATCCGGGCGCGCCGGGCGTCGTCCGGGGATACGTCGCGCCAGGTCGTCGGGAGCGCGCAAGCCTCGGCGAGCGTCATGGGCAGCGCGGCGAGGCAGGTGCGGGTCACCTCGGCCGGCGAGATCAGGGCCGGCCACCGCCGCTGAAACTTCGCCCAGTGATACGTCCAGTCCTCGGGGCGGAAGACCGCACGGGCCTGGTCCAGGAACCACAGGGACAACGCGGTCCATTCCTCGTCACGGGCCGGCTCACCCCCGTACAGGATGAAAAGCGCCTCGAACACCGCCTCGAACTCGGTCGTGGTGGTGGCGTGCCGTGCCTGCCAGGTGCGCCACGTGCGGGTGTCGGCTTTCCCGAGCGCCCGCATCTCGTTGCGGAGCGGGCCCCACAGGCGCTTCGGGATCGGGTTCATCAGCATGGAACGGATCTCGATGTGGAACAGCCGCCCCGGCCTCGGGCGGTGCTGATGCTTGCCGGCGACGCGCACCCGCACCCAGGATGCGGTGACGGTGTGTAGGTCGAAATCCAGGTCGTCCTCGGTGCTGTAGCGATACCCGTGTCGACGGAGTTCCGCGGCGAGGGTCGACCACTTCGGAGGGTAGTCGTCCAGTCGCGGCGGCTCGATGACGATCTCGTGGCAGGACCACGGGTCGCGTAGGTCGTCGCGGTAGTAGAAGGCGCGCAGCAGGTTCCAGTCGCGCGTCATCGAGTGGCCGGCGTTCCAGTAGCGCTGCTCGAACAACCGGCCGTGCCCGTCCGGGTCGGGGGCGCCGAGCCGTTCCGGAAGATCCTCCGGGCCGGCTTCCAGTGGGATGCCCTGGACGCACCCGGTGGCCATCGCTTCGAGGCAGACCTCGGTCACCACGTCGGGAGGCCAGTAGATGTCGGTCACGGCGCCCGACGGTAGCGGCGTGGTGACGTCCGGCGCACGCCATTTCCCGGGAGCCGGATGGTCATTATCATCGAGGCCTCTTGCGGAGGCGGCGCACATGGCGTACCGGGTGGAGTACAACGGCGAGGACTACGAGCTCGCCACACTCGATGCCGCCCTGCAGGCCGCCCGCCAGGCGATCGCCGACGACATCCGCCGGCTGGACGGCTGGACGGTCGACCACGACGACACGATCAACGACTGGTTCGTGCAGGCCGTGCTGGACGGGCGCCGGGTCGGCCCGACCGCTGTCGTCTACGGCCCGGACCCGGTCGCCGGCGGGCCGGTGCCGCGGACCCGGGCCGCCGTCTACGAGGAGTGGGAGCGCCGGGTGATCTTCGTGGGGGACACGCCGGCCGAGGCGTTCGCGCTGGCCGCCGACTGGCTGGAGCGGCGGCCCGGCATCGAGGCGATCGGCGACGTGGGCTGGCACCACACCGCCGACGGCCACCAGTTGAGGTTGTATTACCGCGGCTAGGCGGCGCGCCGCTTCAACGAACGTTCCAGGTCGTCGCGCAGCTTGTCGAAGTCGACGTTCTTCTCCGCGAGGATCTGCGCGGCCAGGCCCTTGCCCTCGCGCAGGATGCCGAGCAGCAGGTGCTCGGGCGCGATGAACCGTTGCTTGAGCCGCAGGGCCTCGCGCAACGACAGTTCCAGCACCTTCTTGTTGCGCGGCGTGAACGGGATGTGCCCGCGGGTCTCGTCGCCGGCGTAGAAGCGCCCGAACAGGCCGCGTTTCTTCTTCGCCGGCCGGGGCAGGTGCAGCGCTCCGGCCCCGAAGTTCGCCTCGATGGCGGCGCGCACCGCGTTCAGGTCGATGCCGATCGCCTTCAGCGCCGCGGTGTCCTCGGCGTCGGCGTCGGCAAAAGAGAGATCCGGCTCGTACGGCTCGCTGACCCGCCGCCGTACGTCGGCGCGGACGAAATCGGCGTCGATGCCGGCGCCCTGCAGCAGCGGCGCGATGGTTCCGTCGTCCTCGGCGAGCAGCGCGATCAGCACGTGCTCGGTGCCGATGTGTCCGTGGCCGAGCGCCCGGGCCTCGGCCTGCGCCCCGACGACGACCCGCCGCGCCCCGGCGGTGAAACGCTCGAACATCTCAGTCCTTCCGTGGGTCCGACATCGGCATCAGGCGGGCGTGCTTCTTGTGTACGCCCTGACGGGTCACCTCGAGCGCGTCCGCGATCTCCTGCCAGGACCAGCCCTTGCTGCGGGCGTTGGCCACCTGGAGGTGCTCGAGCCCCTCGAGCAGGCGGCGCAGCGCGACGACAGCACGCAGACCCACCCGCGGGTCGGCGCTGCTCGCCGCCGCGGCGAGGTCGATAGCTTCGCTCATGCCGTCAACTTACGTTGACATCTGCGTCGTGTCAACTCGGGTTGACGTACCGGGAAGAAAAAAGGCCGGCACCGGGGCCGGCCTTTCCTGATGCGAACGCGCTATCCGCCGTACGTCAGCTCCATGCCGGTCACGTCGTTGTAGGCCACGGTCAGCTCGACCGGACGGTGCACCGGCGCGGTGATCGCGAACGGGGCGCCGAACGGGTCGACCATCTCCACGTAGCTGCCCAGCCCCATCTCCATCGGACCGGCCACCACACGCCCGCCGAGCCGCGCGGCCCGGTCGCCGATCTCGGCGCAGTCGGCCACCTGGAACGACGGCTGCCAGCGCCGGTCGCCACGCCCGGAGATCACGCCGGCCACCGAGTCGTGTGCCTCGGTCAGCCACTCGCCGCTGCCGAACTCGTGGGTCAGCGACCAGCCGAACGCCGCCGCGTAGAACGAGGTCGCCCGGGAAACGTCGTCGGTGAGCAGGTCGGACCAGGCCATCGTGCCCGGTTCGCCGCGCAGCTGGGTGCCGGCGAAACCGGCCGCCTGCCACAACCCGAAGACCGCGCCGGACGCGTCCGCGACGATCACGCTGCGCGCGCCCTGGCGATCCTCCGGCCAGGTCAGCTGCCGCCCGTACGCCGTCTGGACGCGCTGGGCGGCCTGGTCGAGATCGGGAGCGGCCAGATAGGTCAGCCAGCCCTCGGGCCGGTCCGGGCGACTTCGGCTGATGCCCGCCACGGCCCGCCCGTCGAGCAGGAAACGGTCGCCCTCGATGTCCCAGCCGAACAGCCGGGCATAGAAGGCCGTCGCTCCGGCCGGGTCGGATGTCGTCAACTCGACCCAGCACGGGGTCGATGGTGCAAATCCTCTGATCCGCATGTACCGCTCCAACGTGGACGTCCCCGATTTGCCCCTTACTCTACGGCACTGAATACGCGCCGTCACTACCCTGGGGTTCAATGTCCGCTTTGGAGCGTCTTTTTACTACACTCAGTAATCAGTTGAACTGTACAGGTAACGCGTCTGTAAGAACCCCTAAACATCGAGGACCGTGAGTGGGCCCTCGATGCCGAGCCGGAAAGGGGCGGCGCCGCAGGTCAGCCCATCGCCGCGGCGCGTCGAGTCGGGTTCCGGCACGCTTAGTTCAGGCCACGATGTCGACATATCCGATATTTCCGTCAAGGTGCTGAGCGGCTGGTGTCGCGGCCGCACGTTCAGCGGCGAGATTCCCGCGTGCTGATGGGCAGTGCTTCCAACTATCGGGATGAGTGCCCACTAATCGGGATCGCTGACCACATCGTGGAGCGCCTCCCGCTGGGTGGGACTCGACTCCACTGTGGATGATTCTTCGGTCCCGTAAAGTAGCTTTTATGCCCTGAGCGAGCGCCGCAGAATGCGGATCTTGGAGACTTAGGGTCGATATATATGGGCGTAACTCTCCAAGGTTACGAACCTGCCACGATGTGGGCGGCGGAATCCACATGGTGGAAGCTCACGGCGAAGTTGATGGCCGCGCCGGCCGGGCGGTGGCGTCGCGGGCAATCCAGGTCTTGCCGGGCACCGGGTCTTGCCGGGCGCCGGGTCTTGCGCGCTCCGGGTCTTGCGCGCTCCGGGTCCTGCGCGCTCCGGGTCTTGCGCGCTCCGGGCATTGCGCGCTCCGGGCATTGCGGAGGCTTCGGGTCGTGGGGCGCTCCGGTCGTGCGCGCTTCGGATCTCAGGCGCCCGGGGGGCCCGCCAGCAGCATCTCGAACCACACCGTGGTGCCGCGCACGGTCGGGTCGGTGCCCCACGAGTCGCTCAGGTCCTCGATCAGGCCCAGGCCGCGGCCCCGGCTGCTCAGCGTGTCGGCGTGCGTGCGGATCACCGTGCCGCGGGTGCCGGTGTCGGCGACCGAGACCAGCAGGCGCTCGGCGTTCAGGTCGATGTGGACCTGCGCCGGGGTGCCCGCGTGCAGCAGCGCGTTCGTGGTGAGCTCGTTCGTGCACAGGATGGCCGCGCTGATCACCTGGTCCGGCACCGACCACTCGCGCAGCCGCGCCGACATCCACTGGCGGACCCGGCTCGGACCGGTCGGCTCGGCCGGCACCAGCATCTGCGCGGACCGGCTCAGCGCCACCGCGCGCTCCACGGCCAGCACCGCCACGTCGTCGTCGGTCACCCCGGGCACCGCCGCGGTGGCCAGCGAGCACAGGCTGCGCGGATCGCCACTCGATGCCCCGGCGGCGGCCGCGACCAGGGCGTCCAGCCCGTCGCCCAGCGGCCGGCCGCGGCGCTCCACCACGCCGTCGGAGAACAGCAGCACCGAGTCGCCCGGCTCCAGCCGCAGCTGACCGGTCTGCCAGCGCCCGCCCAGGCCCAGCGGCGCACCCGGCGGCACCTTGACCAGCTCGGCCGTGGGTGCCTCGCCAGCTTGCCCGGCCCGGCGCAGGACGGGCGGCGGGTGGCCCGCGCTGGCCAGCGTGATCGTCCCGTCGGTAAGGTCGAGCAGTCCATAAACGACGGTGACGAAGATCTCCTCGTTGCGTGACTCGGCGCCCAGGGAGAAGACCAGCCGGTCGAGCCCGGCCAGCACGCTCGGCGGGGACGCGTCGGTCAGCGCGAGCGCCCGCAGCGCGGCCCGGACCTGGCCCATCACCGCGGCAGCCCGGACGTCGTGACCGGCCACGTCGCCCAGCACTATGGCCAGCCGGCCGTCGGTGAGCTCGAACGCGTCGTAGAAGTCGCCGCCCGCCGCGTTGCCGTCCACGCCCACGTCGTAGCGGGCCGCGATGCGGAAACGCTCCAGCTCGGGCAGGTGCTCGGGAAGCATGCTGCGCTGCAGCAACTGGGCGGTGCCGTGCTGCGCCTCGAACCGGCGGGCCCGCTCGGCGGCCTGCGCCACCAGTTGCGCCGCGGCGTTGAGCAGCGCGCGCTCGGCCGGCAGCCAGGCGTGACCGGCGCGGTAGCCCATGGTCAGCGCGCCGCGCACCGACGGCGTCCGCAACGGCATCGCGGCGAGCGCGCGCAGCCGTCGCTCGTGGCGGTCGGTGGCGACGTCGCGCAGCGGTTCACCGTCGCTCACAAAGGTCGGGCGTCCGGTCTGCGCGGCCAGCACCATCGGGCCGCGGGACTCGGTGGGCGCCCTCTTCCACACCGGCGGCAGCCGTTCGTCGGCCTCGTCCATCATCTCGCCGCGGATGCGCCGCACATACCGGTAGGAACCGGCGTCGTCGACCGCGAAGACACAATGATCAACATCAAAGGAGGCGATTGCGTACGCCAGGACGACGCGCGCGACGTCATCGATGGTGAGCGTCCCGGCGAGCCGCGAGGTCAGCTCGCCGAGGCTCTGCAGACGCCGGGTGACGTGCGTCGTCTCGGCCGCGATCGTGAGCACGCCGGCCACCGAACCGTCCCGGCCGCGCACCGCCGAGTGGCCGCGGGTGACCAGACGGTCGCCGGTGAGCTGCGTCTCCGCCTCGAGGAACGGCCGGCCGCTGCGGAACACCCCGTCGATCACCGCGAGGTCGTCGAGGACCTCGGTGGCGGGACGGCCCAGCGCGGCCGGATGCGGCGGGCCGATCAGATCCGCGTACGCGTCGTTGTAGATCAGGATGAACCGCGGCCCGACCGTCAAGGCCATCGGCATGGGCGATGCGAGGATCAGATCGACGGTGCCGGCGACCGCCGGATCCCAGTGCTCGCGCGGTCCCAGCGGGCTGGCCGGCCAGTCGTGCCGGGCGATGATCTCGGCGCAGGTCACACCCGGAGATTCGCGGGGAAGCGTGGGCATCATCGGACTCATCCCACCCTCCCCGGCCATGCTCTTGAGCGTAGCCCGCCTCGGCCATTCGTACGATGGCCCACCGGCCAACCGTCCGATTCTTGACGGTACGGCCGGGCGTACGTTTTCCGGGGTCCGATGTCGGGTTCCGCACATGATTACGCCGTGTGACCGCTTGATGTGCGGTTCTAGCTTGGTGTATTCGTACGCGCGTCACATATAGTCCCCGCCGTGATCGAAGACCGTCAGCCGCGCCGTGGTTTCCGGGACAACGCCTCCGAATATCAGCCGTCCGACGACGGCGATCCGGAGCGTGCCTGGCCCACGGCAGGGCACCGGCCTCCGGGTTACGGCGGCCAGGATGCTCCGGACGGTTACGCGTACGAGCAGCAGTCCGGTGCGGACGAGCTTCCGCGCCGGGCAGCCGCGCACGCCGACGGTGACCGGGACGACGCCGACGATCTTCAGTACGGGCCACCGAGCGACCGGTACTCGGTGCTGGCCGAGCTCGCGTACCACCCGGACGAGCGGGACCGCGGCGACGGGGATCACGCGGCGCCGCCGAGTGGTGCGGACCAGGAAGACTTCGGCCATCCCTACCGCGAGCGGGCCGAGGCGCCGCTGCCGGAGGGTTCCGAGCACCCGTATCGCGCGGGTGCCGAGGAGCCGCGGCCGGAGGACTACGGCCACCCGTATCGCGAGGCGCCGACGCTCCGTTCGGAGGTGCCGCCGGAGCGGTTCGAGGCGCCGCGCTTCGAGCCGGCGCCGCCGGAGCGGTTCGAGGCGCCCCGCTTTGAGGCCGCGCCCCAGGAACGGTTCGAGGCGCCCCGGTTCGAGACGGCGCCGCCGCCGGAGCGGTTCGAGGAGCCGCAGCTGGAGCGGTTCGAGGAGCCGCAGCGCGAGCCGTTCGGCGGTCCGCAGGGCGGCGAGCAGCGCGGGGAGCGTTTCGACGAGGCGTACCGGGAAGGCTTTGAAACGCCGCAGCCGGGTGGGCCCTACGCGGACGCGGACGCGCCCTATCGCCGCGGCTACGGGCAGGACGAACAGCCGACCGCCGTCTACGGCAACGGGTACGAGGATCAGCACGATGAGCAGGGCGGTGTGCCGTGGGGGCCGCCGCCGCTCCCGTCCGGACCGGCCGAGGCCGCGCCGGCGACCGACGTCATCGACCTCACCGCGCCGCGGGTGCTGCCCCGGACGCACCGCGGCGAACAGCGCAAGCGTGCGCTGGTCCTCGCGGTGGCGGCGGCCGGCGTGCTGCTCGCGGGCGGTGTCGGGTACGCGATCTTCGGGACCGGGTCGTCCGACCCCGCGGTCCCGGCGGGCGCCGCGCCGGCCGAGGAATCCTCCACCGAGGACCCGCAGTTCCCGGAAAGCACCGACGCGCCGACCGAGGCCGCGCCGCCGCCCGTTCCGTCGACGTCGGCGAGTGGCCCGGCCACGGTCACGCCGTCCTCCCGGACGACGACCCGGAACCCGTCCAACCCGAGGCCGACCACGGCCCGGCCGACCTCGACCGCCACGATCAAGTTCCCGCCGGTGACGAAGACCCCGACGAAGAAGCCCACGACCAAGCCGCCGACCGTCGCGCCACCGCCGCCGTCGACGACGCCGTCCGCCACTCCGTCGACGTCTCCATCGGATACGCCGTCGACCGGGTCGTGACGGACGGCCGCGGCTCGTTCCCGAGCTGATGGCGCTCGCTTCCGGGTTGGCGGCCCTTGCTCGACGGGTTGAGCGGGTGACTCGGCGGGCGGTGTCGCTCGTTGCGTCTTAGGGTCGCAACAAGCCGGCACGGACGCCGGCCGGCCCGAGGTGCGGGAGGCGCGGATGTTCGGCGACGGGCTGGGGCAAGGGCTCAGCGACATGTGGCGTTCGGTGCTGCTGTTCATACCGTCCGCGCTGGCCTTCATCGCGATCCTGGTGATCGGGTACGTGGTGGCGCGTCTGCTGCGCGCCGGCGTGGGCAAGGGGCTGCGACGGGCCGGCTTCGACCGGGCGGCCGAGCGCGGGCCGCTCGGCCGGTTGTTCGCTCGCGGTCAGATCGGGGCGAGCGATCTCTGCGCGAAGATCGTCTTTTACGCGGTCCTGCTGTTCGCTCTGCAGCTCGCGTTCGGGGTCTGGGGCCCGAACCCGGTCAGCGATCTGCTCACCTCGTTGATCGCGTGGCTGCCCCGCGCGCTGGTGGCGGTGATCATCATCGTGGTTGCCGCGGCTATCGCGAACGCCGTCTATGACCTGGTCGCGAGCGCGCTCGGGGCGTTGGCGTACGGGAAGATCCTGGCTCGGGCGATCTCTCTCGTGATCATCACGCTGGGGGTGATCGCCGCGCTGGATCAGGTGCGGATCGCCACCTCGGTGACGCGGCCGCTGTTGATCACGGTGCTGGCCACGGTGGCGGGGGTGGTGGTCGTCGGGGTGGGTGGCGGCTTGATCCGGCCGATGCAGCGCCGGTGGGAAGGGTGGCTCGACGAGGCCGGTACGCAATCCACCGCGATCCGGGAGACCGCCAAGGCCTACGCAGCCGAGGAGGCCCGCAAGGCTGAGGAGGCCCGCAAGGCTGAGGAAGCCCGCAAGGCGGAGGAGGCCCGGAAAGCTGAGGAGGCCCGCCAGGCTGAGGAAGCGCGAAAGGCCGAGGAAGCCCGCAAAGCGGAAGAGGCCCGGAAAGCGGAAGAGGCCCGGAAAGCTGAGGAAGCCAGGAAGGCTGAGGAAGCGCGCAAAGCGGAAGCAGCCCGCAAAGCCGAAGAAGTCCGCCAAGCCGACGAAGCGCGCAAGGCCGAGGAAACCCGCCGGATCGAGGTCGCCCGGCAGGCCGAGGCCGGGCGGAAGGAAGACGCGCGCCGGGACGAGGAAGCGCGGGAGCAGGCCCGCAAGGCCGAGGAGGAGCGCCGCGCCGAGGAAGCACGGCGGCGGGCCGAGGAGGATGCCGCGACCACCACGGTGATCCGCTACGGCGAGGGTGACACCACGATCATCAACCCGGGCCGGGACGAGACCCTGGTGATCGGTGCCGAGGACGGTGAGGCGACCCAGGTCATCCGGGCCGGTGAGGCCGAGACGCAGCCGTTGCCGGAGCGAGATGATCCGGGGAAGCCGGAAAAGTAGGAGGGCCGGCACCGGAGAGTTCCGGTGCCGGCCCTGGGAAGAGGAACAGCCTGTCGTGCGGAGTGTCAGCCGAACTGCGGGAGCGTGCGGACGAGCGCGCACACCGCCAGCAGGCGGCGCAGCACCCAGTTGTCCTCGGACCAGTCGATCGCGCCCATCGGCGGACGCCAGCCGTGCGTGAACGCGGCGTCGCGCACGCCCTCGGCGTACGCGGCGAGCAGCACCGGCGTCAGCGGGCGAACGTCGGCCGAGAGGCTGTCTCGGATGCCGGCGGCGTGCTGGTCGACGTCGGCCATCAGGCCGGGGTGGGCGTCCGCGGCGACGAGACCGCAGGCGCCGACCGTGTCGTGCAGCTCGGTCAGGCTGGCGTTGGCGGAACGGAGGGCAGCACGGGCGGCAGCGCCGCTGAACAGGCCATTCATGAGAAGTAAAGGTAGGGAGCCTAGGGTAGCCATCGGTTCTCCTGCCGGTGCAGGTCGGTTGAACCCACAGGGAGGCGATCATGGGGGACGGGCCGGACGAAGCTCACCGACGGCCGGCCGGGCTGGACGACTGCACGGTCGAGGCGCTCGGCAAGCTCAGTGAGGCGCTGGAGACGGCGGAACGGGCGCGCGGGCACCTGTACGCGATGCATCAGCTCACCGGCGCCGCGGATTTCCAGCTGGACCAGGCGGTCTCGCTGTTCATGCAGGCCGGGCACACCGAGATGGCCGAGCGCATCGCGCGCGATCTGGTCGGTCGCAACGTGACTCCGGGGCACTGGACGTTTCAGCTGGTGGAGGAGTACGACGACGGCTATTTCGCCGTCTTCAAGGCGATCGAGAAACAGGCCCGGGACGCGTACGCCGACGGCAAGCGCCATTTGTACGAGGCGGATCTGAAGGAGCGCCGCCGCACGCACGGGCTCCCGGGGCACGAGGCCCGCTGATTACTCGGCCGGGTGCGGGCGGTGGCGCTGCGCGTCGTCGGCCAGGATGACCGTGGCGACGAGCATGGCGACGACGACGGCGAAGAGCCACGAGGCGTCGTCGATCAGTTTGGCGGCGAGCGGGGCCTGGAGGGCGGCCAGGAAGAAGCCAAGCCAAGCCAGACGACGGTGACGCTCGGACAGGAAACCGGCAGGACGCATTCGGACAGTCTGGCCCGGATCGGGCGGATCGCCGTCACCCGTTCGGCCGATTATGCGTTGTCCAATAGTGCCTCCCGCGTTGCGTCGTCGCCGCTCAACAATGGCGTTTCTGCTGGTCATAGCCTCGCTCGCGGCCGGGTGCCGGCCCATTGCGGGCGATCCCCTCGCGATTACGCACAGTGAGGACATCGCGCTGTCCGGTCGTACCGGCGCGTACCTGCTGGTCCGGGACGCGGCGTCGCGGGTGCGGGTGGTGACGGCGCGGTTGCCGGGGCTGTTGTGCCGGGTGAGCACGGCTTCCGGGGCCGGGCTGGCGCCCTCGGTGCGGGAGCGCGCGGGACGGGTCACGGTCGGGCTGGTGGCCACCGGCGGGGACGGTCCGGACGAGGTGCTGGTGGAGCTGAACCGCGACGTGCGCTGGGACATCCGGATGCCGGCCGGGGCGGGGGAGCAGGAACTCGATCTGCGGGGCGCCCGGGTGACGCGGGTCGAGGTCGGGCCGTCCGGGCTGGTGTCGCTTCGGCTGCCGCGGCCGCGTGGGACGCTGCCGGTCACGCTGCTGTCGGCGGGGACGGTGTCGCTGGAGGCGGCCGGGGCGGCGCCGATGCGGTTGCGGCTGGCCGAAGGGGCCCGCTCGGTGGTGCCGCCGGGTGCGGTGGGGGAGCCGCGGGAATGGCGAACCGCGCGGGACCGGTATGCGGTCCTCGCGCGGTCCGAGGTGGGGGCGTTGACGTTACGGTTTAGCTGACCTCACCACGCCAGGCACCGGATTCGATGCCGCTGCGGCTCTCGATGAATTCCTTGAATCGCTTGAGATCGCCCTTGACACGACGGTCGACGATCCCGAGTTTGTCGCCCGCGTTCTCCACGATGCCCTGCGGGTCGAAATCCATTTGCACGGTTACTCGGGTTTTCGTGTCGTCGAGGCGGTGGAACGTGACCACGCCGGCCTGCTTCTCGCCTTCGGTGGATTTCCACGCCACCCGCTCGTCGGGCAACTGCTCGGTGATTTCGGCGTCGAATTCACGCTTGACGCCGCTGATCTCGGTCTTCCAGTGGGTGTGGGTCGCGTCGATCTGACGAATCTCCCGGACACCGTCCATGAACTCGGGGAATGTCTCGAACTGGGTCCACTGGTTGTACACGGCGCGAACCGGGACGTTGACGTCGACGGACTCGGTAACGGTACTCACTGTGTCTCCTTTATCTGGTTTTCCCCGCCTCGTTGTGGCATGCCCCCGCGGGCCGGGGCTAAACGCCCGCTTCGGCTAGCCTGATCCCGTTTGCCGGAGCGGTGCGGGGGTAGGGCGGACACGATGGACAGCACGGACGCGATCGTCGTCGGCGCCGGGCACAACGGCCTGGTCGCCGCGAATCTGCTGGCCGACGTGGGGTGGTCGGTGCTGGTTCTGGAGGCCACCCCGCAGCCGGGCGGGGCGGTGCGTTCCGGTTACGTGACGGCGCCCGGCTACCTGAGCGATCTCTTCAGTTCCTTCTACCCCCTCGGGTACGCCTCCCCGGTGCTGCGCGCCCTCGATCTGGGTTTGACCTGGCGCCACGCACCGGACGTGTTCGCGCACCTGCTGCCGGACGGACGCGCCGCCGTGGTGAATCGCGACATCGCCCGCACGATGGAGTCGATGGAGCAGTTCGCGCCCGGCGACGGCGACCGCTGGCAGTCCGCCTTCCGGGAGTGGAAGCGCCTCTCGGCGCCGTTACTGGGGTCGCTGTTGGCACCGTTCCCGCCGGTGCGCCCGGGGCTCGGTCTGCTGGCCCGGCTCGGCACGTCCGGCGCGCTGCGGATGGCCCGCCGGCTGATGCTGCCGGCCCGCCAGCTCGGGTCCGAACTGTTCCGCGGCGAGGGCGCCACGCTGGCCCTGGCCGGGTGCGCGCTGCACACCGATCTCTCGCCGGACGAGGCGGCCAGCGGCGTCTACGGCTGGCTGCTCGCGATGCTGGGCCAGGAGTACGGCTGGCCGGTCCCGGTGGGCGGCTCCCAGCAGATCACCGACGCGCTGGTGGCACGCCTTTCCGCACGCGGCGGCCGGGTGCTCTATTCCACGCCGGTGTCCCGGGTGCTGGTGGCCCGCGGAAAGGCCCTCGGAGTGCGCACCGCGGACGGCACCGATCATCGAGCGTCCCGGGCCGTGCTGGCGGACGTGCCCGCGCCGACCCTGTTTCTCGACATGGTGGGATCACGCTGGCTTCCACCGTTGATGCTCGACGATCTCTCGCATTACCGCTGGGACGGCGCGACGCTGAAAGTCGACTGGGCGCTGACGACACCGATCCCGTGGCGCAATCCGTCGGTGGCCGGATCCGGAACGGTTCATCTGGGCGCCGACCTGAACGGCCTGACCCGGTATTCGGCGGAACTGGCCACCGATTCACTTCCGGCACATCCGTTCATGCTGCTGGGCCAGATGAGCACGGCCGACCCGTCGCATTCCCCGCCCGGCACGGAATCGGTCTGGGCCTATACCCATCTGCCGCACCGCGCGAAATGGTCCGGCTCCGAGATCGACGCCCATGTGCAACGGATGGAATCGGTACTGGAGGAGAACGCCCCCGGCTTCGGTTCCCGGGTGGCCGGCCGGAACGTGTTCTCGCCGGCCGACCTGGAGCGCGACAACCCGTCGCTGGTGGGTGGCGCGCTGGGCGGCGGCACCGCGGCCGCGTTCCAGCAGTTGTTCCTGCGCCCGATCCCCGGCCTGGGCCGCGCGGACACGCCGGTGGACCGGCTGTTCCTGGCGTCCGCGTCGGCCCATCCGGGCGGCGGGGTGCACGGCGCGCCGGGCAGCAACGCGGCGCGCGCCGCCCTGGCCCGCGACCGCGGCTTGACCGGCGGCGCCTACCGAGCGGCGATCAACGCGGCCCACCGGGCCGTGTACGGCTGAGACGCGGGCGCTGGGACCCTTCCGCGGCCAGCGCCTCGGACGAGTCGCACAGTGATACCAGCCACGGTCCGGCCCCGAACCGCGAAGACCCGCTCGGGGTTAGCGTGGACGGTACGCTGCACGATAGCCACCTGACCCTGGTAACGATGGAGTCATGTTTACGGATTTTGGCGTCGGGCATGGTGCTTCGCGAACTGACGCCGGAGCGGAGGGGACAACGTGCGTGTCGCGATGATCTCAGAGCACGCCAGTCCCCTGGGAGACGGCGGGCAGCAGACCCACGTCGCCGATCTCTCCGCCGCGCTCGCCGACGCGGGGCACGAGGTCCGGGTCTACACACGGCGTGACGATCCCGCTGTGGCCGAGGTGGTCACCACCCCGGGTGGGCTGCGCGTCGTGCACGTGACCGCCGGGCCCGCGCACCTCGTCGCGCCCGACGAGCTCCTGCCGTACATGGGGGAGTTCGCCCGCCAGCTCGAGAAACAGTGGCGCGACGGGGACTGGCAGCCCGACGTGGTGCACGCGCACTTCTGGACCAGTGGCCTGGCCGCGGTCACCGCCGCCCGGCAGTTCGGGGTCCCGGTCGTGCAGTCCTTTCATGAGCTGGGCGAGATCCGCGCCGGCGGCACCGGGCCGTCGCGCTCCGGCTACGAGCGTGCCCTCGGCCGGGCGGTCGACCGCGTGGTCGCGCAAACCCAGGACGAGGTGCAGGGTCTGGTACGCATCGGCGTGCCCCGGGCCCGGCTGACCATCGTCCCGGCGGGGGTCGACAGCGAGCGTTTCAGTCCCGAGGGCCCGGCCGCCGACCGCGACCCGGCCCGGCCGCGCATCCTGGGCGTCGGCCGCCTCGTCGAGCACAAGGGCTTCGGCGACGTCATCCAGGCGATGCGCTACGTCCCGGGGGCCGAGGTGGTCGTGGTGGGCGGTCCGCCGGCCGATCAGCTCCAGGCCGACCCGGGTGCCCGGTCGCTGCGCGCGCTCGCCGAGAAGTTCCAGGTCGCCGACCGGTTCCGGCTGGTCGGGTCGGTGCCGTTCGGGGACATGCCGGGCTGGTACCGCTCGGCCGACCTGCTGGTCGCCGCCCCTTGGCAGGAGGACCGGTTCGACGCGGCCGCGCTGGAGGCGATGGCCTGCGGCATCCCGATCGTCGGCACCACCACGGGCGGCCTGGGCGAGACCGTCGTCGACGGGCTGACCGGTGAGCTCGTCCCGGCCCGCGACCCACGCGCCCTCGGCGGGGCCCTGCGCCGGCTGGTCAACGACAAGGTGCGGCGTTTCGCGTACGCCACGGCCGCGCTCGACCGCGCCCGCCAGGCGTACTCGTGGAAGCGGGTGGCAGCGCAGGTCACCTCGGTCTACTCGGCGGTCACCGGCCTGCGCCGCAGCGCCGGCGAAGAGGCCGTGGCGTAGCCGGGCATCCACCAACCGGTTGATCGGAAGGCTCACTCGCCGGTCGATTCGTGACCGTGGCCGTCGATGCGAGCCTCGATGCATGGCAGTCATCGAGGTCCAGAACCTGCAGAAGCGCTACGGGGACACGGTCGCGGTACGGGATGTCTCGTTCACCGTCGACCGCGGCGAAATCTTCGGCATCCTCGGCCCGAACGGCGCCGGCAAGACCACCACGGTCGAATGCATCGCCGGCCTGCGTATCCCGGAGAGCGGCACGATCACCGTGCTGGACCGGCCGCCGCGCGACCCCGAGCTGCGCAAGCTCGTCGGCGTCCAGCTTCAGGAAAGCCAGCTCCAGGAAAAACTCACCGTGCGCGAGGCGCTCGAGCTCTACTCGTCCTTCTACCCGGAGCCGGCCGACTGGCAGGCGCTGGCCCGCGAGCTCGGACTGATCGAGAAGCTCGGCACCCGGTACGCGAAACTGTCCGGCGGCCAGAAGCAGCGCCTCTCGATCGCGCTCGCGCTGATCGGCAACCCGCGCATCGCGATCCTCGACGAGCTCACCACCGGGCTCGACCCGCAGGCCCGCCGCGACACCTGGGACCTGATCGAGTCGATCCGCGACCGCGGCGTGACGATCCTGCTGGTCACCCACTTCATGGAAGAGGCGGAGAGCCTCTGCGACCGGGTCGCCGTGATCGACCACGGTGAGGTCGTCGCGCTGGACACCCCGGCCGGGCTGGTCGCGCGCATCGCCGTCGAGCAGCGCATCCGGTTCCGCCCGTCCCGGCCGATCGACGACGAGCAGTTCCTCGCGCTGCCGCAGGTGACCCAGGTGCGGCACCACGGCGGCCAGCTCGAGATCGCCGGGACCGGGGAACTGCTCTCGGCGGTCACCTCGCTGCTGGCCGCCCAGCAGATCACCGCCGCCGATCTGCGGATCGAGCAGGCCAACCTCGACGATGCGTTTGTGCAGCTCACCAGCCGTACGGGAAAGGAATGAGAATGTCTGTCTTCGCCAAGCTGACGTTGACCGAGTTCAAGCTGATGCTGCGTGAGCCGTTGCCCGCGTTCTTCGTGCTGCTGTTCCCGACCGTGCTGGTGGTGATCCTCGGGAGCATCCCGTCGTTCCGTGATCCGTCGGCGGACCTGGGCGGCATGAGCGTCATCGACCTGTACGTCGGCATCAGCGTCGCGCTCGTCATCGCGATGGTCGCGCTGCAGGTCACGCCGGCGGTGCTGTCGAGCTACCGGGAACGGGGTGTGCTGCGCCGGCTCGCGACGACGCCGGTGTCGCCGATGAAACTGCTCGGCGCGCAGCTCACGATGAGCCTGATCACCGCGATCGTGTCGGCCACGCTGGTGCTCGCGGTCGGCCGGATCGCGTTCGACGTGGCGCTGGCCGACCAGTTCCCCGGATTCGTGCTCGCGTTCCTGCTGTGCACGCTGGCGGTGCTCGGGATCGGCGTGCTCATCGCCGCGCTGGCACCGAACGCCAAGGCCGGCAACGCGATCGGGACGGTGCTGTTCTTCCCGTCGATGTTCTTCGCCGGATTGTGGACGCCGCGCGAGGTGATGCCGCAGGTGCTGCAGCGCATCGGTGACTTCACGCCACTGGGCGCGGGGGAGCGCGCACTGCACGACGCGATGAGCGGTAACTGGCCGAACATGCTTTCGGTTACGGTGCTTGCGGCGTACGTAATCGTGTTCGGTCTGGCGTCGAGCCGGCTGTTCCGCTGGTCCTGACAGTGGGGGGTGTGCAGTCATGACGGACACGTCGGCGGTGGCCAAGCTGGAGACCTGGCGCCAGCGGATCGATCGATGGATGATGATCGTTCCGTACGCGGCACTGGTCGCTTCCACGCTGGCGGCCCTCATCGCCGGCGAGTTCGTTCCGCATGCCCCGGCCGTGATCCTCATCCCGGTCGTCGCGCTGGCCGCCGCCTGGATCCTGTGGTGGGTCACGCTGCACCCGCAGTGGGCGACCGACCGGCGGCGCATGCTGATCTTCTTCGCCGGGCTCGTGGTGCTGATCTACGCGCTGGTCTTCTGCAGTTCGCTGTTCGGGTTCTTCGCCTGGACCGGGTACCTCTACGCGGCGTACGCGATGCACACCCGGGTCGGCCGGTTGGCCGGATGCACCCTGGTGGCGATCGGCACCGCGTTCGCGCAGGGCGGCGGGTGGCCGGCGCTCGCCCATCCGACGCCCCCGGGGCTGGCACTGTTCGCGCTGCTGCTGCTGTTCAACATGATGATCGCGAACGCCATGACCTTCCTGGGATCGATGACCGAGGAGCAGTCCGAGAGGCGTGCCCAGATGATCGACGAGCTGGCTCAGGCGAACCGGAAACTCGAAGAGGCCATGAAGGAGAACGCCGGCCTGCACGCCCAGTTGCTGGTCCAGGCCCGGGAGGCGGGCGTGCTGGACGAGCGGCAGCGGATGGCCGGCGAGATCCACGACGTGCTGGCGCAGGGCCTGACCGGCATCGTCACCCAGCTCGAGGCGGCGTCGGCGCGATCGGTCGACCGCGAGCGCCATCTCGACGCCGCCAAGAAACTGGCCCGCGACAGCCTCACCGAGGCGCGCCGGTCGGTGCAGGCGCTGCGCCCGCAGCCGCTGGACCACTCGGCCCTGCCGGAGGCGATCGGCGAGGTGGTCACCGGTTGGTCCCGGCTCAACGGCGTCACCGCAGATCTGATCATGACCGGTACGCCTCGGCCCCTGCTCCCGGAGATCGAGACAACCCTATTGCGTACGGCGCAGGAAGCGCTCGCCAACGTGGCCCGGCACGCGGGCGCCGGACGCGTGGCCCTGACACTGTCCTACATGGAGGACATGGTGACCTTGGACGTCCGTGACGACGGCGCCGGATTCGATCCGTCGTCGCCGCCGGAACCCGGGTACGAGGGCGGATTCGGCCTGTCCGCGATGCGGGAACGCCTGTCGCGCATCGCGGGCACGCTGGAGGTCGAGTCCGAGCCGGGCGCCGGTACCGCGTTGTCCGCCTGTGTGCCCGCGCTGGGAATCGCCGCATGATCGGCCTGCTGATCGTGGACGATCACCCGGTCGTCCGGGACGGCTTGCGCGGCATGTTCGCCGGCGACGACCGTTTCACGGTGCTGGGCGAGGCCGGCAACGGCCTGGAGGCGCTGGCGGTGGCCCGCGCCGTCGATCCCGACGTGGTGCTGCTCGACCTGCGGATGCCCGAGATGGACGGCGTGACGACGATCCGCGAGCTGCAGGCGGCGGGGTCGCGGGCGCGGATCCTGGTGCTCACCACGTACGACACCGACAGCGATGTGTTACCGGCGATCAAGGCGGGTGCGACGGGTTACCTCTTGAAGGACACGCCGCGTGCCGAGCTGTTCCGGGCCGTCGCCGCGGCGCATCGCGGCGAGTCGGTGCTGTCGCCGGCGGTGGCGGGCCGGTTGATGGGGTCGCTGCGGTCGCCCGCCAAGGAACCGTTGAGCCAGCGGGAGCTGGAGGTGCTGACGTTGGTGGCGCGCGGCAGTTCCAACCGCGAGGCGGCGGCGCAGCTGTTCATCAGCGAGGCCACGGTCAAGACCCATTTGCTGCACGCGTACGCCAAATTGGGTGTCCGGGACCGGGCGGCGGCCGTGGCGGCGGCGTTCGAGCGGGGGCTGCTCGGCTAGGCGGTCACATAAACCCAGGCCGTGTCGCCGGAGGCCAGCGGGGCGGCGATCCGCCGGTAGTCGTCGACCTCGTAGTCGTCGGCCCGGCGCAGCTCGTCGTCGGTGACCTCGAGGACGGTGCCGCTGACGACGTCGCCCACCTCCCCGGTGGCGACCAGGACCGGGTGATGCGTCAACCCGCTGACCTGAACGACGTGCGGGTCGGTGATGCGGAGCTGCTCGACGCGGAAGCCGACGATCCGGTCGTCACGGCCGGTGAGCACGCGGCCGAACGTGGCGGTCTGCACCGCGGGGTCACGCAACGTTCCGTACGAGAACAGCAACGGCATGATCCAGGAGGATAGCCCGCCGCTTCGCACCTGCCGGATGCCCGGCCAGGACGTACGATGATCGCGTTTCCTGGCCGTCGCCGGATGGAATAAGAGGGGCATGGACTGGTTCCGCGCTCATGCGATCGCCGCGGCCGCGAAGCCGTTGCCCGCGGAGAGCACCTCCGTGCGTGCGGCGGTGGGTCGCGTCCTGGCCGAGGAGATCCGGGCGGTGACCGCGGTGCCCGCCTTCGACACGGCGGCCATGGACGGATACGCGGTGGCCGGACCGGGGCCGTGGCGGCTGAGCGGGCAGTTGCTCGCCGGGCCGGCGACGCCGATGGCGCCGATGCGAAGCGGGACAGCGGTGGAGATCGCCACCGGCGCGGTGGTGCCGCCGGGTGCGGAGGCGGTCCTGCCCTACGAGGATTGCGAGTGCGGCGGGGACGTTGTCACCGGGAGTCGCGGAAGGCGCGAACACATTCGGCGTACCGGCGAGGATCTGCGGCCCGGCGAGGAGATGATCCCGGCGGGACGGATCGTGACCGCCACCGTCGCGGCGGCGGCGATTCAAGCCGGCGTCGAACTGCTGCAAGTCCATCGGGCGCCGTCGGTGACGCTGCTGGTGACCGGCAGCGAGATCATCACGCGCGGGGAGCCGGGGCCGGGGCAGGTCCGGGACAGTTTCACCGGGCTGATCGAGGCGGTCGCCGCGCGGGCGGGTGCCCGGATGGTGGCCGGGCGGCATGTGCCGGATGTGCGGGGGCGGTTGGAAGACGCTCTTGCCGGTGCGGATACCGATGTGATCGTGGTGTCGGGGTCGTCGTCGGCGGGGGCGGCCGATCACCTGCGGGCGGTTCTTGCGGGTGGGCATGCGACGTGGCACGTGAAAGGGGTTGCCTGCCGGCCGGGGCACACGCAGGCGCTGGCGGCGTTGCCGGACGGGCGGTGGGTGGTCAGCCTGCCCGGTAATCCGTATGCGGGGTTGATTGCGGCGTTGACGTTGTTGGAGCCGCTGTTGGTCGCGCTCGGCGGGCGGGCTGCCTCGGTGGGCGGCGTCGGCGGGCTCGCGGTCGGCCCGTCCGGCCCGTCCGACCCGTCCGACCCGTCCGACCCGTCCGACCCGTCCGACCCGTCCAGCCCGTCCGACCCGTCCAGCCCGTCCATTTGGACAAATACGATAAATCGTATTTGTCCGGTGACCGGCGAGGCCAAGCTGGTGCCGGGAGGGGTGCGCATCGTGCCGGTCAGCGGCATGCGGATCGTGCCGGCGCGTGGCTCGGCCAGCCTGCACACGGCCGCCGCCGCCGACGGGCTCGCCGTTCTGCCCGACGGGTGGACCGACGGGCAGCCCGCCACCGTCCTCACGATTCCTTGACCGGCTCACCCCGATACGTGCCGAACGACCACAAATTTCCCTCCGGATCGCGCGCCACGAAGTCCCGCGAACCGTAGTCCGTGTCGTACGGCGCCTTCACGATCTCGGCCCCGGCCTTGGCCGCCCGTTCGTGCAGCGCGTCGACGTCGTCGGCCACCACATACGCCCCGAACGTCCCGGGTCGCAGCGGCCACTGGTCGTCCGGATCGTCGCGCGCCGAGCCCAGCATGATGCCGCCGCCCAGCGGCCAGCCGAGCTGCGCATGCGCGACCGTGTCGCCTTCGCCGTACACGACGGTCTCCTGGAAACCGAACGCGTCGACCAGGAATCGGATCAGCGAACGCGCATCCCGCGCCCGCAACGTGGGCCACACCTGTGGTTTCGGATCAGTCATGCACCTCATCCTCACCGGGCAGACCAGCCAGCGCTTGGACGAAACCGAACTCGTCCGCCAGCCACTCCGAAGGCGCACATCCGGCGAACGCACGAAATTCCCGTACAAGGTGGGATTGGTCAGCGAAGCCATGCCCCGCCGCGATGTCCGCAAGTTTGGACGAAGGACGGATGGCCCGCCGCGCCCGATCAAACCGCGCCACCCGAGCAGCCTCCTTGGGCCGCAACCCGAGTTCGGCCCGGAACCGGTCGGTCAGATAGCGCCCGCTCCACCCGACCTCCCCGGCCACCGACGAAATCGGCACATCACCGCGGAAAAGACGCTTGACCGCGTACGCCACCTCGGGCCGCACATTCCCGCCGGCTCGCAGACCGCGCAGCAGAATCGCGTCCAGCGCCGCGAACCGTCCCGCCCACGACGGCTCGGCCCGCATCCGCTCCCGGACCGATTCCACCACCCGATCACCCAGCAGCGCGCCCACCTCGATGTCGCGATGCGCGATCTCCGCGGCGGGCAGCCCGAACAGCGCCCGGCACCCGAGCGGCCGCACCGCCACCTGCACCCCGGACTGCCGCCCCGGATGGGTGATCAGCGCGGGCGCCACATGCAGCCCGCCGATCAGCGCGTCGAACGTACCGGCCGCCTGCCGCGGATCGGGATGCGCGGCCACCACCAGCGGCTCGTCCAACGTGAAGATCAGCGTCAGGTACGGCGACGGCAGCCCGCGATGCCGTCCCGGCGCCATGCCGTGCTGCCGATACCCGGAGTAGAAGGCGACGAACGGCCGAAGCGCCGCGCAGGGTCGCGCCTGCACATACTCGTCGACCACCATGAGGTGAGCATGCCACTGATCCGGAGGTGAGACGGCTGCCGCGAGCGACCGTGATCGGCGCCGGCGTGGGCGGCCTCGCGGCGGGCCTGGCCCTGCAGCAGCGCGGCTGGGACGTGCGGATCTTCGAACGGGCGACCGCCCTGGAGAACGTCGGCGCCGCGCCCGTCTAGTCACGTGGGTACCACACGCCGCACCCTGCGTGCGTCCGAGCGAGGCGGCACAGCGTCCGAAGCCGCGTGTCCCCGCGCCGAGCCCGGTCCGGCAGCCCTCGGGACAAGCCACACCCCGTCGTTGATAAAGGGTCGCGCGGCACCGCGAACTCGCTCAGCGACAGGTAGGGCACCGCGAGCCGCATATCCGATATTTCGTGAAATAAGATCCAATCGGTTGGCCGCCCGGCTGCCGGGGCCCGCGGGGCGGCCGGCAGCGCTTCCATTCCGTGGAACTGTTCAGCTGTTTCTCGCGCCGCTCACCCTGCGATGAGTTGGCTTTTCGTGGCGGACCCGCGAGGGCGGCTGTCGCTGTGGGGAGCTGGGACGTTCCGGCCGTGGCGGGTGCCCACACCTGGGTGGGGGTGGCCGCGGTGTGGGGAGCCGCGGCCTTCCCGGCGTCGCGACTTCCCACGCCCGGGTGGGGGTGGCCGCGGTGTGGGGAGCCGCGGCCTTCCCGGCGTCGCGACTTCCCACGCCCGGGTGGGGGTGGCCGCGGTGTGGGGAGCCGCGGCCTTCCCGGCGTCGCGACTTCCCACGCCCGGGTGGGGGTGGCCGCGGTGTGGGGAGCCGCGGCCTTCCCGGCGTCGCGACTTCCCACGCCCGGAGGAGGGTCGCCACGGTGTGGGGAGCCGCGGCCTTCCCGGCGTCGCGACTCCCCACACCCGGAGGAGGGTCGCCACGGTGTGGGGAGCCACTGCCTCCCCGGCGTCGCGACTCCCCACGCCCGGGTGGGGCGCCACTGTGGGGAGCTGGGACCTGCCTGGACCTAGCGGCGTCGCCTCGCACGGGGGACTCCCGGCCGACGGAACCAGCTGAACAGTTCCATTCTGTGAGAGGCGCGCCCACCTGCTGGGACGGGCGCCCACGTTCTGGACCCGGTATCCGCGATGTGGGACTCCCGTCCATTATGGAATATCGTTTTGTCCAACAATGCGGCTTTCGCCCGGCAGCCATTTTCGGTCAGATGTGAACCTTGGAGAGTTGTGGCTCGTATGTGGGCGCAACTCTCCAAGGTCTACTGAAAGTCCACGATGTGGGCGAGATGTCCACCTAGCGGGAACGCCAGTCGCGAGTGGACCGCCGCGCGCCCGAGACGATCTCGGCAAGCCGCGGCAGTCCGGGTTGCGCGTCGAGCCGGCCATGCAGTCAGGGCGCCGAGCTCGACGCGGTTCCCGGTGCTGAGCCCGACGCGGTTCCGGGTGCTGAGCCCGACGCGGTTCCGGGTGCTGAGCCCGACGCGGTTCCGGGTGCTGAGCCCGAAGCGGTTTCCGGCGGCGAGCCCGAAGCGGTTTCCGGCGGCGAGCCCGAGGCGGTTTCCGGCGGCGAGCCCGAAGCGGTTTCCGGCGGCGAGCCCAAAGCGGTTTCCCGCGCCGAGCCCGAAGCGGTTCCGGGCGCCCAAGCCTGAGGCGGTTCGAGACGCCCGGTCGGCGGCGGTCCCTGGGCGCTCGTCAATCTTGTTGCGGCGCGGCCTAGTCGCCCAGGGCCTTGGCGAGGTCGTCGCGGAACGCGCGCTCGTTGTCGGTGACCGGCACGCCGCCCGTCGACGCCGCGCCGACCACGCTCTCGGCGATCTCCACGAGCCAGTGCTTGTACGTCTCCGCGTCCGCCGGCTGGGCCTTCCCCGCCAGCACCGCGTTGACCTCGGACACCCGGCTCAGCACGTCCAGCGCGTACCCGCCCGGGTCGCCCGGCTCGATGACCGGCGCCTCCTCGCCCAGGTCGGGGTCGGCCACCGTCTCGGCGATGGCCGCGGCGACCGCCGCCACCAGCGGGCTGGCCGAGGCGCGCGCGTCCGAGATGACATCCAGACCGGCGGCGCCCTCCGCGCGGGTCTTGCGGGTGCTGTCCGGGCTGGCGGCACTCGCCGCGGTGAGGACCGACTGCGGGAAGCCGACCAGCAGCCCCCACTCGGCGTCGGTGAAGCCCAGCATCGCGTACAGCGGATCATCCGTCATGGGGCCCGTTTATACCCCATCGCCCGCGCCTTCAGTCGCGGTACACCGGTGCGGGTGGTGCCGGCTTCGGACCCAGCGCGGAGGCCAGCCACCGATCGTAACCGCGCATCCACGAACCGTCGGCGCGGAACTTCTCCAGCACGCCGTTGACGAACCGGACCAGGTCCGGCCGGTCCTTGGCGATCCCGACCGCGGACGGCTCGTCCGAGATGGGCTCGCCGATCACCTCGGTCGTCGGGTCCTGCGCGGCCAGCCCGGCCAACAGGATGTCCACCGTCGACACCGCGTCGACCTGGCCCTGCTGGAGCATGACCAGGCAGTCCAGCGTGCTGTCGGTGCTCACCGGGATCGGTTTGGAGGGTTGCGCGACGAAGTTCGGGATGCTCGTGCTGCCCCGGGTCGCGCACACCTTGCGCCCGGCCAGGTCGGCGAAGCTCTTGATGCCGGAGCCCTTGCGCACCAGCATGCGCTGATGCGAGCCGATGTACTCGGTGGAGAACGAGATCTGCTGCCAGCGGTCGCACGTCATGGTCATCGTGCGCAGTACCAGATCCACTTCGTGTTTCTGCAGCACCGGGATGCGGTCGGCGGTCGTGATGGCCCGGAACTCGATCTTCTTGGGGTCGCCCAGCAGCGCCGCGGCGATCGCCCGGGAGATCTCCACCTCGAAGCCGACCAGGTCACCGGTGGCCGGGTCGCGGTGGCTGAACAGGTACGAGTTCTGGTCGATGCCGATCACCAGCCGGCCCCGCTTGGCGATCGTCGCCATGGTGGAGCCGGCCGGCATCCGGCCCGGTTGCGGCAACGCCGCCGGCGGTCGCAGGCTGGCGCGGGGCACGCAGTCCGGGGCCGGCGCGGCCGACGGGACCTGGGCCGGATCCTGCACGTTCAGCGGCCGCGGCACCACGCCCGTCACGTCCGAGTTGTCCGGCCGGGCGCCGGCCGAGCCGCAGCCCGCGAGCGCCAGCGCCGCGACCAGAACCAGGACTCGCATTCTCATCGGTACTCCCCGATCCGTGGCCGGAACCCCAGAAGGATCGCCGCCAGCAGGCCGATCGTGCCCACGATCAGGCCCACCGCCAGCCCGGTGACCGCCGAGCTCGCGTCGCCGGCCTGCCGATCCACCCGATCGTTGGTGGTCGCGAGCGCGCCGGTCATCGCGGTGTCGAGCTTGCCGAACGTGTCGGTCAGCGTGTCCGACCCGGTCTCGGTGGCGAGCCGGACCGCACCCAGGTAGTCGCCACCGTTGTCCGTGTCGCGCATCTTTTCGTGCAGGTCGAGCCACCGTTGGGCGTACGAGCGGGCCAATTGGATCTTTGCCTTGTCGCCGTCCGGTGCCGCGTCGAGCGCGTTGCCGAGCAGGCCGTCGAGGTTCTTGCTGACCGCCTTGTAGTCCTGCTCGTAGGCGGCGCCGCTGCCCCGCGCGATGAGCGTGAGAGCCTCGTCGGCGCGCGCCTGCAGGGCGGCCCGGTGTGCGCCGGCGAGCAGCGATGAGACCGCCGAGCCGTCCTGGTTGCCGCTCTCGACCCGCCCGCCGGCCACGCTGAGCGCCGAACTCGACCACACCAGCAGCACCACCGCGACCAGGCTGGCCGCGACCAGGCCGAGGTTCCATGTGCGGTTGGTGCGGCGGCTGAGCAGCACCTGCGCGGCCACCAGCGAGCCCAGCATGAGCAGCGACAGCAGCACCACCGTCCAGGGGAAACCCGCCGCGTTGCGCTGCGCGGCGATCAGCCGGCCCTGCGCGCTCTCGAACAACTCCTGCGCGGCCGGCAGCAGCGTCTGCCGCATCAGCGCCGAGGCCTCCCGGAAGTACGCCCCGCCGAGCGGCACCCCGAGCCGGTTGTAGGCGCGGGCGGTCTCCACCAGTCCGGTGTAGACGGACAGCTGGCCGGCGATGACCCGGAGCCGTTTCGCGTTCTCGTCGTCGGCGTCCCGCAGCGCGACGGTGACCCCGGAGCTGGCCCGCGCCACGTCGTCGAGATAGCGCTGGCGGAGACCGGCGGGCTCGACACCGTTGGCCAGGAACGCGTTCGCGGCGGTGGCGTCCGCATCGGACAGTGACCGGTAGAGATCCTGCGCCACCACGCTGAGCGGGCCGCTCACCTCGACGATGTCGGCCATCCGCGACGACCGGTATCGCTCGGTGGCGAGCCCCGCGATCCCGGCCCCGAGCCCGAGCACGACCAGGGCGGCGACCACGACACGGTAGAGGTCAGGCGTACTCAGACGACGCAAGAACGTGCCCACGCAAGCAGTGTGACGGGTGCGCGCCACATCGACGAGCGTTCACTCCAGTGCGTCGTGATAGGTGGCGAGCGGATCGTCGGTCGCGACCACGCGGAACCGGCACGCGTCGTCGCCCTGCGACATCAGCGTGGTGCGTTCGGCGCGCAACCCGCTGACCGCGGGATCCACCGCCCGCATCCAGTTGGCGTCCCAGGCGCACATCACGGTGGTCAGCGCGGGCGAGCCGTGCCGGGCGAAGTGGTCGCGGAAGAAGCACCGCTCGACCCGCATCTCGAAGGCGTCCGGGCTCTGCCGGTCGAACGCGATGTCGTAGTACGTGCCGTACAGCGGTCCCTCCTTGCGGCACGCGCGTTCGATCACGTCCAGCGGCTCCTTGCGCCGGCCGAGCGCCTCGAAGACGACCTCGAACGGCCGGCGCGCGACGGCACCGACCAT
The DNA here is from genome assembly GCF_012933445.1 of Actinoplanes sp. TBRC 11911. Lineage (GTDB taxonomy): Bacteria > Actinomycetota > Actinomycetes > Mycobacteriales > Micromonosporaceae > Actinoplanes. Next base: position 354,159 of record NZ_JABBNC010000004.1, read on the forward strand.
GTGCCGCAGAAACAGGATCGTGCGCCGGGGGTCGTCGTCGAAAACCGGCAACAACGTCTCGTACGCGGCGAGCACCGTCGAGGTGAGCGCCAGCATGCCCGCGGACTGCGGGTCGACCGGCATGTCCTGGTCCTGCTCGGCGATCTCCTCGGCCCGCAGCCGGATGGTCTCGAGCAGCTTCACGCGATCGTCGCCGACCTCCAGGCGCAGGTAGCGGTCGATGCCGTCGAGCAGTTCCCGCGGCGCGAACCGGCCCATGAACCATCGGCCCTCGGCCGCCATCAGCTTGTCTCCCACGTACGCCATGGGGCCTCCCTCGGTCGGTTCCAGCGTGCCGCCGAGCGGGATCGGGGCGCCTCGTCCGACGCGGATGAAATCGCGGTAAGCGCCTCCGGGCAGCCACGCCACCACTACGCTCGGTGTATCCGTGTTCCGGGCGAAAGCAGACGAATCATGACGAGGATGTCTCGCCGGCGGGTGCTCGGCGTCGCCGGACTGGTTCCGGTCGCGGGACTGCTCACCGCCTGTAGTTCCGGCGGGAAGTCGTCGATGACGTTCGACAAGTCGAACTTCAGCGAGAAGACGGCGACGGTCCCGACCAGTACGGGCGAGGTCGAGGTCACGTACCGGCTGTACCGGAAGATCCCGTACGTGGCAAAGCCTGTCGACGCCGATTATCAGAGCCTGACGATCGCCGTGCCGACCAAGATCGCGGGCGCCGCGGTGGACGCCGCACAAGCACCGATTCTCTTCGAGATCCCGGTCGGCGGATACCTGTCGGCCAAGGCGGTGGACGACCCGTTCGCGAGCATGGGGGTGACCCCGCCGAGCGGTGCCCCGACCGGCGCCGGTGGCAGCGGCCCGAACGCCGCCGAGGCCCTCGCGGCCGGCTGGGTGGTCGTGCAGCCGGGCGTGCGCGGCCGCGACAACAAGACCAGCGACGGCAAGAATTTCGGCGTCGCGCCCGCCGCCATCGTCGATCTCAAGGCCGCGATCCGCTACCTCAGGGCCAACAAGGGCAGCGTCCCCGGCAACCCCGACAAGATCGTCTCGGACGGCACCAGCGCGGGCGGCGCCCTGTCCGCGCTGCTCGGCGCGTCCGCGGGCAGCGACCTGTACGCGGAATACCTCACTGAACTGGGCGCCGCCAACGCGAGCGACGCCGTCTTCGCCGTCGCGGCGTACTGTCCCGTCACCGATCTGGAGAACGCCGACAAGGCGTACGAGTTCCTCTGGGGTGATCTGCCCGGCCGCGGCATCGACAAGTCCGTCACCCGGCAACTGGCCGCCGAGTTCGCCGTCTACCAGAACGGCCTGAAGCTGACCGGCCTGGACGGGAAGACGCTCACCGCGGACCGCTACCAGGACTATCTGCTCGCGACCTACCTGGAGCCGGCGGCCGCGAAATACCTCACCGAGCTGGACTCGGCGTCGCGTACCCGATATCTGACCGCGAACCCGTGGGTCACCTGGTCCGCGGGCAAAGCGTCGTTCTCCTTCGCGGACTATCTCGAGCACCTCGGCAACCGCACCAAAGGCCAGCCCGCCTTCGACGCCTTCGACCTGAGCACCGCCGAGAACAACGAGTTCGGCGCGGCGACCGTCGATGCCCGGCACTTCACCGAGTACAGCCAGAAGCACGACAGCGGCGGCACCGGCCTGGACACCGACATCCCGCACCTGGTCAAGCTGATGAACCCGATGTACTTCCTGACCCGCAAGAGCGAGAGCCGCGCGAAGTACTGGTTCCTGCGGGCCGGCACCAGCGACACCGACACCTCGCCGACGGTGCTGGCCAACATGGCCGCGCGCATCGCCGCCTTCGGCCAGGTTGACTCCCGGATGTACTGGGACGGCGGCCACGGCGTCAACCGAGACCCGGCCAAGTTCCTGGCGTGGGCCGCGCAGATCACCGGCTACTCCACCGACTGACCCGGCCTGTCGCCCACGTCATGCGGGACCGCGGGCTCGGGCTTGATATCAACGGGTCATGCAGTGGTACGACGCGGACGACGTGACCTGAGATGTGGCCGCTGTACGCGGCGGGGTTCACGACCGCGTTCGGCGCGCACGCGATCGCCGCGAACCTCGGTGGCTTCACCTCGCTGTTGGTGCTGGGTGCGCTGCTTGCCGTGTACGACGGTGCCGAGGTGCTGCTGAAACCGGTGTTCGGCAGCCTCGCGGACCGGATCGGCGCCCGGCCGGTGCTGCTCGGCGGGCTGGTCGCGTTCGCGCTGGCCTCCGCCGTGTACGTGGTGGCGGACAGCCCCGGCTGGCTATGGGTCGCCCGGTCCGGCCAGGGCGTGGCCGCCTCGGCGTTCTCCCCGGCGGCGTCCGCCCTGGTGGCGCGCCTGAACCCGGCCGCGAAACGGGGGCGGGCGTTCGGCTCGTACGGCTTCTACAAATCGATCGGCTACACCCTGGGCCCGCTGCTGGGCGGCGTGCTCGTGTGGGCCGGTGGCCTGCGCCTGCTGTTCGTGGTGCTCACCGCCCTGGGCGCGGCCGTCGCTCTCTGGGCGCTGCTGGCCGTGCCCGCCGTCCCGCCGCTGCCCCGGGCCCGGCAGACGATCCTCGACCTGGCCCGCCGGGTGACCGACCCGGCCTTCCTGGGCCCGACCGCCGCCCTGGCCGCGGCGACCGCGGCGTTGTCGGTCGGCGTGGGCTTCCTGCCGGTCTCGGGCCGCGCCGCCGGGCTGGACCCGATCGCCACCGGTGCCGCCGTGTCGGTGCTGGCCGCGTGCGCCGCGCTGGTGCAGCCGTGGGCCGGGCGGGCCTTGGACAACAAGCGTCTGACCACGCGTGCCGGCCTGACCGCGGGCCTGGTGCTCACCGCGCTGGGCCTGGCCGCCGCGACGCTGCCCGGGCTGGTCGGGGTGCTGGCCGGTGCCGCCCTGATCGGCATCGGCACCGGTGTGATCACTCCGCTGGGGTTCGCGGCGCTGGCCGCGAGCACGCCGGCGGCTCGGCTGGGCCAGACGATGGGTGCCGCGGAGCTGGGCCGCGAACTGGGCGACGCGGGTGGCCCGCTGCTGGTCGCCGCCATCGCCGCGGCGACCTCCCTCAGCCTGGGCTTCGCGGTGCTGGCCACCCTGATCGCGATCGGCGCGACCGTCGCCATCCGGGTACGTGATCACTCGAACGAGGGGTGATCGTCGCCGACGTGGACGGTTCGACGGGTCGGGACGTTTCCTATGCAACCTATTCAAAACTGACTTAGGGGACATAGTTGGACGCCATTGACCCTCTTCTCGGCGCGCTGGTGGCGCAGCTGATGAACCTCGTCGTGATGTGGCTGCGTGACCTGGACGGCGAACGGTGTCTCGACGTGCGCATCACCTGGCGCACGGGCCGTCGCGACCGGCGGTGACCACGGAACGAGAGCCGGACTTCGAGGCCTTCTACCGGAGTCGCTTCGCCGGGCTCGTCGCGTCGGGCCTCGCGCGCGGGCTCAACCGCCAGGAGGCGGAGGACGACGCGCAGGACGCCATGGTTCACCTCTATCAGAATTGGGCGGCGCTGCACCCGCGGGCCCGCGGCAGGTACGCGCGGACGGCAACGGTCCACAACACCGTCGATCGGTTCCGCAGGGCGACCCGGTGGCGCAAGTGGATCGCCGAGGTGGCGCCGCGCGTGCGGGTCGCCGAGGAGGACTCGTCCGGCCATGCCGGAGCGCTCGACCTGCTCCGGCGCCGGCTGACCGGACCGCAGCTCAAAGTCATGTTCCTCCTGTACGCGGGACTGAGCGTCGCGGACATCGCCGGGTACCTCGAGCTCAGTCCCTCGACCGTGCGGTCACATGTGCACAACGCCCGGAAGGCCCTGAAGGAGGACGACCATGGCTGATCGGCCGCTGGAACTCACGCCCGAGGAACGCGCTCTCTTCGAGCGTGCGGAGACGGAGGCCTGCGGGGCGCTGTCGTTCGATCTCGAGGCCGGGCTGGCCGATGTGCGTGCGCGTGCGCACGCCGCGGGTCGCCCGTTCGTGCCGCGCCAGCGCTCCGGTTCCGGGTCGGTCACCCGGCTCCGAATCGGAGCTGTCGCCACGATCGTGGCCGCGTTGGCCGCGGCCACCGGCCTTCAGCTGACGGCACCCGAGGATGCCGAGCCGCCGCAACTCGCCGCGCGGCCCCCGTCGGCGGCGCCGCTGACCCGTGACCGCGACCGTGCCACGGCTGTTGCGACGTCGCGGCCGCCGTCACCGCGTCGCACGGCCGACTCGGCCACTCCGCGGCACCCGGTCCCACGCACAAAGCCCGCTCCACCAACGGAACCGGTCCCCGGGCCGCCGCGGGTCACCACCAAGCCTGCCCCGCCGGTGGCCGCGACCCCGGCTCCGAGCATCAGCACCGCTCCGGGGCCGTTCCGCGTGCGCTATCCGGCGACCTGGCTGACCGTTTTGCTCGACGACGCCGAGCCGCAGACCCTGAATCTGGCCCAGCCGAAGATCGTCGACGACGGCCCGGTCCGGATCACCACCAGCCCGACCGGCGATCCGGTGCTGAGTAATACCGCCGGGGTGCTGGCGGCGACGATCCCCACCGACGACGTGGCGCCGGTCGACTGCGCCGCGGCCATCGAGGACACCGAGGACGGTGAGAAGCTGCTCGATCTGCGCGACGACCGCTCGTACTGCCTGATGACGCCGCCCGTCGGTGAGGAGCCGCAGACCCTGGTACGCGTCGACGTCGAGCGGCCCGACGACGGCGGCGGCGAGATAAGGCTGTGCCTGACTGCCTGGGAAGCGACCTCATGAACCCCGGCCTGTTTCGGTTTCTTTCGTTTCGGCATGATAGAGTTTCGATTCAGCAGGCAAACGAAACTGAACCGGAAGCAAGCGGGAGGGGTTCCGATGCCCGTACGGCTCGCACTCGTGGGATGTGGCCGGATCGCGCAGGTCGCGCATCTCCCGGCCATCGAAAACGCAGACGGGGTGGAACTCGTCGCGGTCGCCGACCCGAGCGAAGCGGTCGCCGCCGCCGTCGCCCGGCGCTACGACATCCCGGCCGCCTACACCGATCATCACGACGCCTTCCGAGACGCGGACGCGGTCGTGGTGGCCGCTCCCGACCGGTTCCATCACGCGATCGCGACCGACGCGCTGCGCGCCGGCAAGCACGTCCTGGTCGAGAAGCCGCTCACCTCGACCGCCGCGGAGGCCGAGTCGCTGGCCGCGCTGGTCGACGAGACCGGGCTGGTGCTTCAGGTCGGCGCGATGAAACGCCACGACCAGGGCATGCAGTTCGCGCACCGGTTCGTGGCCGAGCGGCTGGGGCAGCCGCGCAGCTTCACCGCGTGGTATCGCATCGGCGATCTGCGGCCCGGCATCGAGGCGACGCTGTTCCCGCGCGTGTACGCCGACGAGCAGGCCCGCACGACCGAGGCCGCGTTCAAGGCCGACCGCCGGCGCTACTTATTGGCCACGCACGGCGCGCACTTCTTCGACACCATTCGCTATCTGCTCGGCGACGTCACCGGGGTGATCGCGAAACACCGGCAGGACGGCCGCGACCAGACGTGGCAGCTGCTGCTGACCTTGGCGTCCGGCGTCATCGGCACGGTGAGCATCACGGTCGACGTCCCCGGCGTGCCCACCGAGGGTCTGGAGGTCTTCGGCTCGGACGCCTCGGTGCGCATCGACACGCCGTTCCCGTTCTACCGCTTGGCATCCAACGTCCAGGCCTACACGAACGGCGAGACCGTCTCGCCCGTCCGCACCGACGGCAACGCGTACGAGCGGCAGATCGAGGCCTTCGCCCAGGCCGTCCGGGGAGACGTCCGGCCGACCCCCGACGTGCGGGACGGGCTCCAGGCCGTACGCCTCATCGAAGCCACCGCCGCGGCTGTCGAGAGTGGCACGGAGGTGAAGCTGTGATCGCGGACCGGCTCGGCATCTTCGCGCGGACGTTCGTGCGCGACAGCCCCGACCAGGTGGCCGCCGAGGTGGCGAAAGCCGGCTACCCGCTCGCGCACTGGAACTTCGCGGCGATCGGCCTGCCGACGCTGGCCACCGCCGTGGACGAGAGCGTCTTCCTCGACGTGCGCCGCGCGTTCACGGCCGCGCGCGCCGGCATCCCGAGCATCTCCGCCACCTATAACGTCATCCACCCCGACGCCGTCCTGCGAGCCCGGCAGACGCGGGACGCGGTGCGGCTGATCGGTCTCGCCCCGCTGCTCGGCGCCGACGTGGTCACGCTTTGCACCGGCACCCGCGATCCGCTGAACATGTGGCGCGCCCACCCCGGCAACGACGACCCGGACGCCTGGTCCGACCTGCGATACACGCTGGATCCGCTGCTCACGGCCGCCGCGATCACCGGCGTACGCCTCGGGGTCGAACCCGAACCGGGCAACGTGATCCGCGACGCGCCCACGGCCGCGCGGCTGCTCAAGGAGCTGGGCGACGACGCCCCGATCGGCATCGTCCTCGACCCGGCGAACCTGCTGACCCCGCAGACCGTCAGCCGGCAGGATGAGATCATCGGCGAGGCGATCGACCTGCTCGGCGACCGCGTCATCGGGGCGCAGGCCAAGGACGTCGTGGCCGAGGGGTATTCGGCCGCCGGAGCCGGGCTGATGAACTATCCGGCACTGCTCAGCCAGCTCGACCGGGTCGCTCCGGTCCCGCTGATCGTGCAGGACGCGTCCGAATCGGACGCCGCCCGGGTGCGCACCGACCTGATCCGCTGGGCCGAGCGATGATGAGCGTCCTGCTGCTGCACGGGCTCGGCGGCGACCGGCGTCAGGCGCTGAGTCTGCTCCCGGAGGCCTACGCCGCTACGCGGATCGCCCCTGACCTGCCCGGCCACGGCTCGACCGATCTGATCCCGGGTGAGCCGATCACCTTCGCCGCGTTCGCGGCCCGGGCGGCATCGCAGCTCGACGGGCCGGTGGCGGTGGCCGGGGTCTCGATGGGTGCCGGCGTCGCCCTGGCGCTGGCGGCCGCCCGGCCCGACCTCGTCACGAAGCTCATTCTGGTGCGCCCGTCGTGGCTGCTCGACACGCCACCGCCGCACCTGGAGCCGTTTCTGACCATCGCGCGGATCCTGACCACGCGCGGCGTCGACGCGGACGCGTTCCGGGCCACCGCCGTGTACCAGCGGATCGCCGAGCAGGCGCCGGCGATGGCGCAGTCGCTGCTGGGCCAGTTCACCCGCCCGTGCGCGGTCGAGCGTGCCCGGGTGCTTGCCGAGATGCCGTTCAGCCTGCCGCTGGCGGGGGTCGAGGCGTACCGGAAGCTGGGTGGTGACGTCACGATCGTGGCGGCGCCGCAGGACCCGGTGCACCCGGAATGGCTGGCGCGCGAGATGCGGGCGCTGATCCCCGGCGCGCGCCTGGTCATGGTGCCGCGCAAGCTGCCGGACCCGGCCGAGCACCAGGCGGCGGTGCGGGAAGCGGTGGTCGACGCACTTGAACACTAAACTTCCCGGCATGTCACAGCCGGGCCCGGTCTTCGCCGAGGAGAGGCGCCAGCGGATCCTCGAGACCGTCACAGCAAAGGGCCGGGTCCGCATGTCCGACCTCGTCGAGATGTTCGGGGTGACCGAGCCGACGATCCGCAAGGACCTCAGCGACCTGCACAATCGCCGGCTGCTGCGCCGCACCCACGGCGGGGCGATCGCCGTCGAGTCCCGTCTCGAGCAGACGCTGCACGACCGCGGCGAACTGCACCGCGGCGCGAAGCAGAAGATCGCCGAGGCGTGCCGGGCCGAGATCGCCCGTGGCGAGTCGGTCTACCTGGACTCGGGCACGACCGTGCAGGCCATCGCCGAGAGGCTCGAACCGGCCGACCTCAACATCCTCACCAACGCGCTCGGCGTCGCCAACGCGGTGGCCGGGCGCGAAGGGCTGCGGCACACGCTGCTGGGCGGTTCGGTGCGGCCGCTCGGGGGTTCGCTGGTCGGTCCGGTGGCGCTGGAGACGCTGGCCCGGTTCACCGTGGACGTCGCGTTCATCGGCGCCAGCGGCCTGACCGAGGACGGCATCAGCGTCGCCGACGTGACCGAGGCCCAGATCAAGCAGTCGGTGATCGACCGCGCCCGCCGCGTCATCGTGCCGATGGACAGCAGCAAGTTCGGCACGGCCGACTTCGTGAGCGTGTGCGGCCTGGACCGCGTCGACCTGCTCATCACCGAGCGCCTCCCCGACGACGTGGCACGGTGGTGCCGGAGGCATGGCGTCGAGGTGCGCGAGACCCGGTGAACGAAAGGAAAACCGCCCCGGAGGATTCCGGGGCGGTTCCGCGTTGCTGAACTGAACTAGCCGACCGCGACGGTCCAGGCGAGCTGGGCGTCGACGACAGTGGTCTGGCCGGAAGCCAGCGCGACGATCTCGGCGGCGTCCTGGCTGTGCTCCCCGGCGCTGAAGCGCACCTGGTAGCGGCCCGGCACCAACCGGCCGGCGAAGTCGTACGAGCCGTCCGCGCCGGTGACCGTGCCCAACTCGGCGGTGGTGTCCACGTTCATGACGCTGACCGTCACCCCGGTGGCCGGCGCCCCCGCGGCGTCGGTCACCCGGCCGGAGATCCCGGCGGCCGCGATCGCCCGGTCCGTGATCTTCACGGTGGCACCGGAGCGAACGAAGAAATTGGTGGCTTCGGACGAGTTGAACGTGTGCGGCACATACTCGGTGATCGCGCCCGCCGCGTAGCTGACGACGAACGTCTGGTTCGGCTGGACGGCGATCCGGAACGTGCCGTCGGCCGCCGTGCTGCCGGTGGTCTCGGTGGCGGTGTTCACGTTGCTGATGCGGACGGCCGCGTTCGCGGCGGGCTTTCCGTCCGCGGTGAAGAACCGGCCGGCGATGGTGCCGGCGGCCGTGACCTTGCTGTTGGCCACCGTGTCGTGGTGCGCCCGCACCCGGTAGCTGCCGGCCTGGGCCGGATCGGTGACGCGGCCCGGCGCCCACTCCGACCAGCCGCCCATGCCGATCTGGAGCTGATAGGTCCCGGCCTTCAGCCCGGCCATGCGGAACCGGCCGTGGGCGTCGGTCGCCAGGGCCTGGATCGGGTCGCCGGACGGGGTGAGGTACGCGGAGACGATGGCGTCCCGGACAACCGCACCGCGGGTGTCCCGAACGACGCCGGAAAGACTGCCGGTCGCCTCGCCGGCGAAAGCGGGAGCGGCCGCGGTGGTGGCGGCGGCGACCCCGGCGAGCGCGGCGGCCAGGACGGTCCGGCGGAGAACACGCGATGACTGCATTTGGTTTCCCTTCGGGTTGTGAGGTCTGGCGAGGACGCTATCCGCGCCGCAAACCCAGCAGGGACAACCGATTCGAGCGTGGCACGAACCCGGGGTGTCCAAACCCGACAGTAAATCGCGGCAACCTTTTGGGCGATGAGCAGTCGGTGTTCCAGCACGACCGGGACCGACAGGGTCTGGTAGCCGATCTCGTCGAAGAGGACGGTCCTTCTCGTGGCCCATCACCGTGCCGGCGCCCCCGGCGGCGGGCGGCGGGCGCTATTTCTTACGGCCGAACATGCGGCGGATCGCCCACAGCAGGATCAGTGCCGCGAGCGCGACCCCGAGCAGTCGTACGGCGTCGATTTGCGACCAGTCGACCCCGGAGCCGGCGGCGATGACGGTAGGCACGGAACGCATCGTATCGGGCGCAGGCTAATAGAAAGGTTTGTTGACTAAAGACTGAACGGGTGTGACCATGGACCGGCACAACGGGGGGCGCGCTCCCACGAGCGCGCGTGACGTCACCGGAGGTACGGGGGCCCATGCCTAACCAGGGAGAACTGCCGGAGCTGGCAGCGGCGGTGCTGCAGCCGGGATTCGTCGGGACGACCGCGCCGGACTGGGTGCGCCGGTGGCTTGGGGACGGCCTCGGTGGCGTCGCACTGTTCGCTCGTAACGTCGAGTCACCGGCTCAGGTGGCCGCGCTGACCGCGCAACTGCGTGCCGAACGGCCCGACGTGATCGTGGCGATCGACGAGGAGGCCGGGGACGTCACCCGCCTGGAGTCGCGGCACGGCAGCTCGCGTCCCGGCAACCTGGCGCTCGGCGCGATCGACGACCCGCAGCTCACCGAGGCGGTGGCCCGCGACCTGGGCACCGACCTGGCGAACGCGGGCATCACGCTGAACTACGCGCCGGACACCGACGTCAACAGCAACCCCGACAACCCGATCATCGGCGTACGCGCGTTCGGCGCCGACGCCCAGCTGGTCGCGCGCCATTCCGCGGCGTTCGTGCGGGGCCTGCAGGACGCCGGCGTGGCCGCCTGTGCCAAGCATTTCCCGGGTCACGGCGACACCGCTGTCGACTCGCACCACGACGTGCCGCTGATCGACCGCGACCGCGCCCAGCTCGAGGCCGTCGAACTGCTGCCGTTCCGGGCCGCGATCGCCGCCGGCGTACGGGCCGTGATGACCGGGCACCTGCTGGTACCGGCGTTCGATCCGGAGCTTCCGGCGACGCTGAGCCGGCGTGTCCTCACCGGTCTGCTGCGCGAGGAACTGGCGTACGACGGCCTGATCGTCACCGACGCCATCGAGATGCAGGGCGTGCGCCGCACCTACGGGCTGGGCGGCGCGACGGTGCGCGCGCTTGCGGCCGGGGCGGACGCGATCTGCGTGGGCGGCGAGCACGCCGACGAACAGACCGCGATCGTGGTGCGCGATGCCATCGTCCGCGCGGTCCGGGACGGCGAACTTGCCGAGGACCGGCTGCGCGACGCGGCGGCCCGGGTCCGGCGGCTCGGCGAGTGGACCACCCGCGTGCAGACCGCCACCGGCGCGCGGCAGCTCGCCGACCCGGTGATCGGTCCGTCGAAGGTCGGCTTCGAGGCGGCCCGCCGCGCGGTGCGGGTGACCCGGCACGACGCCGGCGTCGCGTTGCCGCTCGCGCAGCCGCCGCACGTCATCGAGTTCGCACCGGCGCGCAACATCGCGATCGGCGCCGAGACGCCGTGGGGCGTGGGCGCCCCGCTCGACGACCTGATGCCCGGCACCACCTCGGACCGGCTGACCGCGGACGACCTCGGCGGACTCCCGGCCGCGCTGGCCCGCGCGGCGAACCGGCCGCTCGTGCTGGTCGCCCGCGACGTGCACCGGCACGCCTGGCTGGCCGAGGCGCTCGACCGGGTCCTGCGAGCCCGCCCGGACGCGATCGTGGTCGAGATGGGTGTCCCGGTGACGGTGCTGGGCGGGGTGCACATCGCGACCTTCGGGGCGACCCGGGCCTGCGGTCAGGCCGCCGCCGAGCTCATCGCGGGCACCTCGGTGCCGGCGCCACAGCCGCTGGCGGCGTGACTAGTCGACGATGATGTCGGCGTACTCGTCGGGGTGCTTCTCGTGCCACGCCGCGAAGTAGGGGCAGACCAGCTTCGCCTTGGCGCCGTCCGCGCGCAGCAGATCCAGGGTGCGCCGCACCAGCACCGAGGCCAGGCCTTTGCCGCGGAACTGCTCCTCGACCTCGCTGTGGACGATCACCACGAGGCCGTCGCGCAGGCGATAGTCGGCGCGCCCGGCGTACTCGCCGTCGACGAGCAGTTCGAAGCGGCTGTGCCCGGGAACGTCGCGTACATCGATGTCGCTCACGTCGCCAGCTTAGGCGGGCGCCGGACGCGTGCTCACCGATGGTGTTCAACCCCACCCGAGTTACGGGTGGGTTTACGAAAAGTCGGGCCGGGACATTCAAAGGGCATGTCCACCGCCACCACGAACGTCAAATACACCGTTTCGCGGGCCGCCGACAGTAAGCCGCTGGAGTGGCTGGCCCGGGCCGGCTTCGTCGGGTACGGCATCCTCCACCTCCTCTTCGCCTGGATCGCGCTGCAGGTCGCGTTCGGCGGCTCCAACCAGGAGACCGACCAGTCCGGCGCGCTGCGCACGATGGCCGGCAACGGCTGGGGCAGGTTCCTGGTGATCGCGATCGGGGTCGGCCTGGTCGGGATGGCGGTCTGGCAGCTGTTCGAGGCCGCCATCGGCGAGAGCGGCTTGACCAACCGCCGGGCGATCTTCGAACGCGTCGTCTCGGCCGGGCGGGCCATCCTGTACGGCTACCTGGCGTACACGGCGTGGAAGGTGTTCCAGGGTGCCAGCCCCTCGATGGCCGACAACCAGGAAAGCAAGTCCGCCGGTCTGATGGCGTCCGCGGGCGGCCGCTGGTGGGTCGGTCTGATCGGATTGGTCGTCGCCGGCGTCGGCATCGGTATTTTCGTGTACGGATTGCGGCAGAAGTTCGTGAAGCACCTGAAGACGCAGGAAATGGCGACATCGGTGCGTAAATCAACTATCCGTCTCGGTATGACCGGATACATGGCGAAAGGTGTGGCTTATACGATCGCGGGTATCCTTTTCGTGGCCGCCGCCGTCACCTATGACGCGGACAAGGCTCGCGGATTGGACGCCGCGCTCAAGACCCTCGCTTCCGAGTCGTACGGCGTTTGGCTGCTGGTTCTGATAGCTGTCGGCATCGCCGCATTCGGAATCTATTGCTTCGCGCAGGCCAAGTACCGGAAAGTGTGAGCTAACTCCGACCTCGGTGGGAGAGGGTTGCTAACACCGGCGGCAAGGGCAAGCTTGGCGCCGGTCCAGCAATCGCCCACGGAGGAGAAAGCTCGTGCGGGCCGTCATGACCGCTCTGCTCGTCATCGTCGTTTCCACCGGGACCGCGATCGTGGTCGTCGAGGCTCTGCACTGGGGTGTCAGCCGCTTCGGCCGCCGTTCCCCGCTCGCCGCCGACCTGGCCCGAACAGCGCATTACCCGTTCCTGGCGACCGTCACGATCTTCACGGTCCAGCAGTCGACCAGGGCCGCCGCCGGTGACTTCGACGCCCGCCGCGGCGTCATGCACGTCCTGGTGATCTTGTCGATCGCCGCGTTCGCCTGGCTGGTCGCGGCCCTGGTGCTGGTGCTCGAGGACTACGCGCTGAGCCGCTGGCGTACCGACGTGCCGGACAACCTGAAACGGCGCCGCTTCAAGACGCAGGTGGTGATCCTGCGGCGGGTCTCGGTCGCGGCCATCGTGATCATCACGGTCGGGATCATCCTGATGACCATCCCGGGGATCCGCGCGCTGGGCGCCAGCCTGCTCGCCTCGACCGCCCTGATCAGCGTGGTGGCCGCGCTCGCCGCCCAGAGCACGCTGGGCAACGTCTTCGCCGGGCTGCAGCTCGCCTTCTCCGACGCCGTCCGGGTGGACGACGTGGTGGTCGTCGAGGGGGAGTGGGGCCGGATCGAGGAGCTCACCCTCACCTACGTCGCGGTGCAGATCTGGGACGACCGCCGGCTGCTGCTGCCGACGTCGTACTTCACCACCAAACCCTTCCAGAACTGGACCCGTACGGGCTCCGCGGTGCTCGGGACCGCCGAGATCGACGTCGACTGGTCCGTTCCGGTGGAGGCGCTCCGCAAGGAGCTGCGCGAGGTGTGCGTGGGGTCGGAGCTGTGGGACGGCCGGGTCTGCGTGCTCCAGGTGACCGACGCGGTGGGCGGCAACATCCGGCTCCGCGCGCTGGTCAGTGCCGCCGACGCGCCCGCCCTGTGGGATTTGCGTTGCCTGGTGCGCGAGCGACTGGTGGCCTACGTATGGGAACACCACCAGGACGCCATCCCGCGTACGCGTGCCGACATCTCGACGGTGGCGCCGGCGCTCGACCGGGACGGTCACTCCCCGGTGCGACCGGTCCCGCTCTCGGGTGACGACCGGGTGTTCTCGGGGGGCAACGATGGGAAAGCACGTGGCGAGGCATTCGCCGGTCCGGACGATCAGGTGCCGGTTCCGGCGAAGCACTGACGCCAATGTCTGGAACAGGATTGACTCCAAGGTGATCAGGGCATAAACCGGGACACGAAAGGGGGGCCGCGATGGCCGATGTTCGGAAACCGGACGGTGTCGTACGGCCGGCGGGTGAGCAGTCCACTGCCGAGTTGGTCCATCTCGCCAGCGAGCAGGTCTCCCGCCTGGTGCGCAGCGAGATAGCCCTCGCCAAGCTGGAGCTCTCCGAGAAAGGCAAGCACGCCGGAATCGGAATCGGCATGTTCGGCGGGGCCGGCGTGTTCGCGTTCTACGGCGTCGGCGCCGGCATCGCGACGGCGATCATCGCGCTGGCCCTGGTGCTGGATCTCTGGCTGTCCGCGTTGATCGTGACGGCCGCGCTGTTCCTCCTCGCCGGGCTGCTCGCCCTGATCGGCAAGGTCCAGGTGTCCAAGGCGACCAAGAACCCGCCGACGGCCACGGAGAGCGTCAAGGCCGATGTCGACGAGGTCAAGCACGCGGTGGCGAGGGAGCGTAACCACGCATGAGCGAGAACAACGGGACGCCCCGGAAACCGAGCATCGAGGAGATCCGGGCCGAGATCAAGTTGACCCGGGCCGAGCTGGGTGAGACCGTGCAGGCCCTCGCCGCCAAGGCCGACGTCAAGGCGCGCGCCCGCGAGCAGGTGGAGCAGACGCGGGACCGGGTGAAGATGCAGGCGGCCGACGCCGCCGACCGGTGGCGCAACCGGCTGCGTGGCGTGACCGAGCCCGCCGACGGATCCGAGGTGCGGGCCGGCGGCGTGCCGGTGTCGCTGATCGTGGCCGGCGTGGTCGCGCTGGCCGGAATCATTCTGATCGTGCGAGGGAGGCGACGGTGAGCGGCGTGCTGGGCAAGGTCGCCTACAAGCCGGTGGGGCTGCTGCTCGGGATCGGCGCGGGGGCCATCGCCGGCTTCGCGTTCAAGAAGATCTGGAAGGCCGCGGCCGGCGACGACGACGCACCGAACGCGACCGATGAGGACCGCGGCTGGGGCGAGGTGCTCGCGGCCGCCGCGTTGCAAGGCGTCATCTTCTCTGTCGTGAAGGCGGCCGTCGATCGGAGTGGTGCCGTCGGCGTACGAAAGTTGACGGGTCAATGGCCTAACTGAAAGTTGGTTAACGGTTCAAGGTCTCCCACATCGCGAGAGCGAAGTGGGGGGCCTTTTCCGTATCCGCGGACGTTTATTCGATTGGCTCGAGGGGGCAGCTTTCAGGGCGGTTTTTCAGGTACAGTGTGCCCAGTTTTTGCGTACGTGGTTCGCTGCGGGACGTCCTCTGCAAGGCCGCCTCAATCGGCGCCGCTGCTCGAAAACGGTCATCGGCCCGGGATTCACAGGGTCGGCATTTCCAGAGGGAGAGTTCAGTATGGCGCAAGGAACCGTGAAGTGGTTCAACGCAGACAAGGGATTCGGCTTCATCACCGTTGACGGCGGGGGTGCTGACGTGTTCGTCCACTTCTCGGCCATCCAGATGAGCGGCTACCGCAGTCTGGAGGAGAACCAGCGGGTCGAGTTCGAGATCGCCCAAGGCCAGAAGGGCCCGCAGGCGGAGCAGGTTCGCCCGCTCTGAGACCACCGGGTCGGTCGCGAGGCCGGCTGCCGATCGCCTGGCGGAGATCGGCAAGATTGAGAAGCCCCCGCACGTTCAATGCGGGGGCTTTGTCTTGCCTTAGGACCTCTTGGATTTGCTGCGGCGGCGGACGCCTAGAACGATCAAAATGAGGCCGACCAGGGCGACTATCGGCCCGATCACCGACCAGATCGAGGCGCCGCTCATCTTGCTGCCGGACAGCACGTCCATGCCCTGCAGTGTCCACAAGGCACCGAGGAAGACGAAAAGGATGCCCAGCGCCATCGACAGCCACCCGGTCAGGGGGCGCGGCGGCGGGGCGTCGACCGGCGGCCCGCCCAGGCCGTTGCGGGAGGCGGGCTCCGCCGGCGTTCCATCATGTGGGACGGGGGCGCCGGCCCCCGAGGCGCCGCTGCCGGGCACCTCGGGGAAGGCGGATGTCGGTTCATTCACCATCTGTTGTGTACCTGCGGGCGGATCAGCTCGTCGTAGACGTTCCGGACCTCGGCGAGGGTCTCCTCGGAGAGCGGCGCCAGGTCGGCGGCCGCCGCGTTCGCCCGCGCCTGCTCCGGGTTCCGGGCGCCGGGGATGGTCACCGTGACGCCGGGCTGGTCGAGAATCCAGCGCAGCGCGAACTGGGCCATCGTGGCGCCGTCCGGAACCAGGGGCCGCAGCCGGCGTACGGCCTCGAGCCCGACCTGGAAGTCCACACCGGAGAAGGTCTCGCCGACGTCGAAGGACTCGCCGTGCCGGTTGAAGTTGCGGTGGTCGTCCGCGGCGAACGTGGTGTGCTCGTCGTAGCGGCCGGAGAGCAGGCCGCTGGCCAAGGGCACCCGGGCGATGATCCCGATGCCGGCCTGCCGGGCCGTGGGCAGCACCTGCTCGAGCGGCTTGAGCCGGAACGCGTTGAAGATGATCTGCACGCTGGCCAGGCCGGGGCGGGCCATCGCGGCGAGTGCCTCGTCGACCCGTTCGACGCTGACCCCGTACGCCCGGATCCGCTTCTCCTGCACCAGCGTGTCGAGCGCGTCGTAGGTCGCCTGGTTCGAGAACACCGGCGTCGGCGGGCAGTGCAGCTGCACCAGGTCGAGCATCTCGACGCCCAGGTTGGCGCGGGACCGGTCGGTCCACGCGCGGAAGTTGTCCAGCGTGTAGTTGCCCGGGACCTGCGCGACCCGGCGCCCCATCTTGGTGGCGACGGTGATCTGCGGCTTGTCCTTGATGAACGAGCCGATGATCTGCTCGCTGCGGCCGTCGCCGTACGCGTCGGCGGTGTCGATGAACGTGACGCCGGCGTCGACCGCGGCCTGGAGGGTGGCGTGCGCGTCCGCCTCGCTCACCTCACCCCAGTCGGCGCCCAACTGCCAGGCGCCTAAGCCGATCGCTCCGACCGTCCGTCCCATCCTGCTGAAACTGCGATTCTCCACGGCGAAACAGTACCGCCTGGTCTGCTACGGTCCTGCAAGACGTACGTACGGTTTGGGAGGTAACGAGAATGTGGGATCCTGCCGTCTACCAGCGCTTCGGGACGGAACGCTCGCGACCGTTCGCGGACCTCACCGCGCGGATCGCCGCCGACGGGCCGCGCGGGGTCGTCGATCTGGGCTGCGGCGACGGTGAGCTGACCCTCATGCTGGCCGAGCGCTGGCCGCACGCGCGGATCACCGGCATAGACTCCTCGCCCGAGATGATCGACAAGGCGGTCGCACGGGGTGGCCGGGCCGAGTTCCAGCGTGGGGATCTGCGCGAGTGGCGGCCCGGGCCGGACACCGACGTCCTGGTGACGAACGCGGCGCTGCAGTGGGTGCCGGGGCACCGCGATCTGCTGCGGGCGTGGGCCGGTGCGCTACCGGCCGGTGCCTGGATCGCGATGCAGGTGCCGGGCAACTTCGACGCGCCGTCACATCGACTTCTCTACGAGCTCGCCGCGCGGTACGGGGTCCGTGATGTGCTCCGGGACGCTCCCGTGGACGGGCTCACGGCGTACGGGGAACTGATGCTCGAAGCGGGAGCGACAGTCGACGCCTGGGAAACCACCTACCTGCATTTGCTGCCGGAAAGCGCGGAGCACCCGGTGCTGCGATGGATGGAGGGCACGGCGTTGCGACCCGTCAAGGCCGCGCTCGACGAGAATGCCTGGCTGTCGTTCCGCGCCGATCTGGGCCGGGAACTGGCGGCCGCCTATCCGGTGGCTCATCGACACGTGGCGTTCCCGTTCCGCCGCATTTTCGTGGTGGCGCGGACCGCCGCTCAGTAACGAGAGGGAACCATGACCGACCTGACCTCGTTCATCGCCGGACTACCGAAGGCGGAGCTGCACGTCCATCATGTCGGGTCGGCCTCGCCGCGGATCGTGGCCGAACTGGCCGCCCGGCACGAGGGCCGATCGCCGGTCCCGGCCGACCCCGCCGCGCTCGCCGACTATTTCGCCTTCCGCGACTTCAAGCACTTCATCGAGCTGTACCTGAGTGTCGTCGACCTGATCCGCGACGACGAGGACGTCCGGATGCTGACCTACGAGGTGGCCCGTGAGCTGGCCCGCCAGCAGGTGCGGTACGCGGAGCTGACCATCACGCCGTTCTCCAGCGAGAAGCGCGGCATCCCGGCGCCGGCCTTCTGCGAGGCCATCGAGGACGCGCGGCGCGGTGCCGCCACCGACTTCGGCATCGACCTGCGCTGGTGCTTCGACATCCCGGGCGAGCTGGGCGTGCCGGCCGCCGAGGCGACGCTGCGGATCGCGCTGGAACAGCAGCCGGCCGGGCTGATCAGTTTCGGACTCGGCGGGCCCGAGATCGGGGTGCCGCGACCGCAGTTCAAGCCGGTCTTCGACAAGGCGCGCGCGGCCGGGCTGCACAGCGTGCCGCACGCGGGCGAGACCACCGGCCCGGAGACGATCTGGGACGCGCTGCGCGAGCTGGGCGCGGAGCGGATCGGTCACGGCATCACCGCGGCGCAGGACCCGGAGCTGCTCGCGTACCTGGCCGAGCACCGGATCCCGTTGGAGATCAGCCCGACCTCCAACCTGCGGACGCGCGCCGTCGCATCGCTGGACGAGCACCCGCTGCCCGCGATCGTCGCGGCGGGCGTGCCGGTCAGCATCAACTCGGACGACCCGCCGATGTTCGGCACCACCCTCGAAGAGGAGTACGCGGTGGCGGCCCGGCTGCTCGACCTCGACGCCGCCGGGGTCGCCGAGCTGGCCAAGGCCGCGGTGTCGCAGAGCTTCCTGCCGCCGGAGGGCAAGGCCGCCCTGCTGGCCGAGATCGCCGCGTACGCCTCCGCCTAGTCGGGGACGGCGGTCCAGCTCTGGTGCCGCTGGCCGTTGCCGTTCTGCAGGGCCAGCACCCGATGCGCCCCGAACCGCTGGTCGCCCACGCCGGCGACCAGGTCACCGAGGCGCAGCGTGAAGCCGAAGTCGGAGGCCTGCAGCGTCCACAGGCCTCCGGCGGACGGCGCGCACGAACCCTGCACCAGCGGCTGACCGGCGACCTTCGCGCCGTTGCGCGGCACCACGCATTTGCCGGTCGCCCGCGACACCAGCGTGTACTGGCCGCCGGACGCCGGGACGAGCTGCCACTGCTGCTGGGCGTCGTCGTCGGTCTCGCCCAGCGTGATCGGGGTGCCGTCGGCGCTGCGGGCCGCGTACAGGTCGGCGGCGCCGCCGGTGAGCCCGTTGGTCAGCGTGAACCACGAGTTCTGCGCGGGCCGGGCCGCCGGTGCGGTCACGGCCGCCGACTTCGCCGTGTACGCCGGTCCGGACTTGACCGTCACCTGGTAGGTCGCGTCCGGCTTCAGCCCGATCAGGCGCGCCCGGGTCGCCTTCGTGGTGGCGATCGGCGCGCCGTCCACGGACACCTGATAGGTCGCCGTGTCGGACGCGGCGCTCCAGGTGAGGCGGACCGAGCTGCTCGTCGCGTCGCGGACCTCCAGGACCGCCTGAACCGCGGCGGCCGTCTGCTCCTCGGCCGGCGGTTTCGTTGCTTTCGCGGCCAGCGTCTGGGTCGGCGGCGGGGTGTCGTCCGGGGTCGGTGTCGGGGTGGCCGTCGTCGGGGGCGGCGTCGTCGGGGTCACGCCGGCGCTCGGCGGGGCGTCGCCGCCGCCGTTCTCGATGCCGCCGGTCGGGACCGGCCCGGTCGGCGTCGGCGTCGCGGACCTCGACGGCGTCGGGGTGGCCGAGTGCGTCGCCGGGGGCTCGGCCGACGGCGCCGGGGCGCCGGGCACGTCCGGGATGTCGTCGCCGCCGTCGCTGCGCAGCAGGAACTCGCTGTCCGCGATGTTCCAGTTGCGATCCAGATAGCTGCCCGGCTTCGGGTTGGTGCTGAAGTAGTCGTCGTGCCCGCAGTCCAGCCGGTTCTCGTGTTTCGGCGGGCACGCCTCGCGCACCGGCCGGCCGGCCCGGTCCGCGCCGCAGAGCAGGTCGTACTCGTCCAGGCAGCCGCCCGCACCGGTGGCGTTCGGCGAACCGGTCAGGGTCGCGCCCAGCGAGTCGGTGAGCTCGTGCGCGGCCATCACGGTGCTCCAGCAGCCGGCGTCCACCCGCCCGTACGACGGCCCGCCGTTGTTGCGGTTGCCCAGGCCCTTGCGGTTGTCCGCGACGTAGGTGGCGATGCCGCAGTAGACGTTGGTGTCGGCGAACATCAGGTATTTGCGGTCGGTGCGGTTGTAGCCCAGCTTGGTGAGCGCCTTGATGCTGCCGGTGAACGACTTCAGCGAGCCGACCGGCAACTGCACCTCGGACACGTCGACGTTGCACTGCGGCGTGGTGACGAACCGGATGTGCCGGGAACCACCCGTCTCGCCGGCGCTCTGGTCGAAGATCTGGTCGACGCCGGCCGACCAGTTACGGATCGAGCCGACGAAGTCCGTGTACCGGCTCTTCGTGTCCGCGTCGTGCAGGTACAGCACCTGCACCCGCTTGCCGTTGCGGCCGTCGCCCTCGCAGGCCACGTCGTGCGGGCCCATCAGGAAGTCGGCCTGGCCCGGTGCCGCGTCCGGGATCAGCGCCGGGGCGTCCGCGGTCAGCGCGCTGCCACCCTCGTCCCGGGCGATCTCCGCGTCGCTGGGCACCGAGCTCTCCCGGACCGGCGGCACCGGCTCGGGTGCCTTCGCGGTGACCGGGGCGACGTCGTGGCGTACCGAGAGACCGACCGGTGCCATGTCCGGGCCGTGCGTGCAGGTGATGTCGTCCACCTCGTACGAGCCGGCGCAGAGCGCGCCGGCCTTGGCCGCGATCAGGCCGTCGTAGACCAGCCCCTGCTCCGGGGTGTCCTTGGGCACCGAGGCCAGCTGGATCACCGGCCGGCCGGGGCTGCCGCCGGCGACCGTGTCGACCACGCTGGGGCCGAGCGCGCCGCCGACACCGAGCAGCGCGAGTCCGAGCGCGATCGGCAGCAACCGGTGCGAACGCAGGCGGGCCAACCTGCGGTGTCCGCCTGGCGCCGGCCGGCGGTGGGTGGGCACGGGCCCTCCTTGACCTGCGGGGGCGCGGTGGGAGGCGGTCATGGGGTAACCACCTGCCACCGCGCGATAACTCCGCCGGTCCTCATCGCGGGGACGAATAGCGGGCAGCGAACCGGGGAGCCGGATGGGATCGAAGGAAGACTGCCAGGCCCGCGACGCGAGGGGAATGCCTTTAAGCCAAAGCTAAGCAACAGTTGAACCGCCCCGGCCGCCGCGTTCCCGGGCCAGGCGACCGACCAGGCCGAACCGGCTCACCTGCTTCGGCGTCGCCTCCGCGTCGGCGAGCAGCATGACGATGCTGGCACCGCCCATCGCGGCGCGGTCGAGGCTGACCGAGCCGCCCGCGGCCTGCGCCGCCCGGCGGGCGATGTCGAGCCCCAAACCGGTCGAACCCTGATTGCTCTGGCCGCGCCGCATCGCCTTCTCCGGATCGGGGATTCCCGGGCCGGCGTCATCGATCCGGACCGCCACCCACCCCTCCCGCCGCGAGATGCTGACCTCGAAAGCGGTGCCCTGGGGGGTGTAGCGGAACACATTACCCAATATCGCATCGATCGCCGCGGCCAGTTCCGCCTTGGCCACCGGGACCGGGATGCGGGTGCTCGCGCCGACCACGCGGTACTGCCGGTTCTGGTCGCCGGCCAGCGCCGACCAGAACACCATGCGTTCCCGGATCACCTCGCTGACGTCGCAGAGCCCGGTCTCCGGAGCCGCCGCGACCTGCGCCGCGACCACCTGCCGGGTGGTGTTGATGAGCTGGTTGACCTCGCCCTCGAGGGTGCCGATCGCCTGCCGGATCCGCCGGATGCCGCGCCGCCGGTCCAGCTCCTCCTGATCGAGCCGCAGGCCCACCTGGGTGTCGTCCGGATCGAGCGCCTCGGCGTCCAGCCGCAGCGCGGTCAACGGGGTGCGCAGCCGGTGCGACAGGTCGGCGACCATCTCGCGCTCGTCGGTGCGCGAGGTCACCAGCCGGTCGGCCATCCGGTTGAACGCGTACCCGGCCTCGGCCAGCTCGCGCGGACCGGACGGCTGGATGCGGACGCCCAGGTCGCCGCCGCCGACCGCGAGGGCCGCGTGCACCAGGTTGCGGGCCGAGGTGACCGCGCCGCGGGCCAGCCGGTCCACCACGATCACCGACCCGGCCACCAGGACCAGCGCGATGCCGAGCAGCAGCCACCAGTCGCGGGCGGTGCCGTCGCCGGTCTGCGAGTCCGGCACGAAGACCTCGACCACCGACGTCTTGCCGCCGACCGCGACCGGGTGCAGCCGGACCAGCCCGCCGTGCACGCCGGCGCTGATCGGCTCGGTGCCCGCGGCGGCCGCGCGGACATCCTTGTCGGCCGCACGCCCGCCGCTGCCGACGCCGGGCGCGTGCACCACGGCCTGGTCGAGCAGTGCCTTCTTGGTCGTTCCGGCGGCCACCGCACCGGCCACCGTGGCAGCCCGGCGGTCCGCGGCGGCGATCGCCTCGTCCCGGTGGTCGGCGCTCAGCTTCAGACCCAACGGGATCAGGAAGGCGAGCGCCGCGATGGCGGTGGTGGCGGCCGTGATGACGGCCAGCCGGGACCTCAGTCCGGCGCCACCAGCCGGAATCCGACCCCCCGCACGGTGCGCAGGTAGCGAGGCTTCGCCGCGGACTCGCCCAGTTTCCGCCGGAGCCAATACAGGTGGACGTCGATCGTCTGGTCCTCGCCGACCGATGGCTGTCGCCATACCTCCTCCAGCAGCTCACGACGCGAGACCACCCGACCGGGGCGGGCAGCGAGGTAAGCCAGAAGATCGAATTCCTTACGGGTCAAGGCCAACTGCTGGTTCGCCAGGCTGGCGCTGCGCTCGCCCACGTCCACCCGCAGCTCGCCGACCTCGTGCACGGCCGGCTGGGCGGTGCGGCTGGCGCGGCCCACGCGGCGCAGCACGGTGGCGATCCGGGCGTCCAGATGGGCGCCGGTGAACGGTTTGACCATGTAGTCGTCGGCGCCGGCGCGCAACAACCGCACCACGGTCTGTTCATCGTCGCGTGCGGTAGCGATGATGATCGGTACGTCGGTGATCCCGCGGAGCATGCGCAACGCGTCCGAGCCGTCCAGATCGGGCAGCCCGAGATCGAGCACCACGAGGTCCGGGGTCTCCGCGGCGACCCGGCGTAGCGCGTCCAGCGCCGTGCCGACCGCGTGCACGGCGTGCCCCCGGTCGGCGAGCGACCGAAGCATGGCACCGCGCACCACGTGATCGTCTTCGACGAGCAGGACCGTGGCCATGCGAAGACGGTACTGCCCATGGCAAGTAGGTCCTAACGCGTCATTCAGGGACACTTCTCAATCACCGTGCGTGATGGAATACCATCCGTTGTGCCGATGTCATTCACCCTTTTTCCCGGTACGCGACTGGCCCTTGCCCTGGAGAGCCTCGCCGGTCTCAGCGTGGGCGATGCCCTGGGAGCCCAGCATTTCGTGGCCCCGGTGGACATGAGCGACCCGCCGCCGGCGCCGTGGCCGTGGACCGACGACACCGAGGAAGCCTGCTGTCTGGTGGCCGTCCTCGCGGAGGGTGACTTCGACCGGGATGCGTTCGCCGATCTGCTCGGCCGCTATCACGATCCCTACCGCGGGTACGGTCCGGGCGCGGTCGTGCTGCTGCGCGAGATCCGCGAGGGACTGCCGTGGCCGATCGCGGCGGCCGCGGCCTTCGACGGCGAGGGATCGGCCGGTAACGGAGCGGCCATGCGGGCGGCGCCGCTCGGGGCCTGGCACGCCGACTCGCTGGCGCACGCCGCCGCGCAGGGGGCCCGGGCGGCCGAGGTCACGCACGCGCACGCCGAGGGCATCGACGGTGGCGTCGCGGTCGCCGTGGCGGCGGCGGTCGCGGCCGCCGGGCGGTTGGACGGGCAGCGGCCGGAGCTGCTGGCCACGGTCGCCACGCACACGCCGGCCGGGCACCTGCAGGACGCGCTGGCCGAGGCGCGGCGGATCGGCGGCGGGGTGGCCGAGGCGGCGTACGAGCTGGGGAACGGGACGCGGTCGCTGGCCCGCGACACGGTTCCGTTCGCGTTGTGGGTGGCCGACCGCTACCTGGACGACTATCCGGCGGCCGTCGCCGCGTGCGTGGCGGCCGGTGGTGACGTGGACACCACGTGTGCGATCGCCGGGGGTGTCGTCGCGGCGTACACGGGTCTGGACGGGGTGCCGCCGTCGTGGCTTTCCGCACGTGAGCCGCTGCCGGCCTGGCTGGCCGCCGCGACCGGCGACTGACTGTCGCTAGGGTGGGATGGTGACCGAGGAGCGGATCGAGACCGGTGAACCGGATGGCCTGGAGCGGCTCTGGACGCCGCACCGGATGACCTACGTCACCGGCCACGACGCGCCGTCCGGCTGCCCGTTCTGTCTCGCACCGCAGGCGCCCGAGGGCGAGAGCCTGGTGGTCGCGCGCGGCGAGTCGGTCTACGCGGTGCTGAATCTCTACCCGTACAACCCGGGTCACCTGATGACGGTCCCGTACCGGCACGTCGCCGACTACACCGACCTCACCGGCGAAGAGACCGTGGAGCTGGCGGAGATGACGCGTACGGCGATGCGGGTCATCCGGAGCGTGAGCAGCCCGCACGGCTTCAACCTGGGGATGAACCAGGGCGCGGTGGCCGGTGCCGGCATCGCCGCCCACCTGCATCAGCACGTGGTGCCGAGGTGGGGCGGCGACGCCAACTTCATGCCGGTGATCGGCCGCACCAAGGTGCTGCCGGAACTCCTCGCCGACACCCGGATCATGCTGGCGAAGGCGTGGCCTACCTAGCGGCGTGCTCCTTGCGGACCGCGTCGGCCAGGTGCGCGGGCATCGGCTCGTGCCGGATGTAGGCCCGGGAGAACGTGCCGGCGCCGGAGGACAACGCGCGCAGCTCCACCGCGTACCGGATCAGCTCGGACGCCGGCACCTCGGCCCGCACCGTGCTGTGGCCCTCGCCGCCCTCGGTGCCGAGCGGCCGGCCCCGCCGACCGGAGAGATCGCTCATCACCGCGCCGACGTACGCGTCGGGCACCCGCACCACGATCTCGTCGATCGGCTCGAGCAGGGTGAGCTGCCCGCCGGCCGCCGCCTCGCGCAGGGCCAGCGCGCCGGCCGTCTGGAACGCGGCGTCCGACGAGTCGACGCTGTGCGCCTTGCCGTCGAACAGCGTCACCCGCAGGTCGACCACCGGGCACCCGGCCGCGAGGCCGCGCTCGAGCTGGGCGCGCACGCCCTTCTCGACCGAGGGGATGTAGTTGTGCGGCACCGAGCCGCCGACCACGCGGTTGACGAACTCGAAACCGGAACCCCGCGGCAGCGGCTCCACCTCGATGTCGCACACCGCGTACTGGCCGTGGCCGCCGGACTGCTTGACGTGCCGGCCGTGGCCCTTGGCGCCGCAGCCGAACGTCTCGCGGAACGCCACCTTCACCGGCTCGGTGTCCAGCTCGACGCCGCCGGAGCGCAGCCGGTCCAGCACCACGTCGGCGTGCGACTCGCCCATCGTCCACAGCACCAGCTGATGGGTCTCCGGGCTGCGGTCCAGGCGCAGCGTCGGGTCGCCCGCGACCAGCCGGGACAGGTTCTTCGCCAGGGCGTCCTCATCGGAGCGGGTCTTGGCGACCACCGCGATCGGCAGCAGCGGCTCGGGCATCGACCACGGCTCCATCAGCAGCGGCTCGTCCTTGCTGGACAGTGTGTCGCCGGTCTCCGCGCTGCCCGACTTGGTGATCGCGCAGATGTCGCCGGCCACGCACTGGCCCACCTCGCGCAACTGCGCGCCCAGCGGCGAGTAGATGTGCGCGACGCGCTCGTCGGCGTCGTGATCCGGATGGCCGCGCTCGGACATACCGTGCCCGGAGACGTGCAGCGTCTGCTCGGGGCGCAGCGTGCCGGAGAACACCCGGACCAGCGAGACCCGGCCCACATGCCGATCGATCGTGGTCTTGACCACCTCGGCGACCAGCGGGCCGTCCGGGTCGCAGAGCAGCGGCGGGCGCGGTGATCCGTCCACCCCGGTCACCACCGGGAGGTCGTGCTCGGGCGGCGCGGGCGCGGAGCTGACGAAGCCGTCGAGCAGGGCGTCGAGCCCGACGCCGGTGGCCGCGCAGACCGGGATCACCGGGTAGAAGTTGCCCCGGGCGATCGCCTTCTCCAGGTCCGGTACGAGCGTGGACGTGCTGATCAGCTCGCCGCCCAGGTAGCGGTCCATGAGGGTCTCGTCCTCGCTCTCCGCGATGATCCCCTCGATGAGAGCGTTCCGGTCGTCGGCGATCGGGTTCAGGTGCTCCGGCTCGGCCTGGCCGATCACCGGCGGATAGCCCGCCGAATAGTCCAGGACCCGCAGCGTGACCAGACCGATCAGGCCGGCCACCGACTCGCCGTCGTCGCCGAGCATCGGCTGGAAGGTCGGCATCACGTTCTCGCCGAACGCCTCCTGGCAGTCCTGCAGGGTCTGCTCGTAGTCGGCGCGCGGGTGGTCCAGACGGGTGATCGCGACCGCGCGGGGCATGCCGACCGCGGCGCACTCCTCCCACAGCGCGGTGGTGGCCTCATCGACGCCGTCGACCGCGCTGACGACGAAGAGCGCGGCGTCCGCGGCCCGCAGGCCGGCGCGCAACTCCCCGACGAAATCGGCGTAACCGGGGGTGTCCAGCAGGTTGATCTTTACGTCCTGATGAACGACCGGGGCGCAGGCCAGCGCGACCGAGCGCTGCTGGCGGATCGCCGCCGGATCGTTGTCCGTCACCGTGGTGCCGTCGGTCACCGTGCCGGCCCGCGGGATCGTCCCCGTCGCGGCGAGCAGGGCTTCGACCAGGGTGGTCTTGCCCGCTCCCGAATGGCCCACCAGCACCACGTTGCGTACCCTGCCGGGTTCTGTCACCACCGGCGCTGCCGCGCCGGTGAGCCCCTTCTCCGAGGTTTTCTGGCCCATGGCGGCGCTCCTGTCGTTTCGTGACTGTTACGCGGCTGTTGTTGAATCCCACACCCGCGCGTGTGCTGGCCGCAACCCTTTGTAGTCGCAAACGTCGCAACGATGACGATACGGCCAAGGGGTGTGGCCACGATGCCGGAGTCCGGCAGGCCGCCGATATGGTGGGACCGCCATGGCAAAGATCGTCCAGCTCCCCGCGCGTGCCCTCTTCGCGTACGCCGTGAACCCGACCGCGCGCTTCCTGCTGCGCCTCGGGGTCACCCCCAATGCCGTCACCATCGCCGGCACCGTCGGCGTGCTGATCGGCTCCTACTTCGGTGCCAAAGGACATCTGTTCTGGGGCACGTGGATCATCACGGCGTGTGCGCTGACCGACGTGCTCGACGGCACGATGGCGCGGATGCGTGGTGCGCCCGGCAAGTTCGGCGCCCTGCTCGACTCGTCGCTGGACCGCATCGCCGACGGCGCCACCTTCGGCGCCGTGGTGTGGTACATGATCGATCAAGGCAACCCCTACGGCGGAACCATCGCCGCGCTGGTCAGCCTCGGTGCCGGGCAGGTGGTGTCGTACGTCAAGGCCCGCGCCCAGAGCCTGGGCCTGAACGCCGACGTGGGCATCGCCGAGCGCCTCGAACGGCTGGTGATCCTCGGGGTGTTCGCGCTGATCGGCAGCGCGGGCGTGGACTGGGCACTGCCGGCCGGCCTCTGGGTGCTCGCCGCGCTGTCGGTCGTCACGATCTTCCAGCGGTTGATCGCGGGCGCCCGCTCGGACCGGGAGAACCTGGCGGCGCCGCAGTGAAAGATCGCCTGATCGAGCTGGGCTTCACCGCCGGATGGGGAGTCGTACGCGGGTTGCCGCTCCCCGTCGCGCGGTCGCTGTTCAACGCCGCCGCCGATCGGGCGTACCGCAAGAACGGTCCGGGAACGCAGCGGCTGCGCCGCAACCTCGAACGGGTGGTTCCGGCCGGCAAGCTGGAGGAGACGGTCGCGGCCGGGCTCCGGTCGTACGCGCGGTACTGGATGGAGGCCTTCCGGCTGCCGTCGCAGACCAAGCAGCAGGGCCTGGACGGCTTCTACCTGCCGCCGGAGCAGTACGACGAGGTTAAGCAGCGGCTCGGCGAGGGCAAGGGGCTGGTGTTCGCGCTCCCGCACGTGGGCAACTGGGACGCGGCGGCGGCGTGGGTGGTCGCCAACGACTGGCGCATGATCACGGTGGCGGAGCGGCTGAAGCCCGAGTCCATTTACCGAAAATTCGTGGAATATCGGGAAAAGTTAGGCATGGAGGTCGTGCCGCTGACCGGCGGGCAGCGGGCGCCGCTGGACGTGCTCTCCGAACGGATCGACCAGGGGTACGTGGTGGCGCTGCTCTCCGACCGCGACCTCTCCCGCAACGGCGTGGAGGTCGACTTCTTCGGGGCCCGCACCCGGATGCCCGGCGGACCGGCGATCCTGGCGATCCGGACCGGCGCGCCGCTGTTCGCCGTCGACATGCATTTCTCGCCCACCCAGTCCGTGGGGCTGCTGCGACGCATCACGCCGCCCACCGACGGGCCGCTCGACGTGCGGGTGAAGCAGACGACCCAGGCGCTCGCGGACGCGTACGCGGCGGGCATCGCGGACTATCCGCAGGACTGGCACATGCTGCAGAAGATGTGGCTCTAGGGAGATCGATGCGCATCGGGATCGTGTCGCCCTACTCGTTCGACGTGCCCGGCGGCGTCCAGAACCACATCATGGACCTCGCCGAGGCGTTGATCGGCCTCGGCCACGAGGTCAGCGTGCTGGCGCCGGCCGACGAGGACACCGAGCTGCCGCCGTACGTGGTCTCGGCCGGCCGGGCGTTCCCGCTGCCGTACAACGGGTCGGTCGCCCGGATCTCGTTCGGCCCGGTCTCCACCGCCCGGGTCCGGCGATGGATATCGCGCGGCAAGTTCGACGTGCTGCACGTGCACGAACCGATGACGTTCAGCATCTCGGTGCTCGCCGTGCTGTCCTCGCGCGGGCCGGTGGTCGCCACCTTCCACACCGCGATGACCCGCTCCCGGGCGCTGTCCGCCGCGCAGGGCCTGCTCCAGATGGTGATCGAGAAGATCACCGCCCGGATCGCGGTCAGTGAGCTGGCCCGCAAGGTGCAGGTCGAGCACCTTGGCGGCGGCGCCGTGGAGATCCCCAACGGGGTCGCGGTGGCGAAATACGCGTCCGCCACGCCGCTGCCGGGATGGCCGGGCTCCGGCGGTTCGCTGGGCTTCCTGGGCCGCTTCACCGAGCCACGCAAAGGCTTCGATCTCTTGCGTACGGCGTACGTGGCGCTCGCGCGTTCGCGTCCCGGGCTACGGCTGCTCGTGGCCGGCCCCGGCGACCGGGACGAGCTGTTCGAGGAGATCCCGGCCGACCTGCACGACCGGGTGACGTACCTCGGGCTGGTCTCCGAGGCGGACAAGGCGCGGATGCTGCGCAGCGTCGACATCTACGTCGCGCCGAACACCGGCGGGGAGAGCTTCGGCATGATCCTCACCGAGGCGATGGCGGCCGGCGCGACGATCGTGGCCAGCGACCTGGACGCGTTCCGCCGGGTGCTGGACGGCGGCAAGGCCGGGGCATTGTTCCCGACCGGGGACGCGGCCGCGCTGGAGTCGCTGCTCGGCTCGCTGCTCGACGACCCGTCGCGGCGCGCCTCGCTGGCCGCCGCGGCCGGCGTCGCCGTCTCCGCGTTCGACTGGCCGCGGGTCGCGCTGCGTGTCCTCGAGGTCTACGCGACGGCGATCGAGGCTACGGACGGGCGGGTCATAGACGAAGAGTGGTCCGAACCACCCTCCGGCCCGTAACTGTCCGGTGCCGTGGGGCACTACCATGCCCGGCATGTGGTCGGTCACGGTTGTCGTCGCGGTGGTGGTGCTGCTCGCGGCGTATTTGCTGTGGATCGCCCACCGGGTCGCGCGGATGCACGAGCGAGCCCAGTCGGCCGAGCGGGCCCTGGACGCCCATCTGATGCGCCGGGCGGCGGCCGCGGCCGTGGTGGGTGAGGCGACGCAGAACGTCGAGCTGTACGCGGTGGCCCGGCTCGCGCTGGACGCCGACCCCG
Source organism: Actinoplanes sp. TBRC 11911 (assembly GCF_012933445.1). GTDB lineage: Bacteria > Actinomycetota > Actinomycetes > Mycobacteriales > Micromonosporaceae > Actinoplanes. Next base: position 383,945 of record NZ_JABBNC010000004.1, read on the forward strand.
ACGAGCGCGAGTCCGCGGAAAACGATCTGACCCGGCAGCTGCAGGCGATCCGGCTGACCGAGGGCGACCCGGCGACCCGCACGCTGCTGACCACCAGCCGGCGTGTGGTGGTGGCCCGGCAGGTGCACACCGATCTCGTACGCGGGGCGCTGACCTCACGGGAGCGGCTGCTGGTGCGGGCGCTCGGGATGGCCCGGCGTTACCCCCGCCCGCAGTATTTCGACATCGAGGAGCCCGTGATGCCGGCGCTGCCGTTGCCCGCGGCGCCACCGTCGCAGGCGGCGCCGCTGGAGGCGGTGTAGAGGTTTCGCGCTCGGCGCTTTGCCCGGGGCTTACCAGCCGCGCTCGGCGCTTTGCCGGGGCTTACCAGCCGCGCTCGGCCAGGCGGTGCGGCTGCGGGATGTCGTCGACGTTGATGCCGACCATGGCCTCGCCCAGCCCGCGCGACACTTTGGCGAGCACGTCCGGGTCGTCGTGGAACGTGGTGGCCTTGACGATCGCGGCGGCCCGCTGAGCCGGGTTGCCGGACTTGAAGATGCCCGACCCGACGAACACGCCCTCGGCGCCGAGCTGCATCATCATCGCCGCGTCCGCCGGGGTGGCGATGCCGCCCGCGGTGAACAGCACGACCGGCAGCTTGCCGAGCGTCGCGACCTCCTTGACCAGCTCGTACGGGGCCTGCAGCTCCTTCGCCGCGACGAACAGCTCGTCCTCCGGCAGGGTCTGCAGCCGCCGGATCTCCTGCCGGATCTTGCGCATGTGCGTGGTCGCGTTCGAGACGTCGCCGGTGCCGGCCTCACCCTTCGACCGGATCATCGCAGCGCCCTCGGTGATCCGCCGCAGCGCCTCACCCAGGTTGGTCGCCCCGCACACGAACGGCACCGTGAACTGCCACTTGTCGATGTGGTTCGCGTAGTCGGCCGGGGTCAGCACCTCGGACTCGTCCACGTAGTCGACGCCGAGCGCCTGCAGCACCTGCGCCTCGACGAAGTGCCCGATCCGCGCCTTGGCCATGACCGGGATCGACACCGCGTTGATGATCCCGTCGATCATGTCCGGATCCGACATGCGCGACACGCCGCCCTGCGCCCGGATGTCGGCCGGCACCCGCTCCAGAGCCATGACCGCCACGGCCCCCGCGTCCTCAGCGATCTTCGCCTGCTCGGGCGTGACGACGTCCATGATCACGCCACCCTTGAGCATCTCCGCCATGCCACGCTTCACGCGCGCGGTGCCGACGGCGGGCTGGTTCTCAGACATGGTTGATCGGCTCCTAAACGGGGGGTCTTCGGTATCGAGAATCGTACCCACGCCATGGGCCCCGCTCGACGTCCAATCGATCCCCCGGTGGCCTCCTCCGGCGCCCCCGGCTTCGCCTTCCTGGTCGGTCAGGCCAGGAGTTGCGGGATGCGTTCGAAGAGCTGGGTGGTGTAGGTGATCATCTCGTGCAGCATCCAGTTCCCGGAGAACAGCAGCGCCGCACCGACGGCGGCGGCCTTGGGCACGAAGCTGAGGGTGGCTTCCTGAATCTGGGTGACCGACTGGAACAGCGAGATCGCGAACCCTACCGCCAGCGCGGTCAGCAGAACCGGGGCACACATCTTGGCCGCGATGGTCATCGCCTGCAGCCCCAGCTCAACAATCATCGTGTCGGTCATACCCACCAGTTCGGGCGTTCCGCCCCGCAGTCAAGTGCAGCCGGGTTGCAATCAGGTTCGCCCCCCAAATCCCTCAACTAGCACCCGCGCCGCCCGCGCCGCCCGCGCCGCCCGCGCCGCCCGCGCCGCCCGCGCCGCCCAGCGCCACAGCCCCTCAAGACGAGCTATGTCTCCCTCGCCCCATTCGTCCCCACCGATGGGCGGAGGCGCAGCCAGTTTCCGAGACCTTGGAGAGTTATGGCTCATATGTGGGCGCAACTCTCCAAGGTCTCGAAATCAGGCGCAGAACGCGGGCCGCAAAAGCCGCAATAGGTATAAAGCGACCGTCCTATCCAGACAGTCGTCCATGATGCGGTCAGTTGCGTCCGAATAGTGAGACGGCTGCCGGGTGGAAGCGCCGGATGTCGGGCTCACCGCCGCGCTCAAATAAGCCAAAGTCGGCCTTATGCGGTCAGACCAGGCACCGCAACGGGCGGCAGCCAGCAGGACCCGTGATCACCGCCGCCATGGCAGCCCAGCCTGATCATCCGCTCACCGCAACGGGCGGCAAGCAGCAGGACCCGGCACTACCGCCGCCTGGCAGTCCGGCCTGAGATCCGCTCACCGCGACGGGCGGCAGTCAGCGGACCCGGGATCACGGCCGCCTGGCAGCCCAGCCCAGCATCCGGGCATCGCGTCGGGCGGCAGCCAGCAGGACCCGGCACTACCGCCGCCTGGCAGCCCGGCCTGAGACCCGCTCACCGCGACGGGCGGCAGCCAGCAGACCCGGGATCACGGCCGCCTGGCAGCCCAGCCCAGCATCCGGGCATCGCGTCGGGCGGCAGCCAACAGGACCGAGCACCACCGCCGCCTCGGGGCGTGGGCGGAGGTCAGGCGCTCTCCAGGTCGTCCTGCGTGAAGGCGTGCGGCTCGACCAGCACCAGCCAATTGCCGGTGTTGTCGCGCATGACCGCCTCCACGCCGTACGGGCGGTCGGCCGGCTCCTGCACGAACGTCACCCCGCCCGCGCTCAGCTCCTCGTACGTCTTGCGGCAATCGTCGACGGTCAGGCCCAGCCCGCCCATCTGGCCGGCTTCGAGCTGACCGCGTACGAAATCGGCTGCCGCTGGGGTGAGGGGCGGACCCGGCACCATGAGCGTCACCTCGAGCTCGGGCTGGCTCGGGTGGCCGACGGTCACCCAGCGGAAACCGCCCATGACCGCGTCGTTGCGCGGGACGAAACCGAGCTTCGAGACGTAGAAGTCGCGGGTGGCGTCCTGGTCCAGGCAGTACACGGTGACAAGCGAGATGTTCTGAATCATGGGTCGACGCTAAGCCCGTCGCCGGCCCCCGGGCTTCTCCGCGATTGCGGTATCACGCCGTGCATGAACAGATGGCACCCCGGGATGTGCGGCGCCCGGCCGGCCCATCTTTTCTGGTACGCCGTCGGGGGCTCGCCGACGAGCTCGGAGAACCGGGACGAGAACGATCCCAGCGACGTGAAGCCGACCGCCATGCAGACCTCGGTGACGGTCAGGTTGGCGTACCGGAGAAGGTCTTGGGCTCTTTCGATCCGGCGCCGGGAAAGGTATCTGATGGGCGTTTCCCCGTACGCCGCGCGAAACGCTCGCACCAGGTGAAAGCGCGACATTCCGCCCAGTTGGGCCAGATCGCTCAGCGTGAGTGGCGAGGCGAAGTTCCGGTCGATGTGGTCACGTACCCGGCGCAGGGCGAACACGCAGTGAAGCCTAAGCTTGTTGCGTGAACATCGGAGTGCTTGCCTTGCAGGGCGACGTGCGCGAGCATCTCACCGCGCTCGCGGAGAGCGACGTGCTGGCCCGGCCCATCCGCCGGCCGGAGGAGCTCGCCGACGTCGAGGCGCTGGTCATTCCCGGTGGCGAGTCGACCGCCATCAGTAATCTGGCGGTCTCGTTCGGGCTGCTCGATCCGATTCGCAAGCGGATCGCGGACGGCATGCCGGTGTACGGCTCGTGCGCCGGCATGATCATGCTGGCGTCCGCGATCCTCGATGGGCGCCCCGACCAGGAGTCGTTCCACGGCATCGACATGACGGTGCGGCGCAACGCGTTCGGGCGGCAGGTCGACTCGTTCGAGGGCGATGTCACGATCGACGACATCGGCGATTTTCATGCTGTTTTCATCCGTGCGCCATGGGTGGAGGAGATCGGCGACGACGTGCGGGTGTTGGGCCGCGTCAAGGACGGCCCGGGCGCCGGTAGGATTGTCGCCGTCCGGCAGGGGAACCTGCTCGCCACGGCTTTCCACCCGGAGCTGACCGGAGACTTGCGCGTCCACCGGTACTTCGTCGAGATGGTCCGCCAGGCCGCAGACGCTCAGTAATCCACGGAGGTTTCGCATGTCCGGCCACTCCAAGTGGGCGACGACCAAGCACAAGAAGGCCGTCATCGACGCCAAGCGCGGCAAGATGTTCGCGAAGCTCATCAAGAACATCGAGGTCGCGGCGCGGACGGGCGGTGGTGACCCGGGCGGTAACCCCACGCTCTACGACGCCATTCAGAAGGCGAAGAAGAGCTCGGTCCCGAACGACAACATCGATCGCGCCGTCAAGCGCGGCTCCGGCCTGGAGGCGGGCGGCGCCGACTGGCAGACGATCATGTATGAGGGCTATGGGCCGAACGGCGTCGCGCTGCTCATCGAGTGCCTCACCGACAACCGCAACCGCGCGGCCACCGAGGTGCGGGTGGCGCTGACCCGCAACGGCGGCACGTTCGCCGACGCGGGCAGCGTGTCGTACCTGTTCAACCGCAAGGGCGTGGTGATCGTCCCGAAGGGGTCGAACTCCGAGGACGACATCATGCTGGCGGTGCTCGACGCCGGCGCCGAGGAGATCAACGACCTGGGCGACTCGTACGAGGTGGTCAGCGAGCCGACCGACATGGTCGCGGTGCGCACGGCCCTGCAGGAGGCCGGCATCGACTACGACTCGGCCGAGTCCGCGCTGGTCCCGACGATGATGGTCCCGGTCGACGAGGAGGCCGCGCGGAAGGTCTTCAAGCTGGTCGACGCCCTGGAAGATTGCGACGACGTCCAGGAGATCTACACCAACGCCGACGTCAGCGACGAGGTCATGGCCGCCATCGACGCGTGACAGCTGGTCTCTTGACCAGTAGTCTCAGGGCATGGCCGCCCTTCATCTGCCGCGAATCGAAGATCTCGATGTCGACGATCTAGCCGCCCTGCCCAAGGGATACGGCTACGAATTGCACGAGGGAAGCCTCGTGATCACGCCGCCCAGCACGTTCTGGCACAAGGAGATGGCCCGGCGGCTCCTGAACATGTTGAGCGCGGCCGGTCTCGAGGCTTTCCCGTACACGGGAATTCTCGGAGACCGGCCGCGCGACAGTCGTTGCCCCGACATCGGCGTCGTGATCAGCCTGCCCGCGAACCCAACGACGGTTTCGCACCTTCCTGGCTCCGCCTACCGTCTGGTCGTGGAGATCGTCGAGAAGTCGGCGAGGGGCGAGTACACCGACAAAGCGCGGTGGTATGCCGAGCGCGGCGTCCCGGAGTACTGGATCGTCGACGGGACGCCCGAGTATCGGGATGACGAGGCCGCCGTTTTGATCTTTAGGCTGAATGGCAGGCCGGAATACGTTCGCGAGCGCACCGTGCTTTTGTCCGAACTCGAGGCCGAGTACGCCGCTCGATGAGCCTCAGTTTTGGCTCGTGCTACTGCGGGGTCGGTGCTTGCACCGGCTCCGCTTTTCCATCGGCGGAAGATCGATCGTGGTTGACTAGTGACAGCTGGTCTAGTGTCAACTAGTCTTGAGGGGACTGATGGCGGGGTGGCTGAAGCGTCGGAGGAGCCCGTGACTGACCTGTTGCACAACCCGGAGATCGAAACAAACGTAGGAGTGGAGGTGGAGATCGACGCGGAGCTTCTGGCCGAGGCTCAACGGCAGATCTCGGCGCCCTCTATCAATGCGACGATCAATGAGGCGTTGCGTCGTCTCGTGGAGACCGAGCGAGGAAAGCGCCGTGATGCCCTTGCCGAGCTCCGCGAGATGGTGCAGGCCGGCGAGATCAACTTCCGGCACCTGGACGGTTTGCACGAATGAAGTACCTCGTGGACACCAGCGCTGGCCGCGAGCCGGTCCCTTTCTTTCAGCTGGGGACCGCCAGCCAGGACATGTACTGGATCATGCCGCCGATCAGGATGATGCCCGTCGCTATCAGGCGGGCCACCTGGTGCCACTGCTGGCGGCGGTAGGCCTGGACCCACGCGATCCCGGCGTCGGCCACCGCGGTCACGCCGCCGCGGACGGTCCCGGAGAGTAGCGGCGCTTTACGGAGCGCGATGCTGGCCCGCCCCCGATGCGGGGCGTAGTAGCCGATCGCGGGGGCCAGCACCCGTACGTCCACCTCGTAGATCTGGTCGTCGCGCCAGCGTGCCGTCCGTACGTGCAAGCGGTGTTTCAGGTAGTCGCCCGCCGCGTCGCGCCCGGACCAGCGCGACCACCATCGCAGCCGGCGCCAATGGCCCGCGACGTCGGCCAGGACGTCCATGTAGAGATGATCACCCGCCGGGTCGCCGCCGACGAGCTCGTGCGCCGAGGCGTGCAGCTCCTCGACGTGCGTGACCACGAAAGCGACGAACTCGGGTGGCGGCTCGTCGTCCATCGGCGGCACGAGGTACATGGGACCCACCTCCCTTGACGTTGAGGCTAGGCGTGTCGCTGCCGGGCGCAAGAGGCGCCGGTACTAAGGTGTCGAACACACGTACGTGAGACAGGGGAGGTCCATGGTGCGCGTGCTCGGCATCGACCCGGGGCTCACCCGCTGCGGGGTCGGCGTCGTCGAGGGCGTTCCGGGGCGGCCGGCCAAGATGATCGCGTACTACGTCGTGTACACCGACACCGACGACGACATCTCGCTGCGGCTGCTGCGCCTCGACCAGGAGCTGTCCCGGCTGGTCGCCGAGCATCAACCGGAGAGCGTCGCCGTCGAGCGGGTGTTCTCCCAGCACAATGTCCGGACGGTGATGGGCACGGCGCAGGCCAGCGCGGTCGCGATCCTGGCCGGGTCGCGCGCGGGGCTGCCCGTCGAGACGTACACGCCGAGCGAGGTCAAAGCCGCCGTGACCGGGTCCGGGACGGCCGGCAAGGCGCAGGTCACCAGCATGGTCACTCGGCTGCTTCAGCTTGACGCGCCGCCCAAGCCGGCCGACGCGGCGGACGCGCTCGCGCTCGCCATCTGCCACATCTGGCGCGGCGGCACCCGGGACCGGCTCCAGCGGGCCGCCGTGTCCGCGGCCCGGAAAGCGGCGGCCGGGCGGACCGCGGCCGCGGTGAACAGGCGTACAGGAGGAATTCGCAAATGATCGCCAGCGTGCGCGGCGTGGTGGCCGCGATCGCCCCGGACAACGCCGTCATCGAGGTCGGCGGCGTAGGCCTGCAGGTGCAGTGCGCCCCCGGCACGCTGGCCGGCCTCAAAGCCGGCGTCGAGGCGCGGCTGGCCACCAGCATGGTGGTGCGGGAGGATTCGCTGACCCTGTACGGCTTCGCGGACGACGACGAGAAGCACCTGTTCGAGCTCTTGATGACGGCCAGCGGTGTCGGGCCGCGGATCGCGCAGGCGGTGCTTGCCGTGCACACGCCGGACGTGGTGCGCCGGGCGATCTCCGGTGGTGACCTGGCGACGCTGACCCAGGTGCCGGGCATCGGCAAGAAAGGCGCCGAGAAGATGGTGGTGGAGCTGCGCGACCGGATCGGCCCGCTGCCGGCCGGTGACGGCCACGCCGGCATTCTCAGCGGTGCCGGGTGGAAGGACCAGGTGCGCCAGGGGGTGCTCGCACTCGGTTGGACGGTGGCCCAGGCCGACCAGGCGGTGGCCGCCGTCGCCGAGTCGATCGACGGTGAGGTGCCGCCGGTGCCCCAGCTGCTCCGCCAGGCGATCCGCCTGCTGGGCAAGGCCCGATGAGCGAGCTCGTCTCGGCCGCGGCCGACGATGACGACCTGGATGCCGAGGCCAGTGTCCGGCCGCGCCGGCTCGCCGACTTCATCGCCCAGCACCGCGTGCGCGACCAGCTCGACCTGCTGCTCAAGGGCGCGCTGGGCCGGGGTGCGCCGCCGGACCACATCCTGCTCTCCGGGCCGCCCGGCCTCGGCAAGACCACGCTGGCGAACATCGTGGCGGCCGAGCTCGGCGCCGGCATCCGCACCACCAGCGGTCCGGTGATCGAGCGGTCCGGCGACCTGGCCGCGATCCTGACCAGCCTCGCGCCCGGTGACGTGCTGTTCATCGACGAGATCCACCGGATCGCCAAGCCCGCCGAGGAACTGCTCTACAGCGCGATGGAGGACTTCCGGGTCGACGTGGTCGTCGGCAAGGGGCCGGGCGCCACCGCGATCCCGCTGGACGTCGAGCCGTTCACGCTGGTCGGCGCCACCACCCGGGCCGGTCTGCTGTCCGGGCCGATGCGCGACCGGTTCGGGTTCGTCGCGCACCTCGACTTCTACTCGGCGGCCGACCTGGACGCGCTGCTGCACCGCTCGGCGCGCATCCTCGGGGTGCCGATCACCGACGGCGGCGCGGCGGAGATCGCCGGGCGTTCCCGCGGTACGCCGCGCATCGCGAACCGCCTGCTCCGCCGGGTCCGCGACTACGCCGAGGTGCGGGCCGACGGGGTGGTCACCGAGGAGACGGCGCGCGCGGCGCTCCAGGTCTACGACGTCGACGCGCTGGGCCTGGACCGGCTCGACCGGGCGGTGCTGCGGGCGCTGATCGACTCGTTCAAGGGCGGCCCGGTCGGCCTGTCGACGCTGGCCGTGGCGGTGGGGGAGCAGTCCGACACGGTCGAGGAGGTCTGCGAGCCGTTCCTGGTCCGGGCGGGACTGCTGGCCCGGACCCCGCGCGGGCGGGTCGCCACCGAGGCCGGCTGGTCGCATCTGGGCAAAACCGCCCCGGCCGGCGTGGCGCAAGGAGATCTTTTCGCCCGCGACGCCTGAAATATGCTCGTAATGCGAACGTGATGTGTGCCGCATTCGGACTTCTCAGGTTGACCGATTAGACTCGCCGCGGTTCAACCCGGAGTGTCATTGACGCCGTGGCGTGCGTGTTTCACGGCGCCGACGGCCTACGGAAGGCTTATAAGTGGTTCCAGAGGCAGCAGCATCCTCGGGCGGCGGCAGCTTCACGCCGCTGCTGCTCATCGTTCTGCTCTTCGTCGTCATGTATTTCCTCATGATTCGGCCGCAGCAGAAGCGCCGTCGCGAGGCTATGCAGATGCAAAACACGCTCGGTCCCGGCGACCGGGTCCAGACCATCGGCGGAATGCAGGCGACCGTCGTCGCGATCGACGACGACGTGGTCACGCTGGAGATCGCTCCCGGGGTGCACGCGCAGTTCGCGCGCCCCGCCATCGCGCGCGTGACCCAGCAGAACGCCGCGTCGGTGCCGGATCCGGAGCCCTTGGTCGATGAGCCCCCGGCGGCGCCGGCCGAGCACCTGAACAACACGGTCGACACACCGGCTGAGGAGCCGTTGTCGGACCCGACTGCAGAGCCGCGTAAAAAGGACTGACAATAATCTCCGGGGCCGGCCCGTGGCGTACGGGCCGGTACCTTCTCATGCCGCCCGCAAGGCGGCCTTAAAGCACAGGGAGACCGAAGACCGTGGCACGACCACCACAGGGACAGATGCATCCCGGACGGCAACTCGCCGTGCTCGGCTTGGTCTTCGTCGTCCTGTATCTGCTGGTCTTCTTCGCTGGTGGCGCCAGTGGGAGCGTCGCCAACCGGCTCCACCCGAAGCTGGGTCTGGATCTGGTCGGCGGTACGCAGGCGACCTACATCGCGTCCGTGCAGGGCGGCCAGGTGCCGTCCAAGGAAAGCATGGAGCAGGCGCGCGACATCATCGAGAACCGGGTCAACGCGCTGGGTGTCTCCGAGGCCGAGGTGGTCATCCAGGGCGACCGCAACATCGTCGTCTCGCTCGCCGGCAAGGCCGACGACCAGCTCAAGGACCTCGCGCAGGCGGCGCAGATGCGCTTCCGGCTGGTGACCGGCGTGACCGGCGACGTGTCGGAGACGGCGCTGAACCCGCCGTCGGCGGCGCCGACGCCGAGTGCCGGCGCGAGCGCACCCGCGGGCGCCCAGCCGTCCACCGGCGCCAGCGCCCCGGCCGCCAACCCCGGTGCGTCGAGCGGCGGTCAAGGCGGTGGCGAGGTCATGCAGGCGCCGACGCCGACCCCTTCGGCGAGCGCCCCGGCCACGCCCACTCCGGGCGTCGACCAGGAGGTCACCGCGGCCCAGGTGCAGCAGAAGGTGGGCCCGGCCGCGTGGGCCGCCGCCCAGAAGCTGACCGGCCCGGTCGACCTGTCCACCGATCCGACCGCGGCCAAGCCGTTCGCGCCGTTCGCGAAGCTGAACGGTGCCGAGGTCAACGCGCTCACCCCGGCCATGCAGTTCAACATCCCGACGGTCGGCTGCTCGCAGCTCGACCAGCGGCCCAACGGCGCGATCGACAACGTGAACAGCCAGGTCATCGCGTGCTACTCGGGCGCGAAGATCCAGCTGGACAAGGCCCCGGTGGTCGGTAACGACATCTCCAAGGCCAGCCCGCAGCTCGACCAGCAGAACGGCCAGTGGGTCGTCTCGCTGGACTTCAAGAGCGAGGGCTCGACCAAGTGGGCCGCGCTGACCCGGCAGGCCTTCAACGCGACGCAGAACGACCCGTGCTTCGTCGCCGCGCAGTCGCTGTCGCAGGGCAGCGAGCACTGTGCCGTCGCCGTCGTGCTGGACAAGACGGTCATCTCGGCCCCGGTGATCCAGGGCGTGCTGACCGGCACCTCGCAGATCACCGGCCAGTTCACCGCGGTGTCCGCCAAGCAGCTCGCCGACCAGCTGAACTTCGGCGCGATCCCGCTGACGTTCTCGTCCGGCCCGGCGCAGACGGTGTCCGCGACCCTCGGCATCCAGCAGCTCAAGGCGGGCCTGCTCGCCGCCGCGATCGGTATGGCGCTGGTGGCGATCTACGCGTTCTTCTACTACCGGCTGCTCGGCACGGTCATCTTCATGAGCCTCATCCTGTCCGGTCTGCTCACCTTCGGCGCGCTGGTCTTCCTCGGCCGTACGGTCGGCTTCACGCTGAGCCTGGCCGGTATCGCCGGCTTCATCGTGTCGCTAGGTGTCGCGGCGGACTCGTTCGTCATCTACTTCGAACGTCTGAAAGACGAGATCCACGAGGGTCGAACACCGAGAAGTGCGGTGCCACGCGCCTGGGTCCGTGCCCGCCGTACGATCATCTCGGCGAACACGATCACGATCCTGGCGGCGGTGGTGCTGTACATCGTGTCGATCGGCGCGGTGCAGGGCTTCGCCTTCGCGCTGGGTCTGTCCACGATCCTCGACCTGGTGATCGTGTTCCTCTTCCGGCATCCGATCATGACGATGTTCGCTAACACCAAGGCGTTCCTGTCGCCGCGGGTCAGTGGTCTCGGCCGCGTCCTGCGTCGTCCTCCGACCGAAGCCAAGGAGGCCTGATCATGGCCCGCACCGGCCTCGCCTCCCGCCTGTACACGGGCGAGGCGAACATCAACATCGTGGGCCGTCGCAAGACGTGGTTCGCGGTGGCGGCGGTCCTCGTGGTGATCGCCATCGCCAGCATCGCGATCAAGGGTTTCCACCTGGGCATCGAGTTCGCCGGCGGCACCTCGTTCAGCATCCCGGCGCACACCACGGACGGGCGCACGCTGACCCAGTCCGAGGTGTCCGACGCGGTGACCAAGGCGATCACGGCGGTCGACCCGGGCGCCGAGGTCGACGCCGCGCAGAAGGTCGGCCGTGGCGGCGCGAGCGAGACCTTCACGGTCCGCGCGTCCGCGCTGTCCGCGTCGCAGGCCGAGACCGCCAAGGCGAGCCTGGTCAGCGATCTGGGCGTGCCGGCCGATCAGGTCAGCGACGACCAGGTGTCGGCGGCGTGGGGTGGTCAGGTCACCCGGCAGGCGATCATCGGTCTGATCATCTTCCTGGTACTCGTCATGGCGTACCTGGTGATCAGATTCGAATGGCGGATGGCGGCCGCGGCGGTGTCCTCGCTGCTACTCGACCTGATCTTCACGGCCGGCGTGTATTCGCTGGTCGGGTTCGAGGTGACACCGTCCACGGTGATCGGCTTCCTGACGATCCTCGGGTACGCGCTGTACGACGTGGTCGTGGTGTTCGACAAGGTGCAGGAGAACACCAGAGGCATCACGGCGGGCAGCACGAGAACGTACGCCGAGGCGACCAACCTGGCCGTGAACCAGACGATCATGCGGTCGATCAACACCGGTCTGGTCGCGTTGCTGCCGGTCGGCGGTCTGCTGTTCATCGGTGCCGGCTTCCTCGGCGCGGGCACGCTGAAGGACCTCGGTCTGGTGCTGTTCGTCGGCATGGGCTTCGGCGTCATCTCGTCGATCATGTTCGCGGCGCCGACGCTGTCGTGGTTCAAGGACCACGACCCGAAGATCAAGGCGCACAACGCGCGGGTGCTCGCCCGGCGGTCGCAGGCCAAGTCCGGTGACGTGGCGCCGCGCGGTCAGCGACCCGCGACCGCGGGCGCGGCGGCCACCGGCGGCGAGACGCCCGCGATGGCCGGCTCGACAACCCCGCGGCCCGGGGCCCGGCCGACCGCCAAGCGCAACACCAACACCAACCGCAGTGGCGGCCGTCCGGGCGGCGGGAACCGGCCCAGCGGCAAGCGACACTGACCGTAGACGGCCGGGCTTTCGCCCGGCCGTCTAAGCTCACCGCGTGACTGACGAGACGCAGGGCGACAGCGGTCCCGAATTGGCGGCGATCGTCGCCGGCGGCACGGTCGATGTCCACGACTTCCCCAAGCCGGGCATCCTCTTCAAGGACCTGATGCCGCTGTTCGCGGACGGGCCGGCGTTCCGTCGCGTGGTCGACGGGATCATCGAGCACCACGGTGTCGCGTCGTTCGACGTGGTGGCCGGCGTCGAGGCCCGCGGCTTCGTGGTGGCCGCCGCCATCGCGTACGCGGCCGGTGTCGGTGTTGTTCCGGTCCGCAAGGCGGGGAAGCTGCCGCGCGAGGTCCTGTCCGCCACGTACGAGCTCGAATACGGCGAAGCCACCCTCGAGGTGCACCGTGACGCTTTCTTCGCCGGACAGCGCGTCCTGGTGGTCGACGACGTGTTGGCCACCGGGGGCACCGCGGCCGCGACACTGGATCTCGTCGAACAGGCCGGTGGCGTCATCGCGGGCTTCTCCGTACTGATGGAACTTGCTTTTTTGAAGGGACGCGAGCGGCTCGGTTCGCGCACCGTCCATGCATTGCTGACCGTTTAACACCCCTATGGCCCGCTCTTTCGGAGGTTTGGGCTGACCACCAGGGAAGACGGTGCGGGTAGGATGGCGTTTCTAACCAGGTGACCAACCCTGGCATTCGCGGACTTCTCCGGCCGGAAACGACCGGGGGCGTTCCTGACGACGGTGTGAGGAGGCCGGTGTCCAGCGACGTCGTTCCTCCGGCGGAGGGCACGGTGCAGCCGACCGAAGACTCACGACCCGACGCTGACGCGTCGGCGGTGCCCGACCCCGAAGCGACCCAACCGCTAGCCGAAGAGACCTCCGGCGGCTTCGGCCTGGCCAGCGCCCCCACCGGGCGCCGCGTCCGGGCCCGGCTCGCGAGGTTCAACGCGCCCTGGCAGAGCACGCAGGTCAGCGAGGTGCTCGAGCCGCTGATCGCGACCCACCGGGCCAGCCATCCCAAGGCCGACGGGCGGGCGCTGCAACGCGCCTTCGACGTGGCCGCGCGGTGGCACTCGGGTCAGTACCGCAAGTCCGGCGACCCGTACATCACGCATCCGCTCGCCGTGGCGACGATCCTCGCGAACCTCGGCATGGACACCACCACGCTGGTGGCGGCCCTGCTGCACGACACGATCGAGGACACCGACTACTCGCTCGACCAGATGAAGAACGACTTCGGCGGCGAGGTCGCGCTGCTGGTCGACGGCGTGACCAAGCTCGACCGGGTGAAGCTGGGCGACGCGGCCAAGGCGGAGACGATCCGCAAGATGGTCGTGGCGATGGCCAAGGACCCGCGGGTGCTGGTCATCAAGCTGGCCGACCGGCTGCACAACATGCGGACGCTGACCTTCCTGCCCCGCGCCAAGCAGGAGCAGAAGGCCAAGGAGACGCTGGAGATCCTCGCGCCGCTGGCCCACCGCCTCGGTATGAACACGATCAAGTGGGAGCTCGAGGACCTCGCGTTCGGCACGCTGTTCCCGAAGCGGTTCGAGGAGATCAACCGGCTGATCGGCGAGCACCAGCCGCAGCGTGAGGCGTTGCTGCGCCAGGTGACCAACCGGGTGTCGCTCGACCTGAAGTCGGCGAAGATCAAGGCGGAGACCACCGGCCGGCCGAAGCATCTGTACTCGATCTACCAGAAGATGATCGTGCGGGGCCGCGACTTCAACGACATCTACGACCTGGTCGGGGTGCGCATCCTGGTCGACACGGTCCGCGACTGCTATGCCGCGCTGGGCGTGATCCACGCGAACTGGCAGCCGGTGCCGGGCCGGTTCAAGGACTACATCGCGATGCCGAAGTTCAACATGTACCAGTCGTTGCACACGACGGTCATCGGCCCGACCGGTAAGCCGGTCGAGATGCAGATCCGCACGTTCGCGATGCACCGCACGGCCGAGTTCGGCATCGCCGCGCACTGGAAGTACAAGGAGCTCAAGGGCGCGACGATCGTCGGCCCGCCGGCGCACATCGACGAGATGACCTGGCTGCGGCAGCTGCTCGATTGGCAGCGCGAGGCGAGCGACCCGAGCGAGTTCCTCGACGCGTTGCGTTTCGACCTGTCCAGCCAGGAGGTGTACGTCTTCACGCCGAAGGGCGACGTCATCCCCTTGCCGACGGGTTCGACGCCGGTCGACTTCGCGTACGCGGTGCACACCGAGGTCGGGCACAAGTGCATCGGCGCCCGGGTGAACGGCAAGCTGGTGCCGCTCGAGTCGACGCTGTCCAACGGCGACGTCATCGAGATCTTCACGTCGAAGTCGGCGAACGCCGGTCCCACGCAGGACTGGCTCGGCTTCGTCAAGAGCCCGCGCGCGCGTACGAAGATCCGTCAGTACTTCAACAAGGAGCGCCGCGAGGAAGCGATCGAGGTCGGCAAGGAGGCGATCGTCAAGGCGATGCGTAAGCAGGGTCTGCCCTTGCAGCGCATGCTGACGAACGAGAACCTCACGACCATCGCCCGCGACCTGCACCTGCCCGATGTGGCGTCGCTGTACGCCGCGATCGGCGAGAACACGGTGTCCGCCCAGTCGGTCGTGCAGAAGCTGGTGGCCGGGTTCGGCGGCGAGGAGGGCGCGGTCGAGGACATCGCCGAGACCGCCGTCGCGACTCGCCCGCCGCGCAACCGCAGCACCGCGCAGGACCCGGGCGTCGTGGTCAAGGGCGTCAGCGACGTGTGGGTGAAGCTGGCCCGCTGCTGCACCCCGGTGCCCGGCGACGCGGTGTTCGGCTTCGTCACCCGCTCCGGCGGCGTGAGCGTGCACCGCGAGGACTGCGCGAACGCCGAGGACCTGCGCGAGCAGCAGGAGCGGGTCGTCGAGGTGACCTGGAAGCCGACCAGCGCGTCGACGTTCCTGGTGGCCATCCAGGTGGAGGCGCTCGACCGGCACAAGCTGCTGGCCGACGTCACCCGGGTGTTGTCCGAGGAGCGGGTCAACATCCTGTCCGCGACGGTGACGACCACGCGGGACCGGGTCGCGGTCAGCCGGTTCACGTTCGAGATGGCCGACCCGAAGCACCTGGGCCACCTGGTGGCCGCCGTGCGCAAGGTCGACGGCGTCTTCGACGCGTACCGGGTGACCTCGGGGGCATAGCAAAAGGGCCCCTCTTTCGAGGGGCCCTTTTATCAAGCGACAGTCATCGACTCGATGACGACTTCCTTCTTCGGGTGGCCGCCGCCGGCCTGCGAGGCGAATGCCTCGTCGTCACCGGCCTTCACCACGTCCTGCACGATGTTCAGCCCGGTCTTGATGTTGCCGAGCAGCGTGTAGGCCGGGTCCAGCGTGGTGTCCTTCGCGACGATGAAGAACTGGCTGCCGGTGCTGCCCGGCTGTCCCGTGTTCGCCATCGCGATCGAACCGGCCGGGTAGGGCTTGGTCTGGTTCGTCGGCAGGTTCTCTTCCTGCATCGTGTAGCTCGGGCCGCCGGTGCCGTCGGTCTCGCGCCAGCCCTTGCCGGTGGCGAACGGGTCGCCGCACTGCAGCACGCTGAACTGGGCCTGGTTGACCAGCCGGTGGCACTTGCTGTTGTCGAAGAACTTCTTCGACGTCAGGTACTGGAAGCTTTCCGCCGTGCAGGGCACCTTCGAGCGGTCCATGGTGGCCTCGATGGTGCCGAGGTTGGTCTTGATGGTCAGCGTCGCTGTCCCGGTGTTCGGCGCCGTCTTCGGCGGCAGGCCGACATCCTTGATCTTGCCGCCGGTGGACGGGTCGGACGGGGTCCACGTGCAGGCGACCTGCCCGGCCGGAACCGCGGCGGACGCGGAGGCCGCCGGCGTCTTCTTGTCGTCCTTCATCGAGGAGACGATCCACACCGCCGCCCCCGCGATGATCACGACCGCGATGGCGGACCCGATGATCGCTTGCCGCTGCCGGCGCTTGCGAGCGTGCGCGGCACGCTCGGCCATCTCCTTCTCGAGCCGGGCCCGCGCGGCCGCGCGCTGCCGGTCCTTGATCGACGACACGGTGATCCTCCTGCTTATGTTCGGCCTGGGGGCGTTCCTAAGACTGTGTGCTCGCCGCCGGAGCCGCACCCGAGGCGCCCACGGTGAGGGTCTTGATCGTGATCTTCTGAGTGGGCTTGACCTTCTGACCAGCGGAGTCGTCCGTGGTGGGGATCTTGCTGATCTTGGTGACCGTGTCCATCCCACCGGTCACCGCGCCGACGACCGAGTACTGCGTGTCATCGGTGGGGGTGTAGTCCTTGAAGAAGATCAGGAACTGGCTGCCGTTCGCGCCGGGCGGGTTACCGATCAGCGCGACCGTGCCCTTCGGGTACAGCGGGGTCTTCGGTGCGGCGGGGGCGCCCGACGGGCTCGGGTCCGGTGCCTGCGGGGTGTTCTCGTTGTAGACCGAGTACGTCGGGCCGCCCAGGCCGGTGCCGGTCGGGTCGCCGCAGTGCAGCGCGCCGTACGTGGTGATCTCGTGGCAGTCGGAGTTGTCGTAGAAGTTCTTGCTCGCCAGGTACGCCAGGTCGGCCGACCCGCAGGGTGCCGTCGAGTTGTCCAGCGTCACGACGATGGGCGCACCCTCGTTGGTGGTGACAGTCATGGTCTGCGTACCGGAGGTGGGAATGCCCTTCGTCGGCGGCGTGCCGACGTCCTTCAAGTTCGTGTTCGACGTGGCGCTTTGCGGCGTCCAGGCGCAGATGTCTTGGTCCGCGGCATTCGTCGGGGAGTCGTCCGAGTCGAACGCGCCGGCCGCCCAGGCGACGCCCGCCGCGATCAGCACGACGGCCACCGCGGAACCCACTCCGGCGAGGACGCGACGGCGCCGGCGCTCCTTGTTGGCCCGGCGAGCCATCTGCCGATCGAGCTTCGCCCGCGCGAGTTTGCGCTGCCGGTCCTTGCTGGAAGCCACCGAACGCTGTCCTTTCGAAATGCTCCGTGTCACACGCCCGCAAGAGTGTACGGGTACCTCCTGGGAAAGTGGTGTGCGCCCGCCCGGCTAGGCTCGTTACGATTCGCACCCGTTATCTGGAAGAGGCTCGTCGTGCTCATCACCGGTGTGGAAGCCGCGGCATTCGGCACCAACTGTTACGTGGTGGCGGCCGGCCCCGGTGAGCAATGCCTGATCGTCGATCCCGGTGTCGGCGTGCTCGACCACCTCGACGAGGTGCTCGCCGAGCATCGTCTGCACCCGGCCGCGGTGCTGCTCACGCACGGGCACATCGACCACACGTTCTCCGTCACGCCGGTCTGCGGCGCGCGCGGCATCACCGCGTACGTGCATCCGGCCGACCGCGAGATGCTCGCCGATCCGGCCAAGGGTTTGAGCGGCGACCTGAGCCAGCTCTTCGGGGGCCGCCTCGAGTATTCCGAGCCTGCGGACGTCGCCGAGCTCAGCGACGGGGTCACGATGACGATCGCCGGCATCGAGATCAGCGTCGACCACGCGCCCGGCCATACCGGCGGGTCGGTGCTGTTCCATTTGCCGGGCTCACTGTGTCTTTCGGGAGACGTGCTCTTCGCCGGCTCGATCGGACGGACCGACCTGCCGGGCGGCGACACCGACGCGATGATGACCAGCCTGCGGACCAAGATCCTGCCGCTGGCCGACGAGACCGTCGTCCTGCCCGGCCACGGACCATCAACCACCATCGGTCGCGAGCGCGCGCAGAATCCGTTTTTGCGAGAACTGATCGCAGCGCCCGGCCGTGGTCTCTGACGATATTCCTAGGAGATTTTGAGAGTGCCCATTTCCGGCTTCCCCGAATGGCTGCCCGCGCAGCGCATGATCGAGCAGCGTGTTCTCGATCGGATTCGTTCCACCTTTGAGTTGTACGGCTTCGCGCCGTTGGAGACGCGGTCGGTCGAGCCGCTGGATACGTTGCTGAGCAAGGGGGAGACCTCGAAGGAGGTCTACCTGCTGCGCCGCCTGCAGGGCGAGGACGACACCGAGCTCGGCCTCCACTTCGACCTCACGCTGCCCTTCGCCCGCTATGTCGTAGAAAATGCGGGCAAACTGCAGTTCCCGTTCCGCCGGTACCAGATCCAGAAGGTGTGGCGCGGCGAGCGCCCGCAGGAGGGCCGCTACCGCGAGTTCCTGCAGGCCGACATCGACGTGGTCAACCGCGACGCGCTGCCGTTCCACTTCGACACCGAGATGCCGCTGGTGATCGGCGACGCGCTCGGCGGGCTGCCCATCCCGCGGGTGCGGATCCAGGTCAACAACCGCAAGGTGTGCGAGGGCTTCTACCGGGGTCTCGGCCTCACCGACACCGATCAGGTCCTGCGCGTCGTGGACAAACTGGACAAAATCGGCGGCGCGAAGGTCGCGGAGCAGCTCATCGAGACCGCCGGCGCCACTGCCGCCCAGGCCGCCGCATGCCTCGAGCTCGCCGCGATCTCCGCCGACGACGCTTCCTTCGTGGACGCCGTCCGCAAGCTCGGCGTCACCGACCCGCTGCTCGACGAGGGCCTCGACGAGCTGGTCCAGGTCGTCGAGACGGCACGCGAGCACGCGCCCGGCCTGGTCGTCGCCGAGCTGAAGATCGCGCGGGGACTGGACTACTACACCGGCACGGTCTACGAGACCCAGCTCGAGGGCTACGAGCGGTTCGGCTCGATCTCGTCCGGCGGCCGCTACGACAACCTCGCCTCGGCCGGCACCCAGCGCTACCCCGGCGTCGGCATCTCGATCGGCGTCACCCGCATGCTCGGCCTGCTGCTCGGCCGCGACGCGCTGACGATCTCCCGCTCGGTGCCCACCTGCGTGCTGGTCGCCCTGCCACACGAAGACGAGCGCACCACCTGCGACCGGATCGCCGCCGCCCTGCGCCGCCGCGGCATCCCGACCGAGGTGGCCCCCGCCGCGGCGAAGTTCGGCAAGCAGATCCAGTACGCCGACCGGCGCGGCATCCCGTACGTGTGGTTCCCCGGCTCCCCGGACTCGGTGAAGGACATCCGCTCCGGCGACCAGGTCGACGCCGACCCTCTGACCTGGGAACCTCCGGCCGCCGACCGGCACCCCGTAATCGCTTGACAGGTTGATGGCGTACTCTACCTACGGTCACGTAAGTTACGCCTCCGTAGGGAGTGATCAAGGTGCCGCTCGACCAGACCGCGCTGCTTCTCGAACTTGAGCCAGTGGTGGCCGCCAACCTCGATCGGCACCTGTCCCTGGCGAAGGAGTGGTTCCCCCACGAGTACGTGCCGTGGAGCGAGGGCCGCACCTTCGACGGCGTCCTGGAGGGCGGCGTGCCGTGGGAGCCCGGCGACTCCAAGCTGCCGGAGATCGCCCGCACGGCCCTGATCGTCAACCTGCTCACCGAGGACAACCTGCCCTCGTACCACCGCGAGATCGCCACCCTCTTCGGCCGGGACGGCGCCTGGGGCACCTGGGTGCACCGCTGGACCGCCGAGGAGGGCCGGCACGGCATCGCGCTGCGCGACTACCTGACGGTGACCAGGGCGGTCGACCCGATCGCCCTGGAACGCGCCCGGATGACGCACATGGAGGCCGGCTACGCCAACGTCCACGAGGACGACGCGTTGCACTCCATCGCCTACGTGGCCTTCCAGGAGCTGGCCACCCGCATCTCGCACCGCAACACCGGCAAGGCCACCGACGACCCGATCGCCGACCAGCTCCTCGCCCGCATCGCCGCCGACGAGAACCTGCACATGGTCTTCTACCGCAACATGCTGGCCGCCGCCTTCGACCTGGACCCCGACTACGCGATGCGCGCCGTCACCGACGTGGTCGCCAACTTCCAGATGCCCGGCGCCGGCATCGAGGGCTTCGGCCGCAAGGCGTTATCAATCGCCCTGGCCGGCATATACGACCTGCGCCAGCACCGCGACGAGGTCCTGCAGCCGGTCCTGCGCCAGCTCAACGTCTTCGGCCGCACCGACTTCACGGCCGACGGCGAGAAGGCCCGCGACGAGCTCGCCGCCCAGATGACCGAGCTGGAGGCCCAGGCGTCCCGCTTCGAGGAGAAGCGCGAGGCCCGCCGCCAGCGCCAAATGCGCTAACCCATCATCCGGTACGGCGTGCGAAGAGTCCCCTAGGTTTTACGGCTACTCCAGGCGCGGCGCAGGGCCGTCGCGCCTTCCGGCCCTTGCCCCACGCCAGCCAACCCCCCGGCGTGTTGGCTGGCGTGCGCCGAAACCCCCGGCGTGCTGCCTGGCGCGCGGCGAAACTTCTGACGTGCTGCCCTGGCGTGCACCGGAACCCGCGGCGTGCTGCCTGGCGCGCGCCGAAACTGCTGACGTGCTGCCCTGGCGCGCACCGAAACCTCTGACGTGCTGGCCTGGCGCGCACCGAAACCTCTGACGTGCTGGCCTGGCGTGCACCGGAACCCTCGGCGCGCTGGCCGGCGCGCGCCGCAGCAAGCTCGCGAGGCCGGCCCGACCCGAAACGGGCGGGCGGGCGGGCGTCTCACTATTCGTAACTGTTCAGCTGGCTCCGTCGGCCGGGAGTCCCCGCGCGAGGCGGCGCCGCCAGGCCCGGGCAGGTCCCAGCTGCCCACAGTGGCCGCCCCACCCGGGCGTGGGGAGCCGCGACGCCGAGGAGGTTGTGGTTGCCCACACCGCAGTCACCCCTATCCAGGTGTGGGCGGTCG
>NZ_JABBNC010000040.1 GCF_012933445.1 Actinoplanes sp. TBRC 11911
CGCGGGCCGCCTGGGGTGTGGGGTTTTGTGACGCTGGGGGCGGCGTGGCTGCCCACACTGCACGCGGGCCGCCTGGGGTGTGGGGTTTTGTGACGCTGGAGGCGGCGTGGCTGCCCACAGTTCGTGTGCGGGGGCTGGGGTGTGGGGTTTTGTGATGCTGGGGGCGGCGTGGCTGCCCACACTGCACGCGGGCCGCCTGGGGTGTGGGGTTTTGTGATGCTGGGGGCGGCGTGGCTGCCCACAGTTCGTGTGCGGGGCCTGGGGTGTGGGGTTTTGTGATGCTGGGGGCGGCGCGGTTCCCCACACCTCGCGCGCTTGGGGAGGTGGGGCGCCCGGCGGGGGTTGGTCTTTGGGGCTGGCCCTGCCGGTCGTGGGGCAACGGGCGTGAGGGCGCAGCTGGCTGGCTCTCCGAGGCCCGGAGCCCTGGCCGTCGCGTACCGGCGAATGGTTTAGAGGGGTGTTCCTGGCTCGGCTATGCACGCCGTGCCGATGCGGCGGAAGCCGACCTTTGTGTAGAGGCGGGCCGCGTCGTCGTCGCCGGCCGAGAGGAAGATCAGGCTGACGCCCTCGGTCAGGGCGCGGCGGGCTAACGCGGCGGTGATCTGGGACGCGTAACCGCGGCGGCGGGCCGACGGGAGGGTTGCGACGCCGGCGATCTCGGCGACGTCGCCGGAGCGCATCAGACCGCCGGTGGCCAGGATGCCCTCGGTGGCGGAGTCGATCACCGCGGTGGCGTGCGCGCCGGATGCTGCCCGCTTGCGGAACGAGGCCACCAAACCGTCGCTGAGCTCGGCCGTCGCGGCGTCGCGCTGGGCCGGACCGGCGACCTCGACGATCAGTGCGCCGTCCGCGGTCGCGGACACCGGGGCGGGGGTGCCGAACGCCAGGTTCGCCACCGTGCGCGACACGGCCAGGTCGGTAGGGAACGTGTCGGCGCCGGGGTCGAGCACACGGAGTGCGCCGCCGTCGACGGGCAGGTCGGGGACGAGCGCCGCCGGGTCCAGCACCAGCAGCGGCGCGAGCAGGACCTCCAGGCCGGCGGAGCGGGCGACGGCCAGCAGATCGGGGGTCGTCTCGTGGACCCACTCGAACGCCTCGGGTGCGCCCAGATCTCGTTGACGTCGGCGAACGGCAGTAATATCGGCGGCGGACGGGGTGTCCGCGCCGATCACCGGGCGGGCATAGTAGGGCCAGCCCTCGCCCTCGCGGACGAAGAGCACCAGGGGCCCGAAATCCTCGGAGCGTGCCCACGGTCGGGGGAGAGCGTCGTAGAAACGCTCGAGTCTGACGAAGACGTCGTTGTCCGGTTGCGCCACGGCGCGAGAGTACCCAATCACCCCGGGCGTCCGGCGACTCAATTTATGAGCTAAGTGTGATCCATCTGAACGGGCGCCTAAGTGGCGGAGATCGGCACTCCTTAACGTAGACTCTAGGGACTTTGCAGGGCCGACGTCGTCCCGACCTTGATCTGTAACACAGAGACGACAGGAGGCCCGGTGGCATATCCGCACCCTCAGGGGCTTTATGACCCGGCGCAGGAGCGCGACGCCTGCGGGGTGGCCTTCGTGGCCGACCTGCACGGCCGGCGCTCCCACGACGTGGTCGCCCAGGGCCTCTCGGCGCTGATCCGTCTCGACCACCGGGGCGCCCGCGGCGCCGAGTACAACACCGGCGACGGCGCCGGGATCATGATTCAGGTGCCGGACGCGTTCTACCGGTCGCTGCTGACGTTGCCGCCGGCCGGCTCGTACGCCACCGGCCTCGTCTTCCTGCCGCATGAGCCCTCGGCGGCCGCGGCAGCCATCAAGATTATCGAGAAGTACGCCCTGGTCGAGGGCGGCGAGGTGCTCGGCTGGCGCGACCTGCCCGTGCGGCCGGACGGTCTCGGTCAGACCGCCGAGGAGGCGCGTCCCGCGATCCGGCAGCTGTTCCTGGCCGCGCGGCGGCTCAGCGACTCGCCGGCCGGGAAGGCGGGTGAGCCGCTGCGCGACATGGACCTGGACCGGGTCATGTTCACCATCCGCAAGCAGGCCGAGCGGGAAACCTCCCAGCGTGACGTCGCCGCTTACTTCCCGTCGCTGAGCTCGCGCACCATCACCTACAAGGGCATGCTCACCCCGGATCAGCTGCCCGAGTTCTTCCCGGACCTGCTCGACGAGCGAGTATCCAGCGCGATCGCGCTGGTCCACTCCCGCTTCTCGACGAACACGTTCCCGTCCTGGCCGCTCGCGCACCCGTACCGGTTCATCGCGCACAACGGTGAGATCAACACGATCCGCGGCAACAAGAACTGGATGGCCGCCCGCGAGGCGCTGCTGCGCTCGCGGGTGCTGCCCGGCAGCCTCAAGCGGCTGTTCCCGATCAACACGCCCGGCGCGTCCGACTCGGCCAGCTTCGACGAGGTGCTCGAGCTGCTGCACATGGCCGGGCGCAGCCTGCCGCACGCGGTGCTCATGATGATCCCGGAGGCGTGGGAGAACGACCCGGGGATGGAGCCGAAGCGGCGTGCGTTCTACCGCTTCCACGCCAGCCTGATGGAGCCGTGGGACGGGCCGGCGTCGGTCGCGTTCACCGACGGCACGATCATCGGCGCGGTGCTGGACCGCAACGGTCTGCGCCCGGGGCGCTGGTGGCACACGTCGGACGGGCTCGTCGTGATGGGTTCCGAGGCCGGCGTGCTGGACATTTCACCAGAAAAAGTGGTCGCCAAGGGCCGACTACAGCCGGGGAAGATGTTCCTGGTCGACACGGCCGCCGGGCGCATCGTGCACGACGACGAGATCAAGGCGTCGCTGGCGGCCGACCAGCCGTACGAGGACTGGCTGCACGCCGGCCTGATCAACCTGGGTGACCTGCCGCCGCGCGAGCACGTGATCTACACGCACGACTCGGTGACCCGCCGCCAGCAGGTGTTCGGCTACACCGAGGAAGAGCTGAAGATCCTGGTGGCGCCGATGGCCCGTACCGGATCGGAACCGCTCGGCTCGATGGGCACGGACACGCCGATCTCGCCGCTGTCCACCCGGCCGCGGCTGCTGTTCGACTACTTCCATCAGCTGTTCGCGCAGGTCACCAACCCGCCGCTGGACGCGATCCGGGAAGAGCTCGTCACCAGCCTCTCGTCGACGATCGGGCCGGAGAGCAATCTGCTGGAGCCGGGCCCGGCGTCCTGCCGCCAGATCGTCCTGCCCTACCCGATCATCGACAACGACGAGCTGGCCAAGCTGCTGTCCGTGGACGAGGACGGCGACCTGCCCGGGTTCAAGGCGGTCCGGGTCTCCGGCCTCTACCCGCTGCGCGACGGCGGCGCCGGGATCAAGGCACGGCTCACCCAGATCTGCCGGCACGTGTCCGAGGCGATCGAGGACGGCGTGCGGATCCTGGTGCTCTCCGACCGGGACGCCAACGCGGATCTCGCGCCGATCCCGTCGCTGCTGCTGACCGCCGCGGTCCACCAGCATCTCGTACGCGAACAGACCCGCACCCAGGTCGCGCTGGTGGTCGAGTCCGGCGACGCGCGCGAGGTGCACCACGCGGCGGTGCTGATCGGCTTCGGGGCCGCGGCGGTGAACCCGTACCTGGCGTTCGAGACGGTCGACGACCTGATCGCCACCGGGTCGCTGGCCGGGATGGACAGTCAGACCGCGGTGCGCAACTACGTGAAGGCGCTCGGCAAGGGCGTCCTGAAGATCATGTCCAAGATGGGCATCTCGACCGTGTCGTCCTACTGCGGGGCGCAGGTGTTCGAGGCGGTCGGGCTGGACAACCGGTTGCTGCAGCGCTATTTCCACGGGACCAGCGGACGGATCGGTGGGGCCGGGCTCGCGGACATCCACGCCGAGGTGGCGGCGCGGCACGAGAAGGCGTACCCGGCCAATCCCGCCGAGCGCACGCATCGGCGGCTCGAGGTCGGCGGGGAGTATCAGTGGCGCCGGGAAGGGGAGTTGCATCTCTTCAACCCGGAGACGGTTTTCTTGTTGCAGCACGCTACGCGCTCGAAGCAGTATTCCGTTTTCCAGAAATATACGGAAAAAGTGGACATGCTGGCCGCGGCCAGCGGCTCGTTGCGTGGGCTGTTCGAGTTTCGGACAAATCGGGCGCCGGTGCCGCTCGACGAAGTCGAGCCGGTGTCCGCGATCGTGAAGCGCTTCGCCACCGGTGCCATGTCGTACGGGTCGATCTCGGCGGAGTCGCACGAGACGCTCGCGATCGCGATGAACAACCTGGGCGGCCGGTCCAACACCGGCGAGGGCGGCGAGGACACCGAGCGCCTCTACGACCCGTCGCGGCGCTCCGCGGTCAAGCAGATCGCCTCCGGTCGCTTCGGTGTCACCAGCGAATACCTGGTCAACGCCGACGACCTGCAGATCAAGATGGCGCAGGGCGCGAAGCCCGGCGAGGGCGGCCAGCTCCCCGGCAACAAGGTGTGGCCGTGGATCGCGAAGACCCGGCACGCCACCCCCGGCGTCGGCCTGATCTCGCCGCCGCCGCACCACGACATCTACTCCATCGAGGACCTCGCGCAGCTCGTGCACGACCTCAAGATGGTCAACCCGCGCTCGCGTGTGCACGTCAAGCTGGTCAGCGAGATCGGCGTCGGCACCGTTGCGGCCGGCGTCGCAAAGCTCAAGGCCGACGTCATCCTCATCTCCGGCCACGACGGCGGCACCGGCGCGTCCCCGCTGAACTCGCTCAAGCACGCCGGCTCGCCGTGGGAGCTGGGCCTGGCCGAGGCGCAGCAGACGCTGCTGCTGAACAAGCTGCGCGACCGGGTCACCGTGCAGGTCGACGGCCAGCTCAAGACCGGCCGGGACGTGATCGTCGCGGCCCTGCTCGGCGCCGAGGAGTTCGGCTTCGCGACCGCGCCGCTGATCGTCTCCGGTTGCGTCATGATGCGGGTCTGTCACCTCGACACCTGCCCGGTCGGCATCGCCACCCAGAACCCGGTGCTGCGCGAACGCTTCACCGGCAAGCCGGAGTTCGTCGAGAACTTCTTCCTGTTCCTGGCCGAAGAGGTCCGCACATACCTGGCGCAACTCGGCTTCCGCTCGATCGACGAGGCCATCGGGCACGCCGAGGTCCTGGACGTACGCCCGGCCGTGGACCACTGGAAGGCCAAGGGACTCGACCTTTCGTCCGTCCTGTACGTCCCGTCGCTGCCCGACGGCGCCGCCCGCCGCGGGGTCGTCCCGCAGGACCACGGCCTGGAGAAGGCGCTCGACAACAAGCTCATCGAGCTGGCCCAGCCGGCCCTGCAGGACGGCGTGGCGGTCCGCGAGGAACTAGCCGTGCGCAACGACCACCGCAGCGTGGGCGCGATGCTCGGCGGCGAGGTCACCCGCCGCTACGGCGGTGCCGGCCTGCCCGAGGACACCATCTCGTTCACCCTGCGCGGCACCGGCGGCCAGTCGTTCGGCGCGTTCCTGCCGCGCGGCGTCACGCTGCGCCTGATCGGCGACACCAACGACTACGTCGCCAAGGGACTCTCCGGCGGCCGGGTGTCGGTACGCCCCGCCGAGGACGCGCCGTTCGTGGCCGAGGACAACATCATCGCCGGGAACACCATCCTGTACGGGGCTACCAGCGGCGCGCTGTTCCTGCGTGGACGGGTCGGGGAGCGGTTCGCGGTGCGCAATTCCGGCGCGTCCGCGGTCGTCGAGGGCGTGGGCGACCACGGCTGCGAGTACATGACCGGCGGCACCGTCGTGGTGCTCGGCCCGACCGGGCGCAACTTCGCCGCGGGCATGAGCGGCGGCACGGCGTTCGTGCTCGACCTGGTGCCGGCCCGGATCAACCCGGAGCTGGTCGACCTGACCCCGCTCAACGACGAGGAGCAGTCCTCGTTGCGGGCCCTGGTCGAGGAGCACTTCGACCAGACCCGGTCGGTGGTCGCCGAGAAGCTGCTGGCGGACTGGCCCGCGGCGGTGGACCGGTTCACCGCCGTGGTGCCGCGCGACTACAAGCGTGTGATGGAAGTGATCAGGACCGCCGAAGCCGCCGGTCGCAACGTGGACGAGGCGGTCATGGGGGGTATCGGTGCCTGATCCCAACGGTTTCCTGCGCTACGAACGGCAGCTGCCCAAGCGGCGGCCCGTTCCGGTACGCATCCGGGACTGGCGCGAGGTGTATCCGCCGGCCGGCGAGGACCTGATCCGCGACCAGGCCACCCGCTGCATGGACTGCGGCATCCCGTTCTGTCACGAGGGCTGCCCGCTCGGCAACCGCATCCCGGACTGGAACGACCTGGTCCGCACCGGCGCGTGGCAGTCGGCCGCGGAGGCGCTGCACGCGACCAACAACTTCCCCGAGTTCACCGGGCGGTTGTGCCCGGCGCCCTGCGAGGCGGCGTGTGTGCTCGGCATCGCCGACGACCCGGTGACCATCAAGCAGGTCGAGGTGGAGATCGCCAACCACGCGTTCGACCTCGGCTACGTCCGGCCGCAGCCGGCGCCCCTGCTGTCCGGCAAGCGCGTCGCGGTGGTCGGCTCCGGCCCGGCCGGGCTCGCGGCCGCCCAGCAGCTGGCCCGCGCCGGACACGCGGTGACGGTGTACGAGCGCGACGACCGCATCGGCGGGCTGCTGCGCTACGGCATCCCCGACTTCAAGATCGAGAAGTCCGTGGTGGACGCCCGGCTCGCCCAGATGTCCGCCGAGGGCGTCGTCTTCGAGACCGGCGTCGACGTCGGCACCGACATCACCGTCGACGACCTGCGCGAGCGGTTCGACGCGGTGCTGCTGGCCACCGGCGCCCTGGCCAGCCGGGACGTCCCGGCGACTCCCGGACGTTCGTTGAACGGCGTGCACCTGGCGATGGAACACCTCGTACCGGCGAACCGGGTGGTCGCCGGCCTGCAGGCGTCGACGCCGATCGACGCGGCCGGCAAGCACGTGATCATCATCGGCGGCGGCGACACCGGCGCGGACTGCCTCGGCGTCGCCCACCGGCAGGGCGCGGCGTCGGTGGTGCAGCTCGACCAGTACCCGCTGCCGCCGGACGCGCGGGCCGCCGAACAGCACCCGTGGCCCACCTGGCCGGTCATCCTGCGCAACTACCCGGCCCACGAGGAGGGCGGCGAACGCGTCTTCGGCGTGGCCGTCGAGGAGTTCGTCGACGACGGCGCCGGCAACGTGGCGGCCATCCGCATCGCCGATGTGGTCGTCGAGCGAGTCAACGGCGTACGGACGGTCACCGAGACCCCCGGGTCGTCGCGTGAGTTGCGCGCCGACCTGGTGTTGCTGGCGATCGGCTTCGACGGCACCGAGGAGCAGCCCGTGCTGTCCCAGTTCGGGATCTCGCGGAACGCGCGCGGGGTGCTGGACGCGGGGGCCGACTGGCAGACCTCGGCGCCCGGGGTGTTCGTGGCCGGTGACGCGCATCGCGGTGCGTCCCTGATCGTCTGGGCCATCGCCGAGGGGCGCTCGGCCGCGGCGGCAATCCACGACTATCTGGGCGCGGCCGGTGAGCTGCCGGCGCCGGTGCAGGCGTCCGCTCAGCCCCTTTCGGTCTGACCGCGCGTCACAGCCTAGGCAATTCAGCACCACCCTGGTCTCTGACCTGCGGGTTAGCGTGGCCGCATGAATCGAGAGCTGGGTGACTTCCTGCGGTCGCGTCGTGCGCGGCTCACCCCGGCCGAGGTGGGGCTGCCCGAGCGCGGCCCGCGCCGGGTGGCCGGCCTGCGTCGCGAGGAGGTCGCCCAGCTGGCCGGCCTCAGCACCGACTACTACGTGCGTCTGGAGCAGGGCCGCGGCCCGCACGTCAGCGACCAGGTCCTGACCGCGCTGGGCCGGGCGCTGCGGCTGGACCAGGACGAGCTGGCCCACCTGCGCGCCCTGGTGCTGCCGGAACCGGCCACGGTGCGCCGCACCCATCCGGCCGGACCGCGCCCGGTCCGCGCCAGCCTGCGCCGGATGCTCGACGACATGGCCGGCGCGGCGATCATCACGGACTACACGATGACCGTGTGGGCGGAGAACGCGCTGGCCCGCGCCGTCTTTCAGATCACCGATGACCCCCGCACCCGGGACCGGGCCCGGCGGTTCTTTCTCGACGAACCCCGGTCGCGCGAGTTCTACCCGGACTGGGCGCGTGACGCCGAGTCGATGGTGGCCGACCTTCGCGTCCAGGTCGGCAAGCGACCCGGCGACCCGCATCTGACCGAGCTGATCGGTGAGCTCAGCATTCGCAGCGCGCGGTTCCGCGAGCTGTGGGCAAGCCACCCGGTGCGCGACAAGACGCACGGGCCGAAGGTTCTCAACCACCCCCTGGTCGGCCGTCTCGACCTCGCGTTCGACCGCATGACGCTGACCGACGACGTGGACTCCGCGATGTACGTCTTCACCGCCGAACCCGGCTCGCCCACCTCGGACCGGCTGGCGTTACTGGCCAGCTGGTCCGCCGACGCCACGCCGGTCGCCGCCGACGACTTCTCGGACATCAACCCGGAAGGACGGCCATGATGTCTCGCTACCTGGGACCCGGCAAACTGGAAGTAGGACCGATCGGCTTCGGCGCGATGGCCGAACTGGTCGCCGAGGGCCCGCCGCTGCACGCCCGATGAGCGCCGCCATACAACCCGACTGGCACGTCATCGAGGCCGTTTGCACCGAGCTGTACCACGAGTCCGCGGAACTCAGCGCACGGATCGTGGCGCGGATCCACACCGAGATTCCGGGGAACTATCACGAGGTGCTCAGCGACACGGAGCTGCGTTCCGCGGTCTTCCGGGAGTGCCGCAACCTGTTCGGCGGCCTGATCGAGCGCCGCCCGCCGAGCCCCGCCGAGGCCGACGACGGCCGGCTGCTCGGGCGGCTCCGGGCCGAGCAGGGCCTTCGCCTGGAAACCGTGATCGGCGCCTATCACGTCGGCTACCGGATGGTGTGGGAGGAACTGCGCGTACGCCTGCTCGCCGGCGACCACGAGGAGCAACTGCTCCCGGTGACGAGCGTCTTCTGGTCGTGGCTGCGCAGCAGCGTCAGCGCCGTGGCCGACGGCTACGCGACCGCGGGCGACGTTCGCGAGGAGTCGCGGGACGCCCTCGCGCGGACTCTGATCGCCGGGCTGGCGGGTGGGCCGCCCGCCGGGTCTGCCGCCCGCGGCCTCGGCTTCGATCCCGACGGCTGGTTCCAGGTGATCTGCGCCCCGGCCGCCGACTGGCCCGCTGACCGGGTGCGCGGCCTGCGCCGCGAGCTGGGCCACCGGGCGCTGCGGGCGGCCGCCCACACGCACGGCGCTGTCCTGGCTCTGGTGTCCCAGGACGCCCGGCCGGAACCCGCACTCGCCCTACTCGGGGACCATCCGGTCGCCGGGGTGGGACTGCGCCGCGCGGGCCTCGGCGGTGCGGCGGAGAGCCTGACCGACGCCGAACGCGCGCTGGTCCTGGCGCGGGCGCGGGCCGGCCCGGTCCACTTCGAGCGGGACTGGGTGATCGCCACCCTCGTGGCACAACTACCCCGACTGCAGCCGCTGATCACTCCGGGCTCCGGATTGTCACGCGCACATCTGACCGAAAGTGTCGCGGCGTTCGTCGGCAACCGGTTCTCCATCGCCGGCGCCGCCGCCGCATTGCACATCCACCCGAATACCCTGCGATACCGGCTCGACCGCTGGGAAAGGGTCACCGGCTGGGATGTGCACACGCTGGACGGCCTGCTCCGGTCGGCCCTGAACATCGCCATGGAACCCATCGCACAGCCGGGTTGACTCATCCCCGCGCGTGCGCCTCGAGCAGCAGCGCGAGCGACTCGGTCACCCGGTACGCGTAGGCGAGGTTCAACGATTCGTCCCGGGCGTGCGTGTTCGAGTCCGGGCCGGCCGCGCCGGTCACCACGTGACGCGCGTCCGGGTATCGGCGGGCCAGCATGTCCGCCGGCCCGCCGCCCCCGTCGGCGCCGGCCACCCCGCACGGCCTGCCGAACACGCGGGCCCCGATCCCGGCGAGCGCCGGGAGGAGCCACGAGTCCGGCGTGGCCCGTGTGGTCAGCCACCACCGCTCATAGCCGGCCGCGGCCCCGTCCAACCCGATGACCAGGGAAACGTCGCCGAGCCGGCCGGCCAGCGCCGTCAGATAGACGTCGAGATCGGGGCTGCCGGACTCCGCACCCGTCTCCAGCAGCAGCACCGTGCGCTCGTGGTCGCGGCTCACGGCCAGCGCGGTGACCGCGGCATACCCCGCGTAGCCGTCGTCGGCCGCACCACGCCCGTAGAGCCGGCCGTCGCGCAGCACCGCCCGCCACCGGCCGAACCCCGGGGACGGCACGGTGTCAAGGTGTCCGTAGACGACGACGGTGCCCCGGTCGTCGCGGCCACCCGCCTCGGCGACCACCAGCGGCGTACGACCCGGAAGCTGAACGACCTCGGCCACCATGCCGTGGCGCGCGATCCACTCGCGCACGTGATCGGCCGCGTCCCACAGCTCGTCCCTCTCAAACCAATTGCTGTCGTACGCCGGGGAGACCGCCCGAATCCGGATCAGCTCCATCAAGCTCGGCAGCACGTCGTACGCCCAGCGCCGAGCGATGACGCCGCGTACCCGGTTCTCGAACACCACCCGCCGAGAATCCTGCGCCCAGCCTCCCGCGCCTTCGTCGAACAGGAGAAATACGGTTCCGAAATCCGGTGGAGCACACCGTGACCGTCGTCACGCGACTCAGATCACCGCCCGGACAGTCCTACCGGCGTACGGGAGAGGGGTTGCCCCCAACACAGCGTGAGTGACCACTAGTCTGTCTGCGCGGTCACCGAAGCCCGCCTCACGGCGCTGGTCAACCGCCCACGCCGTTCATCCCGCCGACGGGGGTCGGCCATTCGGCCGATGAGGAAGAGAGACTAGCCTGATGGCCGTGACACGCCGCGTAAAAATCGTCTGCACCATGGGCCCGGCCACCGCGTCACCGGAGCGGATGCTCGGTCTCGTCGAGGCGGGGATGGACGTGGCCCGCATGAACTTCAGCCACGGCACCCACGAGGACCACCAGCAGATCTACGAGCTGGTGCGCACCTCCGCCGAGCAGGCCGGTCGCGCCGTCGCCGTCCTCGCCGACCTGCAGGGGCCGAAGATCAGGCTCGGCAAGTTCGCCGACGGGCCGCACGTGTGGAACACCGGCGACCTCGTCACCATCACCGGCGACGACATCCTCGGCACCGCCGACCGCGTCTCCTGCACATATACGCGGCTCCCGCAGGAGGTCAAGGTCGGCGACCGCCTCCTCATCGACGACGGCAAGGTCGCCGTCGAGGTCGCCGCGGTCACCGGCAACGACATCCGCTGCCTGGTCGTCGAGGGCGGCCCGGTCAGCAACAACAAGGGCGTGTCACTGCCCAACGTGGCCGTCAGCGTCCCCGCCCTCAGCGACAAGGACGCCGACGACCTGCGCTTCGCCCTCGGCCTCGGCGTCGACCTGGTCGCGCTCTCGTTCGTCCGCTCGCCCGACGACATCAAGCTCGTCCGCGAGATCATGGCGGAGGAGGGCCGGTTCGTCCCGGTCATCGCCAAAGTGGAGAAGCCCGAGGCGGTCGACCAGCTCGAGGCCATCGTGCTCGCCTTCGACGGCATCATGGTCGCCCGCGGTGACCTCGGCGTCGAGCTGCCCCTCGACCAGGTGCCGCTGGTGCAGAAGCGCGCCGTGCAGCTCTGCCGGGAGAACGCGAAGCCGGTCATCGTCGCGACCCAGATGCTCGACTCCATGATCGAAAACTCGCGCCCGACCCGCGCCGAGGCGTCCGACGTCGCCAACGCGGTCCTCGACGGCACCGACGCGGTCATGCTCTCCGGCGAAACCTCGGTCGGCAAATACCCGGTCCTCACCGTCAGCACCATGGCCAAGATCGTCGCGACCACCGAGGGCGGCTCCATCCCGGTGCCCGCCATGCAGCACGCCCCCCGCACCCACGGCGGCGCGCTCACCATCGCGGCCTCCCAGATCGCCATGAACATCGGCGCCAAGGCCCTGGTCGCCTTCTCCCAGACTGGCGACACCGTGCGGCGTCTCGCACGCCTGCACTGCGAGCTCCCCCTGTACGCCTTCACCCCGGTGCCCGAGGTCCGCGACCAGCTCGCCCTGAGCTGGGGCGTGGAAACGTTCCTCACCGACTTCGTGCAGCACACCGACGACATGTTCAAGCAGGTCGACGGCATGATGCTCGGCCTCGGCCTGGCCCGCCCCGGCGACTTCGTGGTCGTCGTGGCCGGCTCCCCGCCGAACGCGCCCGGCTCGACCAACACCCTGCGCGTGCACCAGCTCGGCTCCCTAGCCAAGATCTAGTGCCACCGCTGAGCGGGCAAGCCGCCGTCGACCAGCTGCTCGAGATCCTCGACCTCGAGCAGCGGGACGACGCGACCTTCGTCGGGCAGAGCCCGCAGACCGGCGCCCAGCGCGTGTTCGGCGGCCAAGCCGCCGCGCAGGCGCTGGTCGCCGCCGGCCGCACCGTCGAACCCGACCGCACCGTCCACTCCCTGCACGGCTACTTCGTGCGCACCGGCGACCCGACCCAGCCCATCGAGTTCCAGGTCGAGACCATCCGAGACGGCAGATCCTTCTCCGTACGCCGGTCCACCGCCCAACAACACGGCAAAACGATCTTCTTCATGTCCGCCTCCTTCCAGGTCCACGAGGAAGGACTCGACCACCACGCGCCGGCCCCCACGGGCGTACCCGGGCCCGAGGAAGTTCCCAGCATCGCCGACTGGATCACCCGGTACCCGTCGCGCGCCAAGTCCTTCGCGGCCGCGCCCCGGGCCGTCGACCTGCGCTACGTCGGCACCCCCGGCTGGGTGCCGCCCGGCGACCGCGCCCCGCGCGAGCAGCAACGCGCCTGGATGCGCATCGACGGCAAGCTGCCCGACGACCCGCTGGTGCACGCCTGCGCCCTGACCTACGCCTCCGACCTGGCACTGCTCGACTCGGTGCTCAACGTGCACGGCGAGGTGTGGGGGCCGGGCGGCATCATCGGCGCCAGCCTGGACCACGCGCTGTGGTTCCACCGCCCGTTCCGGGCCGACGAGTGGTTCTTGTACGACTGCGAGAGCCCGTCGGCCAGTGGTGCCCGGGGGCTGGCGACCGGCCGGATGTTCACCCGGGACGGGCGGCACATCGCGAGCGCGGTGCAGGAGGGATTGTTGCGCCGCGTGGGCGGCTGACCCCGTCCGCTCCGGTGGCTACGGCCGCTGCCGCTCGGTCATCTCCTCCGGCGAATCCGGGACGAGCGGAAGATTCTCCGGCACGCGCGTGGCACCCGCGACGGTGCCGGTCACGCCGGCATCCGCGATCTTGGCATCCAGATCCTTCGTGGTCCGGACCACCTCTTCGTGGAACGACCCCGGCTGATAGACAGGCTTCACTCCGGTCGGCGTTTCCGCACCGTCCGCCTCGTCCAAGCCGCCCGCTCGGTGGCGGGCCCCCTGAGCCACGTCCTCGAGACCCGCCGCATATCCCGCGACCCCCTCGGCCCGCTCCGGCGACAGATCCAGCACGTCATGCCGGGCCGCCGAAACCTCCCGCAGCCGCAACGCCGTCACCAGATCCGCCACGCCCCGCAACAACGCCAGCCCACCCAGCGTCACAATCGTCAGATCCGCCGACCGGAACAACGGCCCGGCCGCGAAATACCCCAGCCCGGCCTGCACGACACCCAGCGACAGCACCAAACCCCAGGTGCGGTCCACCCCCCGGTTCATCGTGGACACCGCGACGTCCAGGGCACCGCGCACCATCAGAAACCAGCCCACCAGCGATGCCGTGGTCGCAAACGTCGCATCGGCATCGACCACCACGATCGTCCCGATACCGGTGAACAGCACCGCCAGCCCCGCGTTCAACCACCACGTCCGCATGCCCGCCAGCGCCCGCACGCCTTCACAGAGCGCCCCGAAAAAGACCATCGCCCCCGCGACGACCACCACATCCGCCGGCTCCAGCCGCAGCACACTCCAGGCGATCGCCAGCCACGCCACCCCCGCGAACAGCAGAAAACCCCAGATCGAGTCACGCAGAGCGGACCTGGACGACGAACCGGACCACAACATGAGCCCTCCAGCCGACAGGGTGTCCCTGCCATGACAACATCCGCGCCGCACGAGGTCCGGCGGTTCGCCCAGATTCACCGCGCCCAGCCACCGTGCCTGGATGGGGAGGGTGGCGGTTCGCGGACGTTCGATCGCGTCGGCACATGATGCTGACCACAAGCACGACTCGCGCCGCACCCCGCACCCTTCGGCCCTCTCATAGCCCATACGCAATTCGGCGAACGGCGCATTCGGGCCTGAATCCGGCACCCCTGCCGGGTTGCGCATTACATCGGCCCGTCGGCGCGGTCCTTATGACCGATCCAGTGAGGACGCTGCCCACGAACTGAGCGACGTCCGCTGTCGGCCGCAACTAGTCATCGAGGTTGCATCACGCTCCGTGATACTCCGTCGCAATCCGTGCGCTGGGCGCAATCACCTAACGTCACCGATTGAACCCGGGTCGACCGGTTCCTTACGGAGCGCTAACCCCGGCCAGGACCGTTCGGGCCACCTGGCGGTGGGCCGACGGGCATAAACCGATCACCACTTCGGCCCGACAAACTCATCCAGCCGCGCCACCGCCTCCCGCCGCGCCACGGACAGCATGTTCGGCCGGCACATCCGCCAGCTGATTCCCAGTCGATCCAAAGATTCTTGACAGAGCCGCATGATGTCGACGGACTCGTTCGAGAAGTTGTATCGCGGATAATCGTATATTTTGGCTCCGTGCCGGACCCGATTTGTCGCACGGCAACCGTCCGAGTGGAATAGGCCGCGGAGCAAACTCTCCGGATGTTCGTGCACGACAATCTGTTGCCAATCGGCAAGAATGATCGGTCGCTCATGCTTCTTACCCGGCCCATGCTGCGGAAAAAAGCAGGGCCAATGAACCGAGGAGCTTCCGACGACCACGCATCCGTTGCGCGTTACACGATGGACCTTTCGCGCCAGCGCCCTCAGCATCGCCTCCTCGCACGCTTCGACCAGCCCTGGCCAAGCCGCGGTGCAGTAGACGCGAAGCACCGGGACCTTCGTCGAAGTAACGAGATGGCCGTCGCCGAGGTAGAGACCGAGGAGATACGCATACGACGCGGCGTCGGGTGGATCGCGCGGTGGATCAGCGCATCGAGCACACCGCGGCTTCGTTGCTTCGCGCTCGGCGCGGCGCCGTGGCCGGTCGCCGTAAAACCAGTTGCCGACGGTTCTTCGCGGCAGGCCAAGAACGCGGCATATCTCGCCGAAGGGAATGCCGTCAGCTCGGAGCTTGAGCGCCCGCTCGCGAAACTCGGGAGGATGCATGACCGAGATTATCGAACACCGGTACGACATTTTCTGTTGTTGTGCCGGGGACGGGATTCGAACCCGCATGTCCTTTCAGACAAAGCATTTTGAGTGCTCCGTGTCAACCGATTGCACCACCCCGGCGCGCCTGGGCCGCCGCCTGACAAGGTCACGCTGGCCCGAGCACGGCACAGCTTACCCACTAGGCTTGGGGAGGCGACACCCACATACCGGGGTGTCGTGACTTCGG
Organism: Actinoplanes sp. TBRC 11911; assembly: GCF_012933445.1. GTDB lineage: Bacteria > Actinomycetota > Actinomycetes > Mycobacteriales > Micromonosporaceae > Actinoplanes. Next base: position 15,535 of record NZ_JABBNC010000040.1, read on the forward strand.
GAATGTTGGGGGTAGGGGTTCCGTGGCCGACACGCAGGCTGGTGCCGAGCGCAAGCGGGTTCTCATCGCGGAGGACGAGGCCCTTATTCGGCTCGACCTGGCGGAGATGCTCGTCGAGGAGGGCTACGACGTCGTCGGTGAGGCCGGGGACGGCGAGACCGCCGTACGCCTGGCCGAGGAGCTGCGCCCGGACCTCGTCATTCTCGACATCAAGATGCCGATCATGGATGGGCTGGCGGCCGCGGAGCGGATCGCCGGCGGGCACATCGCGCCGGTGGTGATCCTGACGGCGTTCAGCCAGCGGGATCTGGTGGAGCGGGCGCGCGCCGCGGGGGCGATGGCCTATCTGGTGAAGCCGTTCCAGAAGTCGGACCTGGTTCCGGCGATCGAGGTCGCTTTGTCCCGCTATGCGGAGATTGCGGCTCTGGAGGCCGAGGTGGCCAGCCTGACCGACCGGCTGGAGACGCGGAAGTCCGTCGAGCGCGCCAAGGGCGAGCTGATGACGAAGTACCAGATGACCGAGCCGCAGGCGTTCAAGTGGATTCAGCGGACGGCGATGGACCACCGGATGACGATGCGTGAGGTGGCCGATCGCATCCTGGCGGAGGGTCAGGAGGCGGGGGGCGCGCAGCCCGCCACCAGTTGATCTTCAATACTCAGAGGTTGTAACACCCTCCCGTGTCGTGGCGTCACCGGACGTAACGGTTCGGTCAAAGCCCGATCGAAGGCTTACCGCAGGCAGCGAACCTGGGATAGCGTCCCGGCCCATGACGGGCTCGGCGTCGCCGATTGCGTGCGCAAGCGCCAATCGGCGTCCGGTGGCTCGGTGGGTTCGGTATGGAGGAGGGGTTCCAACCTTGAGGCAGGTTCTCGCACGAGCTATCGGCGGGGTGGCCATCATCGGGCTCATCGCCGGCGCCGCCGCATGTAACAAGTCCTCGGACACGGGCGGCGACACGGCGAGCGGTTCGAACTGCGGCTACAAGCTCGCGTTCTTCGGCGCACTCACCGGCTCGGCCGCCAACCTCGGTGTCAACATCGAGCAGGGCTTCGAGCTGGCTGTCGATCAGTACAACCAGAAGAAGGGGTCGACCTGTATCGAGGTCGCCAAGTTCGACTCGCAGGGTGAGGCTTCGGTCGCCCCTGGTGTCGCGCGTAACCTCGTTGCGGACAAGAAGATCATCGGCATTGTCGGCCCGCCGTTCTCCGGCGAGTCGGAGGCCGCGGACCCGATCTTCGAGTCGGCCGGTATTCCGACTATCACGCCGTCGGCGACGCGGACCTCGCTGTCGACGAAGGGCTGGAAGACGTTCCACCGCGCGGTGGCCAACGACGACTCGCAGGGGCCGGCGGCCGCTGCGTACATCAAGGACAACATGAAGGCGACGAAGGTCTTCGTCGCCGATGACCAGTCCGCGTACGGCGCGGGTCTGGCCGATGTGGTCAAGCAGAAGCTGGGTCCGCTGGTGGTCGGCTCGGACAAGACCGAGGGCGACGGCAAGCAGACCGACTTCTCGGCTCTCGTGCAGAAGGTCAACTCGAGCGGCGCGACCGCGCTGTTCTACGGTGGCTACTACACGAACGGCGGCATCATCCGTAAGCAGCTCACGGCGGCCGGTTGGAAGGGCACGCTGCTGGGCGGCGACGGCATGAAGGACCCGGGCCTGTCGAAGGCGTCGGGTAACGCGGCCGCGATCGGCACCGTGGTGACGTGCCCGTGTTCTCCGCCGGAGCAGGCGGGTGGCACGTTCAACAACGATTACAAGACCAAGTGGGGCGTCGCGGCCGGTACGTACTCGGACGTGGCCTTCGACGCGGCGAACGTGTTCCTGCAGGGCATCGACGCGGGTAACACCACGCCGGACAAGCTGAACACGTTCCTCTCGACGGTCAACTACAAGGGCATCGCGAACACCTACAAGTTCACGCCGGCCGGCGAGCTGGACCCGACGCTGATCAAGGTGTGGGCGTTCAAGTTCGACGAGTCGGGCGACACGAAGGCGGACGTGGAGATCAAGACTTCCGCCTGATCGGATCGCGCGGTTACTTTGCGGTAGGGCCGGTGTGGCCGGGGTTAGCGCTCCGGCCACACCGACCTCGTCTTTTGGAGCCCCTCTGTGAACTTTTCCGGTCTGATCAACGATTTCGGGCCGCTCACCGTCACCGGCCTGGCGCAGGGCGCGATCATCGCGCTGTTCGCGTTGGGCTACACCCTGGTGTACGGCGTGCTGCGGCTGATCAACTTCGCGCATTCCGAGGTTTTCATGATCGGCACGTTCGCGTGCCTGATCGTCTGGGGCTGGTTCGGTCTGGACCAGAACTCGGCGGTGCCGTCGTTCGGCGGCATGTTGGTTTACATGGTGATCGGCTTAGTGGTCGCCATCATCGCGTCGGGTCTTACGGCGTTGTTCGTGGAGTTGGTCGCCTATCGGCCGTTGCGGCAGCGTAATGCTCCGCCCCTGGCGTTCCTGATCACGGCGATCGGTGCTTCGCTGGCGATCTCCGAGATCGTCGGTGTGGCGACCCACCGCAATCAGCGCGGTGTCCCGCCGGTCATCTCGGCGCGGACGGTCATCACCATCGGGGACACGCACATCACGAATCTGCAGATCCTGATCGTGGTGCTGGCGCTGGTGATGATGTTCGCGCTGGATCGTTTCATCAACGGCACGCGGCTGGGCCGGGGTATCCGCGCGGTGGCGCAGAATCCGGACAGCGCCGCTTTGATGGGCGTGAACAAGTCCCGGGTCATCTCGCTGGTGTTCCTGCTAGGTGGCCTGATGGCCGGTATCGCCGCGGTCATGTACGACCTTAAGATCGGGGTCACCCGGTACGACGCCGGGTTCATGCTCGGTATCGACGCTTTCACGGCGGCGGTGCTGGGTGGTATCGGTAATTTGCGCGGCGCGCTTCTGGGTGGGTTCCTGCTGGGCGTTCTGCAGAATTACGCGGCGGGTCTTTTCGGGTCGGAATGGTTGCACGCGGCGGCGTTCGTACTGCTGATTCTGATCCTGCTGTTCCGTCCCACGGGCCTGCTGGGCGAGTCGCTGGGGAGGGCACGAGCATGACCGAGGTGGCTGTGACTTCCGAGAAGCCGCCGGCGCCGAAGAAGCAGGCGTCTCGAGGCGGCGGCGGGGTGCGGGGCTGGTTCGGCCGGCAGCCGGTGTGGGTGCGGGCGGTGGTGGTCCTGGCGGCCACGGCGGCCGCGTTCCTGCTGCCGTACGTGGGTGACGTCCCGGTGATCGGGCCGCAGATCGTCACCAACGGCGTGGACTGGACGAGCGCTCTGTTCAACATGTCCTACTACGTGTTGCTGGCGCTGGGCCTGAACGTCGTGGTCGGCTACGCGGGTCTGCTCGACCTCGGTTACGTCGGTTTCTTCGCCGTCGGTGCGTACGGGACGGCCTTGCTGACCTCGCCGGACAGCATTCTGTATTCGCACACCGGGTGGGCGTGGCTGGCGGCGGCGCCGTTCGCGCTGGCGCTCACGATGCTGGCGGGCCTGATCCTGGGCTGGCCGACGCTGCGGTTGCGCGGTGACTATCTGGCGATCGTGACGCTGGGCTTCGCGGAGATCATCCGGATCGTCGCGACCAGTACCGATACGTTGCGCGGTGACCGGGGCTTCACCTCGATCCCGCACCCGCCGGGATCGTATTCGGACGGCTCCCCGATCTTCGGGGTCCGCGACGCGACGCCGTATTTCTGGCTCGGTCTCGTGGTGATCATCCTGGTGATTCTCGGGGTTCGTAATCTCGACCGGTCCCGGGTGGGCCGTTCGTGGCTGGCGATCCGGGAGGACGAAGAGGCCGCCGAGGTGATGGGCGTGCGGACCACGAAGTACAAGTTGTGGGCGTTCGCGATCGGCGCGTTCATCGGTGGTCTGGGCGGTGTCATGTTCGCCGGCGAGCAGAGCTTCATCAATTCGCAGACGTTCGTGCTGCAGTTCTCCATCCTGGTTCTGGCCGGTGTCGTCATGGGCGGTTCGGGCAATATCGCCGGCGCGATTCTGGGTGGTGCGCTGATCTCGTACATCCCGGACCGTCTGCGTGGTATTTCGTTCGGCGGCACGGACCTGTACGAGTACCGGTTCGCATTGTTCGGCATCGTCATCATCGTGATCATGATCTTGCGGCCGCAGGGTCTGATTCCGAGTCGCCGGCGCGCGATGGAGCTGAAGGACCGCGAGAAGGAGGTGGCTCCGAGTGAGTGAGCCGCATATCGAGACGAATGAGGAGCTCGATAACGAGAACGCGCGGCCGGTGGACCGGGCCGCGCCGACCGGCTCGCGTCAAGCCGAAGCCGCCGGTACGCCTTCGGCAGACGTACGGGATGGGGATGTTCTTCTCGAGGTTGATGACGTCACCCTGCGGTTCGGTGGTGTCGTGGCATTGGATCAGGTGAGTTTCGCCCTGCGTAAAGGCGAGATCTTCGGTCTGATCGGGCCGAACGGCGCGGGGAAGACGACGTGCTTCAACGCGATGACCGGGGTCTATCGGCCGACGTCCGGCGGGATCCGGTTCATGGGCCAGTCGATCGTCGGGAAGAAGAAGCACGAGATCACCCGGGGTGGTATCGCGCGGACCTTCCAGAACGTGCGGTTGTTCCCGGAGATGACGGCGCTGGAGAACGTCATGGTGGGCGCCGACGCGCACCACAAGACGAGCGTGATCAGCGCGCTGTTCCGGTTGCCGCGGTTCTGGCAGGAGGAACGCAGCGGCCGGGCCCGGTCGATGGAGCTGCTGCGTTTCGTCGGTATCGCGAATCGTGCCGGTGAGGTCAGCCGGAACCTGTCGTACGGCGAGCAGCGGCGTCTGGAGATCGCGCGGGCGCTGGCCACCAACCCGACCCTGCTCTGCCTGGACGAGCCCGCCGCGGGCTTCAACCCGGCCGAGAAGGAGGATCTGCTGGCGCTGATCCGCAAGATCCGCGACACCGGCGTCACGGTGCTGCTGATCGAGCACGACATGCGCCTGGTCATGGGCGTCACCGACCGGATCGTGGTGCTGGAGTTCGGCAAGAAGATCGCCGAGGGGACGCCCGCCGAGGTGCGGGACAACCCGAAGGTCATCGCGGCGTATCTGGGGGTTCCGGCCGATGCTGCTTGAGTTGGACAACATCACGTTGGCGTACGGGCGTATCCAGGCCCTGCACGGCATCAGCCTGACCGTCGGCGAGGGTGAGATCGTCGCGTTGATCGGCGCGAACGGTGCCGGCAAGTCGACGACCATGCGGGCCATCTCCGGATTGCGTCCGGTGGCGCAGGGCAAGATCCGGTTCGACGGCGCCGACATCACCAAGATGCGGGCCGATCTGCGGGTGGTCCGCGGCGTCTCCCAGTCACCGGAGGGCCGGGGCATCTTCCCCGGCATGACGGTCCGGGAGAACCTCGAGATGGGCGCGTACACGCGACGCAACCGCACCGAGATCGATCAGGACATGCAGCGGGTGTTCGACCTGTTCCCGCGTCTCAAGGAGCGCGAGAAACAGGCCGGTGGCACGCTGTCCGGCGGCGAGCAGCAGATGCTCGCGGTGGGCCGGGCCCTGATGAGCCGGCCGAAGCTGCTGTTGCTGGACGAGCCCTCGATGGGTCTGGCGCCCATGCTCATCCAGCAGATCTTCGACATCATCGTGGAGATCAACCAGCAGGGCACGACGGTGCTGCTTGTGGAGCAGAACGCTCAGCAGGCCCTGTCGCGCGCCCACCGGGCTTATGTTCTGGAGACCGGCCGGATCGTCAAAGAGGGCACCGGAAACGATCTCTTAACAGACCCTGCCGTGAAGGACGCCTACTTGGGCGTAGCCTGACTGATTTTGTAGATCAATTAGGAGTCATCATGTTCCGCACCACCCCTGGCCGGCGGGCGATCCTCGGCCTGGCCGCCGCGGTTGCGATGGCGTTATCGACGGCCGCGTGCGGTTCGGAGTCCGGTGACACGGGCTCCGGCTCCGGGCCCGCGCCCAGCGCCTCCGCCGACACGTCGTTGGCCGACAAGGTCCCGGCCGACATCAAGGCCGCGGGCAAGCTCGCCATCGGCACCGACTCGACGTACGCGCCGAACGAGTTCCTGGACGCCGACGGCAAGACGGTCGTGGGCTTCGACGTCGACCTGTTCGACGCGGTCGCGCAGAAGCTGGGCCTGACCACCGAGTGGCAGTCCGCGACGTTCGACAGCATCATCCCGGGCGTGACGACGAAGAAGTACAACGTCGGCGTCTCCTCGTTCACGATCAACGCGGATCGGCTCAAGGAGGTCAACATGGTCTCCTACTTCTCGGCCGGTACGCAGTGGGGTGCCAAGGCCGGCGCGACGATCAACCCGGACGACGCGTGCGGGAAGAAGATCGCCGTGCAGACCGCCACCGTGCAGGTCGACGACCTGAACGCGCGGTCGAAGAAGTGCACCGACGGCGGCAAGGCGAAGATCACGATCGACCAGTACCAGAAGCAGTCGGACGCGACCAACGCCGTGATCACCGGTAAGGATGAGGCCATGCTCGCCGACTCGCCCATCGTGGCGTACGCGGTGAAGCAGACCAACGGGCAGCTGGCCCTGGTCGGCGACATCTACGACTCGGCGCCGTACGGCTACGTGGTGGCCAAGGACCAGACCGACTTCGCCCAGCTGATCGCCCAGGCGGTGCAGTCGCTCATCGCCGACGGCACCTACAAGACGATCCTCGACAAGTGGGGTGTGACGGCGGGAGCGATCACCACGCCCGCGGTCAACCCGGCGGTGTGACGAGCTCAGCACCATGACGACGGAACAGCAAGAGACCGAGCGGGCACGGCCGGAACCGATCAAGGCCGTGCCCGTACGGCACCCGGGGCGTTGGGTGTTGATCGCGGTGCTCGCGATCCTCGCCGCCATGTTCATCCACCTGCTGGTCACCAACGACCGGTTCCGGTGGTCCTTCATCTTCCTGCACTACCAGGACGGCAAGCGCGGGGTGATGTTCACCGAGCCGGTCCTGGAGGGCCTGCGCGGCACCATCCTGCTGACCATCACGTCGATGGTCATCGGCATCGTGCTCGGCGTCATCATCGCGATCATGCGGTTGTCCCCCAACCGCATCCTGTCGTCAGTGGCGTGGATCTACACGTGGTTCTTCCGCGCCGTGCCGCGTCTGGTGCTCGCGGTCCTGTTCGGAAACCTGAACATCCTGTGGGACCGGATCGGGTTCGGTCTGCCGTTCGACCATCAGATCGGCAAACTGTTCGGGATCAACGACCTGAACGCGCAGTTCTACAGCATCAAGGCGAGCGACCTGCTGGCCGGTTTCGTGGCCGGCATGCTGGCGTTGGGGCTGTCCGAGGGCGCGTACATGGCGGAGATCGTCCGGGCCGGCATCCAGTCGATCGACCCCGGGCAGGCGGAGGCGGCGCACGCGCTGGGCATGTCCCGTCAGCTGGTGCTGCGCCGGGTCGTGCTGCCGCAGGCGATGCGCGTGATCGTGCCGCCGACCGGCAACGAGGTCATCGCGATGGTCAAGGACACCTCGCTGGTGGCGTTCGTACCGGTCACGTTCGAGCTGTTCTTCCAGCTCAACCAGATCTCCGCCCGTACGTTCGTGGTCCTTCCGGTGCTGGTCGCCGCGCTGATCTGGTATCTGATCATCTGCAGTGTGCTGATGGTCGGTCAGTTCTTTGTCGAGAGACACTTCAGTCGCGGGTACGGCTCCACCGGCCGGGCCCGTCAGCGCCTGCGTGACATCGAGGTCGAACAGGGCGGCCGGATCACAGGGGAGGCGTCATGACCGAGATGGTGCGGGCCGACAACGTGCACAAGGCGTTCGGCAGTCTCGAGGTGCTCAAGGGCATCGACTTGGTCGTCCAGCAGGGCGAGGTGTGCTGTGTGCTCGGCCCGTCCGGCTCCGGCAAGTCGACGTTCCTGCGCTGCATCAACCACCTGGAGAAGATCAACGCGGGCCGGATCCTGGTGGACGGCGACCTGATCGGCTACCAGGAACGCGGCGGCAAACTGCACGAACTGGGCGAGAAGGACGTCGCCCGGCAGCGTCAGTCGATCGGCATGGTGTTCCAGCGGTTCAACCTGTTCCCGCACATGACGGTTCTGCAGAACGTCATGGAGGCGCCCTGCCGGGTGAAAAGCGAGAACAAGTCGGTCGTACGCGACCGGGCCGTCTCCCTGCTCGACCAGGTGGGCCTGGGTGCGAAGAAAGAGAACTACCCGGGTCAGCTCTCCGGTGGTCAGCAGCAGCGTGTCGCGATCGCCCGGGCACTGGCGATGCGGCCCAAGCTGATGCTGTTCGACGAGCCGACCAGCGCGCTCGACCCGGAGCTCGTCGGCGAGGTCCTGGACACGATGAAGGACCTGGCCCGCGACGGCATGACCATGGTCGTGGTGACGCATGAGATCGGGTTCGCCCGCGAGGTGGGCGACAGCCTGATCTTCATGGACGGCGGGGTCGTGGTCGAGCAGGGGCCGCCGCGGGAGGTCATCGCGAATCCGCGCGAGACACGAACCAAGGCATTCCTGAGCAAAGTCCTCTAAACCAGGCGGGGCGGTCCGGAAACTTGTCAGACCCCACGACTAGAGTTCGCCAGGTGAGCGACGAAGCCCAGACCCCCCGTTTGCTATTGCTCGACGGCCACTCCCTGGCCTACCGGGCATACTTCGCGCTGCCGGTGGAGAACTTCAGCACCCAGACCGGCCAGGCGACGAACGCGGTGTTCGGCTTCACGTCGATGCTGATCAACATGCTGCGCGACGAGAAGCCGACCCACGTCGTGGTCTCGTTCGACCTGTCCCGCAAGAGCTTCCGCACCGAGCGCTATGCGGAATACAAGGCCGGCCGGTCGGAGACGCCGACGCCGTTCGTGGGCCAGGTGCCGTTGATCAAGGAAATTCTCACCGCGCTGCGCATCCCGGTCGTCGAGAAGGACAACTACGAGGCCGACGACGTGATCGCCACCCTCGCCACCCAGGCCCGCGACGCCGGCATGGAGGTGGTCATCTCGTCCGGCGACCGGGACGCGTTCCAGCTCGCCGGCGAGCACACCACGATCCTGTATCCGGTGCGCGGCGTCTCCGAGGTCTGGCGGATGACCCCGGACGCGATCGAGGCGAAGTATTTCGTGCGCCCCGAGCGATACCGCGACAAGGCCGCCTTGGTCGGCGAGACCAGCGACAACCTGACCGGCGTCCCCGGCGTGGGCGACAAGACCGCGGCCAAGTGGATCAACGAGTACGGCGGTCTCGACGGCGTCATCGCGAACGCCGACAAGATCAAGGGCAAGGCCGGTGAGAGCCTGCGCGCGCACCTGGCCGAGGTGATGCGCAACTACGACCTCAACGCCCTGGTCACCGACCTGGAGCTGCCGCTGGCCCCGCAGGACGTGCGCTGGCACGGCTGGGACCGCGAGGCCGTCCACCAGGTGTTCGACGCCCTCGAGTTCCGGGTGCTGCGCGAGCGGCTGTATTCCTACCTCGACGCCGTCGAGCCCGAGGCCGAGGCCGGCTTCGACCTGGCCGGCGAGATCCTCGGCGCGGGCCGGGTGGGCGCGTGGCTCGCGCGGCACGCCACCGAGGCACCCGTCGGGGTGGCGGTGACCGGCACGTTCGGGCGCGGCACCGGCACGCTCACCGGCATCGCGGTGGCCACCGGCGACGGACCCGCCGCCTGGTTCGACCCGGCCGCGCTCGACGAAAGCGACGAGCAGGCCGTCGCCGCGTGGCTGGCCGACCCCGACCGGCCCAAGATCGTGCATGACGCCAAGCCGGCGTCGCTGGCGATGCGCGCCCACGGCTGGACCCTGACCGGCGTGCGGGTCGACACCGCGCTCGCGGCCTACCTGGCCAAACCCGACCAGCGGGCGTACGACCTGACCGACCTGGCCCTGCGCTACCTCAAGCGCGAGCTGCGCGTCGAGGAACCCAAGGACGGGCAGCTCGACCTGCTCGACGGGCTCGAGGGGCACGGCGAGCAGGGCGTCGCGGAACAGAACGTGATGCTGCGCGCCCGCGCCACCCTCGACCTGGGCGACGTGCTCACCGAGGAGTTGTCGCGCGACGACGGCGCCTCGCAGCACCTGCTGATGGAGGTCGAGCAGCCGCTGTCCGGGGTGCTCGCCGAGATGGAACACCTCGGCATCGCCGCCGACACCGAATACCTGTCCGAGCTGGAGGCGCACTTCGCCGCCGAGGTCAAGGCCGCCCAGCAGGCCGCGCACGAGGTGGTCGGCCGCGAGTTCAACCTCGGCTCACCCAAGCAGTTGCAGGAGATCCTGTTCAACGAGCGGGGCCTGCCGAAGACCAAGCGGATCAAGTCCGGTTACACGACCGACGCCGACGCTTTGCAAAACCTGTTCCTGCAGACCGAGGACCCGCTGCTGCGCCACCTGCTGCGGCACCGCGACGTCGCCAAGCTGAAGTCCACAGTCGACGGTCTGCTCAAGTCCGTGTCCGACGACGGCCGCATCCACACCACGTTCAACCAGACCGTGGCCGCGACCGGCCGGCTGTCGTCGACCGACCCGAACCTGCAGAACATCCCGATCCGCACCGAGGAGGGCCGGCGCATCCGGCGCGCCTTCATCGTCGGCGAGGGCTTCGAGCAGCTGATGACCGCCGACTACAGCCAGATCGAGATGCGCATCATGGCGCACCTGTCCGGCGACGAGGCGCTGATCGCCGCGTTCAACTCGGCGTTCGACTTCCACGCGGCGACCGCGTCGTCGGTCTTCCACGTCCCGGTCGAGGAGGTCGTCCCCGACCAGCGCCGCAAGATCAAGGCGATGAACTACGGCCTGGCGTACGGGTTGAGCGCGTTCGGCCTGTCGAACCAGCTCACCATCGGCGTGGACGAGGCCCGCGCCCTGATGGAGGAGTATTTCGAACGCTTCGGCGGCGTCCGCGACTACTTGCAGGCCGTCGTGCGTCGCGCCGTGCAGGACGGTTACACCGCCACGATCCTCGGCCGCCGGCGCTACCTGCCCGACCTGTCCAGCGACAACCGGCAGCGGCGCGAGATGGCCGAGCGGATGGCCCTGAACGCGCCGATCCAGGGTTCGGCCGCCGACATCATCAAGGTCGCGATGCTCCGCGTCGATGCCGCGCTGAAAGAGTCCGGGCTGCGCTCGCGCATGCTGCTGCAGGTGCACGACGAGCTGGTGTTCGACGTGGCAGCGGGGGAGCGGGAGCCGCTGGAGGAACTGGTGCGGCGCGAGATGGGCGGCGCGCATCCGCTGTCGGTCCCGATGGAGGTGTCGGTCGGCCACGGCCGCGACTGGAACGGCGCCGACCACTAGGCACGCGACGGCGGGGCCGCGCGGCCCCGCCGTCGTCAGAATTCCGTAATTTGTAAGGCTGTCCCCGCGTGCAAATCATCGCCGCGTTCTGCAAAGCTGATGGCCATGCCGAGCCAATCGACGCCCACCGACGGGGCGGGCACGGGCACGCCGCTCACCGAGGAACCCCTGGAGGTCACCCGGGCAGACGCGCTCGCGCCGATGTTCAAGGCCCTCGGAGATCCGGTCCGCCTCCGGTTACTGTCCATGATCGCCTCCGCGCGCGGCGGCGAGGCCTGCGTCAACGAACTCACCGGCGAGTTCCACCTGAGCGGGCCGACCATCTCGCACCATCTCAAAGTGCTGCGCCAGGCCGGCCTGGTCGACAGCGACCGCCGCGGCACCTGGGTCTACTACCGGCTCATCCCGGCGGCGCTGGGCGTCATGTCCGCGCTGCTCGACGCGGGCACGTTCCTGTCCGGCGGCTGAGCACCCACCGATCGGCTGATCGCGCGGCGGGGGCCCGCCGTCAGCCGGCCGAGTGCCGGGGCTGCCCACCGGCGTACGGGAAGAATCAGGGCAGTTGGGTCACGAAGATGGCCGTGCCGGGGAAAAGACGACCGCGCAGCGGACTCCACTGACCCCAGATCTCCTCGTGACCCTCGGGCCACTCCGGCTCGATCAGGTCGTGCAGCACGAAACCCGCGGCCACCAGTTCCCGGACCCGGTCGCCGAGCGTGCGATGTTGCTCCAGATACGTCGGTGTGCCGTCCTCGTCGGTCTCGACGTACGGGCTGCGGTCGAAATACGAGTTCCGTGCGACCAGCCCGCTCTCGTCCGGCTCGTCCCAGAAGATCCATCGCATCGGGTGTGTGAGCGAGAACACCCAGCGGCCGCCGGGACGCAGAACCCGCGCCACCTCGCGCATCGCCGCAGCCGAGTCGGCCACGAAAGGTATCGCGCCGAACGCCGTGCAGACGATGTCGAATACGCTGTCCGCGAACGGCAGGGCCAGCGCGTCCGCTTGCACCAGCGGCACCCGTACGCCCGTACGCCGCTCGCCGGCCCGCGCATGCCGCAACATACCCGCCGAGAGATCGAGGGCGGTCACTTCCGCGCCCTGCTGGTGAAGCCACCGCGACCCCGCCGCGGCGCCCGCACCGAGCTCCAGAACCCGCTTCCCGCGTACGTCTCCGAGCAGTCCCGCATCCGCCTCGCGCACCCCCTCGGGACACCAGACGAAGTCGAGATCGCCCAGGAAGGAGCCGTGTTCGGCCTGGTACTCGTCGGCGTCGAGATCCCACCAGGCACGGCTGGCACGGCGGCTCTCCGCGTCGGTCACCGATCGATGGGGCGCTGCCGTCTGAGCAGGCGATGGGATGTCGATCACGCGAGCAACGGTACGACAGCACGCACGCGTGAACGGATTCGGCACATTCCGGGCATGCCGCACGCGTTCCGCCGAACATTGTGCAGCGGTCCTCAGGAGGGCTTGCAACCTGTGGTAATGCGCACGGTAAGCTAGTCGATGCGCTCGCGGATCGTGTGCCTCGGCAGGGAGCAGGCTCCGTGGTCGTCGGTCTCGGCATGATCGACTGCATCGATCCTGACTTACCCGTCAAGATCCTTACGCTCGTTCGTGCCGTGCCCGCCGGCAGTTCCGTGGGGCGCGAGAGACACCACAATCCATCCGTTCGGAGCAACTGTCCACATGACGAGCAGCATCGAGGCCACCTCGAGCGCCAACAAGGTCACCGTCGACGACCTCGGTTCCGAGGAGGCTTTCCTCGCAGCCATCGACGAGACCATCAAGTACTTCAACGACGGCGACATTGTCGAAGGCACCGTCGTCAAGGTCGATCGGGACGAGGTCCTGCTCGACATCGGCTACAAGACCGAGGGCGTGATCCCCTCGCGTGAGTTGTCGATCAAGCATGACGTGGACCCCGCGGAAGTGGTGTCGGTCGGTGACCACATCGAAGCCCTCGTCCTCACCAAGGAGGACAAGGAAGGCCGTCTGATCCTCTCGAAGAAGCGCGCTCAGTACGAGCGGGCCTGGGGAACCATCGAGAAGATCAAGGAGGACGACGGCGTCGTTCGCGGCTCGGTCATCGAGGTCGTCAAGGGTGGTCTCATCCTCGACATCGGTCTCCGGGGCTTCCTGCCCGCTTCGCTCGTCGAGATGCGCCGCGTGCGCGACCTGCAGCCGTACGTCGGCCGCGAGCTCGAGGCGAAGATCATCGAGCTGGACAAGAACCGCAACAACGTGGTCCTGTCCCGCCGTGCGTGGCTGGAGCAGACGCAGTCCGAGGTCCGCACCGAGTTCCTCAACAAGCTGCAGAAGGGCCAGGTCCGCAAGGGCGTCGTGTCCTCGATCGTCAACTTCGGCGCGTTCGTCGACCTGGGCGGCGTGGACGGCCTGGTGCACGTCTCCGAGCTTTCCTGGAAGCACATCGACCACCCCTCCGAGGTCGTCGAGGTCGGCCAGGAGGTCGAGGTCGAGGTGCTCGACGTCGATCTGGACCGCGAGCGTGTCTCGCTGTCGCTGAAGGCGACCCAGGAAGACCCGTGGCGCCAGTTCGCCCGCACCCACGCGATCAACCAGATCGTCCCGGGTAAGGTCACCAAGCTGGTTCCGTTCGGTGCGTTCGTCCGGGTGGACGACGGCATCGAGGGTCTGGTGCACATCTCCGAGCTGGCCGAGCGGCACGTCGAGCTGCCCGAGCAGGTCGTGCAGGTGGGCTCCGACGTCCTGGTCAAGGTCATCGACATCGACCTGGAGCGCCGCCGGATCTCGCTGTCGCTCAAGCAGGCCAACGAGGGCTTCGTCGAGGGCGAGGAGCACTTCGACCCGACCCTCTACGGCATGGCCGCGACGTACGACGCCGAGGGCAACTACATCTACCCCGAGGGCTTCGACCCGGAGACCGGGGAGTGGCTCGAGGGCTTCGAGAAGCAGCGCGAGACGTGGGAGAAGCAGTACGCCGACGCCCGCGAGCGCTGGGAGGCGCACACCAAGCAGGTGCAGGCGTCCCGCGACGCCGACGCCGAGGCCGCGCTCAACCCGGCTCCGGCCGGCGGCGTGACCACCTCCACCTCGGCTCCGGCCAGCTCGCAGTCGTCGTCGAGCGCCCCGGCTCGCGCCGAGGAGCCGGCCGGCACGCTGGCCACCGACGAGGCGCTCGCCGCCCTGCGCGAGAAGCTCGCCGGCGGCAAGAACTGACCCGGTAAGCAGCAGTAGTAGGCAAAGGCCGTCCCGGAGCTCCCTCCGGGGCGGCCTTCGTCGTCCCGCCGCTGACCGATGCGGCCGTCGCCGTCATAATGGGCGCGTGCTGAAGGTGGGACTGACCGGCGGGATCGGGGCGGGCAAAAGCGAGGTCGCGCGACGGCTGGCCCATCACGGTGCGGTGATCATCGATGCCGACGTGCTGTCCCGCGAGGTCGTGGCCCCCGGAACGCCCGGCCTGGACGAGATCGTCGAGGCGTTCGGCCCTGCGGTGCTCACCGCCGACGGCGCGCTCGACCGACCGGCCCTGGGCGCCAAGGTCTTCGGCGACGACGAGGCCCGGCGCCGCCTCGAAAAGATCGTCCACCCGCGGGTACGGGCCCGGACCGCCGAGCTGACCCGCACGGCGCCCCACGACGCGATCGTGGTCAACGACGTGCCGCTGCTGGTCGAGACGGGACTGGCACCGGCGTACCACCTGGTCATCGTGGTGGAAGCGGCACCCGACGCGCGCATCGCCCGGCTGGTCGCCACCCGCGGCATGACCGAGGCCCAGGCCGCCGCCCGGATTGCCGCCCAGGCCGACGACGCCGCCCGGCACGCCGCCGCCGACATGCTGCTGCCCAACGAAGGCGACCTCGACGACCTGCACGCCCAGGTCGACGCCCTGTTCCGCGACCGCCTGCGCCCGTTCGAGGCCAACGTCCGGCACGGCCTGTCCGCCCCCATCGACAGCCACCTGCGCATCGTCGGCCCCGACCCGTCCTGGCCCGCCGAGGCGTCCCGCCTGATCGCGCGCATCGAGCACGCGTTGCGCGCCCACCCGGACGCGCACGCCCACCACATCGGCTCCACGGCGGTCCCCGGCCTGCCCGCGAAGGACATCATCGACCTGATGCTGGGCGTCCGCACCCTGACCGCGGCCGACGCCCTGGCCGACCTCCTGGTCTCGGCCGGCTTCCCGCGCCGCCCCGGCGAGTGGGCCGACAACGCCCGCGGCATCCCCGGCGAGACGTGGCCGAAGCGCATGCACGGCAACGCCGACCCGGCCCGCCCGGTAAACCTGCACGTCCGCGTGATCGGCTCCCCGGGCTGGCGTTTCGCCCTGCTGATGCGCGACCACCTGCGCGCGGCCCCCGACGCGCGCGAGGGTTACGCCGCCGCGAAGGCCGCCCTGGTCGCCCGCCTGGGCGACGACCGCTTCGCCTACGCCGACGCGAAGGAGCCGTGGTTCGACGAGGAGGCCCGCGCGGCCGACGACTGGGCCGAGCAGACGGGCTGGCAGCCAGACCTTTAAACCGCCGCCCGGGTACGCCGAGGCCCAGCCCCCACCCGCACCACCCACCGACCCCGCCTTCGGCGGCTGCCGCCGCGACCAGCTGCACCCGCACGCCACTGCCGCGCCCGCCGGGCGCAGAGCCGGACCTCGCGCTCGCCAGTCGGGGGTGAAAAGCGTCCGCGCGGTTGTCGCACGTGTCCGTTCGGCACGCCGAAGCCCAGCCCCACCGGCACCCACCCGCCGACCCCGCCTCCGGCGGCTGCCGCGACGAGCTGCGCCCGGCCATCCTGCATCATCCGGTTGGCGGTTGGCGGTTGGCGGCTGCACCCACGTGCCATTGGCGCCGCGATGCACCGAGCCCCGCCTCACGCGCGCCCGGCCTTCGGCTGCGGCGCTGTCGCGCGCGCCATCTCGACGGCGGGCCGCGGCGTGACGGCGTACGGGAGCCTTGGGGTTGGGGGTCGCCGAGGCGTACCGGAAATAAGGGACGCTCGCGGCGGCTGCGTCAGCGCTCAGCGCGACCCAGCGTGGGTGCGGCCTCCAGATGGGCTGGGGCGCATCGACCACGGGCCGGACCGCTGGATCGTGTGGTGATCCGGGGCGGTGCCGGGTAGCCGCCGCGAGCGGCCTACCTGACCAGGTTAGGCGAGGCCCGCAACGTGGAACAATGCCGTTTACGGGGGCTGATTGTGCACCCTCCGCACGCCCCTCCGCGTCGGCGCGGGCAAAACTTGTCGTACCCCCGACGTACGGTTGTTCCCATGGCGCTCGACATCCCAGTGCTCGACGGCCGCTTCGAGGTCGTCAGCGAATTCCAGCCCGCCGGTGACCAGCCGGCGGCCATCGATGAGCTGGAGCGACGGGTCCGGGGCGGCGACCTTCACACGGTGCTGCTCGGCGCGACCGGCACCGGCAAGAGTGCCACCACCGCGTGGCTGATCGAGAGACTTCAGCGGCCGGCCCTGGTGCTGGCCCCCAACAAGACGCTGTGCGCGCAGCTCGCCAAGGAGCTCCGCGAGCTCCTGCCGAACAACGCGGTCGAATACTTCGTCAGCTACTACGACTATTACCAGCCTGAGGCGTATATCGCTCAGACCGACACATACATCGAGAAGGACTCCTCGGTCAACGAGGAGGTCGAACGGCTGCGACACTCCGCCACGATGTCCCTGCTCACCCGGCGTGACGTGGTCGTGGTCGCCACGGTGAGCGCGATCTACGGCCTGGGCACCCCCCAGGAGTATGTGGATCGTGCCGTCAAGGTCGAGGTCGGCGGCGAGATCGATCGCGACAAGCTGCTGCGCCGGCTGGTCGACATTCAGTATTCGCGTAACGACATGTCCTTCCAGCGAGGCACGTTCCGGGTCCGTGGCGACACCCTGGAGATCATTCCGGCGTACGAGGAATTGGCCGTCCGGATCGAGCTCTTCGGTGACGAGGTCGAAAAGCTGTACTACCTGCACCCGCTGACCGGCGAGGTGGTCCGCGAGGTCGACGAGCTGATCATCTTCCCGGCGACGCACTACGTGGCCGGCCCGGAGCGGATGGAGCGGGCGATCCGCGACATCGAGGCCGAACTGGCCGAGCGGCTGGCCGAGCTGGAGCGGCAGGGCAAGCTGCTCGAGGCGCAGCGGCTGCGGATGCGCACGACCTACGACGTCGAGATGATGCGCCAGGTCGGGTTCTGCAACGGCATCGAGAACTATTCGATGCACATGGACGGCCGCACGTACGGGGAGCCGTCGTTCACCCTGCTGGACTACTTCCCGGACGACTACCTCACCGTCATCGACGAGTCGCACGTGACGATTCCGCAGATCGGCGGCATGTATGAGGGCGACGCCTCCCGCAAGCGGGTGCTGATCGAGCACGGCTTCCGGCTGCCGAGCGCCGCCGACAACCGGCCGCTGCGCTTCGACGAGTTCACCGAGCGCGTCGGCCAGATGGTCTTCCTGTCGGCGACCCCGGGCCCGTGGGAGATGCAGCAGGCCCACGGCTCGTTCGTCGAGCAGGTGATCCGGCCGACCGGTCTGGTCGACCCGCAGGTCGTGGTGAAACCGACAAAGGGCCAGATCGACGACCTGATGCACGAGATCCAGTTGCGTACCGAGCGGGACGAGCGCGTCCTGGTCACCACGCTCACCAAGAAGATGGCCGAGGATCTCACCGACTATCTGCTGGAGAACGGCATCCGGGTGCGATATCTGCACTCCGAGGTGGACACGCTGCGCCGCGTCGAGCTGCTGAAGGAGCTGCGCAAGGGCGACTACGACGTGCTGGTCGGCATCAACCTGCTGCGCGAGGGTCTCGACCTGCCCGAGGTGTCGCTGGTCGCGATTCTCGACGCCGACAAGGAGGGCTTCCTGCGCAGCGGGCGCTCGCTGATCCAGACGATCGGCCGGGCCGCCCGTAATGTCTCCGGCGAGGTCCATATGTACGCGGACAAGATGACCCCGTCGATGCGTGACGCGATCGACGAGACCAACCGCCGCCGCGACAAGCAGATCGCCCACAACGAGGCCAACGGCATCACGCCGACGGCCCTCCGCAAGAAGATCCACGACATCCTGGACGACATCTACCGCGAGGCCGAGGACACCGACGCCGCGGTCGCCGGCCCGATGGTCGGCGGCGGCGGGCGGCAGATGTCCCGTGGCAAGGGCCCGGTCCCCGAGACCAGGTCGAAGGGCCGCGGCTCGGCCGGCCCGGCCCGCGCGGGCATGGCCCGTGCCGAACTGGCCCAGCTCATCCAGGACCTGAACGAGCAGATGCTGGCCGCGGCGCGCGAGCTGCAGTTCGAGCTGGCCGCCCGCATCCGCGACGAGATGTCCGAGCTGAAGAAGGAGCTGCGCGGCATGGACCTGGCCGGCGTGAAGTAGCCCCACCCGCGCCGGCCCCGCCGCCGCGGGTCGGCCGCACCGGGCACCGGCGCTCTGCCGCACCGGCGCTCTGCCGCGGGCCGGCGCTGGGCGGGTCGGCGCATACGTCTTGGCTTCGTGTGACGCCGGACCACGCGGGGTGGCGGCCCCGCTAGGTGGACTCGCCACTCCGCCTGGCGGCCTGACCCCGGCCGGTGGCCTGACCCCGGCCGGTGGCCTGACCCCGGCCGGTGGCCTGACCCGCCCGGTGGCCTGACCCTGGCCGGTGGCCTGACTCCGCCCGGCGGAACCGACGCCCCGTCCTCGGCCGTCACGGTCACCCCGCACCCAGGCCGCCGCGACGCCGACCCGCGCCAACGTGCCGGTCTGGCGCTGGCGCGGTGCGGACCTTGGCCGGCGCGGTGCCGTTCTGGCCGACACGGTGCAATCGTTTCGGGCGCGCGGCCGTCGTGCCAGGCCCGGGCTTGCAACATGCTTCTGGCCAGTGCCCGTCTCATCATTCGGACGCAAACGTCTACATCATGGGCGACCATCCGAATAGGACGATCGTTTTGCACGGACAAGCGGCTTTTGTGGCCGTCGTTCGGAGGCCGATTTCGAGACCTTGGAGAGTTGCGCCCACATACGAGCCATAACTCTCCAAGGTCTCGAAAATCCCGCTCGACGCCTGCCCAATGGCCGACTCAGCAAGCCAAGGCCCGACCGGCAGGGCCCGACCGGCAGGGCCCGACCAGCAAGCCATCAAACTAGCCTCCTAGGATGCACAGGTGCGGGAACCATTCACTCGCGCGAGCCTCCAACCAGCGGAAACCCCCAACCGATGGAGACGAATGAAAATCTCATAACTCCCAAAACATCCCCAACACCACAGGGCCTGCCGGGGCCCTCCGGGTAACATGTAATGAGCAACCAGGCGAGCAGCACATGACTCACCATTGACAACACATGGAGAGCCACTTCACGCTTTGCCGGGGTGCCCTGCCGCTGAGTCCCGGGATGGGACACAATGGCTAGCCGTAGGAGGGGAGTATTCCCTCGCGCAGGTCTCGTCAGCACGGAACGCCAACGGTTGGCGAACCCGGGGCCTGCGGTCACCCGCTCACGGGTGGCGGAAGAGACCTCCGACAGCCGCACGTCGCTGTGCCGCCTTCGTTGAGCGGACGCAGCGCCGAACCGTGTCTGCCGGAGGTCCTCGTTGAACGTTTCCGCTTGGGTGTGGATCGCCACCCTTCTCGCCCTGGGCGCCGTGCTCGCCGTCGATCTGCTGATCATCGGCCGGCGCCCGCACGAGCCTTCCATGAAGGAGTCGGGCGGATGGGTCGCGTTTTACATCGGTCTCGCCCTGCTGTTCGGGATCGGGCTCTGGACGGTCGCCGACGGACGTTCCGCGGTTGAGTTCTACACCGGCTGGCTCACCGAATACTCATTGAGCGTCGACAATCTGTTCGTCTTCATGATTATCATGGCCCGGTTCGCGGTGCCGCGGCGTCTGCAGCAGAAGGTCCTGCTCATCGGCATCGTGGCTGCCCTGGTCATGCGCGGCGCGTTCATCGCCGCCGGCGCCGCCCTCATCGCGCAGTTCTCCTGGGTGTTCTACCTGTTCGGCGCATTCCTGGTCTACACCGCGATCTCCCTCCTCCGGGAAGGCGAGAACGACGCGGACGACTTCAAGGAAAACATCCTGATCCGCTGGTCGAAGCGCGCGCTCCCGGTGAGTTCCTCATTCGGCGACGGAAAGATGACCGTCATCGCCGAAACGGGCAAGCGCCTTTTCACCCCGATGCTCATCGTGATGATCGCCATCGGCACCACCGACCTGCTGTTCGCGCTCGATTCAATTCCGGCGATCTTCGGCATCACCAAAGAGCCATACCTCGTCTTCACCGCGAACGTCTTCGCCCTGATGGGCCTGCGCCAGCTCTACTTCCTGCTGGGCGGCCTGCTGGAACGCATGGTCTACCTGAACATCGGCTTGTCCGCGGTCCTGGCATTCATCGGCGTCAAGCTTTTCCTTGAGGCCCTGCACACCAACAGCGTCCCGTTCATCAACAACGGCGACGGCGTCCACTGGGCCCCGGAAATCCCGATCTGGCTCTCCTTGCTGGTCATCATCGGCACCCTCGGCATCGCCACCGCCGCGAGCATCGCGAAATCCTCCAGAGACCGCAAAAAAGAGCTAGCCCACACCTAAAAACCATTCCCCGGTACGCCTCGACACCCACCCAACCGCACCACCACCACTCGCCTCCGGCGCTGCCGCCGCGACCTGACTCGCGGCGCCCGCTCCGTGCCGCGCGCCCCGGCCGGTTCAGGGGCCAGACTTAAACCGGGATTCCACACACCCGTGCCAGGCATGGGCAAGCACGACGCGCAGTGTGTGGGTAGCCCTGACGCTCGGGGCGGCGCAGATCCCCACACCCTGGGCGTGAGGCGCGGGGTGTGGGCAGCGGTAACGCTCGGGGTGGCGCAGGTCCCCACAGCCCGGGCGTGAGGCGCGGGGTGTGGGCAGCGGTAACGCTCGGGGCGGCGCAGGTCCCCACAGCCCGGGCGTGAGGCGCGGGGTGTGGGCAGCGGTAACGCTCGGGGCGGCGCAAGTCCCCACACCCTGGGCGTGAGGCGCGGGGTGTGGGGAGGCGCTTTGCGGGGCGGGCCCGGAGCGGGGTTACTGCGCGTGCTTGCGCCGGGCCGCCTGGCGGCCGCGGGTCTGCTGGTCGAGGATGACCTTGCGGATGCGGATCGCGACCGGGGTCACCTCGACGCACTCGTCCTCGCGGCAGAACTCCAGGGCCTGCTCCAGGGACAGCTTGCGCGGCGGGATCAGCTTCTCGGTCTCGTCGGAGGTCGACGCCCGCATGTTCGTGAGCTTCTTCTCCTTGGTGATGTTGACGTCCATGTCGTCGTTGCGGGAGTTCTCGCCGACGATCATGCCCTCGTACACCTCGGTGGTGGGCTCGACGAACAGCTGGCCGCGCTCCTGCAGGTTGGTCATGGCGAACGGGGTCACCACGCCGGCGCGGTCGGCCACCAGCGAACCGTTGTTGCGGGTGCGCAGCTCGCCGAACCACGGCTCGTAGTCCTCGAACAGGTGGTGCATGATGCCGGTGCCGCGGGTCTCGGTGAGGAACTCGGTGCGGAAGCCGATCAGGCCGCGGGCCGGGACGAGCCACTCCATGCGCAGCCAGCCGGTGCCGTGGTTGATCAGCTGCTCCATGCGGCCCTTGCGGGTGGACAGGAGCTGGGTGATCGCGCCCATGAACTCGTCCGGCGCGTCGATGGTGAGGCGCTCGACCGGCTCGTAGAGCTTGCCGTCGATGGTCTTGGTGACCACCTGGGGCTTGCCGACGGTCAGCTCGTACGACTCGCGGCGCATCTGCTCGACCAGGATGGCCAGCGCGAGCTCACCGCGGCCCTGGACCTCCCACGCGTCGGGGCGGTCCGTGTTGATCACCCGGAGGGAGACGTTGCCGATCAGTTCGCGGTCCAGGCGGTCCTTCACCATGCGGGCGGTGACCTTGCTGCCCTTGGCGCGGCCGACCAGCGGCGACGTGTTCGTGCCGAGGGTCATCGAGATGGCCGGCTCGTCGACGGTGATCAGGGGCAGCGGGACCGGGTTCTCGGCGTCGGCGAGGGTCTCGCCGATCATGATCTCGGGGATGCCCGCGACGGCCATGATGTCGCCGGGGCCGGCGCTTTCGGCGGGCTTGCGGTCGAGGCCCTCGGTCAGCAGCAGCTCGGAGATCCGGACCCGCTCGACCGTGCCGTCGGTGCGGCACCAGGCGACCGTCTGGCCCTTGCGGATCGTGCCCTCGTGCACGCGGCACAGGGCGAGCCGGCCCAGGAAGGGCGAGGCGTCCAGGTTGACGACGTGCGCCTGCAACGGCGCGTCCTCGTGGTACGTCGGCGCGGGGATGGTCTCGAGGATCGTGGTGAACAGGGACTCGAGGTTGTCGCTGTCCTGCGGGACGGTGCCGTCCGCGGGCTGGGTCAGCGACGCGATGCCGTCACGCGCACACGCGTACACGATGGGGAACTCGATCTGGGAGTCCTCGGCGTCGAGGTCGAAGAACAGGGCGTAGGTGTCGTCGACGACCTCCTTGATCCGGGCGTCCGGGCGGTCCACCTTGTTGATCACCAGGATGATCGGCAGGCGGGCCTGGAGGGCCTTGCGCAGCACGAAGCGGGTCTGTGGGAGCGGCCCCTCGGAGGCGTCGACCAGGAGAACCACCCCGTCGACCATGGTGAGGCCGCGCTCGACCTCACCGCCGAAGTCGGCGTGGCCGGGGGTGTCGATGATGTTGATGGTCACGGGTTTGCCGTCGACCGGCTGGTAGCTGATCGCCGTGTTCTTGGCGAGAATGGTGATGCCCTTTTCCCGCTCCAGGTCCATCGAGTCCATGGCACGGTCGGTCATCTCGCCGCGTGCGTGGGACTGTCCGCCCTGCCGCAGCATGGCGTCGACCAGGGTTGTCTTGCCATGGTCGACGTGAGCGATGATGGCGACGTTGCGGAGGTCGGTGCGGGTCTGCATACCTCTATTGTCCCCGGTCTTCGCGGGGCGCGGCGGGGGAGGGGTCGAAGGCCGGTGGATGCGCCGTTTGTCCGAATCCTCGGGGCACATTAGGGGATGCATGAGACGAATCTTGGGGCTGCGGAGGCGATTCCCGACCTGTTAGCGTGCGCCCGGTCCACGCGCACGGGGGAAGGAATTCGATGTCCAAAAAGCGGCATTTGGGATTAGTTGCGCTGGTGGTGCTCTTCGTTGCGGCGGGGTGCGGGGTGGTCGGCGGGAACGCGGCCGGGCAGGTGCAACCCAACTTCGTCGCCGCGTCGCCGACCGACACCGGCCCGGCGTTCGAGCCGATCACCGATCCGCCGACGACCGAGCCCGCGCCCAAGCCGTCCAGCAGCAAGCCCAAGCCGAAGCCGAGCAAGACGACGACGAAGCCGACGCCGACCGAGGACCCGAACAACTTCCAGCCGCCGGCCTGCGCACACTACGAGGGCAAGGCGGTCTCCAAGGCGAAGGCCAAGGCGGCCCTGAACGCCGCGGCGGCCCAGCACTACTGGCCGGGCTCGGCGCCCACGCTGGTCGTCTCCTCGGATCTGGTCCGGGCCATCTCGTGGAACGAGAGCGGCTGGCAGTCCAACATCGTGAACTGCGACGGCGGGTACGGGCTGATGCAGGTCATGCCGGACACGGTCGACATGATGAACACCCGGTTCGAGAAGACGTACGACTCGCACGTCTATCAGCAGAACGCGGAGATCGGGGCGAACTACCTGGCGTGGCTGACCCGCAACATCGGCGACAATCACTTCGGCGGGGATTACAGCCTGAGCACCTCGAAGTGCAAGTCGACCACGTCGTGGTGCCTGCTCAACGCCGTGATCGCCGCGTACCACGCCGGGGTGGGCACGATCGACTCGGCCGCGAGCAGCAAGAAGCTGCCAGCCACCGATTACGTGTACGTCGTACGGTCGCTGATGTCCTCGTGTTATTGCGACAGGTACTGACGCGCTACACTTGCGATACCCCGGGATGAGTGCGCGTGCTCGCGCTGTAGTAATCTCTCGGGGTTGTCTTGTGTTGATGATGCTGGCGAGCTGCACCGGACTTGCTAGGAAACCGGAAGCTTGTGCAGCTCACCCTAAGGAGCCCTACGCAATGCCGCCCAAGAAGAAGACCCATGAGGTAACCCTCGCGCTTGAGGCGGGTAACGCCGCGATGGTCGACCTCGGCAAGATGCTTGGTCCGACCGGGGCCAACATGCGTGCTGTCAAGGTCGAGTACGACGAGGCGACGTCGAAGAACCGCGGCGAGATCATTCCGGTCATCGTCTCGGTCTACGAGGACCGCAGCCACTCGCTGACCTACAAGACGCCGCCGACCAGCTTCCTGATCCGCAAGGCTCTGGGCATCCAGTCGGGCGCGTCCAACCCGCTGACCCAGACGGTGGGCACGCTCAGCCAGCAGCAGGTCAAGGAAATCGCCGAGCGCAAGCTTCCCGACCTCAACGCGAACGACTTGGACGCCGCGATCAAGGTCGTCTCCGGCACCGCCCGTTCCATGGGTGTCAAGGTCGCCTGACAAAAAGCGTCGAAAAGGCGGGCCCTCGAAAGAGGGCCCGCCTTTCGCATCAAAACCGGGAAGATCACGCCTTCCCGACGATCTCCTGAATCAGGCCGTACTCCAAGGCCTCCGGCGCGGTCAGGCTGCGCCCGTTGTGCATGTCGTCCTCGATCCGGCTGCGCGCCTGACCGGTGACCTCGACCAGCCGCAACGTGACCTCCTCGAGCTCGCGCAGATGCTGCCCGGCGGCCCGCGCCACCTCGTCGGCGGTGCCGGTCACCCCGGTCGCCCGCGGCTCGGTCAGCCGGAAGCGCGCGTGCCGGTACGCCGAGCGTTTCTCCGCCGCGGCCAGCACCCCGACCACGGCGCCGGCCGCCTGGGACGTGACCAGCGCGTGCACCGGCGAGATCATCGAGTCGAGCACGTCGAGCACGGCCAGCGCCGCGGTCAGCTCACCGCCGTCGCTGGCGATGTGCAGCTGCACCGGGGACGGGCCGGCCGCGTCCAGCGTGAGCAGGGCCGCCGCGACGCCGGACGCCGCGTCGCCGGTGAGCGGGCCGCGGATCATGACGATCCGCTGGTCGAACAGGCGTTCCTCGAGCCAGTCGGGCACTCCGGGTGCAACAGGCGCGGCCGGTTGCCGCCAGGGTTCGGGGGATTGCGGGGGCTGCCCCCATCGAAGGTGCACCGATACCTCCCAGCCGGAACGGCGAGCCGGAAAAAGCCAGCCTATCCACAGCGTCGCGCATCGACAGTCGCTTCCGCTCTGGGCAGACTGGGCTACGGGTGACGAGAGCCACAGGAGGCAGAGATGGAACTGGACCCGGCCAAGACCGCGCTTGTCCTGATCGAATACCAGAACGAGTTCACCAGCGACGGCGGCGTCCTGCACGGCGCGGTGGCCCCGGTGATGGAGAAGACCGGGATGCTGGCCAAGACGGCGGCACTGGTCGCGGCGGCCCGGGAGAAGGGCGTGACGATCATGCACGCGCCGATCACGTTCCAGGCCGGCTTCGGCGAGCTGTCGCGTCATCCGTACGGGATCCTCAAAGGGGTGGTCGACGGCAACGCGTTCGTGAAGGGCACCTGGGGTGCGGCGATCGTGGACGAGCTGACCCCCGCCGCCGGCGACATCGTGATCGAGGGTAAGCGCGGGCTGGACACGTTCGCCAGCACGAACCTCGACTTCATCCTGCGTAGCAAGGGCATCGAGACGGTCATTCTGGGTGGCTTCCTGACGAACTGCTGCGTCGAGTCGACGATGCGCAGCGCGTACGAGAACGGCTATCGGGTGATCACGGTGACCGACTGCATGGCGGCGACCTCGCCGGAGGAGCACGACAACGCCATCGCGTACGACTTCCCGATGTTCTCGCACCCGATGGAGTCCGCGAAGGTGATGGAGAACCTGTAGGTCAGGAATCAAGAAGCGCCGGCCCTCGGTTCGCCCGTAGCGTCGTTCCCGTACCCGCAAGGAACGACGGAGGGAATGATCATGACCGGAACCGAGGGCGCCAAAACCATCCTGTTCGCCGTCTCCGACCTGGCCAAGGCCAAGGAGACGTACACGGCCCTGCTCGGCATCGCACCGCAGACGGATTCCGACTACTACGTCGGCTTCGACGTCGCGGGCCAGCACATCGGGCTGGCGCCCGGCGGCGGGCCGTCCCCGGTGGCGTACTGGCACGTCGAGGACATCGAGACAAAGCTCGCCGAGCTGACCGCCGCGGGTGGCACCGTGAAGGATGCCCCGAAGCACGTGGGCGCCGGCCGCACCATCGCGACCGTGACCGACCGGGACGGTAACGTGCTGGGACTTGTCCAGGATCGATGAGCGTAGGAGAGACGATGAGCGCGCCCACCAGGACGCGGACGACCGCGCCGCACCGAGCCGACAGCCACGACCTGATCCGGGTCCACGGCGCCCGCGAGAACAACCTCAAGGACGTCAGCATCGAGATCCCGAAGCGGCGCCTCACGGTGTTCACCGGCGTCTCCGGCTCGGGCAAGAGCTCGCTCGTGTTCGACACGATCGCCGCCGAGTCCCAGCGGCTGATCAACGAGACGTACAGCGCGTTCGTGCAGGGCTTCATGCCGAACCTGGGCCGGCCCGACGTCGACGTGCTGGACGGGCTCACCACCGCGATCATCGTCGACCAGCAGCGGATGGGTGCCGACCCGCGGTCCACGGTCGGCACCGCCACCGACGCCAACGCGATGCTGCGGATCCTGTTCAGCCGGCTCGGCAAACCGCACATCGGCTCGTCGCAGGCGTTCTCGTTCAACGTGGCGTCGATCTCCGGCGCCGGCGCGGTCACCATCGAAAAGGCCGGCCAGACGATGAAGGAGCGGCGCAGCTTCAGCATCACCGGCGGCATGTGCCCGCGCTGCGAGGGCCGCGGCTCGGTCACCGACTTCGACCTGTCCGCCCTGTACGACGACACGAAGTCGCTCAACGAGGGCGCGCTGACCATCCCCGGCTACAGCATGGACGGCTGGTACGGGCGGATCTTCCGGCAGGGCGGGTTCTTCGACCCGGACAAGCCGATCCGCAAGTACACCAAGAAGGAAATGAACGACCTGCTCTACAAGGAACCGACCAAGATCAAGGTCGAGGGGATCAACCTGACGTACCAGGGGCTGATCCCGCAGATCCAGAAGTCGATGCTGTCCAAGGACGTCGACGCGATGCAGCCGCACATCCGCGCGTTCGTGGAGCGGGTGGTCACCTTCACCGTGTGCCCCGAATGCGCCGGCACCCGGCTCAGCGAGGCGGCCCGATCCTCGAAGATCAACGGGATCAGCATCGCGGACGCCTGTGCCATGCAGATCAGCGACCTCGCCGACTGGGTGCGCGGCCTGCGCGACCGGTCGGTGGCGCCGCTGCTGGACTCGCTGCGGCACACCCTGGACTCGTTCGTCGAGATCGGCCTCGGCTACCTCAGCCTGGAACGGCCGGCCGGCACGCTCTCCGGCGGCGAGGCGCAGCGGACCAAGATGATCCGCCACCTCGGCTCGTCGCTCACCGACGTCACGTACGTGTTCGACGAACCCACCATCGGCCTGCACCCGCACGACATCCAGCGGATGAACGAGCTGCTGCTGCAACTGCGCGACAAAGGCAACACGGTGCTGGTGGTGGAGCACAAGCCCGAGATGATCGCGATCGCCGACCACGTGGTCGACCTGGGCCCCGGTGCCGGGACGGGCGGCGGCGAGGTGGTCTTCGAGGGCACACTGGCGGGCCTGCGCAAGAGCGGCACCCTCACCGGCCGGCATCTCGACGACAAGGCAAACCTCAAACCTTCCTCCCGTACGCCTGGAGGTGCGCTCGAAGTACGCGGCGCCGACACCCACAACTTGCGCAACGTCGACGTCGACATCCCGCTCGGCGTGCTGGTGGTCGTCACCGGGGTGGCCGGCTCGGGCAAGAGCTCGCTGATCCACGGCTCGGTGGTGGCCGGACACTCCGATGTGGTCGCGGTCGACCAGACCCCGATCCGCGGGTCCCGGCGAAGCAACCCGGCGACGTACACGGGAATGCTGGAACCGATCCGCAAAGCCTTCGCCAAGGCCAACGGGGTCAAGCCGGCGCTGTTCAGCGCCAACTCCGAGGGTGCCTGCCCGAACTGCAACGGCGCCGGTGTCATCTACACCGACCTGGCCATGATGGCCGGCGTCGCCACCACCTGCGAGCTGTGCGAGGGCAAACGGTTCGACGCGTCGGTGCTGGACTACCACTTCGAGGGCAAGGACATCAGCGAGGTGCTGGCCATGCCGGTGGCCGAGGCGGAAGAGTTCTTCCGCGGCCGCGTCCCGGCCGCGCACGCCATCCTCGACCGGCTCGCCGACGTCGGCCTCGGCTACCTGAGCCTCGGGCAGCCGCTGACCACCCTGTCCGGCGGCGAACGGCAGCGGCTCAAGATGGCCACCCACATGGGCGGCAAGGGCGGCGTGCTGGTGCTCGACGAGCCCACCACCGGCCTGCACCTGGCCGACGTGGAACAGCTCCTGGCATTGCTCGACCGGCTCGTCGACGCCGGGAAATCGGTCATCGTCATCGAGCACCACCAGGCGGTCATGGCACACGCCGACTGGATCATCGACCTCGGCCCGGGCGCCGGGCACGACGGCGGGCGCATCGTCTTCGAGGGCACCCCGAGCGAACTGGTAGCCACGCGCAAGACCCTGACCGGCGAACACCTGGCGGCGTACGTGGGGAATTGATGGTTGGGGCATGCCACTAGTGGTCGCCGGCCGCTACCACTCGATCCCGCTGCGCGGGCGGGGCGGCACGGGCGTGGTGTTCCCAGGACCGATCCGGTCATCCAACGCATGGATCCGCCGCCGAAGAGCTCTCGCATCCTGGAGTGGCAGCACGCGCAACACGCGCTCCAAGACTTCGCGGTCGGCCCGTGGATCCGGGCAACAGCCCGCATGTCCGTAGAAGAGCTTGTCCGCACGCTCATCGTCCGAAGCACGAGCGAACGCCTGCCAGGCCTTCAATGCTGCGGCCACAGCCCCGGGACCAAAATCAGTCCGCTCCAGCCACGCAATACGGCCGAGTCCTCTTGCGGACACACCATCGACAAGGGCGATTCGCGCACCAGGTTCCCGCCGCCGAGGCAGGTTGGCGCGGACGTGCCCTGGAGACCTACGCCCCATGGCTCCCGAAAGTGATCGTCATGCCGCCGATTGTTCCATGCGGCTCGACCCGCAGCCATCCCCTGCGAGCGGTTGGCTGTGGCTCGTCGAGTTGCTGCGGGCTGTGAGGATCCGGCGGAGGAGTCGTCGCGGGTACCTCCACTTCGGAAAGCTCTGCAGTGAAATTGGCCGGCGCGAAATGCAACCCCGGAGGCCCGCCAATCGTCAGGGGCGTGTGAGAGCGAAGGAGGGCCCGTGAAGCGAGAGCGTGACGAGCAGTTCCACAGCTTCGTGCTCGGCCACCGCGCCGGGCTGGTGCGGACGGCGACGCTGCTGACTGCGGGTGACGGACACCTGGCCGAGGATCTGGTCCAGTCCACCCTGACGAAGCTGTACGTCGCCTGGCCGGCGTTCCGGCGGGCCGACAATCCGGAGGGTTACCTGCGCCGGACGCTGGTGAACGCGCTGACCGACGAACGTCGTCGGTGGTGGCGTCGCCACGAGCGTCCAGTGGCCGTGCTTCCGGATCGGCCCGGGTTTGTGCCGGACACCGACCCGGAGGACGACACCGATGGGATCCGGGCGGCGCTGCGTGAGCTGCCGCCGAAGATGCGCGCCACGTTGGTGTTCCGCTACTTCTACGACCTGAACGTCGCCGACACCGCCGACGCCCTCGGGTGCTCCGAGGGCACGGTGAAGAGTCAAACGGCCCGGGCGCTGGAGCGGCTCCGGGCCGTGCTGGCCGAGACCCGCATTCCCCTGACAGGAGTCATCCGATGATGGATCTGCACGAGCGTCTGTCCCGCATCGCCGGCGCGGCCGGCGATACCTCGGCCGAGCAGGCGGACGCGGACGTGAAGCGCGGCCGCCGCGCGTTGCGCCACCGCCGTGCCGCCCGCGGAGCTGGTGCGTCGGTCTTCGTCGCGGCCGCTCTGGTGGCCGCGGTCACCTACGGCACCTCGACGTTGTCTCAGCCGGCGTCGACGCCCACCATCGCGTCCGCACACCTGGTTGCCTACCAGGGCGAACAGCCGAAGGGCTTCACGATCGACAAGGTACCGGCGAGCTGGGTGGTGCAGGGCGTCGACGCGGGCGTACTGACGATCGCCCCGGTCGACGCCGCGGACAAGAACCCGAACGTCTTCCTCGGCAAGATCGCCATCATGCTGCAGTCGGTGGACGACCACTCCACACCGACCGGCAAGGCGCTCACTGTGGCCAGCAAGCCGGGCGTCATCAGCGAGGCCGAGGGCACCGGCTACGGCAAGAACCTGTGGGTGAAGCAGCCAAACGGGATCTGGATGCAGGTCCAGGTCTGGGATGCCCGCGGCTGGACCGAGGCCGATCTGGTCGAGTTCGCCGGCGGCATCCACGTGCTGAAGGATGCCGTTCAGGGCCGCGGCTGACCTGGGGTCGCCCTGCGGTTCGCTGTCCTCATGTCTGCCCGCCTGCACGTGGCCGAGCGGGATCCGGGGTAGTGGCCGGCTGCGCGAGATGACTTGTGCTGTGGTCGAGGGTGGAGCCAAGCCGGACCAACCCTCGTCGATACGAACGCCACCCGGCCAGTCGCCGGGTGGCGTTACGACCGTTCCAGGTCGGCTACGTCGCCCACGTGGACCGGCGTTCGCTCGCGACCAGTTCCACGCGGGTCGCCTCGGTATCTCGACAGTGTGTCAGAGGATCTGGAATCGCGTGATCCGTACGCGGGGACTGATACTGTCGCAGGTGCCGTAGTAGGTGTACTGGTCCGGATAGCCGGTAACCGCCCAGACGGTGTTGTTGTAGCCGCCACAGACCTGCCAGACGTTGTAGATCAGCACGGCCATCGAACCGGCATTTGCGAAGCAAAGAACGCCCTCGTTTTTCACCTGGGCGTAGTCGGCACGCGGGCAGCCGCTGGTAACTCGGTTGATTGCCTGAGCACCGGTCGACGGCAGCGCACTGAAAATCAATCCAGTCGCAGCCAGGCCGATGGCGGCCCGCTTGAGCATTCTGCGCAGCATGAAAGAACCCTCCAACCAGAGTAATGAATACACGGTCGGGGAAGACCGCACGCCCAGTCGGCGGACCCCGTCCACAAAGGACGCTATTACGTATATCGATGTCTGCGTGTCCTAGGCGGAGCCGTCGGCGTGCGTGC
This sequence comes from Actinoplanes sp. TBRC 11911, assembly GCF_012933445.1. GTDB lineage: Bacteria > Actinomycetota > Actinomycetes > Mycobacteriales > Micromonosporaceae > Actinoplanes. Next base: position 47,024 of record NZ_JABBNC010000040.1, read on the forward strand.
GGTCCGCTGCATTGCGTAGCGATGATACTCGATGTCTGCGTCGCCGGGCGCCGGTCGCGCCGCGGACGGGGTGGCGTTCGATCCGCGCGAGAATTCCCAGCATGTGCCGGGTGTGGCCGGGCGGCCCGTCCCGTTTCGGCCGCGACCGTCGGAGCCGAACCAGTGTCCGCACCGGGGTGGCAGGCTATCGATGGGCTCGGATGCGCTGTAGCGTCTCCGGTGCCGGAGGGGCGCGCCCGCTGCGGGGTAGCCCACTCGTCGCGGTCTCTGTTAGCGTGTCCCCGTCCGAGGCTGATCGATCGGTTCCCGCATTTCTTGTCCGGCCATGTGGATTCAGCGCCGATATTGCGACGAAGGCGATAGGTAAAGGGTGAGAGATCATCTCGCACGCATTGTTCACGGCGGAGCAATGAGCACTCTGCTGGCATTGTCGATGTTGCTCGCCGCGTGTCAGGATCAGGGTGCGTCGGCTTCGTCCGCCGCCGAGACACCCGCAGTTCCGGCGGCGGTGCCGGTCGACCCGCCGGTCTCCGGCTACGCGGCTTCGCTCAAGGCGCCGTTAGCGGCCTATGATCTCTCGTCGAAACAGGCGGCGTCATTGTGGACGGCCATGCGGCTGCTGCGGATTTCGTGCATGCAGAAAAAGGGATACACAGAATACGTCGGGCAAGACATGGAACCGGTGGACGAAGCCGAGGCAAGCTCCAACGACGCTTTCAAGCAGCCGGCCGGTCCGTGGGGATATCTGGGTGCGGAGACCGCCGCCCAGCGAGGATTCCTGAACAGCGTGATCGACAACAAGAAGCTGACCAAGGTGGACCTCCCGGAGACCACGTTGACGGCCTCGCGAGCCTGCTACGACGACGCGTCTGCGAAGCTCACGCGTCCGACAGCCGGAGCGGACCTGGTCCGGCAACTGACTCAGGCCGCGTCGATAAACACCGAACGCGACAGCAGAGTCGTGGCGGCGCGCGAGACCTGGCGTGGCTGCATGGCGAAGGAGGGTTTTCAGACGGCACACCCGCAGGAACTCGTCGAGAAGCAATGGCGAGCGAGGCCGGATGATCCACCGGCCGGGGACGAGATCCAGGCCGCTCGAACAGACGAGAAGTGCACCAGGTCGTCGGGGCTGGCTCGCATCTATTTCCCGGTCGAATGGGCCTACCAGCGGGCGCTGATCGACCAGAATCTGCAGGTGCTCACCGAGTACCAGAAGCAAGTCCAGGCCAGGCTGGCGGAAGCCGCCCGGATCGCGGCGACCGGCGCTTCGTCGTAGCGGCATGGTGAGCGTCAACAGTGCTTCGCGGGCCCGCACGGCGATCATCGTGATCGTCGTCTCCGCTCTTGTCTCGACCGGCGGGGTTTTCGCGACACGGTTCGTGCGCTCCCCGGCACAACTCGCGGCGGACACCGCGGAACCGGCGCCCGCACAGCTGACAGCGCCCGTGGAGAGCCGTCGTCTGGCCGTCACGGAGGTCGTACGCGGCAAGGTCTATCCAGGGGTCGAATATCGGATCACCCCGGCGGCATCCTCGCCCAGGATCACGGGTCTCTATGTCTCGGCCATGGGCGTCGCGCCCGGCGACAGGATCAAGGACGGCGCATTCGTGGCGGCGGTGTCGGGACGGCCCATCTTCGTCCTGCGCGGCCCGGTCCCCGCCTACCGTAACCTCACGGTCGGTGACAGCGGCGACGACGTGCGCCAACTCCAGCAAGCGATGGCGGAACTGGGCTACCGGAGGGGTTCCGACAAGCGAGGCGCCTTCGGTCTAGGGACGGCGAAGGCAGTCGCATCGTTTTACCGCGATCGCGGATACGAGCCGATGACGACCACCGCATCGCCGGCGCCCACCGGCAACGCGGCGGCGAATGGCGCCGCGGGCGGGTCGCAGCAAGTGCAAGTACCCAGCGGCGAGCTTGTCTTCCTACCCGCGCTTCCGGCGACCGTTATCGATGTGACAGGCGCGGTGGGCCGATCGGTGAGCGGGCCGTTGATCAAGCTCAGCACCGGGACGATGGTGGCCACCGGCCAGCTTTCCCCGGACAAGAGAGACCTGGTTCGTAAGAAGATGGCAGCTCGGATCACCGACGACAGGTCCGGCACCACCATCACCGGCACGGTCACCTCGATCGGTGCTCCCACCAGCGAACCCTTGGGCAGCACCGTGGTCTCCATCGGCGGCGCCGAACCCGGCGCGGCTGATCAGGGCGCCGAGCCGAGCCCGGACGGCGGCGCGACCCCGTATGTGCCGGTGACCGTGGAATCGAGCAAGCCGATTCCGCCGAGCATGATCGGTGCCGACGTGCGTATAGCTATCGACACACAAGTGTCGGCCAGCAAGGCGACCGTCGTGCCGATCTCGGCGGTGACGACGTCGGCAGACGGCACCACCCAGGTGACGATCGTAGGCGCCGCGGGAAAAACGACCCCGGTGACGGTGACGACCGGGCTTTCCGCTGAGGGCATGGTGGAGATACAGGTGCTGGCGGGTGACCTGAATCCGGGTGACCGCGTGCTGGTCGGACACCAGTGACGGCATACGAGGTCCGGCGGGAGCCTGTTCTGCGGCTCATCGGACTAGGTCGCCACTTCCCCGGGCCGCCGCCCGTGCAAGCGTTGTATCCCAGTGACCTGGCCGTCTTCGCCGGTGAGTATCTCGCGGTAACCGGTCCATCGGGTTCCGGAAAATCGACGCTCTTGCACATCCTCGGCTTGCTGGACCGCCCGACCTCGGGCCAGTACCTCCTCGACGGCGACGACACCGCACGGCTGCCGGAACGCGATCGCTCGTCGCTGCGCGCCAATCGGATCGGCTTCGTCTTCCAGTCGTTCCACCTGTTGCCGCACCGGAGCGTCGTGGAGAACGTCGCCCTCGCGATGCTCTACAACCGCAGTCGCCGGTCGTCGCGGCGGCCTGCCGCCGAGGCCGCACTCCGTCAAGTCGGTCTCGACCACCGCCTTGATGCCCGGCCCACCACACTGTCCGGTGGCGAGCGACAGCGCGTGGCGATCGCACGTGCTCTGGTGAATAGTCCAAGTCTCCTGCTGTGCGACGAACCCACCGGCAATCTGGACAGCACCAATTCGCGGAGCGTGCTGGACCACCTCGGGGAACTGAGCGCGAATGGATACACCATCATCGTGATCACACATGATCCGTCCGTAGCGGCCCGAGCCGAGCGCGTCGTGGAGATCAGGGACGGCCGCCTGGTCGAGACCGGTGCGGCAATCCGGTGACCTCGCGGGAGCCCGCCCGATTCCCGGCCACCCGGCTCGGTGTCCGCGACGCTGTCATCGAGGCCCTGGCAGGTAGTCTGCAGCGGCCCGGACGCGCGATCCTTACCATGCTGGGCACCATCCTGGGCGTCGGCGCCTTTGTCGCGGTGCTGGGCCTTACCTCCACCGCCACCGGGCAAATCTCCACCCAGTTCACCGTCCTGCAGGCCACCACCGTCAACGTTGTCGACCGAGCGTCGGCCGACGGGGCAAACCGGCCGGAGAATGCCGGTGACCCCAGCGCGGCGCGGCCACCGATCAGCTTTCCCAGCGATGCCGGCGAGCGGATCGAACGGCTCAACGGCGTCCAAGCCGCCGGCCTGTGGTGGATCGCTCCGTTGGGCAGAACCGGCATCAGCTCGAACCCCAACGGTGCCGGTGACGGCGAAGGCCTCAAGGTTTACGCCGCCGCCCCCGGGGCGATCGCCGCTATGGAAGTGACACTGGTTACCGGCGCCACATTGGATCCCTTCGTGGAACAGCACCACGAGCGGGCGATCATGCTGAGCGCCGCGGCCGCGGCCCGGCTCGGTGTCCGCGATCTGACGGCGCGACCGGCGGTCTTCCTGGGGGATCTCGCCTACACCGTCGTCGGAATCTATTCGGACAGCCGGCGAAATCCCGAGGTTTCGCTCGGAGCGCTGATTCCGGCGAGTACCGCGCTCCGGGACTTCGGGAATCCCGACCCCGGCGAGATGCCGGCGACATTGGTGATCGCTACCCGGGTCGGCGCGGCGCAACTGGTCGCCCGGCAGGCGCCCTTGGCGCTGCGACCGGATGAGCCAGACAGTCTGGTGGCCATCGCCCCACCGGACCCGCATACGCTTCGGGACAAGGTGTCGGGCGATCTTACCGGACTGTTTCTGGCACTCGCCGGCGTTTCGCTGACCATCGGAACCGTCGGAATCGCCAACACGACCCTGGTGTCCGTGCTGGAGCGGGTGGGCGAGATCGGTCTGCGCCGATCGTTGGGGGCACGGCCTCGGCACATCGCCGCCCAGTTCCTCATCGAGTCATTGCTGACGGGCACGATCGGTGGCCTCGTCGGCACGAGTTTGGGCGTCGTCGCGGTGATCATGGTTGCTGCCGCCCGCCACTGGACAGCGGTCATCGATCCGGCAGTGACGTTGCCCGCGCCTGTCCTGGGCAGCGTCGTCGGGCTTCTCGCGGGACTTTATCCGGCGTTGCGAGCCGCGAACATCGACCCGATCACCGCGCTGCGGTCATGACCGAGCCGCACCGGCGCCTGGACATGGGGTGAAGAAGCCCTTTGGCGTAGTCACCGGCTGCACGTGTATGTCGACAACGACCCTCTCGTCCTGACGGATGCCCGTGCCCTGCTGGCCAGCAGTCCCCAGGGTGCCACCGCGTATATCGACGTCGACCTGTACGACCCGGCGCGCATCCTGGGCGAGGCGGCGCAGACCCTCGACTTCGGCAAGCCGGTGGCGTTGATGCTGATGGGCATTCTGGGCCACGTCGAGTCGGACGACGAGGCCAGGTCGATCATCGAGCGGTTGATGTCGGTCTTCCCGGCGGGCAGCTACGTGGCGATGTACGACGGCGGCGACACGGATCCGGACGTCGTCGAGGCGACGCGCATCTGGAACGTGTCCGCCAACCCGAAATATCACCTGCGCAGCCCCGTACGCCTCGCCGCGCTGCTGAGCGGTCTGGAAATGGTCGATCCTGGTGTGGCATCGGTGACTCGGTGGAAGCCGGACGCCGAGGCGCCCGCGCAGCCCGAGATCGCTCAGTTCGCCGCCGTGGCCCTTAGGCGTAGCGTGCGGATGTGCGATGGTGATGACGATATTGTGGAGTTCGCCGACGGCGTCCACGTACAGCCGGGAGGGGTCCGGGGCCGCGGCTGAGCCCCCAGCCGGCGAGGTGCCGAGGAACCGCACCTCGCGTCCTCCCGGCGAGTGAAAGCTCGCAACGAAACGGCTGACGGCTCAACACCGACGCGTTCGCGCGGCCGTCCTGCGCCATGATGAGCCGGTGACCGACGACGTCCTGAGTCAGATTCTCTCGTTGCGGGAACGTGGTAGCACGCCCAAGCAGATCGCCAAGGCACTCGGGCTGCGGCCCGCGGTCGTCGCCCCGCTCATCCGCCAAGCTGCCGAGGCCCATCAGGGCGGCGTCGACCCGGCCGAGCGGTCGCTGATGGGTTGCTGGATCAGCCCCGGCTGGAGCGCCGGCCTGGGACTCGACGACGTACCGCAATGGGCTGCCGCCGATCCGATTGGTGCCGCCGATCCCGACGCGGGTGGCCTCGCGAAGATTCTCATCGTCCGTCGAGAGCGCGCCAGCCGCGTCACAGTCTGCGGCTACCTAGTTGATGTGTACTGCTTGGGCGTCAAAGACAGCATCGGCCCGCAACTCATCGGCTCTGGCTCCGTCGACGCGTACCGCCATAATTTTTTCGAGGCATTCAATACTCCTGCTCTTCCCGCTCCTGTGGAGCTCGCCCAGGATCTAATCCACGGTGCCGTCGCCTACGCCCGCGGCCTTGGCTTCGAGCCGGCGGCCAATTTCGCCTTGACCGCCCCGTACCTCGGTACGTCGACCGGACCCACGGCGATCCGCTTCGGCCGCGAGGGCAAGCCGTTCTACATCTCCGGCCCGTACGACAACCCCCGCGCTGTTATCGCAACCCTCGAGACCACCGCAGGGCCCGGCAACTACCACTACCTCACGCACCTGCGGTAACCAAGGATCCCCGGGATCCGTTACTGGTGATCACCACAATCACTACCGGCGAGGGTTAATCGCGGCGGGGTCGCCGAACGAGATGCCGCCCTGGACATCCCGGGCCTGCACCACATTTCCCTCGACCGAGCCGGAGACGTTGTTGATGACGCCGCCGGTTCCCGCCGTCAGCGCGGGCGCCAGGTCTCGCCAAAGGCGCCGGAGTTCCTGATCAAACCTTGGGTCCTCGGCCGCAGCCCGTGCGAGTTCCTCGCGAAGCGACTCAATTCGGGTGTCGTCCGCAGGATCAGCCTCGGCCTCGACGAGTGCCGCCTGCGCCGAGCCACGTCCCCGGAACCGCCGTTTGATCAGCCCAGCGAGCGCGGCGAACGCAGCCTTCCCGCCCTCGGTCAGCGCTTCGGCCGCATTCGTCGCCAACGTAAGCGCGACCGCGGCAAAGATATCCTCGCCCGCCATCGTCACTCCCAGTTCCTCAGGTCGGACCGGCATGCCGACCGAGTCGACGTGCCCGATGCACGGAACCACAGACATGCGTGAGCATAGATGCACATCTACCGCCGCGGATGGTCCGGTCAACATCCCGACGCCGCGCCGCCGGCTTCGGTTCTTGCCTCCGGATCTTGGTGGGGTGATCGTCTGACATTACACAGCGAGTAGCGATTGAGATTGGAGAGTCCGCGCCATCCTCGCTGCCCCGCGCGCGGTCGATCAACCACTGAAACGCTGGATCACCTTGATTGGACAGTGAAAGTCCATTCACATGAGCGCGTCGCTGTCGGCGCGTTTGACCCCCAACATGGGTCATGATATCGTCACGCAGAGTTACATTGCCTCTCGGGTAGTGAGGAAAGTATGACTCGACAGTGGAAAGCTGACTCATCGGCGTCATTCTTTCGGCGGTTGGGGAAGTCCTCTCACGAGCTTGCGCAAACCTCTGGTGACGGCAGTTGCCCGGATGTCTGGGAACTCGACAACGGCGACGTGGTGGTAATCGGGACGGATCTGACCGCGTCGTACGAGTCCAGGCTCCCTGACGGTGTCACCATCGACCCTGGCGAGCGCCTCGTCGTGATACCACGTGCAACGATCCTGGCGGCCAAGGCGGATATTCCCGATGCGTGATCTTCTTGATGGCGCGGTGGGCGAGCTTATGGAGCTTGACGCCTATCGCGCGGACTTTGAAGAGAACTTCTGGACGACGACCGCGCCAGGATTCTGGAAACTCGAACGCCAGCAATTCTTCCAAGAGCCCGGAAACAAGAGCTGGGAAGCCTTCGCGCAAGGTGACTGGCAGGAGTCGCTACGCATTATCGACGCCGACCGGCCCGAGATGATCGAATATTATCGGAAGGTCGAGGCGCGTGGGTTCGTCACTCGACGTGTCCGCGTCGTCGAGCAACCCATCATTCCCTACCTTCAGTGGGAACTGCGGGTCCTGCGGATGCGGGATCAGTACGGCGGGAGTGTACGGATCGTCACCGGCGAGCAGGTCGCGGAGTTTGAGCGCGAAGGCCCGCTGCCGGAGATCTACACCCACGGGACTACCGTGATGTATCAGGCCGTCTATGGCGACGACGGGGTCCTGGAGTCCGCGCGCCGGTTCATTGACCGTGACCTTGTCGTGCGCTGCCAGCGCGTCATTCAGGACCTTTACGCGATCGGACAGCCGTTGGGGCCGTTCTTCGCCGAGCACGTCGCGGCCCTAACGCCGCCCCTGCCGTAACCGCCGACGCGTGTGATCGGATCGCTACGATGCCTACCGACGAGCCCGCCGACGATGCGCTGTGGCATGGCAATCGCCTCGGAGCGTCCGGGCCCACGGGCGACGTCGTTCAAGCCCGCGACGTGCAGGGCGGCGTGCACTTCCATCACTCGGAGCCCAGGAACGACGCCACATTCGCGGTTACGCCGTCGCAGCTTCCTGGTGATGTTCGCGGGTTCGTCAATCGGCACAGCGAGTTGGCAGACCTCTCCGGCGCACTGACCGGTGAGCCCGACGAGCCCCTGGCCGCGGCGGTCTCGGTGATCACTGGCACGGCCGGGGTTGGCAAGACCTCCTTGGCGCTGCACTGGGCACACCGCGTCCGCCACCAGTTCCCGGACGGCCAGTTATATGTGAACCTGCGCGGCTACGATCCTGGCACGCCCGCCGCACCCGAGCAGGTGCTTGACCGGTTCCTGCGCGACCTCGGCGTCCCGGTCACGGCTATCCCGGTCCACTTGGAGGACCGGGCGTCGCTGTATCGGTCGTTGCTGGCCGATCGCCGAGTGATGGTGGTCCTCGACAACGCCGCGACCGTCGGCCAGGTGCGGCCGCTGCTCCCTGGGACATCCAGTGCTCTGGCCCTGGTGACCAGCCGCAACCGGCTCTCGGGTCTGATCGCCCGGCACGGGGCCCTGCGGGTCGGTGTGGACATTCTGCGGGAGGACGACGCCGTTGATTTGCTGGGAACTGTGACCGCGCGGTACCGAGTCGACGATCAACGCCACGAACTGGTGGAGTTGGCCCGGCTTTGCGCCAGGCTGCCATTGGCGCTGCGCATCGCTGCCGAACGCGCTGCCAGCCGTCCCATGATGCGACTTGACGAACTCATCGCCGACCTGCGCGACGAGTCGGGGCTCTGGGACGCGCTCAGCGCCGACGGTGACGATGACACGGATGCCGTACGTACGGTGTTCGCATGGTCGTACCGAGCTCTGCCCGAACCTGCCGCGCGCCTGTTCCACCTGCTCGGCTTGCACCCTGGCAACGATTTCAGCCTGCCGGCAACGGCTGCCCTCGCAGGATCTGACACCAAACGGGTGCGACAGCAACTGGACGTGCTGGTTGGCGCACACCTGCTCGAACAACCGGTGCCTGGCCGATATCAGTTCCACGATCTGCTGCGTGCGTACGCGCTCGATCAGGTCCGGCTCCATGAGACTCCTGATACCCAGCGTGCCGTGCTGCGTCGAGTCCTCGGCTGGTACCTGCACACCGCGGACGGCGCTCAGACGCGTATCGCTCCCTTCGACAGGTATCACCTGACCGAACCCATCGCCGCTGACGTGCATCCACTCGCCTTCGACAGCTACGAGGCCGCGCTGCGTTGGTACCAGGTGGAGGCGACGAACCTCGTCGGTGCGACCCGGGCCGCTGCCGAAGCACAGCTGCATACGCTGGCCTGGCAACTCGCCGCTGTGCTGCGAGCCATCTACCTTCACCAGAACGCCTTCGACGACTGGCTGATCACCGGCCGCATCGGTGTCGACTCCGCGGCCCACGCCGGCGACCGAGCCGGGCAGGCCGAAGCGTCTGAAAGCCTCGGGAAGGCATACTTCCAGTCCCGCCGGCTCGATGAAGCCGAGAGCAGTCATCGCTCCGCCTTGGCCATCCGCCAGGATATCGGCGACCAGTTCGGGGTCGCCAAATCAACCAATGCACTGGGATTGATTGCTCTGCGCCACCGTCGGCTTACCGACGCCCGGTCATTCTTCGACCAAAGCCGTATGATCTTCCACGATCTTGGCGAACGCCGTTGGGAAGCGCTCATGCGCAGCAACCTCGCTGAGACGCTGTGCGAACTACAGCATGCGCAGGCCGCCGCTGTGATCCTTGATGAGGCGCTGGCAGTGTTCCGGGAGCTCGGTGACCGTTTCGGCGTGGGTAACGCGTTGTTCCTGCTCAGCTGGGCGCGGCGAGAGCTCGGTGATGTCGTCGGCGCACGTGCCGCCATCGATGATGCCCTCGCGATTGCCGAGGAAGACGAGAACCCGGTGTGGCAGGCGCATTGGCTCGTCGAACTGGGCAAAGTCCAGCGCACCGCGGCGCAACCCGCCGACGCGTTGACCTCCTATCAGCATGCCGCCTCTATCCAGCGCCGACTTGGCGACCGCAGCCGTGAAGCCTTCGCGATCGAGGGCGCCGGTCAGGCGTACGAGCAGATGGGTCGCGTTGACGAGGCGGTCGACTTCTATCGGGTCGCCGCCGAGACATACCGCGACCTCGACGACCAGTGGAGCCTAGCCCAATGCCTGCAACACCTGGCCGGCGCCATTGACCAGCAGGGCTCGCCGGAGCAGGCCAGATCCTGCCGGGAACAGGCGCTTACCGTGCTCGCCGAGTTCGACGACCCCGAGGCAACAGCGTTGCATCAGCGCGTCGTCCAGGCGCTCAGCGATGGATAGCGGGCCGTTGTGCCGGTGCCGACTCGACAATCCAGATCGGGCCGTCAGCGCACTCCACACGAATCCCGTCCGCAGGCTCCAGCCGCGTTCGTAACACCTTCAGCCATCGGCCACCGACCTCAGCGACCGGAGCGTGATCCGGTCCCATGAACCGGAACATGCGCACCTGGTTGTGCACCTGTGCCGCGGTCCGCGACCAGTCCACGGCGGAGAACTCGGGCTCGACGAAGCCCGCATAGGACGCGTCGGCATCATCTTGCGGCACTCCGGGAAAGCCTTTCGTCACCTGGTCCAGCGCGATGGTAAGAACCTCGTCGAGAATGGGACGAAGCCGCTGCCACAACCGTGGTGGCGTGACGTCGTCATCCAGCGGGATACCACCGCGTTGAGCAAGGATGGGACCGGTGTCGAACTGTTCATCCATGCGGTGAACCGTCAACCCGATCTCCGCGTCACCGTTCCGGATCGCCCACAACACCGGCGCCGGACCCCGATACTTCGGCAACAGCGACGAATGCACGTTGATCACACCATAGCCAGGGGTGCGCAGCACGGATGCCGGCAGCTTCCAGTTGAAGCCATAGACCACCAGCAGATCGAGCCGGTATCCGCCCAATGTGTCGGCCAGCCCTTCGGCAGTACCGGGCAGCAGCAGGTCCATGCCCGGCGGCAACACCTCAAGCAGCCGACCGGCGACGGTAACCGCATGAGCGTCCGTCCAACTCTTCGGCTTCATCGAGCGGCAATACACGTATGCCACGGGTTCGTGGCCTGCCGCGACACACGTCGCGTGTAAGGCAGCGAACTCATCGATGCCGAAGGTCGCGAGAGCAACACGCATCGGGCCTGCCACGTCCGAGACGCTACCGGAGTCCCAGACAGTCGGACGGCTTTGGCGCTCCGCAGGCCCGGAGGCGGCACCGATGCCGCTCCAACCGGATGTGAGGGATCCCTGTATGGGGTCATGGGTGCGGCTCACGTGAACCCCGATGCACTTAGTCTCGTGCGCATGGAATTCGAGTGGTTGTCCGCTCACTTTCTCCGCCGAGTTCGGCGAGTCGGGCTAGGGCCTTCGCGCGGCAGTGTGGTGGCCATGACGCAACAGCCGGGAGTGCGATAGCCGGTCGACGCGGCCGGCGAGGTCCACGTAGGCCGCCTCGAACGCCTCGTCGGTGTCGGCGCACGGGATCAGGCACCGACCAGTGCAGCCGGGGCCGGGCCTCGCCGGTCAGGTCTACGTGATCTCGCGCCGGTCCGACGGCCGTCTGATGGCCGGCGGCGGGCTGGTGGCCCGGACGAGGATGCCGGTGGTGGCGAGCGTGAGCAGAGCGCCGATGGTGGCCAGAACGGGCAGGTAGTTGTTCGTGCTCGTGTAGAGGGCGGCAGCTGCCAGGGGTGCGGTGGCTCTGGCGACTGTGACCGGGGTGGCGAGGGTGCCGGCGATGCTGGCGTACGCGGCGGTGCCGTATCGATCAGTGAGCAACGCGGGGCTGGCGAGGCTGGCCACGCCGAACCCGAGTCCGAAGGCGGTGACCGCGACGATCGCACCGGCCTTGGTGCCGGCGACCAGCGGCAGGCTGACTGCTGCGGCGGCTTGCAGGACGAAGATGCCGGCGACCATGGTGGACAGCCGGACTCGGCGGCTCGCGCCGGTGAGCACCAGCCGCCCGGTAACGGAGAGAACGCCGAGTAGTCCGGCCACGCTCGCGGCGAACGTGGCGGTGTGGCCCCGGCTCATCAGGTATCCGACCAGGTGCACGGTCATCGTGCTCATCGCGGCCGCGTGTGCGACGAATGCCAGGGCCAGCCACCAGAACCGGCCGTCGCGGACCGCGGCACGCAGCAGACTCCGCCGCTGCTCGCGACCCGCTCGATGGTGCCGAGCCGGATCGGAGGGTGGACGGCGAACGACGACGAGGTGCAACGGAACCGCGATCGTGCCGTAGACGCCGGCGAGGACCAACAGGGTGCTTCGCCACCCGAACCGCTGTTCGAGCCAGCCCGTGAGCGGCATGAAGATGGTGCTGGCGAACCCGGCGGCAACGATCATGGTGAGGATTGCCCGGGGCCGCTGGTCGGGGCCGAACCAGGACACGGTCACCGCGGTGGCCGCGTCGTACAACGCCATGGCCATGGCGGCGCCCAGGCCGGCGAAAACGAGGTAAAGCTGCCACACCGTCTGCACCTGCGACCAGGCGGCCAACAGCACAGCGCCGGCGAGCGACCCGGTGGTCATGAGGGCCCGGCCACCATGACGGTCGAGCCATCGCCCGATGGGGATGGCCAAGCCGGCCCAGGTCAGAACGGCGATGGTGAGCGCCGCGGTCACCGCGGCGGCGGACGCGTGCAGATCTTGGGCGATGGGATGGAGCAGGACCGCGAAGGAGTAGTAGAGGCAGCCGTAGCCGATGGTCTGGGTGATCGCGAAGACGGTCACGATCCGCCAGCCGTCGGACATGTACCGGTGGCCACCCGGACGGGCGGCCACCACGTTTCCCACGGGCATCGTCAGTTGCAGCAGCCGCCCGACTGCGCGGAGACGTCAATGACGGTCAGCGGTGCGCGCAGCAGGCCGCCTTCGATACCGGTCGCGAGGCCGCGAGCAGCGGGCACGGCAACCACAGGCCCGCAGCAGCCCGCGGCGCCGCTGTCGATGCGATCGGCATCCAGGGGCACGTTGCTGCTGCACACCCCCGTCTCCGGTAGGTCCAGCTGAACATCGCGAGCGGCCTGCCAGTCCCCGGCGAGCGCGGCGACCACCGATCGGGCCTGCTCGTACCCGGTGGCCATCAGGAACGTCGGCGCCCGCCCGTAGGACTTCGCGCCGATGGCGTAGTAGCCGGGTTCGGGCTGGGTGAGCTCGTCGACGCCGTGCGGTGGCACGGTGCCGCAGGAGTGCTGGTTCGGGTCGATCAGTGGGGCCAGGGCGCGGGTGGCGCCGAGGATCGGGTCGAGGTCGAGGCGCAGTTCGGAGACGATGCCGTGGTCGGGGCGGTAGCCGGTGGCCGACACGATCCGGTCGGCGACGACGCTGCGGGTGCCGTCGGAGACCACCACACCGTCTGGGCCGTTCGTCAACTGCCGAACGCTGAAGCCGGTGAGCAGGGCGATTGTGCCGGACTCGACGTGTCCGCGCAGCCGGCTGCCCAGTGCCCCTCGGGCGGGTAGTGCGTCGGCGCTTTCCCCGCCGTACGTGCGCGCCGGGGACGTGGCCCGGATTGCCCATGTCACGGTTGTGCCCTTTTCTTGGCCGGCGAGTTCGGCGAGGGCGAGCAGGGTGGTGGCGGCCGAGTGGCCGGCGCCGACGACCAGGGTGTGACGGCCGGCGAACCGGTCACGGTCGCGTCCCAAGACGTCCGGGAGAGAGCTTTCCACGTACGCCTTGACGGCCGCCTCGCCGTGTGCCGGGATCCCGGAAGCGCCGAGCACGTTCGGGGTTTGCCAGGTGCCGGAGGCGTCGATCACCGCGCGGGCAAGGACGTCCTCGCCGCTGTGCAGCCGGATTAGGAACGGGGCGTTCGCGCGCCCGGCGGTGCGGAGCCGGTCCATGCCGAGCCGGGTCACGGCGTTCACGCGTACGGCGTACCGGATGTGGGGTTTGAGGGTTGGCAGGTCGGCGAGAGGCTGCAGGTAGTCCTCGGCGAGCCGGCGGCCGGTGGGCAGGATGTCGTCGTCCGGGCGGATCCAGCCGGCGTCGGCGAGCAGTTTGGCCGCGGCGCTGTCGATGTCGTACCGCCAGGGGGAGAAGAGCCGGACGTGTCCCCATTCGCGGATGGCCGCGGCCGGCGACGCTCCGGACTCGAGAACGGTGAACGAGATCCGGCGATCGGCGAGATGGGCGGCCGCGGCGAGGCCGACCGGCCCGGCACCGATGACGACAACAGGCAACTGGTCGATATGGGCGGTCATACAGGAGCTCCTGTCTGGGAGTTCAGGTGACGTGAGGGCTGCGGCGTTCGATGAAGACGACGTCACGCCATCGATTGCCCTGGCTGGCGTGGCGGCCGACGCGTTCGCGGATGCCGACGGTGCGGAACCCGGTGGCGTGGTGCAGGGCGAGGCTGGCGGTGTTCTCCGGGAAGATCCCGGATTGGATGGTCCAGATCCCGGCCGCCTCGGTCGAGGCGATCAGCGTGTCGAGCAGCGCCCGGCCCACGCCGAGGCGTCGCGCGGCCGGGTCGACGTAGACGGAGTGCTCGACCACGCCGGCGTAGACCGCGCGGCCGGAGACGGCGGAGATCGCGACCCAGCCGAGCACGTGGTCCTGCTCGTCGGTGGCGACGAATCGGTGCGCGGGGAGCTTGCCTGTGTCGAAGGCGGTCCAGGTGGGGGCGGTGTGTTCGAAGCTGGCGTTCCCGCCGTCCATGCCGGCTTGGTAGATCGCCAGCACCTGGTCCGCGTCGGCGGTGATCATCGGCCGGATCGTCATGCGCAGCCGCCGGGAGCGGTGGGCGCCGGGCGGCCCATGACGACGTCGGCGGCCGAGGGGAAGCAGTCGATGCAGGTGGTGTTGATGCGGTAATGGCGGGCGTTGCCGACGGCCTCCACCAGCACGATCCCCTCTGTGGTTTCGATGACTCTCGAAACCGTACTTTGCTCGCGGTTTCGATATGTGTCAAGCTCGACGCATGTCGAAACCGGCTTCGCTGACGTTGCTTGACCTCGCGGATGAGACGCCGTGCTGCCCGCCGATGGCGCAGCAGTCGGTCGACGCGGCCACCGCCGGCGTGCTCGCTCCCGCCTTCAAGGCCCTCGGTGACCCGGTCCGGTTGCAGCTCATGTCGATGATCGCGGCGGCGCCCGGCGGGGAGATCTGCGTGTGCGACCTCACCCCGGCCTTCGACGTGACCGGCTCGACGATCTCGCATCACCTCAAGACGCTGCGCGAGGCCGGACTGGTCGACGCGGAACGTCGCGCCAGCTGGGTGTATTACCGCGCCCGCCCGGGGTTGATGGGGCAACTCGCGGCTCTGCTCACCCCGAACGCGGCTTGACTCCGGGGTAACAACCAACAATCTGTTTCTGAGGAGATCTCGTGAGTGATAAGCCCAGCGTCCTATTCGTCTGCGTGCACAACGCCGGCCGCTCTCAGATGGCCGCAGGCTGGCTGCGCCACCTCGCCGGTGACAGCGTCGAGGTCCGTTCCGCGGGCTCGGCCCCGGCCGAGACGATCAACCCCGCCGCCGTCGAGGCGATGAGCGAGGTCGGTATCGACATCACCGACCAGACCCCCAAGCTGCTGGCGTACGAGACGGCGCAGGACTCCGACGTCATCATCACGATGGGGTGCGGCGACGCCTGCCCTGTCTTCCCCGGCAAGCGCTACGAGGACTGGGAACTCGCCGACCCGGCGGGCAAGGGAGTCGACGCCGTCCGCCCGATCCGCGACGAGATCAAAACCCGCATCGAGGCGCTGCTGGCCGACCTGATCCCGGCGGGCAAGCCGTGAATCCCGTACGCGATCTGATCATTATCGGTTCCGGACCGTCCGGGCAAACCTCTACCCGCTTGTGATGCCGTAACCAGCAGATCATCGTGGTCGGCGGCGGTGACTCCGCGATGGAGGAGGCCACCTTCCGCACCCGCTTCGCCGAGCCCGTGAACCCCGAGCGCCGTCATCCATCCGAGTGATGGGATCCGATGCTGTCGATAGGGTGGCGCGGTCCGATCGGGTCGTGAAACGGGAGCAGTCGATGGTGGGTGCCGCGTTCCTGCAGCGTGCCGGGGATCTCAAGGGCGAGCTCGTGGAGTTCTCCCAGCAGCCACGTTACGAGCGCGCCGCGTCCGCGTTTCTGGAGGCGTGCGGCCATCAGCTGGAGGAGCTCGGCGAGCACGAGCTCATCCTGCTGTGGGACTGCTTCGTCCTGGAGCACACGCTGGCCAACGGCCGCACGGTGGTGGAACAGTTCGTCGCCGCGAACCCGCAGCTGACCGAGCCGGAACGGGAGATGGTGCTCGGCTGGCGGGACGTGGTGCAGGGCCCGTTCCAGGTGCTCCGGCGCGACGGGCCGGCGCTGCTGGTGCGGAGTCTGGTGGACGAGCTGACCTATCGGGTGCGCTCCAACATGGGGCCGGGCATCTTCCGGCGTACGCCGCGCGGGTGGTTCATCATCGCCCGGCTCGTCGCGGTCGGTGATGAGTGGATGCTGTCCGGGCCGCTCAGCGTTCTTCCGGCCGCCGAGCGGGACTTCGCGTACGAGCTGGCGATGGACCTGGCCGTGCGGATGCCGGAGGCGGCATTCCGGAATCCGGCGAAGCTCGCCCTCGCGTGGGAGCAGCAGCGCACCGAACGCGACCGGTTCATCCGCTTCTTCGGCGACGATGTGGTGGTCATCGCGGGCGAGAACGTCCAGGACAGAATGGACGACTTCGTCGCGTTCTGCCGGGCGGAGATTCTCGGCCGGCCGGAGCCCGACGGTCCGGGCGCCCCGGCGATCCCGCTGGACATCCTGGAGTCCGAGACGGTGGGTTTGATCTACGACGAGACCGACGGGCTCGGTTTTTATGCCGAGTTCGGTCTCGTCGAGCAGGCGTTCACGGACCCCGGTCTGCTGCGCCGGCGACGGTGGCGCGAGCAGACGCGCGTCTACCTGCACGACGACACCGTCGAGCCGATGGTGCTGCGCCGCCTGGCCGAACGGGACCCGCAGAAGGCGAGCGTCGTGTTCCGGCGGTTGCTGAAGTGGCCCCGGTTCGAGTGGAGCCGTGACGGGGTCGAGATGCTGCGCGAGCTCAAGCAGGACTATTACGCCCAGCCGCCGTGGCCGCGGGTGAGCCTGGTCAGCGACCAACTGACGGCCCGCCGACGACCTCCTTCCGGGAACCGGTGATCAGGTCGGCGGCGCGTTCGGCGATGCCCACCACCGGGGCATTCGTATTGCCCGACACGATCGCCGGCAGGACCGAGGCGTCGATGACCCGCAACGCGTCGACGCCCCGCACGCGCAACTCGAGGTCGAGCACGTCGCCGATGCGGCAGGTGCCCGCGTAGTGGTGGTAGCTGCGGATGTTGCGCAACGCCGACGCCCGCAGGTCCCCGTCCGGGCCGGGCAGGACCTCCCGGCCCCGCCACGGTCGTAGTGCCGCCGACTCACCGATGTCGCGAGCGATCTCCAAGCCCGCCACCAGCGCCGCCACGTCGCGCCCGTCGGTGTTGTAGCGCGGGTCGATGACCGGCCGGGTCAGCGGGTCCGCCGAGACGGTGCGCACGGTGCCGCGGCTGTGCGGCGCCATCAGCGCGACCTGCAACGCGTAGCCCTCTCCCGCGTCGGGGCCGGGCAGGCCGGCACCGCGCAGCGGCAGGTCGACGAACAGCAGCTGCAGGTCGGGCCGGGTCGCCGCCGGGCTTTGCACCAGTCCGGTGATTTCGGCGTGGTTGCCGTCGCCCGGCGGCACGCTCCGGGCGGCCCGGTAGAGGACGCCGCTCACCGGGTGGTCCTGCAGATTCTGGCCCACCCCGGGGGCGTCCACCAGCGGGGTGATTCCGGCTTGTTCGAGCTCGGCAGCCGGGCCGATGCCGGACAGGTGCAGCAGATGCGGCGTCCCGATCGCACCGGCGGCGAGGATCACCTCGGTCCCGGCGGTGACGGTGTGCGGCCGGCCGTCGCGGACGAAGGCCACCCCGGTGCACCGCCCATTGTCGATGGTCAGGGCGTACACCGTGGCGTTGGTTTCGACGGTGAGGTTGGGCCGGCCCAGCACCGGCCGCAGGTAGGCGTCCGCGACGGTCTGCCGGTGTCCCAGCGCGACAGTCAGGTCCGTCCAGCCGAACCCCTCCCGCACCCCGCTGGACGGGTCGTCGGCGAACGGGTGGCCGGCCTCCAGCGCCGCCGTGAGGCCGTCCGCGAACAGCGGATGCGGCCGTGCCGCCGGTCCCACCGTCAACGGGCCGTCGGTGCCCCGCAGGCGCGGGTCGCGGCCGGCGGTGGTCTCGCTGCGCCGGAAATAGGGGAGCATGTCGGCGAACGTCCACCCGGGCAGCTGCCACGCGTCGTAGCTGGTGCGGTGCCCCCGGGTGAAGACCATCGCGTTGATCGCGCTGGAGCCGCCCAGGCCCCGGCCGTGCGGCATGGGCTCGGACACGCCGCTCGTCACCTGCGTCGTCGTCACGTCGGCCCAGTCCGCCGCGCTGCCGGACAGCGTCGGCCACGCGGCGGGCACCGCCACCGCCGGCGGCAGATCACGTCCGCCCGCCTCGATCAGCAGAACGCTGACGTCGGAGTGCTCGGTCAGCCGGGCGGCGAGCACCGAGCCCGCCGACCCGGCACCGACAATGATGTAGTCCCACTCGTGCATGGCCTGGAAGCTAATCGGCGCGGGACGGGTCAGCCTGGTGCCGCCGGCACCACCCTCGTCAGCGACCGCAGGGCCCGCTGCGAGGCCGGGTCGGGGGCCGCCGTGTATGTCCGCAGCGACAGCTCCGGCCGACCGAGCACGGCGAACGGCTGCACATCCATGGCGATCGACCCGGCCGCCGGGTGGTGGAAGACTTTCCGGCGCGGCTTGGCGGCGCTCACCGTCTGCTCCCGCCACCACGCCGAGAAATCCTCGCTGCGGTCGTGCATCTCGCGGATCAGAGCGTCCAGGGCGCAGTCGTCGGGATGGTGTGCCGCCTCCCACCGGATCGTGGACACCGCCTCGCGCGCCCACGTCTCCCAGTTCGTGCCGAACAGTTGCCGGTATTCGCGGCTCAGAAACACCATCCGGACGAGATTGCGATGGCCGGCCGGAATGGCGTCGAAGTCGGCGAGAAGTGCCGCCGCGCAGCCGTTCCACGACATCACATCCCACCGATGGTTGAGGACCACCGCGGGCACACTGCTGAGCCCGTTGAGGAGCGCTCCCACGTGTGCCGGAACATCGGCCGGCGACTCGGCGGTGCCGGTCGGCGCCGACTCGGGGTGAGCGATCGCGAAAAGGTATTCTCGCTGGTCACCGGAGAGGCGAAGCGCCTGCGCGAGAGCCGCGAGAACCGGGCGCGACACGTGCCGCCGCCGGCCCTGCTCGATCTCGGTGAGGTAGTCGATGCTGACGTTCGCGGCAGCGGCCAGTTCCTCGCGGCGCAAACCGGGCACCCGGCGCCGCCGGCCGTCATCGAACAGGGCCAGGTCGCTCGGGCGCACCGCGGCACGGCACGCGCGCAGGTAACTCCCCAGGCTCAGGTAGATGGGCAACGCCATTCCGCAAGAATGGTCGGCCCATCCCGGCAACAGCCAGAAATGTTTCGCGGCTCACGGCGCGCGAGAGGCCCGAGCTAGCTTTGCCGGAATGACTGATGCTGTCCGCCCGAACGCGGCGCTCGGTGACTTCCTGCGATCGCGGCGAGCCCTGCTGGACCCCGCGGTCGCCGGCGTCGTCAGCGCCCGCCGCCGCCAGGTCCGTGGCCTGCGCCGCGAGGAGCTCGCCGAGCTGGCCGGCATGAGCGTCGACTACTACACCCGCCTGGAACAGGGCCGGCACACCACCGCGTCACCCAGCGTGCTCGACGCGATCGCCCGCGCGCTGCGCCTGCCCGCCGCGGACCACGCATACCTGCGCCGCCTCGCCGAGCCCGCCTCGTCACCACCGCCAACCCCTTCCCCCGTACGCCCGGAGACCCGTCACCTGATGGCGGCGCTGGACCCGGCGCCGGCCGTTCTGCTGAACCGTGGCCTGGACGTGCTCGGCACAAATCGGGCTTTCCGGTTGCTCTACGCCGATTTCGGGGAGATGCCCGCGTCCGAGCGGAACCTGATCCGCTGGATGCTGACCGAGCCCGCCGCGCGCCGGCTGCACGGCGACGACTGGTCCGTCATCACCGCCGACATGATCGGCATCCTGCGGTTGAACGCCGGCCGCACCGGACCGGTCGGCACCATCCGGCGCCTGGTCGACGACATGTCGGCGACCAGCGACCTGTTCCGCCGCGTCTGGGACGACCAGCGGGTGTCGCTGGGCGACCGCCGGCGCAAACGGCTGCGGCATCCGCAGGCCGGAACCGTTGAGTTCGGGGTGGCGACGCTGCTCGTGCGCGACGCGAACCAGGTGCTGATGGTGCTCACCCCGGACCCGGGATCCGACCACGAACACGCGTGGCGCGCGGCGATGGCCCACCCGATGTGACAGCGGCCCTAGCCATCGCTTGGCCAGGTGGCCGCCGTGCGCCGCGCCTAGCGTCGGCCGGGTGACCAGTGATCAGACGTATCCGCGCCGATGGGCGATGCTGCCCGCGGTACTGGCCGGCTTGTTCATGACCCGGTTCGACTTCAACGTCGTGAACGTTGCCGCACCATCGTTGCAGCGCGACCTGCACAGCGGGCAGGCCGCCCTGGAGATGGTCGTCGGGGGGTACGCGTTCACGTACGCGGCCGGCATGATCATCGGCGGGCGTCTCGGCGACCAGATCGGCTACCGGCGGATGTTTCTGCTGGGCATCACCACGTTCGGTGCCACCTCGCTGCTGTGCGGCGTCGCGCAGACCTCGGGGCAACTGGTCGCCGCGCGCCTGCTCCAGGGCCTGGCCGGGGCGATCCTGGTGCCGCAGATCCTCGCCCTGATCACCGCGATGTTCCCGGCTCACGAACGGCCGAAGGCGATGTCCTGGTTCGGCGTGACGCTGGCTATCGGGGCGATCGCCGGGCAGGCGCTCGGCGGCGTGCTCATCCAGGCGGGCGTGTTCGGGCTCGACTGGCGGGTGATCTTCCTGATCAACGTGCCGGTCACCATCATCACGATCCTTGCCTCCGTACGCCTCCTCCCGCACCACCTGCGCACCGGCCGCCACCACAGGTTCGACGTGCTCGGCTCGCTCGGGATCACCGGTTCGCTCGGGCTCGTCCTGGTTCCGCTGATCCTCGGCCGGGAACAGCACTGGGCACTGTGGATCTTCATCACGATGGCACTGGCGGTACCGGTGTTCGCGGCCACGATGTGGTGGGAACGCCGTTCCGCCGAGCCGGTGCTCGACCTGCGATTGTTCCGCAGCCGCGCGTTCGCGTACGGGCTGCCGGCCAACGCCACTTTCATGGTGTTCTTCGGCGGCTTCTCGCTGGTCATGACGCTGCTGCTGCAGGGCGGGCTGGGCCTGTCCGCGCAGGCGGCGGGCCTGGCGTTCCTGCCGCTGGCGGTGGTGTTCGCGGCCACCTCGATGCTCGGGCGCCGGCTGGTGACCCGGCTGGGTGGCCGGGCCGTCACCCTGGGCAGCCTGGTGATCGCGGCCGGCCTGCTCGTGATGATCGTCGAGCTGCACGTCGAGGGTGGCCACATCACGGTGGCCCTGTTGCTGCCGATCAACGCGATTCTCGGCCTGGGGGAGGGGCTGGCCGTGCTCGCGTTGATCGGCTCAATACTGTCCAATGTGGCGCCCGCCGAGGCCGGCTCGGCTGCCGGGGTGCTGACCACGGCACAGAACTTCGCCAGCGCCGCCGGCGTCGCGATCCTCGGGTCGGTCTTCTTCGCCTTCCTCGGGTCCGGGACGGGGCTCGAGGCGTACACGGGAAGCAGTGAAAAAGTCGCCGCCATCGCGCTTGTCTTCGTGCTGGGCACCGCCGGGCTGGCCGCCCTGATCGGCCGCCCCGAGCCGGCCACGCGGATCAGCCAGGCGCCGGCCGCCACCGGACGCGGGTGACGACCGTGTACACCGGCCCGGCCGGCGCTCGACGTTCGGTCACCAGCCGCGGGCTCGCCACTCCGGAATCGCCGGGCGCTCGGCACCGAGCGTCGAGTCCTTGCCGTGGCCCGGGTAGAACCACGTGTCGTCGCCCAGGCGGTCGAAGAGCTTGTGCTCGACGTCGTTGATCAGCGACTCGAAGTTCTTGGCGTTGCCGCGCGTGTTTCCCACCCCGCCCGGGAACAGGCTGTCGCCGGTGAAAAGGTGGCCCTGGTAGTGCAGGGCGATCGACCCGGGCGTGTGCCCGACGAGGTGGATCACGTCGAGTGACGCGTTACCGACGGTGATCGTCTCGCCGTCGCGCAGGTCGCGGTTCACCACCGGGATCTCTGCCGCGTCGTCGATGTGCGCCATCGATTCCGCGCCGGTCTTGTCCACCACCTCGGCCAGCGCCTGCCAATGGTCGGCGTGCCGGTGCGTGGTCACCACCGTGTTCAGCCGGTCGTCGCCGATCAGGTCGAGCAGGGTCGCGGCGTCGTCGGCCGCGTCGATCAGCAGCAGCTCGCCGCCGCTGCGCAGCAGGTACGCGTTGTTGTCCATCGGGCCGACCGAGACCTTCGTGATGGTCAGGTCGCCGAGTTCGCGGACGTCCGGCGAACCGCCTCGGGTGACGTCTCCGGTGTAGGCCATGGTTACTTCCACCTCGCGGGTGTCGGGAGCTCCCCGTCCGGCGAGACGGTCAGGTCGGCGCCGTCGGCGCGTCCGGCCAGCCAGGCGGCGAGCGATTTGGTGGGGCCGCCGATCACCGGCGGATTCTCGGTAGCGCCGATTCGCACCGGGTGATCGATGCCGAACGGGCGTAACTCCATGGGCGGCCAGTCGTCGCCGGCACCGGTGGCGATCTCGCGTAACAGCCGCAACGCGAAGGCTTCCGACCAGTCGGACGGGGTGTACCGGTCGCCGAGGTCGACGTGATGGACCTCGACCTCGCGCAGCCGTTCCCACGGGATGATCCCGGCCGAGCGCCCGGTCGACGGCAGCCGCAGCGTCCACGCCGCGGCGGTCATCGCGGCGCCCGCGTCGGCGAACCGCTCGTGCGCCAGCCGCAGATCTTCGACCTGCTCACGCAGCGGCCGCTTGGCGCCCGCGGCCAGATCGGCCGGCTCGGCCTCGGTGTCCATGCCGGTGCGGGCCCAGGTCAACATGCTTGTGTACGCGTCGGCACTGCGCGCCAGGTGCGTCAGCACGTGCCCGATCGTCCAGCCGGGGAGCAGCGAGGGCGCGGACACCGCGGCCGGATCGAGGTCCGCCGCCGTACGCAGCAGTTCCTCGGTTGCCCGGTCCACGTCGGTGAGGAGCACGAGCGGGTCCATCGTCACGGGGAAACCCTATCGATTGGAAATCGCTTTCGCTGGGGTAGCCGTGACCGTACCGTCTGTGCAGACGCGCCGATCGAGCCCGCGGAGGAGGTGGGGATCGTGCTGTTCATCGTTTTCGCGTCCCTTCATCCGGAGGCTGCCGCCTGACCGTCACGGCCAGGCGTCCTCCCGTCCCGAAACGGGTTCTCATGTCGCACGACCTGTCCCAGCTGGGCTGGGACGAGACTTTCGTATCCGCGTACCGTCCCTTCGACCGTTCCGACGCCTTCCCCGGGCGTGTCCTGCGCGCCGACCGCGGCGTCTGCACGGTGCTCGGCTCGGCCGGCGTCACCAGGGCCAGCCTGGGCGGGAGCGTCCTGCTCGACTGTGCCCGCGACCCCGCTCTGCTGCCCTGCGCCGGCGACTGGGTGGTGCTGCGCCGATGGCCCGACCGGCGGGTCACCATCGAGGCGGTGCTGCCCCGGCGCACCCGGCTGATCAGACGGACGGCCGACAAGGACTCCACCGGCCAGGTCCTCGCGGCCAACATGGACACGGTCGCGGTGGTCGAGCCGATCCATCCCGAACCCGACGCCGCCCGCATCGAGCGCCTCCTCTCGCTCGCCTGGGAATCCGGCGCCGACCCGCTGCTCGTACTGACCAAATGCGACACTTCGGCCGATCCCGAGGCGGTGGCCCGGCAACTCGCCGACCTCGCGCCGGGCGTGCCCGTCATCCCGGTCAGCGCGGCGCAGAACATCAACGTCAACCGCCTTCTCCCGTACGCCTCGGCAGGCCACACACTGGCCCTGCTCGGCCGCTCCGGGGCGGGCAAGTCGACGCTGGTCAACGTGCTCGCCGGAACGCCGGTCATGCCCGTGCAGGAGATTCGGGACGCGGACGGGAAGGGGCGGCACACCACGGCGTACCGGAATCTCGTGATTTTGCCGTCAGGCGGGGCGATTGTGGACACACCGGGCATTCGGGGTGTCGGTCTGCTCGACACCGCGCAGGGGCTGGACCGCGCGTTCGCCGACATCGCGGCGCTGGCGGCGAACTGCCGCTTCGCCGACTGCCGGCACGAGGACGAACCGGGATGCGCGGTGATCGCCGCCCGCGCCGACGGTTCGCTCACCGAACGCCGGCTGTCCTCCTGGCGCAAACTGCGCCACGAGGTCGAGGTGGAAAGCGCCCGCCGCAGTGCCCGTCTCGCGGGTCTGGCCGGTCACCGCAGGAGGCAGCCATGACCGCCGCTCTGTAACAATGCAGCGGTGAGCACGGTTGACGAGGTTGTCGCGAACCCGGCTGCCCCGGCGACCTCGCCGCCGGTCGCCGGCCGGCGCCGCCGCAGCGATCTGCTGGCACCGCTGAGCTACGCGGTGCTCGCCGTCGTCGTGATGATCCAGCTCTGGCGCGACCCGAACGGCCGGGTGTTGTCCGCCAACGACGACGACCACGGCTTCTTCCTGTTCGTGATGGCGCACGGCGAGCGCGTGCTGTTCCACGGCGACAACCCGTTCTTCTCCGGCCGGCTCAACGTGCCGGACGGCGTGAACATGATGGCCAACACGTCGGTGCTCGCGCTGGCGATCCCGGTGGCGCCGATCACGCACTTCTTCGGCGCCGGCGTCTCGGTGGTGCTGCTGCTCACGCTGGGTCTGGCCGGCACCGCCACGGCCTGGTATTGGGTGCTCTCCCGGCATCTGGTGACCAGCCGGGTGGCGGCCTGGATCGGCGGCCTGTGGTGCGGTTTCGCGCCGGCCCTGATCTCGCACGCGAACGGGCACGTCAACTTCGTCAGCCAGTTCGTGATCCCGTTCATCGTGTGGCAGCTGCTGCGGCTGCGCGAGCCCGGCCGGCATTGGCGCGGCGGGATCATCCTCGGACTGCTCATCGTGCTGCAGGTCTTCATCAACGAGGAGGTCCTGCTGTTCACCGCGCTTGCGCTCGGTGTGTTCGTGCTGGCGTACGCCTGCATGAGCCCGCGCCGCGCGATGCGTGCGGCGCGTCCGTTCCTGACCGGGGTGGGCGTGGCCGCGGTGACCGCGCTGGTGCTGCTGATCTATCCGCTGTGGTGGCAGTTCGCCGGCCCGGGCAACTACCAGGGCCAGCCGTTCACCCCCGACGAGTACGCCACCGACCTGCTCTCCATCGGCGCCTTCGCCCGTCAGTCGCTGGCCGGGAACGCGGCGGTGGCCCGGCATCTGAGCGTGAGCCAGACCGAGGACAACACGTTCTTCGGCCCGATCGGGCTGGTGATGATCGTGGTGTCCGTGGTGGTGCTGTGGCGCTATGTGGCGGCCCGGGCGGCCGCGATCGCCGCGGTGCTGCTGCTGATCGTGTCGATGGGCCCGCACCTGAAGATCGCGAACTGGGAAAGCCCGATCCCGCTGCCGTTCGGCCTGCTCAGCCACCTGCCGATCATCGAGCTGGTGAGCGTCACCAGGTTCGCGATGGTGGTGGCCACGATCTGCGGGGTGCTGCTCGCGGTGGCCACCGACCGGATGCTGGTGGCGCCGCGGCGCAAACGCCGGTTGTTCCAGGTCGGGCTGGTGCTCGCGCTGGTGCCGCTGCTCCCGAAGCCGTTGCCGGTGGTCGGGGCCGACCCGCTGCCGGCGTTCCTCACGTCGGGCGACTGGCGGCCGTACGTGGCCGGCGACCGGACGGTGGTGCCGGTGCCGTTGCCCGAGGTCACCACCGGTCGCACCGCGATGCGCTGGGTGGCGCTGACGCACCTGGAGTTCACCGTGCCGCGCGGGTATTTCATGGGCCCGGCGAACCCGCCGTCGAACCGGACCGGATCGTGGAACGCACCCGCCCGGTTCACGTCCAACCTGCTCTGGAGCGTTCGCGAGTACGGTTATGTGCCGACGCTCACCGCCGCCGACAAGGCGCAGATCCAGGCCGACCTGAAGTTCTGGCGGGCGGGCGTGGTGGTCCTGGTCCCGGACAGCCGGAACGGGTCGGATCTGCTGGCCACGCTGACCCAGGCGCTGGGTAAACCCACGTTTGTGGGTGGCGTGCAGACGTGGGACATGCGTTACCTTCCGGTTGGTCCGAAAGAGTGATTCGGGGCCCGGTGATCTGCGGGAATGCGCGCCATCTGCCGGGCGCTGCACCAAGACGGCGAAAACTTGTCGTACCCCAGGGCTAGAGTTGCCGCGGCTTTATTCAGACATATGTACGGAGAGGCTGGCTGGTGGCCGACCGTTTGAAAATCCGAGGCGCACGCGAGCACAACCTCCGTGACGTCAACCTCGACCTGCCCCGCGACGCGATGATCGTGTTCACCGGGCTGTCCGGGTCCGGCAAGTCCAGCCTCGCGTTCGACACGATCTTCGCCGAGGGGCAGCGGCGATATGTGGAGTCCCTCTCGTCGTACGCGAGGCAGTTCCTCGGGCAGATGGACAAGCCCGACGTCGACTTCATCGAGGGGCTGTCCCCGGCGGTGTCGATCGACCAGAAGTCGACCTCGCGCAACCCGCGCTCGACGGTCGGCACGATCACCGAGGTGTACGACTACCTGCGACTTCTCTTCGCCCGCACCGGCATCCCGCACTGCCCGGTCTGCGGCGAGCGGATCAGCAAGCAGACGCCGCAGCAGATCGTCGACCGCGTGCTCGCGATGCCGGACGGCACCCGTTTCATGGTCCTCGCCCCGGTGGTGCGCGGCCGCAAGGGGGAGTACGTCGACCTGTTCAACGAGCTGCAGGCCAAGGGCTACGCACGGGCCCGGGTCGACGGCGTGGTGCACCCGCTGACCGAGCCGCCGAAGCTGAAGAAGCAGGAGAAGCACACCATCGAGGTGGTGGTCGACCGGCTCAGCGTGAAGGCGAGCAGCAAGCAGCGCCTGACCGACTCGGTCGAGTCGGCGCTCGGCCTGGCCGGCGGCATCGTCCTGCTCGACTTCGTCGACCTGCCGGAGGACGACCCGGGCCGCGAGCGCCGCTTCTCCGAGCACCTGGCCTGTCCGAACGATCACCCGCTGGCGATCGAGGATCTCGAGCCCCGGGTGTTCTCCTTCAACGCGCCGTACGGCGCCTGCCCCGAGTGCACCGGCCTCGGGACCAAGAAGGAGGTCGATCCCGAGCTGATCGTGCCGGACGAGGAGCGCACGCTGCGTGAGGGCGCGATCCAGCCGTGGTCCGGCGGCCAGACCCAGGAGTATTTCCTGCGTCTGCTCGAGGCGCTCGGCGAGGCCGAGAAGTTCAGCGTCGACACGCCCTGGCGGCAGCTGCCGGCCCGGGCGCAGAAGACCATCCTGTACGGCTCGGAGGACCAGGTCCACGTGCGGTATAGGAACAAGTACGGGCGGGAGCGCTCGTATTACACCGGGTTCGAGGGCGCGGTCCAGTGGATCGAGCGCCGGCACAACGACACCGAAAGCGACTGGTCCCGCGACAAGTACGAGGGCTACATGCGGGACGTGCCGTGCCCGGTGTGCGGCGGCGCGCGGCTCAAGCCCGAGGTGCTCGCGGTGACCATCGCCGGCAAGAGCATCGCCGAGGTCACCAACCTGTCCGTGGGCGAGTGCGCCGACCTGCTCGCGAGCATCGAGCTGGACGACCGGCAGAAGCTGATCGCCGAGCGGGTCCTCAAGGAGATCAACGCCCGGCTGCGCTTCCTGGTCGACGTCGGCCTCGACTACCTGTCGCTCGACCGCGGCGCGGGCACGCTCTCCGGCGGCGAGGCGCAGCGCATCCGGCTGGCCACCCAGATCGGGTCCGGCCTGGTCGGCGTGCTGTACGTGCTGGACGAGCCGTCCATCGGCCTGCACCAGCGCGACAACCACCGGCTCATCGAGACGCTGATCCGGCTGAAGAACCTGGGTAACACGCTGATCGTGGTCGAGCACGACGAGGACACGATCCGCGCCGCGGACTGGATCGTCGACATCGGGCCGGGCGCGGGCGAGCACGGCGGCCACATCGTGCACAGCGGCTCGGTGGCGGGCCTGCTGAAGAACTCGAAGTCGCCGACCGGGGCCTACCTGGCCGGCCGGAAGAAGATCCCGACGCCGCGCACCCGCCGCCCGCAGACACCGGGCCGGGAGCTCGTCGTGCAGGGCGCCCGCGAGCACAACCTGCGGAACCTGTCGGTCGCGTTCCCGCTGGGCCAGTTCGTCGCGGTGACCGGGGTGAGCGGCTCGGGCAAGTCGACGCTGGTCAACGACATTCTCTACACGGTGCTGGCGAACCAGATCAACGGGGCGCGGATGGTGCCCGGCCGGCACACCCGCATCACCGGCCTGGAGAACGTGGACAAGGTCGTCGGTGTCGACCAGTCACCGATCGGGCGCACCCCGCGGTCCAACCCGGCGACGTACACGGGCGTCTTCGACAACATCCGCAAGCTGTTCGCGGAGACCACCGAGGCGAAGGTGCGGGGGTACGGCCCGGGCCGGTTCTCGTTCAACGTCAAGGGCGGGCGCTGCGAGAACTGCGCGGGCGACGGCACCATCAAGATCGAGATGAACTTCCTGCCGGACGTCTACGTGCCGTGCGAGGTATGCAAGGGCGCGCGGTACAACAGGGAGACCCTCGAGGTGCACTACAAGGGCAAGACGATCTCCGAGGTGCTGGAGATGCCGATCGAGGAGGCCGCCGAGTTCTTCTCCGCGATCCCGGCGATCCACCGGCACCTGCGCACCCTGGTCGACGTCGGCCTGGGTTACGTGCGCCTCGGCCAGCCGGCTCCGACGCTGTCCGGCGGCGAGGCCCAGCGCGTGAAGCTGGCCTCCGAGCTGCAGAAGCGCTCCACCGGCCGGACGGTGTACGTGCTCGACGAGCCGACCACCGGCCTGCACTTCGAGGACATCCGCAAGCTGCTGCTGGTGCTCAACGGCCTGGTCGACAAGGGCAACACGGTGATCACGATCGAGCACAACCTGGACGTCATCAAGAACGCCGACTGGCTGATCGACATGGGTCCGGAGGGCGGTCACAAGGGCGGTCTGGTGCTGGCCACCGGCACCCCCGAGGAGGTCGCCGAGGTGCCGGACAGCGCGACCGGTCAGTTCCTGCGGCACATGCTCGGGCTGACCGGCAAGGCGACCGGGTCGGCCGACGCGGTGGCGCGGGCGGCGAAGGCCAACGGCACCGGCGGGACGGCTGCCAAGGCGCCCGCCAAGCCGCGGGCGGCCCGGTCGCGGGCGAAGGCATCCGCCTAACTCACAGGTAACTCATAGCGACGACACCCCCCGGCATGATTACTGTCGGTGGGGTGTCGTCGTGTTTGTGAACCAGGACACGTCGGCCGGTGTACGTACCCGAAGCAGGGAGTTCTCGCTTGTTCGGGCGAGGTATTTTTCGCGGCCGACCTGAACTGTGTCGGCCGCGTACCCGTATCTTGAGGCGACGCCGCGTAACAACTCACGCGGTTCAGGCACTGGAGGGCAACCGATGACAGACGTACAGACGACCGCCGGCGAGCTTCGCGACGAGGAGCCGGCCAACCCCGGTTCGAGCCGGCGGCTCGTTCTGCTGGGCGCCGGTGCGGTCGGCGCCACGACCATCCTCGCGGCCTGCGCTACGAGCCCCAGCACGACCAACAGCACCGGTTCCGACTTCACCAACAACCCGGCGCCGGCCGGGAGCGGCGCCGCGGACGCCGGCGGCACCGGCACCGGTGGGGCGCCCGCGGGCGGCGCCGCGAAAACCCTCGCGGCGAAGTCGGACGTGCCGTCCGGCGGCGGCATCATCGCCGGCGACTACGTGATCACCCAGCCCACGGCGGGCACGTTCAAGGCGTTCAGCAAGGTCTGTACGCACGCGGGCTGCGACGTCAACAAGATCGACAGCGGCGTGATCAGCTGCCCGTGCCACGGTAGCCAGTACTCCATCGAAACCGGCGAGCCCACCAAGGGCCCGGCCACCCGGCCGCTGCCCGAGACCAAGGTCAAGGTGGACGGGAACAACATCGTCACGGCCTGATGCTTGAGTGCCGGGCCGGAGGTCCGGGGCCGTGGCGGCGGCACCCGGACCTCCGGTCGGGTAATCATGTCAGTCCCTCGCACTACTGTTGAGTCCGTGCCAGACCCGTCCACTTATCGCCCCGCTCCGGGCACGATCCCCGATACCCCGGGGGTCTACCGTTTCCGCGACCCCGCCGGCCGTGTCATCTACGTGGGCAAGGCCAAGAATCTGCGGAACCGGCTGAATTCCTACTTCGCCGACACGTGGTCGCTGCACGCGCGCACCCAGCAGATGGTGACCACCGCGGCCAGTGTGGACTGGGTGACCGTCGGCACCGAGGTCGAGGCGCTCCAGCTCGAGTTCTCCTGGATCAAGGAGTTCGACCCCCGCTTCAACGTCAAGTACCGCGACGACAAGTCGTACCCGTTCCTCGCCGTCACGCTGAACGAGGAGTACCCGCGCCTGCAGGTGATGCGCGGTGCGAAGCGCAAGGGCGTGCGCTATTTCGGACCGTATTCGCACGCGTGGGCCATCCGCGAGACCCTCGACCTGCTTCTGCGCGTCTTCCCAGCCCGTACGTGCTCGACCGGGGTGTTCAAACGCGCAGGCCAGATCGGCCGCCCCTGCCTGCTCGGATATATCGGTAAGTGCTCGGCGCCCTGCGTGGGCCGGGTCTCCGCGGACGAGCACCGCGCGATCGTCGACGACTTCTGCGACTTCATGGCCGGGCGCACCGACACGTTCGTCCGGCGGCTCGAGCGCGAGATGATGCAGGCGTCCGACGAGCTGGAGTTCGAGCGGGCGGCCCGGCTACGCGACGACGTCGCCGCACTGCGCCGCGCGATGGAGAAGCAGACCGTGGTGCTCGGCGACGGTACCGACGCCGACGTGGTGGCCTTCGCGGAGGATCCGCTGGAGGCCGCGGTCCAGGTGTTCCACGTGCGCGGCGGCCGGGTCCGGGGCCAGCGCGGCTGGGTGGTGGAGAAGGTCGAGGACCTGAGCACCGCCGACCTGGTGCATCACTTCTGCAGCCAGATGTACGGCGGGTCGGAAGGCGAGGGCGACGTCCCGCGTGAGCTGCTGGTGCCGGCGCTGCCCGACGACGCTCCCGCGCTGGCCGACTGGCTCTCCGACCACCGCGGCAGCCGGGTGAGCCTGCGGGTGCCGCAGCGCGGCGACAAGCGCTCGCTGATGGAGACGGTGGCCCGCAACGCGACCGAGTCGCTGCAGCGGCACAAGCTGCGCCGCGCCGGCGACCTGACGACCCGCAGCAAGGCGCTCGACGAGATCGCCGAGCAGCTGGGGATGGAGTCGGCGCCGCTGCGCATCGAGTGCTTCGACGTGTCTCAGATCCAGGGCACCGACGTGGTGGCGTCGATGGTCGTTTTTGAGGACGGCCTGCCCCGTAAGAGTGAGTATCGCCGCTTCGCGGTTCGCGGGAACCCGGACGGCAGCGGGACCGACGATCTCGCCGCCATGAGCGAGGTGATGCGGCGGCGGTTCGCGCGGTATCGCGCCCGCCCCGACGCCGAGGGGCCGCGGGATCTTCCGGAGTCGGACACGGCAGACGACGAGGCGGACGCGTTGTTGCACGCCGCCGACGACGCCGACGCGGTGTTGCATGCTGACCTCGCGGCCGGGACGTCGGCGCGCGCCGATGCTGGCTCCTGGTCTGACTCGCACAAATCCGAAATTCCGGATTTGTCGGGCGAGAGCCATGCCTCGGCCGATCTCACCGCGCCGGTCGGTGCGCCGACCGATCTCGCCACCGCCGACCTGCCGGGGATCGATCCGCTTACCGGGCGGCCGCGCCGCTTCGCGTACCCGCCGCAGCTCGTCGTCGTGGACGGCGGGCAGCCGCAGGTCAACGCGGTCGCCGCGGTGCTCGCCGATCTCGGCATCACCGACGTCGCGCTGTGCGGGCTCGCCAAGCGCCTGGAGGAGGTCTGGCTGCCCGGCGAGGACTTCCCGGTGATCTTCCCCCGTACGTCCGAGGCGCTGTACCTGCTCCAGCGCGTCCGGGACGAGGCGCACCGGTTCGCGATCACCTTCCACCGGCAGCGGCGCTCCAAGCGGATGACCGCGTCTGCGCTTGACAACATCCCCGGCCTGGGGGAGACCCGGCGCAAGGCGCTCCTGCGGCACTTCGGTTCGCTGAAGAAGCTGGCGGCGGCAACCCCCGAGGAGATCATCGAGGTGCCCGGCATCGGCCGCCGCACCGCCGAGACGTTGCTGGCCGCCCTCAATCCGCCCACCTCACCGGCTGCCACCGAGGCCGCCGAAAGGCCCGCCGACGACAGCGTGGGGAGTTAGACCGCAGCCAGCGGCGTGGTTCCGCCCCGCCAAGACCGACGCCGAGCTGGCCGCGGCACTTCCCCACACCGCAGGCTGCGCTTGCGGTGTGGGGGTGGAGCGGTGGGGGTCAACGCGCCTGCTGGGACGGTCCGCCGCGGATGCCGCGAGGCTGGTGGGATAGCCGGTTGTGCGCGGTCACCGTGGAGATCGCCAGGGTGCTGCCCGATGCGGTGCGATCGCCGCGTTCGAGAAGGCCGGCGCGACCGTGGTCTCCCGCCGCCTGATCACGGTGTCTGCGGCGCCTTGCGTTCCCGGCGTGGGCACCTTCGGCGGCCATGCAGGTGGTCGTGGTCGGGGCCCGGCGGCAGCCAGATTGCCTGCAACGCGCGTGGTCACGGTGCCCGCGGCCGCTAGCGGTGCGCGAGGGGCCACTCGGCAAGATCAAGTACGCTTCCTGGCTTTGTGCGTGCTTCACCCCGCCCGCTCAGGTGCCCACAGCCGAAATGGTGAGACCTTGGAGAGTTATGGCTCGTATGTGGGCGTAACTCTCCAAGGTCTCGAAAAAGGGTGCCAACCCGCGTGGGCAAAGAGGATAAATGTGGGCATCACGATCGTCCAATTTGTATGATCATCCATGATGTAGGCATTCGTGACCGAATGGTGAGACAACACCGATACGTCGGCGGCAAGTCGAGCCTCGCGCTACCCGAAATATACGACAGGCTGCGCCTTATAACGATAAATCGGGCGCAGCAGCCAGCCCAACCCGCCGCACCTGCCGCCACAGCAACCTAAGCTCAACCCGCCGCGCCCGCCGCGCCCGCCGCGCCCGCCGCGCCCGCCGCGCCCGCCGCACCCGCCGCACCCGCCGCACCCGCCTAACCGGCATGGGATTCCGGCCGGCCGGGCGGAAAGCGCCGCCCACCACGACGGCAGCCCCGGCGTGCTCACCACGGAGCTGCTTGCGTGCGGGGTTGGCCCGTCGGGGTGGCGTGGGTCGTCACACCCGAGGCTGGGGGTGTGGGGAGCGCGGACGCTGCGGGCGGCGTCGATTCCCTCCTGTACGGGGGATTGACGCGGGCCCAGGGTGGAACACGGGGGCCAGGTCGGCCGTTGAACTGACGGATGTGGGGCACGTTGACCAGGATCGGGTAGATGACAGCCGTCTGCCCGGACCCGGTGGGCGGGCTCGGCCTAGGATGTTGTGTCCGCCCGAGGGGTGCGGGCGAGGCGACGCGGGAGGCGCACGGTGACGGAGGCGATGCCCGAGTTCGTGTCGGACGCGGACGCGGTGGATCCGGACGAACAGACCACCGATCTCGTGGTGGTGACCGGGCTCTCCGGCGGCGGCCGCAGCACGGTGGCCCGCGCCCTGGAGAACGTGGGCTATTACGTGGTCGACAACCTTCCGCAGGCGCTGATGCTGGACATGGCCCAGCTGGCGGTGAAGGCGGGCGGGGCGGCGAGGCGTACGGCAATGGTCCTTGATGTTCGCAGTCGGGCCTTTTCCACTGATTTGGCCGGCGCGGTCCGCTCGCTGCAGGAGCGGGGCTTCTTCCCCCAGGTCGTGTTCGTGGACGCCGACGACGACGTGCTGATCCGCCGGTTCGAGTCGGTGCGCCGGTCCCACCCGTTACAGGGCGACGGCCGCCTCGCCGACGGCATCGCGGCCGAGCGCAAACTGCTCGCCGAGGCCCGCGAGCAGGCCGACGTGATCATCGACACCAGCCACCTGAACGTGAATCAGCTGCGGCGCCGGGTCGAGGAGCTCTTCGGCGGCGAGGACGTGCGCCGGCTGCGGATCACGGTGCTGTCCTTCGGCTTCAAGTACGGCCTGCCGCCGGACGCCGACTACGTGATGGACGCCCGGTTCCTGCCCAATCCGTTCTGGGTGCCCGACCTGCGTGATCACACCGGCCTCGAGGACGACGTCAGCAACTACGTGCTCGAGCAGGAGGGCGCGCGCGACTTCGTGAACACGTACGCGGGGCTGATCGCCGCCACCGCGACCGGCTTCGAGCGCGAGGGCAAGCGATACCTGACCGTCGCGATCGGCTGCACCGGCGGCAAGCACCGCAGCGTCGCCATCACCGAGGAACTGACCGCCCAGCTGCGGGACATGCGGCTGTCCGCCCACTCCACCCACCGCGACCTGGGGCGCGAATGACGATGAAAGTGGTCGCGTTCGGGGGCGGGCACGGCTTGAGTGCCTCGCTGCGCGGCCTGCTCCACTGCTCGGCCGAGCTGGACCTGTCGATCACGGCGATCGTCACGGTCGGTGACGACGGCGGCTCCAGCGGACGGCTCCGGGCGGAACGCGACGCGCTGCTGCCGCCCGGTGATCTGCGGCAGGCGCTGGCCGCGCTGGCCGACGTCGAACCGACCATGCAGCGCACCGCCGACCTTCTGCAGTACCGCTTCGCCGCGATGGGCGCCGGCCCGCACGACCCGCTGGTCGGGCACGCGGTCGGCAACCTGCTGCTGCTCGGGCTGATGGAGATGCTCGGCGACCCGGTCGAGGCGCTCGATCACGCGGCCGCGATGGTCGGCGCGCGTGGGCGGGTGCTGCCGATGGCCCGGCACAAGATCGGTATCGAGGCGGACGTGCGCGGCGCCGACCCGGCCCGGCCGGACGAGGTCGTCACGGTCGCCGGGCAGCACGCGGTGGCGGTGGCGAACGGACTCGTCGAAGCGGTGCGGATCGCGCCCGCCGACCCGCCGATCTGCACCCAGGCGGTGCAGGCCATCAACGAGGCGGATTGGCTGATCTTCGGACCGGGGAGCTGGTTCACCAGCGTACTGCCGCACCTGCTGGTGCCGCGCCTGGCTGAAGCGATCATGAAAAGCCCGGCCCGGCGCCTGGTGACCTTGAATCTCGCCACCGACAACGAGACGCACGGCCTCTCGGTGGCCGACCACCTGGCCGCCCTGCACTGGCACCTTCCCGGCCTGCGGGTCGACCGGGTGCTCGCCGACGCGAAATGGGTCGGCGAACCCGAGCCGGTGCACCGGGCGGCGGAGGCACTCGGGGCAAGCCTGGTGCTGGCCCCGCTGGCCGTTGCGGACGGCAGCCCACGGCATGATCCTGAGTCGTTGGGCGTTGCACTGGTGCCAGTATTGGGCGCCGCTCGTTAAGCAGAGGCGTGATGCAGGCACACACTGTTCAAGATCCGGCGCATGAGGTGACAACACAATGGCGATGACGGCAGCTGTCAAAGACGAGCTGAGCCGGGTCGATGTGCCCAAGCCGTGCTGTCGTCGCGCGGAGATGGCGGCCCTGCTGCGCTTCTCCGGCGGCCTGCACATCGTCTCCGGCCGCGTCGTGGTCGAGGCGGAACTGGACACCGGTGCGGTGGCCCGGCGCCTGCGGCGCGAGATCGCCGACGTGTACGGCTACTCGAGCGAGGTGCACGTGCTCGCCTCCGGTGGCCTGCGCAAGGGCAGCCACTACATCGTGCGCATCGTCAAGGACGGTGAGGCGCTGGCCCGGCAGACCGGCCTGCTCGACGTGCGCGGCCGCCCGGTCCGTGGCCTCCCGCCGCACGTGGTCTCGGCCAACGTCTGCTGCGCGGTGGCCGCCTGGCGGGGCGCGTTCATGGCGCACGGCTCGCTCACCGAGCCGGGCCGCTCCAGCGCGCTGGAGATCACCTGCCCCGGCCCCGAGGCCGCGCTGGCGCTGCGCGGTGCCGCCCGCCGGATCGGCATCACCGCCAAGGAGCGCGAGGTCCGCGGCGTCGACCGGGTGGTCATCAAGGACGGTGACGCGATCGCCGCGCTGCTCACCCGCATCGGCGCGCACGCCAGCGTGCTGGCCTGGGAGGAGCGCCGGGTCCGCCGCGAGGTTCGCGCCACGGCCAACCGCCTGGCCAACTTCGACGACGCCAACCTGCGCCGCTCGGCGCGTGCCGCGGTGGCCGCCGCCGCTCGGGTCACCCGGGCGCTGGAGATCCTCGCCGAGGAGGCGCCGAACCACCTCACCTCGGCCGGCCGGCTGCGGCTGGAGCACCGGCAGGCCTCGCTGGAGGAGCTGGGCGCGCTGGCCGACCCGCCGCTGACCAAGGACGCGATCGCCGGTCGCATCCGGCGGCTGCTCGCGCTGGCCGACAAGCGGGCCCGTGACCTGGGCATTCCGGACACCGAGGCGGCGGTCACGCCGGAGATGATGGCGTGCTGAGGGACCGTCTCGCCAACCTCGAACGGATCCGCGAGCTCGACCCCGACCGGGACTACGTGGCGATCTACCAGATCATGTATCGCTTCGAGTTCCCGTGGGACATGCGCATGTCGCTCAACCTGGCGTTCAACCGCAGCTTCAGTACGCCCACGGTGGCCAAGGTGCTGGTCGGCACCGGCGAGTTCACCGAGCGGGCGCAGAAGCGGATCGACGACACCGGCATTCTCATGAAGGAGATCCTGCTCAACGGCTTCGAGAGCGAGCGCGGGCGGGAAGCGGTGCGCCGGGTCAACCAGATTCACCGGCCCTACCGGGACGTCCCGGCCGATGAATATCTCTACGTGCTGGCCGCGGGCGCGGTGATCTCGCTGCGCTGGCTCGATCGGTACGGCTGGCGCCCGCTGTCCGAGCACGAGCGGCGGGCCACCTTCCGGTGGTACAGCGAGCTCGGCCGGATGATGCACGTCAGCGGCATTCCGGACACTCTGGAGGAGCTCGAGGCCTGGTTCGACGCGTTCGACGAGGCTCAGCTGGTGCCGAACGACGACGCTGCGACGGTGGAGCGGGCCACCCGTTCGTATCTTCTCGCCCGGGTCCCGCCGCCGCTCGCGCCCTTGGGTAACGCGCTGGTCAGCGCCTTGTACGACGATCGTCTGCGGGCGGCCGTCAAGGTGGCGCCGCCGGCCTGGCCGGTTCGTGCCGGGCTGCACGCCACGCTGCGGGCCCGGAAGCTGCTGTTGCGGCACTTCGGCAGGCCTCGCACGGTCGGGCAGTACGCCGAGGGCATTGTGACCAAGACGTATCCGGACGGTTACCGGATAAGCGAGGTCGGACCCGCTTAGCAGACGACCCGGCCGCCGTCGCGTGCGGGCACTCGGATAGTGTTCAGAACGACGGCGACGGTGCCGGCAGCCAGGCCGCCAGGGCGCCTCCTCACCTCGGGCGCGGCGGCCGGACACCCTCTCTGCCGCCCTCGAGAAGCGGTCGGCAGACGCAGACATCCGCTGGTCATCCGGCGGACCGACACGAGGAGACCTTCCTGTGACCATCCGGGTTGGCATCAACGGCTTCGGCCGTATCGGCCGAAACTTCTTCCGGGCGGCTCTGGCCTCCGGCGCGGACATCGAGATCGTCGGCGTGAACGACCTGACCGACAACGCGACCCTCGCGCACCTTCTCAAGTACGACTCGATCCTGGGCCGCCTTCCGTACGAGGTCAAGGCCACCGCCGACGAGATCACCGTGGGCGGCCACACGTTCAAGGCGTTCGCCGAGCGTGACCCCGCCGCCCTCCAGTGGGGTGACCTGGGCGCCGACGTCGTCATCGAGTCGACCGGGTTCTTCACCGACGCCACCAAGGCCAAGGTGCACGTGGACAACGGCGCCAAGAAGGTCATCATCTCGGCGCCGGCCAAGAACGAGGACATCACGCTGGTGATGGGCGTCAACGACAACCTGTACGACGCCGCGAAGCACACCGTGATCTCGAACGCGTCCTGCACCACCAACTGTCTGGCCCCGATGGCGAAGGCGCTCAACGACGCGATCGGCATCGAGCAGGGTCTGATGACCACGATCCACGCGTACACGCAGGACCAGAACCTGCAGGACGGCCCGCACAAGGACCTCCGTCGCGCCCGCGCCGCCGCGCTGAACGTCGTACCGACCTCGACCGGCGCCGCCAAGGCGATCGGCCTGGTGCTGCCCGAGCTCAAGGGCAAGCTGGACGGCTTCGCGATGCGGGTGCCGATCCCGACCGGCTCGGCCACCGACCTCACCTTCTCGGCCAAGAAGCAGACCTCGGTCGACGAGGTCAACGCCGTGATGAAGGCCGCGAGCGAGGGCGCCCTCAAGGGCTACCTGAGCTACACCGAGGACCCGATCGTCTCGGCGGACATCGTCACGGACCCGGCCTCCTGCATCTTCGACGCCGGCCTCACCAAGGTCATGGGCAACCAGGTCAAGGTCGTCGGCTGGTACGACAACGAGTGGGGCTACTCGAACCGCCTCGTCGACGTGGTCAAGCTGGTCGGGGCCTGAGCTTTGAAGACTCTCGACGACCTGCTCGGCGAGGGTGTGTCGGGTCGGCGTGTGCTCGTGCGCGCCGACCTGAACGTCCCGTTCGACAAGACCGAACCCGGTGTGATCACCGACGACGGCCGGGCCCGCGCGGTGCTGCCGACGCTGATCGCCCTGCGTGACGCGGGCGCCCGGGTGATCGTGTGCTCGCACCTGGGCCGTCCCAAGGGCGCGCCCGACCCGAAATACACGCTCGCGCCCGTCGCCACCCGTCTGGCCGAGCTGCTCGGCACCCCCGTGGTCTTCGCCGCCGACACCATCGGTGACGACGCCCAGACCAAGGCGTCCGAGTTGTCCGACGGCGGCGTCCTGCTGCTGGAGAACCTTCGCTTCAACGAGGGCGAAACCGCCAAGGACGATGCCGTACGCGTCGCCTTCGCCGAGCAGCTGGCCGCGTTCGCCGACTACTACGTCGACGACGCGTTCGGCGCCGTGCACCGCAAGCACGCCTCGGTGTACGACGTGCCGGCGCTGCTCCCGCACTACGCGGGCGGCCTGGTCCTGCGCGAGGTCGAGGTCCTGCGCCGGGTGAGCGAGAGCCCCGAGCAGCCGTACGTGGTGGTCCTCGGCGGTTCGAAGGTGTCCGACAAGCTGGCCGTGATCAAGGCGCTGCTGCCGAAGGTCGACAAGCTCCTGGTCGGCGGCGGCATGTGCTTCACCTTCCTCAAGGCCCAGGGCCACGAGGTGGGCAAGTCGCTGCTCGAGGAGGACATGGTCGCGACCTGCCGTGACCTGATCTCCGAGGCCCAGGGCCGGATCGTGCTGCCGGTCGACATCGTCGCCGCGACGGCGTTCGACGCCGCGGCCGAGCACGACGTGGTGCAGGCTTCCGAGATCCCGGCCGACCGGCTCGGGCTGGACATCGGTCCCGCCTCGGTGACGCTGTTCAACGAGGCGATCGCCGGCGCGAAGACGGTGTTCTGGAACGGCCCGATGGGCGTCTTCGAGCTGGCGCCGTTCGCGGCCGGCACCCGGGGCGTCGCCGAGGCCATCACCAAGATTGACGGCTTCTCGGTCGTGGGCGGCGGTGACTCGGCCGCGGCCGTGCGCACGCTGGGCCTCGACGAGAGCGGATTTGGGCACATCTCCACCGGCGGTGGAGCGTCCCTGGAATATCTGGAAGGAAAGAAGCTCCCCGGCGTCGAAGCACTGGAGAGGTAAATGGCAGAACCGGCGCGACGGCCCCTGATGGCCGGCAACTGGAAGATGAACCTCAATCATTTCGAGGCGAATCTGCTCGTTCAGAAGCTTGCTGCGAGTCTCAACGAGAAGGTCCTCACCGAGATCGAGGTGGCAGTCCTGCCACCGTTCACCGATCTGCGAACGGTGCAGACCGCGGTTGACGGCGACAAACTCCGGATCGTGTACGGGGCGCAGGACGTTTCCGTTCACAAATCCGGGGCGTACACGGGGGAGATCTCCGGTGCGATGCTGGAGAAGCTCGGCTGCACGTACGTGCTGGCCGGGCATTCCGAGCGCCGGCAATACCATCATGAGACCGACGCGCTGGTCAACGCCAAGGTGAAGGCGGCGTTCGCGGCCGGGATCACCCCGATCCTCTGCGTGGGCGAGCGTGATTTCGTGCGCGAGGCGGGCGACCACATCACGCACTGCGTCCAGATGGTCGAGGGTGGCCTGGCCGGGCTCACCGCCGATCAGGTCAAGCGGGTCGTCATCGCGTACGAGCCGGTCTGGGCCATCGGTACCGGCAAGACGGCGACGCCGGAGGACGCGGAGGAGATGTGCCACGCGGTCCGCGAGTGCGTCGCGAAGCAGCACGGCGCCGAGGTGGCCGACGAGGTCCGCATCCTGTACGGCGGGTCGGTCAAGGCCGCCAACATCGCGGCCCTGATGGCCGAGCCGGACGTGGACGGCGCGCTGGTCGGCGGCGCGAGCCTGGACGCCGAGGAGTTTGCCAAGATCGTGCGGTACCGGGAGCACATCGTCCGCTGAAGTCGCTGGTGTGCCCGGACCGCAGTCGTGTCCGGGCACACGGTATTGTTGCTGTGCTGCAGCGCCCTCTAGAAGAGGGCCGCCCTTCGAGAGGATCCGACCGGCCATGCCGATGTGGTTCGCGTACACGTTGATCGTGCTGCTGGTCATCACCAGCATTTTGCTAACGCTGCTGATCCTGCTGCACCGCGGCAAGGGCGGCGGTATGTCGAGCATGTTCGGCGGCGGCGTCACGTCGAGCCTCGCCGGCTCCTCGGTGGCGGAGAAAAACCTGGACCGCTACACCGTTCTGGTGGGCGTGATCTGGTTCGCCTGCATCGTCGGTCTGGGGCTTTGGCTGCGCACCGCGGTGCCGTCTTCCTGACCTTCGGCAAAGAGTCGTAGAATACGCCGCGCGTCCGGTTCGGCCGGACGCGCGGTGTTTTTGTTTCCCCATGTCACGGCCATGTTTCCGGCCGTCGATGCAACGCCCTCGAGACAGGAGT
Source organism: Actinoplanes sp. TBRC 11911 (assembly GCF_012933445.1). Classification (GTDB taxonomy): domain Bacteria; phylum Actinomycetota; class Actinomycetes; order Mycobacteriales; family Micromonosporaceae; genus Actinoplanes. The sequence goes on from NZ_JABBNC010000040.1 coordinate 88,022, forward strand.
GACGTCCGTGTCCAGTGGCAGTGCGATCCGCGGAAGTCGCGTCGGGTCGAGCCCGATGCGACCCGACGAGCGCAGCGAACCCGCCCCGCGCCGGCAGGTCACCTACTTCTGTGCCGCGGGCCACGACAGCCAGGTGCTGTTCGCGGCCGACGTGCCGGCGCCGGAGACCTGGGACTGCCCGCGTTGCGGCCAGCCCGCCGGGCTCGACTCGGAGAACCCGCCGGGACGCTTGCGCGCCGAGCCGTACAAGTCGCATCTGGCGTACGTCAAGGAGCGCCGCTCGGAGGAGGACGGCGCCAAGATCCTGGAGGAGGCGCTGGCCAAGGTCCGCCAGCGCCGCGGCCGGGGCTAGGCGTCAGGCGATCCGGCGCACCAGTGTCGTGCCGGACTCGTCCAGCGGCGTGAAGCCCAGCCGGTCGTAGAAGGCGCGGGCCGGCTTGTTGTCGGGGGACACCCCCAGATGCACGCCGCCGACGCCGGCCGCGCGCAGGCCGCTCAGGAACGCCTCCATCAGCCGCCGGCCGAAGCCGCGACCCTGCGCCTCCGGCAGCAGGTCGATGTGCAGGTGCGCCGGATATTCGGGCAGCGTCGGCTGCTCCGGGTGGTGCAGCCGCCACAGCAGACCGGCGTCGCGCGGGTCGCCCTCCGGGTGCCGGCCGGCGACGACCGGCAGCCACTCCGCGCGGAAGCGCCGGACGAAACGCTCGGTGTCGGCCGTGCCGATGATGTAGCCGACCGCCCGCCCGGTGCCGTCGTCCAGGATGTGCGCGTGCTCCGGCTCCAGCGTCACGTAGGGCGCGGCGTAGACGTCGCCCAGCAACGTGTCGGAGCTGAAGTGCCCGCGCGCGTCCAGGCCGTTGTCGCCGGTGCGCACGCAGATGTCGTAAACCGCGTCCAGGTCTTGCTTGCCGTACGGGCGAATGATCGGTTGCACGTCGCGAGCTTAGTTTTCTGCCACCATGAGGCGATGAACTGGACACTCGAAGTCGTCATCGTCCCCGTTTCCGACATCGACCGTGCCAAGTCCTTCTACGCCGACCAGCTCGGCTTCGCCGTCGACCACGACACCGTGATCAGCGACGACATCCGGATCGTGCAGCTCACCCCGCCGGGCAGCGGCTGCTCGATCGTCATCGGCAAGGGCGCGGTGCCGGACATGGCGCCCGGCTCGCTGAAGGGGCTGCAGCTGGTGGTGAACGACATCGAGACCGCGCACGCCGAGCTCAGCAAGCGCGGCGTGGCGGTCAGCGAGGTGCAGATGATGGGCCCGAAGTCGGAGCCGCCGCTGCAGCCGCTGGACAATGTCGGATTCGTCTTCTTCGCCGACCCCGACGGCAACGGCTGGGCCGTGCAGCAGATCTCCGCCCGCGATTAAGCCTTCGCCACGTTCGCGGCGGCCGCCCGGTCGAGCAGCCAGTACGTCTTCGTGGTGCCGGTGGCGTGCGCCGCGGGCAGCAGCTTGTCGCCGTTGAGGGCCCGGCCCACCGCGTCCGTCTTGTCCGGGCCGGCGGCGACCAGCCACACCTCGTCGGCGGTCTGGATCGTCGGCATCGTCAGCGTGACGCGGGTCGGCGGCGGCTTCGGGCTGTTGAAGGTGGCCGCCGTGGTGCCGGTCTCGTTCAGCACCGGGTGCTCCGGGAACAGCGAGGCCACGTGACCGTCCTCGCCCACGCCGAGCATCAGCACGTCGAACGGGGGGACCTCGGCACCGCCGGTGGCCAGCTCGCGGGCGTACCGCGCGGCCGCCGCAGAGGCATCGTCGCCGTCCGGGCCGTCGGAGGCGGGCATGGCATGCACCCGGGCCGGATCAAGCGGCAGCGCGTCCAGCAGGGCGGCGCGCGCCTGCGTCTCGTTGCGGTCCGGGTCGCCGGCCGGCAGGAAACGCTCGTCGCCCCACCACAGGTCGACGCGGGCCCAGTCGATCGCGGCCGCCGCGGGCAGCTCCTTGATGGTGTGCAGCACCTTGCCGGCGATGCGGCCGCCGGTCAGCACGACGCTCGCGAAGCCGCGTTCGGCCTGCGCGTCGACGATCTTGGTGACCAGCCGGGACGCCACGGTCGCCGCCAGGATGTCGGCGTCGGGTACCACGACGACCAGAGTCTTGCTCACGGGTTCGTCTCCTCAATTGATGCGGGCCGCCCGCCGAACGGCGGACGGCCCTTTTCTCCAGCTGTGTCGCTTATGCGGCGGAGCCGCCGGGGCCCGCCATCGCACCGGCCTCGGCGCCCGCGCGGGCGGCCAGGGCCGGGTCTTTCCAGACGTGCACCCGGGAGGTCGGCTTGGCGTCCAGGCCGGTCACGCCGGCCATCGCGCCGAGGGCCTCGCCGTAGATCTGGTCGGCGTCCAGGCGGCGCAGCTCCTCGGCCAGCTCGTCGCCGACCGGCCGCTTCGGCAGCGGCATGTAGCGGTCCTCCTGGCCGGTACGGCTGAACAGCGCCGTGTTCTCCTCGCGGGTGACCGTGACGCAGTCGCCGTTCGCGCACTCGAGCTGCACCGAGTGCATGCGCGGGGAGCGGTCGCTGTACTCCCACGTCGGCACGATGCCGAGCCGGGACTGCAGCCAGCCGCTCATCAGCGCGGCGGTCGGGTCGGTCTTCGGCGCCACGATGGTCGCGCCGGTGACGCGCTCCTCGGTGGTGTCGAACGCGCCGGCCACCAGGGTGCGCCACAGCGTGATCCTGGTCCAGGTCAGGTCGGTGTCGCCGGGGGCGTAGTCGACCGCCCGCTGGCGCAGCGCGGCCACCGGGTCCGGCGCCAGCGCGGCGTCGGTGATGCGCCGATCCGCCACCACGCCCAGGAAGTCGTTCGCGATCATGTGCGGCGGCTCCTCGTGCCACCACGTCACGACCGGCACGTCCGGGGCGAGCAGCGGCATGACCACCGACTCGGCGTGCAGCGCGAGACGTCCGTACATGCGCATGACGACGGCCTCGGCCGGGCCGAGACGGCCGCCCACGACGATTTCCGCGTCCAGGCGGCTGCGGCCCTCCAGGTCGGAACGGACCACGATGAGCAGCCGGCACGGGTGCGCCGCCGCCGCGATCGTGGCGGCCGCCTCGGCCTCCCGGACCTTCTTCTCCTCCACCACCGCGACCAGGGTCAGGGCCAGACCGGACGCGACGCCGCCGGCGCTGCGCCGCTCGGCCGCCAGAGCCTTGACGACCTCGTTACCGGTGGTGTCCCACAAGCCGATCATGCACGCCTCCAAGCACGGCCCTCACGGGCCAGCATCTCGTCCGCGGCGCGCGGGCCCCACTCGCCGGCCCGGTACGGGTCCGGCTTGGTGTCCGCCCACGCCGCCTCCAGCGGGTCGATGACCCGCCAGGACTGCTCGACCTCGGAGGCGTCCGGGAACAGGGTCCGGTCGCCGACCAGCACGTCGAGCACCAATCGTTCGTACGCCTCGGGGCTGGACTCGGTGAACGCCTCGCCGTACTGGAAGTCCATCGCGATGTCGCGGACCTCCATCGTGGTGCCGGGCACCTTGGAACCGAACTTGAGCACCACGCCCTCGTCCGGCTGGACCCGGATGACCAGCTGGTTGTGGCCCAGCATCTCCACGTCGGCGGGGTCGAACGGCAGGTGCGGCGCGCGCTTGAACAGGATCGCGATCTCGGTCACCCGGCGCGGCATCCGCTTGCCGACCCGTACGTAGAACGGCACCTCGGCCCAGCGCCTGTTCTGGATGCCGAGGCGGACCGCCACGTACGTCTCGGTGGTGGAGTCGGACGGGATGTCCTTCTCCTCGAGGTAGCCCACCGCGCGCTCACCGGCCACCCAGCCGGGAAGGTACTGACCGCGGACCGAGCCCTTGGCGATGTCGCTGGGCAGGCTGATCGCGCGCAGCACCTTGAGCTTCTCGGCCCGCACCTCCTGCGGGTCGAAGGAGGTCGGCTCCTCCATGCCCACCAGGGCGAGCAGCTGCAGGAGGTGGTTCTGCAGCACGTCGCGGGCGGCGCCGGACGCGTCGTAGAACGCGGCCCGGGTGCCGATGCCGACGTCCTCGGCCATGGTGATCTGCACCGAGTCGACGTACTTCGAGTTCCACACCGGCTCGAACAAGCTGTTCGCGAACCGGAGGGCCATGATGTTCTGGACCGTCTCCTTGCCCAGGTAGTGGTCGATGCGGTACACGTCCTGCGGCGTGAAGACCTCGTCCACCAGCTGGTTCAGCGAGATCGCGGTCTGCAGATCGTTGCCGAACGGCTTCTCCACGACGACCCGGCGCCAGCCGCCGGACTTCGCGTTGTCGGCCATCCCGGTACGCGCGAGCTGGTTGAGCACCAGCGGGAACGCGGCCGGCGGGATGGAGAAGTAGAAGGCGGCGTTACCCGGGATGCCGTTGCGCTCGCGCAGGTCGTCCAGGGTCGCGGCCAGGTGGTCGAAGGCGGCGTCGTCGTCGAACGAGCCGGGGACGAACTGGAACTGGCTCGCCAGCCGCTGCCAGACGTCCTCGCGCCACGGGGTTCGGGCGCCTTTCTTTGCCGCTTCGTAGGCCAGGGACTCGAAATCGCCGTCGCCCCAGTCGCGGCGGGCGAAGCCCAGAACCACGAAACCGGGCGGCAGGAGACCGCGGTTGGCCAAGTCGTAAACGGCCGGGATGAGCTTCTTTCGAGACAGGTCACCGGTGACTCCGAAGATCACCAGAGCACAGGGCTCCGGGATCCGGGGGAGCCTGCGGTCCTGTGCGGTACGCAGCGGATTGCCCACGGGTTCATCCTGCCAGTAATCAGTGTCGTGCAGGTGTCTTACGGCTTGCTCGGCCGGGGCTCGCCAAGCGCGCGCCCCGGCCGATTTTTCGTGCTATATCAGGCGGCGTCGGTGGTGCCGGCCTTGAGCGACTTGGCGACGCCCCCCTGGAGCTCCACCCAGCTCGCCTCGAACTTCTCGACGCCCTCGTCCTCCAGGGTCTGGAAGACGTCGTCGAGGTCGATGCCGGCGGCCCGCAGGTCGGCGAAGACCTTCTTGGCGTCGGCGTAGTGCGCGGTGATCGCGTCCTTGCGGGTCTCGCCGTGGTCGGCGAACGCGTGGATCACCGGCTCCGGCATGGTGTTGACGATCCCGGGAGCCACCAGCTCCTCGACGTAGATCACGTCGCGGTACTCCGGGTTCTTCGTCGAGGTGGAGGCCCACAGCGGGCGCTGCGGGAGCGCGCCGGCCGCGGCCAGCGCCTTCCAGCGGTCGGAGGAGAACACCTCGGTGTACGCCTCGTACGCGAGCTGCGCGTTGGCGATGGCGGCCTTGCCCCGCAGCGCCTTCGCGGCGTCCGAGCCGATCTTGTCGAGGCGCTTGTCCACCTCGGTGTCCACGCGCGAGACGAAGAACGATGCCACCGACGCCATCTTGGTGACGTCGTGGCCGTTGGCCTTGGCCTTCTCCATGCCGGCCAGGAACGCGTCCATGACCTGGCGGTAACGCTCGATCGAGAAGATCAGCGTGACGTTGACGCTGATGCCCTCGGCCAGGGTGTCGGTGATCGCGGGCAGGCCGGCGGCCGTCGCCGGGATCTTGATGAACAGGTTCTCCCGGTCCACCAGCCACCACAGCGTCTTGGCCTCGGCCACGGTGGCCGCGGTCTCGTGCGCCTTGCGGGGGTCGACCTCGATGGAGACGCGGCCGTCGACGCCGTTCGAGGCGTCGTACGCCGGGCGCAGCACGTCGCAGGCGTTCCGGACGTCCTTCGCCGTCATCAGGCGAATGGCTTCCTCGACCGTCACCTGCTGCGCCGCGAGGTCCTTGACCTGGTCCTCGTACGCGTCGGCGTCGGACAGCGCCTTCTGGAAGATCGTCGGGTTGGTGGTAACCCCGACGACGTGCTGCTCACGGCGCAGCTTGTCGAGCGAGCCGGTGGTGATCCGGACCCGGGAGAGATCATCGAGCCAAACCGCCACACCCGCGGCGGAGAGTTCGGCCAGCCTGTCGGTGGTCATCTTGCTACTCCTTCTTCTGTTGCTGCGCAGTGCGGCTCAGTTGCCGGTCGTGTGACCGGTGATCTCGCCCACCTTGGCCAGGGAGGCGTTGGCCTTCGCCACCACGTTGTCCGCGGTGAAGCCGAACTGCTCGAAAAGAATCTTGGCAGGCGCGCTGGCGCCGTAGTGCTCGATGCTCACCGGCTCGCCCGCATCTCCAAGAATGCGGTCCCAGCTCATCCGGATGCCAGCCTCGACCGTCACACGTGCCTTGACCCCGCGCGGGATGACTTCCTGCTGGTAGGCCAGCGGCTGCGCGTAGAACCACTCCTGGCAGGGCATCGACACCACTCGAGTCGGGGTGCCCTCCGCCTCGAGCCGCTCCTGGGCGGTCAGGCAGTACTGCACCTCGGAGCCGGTGCCGATGAGGATCACCTTCGGCTCGCCGTTCGATGCGTCCGAAAGCACATATCCGCCCTTGAGGGTGCCCTCGGCCGACGCGTACTTCGAGCGGTCGATCGTGGGGAGGTTCTGCCGGCTCAGCGCGAGCGCGGTCGGCGTGTCGGTGTGCTCCAGAGCACCCCGCCAGGCGTACGCGGTCTCGTTGGCGTCCGCCGGGCGAACCACGTTCAGGCCGGGGATCGCGCGCAGCGCCGACAGCGACTCGACGGGCTGGTGCGTCGGGCCGTCCTCGCCGAGGCCGATCGAGTCGTGCGTGTACACGAAGATGCTCGGCAGCTTCATCAGCGCGGCCAGCCGGACGGCGCCGCGCATGTAGTCGCTGAACATCAGGAACGTTCCGCCGTACGGGCGGGTCGCGCCGTGCGCCACGATGCCGTTGAGGATCGCGCCCATGCCGTGCTCGCGGATGCCGAAGTGCATCGTGCGGCCGTACTCGTTACCCGGGAACGCCTTGGTCGCGTACTCGGCCGGGATGAACGACGGCTCGCCCTTCATCGTCGTGTTGTTGCTCTCCGCGAGGTCGGCCGAGCCGCCCCACAGCTCCGGCAGCACCGGCGCGAGGGCGTTCAGGACCTGCTGCGAGGCGGCGCGGGTGGCGATGCCCTTGGGGTCCGCGGGGAACTCGGGAAGCGACTTCTCCCAGTCGTTCGGCAGCTGGTGCGCGGTCACGCGGTCCCAGAGCGCGCTGCGCTCGGGGTTGCTCTTCGCCCAGGCCGCGTGGTTCTTGCTCCACTCGGCGTGCTGCTCGCGGCCACGCTCGGCGACGGCGCGGGTGTGCTCCAGCACCTTCGGGTCGACGTCGAACGACACGTTCGGGTCGAAGCCGAGGATCTCCTTGGTGGCCTTGACCTCGTCGGCGCCCAGCGCGGAGCCGTGCACCTTGCCGGTGTTCTGCTTGTTCGGCGCCGGCCAGCCGATGATCGTCTTCAGCACGATGAACGACGGCTTGTCGGTCACCGCCTGGGCGGCCTGCACGGCCTGCCACAGCGCCTCGACGTCCTCGTTGTAGTCGCCCTTGGCCGGGTCACCCTTGCGCCACGAGACCGTCTGGACATGCCAGCCGTACGCCTCGTAGCGCGCGCCGACATCCTCGCTCTTGGCGATACGGGTGTCGTCCTCGATGGAGATCTCGTTGTCGTCGTAGATGACCGTGAGGTTGCCGAGCTTCTGCACCGCGGCGATGGCGCTGGACTCGTGGCTGATGCCCTCCTCGATGTCACCGTCCGACGCGATCACGTAGACGTTGTGATCGAACAGGGACTGACCCGAATCGGTCGACGGGTCGAAGAGACCGCGCTCACGCCGGGTGGCCATCGCCATACCCACGGCGTTGCTGATGCCCTGACCCAGCGGGCCGGTGGTGATCTCGACGCCCGGGGTGTGCCCGTACTCGGGGTGACCGGGGGTGAGCGACTCCCACTGGCGCAGGGAGGCGAGGTCATCCAACGACAGGCTGTAACCACTGAGGTAAAGCTGAATGTAGAGAGTGAGGCTGGAGTGTCCGGCGGAGAGCACGAACCGGTCCCGGCCGGGCCAGTGCGGGTCCGTCGGGTCGTGCCGCATCACCCGGTTGAACAGGAGATATGCGGCCGGCGCCAGGCTCATGGCGGTGCCGGGATGACCGTTACCGGCCTTCTCGACGGCATCCATGGCCAGGACCCGGACGGTGTCCACCGCTTTGCGGTCTAGGTCGGACCAATTGAGAGCATGATCTTTGGCAGCCACGTCGGTTGTGCTCCTCGGGCAATTTAATGAGGGACCCTTTTGAGGTTGACCCTATCCACTTGCCGTAAACCCTCGCCGGGGGAACGGCCCACGCGCATACGCTGTGAGCGGACACGCCGCGTGTGACGCCCTGCACCTTGCCCGGGTGGCCGGAGCAGCGCAGACGGCTGAGCGTAGTCTGTCCGAGCGCGCCGCCGGTCAGCAGCCGGCAACGGTCGTGTCTTGGCAGTGCCGATGCCGGAAGGTGGCAGTCCGTGAGCATGATCACCGAGCGTCCCGTCCATGGGCGGCCGCCGGTCGTTCGGGAACGCGCCGCTGACGCGGCAAGTTCCGAAACGCGCCGCGATCTCATCGCTGTGTTCCGTGCCTACCTGGCGCTGACCAAGCCGCAGATCGTCGAGTTGCTCCTGGTAACGACCATCCCGACCATGATGGTGGCCGCCGGTGGGTGGCCTGACCTGCGCACTCTTATCGTGGTGCTGGTCGGTGGGGGGCTTGCCGGGGGTGCCGCGAGCGCCCTGAACTGCTATATCGATCGCGACATCGACGAATTGATGCGCCGTACGAAACGGCGCCCGCTACCGGCACACAGCGTGACGCCCAGAGCGGTTCTGATCTTCGGACTGACGCTGGCCGTGATCTCCGTCGCAATGATGGCGGTGTTCACAAACTGGTTGGCAACGGCCCTGACCGCGGGCGCGATCTTCTACTACGACGTCGTCTACACGCTGTGGCTCAAGCGCCGCACCCCGGCGAACACGTTCTGGGGCGGCATCTGCGGCGCGGCCCCGGTGATCATCGGCTGGGCGGCCGTGACCGGCACGGTGTCGGCTCTGGGCTGGGTGCTTTTCGCCGTTGTGTTCTTTTGGCAGATGCCGCACTTCTACGCATTGGCCATCAAGTACAAGGACGACTACGCCCGCGCCGGCGTCCCGATGTTGCCCGTCGTGCGCTCGATGAACCGGGTGAACGCCGAGATCGCCTTGTTCACCGTGTTAACCGTCGTGTCGTCGCTCGCGGCGTGGCCGCTCGGGCTCGGCTGGGCGTACGGCCTGACCGCGATCGTGACCGGCGCGCTGTTCCTGCGCGAGGCCTACCTGCTGGTCCGCCGCACCCGCCGCGGCGAGCCGGCCAAGCCGATGCGGCTGTTCCACTGGTCCATCACGTACTTGACGATCCTCTTCGCCGCCGTCGCCGTCGACGCCCTGGTCCACTAGCCCGACAATTCCTGAGCTAAGTCGCCGGTCGAGGTGCGGCCACGGGCTGACTGGGCGCCCAGGGGGTGGGTCGGACGCAGCCCACCACGGTTGGTAGCGGTCCGTGGGGTCGGGTCGATGGGGTTTCCCGGCTGCGCCGCCGCTCGGCGTAGCCGGTTGAGCTGCGATGAGCTTCCGCCGACCTTGATCGTCACCTTGGGGCCCTGGGGCCGAGTCGATGCGTGACCGGCGGCTGTTGCATGCGTGACCGGGGGTTGCTGCGGCCGAGTGCATGCGTGACCTGGGGCCGCTGCGGCCGAGTGCATGCGTGAACCGGAGTCCGCTGCGGCTGACCCGTTGCGCAACCGGACGCCGCCGTGGCCGAGGAGGTCGCCATGGTCGGAACGGCGGCGCTCTGTGGCGCGTTGGACGTTCTCGCTAGATGGGGCATCGCGCCGACACCGTGGACTTTTCGCAG
>NZ_JABBNC010000041.1 GCF_012933445.1 Actinoplanes sp. TBRC 11911
TAAGTATCCAAGGTCGCGAGAAAGTCCAGAATGTGGCCAGGATCGACCGCAATGTGGGAGCAGTGACAGATGGATGGCGCCAGGGCAGGGTCGTCGCGCTACGTGCGGTCGGCTCGTCCAGCGCTCGCAGGTTGCCCGCCGCCGGCGCCGCCCGGATGGGCCGGACGGTGGGCGTGGGGTGCGGCTCGCTGGGCTCGACCAGCACCTCGGTTCCTCCCCCGGCCTGGCACGGGAATAACCACGACCGATCCGGCCTCGGCCTCGGCCTCGGCCTCGGCCCCGGCCCCGGCCCCGGCCCCGGCCCCGGCCCCGGCCCCGGAGAGGTCTAGCAGTGATTAATCAAAGCTGGCTAGGAGGGGCGTAAGAGTTTCTCTGGCGTTTCGCGGGGATTTTTCGGGGGGCGAACTCTGGGGCGGAGGGTCGGTCGATGGCCGTGACCCGGTCATTTGGCACAACCCGAAAGGACCGTCACGTGGGGAAAGCCCGCACGACGTCACGTCTGCTCACGAGATCGATGGTCGCCGCCGCAGCGGTGGCCGCCGTTGGAATATCCGCGGGGGGAACGGCCTTCGCGGCAAGCGATCCGGCCGACGCCACGCCCGAGAACATCGTGCTCACCCCGGCCAAGCATGCCGACACCGCGCAGTCCTTCACCTGGCGTACCGGGTCGAAGGTCACCGGCGGGCAGGTGCACATCCGCAAGGCGGGCACGAAGAGCTGGCGCGTCGTCAACGCGAAGCTCAACGAAGAACTCGTCAGCGCCGGCGTTCCCACCCGCACGCACTCGGCGACCATCGACGAGCTGAAGCCCGGCACACGGTACGAGTACTACGTGGGTAACGCCGCCGAGGCCAGCCGCACGTACACGTTCACCACGGCGGGGGCGGCCGGTGACCCGTTCTCGTTCATCTACTTCGGGGACGCGCAGAACGACATCGCGGAGAAGTGGAGCCCGGTCGTCACGCAGGCGTTCCAGCGATTCCCGGACGCCGTCGGCACCGTCAACGCCGGTGACCTGGTGGATGTGGGCAGCGACGACAGCGAGTGGACCGAATGGTTCGGCGCGATGAACGGCTACAGCCAGACCCGCAACGTCATCGCCGCGCCCGGCAACCACGAGTTCAAGGACAACAGCTTCCTGAAGCAGTGGAAGTCGAACTTCGAGTTCCCCGGCGACGGGCCGGTCGCCGCCACCAAGGCGGCCAAGGGCATGACCGACGGCGAGAAGCAGACGGCCGCCTACGAGGCGCAGATGCAGATCGCCCTCGACGAGACCGCCTATTACACCGATTACCAGGGCGTACGCTTCATCTCCCTGAACGCGAGCCGCTCCGAAGCTATCCCGCTGTTCACCCCGGCCAACCTACCCGAGTGCCACGTCGCGTGCCCGAACCCGACCGAGCTATGGCTCACCATGCAGCGCCAGTGGCTCGACGCGGCGCTCCGGAACAACCCGAACAAGTGGGCCGTCGCCGTCTTCCACCAGCCGGTCTTCTCGGCCGCCGAGGGTCGTGACGAGGCCGACCTGCGCGCGGCGTGGCTGCCCGTCTTCGAGCGGGACGACATCGACCTGGTCCTCATGGGTCACGACCACAACTACGTCCGCGGTTACGTGGACGCCGACAAGACCAACAAGCCTGGCGTGACGACCGGACCGGTCTACACCGTGGCGGTGTCCGGGCCCAAGTACTACGAGCCGGCCCCGGCGGACGACAACACGTGGACGCAGAACGGTGCCACCCAGGTCACCAGCGCCGCGCATACGTCGACCTTCCAGGGCATCACCGTGTCGAAGGACCAGATCCACTACGAGTCGGTCGTGGCGGGCAAGTGGGACGGCCAGTCGACGACGGACGTCCCGGTGGGCGGCACGCTCGACGCCTTCACCATCACCAAGTACGACGACGGTGAGAAGTACGTGACCGAGGCCGGCAAGCCGGTGCCGGCGCCGAAGAGCACCGGCAAGGTCAGCCCGCGGCGCACGGCCGACGAGGTCGACGCGCAGGAACCGGCGGAAGTGCGGCTCGGTCACTCCGTCGCCGGAACGCTCGGTGGGCCGACCGTGGCGCAGCCGGGACCGACGACCGTGAACCCGACCACGGGCGCCGTCTATCTCGCCGACGGAACCGGCACCGGCAAGGGCCGGGTCGAGGCGCTCGACCCGGCAACCGGCAAGGTCACCGGCTCGTTCGAGGCGGGCGCGCCGATCAAGGACCTGTCGTATGACGCGGCCTTCAACGGTGTCCTGGTCGTTTACCAGGACGGCCGGATCGCGTCGTTCGTCGTCACACCGGGCCACTTCGGCGACCCGTACATCCCGCCGATCCCCACCGGCCTGCCGGTTGTCTCGACGCAGTACGACGCGTACACCGGGCAGGTCTTCCTGGCCACGGCGGACGGCAAGGTCGTGTGGCTAGACGAGAACTTCCAGCCCGTCGGTCAGGCGAACATCGGTGCCGGGCTGTCCGCGATCCGGCTGGACGACGCCACCGGCGTCCTGTACGTGGCATACGGCAACGGGCTGCGGTTGTACGAGACGCGGAACGGCATGAAGGAGCTGGCCGAGTACAAACTGGACGCTGGCGTCGGCGCCCTCGACGTGGACACGAACAGCGGTATCGCCTATGTCGGGCACACCACCGGCGGGCTGTCCATCGTCGACCTGGTCCGGGGCAAGGTGACGAGCCTGGAAAAGGGTAAGCCGGTCGCCGGCGTGGGCGTCGACCCGCGGCGGGGCATGATCTACCTGGCGGGCGGGACCAAGGCGAGCGGGACCACAAAAAGCGGAACCACAAAAAGCGGAACCACGGCGAGCGCGACCAAGGTGACCGTCGTCGGCCGCGACCAGGCTCCGGCCATCGACGCCTCGCCGGTTTCGAAGATCGCCGTCGCCGGGGACACCGTGACCTTCGACGCCGCCGCGCACGCCTTCCCCGCCCCGAGCGTGAGCTGGGAGAAGCGGGAGCGCAACGGCAAGTGGGTGGAGATCCGGCACGCTGACGGGAACGTCCTCAAGGTTTCCGCCACGCAGGAGGGGGACGGCACGCAATACCGAGCCGTCTACCGCAACGTGATCGACGGGAAGCGCTACTCGACCCACAGCGCCTCGGCGACGCTGCGGGTCGTCCCGAAGCGGGGACACGGGGCGTAACCACTCACGCACGTCGCCGTGGTGGGCCGAGCGTTCTGGGCGCCCCGCGCCCTGCTCGGCCCGCCGCGGCCCTCGGCGGGAGCAGCGAACCGCACCACCCACCCCGCTACGACATGGGGTTTTAGAAGGCTTCCTCGGGGATGTCCATGATGTCCAGCGTGGTGTTCTCGATGATGCGGCGGTCGGCGCCGACCCGGGGCAGCACCTCGCGGGCGAAGAACTTCGCGGCCGCGACCTTGCCCTCGTAGAAGTGCTTGTCGGAGACGGAGACGTCGGTGCCCAGGGCGCGCAGTGCGACCTCGGCCTGGCGCAGCAGCAGCCACGAGATGATGACGTCGCCGGCCGCGAGGAGGATGCGGCGCGAGGTCAGGCCGATCCGGTAGAGGTCGCGGTTGTCGCCGGTCAGCCAGGTCATGATGGTGCCCAGGATCTGCTGTAACTCGGCTAACGCCTTGCCTAACGCTAAGCGCTCCTCCTTGAGCTGGCCGTTGCCGGCGTCGCTCTCCGCGAAGGCCTGGATCTCGCCGGCGATCACGCCGAGGGCGCGGCCACGGTTCTTCACGATCTTGCGGAAGATGAGGTCCAGGGCCTGGATCGCGGTCGTGCCCTCGTAGAGGGTGTCAATCTTCGCGTCTCGGACGTACTGCTCGATCGGGTAGTCCTGGAGGAAGCCGGAGCCGCCGAAGGTCTGCAGCGACTCGTGGCCGAGCATCTCGTACGCGCGTTCCGAGCCGACCCCCTTGACCAGCGGAAGCAGCAGGTCGTTGACCTGGTTGGCGGCCGCGGCCGCGTCGGCGTCACCGGCCGCCTGGGCCATCGCGACCTTGTCCTGCCAGGTGGATGTGTACGCCACGAGGGCGCGCAGGCCTTCCGCGTACGCCTTCTGGAGCATCAGCGAGCGGCGGACATCCGGGTGATGGGTGATCGTGACCCGGGGCGCGTTCTTGTCGCTGTTCTGCAGGAGGTCGGCGCCCTGGACGCGGTTCTTCGCGTAGTCCAGCGCGTTCAGGTAGCCGGTCGAGAGCGTCGCGATCGCCTTGGTGCCGACCATCATGCGGGCCGACTCGATGATCATGAACATCTGGCGGATGCCCTGGTGAACCTCGCCCAGCAGCCAGCCCGTCGCGGGGGTGCCGTGCTCGCCGAAGGTGACCTCGCACGTGTTCGAGACCTTCAGGCCCATCTTGTGCTCGACGTTGGTGGCGTAGACGCCGTTGCGGTCGCCGAGCTCGCCGGACTCCGGGTCGAAGTGGTACTTCGGCACGATAAAGAGTGATAGGCCCTTGGTGCCCGGGCCGCCCGCACCCTCCACACCGACCGGCCGCGCCAGCACGTAGTGGATGATGTTGTCGGTCAGGTCGTGCTCACCCGAGGTGATGAAGCGCTTGACGCCCTCCAGGTGCCACGAGCCGTCCGGCTGCGCGATCGCCCGGGTGCGGCCGGCGCCGACGTCCGAGCCGGCGTCCGGCTCGGTGAGGACCATGGTCGAACCCCAGCCCTTGTCGACGAAGAGCTTGGCCCAGCGCTTCTGCTCCTCGGTGCCCTCCTCCTGGATGACCTTGGCGAACAGCGGGCCGGACGAATACATCCAGACCGGGGCGTTGGCGCCGAGCACGTTCTCGGCGAGGGCCCACCAGAGGGCTCGGGGGGCGAGCGTGCCGCCCAGCTCGGGCGGCAGGTCGAGACGCCAGAACTCGGCGTTGATCCACTGCTCGTAGGACTTCTTGAACGCCCCCGGCAGCGGGGCGGTGAAGGTCGCCGGGTCGAACACCGGCGGGTTGCGGTCGGCTTCCTCGTAGCTCGCCGCGAGGTCCTCGGTCGCGAGGCGGTTCACCTCGGCGAGCACGTCGCGTGCGGTGTCGGCATCGATGTCCTCGTACGGCGCCTGGCCGAACGCCTGATCAGCCCCGAAGACCTCGAACAGGTTGAACTGGAGGTCCCGAAGGTTGCTCTTGTAGTGAGTCATGGTGCTGGCCCCGCTCTCCGGCAACGCGAGTTACTCGTCAGTAACTCCCACTGTATTACCCATCGGTAGGGCGGTACAACCTCGAAATATTTTGATCGCAAACAACCAAGTTGCGGGAGTGGTCCGCCGGTTGGCACATCAAACGCCGCCGATCAGGTAGGCAGCAGGATGGCCGTTCGGCTATTTGCGAGCTCCCATGAGGTCGCGGACGTATCGGCGCGTCAGAAGGCTCGTTGCTCCCGATAAGTAGCAAGCAATGAAGCCGCCAAAGGGGGCGCGCCATGTTCGCGACGATCAAGAACCTCATTCCGGAGCCCCGCCAGGCGAATCAGCCGCGTCACTACGTCGGACGCCACCGCCGGCTCGAGCTGCCGCCGGTACCGGTGTCGCCGGCGCCCGCTCCGGCGCCCGCCGAGGAAGAAGCGGCGGTCTAGCTGCCGGCCGCGCCGACTTCCCAGCTGGGCATGGGCGCGGTCGAGCCGTCGCCCGGTCCCGTGTACTCCAGCAGGACCAGCGCGATGTCGTCCTCGAGATGACCGTGCACCCAGTCGACCAGCGCCGTTTCCAGAGACGCCAGCCCGTCGCCGACCGTGCCGTGCCCGAGCAGCCGCCACGCCCGATCGGCGGTCGGGAAGAACTCGCCGTCGCGGCGCGCCTCGCCCAGCCCATCGGTGAACAGCAGGAGCCGATCGCCGGGCTCGAGCCGCTCGACGCGCGCCTTCACCTCCGGCATGAAGCCCAGCGGCGGTGCCGGCGCCGGCGGTTCCAGCGGAATCACCTTGCCACGGCGCAGCAGCAGCGGGGCCGGATGTCCACAGTTGACGATGGTGAGCGTGCCGCCGCGCTCCTCGACCAGGGCCGCGGTCACGAAATCCTCGTCGCCGACGCTGCGGGCGACCGCGCGGTCCAGGTCGGTGACCATTTGCCGCAGATCAGCCCGTTCGTACGCCACGTGGCGGTACGACCCGAGCACGATGCTGGCCAGGCGCACCGCGTCCAGCCCCTTGCCGCGCACGTCACCGATGATGATGCGGACGCCGTACGGGGTGTCCAGCGCCTCGTAGAGATCCCCGCCGATGTCCGCGGCCGCCGTCGCGGAAATGTACCGCCCGGACACCGCGAGCGCCCCGACCCGCGGCCCCACCGGACGCAGCACCGCCTGCTGGGCCACCGCCGCGAGCCGCTGCAGCTCGGCGATCCGGTCGGCCTGACGCTGCCGGATCGTCGCGACGGTGGCCGCGATGCCGGTAGCCAGCAGGATCCCGACGATGTTGACCAGGCCGGACATGCCGAGCGAGCCGTCCGCGGCGACGAAGACCATGCCGACCGCGGTGGCGAGCACCCCGGCCACGATCACCGTCTGCCAGAACGCGAACACCGCGGCCAGGAACGGCACCGCGGTGAAGACCCCCACATATTCAGCGCTCGGGCCCTGCGCCAGCTCCACCGCCGACACGACCGCGAGCAGCACGAGGGCCGCGCCGAGACCGGCGCGGGATCCAGGGCTCAGCGGGCGTCGGCCCGACGGAAGAGTTTGCATGGCTACGCGGAACAGCATGCCCGATCCAGTGCTCCGGCGGCATCAACTTGACCCGTAGTCTGAGCAGGTTCTGACCACGTGGCCACGCCCGGCCAACAAGCCGATGACAGGATGTCGGAGTGGCAGCCGATCTGCGTGACCGCCTTCGGGCGGGATTCCGGTGGACCGATCCGGGCGGTGGCAGCGAATATCTGGTGAGCAACAGGTCCGGTTGGTGGCGGGATCCGCTGATCCTTTCCGGACTCGGGGACGGCCTCGCCGACCTCTTCCGCGCCGCCCGCCCGACCGTCGTGGTGTCGCCCGAGGTGACCGGCTTCCTGGTCGGGCCGCTGGTCGCGCGGGCACTGGGCGCGGGCTTCGTGGAGGCGTACCGGGCGGGTGCCCGGCGCCCGATCGCGGAGGCGATGAGCTGGGCCGAGGTCCCCGAGGATCATCGCGGTGACAAACAATTCCTGGGTGTACGCCAAGGCCTCGTGACCCCCCACGACCGGGTGCTCGTGGTGGACGACTGGGCGGCCACCGGGGCGCAGGCCAGAGCGCTGCGCGGGCTGTTCGGCGAGGCTTACGTGGGCACCGCGGTGATCGTCGACGAGACCCCCGGTGAGGTGGGCCGCGAACTGATCATTCGCGGCCTTCTCGACGGCGATGACCTCACACCTTCAGATGGTCCTTGAGGCTGCCGCGACGCGGGTTCCAGCCGACCGCCTGGTATTCCGCGACGCCGGCGGTCACGTACGGGTCGTCGGCGAAGATCTCCAGGGCCCGGGCCTCGCTGTCCACGTCGATCAGGACCACCCCGCCGACCGGGGGATCCTGCCGGCCGGCGAGCAGCACCAGCCCCTGTGCCTCGAGACCGTCCAGAAAGGCGTAATGGTCGTCGCGCGCGCCGTCGACCTCTTCTAACGACTTCACGTACTTGGAGATCATCAGGTACATGTGGCGCTCCTCTACGGCGGCGAGTAGTCCGCAATCGTACGATTCATTTATGAACGACATCGGACGCTACGGCATCTGGGTGCCCGCCCGCCTCTGGCCCGCCAACGCGGGTGAGGTCGCGGCGGCGGCGCAGGAGCTGGAGTCTCTCGGCTACGGCACGATCTGGCTGGGGTCCAGCCCGCCGGACGACCTGGAGCTGCCCGAGGCTGTTCTCGCCGCCACCTCGAGGCTGACCGTCGGGACCAGCATCGTCGACATCTGGCGCAGCAACGGCGCCCGGCTGGCGGCCAGCCACATGCGGATCCGCCGGCACTTCCCGGGCCGGTTCTTCCTGGGGGTGGGATCCGGGCACGCGCCGGCCGCGGAGGCGCTCGGCCAGATGTACGTGCGTCCGTTAAGCCGGCTGCGCGATTTCGTCAGCGACAAGCTGCACGAGGTGCCGCAGGAAGAACGGCTGATCGCGGCGCTGGGCCCGCGGGCGCTGGACGCGGCGCGCGAGCTCACCGCGGGCGCGCTGCCCTATCTGATGCCGCCCGCGCACACCGCCGACTCGCGCACGGCACTCGGGCCGGACCGTCTGCTGGTCGTCGAGCAGAAGGTCTTCATGGGTACGGACCCGGCCCAGGCGCGCGAGGTCGCCCGCCGCCGGCTGCGGAGCTATCTGGCGCTGCCCAACTACACCAACGCCCTCAAAAAGTACGGAATGTCGGATTCCGACCTGACCGGCGACGGAAGTGACCGGTTTGTCGACTCGGCCGTGGTCTGGGGCGACGACCAGGCGGTGCGGGCCGGGATTGACGCGCATCTCGCGGCCGGGGCCGATCAGGTGGCGATCCAGGCGCTGTCCGCGGACCCGACCGATCAGTTGCCCCGCGACGAGTGGCGGCGGCTGGCCTCGATCCTCTTCTGAGACCTGCCCGGTCGGCCGATTCCGCGCCAACCCGCGCAAATCGTACATTTCAGGAATGTTGCTGCAGGTCATCGCGCGTCCGGACGCCCAGTTGATCGCCGCCGCCGCACGTGACAGCCGGCGGGCCGAGCTGATGGCGGCCCGCATCGCCGGCTGGGCGCTGATCGGGGCGTCGGTGGTGCTGGGCGATCCGCTGAACTACCCGTTGCTGCTGGCCGGGATCGTGGTCGCGCTGCTGCTGCCGGTGCTCTGGGTCGGTCTCGCGGTGCGGTCCTCGTCGGCCGAGCCGGAGACGACCTACGAGATCACCGACGCCGGGGTGGCCCACTCGACTGTGCACAGTCGCCACGCGTACACCTGGGAAACCTTGAGCCGGGTCACCAAGCTGCCGGGTCAGGTGGTCTTCGGGGTGGGCGGCGGCAGATTTCTGCCGATGCCCACCGCCGGCCTGACCGCCTGGCAGGTCGAGGAAGTGCTGAGCGCGGCGTCCACCGCCGGGTTACCGGTACGCCGCGCTCTCTGACCCCGTCCACTCAGGAAATCTGGTTGATCCGCACCATGTTTCCGGCGGGATCGCGGAAGGCGCAGTCGCGGACGCCCCACGGCTGGTCGGTCGGCTCCTGGACCACGTCGGCGCCGGCCGCCTGCACCTGCTCGAACGCGGCGTTCACGTCGGCGGCCGCGAGCACGATCGTCGCGTAGCTGCCCTTGGCCATCATCTCGGCGATCGTGCGCCGCTCGTCGTCGGTCAGCCCCGGATCGGCCGTCGGCGGGGACAGCACGATCGAGGTCTGCGGCTGGCTCTTCGGCCCGACCGTGATCCAGCGCATGGTGCCCTTGCCGACGTCGTTGCGCACCTCGAAGTCGAGCGCGTCGCGATAGAAGGCCAGGGAGCTGTCCGGGTCGTCGGCCGGCAGGAAGGTGGTGTGAATGATGAGATCCATGCAGCTCACGTTAGGTGAGCCGGACGGCGGGCGCTTCTCGATTCCGGACCGGCCGGGTGACCTGCTTGACCACGCACCCCGGCAGCCCCTTGGCGTCGTCCTGGGCCTCCTTGCGGTACGCGCTCGGTGACATGCCGACCAGCTCGGAGAACCGGGTGCTGAAGGTGCCGAGCGACGAGCACCCGACCGCGAAGCACACGTCGGTGACCGAGAGATCCCCGCGGCGCAGCAGGGTCATGGCCCGCTCGATGCGCCGGGTCATCAGGTAGCTGTACGGCGATTCCCCGTACGCGGCGCGGAACGCTCGGCTGAGATGCCCGGCGGACAGATGCACACCGCGGGCGAGCGCCTCGACGTCGAGCGGCTGCGCATAGTCGCGATCGATCCGGTCGCGGACGCGGCGCAGCAGCTTGAGTTCCCTGAGTCGCGCGTCACTCGCATCCTCCACCGCTCCAGCGTAGGCCATCTCGCCTTCACTTTCGATGCCGTTTGATTACCCTCCGCGTTTTTGCTTTCTTTCCCGGTCAACCGTTCAGTATTCGTTCGTAACCGTGCATATGAACTGCACTGAGAGCGTCTCTTCGGTTTCGACAATCGATCCGGGAAGGGACCGTAATGTCCAACACCCCCGGTGACGGTAACTCTCCGTCACAGCAGACTCGGCGTGGTTTCCTGCGTAACGCGGCCCTGGCCGGCGGCGCGGCGGCCGCCCTCGGCACGGTCGGCGCGTCCGCGCTCGGCACTCCCGCGTTCGCCGCGGCCGACGCCAAGACCGGAACGTGGAGCCCCGATCCGGACTCCCAGCAGTTCACCCTGGCGATCATGCCGGACACGCAGTACCAGTTCTGGGGCAGCCAGGACAGCGTGGACGCGGCGCCGCTGGAGGCGTCCCTGCGCTACCTCATCAACGCCAGCTCGGACCAGAACAACAACGTCGTGTTCATGGCCCACCTCGGCGACATGACGCAGGACGCCGACCCGACATCGTTCAAGGCGGTCGGCAAGGCGTTCAAGGTGCTGGACAACCACGGCGTGGCGTACAGCGTGCTGGCCGGGAACCACGACGTCACCGGCGACGACAGCCGCGGTGACTCGGCGTACCTGCAGACCATGGGCCCGCAGCGGTTCAAGGGCAACGCGTCGTTTGTGGCCTCGGACCCGTCGGGCTACAACACCGCGCACAAGTTCCAGGCCGCCGGGAAGACGTGGATGGTGCTCGCCCTCGACTGGCGGACCACCGACGCGGGCTTCGCCTGGGCCAACGACATGATCAAGGCGCATCCGAAGTGGCCGGTCATCGTCACCACCCACGAGCTCGTCGGCCCGACGTACGGTGACGAGGTCTTCCCGTACAAGTACGGCGACCCGGACGACAACGCGGCGTTCTCGGCGTACGGCAACACGGTCTGGGACAAGCTGATCAACGACAATGACCAGATCTTCCTGACCGTCAACGGCCACTTCTGGCCGACCGGGCGTACGACTCGCCAGAACGCCAAGGGCAACGACGTCTACTCGCACATCGCGAACTACCAGAACCGCTACTACGGCGGCGGCGCGATGATGCGGCTGTACCACTTCGACCTGGCCCGCAACACGATCGACGTCGAGACGGTCAACCCGTGGGTCGAGTCGAAGGCCCCGGAGGACCGCAACGAGCTGGACAACCAGATCGCGCGGGTCAGCTTCCCGACCGACGTCTTCTCGATGCCGATCGACTTCGAGCAGCGGTTCGCCAGCTTCATCCCGCCGGCGGTCCGGCCTGCCCGGCCGGCCAGCAAGGAGCTCGTCAAGGGCACGCTGGCGTACTGGCGCTTCGACGGCCTGGGCGCGGACGGCACCTCGCTCACCGCGGGCCAGAAGGTCCGCGACCAGTCCGGCAAGGGCAACGACCTGACCGTGGTCGTCCCGACCGGCACCGCCGCCGACACCCTGACCTGGTCCGCCGACCACCACCCCGACCAGCCCGGGCACGCGAGCCTCAAGTTCGCCGGCGGCCGGAACCCGGTGCACGGCGCGTACCTGACGACCGTGGACAACGCGCCGCTGAACGCCGAGACGTTCACCTCCGGGTACACGATCGAAGCGTTCGTGATGATCCCGGCGGACTGGAACTCCGGCAACAACGGCAACGCGTCGATGCTCAGCCGCGGCGGCTCGGCGGGCGAGGCCGGCAAGTCCGGGAAGAACACCAACGTGAACGAGCCGCTGGCCCAGCTGAACATCACGAACAACGGCCGCGAAGTTCAGTGGAACCACTACCCGACCAACACCACCTACCCGACGACCAACTGGAGCCACGGCCTGCCCGAGCTGCAGTGGCACCACATCGCGGTGGTCAACGACGGCCAGTTCTCGAAGCTGTACGTCGCGGGCAGCCTGGTCCAGGACAACCCCAATCGGGTGTCGATCGGCGTGACGTCGCTCAACCGCCCCTGGCTGTTCGGCGCGCACACCAACAAGGGCACCGTCGACGTCGTCTTCCACGGCAACGTCGGCGACGTGCGGATCGTGAACCGGGCACTGACCATCGACGAGTTCATGACCAAGAAGTAGGTAGGGCTTTCCTCCGTCTCCTGGCCCCGGCCCACCCGCCGGGCCCGGGAGACCCACCAAGAAACGCCACGGAAGGCCTTCACGACGGACAGTTAACGCGTTAGTCTTCGCGTTAAGGGCTGAACCGGTGCATGTGCCCGGCGTAGGCACTTTCCGCCCCCCAGCTCAGCTGGGGGGCCTTTTCATGCCTCACGCACGACAATCCCCGGAGTCCCTCCGCTGAAGCGGTTGGTTTCGGTTCGGATGGCCGCGCCGATCTCGTGCCACATCCCCTGAGGGCAAACCGTGGCGATGTTTCGCCCAGGAGCGACGGTATTGCGAAACGCCGCGTAGGCGACCAGGTCCGCCAGCTGTATGAAATAGGAGTGATCCGATCGCCGGGGCACCGGGTCGTCGATAAGCTTCTTGGCTGCGTTGACCAACGATCCCGCACCATACATGCTTCCCGCCGTGAGATATCGACGCGCGCGGCGCACCAGTTTCCTGATCTGCAGGTCCTCGCCCTCATCGTGCATGATCATGAATGGCTGTCGCCCGTAGAAGCTTGCCCGCTCCAGGCGTTGCAGAAGAGTCTCCCAAGCCAGGTCGAAGACCGCGGCGGGCTGAGCGATGGTGTTGCGCTTGTCGATGACAACCCCGAATACCCTAGCTCCAAGATCCGTCAAGACTCTCATGTGAGCCCTGTAGATGACGTTACGAGCGGCCGGCGCGAGCCCCAGATCGCGGATCGGACCTCCATTGCGGAGCAGATAATTTGCCTTGAGCTCCACACGCATGGGTATACCGAACTTATCCCTGACCCGACGGCGAAACATAAGAAGATCGTTGAACGACTCGGGCCACGCCTGGGAGTTAACAAGAACGCATCCCAGGCTGTAAGTCAATGAGCCGCCCTGATCAATATCACCGGTGTTCCCCGACTCGTCGATGTAGGCAATGAGCACCGGACATCCTTCGATCGCGCGTGACAATAGCGCTTATCTATACCGCGCGTCGCACCACTTTGGATAGCCGCCGCTCGTGTCATTTACTCCGGCCAGATCGCAGGGCTTTCGAGGAGGCGGCGGACGTCGGCGGCCTCGCCCCAGGAGAGGGTGAAGCCGGAGCCGCCGTGGCCGTAGCAGGCGACGACCGGGCGGGGACGGGCCGGTAACAGCTCCAGGCGCACGTGGGGGCGGGCCGGGCGGAGGCCCGCGGCTCGTGAGACCACCGGCAAGCCGCGCAAGGCCGGCACCAAAGCGGTCGCCCGGGCCAGGATCGCGGCTTCGACGTCGCCGTGCGGGTGCTCATCCCAGGAATGGGGCTCGTCGGTGCCGCCGCACACGATGTCTTCGTCTCGAGGGACCACGTACGTCAGGCCAGCCGGGTTGTCGTCGTCCAGGACGAAGTCGGTCAGGCCGGGATTTGCCAGGCGGACGACCTGGCCGCGCACCGGGTGCAGGCCGGGGTCGCCGCCGACCAGGGCCGCCGACCCCAAGCCCGCGGCCACCACCACCGCGTCGGCGTCGGTCACGTCATCTATTGCGGACACTGAACGGCTCTCGAGGCGTACCCCCCGATCGTCCAGCTGCTTGCGTAACCATCCTAAATAGACACCCGTGACAATAAGCGGCAAGTCACACCGTACGCCACTCGCGCCGTCCGGCACTCCGGAAACAACCGGCACACCGGAAATATACGAAAAATCAGGGGCGGCCGTACGTGCGAGCACCGTCCCCGACCGCATCCGAACCCCGGTAGCGGGATCGTCCGCCAACGCCACCAACCGCTGGAACGTCGTCGCCGCGGCGGCCATCACCCGGTCGGTACGGCCCACGCCGTACGGGAACCAGATCGCCGCCGCCACCGACGAGACCGACGCTCGATGATCGCGGTCGGAAATCACCGTGACCTCGTGTCCGTGCGTCGCGAGCTCGTGTGCCACGGTCATCCCGATGACGCCACTACCGATGATCGATACGCGCATGAAACACCCCTCTCCCCGGCATCATCCCCCGATGTCGAGGAAAACGTTGTCGATCTCGCCCGCGAACTGGTCGTCTCGATCCCCGGCGCTCTTGCCGCCGACGCGCAGCGGCTCGTCGCTCGCGATCGACAGCCGCGGCGGCACCGGCACCCACGCCTTCACCACCCCGTCCACCGACATGGACAGTCGCTCGTTGGAGCGCTCGCAGGCGAGGTCGTGCCACCTTCCGTCGGCCACGTCCAGCCACGGCTCGGCCCGGTAGCGGCGCCCCTGGTTGGCCAGCACGCAACTGGGATGCCCCAGGGAATGGTCGACCTGCAGCTTGAACTGGCCCATCTCCCCCACGGAGTAGCCCTTCTGCAGCACGTTCGCCCCGTCGGCGAGGTCGGCGTGCGTCATCCGGATCGACGCGCCGTAGCGCAGCGGCCGCCGGCCCGGGTTCAGGCTGTCGTCCCGTACGCCCTGGAGAATGGCCGTCGGGCAGTCCCGGGCACGGGCCATCCGGCACCGGTCCGGGAAGCCGAGAGCGAAGCCGTGGCCCTTACGCACCAGGCGAAGGGCGCCGCCGTTGTGCCCCAGGGCCTGCAGCTGGTAGCGCCCGGCCACGTCCGCGATCGGCCGGTGGATCCCATCGTCGAATGTGTACCGCACGCTGACCGGCCGGGTGGCGACACCGACGTCGCCCGGCGGTGTCGAGACCGGGACCTCACTGGTGGGCAGCATCCCCGGGGCCGCCGGGATGGGTTTGGCGTCGAAGCCGAGTCCGACCGCGAGCACGACGACTCCGGTCAGCAGGAGCACCCACCGATTACCTGACATAGGGTAATTGTCCGAAAAAATCCTGGACACCCTGGCACCACACCACGCCGGGTCAACGATTGCACCCGCCAGCGGTCACCCGACCGTACGAGCCCCGGCCGGCATGATCGGATGTCCCGCCTCCCCGACCACCGCGTGGATCACGTCGTCCAGGGTGATCACGCCGAGCGGCCGCCCGCCGTCGCTGACCAGCACGATGTGCAGCGTGTCGCGCCGCATCGTCAGCAGCAGGTCCGCGAGGGTCCGATCGGGCGACACCGACACCAGCGGCCGGATGATCTCGGGCGGCATCGGCAGGGCGCGACGCTCCGACGAGTACCCCAGGATGTCCTTGACGTGCACAAAGCCCAGCACCTGCCCGCTCTCGCCGCGGACCACCGGGAAGCGGGACCGGCCGCTGCGCGTGGACAGCGCCTCGATCGTGGCCGGAGTCGCGTCGTCCGCCACCGTGGTGACGCCGGACCACGGGCGCAGGATGTCGGCGGCGGTGCGGTCGTTGAGACCCAGCGCGGCGTGGATCCGGGCGTACTGTTCGGTGCCGAGCAGGCCCTCGCTACGCGCCTGGGTGACCATGCCGGCCAGTTCCTCGGCGGTGAACACCGTCTTGACCGCGTCGGTGGCTTCGACCTTCCACAGCTTGAGCACCGTCCGGGCGGCCCAGCGCATCGCGTTGAGCAGCGGCTTGGTCGCCGTGCAGAACGCCAGCATGAACGGGCCCAGCCAGAGCGCCGCGCGTTCCGGCCCGGCCAGCGTGATGTTCTTCGGCACCATCTCGCCGATCACCGTGTGCAGGAAGACCACGATGACCAGGGCCAGCACGAACGCGACCGGGTGCACCGCGTTCTCCGGCAGGCCCAGCGAGTCGAACGGGCCTTCCAGCACGTGGGCCAGTGCCGGTTCGGCGAGCGCACCGATCGCCAGCGAGCAGATCGTGATGCCGAGTTGCGCGCCGGCGATCATGATGGGGATCTGGTTCATCGCGGACAACGCCCACCGGGCACGCTTGGAGGTGGCGGCGAGCGGTTCCAGCGCCGTACGCCTCGACGCGATCAACGCGAACTCACCACCGACGAAGACGCCGTTGCCGATCAGCAGCAGGATCGTCACCAGGATTTTAGTCATCGGCCGGCTCCTGCGGCGCGACCACGCGCACCTCTTCGACGCGGTGCCGGTCGACCTCGATCACGGTGAACGTCCACCCGTCCGCGGTCACCGACTCGCCCGCCTTGGGGATGTGGCCGAGCCGTGCGAGCAGGAAACCGGCCAGCGTCTCGTACGGGCCCTCGGGCAGTTGAAAGCCGGTCTGCTCGATCAGCTCGTCCTCGCGGAGCAGGCCGTCCACCACGAACGTCTTCCGGCCGCCGGGCGCGATCAACTCGCCGGTGCTCGACGCCTCCTCCTCGTCGTACTCGTCGGTGATCTCGCCGACCAGCTCCTCGATCAGGTCCTCGACGGTGACCACGCCGTCCGTGCCGCCGTACTCGTCGACGACGATGGCCAGGTCGGCGTCCGCCTCCCGCAACGCCGCCAGCACCCGGTCCAGGCCGAGGCTTTCCGGCACCGACACCGGTTCCCGGGCGATGACCGAAACCTCTGTTCCCGTACGCCTGTCCGGCGCCACACCCAGCGCGTCGGGCACTCCGGCCACCCCGATGACGAGGTCGATCGTGTTCTCGTACACGGGAAAGCGGGTGTGTCCGGTCTCCCGGGCGACCTCGATGAGATCGGCGACGCTGGCCGTGGTCTTGAGCCCGACCACGTCGACGCGGGGGGTCATCGCCTCGGCCGCGCGTTTCTCGCCGAAGCGGATCGTGCGGCGCATCAGCGTGGCCGTCTCGTCCGGCAACGCGCCGGCCCGGGCACTGATCGCGGCGAGTAAACCGAGCTCCTCCGGCGAGCGGGCGCTGGCCAGCTCCTCCTGCGGTTCCACCCCGATCCGGCGGACCAGCCAGTTCGCCGAGCCGTTCAGCACCGCGATCAGCCACTTGAACAGCCGGGTGAAGCGGCGCAGGAACGGAGCGGTGGCCAGCGCGCTGCGCATCGGGCGGGCCAGCGCCGCGTTCTTCGGCACCAGCTCGCCGAACAGCATCGAGACCAGCGTCGCGACGATCAGCGCCAGCGCATGCGTGATGCCTTCGCTGGCGTCACCCGCGATCGGCTCCACGATCGGGTCGAACAGCTTCGACAGGGCCGGCTCGGCCAGATAGCCGGTGAGCAGGGCGGTCACCGTGATGCCGAGCTGCGTGCCGGAGAGCTGGAAGGAGAGCTCGTGCAGGGCGTGCCGCACCGTGGCGGCCCGGCGATCGCCGGCGTCCGCCCGCCTGTCGATCTCCGCCCGGTCGACGGTGACCAGCCCGAACTCGGCGGCCACAAAGAACGCGTTGCCCGCCGTCAGCAGCGCGAAAGCCGCCAACGGGAGCACCGCGGTCAGGAACAGGCCGTCCATGATCGCTTCACCTCGGCACTCATTCTGCCGGACCGCCCGTGCGCCGCCTCCTAGACCTCCTGTTTCAAGGAACGCAGCAGAACCGTCGCGACGTCGACGACCTCGACGTTCTCCTGCTCGCCCTTGCCGGTGACGCCGTCACCGATCATGGTGGAGCAGAACGGGCAGCCGACCGCGATCGTCTTCGCACCGGTCGCCAGCGCCTCCTCGGTGCGCTCGACGTTGATCCGCTTGCCGATCTTCTCTTCCATCCACATCCGGGCGCCGCCGGCCCCGCAGCAGAAGGAACGCTCCTGGTTGCGCGGCATCTCGACGAGGTTGCCGACGGCCTGGCCGAGCACCTCGCGCGGCGCGTCGAACACCCGGTTGTGCCGGCCCAGGTAGCAGGGGTCGTGGTACGTCACATCGCCCTCGATCGGCTGGACCGGGGTGAGCTTGCCCTGCTGAACCAGGTGCGAGAGCAGCTGGGTGTGGTGCACGACCTCGACCTTGAGGCCGAGCTGCTCGTACTCGTTGCCGAGCGTGTTGAAGCAGTGCGGGCAGCTGGCGACGATCTTCTTGACCTTCGCCTCCTGCAGCGTCTCGACGTTCTGCTGGGCCAGCATCTGGAAGACGAACTCGTTGCCGATGCGGCGGGCCGGGTCGCCGGTGCAGGTCTCGCCCTCACCCAGGATCGCGAAGTCGACGCCGGCCTCGTGCAGCAGCGTCGCCACCGCGCGAGTGGTCTTCTTCGCCCGGTCCTCGAACGCGCCGGCGCAGCCCACCCAGAACAGGTACTCGAAGTCCTCGGTCTCGCCGGCCCTCTTGATCTCGAAGTCGAGACCCTTGGTCCAGTCCTCGCGGGTGTTCTGCGGCGCGCCCCACGGGTTGCCCTTGTTCTCCAGGTTGCGCAGCATCACGCCGGCCTCGGACGGGAAGCTCGACTCGATCAGCACCTGGTAGCGGCGCATGTCGACGATCGCGTCGACGTGCTCGATGTCGACCGGGCACTGCTCGACACACGCACCACACGTGGTGCAGGACCAGAGCACGTCCGGGTCGATGACGCCGTTCTCCTCGGCCGTCCCGATCAGCGGTCGATCCGCCTCGGCCAGGGCGAGCACGTCCATGTGCGCGAGCTGAGCCGCGGTGGCGCGCTCCTCGCCGGTCAGATCCTTACCGCCGCCGCCGAGCAGGTACGGGGCCTTGGCGTACGCGTGATCGCGCAGTGACATCACGAGGAGCTTGGGCGACAACGGCTTGGCAGTGTTCCACGCCGGGCACTGCGACTGGCAGCGACCGCACTCGGTGCAGGTGGAGAAGTCGAGCAGACCCTTCCAGCTGAACTGCTCGACCTGAGCGACGCCGAACTGGTCCTTCTCCGGGTCGGCCTCCTCGAAGTCGAGGGGCTTGCCGCCGCTCATCATCGGCCGCAGCGCGCCCAGACCCGAGCCGGCCGGCTTCTCCGGACTGCGCTTGAAGAAGATGTTGAAGAACGCGAGGAAGCGGTGCCACGCCACGCCCATGGTCGGGTTCAGCGCGATGGTGATCAGCCAGCCCATCGAGATGAGCAGCTTGACGAGGGCGACCCAGGTGGGACCGTCGCTCGCCGCCGGGAGCAGCGAGCCGACGCCGTGGCTGAGCGGAGTCGCCCAGACCGGGAAGTCGAACGTGTCGTTGGCGACCTTGAACCCGCGGATCAGGAAGCCGCAGATCAGGACGCCGACGATGACGAACTCGACGAAGTACGCCTGCCACATGGTCGAGCCGAGGAACCGGCTGCGATTCTGCCTGCCTGGCTTGGACCGCTGCCGGACGAAGACCAGGTAGAGGATGCCGAGCAGGCCGAGGATGCCGATCCACTCGGTGACGAAGCCGTAGACCACCCAGTGCCCGATCAGCGGCAGCTCACCCGTCGGGCTGACGACCTCGAAGTACGCCTCGAGGACCAGCAGGAACAGGATCATGAAGGAGGTCATCACGAACCAGTGGGCGGCACCGATCGCGCTCCACTTGAGCATCCGCGTGTGGCCGAAGATCTCCTTGAGCATCGTCGCGGTGCGCGTGCCCTTGGCCGAGAAGCGCTCCGGATCGGGTTGGCCCTGCCGGATCACCGCCGTGATGGTCAGCACCGCCCGCACCGCGAGGACCACGGCCGTGATCGTCACGGCGCCGGCCAGAACGGTGGCGACTATCTGCGGGATGCCCATGCGTTGTGCCTCCTCGATCGGCGCTCCGCCGCTATGTTACTCACCAGTAATCGACGGACGCACCTGAGCGCTGCGCTGTGTTACGTATAGCTGAGAGCGCACCCCGCTTCAGCGCGGGATGCGCTCTGAGTGAAGAACGGCTCAGTGCTGGGCTAGCGCCACTTCGACAGGATGGCGAGGGAGCCGACCATGCAACCGAAGCCGATCGCGAGGTTCCAATACCGCCAGGCCTCGACCGGGTACTGCTGCGAGGACAGGTAATACACGACCAACCAGGCGATGCCGACGACGATGAGGCCCACCGCGGTGATCGGCAGCCACGTCGGACTAGGTTTCTTGGACGCCGCGGCAGCCGCCGGGCGGATGTCCGTCGGCGGGGTGTAGACCTTCTTCTTGCGAACCTGAGACTTCGGCACGGTGCTCTCCTGAAGGGCAACAAGTGGTGAACAACCCACCTCTGAGCGGCTCGGGTGATCCCTTTTGCTGCCCGTGGCGAATACTGTTCGACAGCTAGCGTAGTCAAGGCGGCGCGCAGTGACGCACCCGCCAGGCGAAGAAAATGCCGGAGCGCGGCATTCGGGGAGGACAAGTCAGTGGAATACACCACCGGCGCGCCCTCGTGGCGGCTCGTGTTGCGGCGCGCACTGCGTGCTGTGATACCGCGCCGGCGCATCCGGCGGACGCGCGGATGGGCGGTCGGGGTTCCGCTGATCGCGCTGGCGGCGGGCCTGCTTTTCACCACCTCGGCGAGGACCGCTGACGGTACGCAGTTGCGCGATGACCGACGGCCCCAGCTCGCCCAGCTCATTCAGGACAAGCGGGTACGCCTCGACGCGCGCGAGCAGACGGCGGCGAAACTTCGCAACGAGGTCGATCAGGACACGGCCCAGCTCGCCGAAGTGGACCAGCCGGTGAAGGAGGCTCGCGAACGGGCCGACACGTTACGGGCTCCGGCCGGCTTCACGGCGCTGCAGGGCCCGGGCGTCACCGTCACTCTCAACGACTCGCCTCGGCGGCGCAGCGAGTTCGGCGCCGAGAACGCGCCCGACAACGACGATCTGGTCGTCCACCAGGGTGATGTTCAGGCGGTGGTCAACGCACTCTGGGCTGGTGGGGCCGAGGCAATGTCGATCATGGATGTCCGCGTGATCTCCACGAGCGCGGTACGCTGTGTCGGCAACACGCTGCTCCTTCACGGCCAGGTTTTCTCCCCGCCCTTCAAGATCACTGCGATTGGCGAACCCACAGCGATGCATCGCGCGTTGGAAACCGCGGACGGGGTCCAGCAGTTCCGCGATGCGGTCGCCGACTTCGGCCTTGGTTATACCGAAACCGTCGAGAGGAACGTGACAGTGCGGGCGTACGACGGCTCGAGCGACCTCCGATCCGCGCGGGTTGCCAACTGATGGCGGGCGAGAACACTCCGACGTCGGGCGGCGGTTCGGGGCGGCACCGCGCACCCGACGGGGATGCTCAGACGGCTTACATCCCGCGCATCACCGACGCCTCCCCGGATGGCGTGCCGGGCGGGCCGCTGGCGCCTCCCGTGGGGCTCGGCGCCGCGACTGTCCCATCCGCACCGTCCGCAGCCGCACCCGCACCCGCACCAACGGGCGCTGTGGCCGCGTCGCCCGCAGCCGCTCCCGGGGTGCCTGGCACTGTTCCCGGGTCGCCCAGCGTTACGCCGACATCGCCGGGAGTCGTTCCCGCGCCGGCCGGTGGCGCCGCTCCACAGCCTGGGGTCGTTACGCAGCCTGGGGTCGTTACGCAGCCTGGGGTCGCTGCCCAGCCTGGGGTCGTTACGCAGCCTGGGGTTGCTGCGCCGCCTGGGGTTGCTGCGCCGCCTGGGGTTGCTGCGCCGCCGCCCATGGCTGGTGCCGCAACGCCCGGGGCCGCCCAGCCTCGGCCAGGGGCCGCCCCGGCGCCGTTTCCCGCCGCAGCGGGCCCGTCAGGTGCCGTTCCGGCCGCCTTCCCGGCTCCGGCCGCCTCTGGGCCCGATCCCGCGGCCTTCCCAGCCCCTGCCGGCCCGACTGCCACGGCGCCCGGTTCCGCTCCTGCCGGGTTCCCCAGTGCTTCTGGTGCTGTGCCGGCGCCGGCCAACGTTCCGGCTCCCACCGCGGCCCCGGCGGGAACGCCGTCCTCGTCAGCGCCCGAAACCCTTCACGCTCAGCCCGACGAGGGTGTGCGGCGACGCATCGCGGCCGCGCGCGAGGCCGCAGCCCGTGCGGCAGGTGCGCAAGCCGCCCCGCAGAGCGCTGATCCGGATGTGAGCGCGGCCGTGGCGGCCGCACGGATGCGCAGCGCCGAGCCAACGACGACGGCCGCCTCGGCCGGCTTCACGCTCACCGGCGGCGCCGCACCGACCTCGCCACCGGCGAACGGCTTCGCCGGAACGCCTCCGCAGCCGAACATTGTCGCCCAGAACGTCCCTCAATCGGGTGATTTGTCCCATCGGCAGCCCGAGGGTTTTGCGGCTCGTGGCACCGAAGTGAACGCGCGCGGCGCCGAGGCGAACGCGCCCGGCGCCCGGCGGGATGCCGAGGAGTCGCCGAGCTATGTTCCACCGCGCCCGGCACAGCCGGGCGACGCACCGCGATTCCCCACCGCTAACGGGCAGCAGCAGGCCGGAAACGGCCAGCAGTTCACGGGTTCGGCAACCGCGGCCTATCCGCAGACCACCAACGGCGACTTCCGCACACCCAGCGAGGATCCCGCCGCGTACCAATTCCACAACGGCCCGGTCAGTCCCGCGGTAGGCGCCTCGGTCCCCGCCAGCCCGGCGGTCGGCGCCGCCGTGCCCGCCAGCCCGGCCGTGGGTGCCGCGTTCGCCGGTAGCCCGCCAGCCGGCAACGCTTTCGTCGCGGCGACCCGCCCGGCCGGCAGCGCCACGTCCGCGACGCCCGGTGGGCAGGCCATGCGCCCGGCCTACCCCGGCAGCGCCAACGGCACTTTTTCGGGCGGCGCCCCGGGCACCTATCCCGGCAGCACCGCCCTGGCTGGAAGTCCGGCATACCCGACCGGCGGACCGTCCTATCCGGGCGGTAATGGCCACACCGGCGCGGTCGCCTACCCAGGCAGCGCGGCAAACGGCCACACCGCCTACCCCGGCAACGCGACTGAAACCACCGCTTACCCCGGTAGCGACGCGCCGAACGGCCACTCGGCCGCCACCGCCTACTCCGGCGGCCACACCGGCCCGACAGTGTTCCCCGGCGGCAGTGCGGGCGGCGGCCAGTCCGGCACCGCGGCCTACCCCGCCGCGAACCCGGCCAACGGCCACACCGGCGGACCGGCCTATCCCGGTGGCGGCGCCGGAAGCCAGAGCGGCGGCGCCGGAACGCACAACGGGACCGGAACCCACAACGGCACTGGCACGCACAACGGCACTGGGACGCACAGCGGCGCCGGAACGCGCAACGGCGCCCAAGGCGGCCGCGGCAACACCACCAGCTTCGCCAGCACCACCTCGTTCTTCAGCAATGCCGCGGATGCTGCGGCCCCGGGCGGCCTCCCCGCCAACGACGCGCCCCAGGATCCACACGAGACCGCCGTCATCAGCACATCAGACGCGCCTACCGGGCTGCTTCCCTCGTTGAGGCGTACGACATCCGCACCTCAACCACCGCCCATCAAGGAAGCGACGGCTCTCATGTCCGCAGTGCCCGGTGTGGCGGCGAAGGCCGCGAAGGCGAAAGCCGAGCCGGACGCCGCCCTCGGTGCCGCCGAGGCCGTCCCGGCACTTCCAGGCGCCGTCCCCGCGCCGAGCATCGACGAGCCGGGCGACGACGACGGGCCGAAGCGCGGCGAGCGCGTGGTGAAGCTGCGGCCGGAGCAGACCGGCGAGGGCTACAAGAGCGTGTACTCGGAGCTGACCCGCCCGACCGTCGGCTCCCGGATCCGCGGGGGAATCCGGATCTCCGGCGAGCTGATGATCACCTTCGGGTTGATCGTGCTGCTGTTCGCGGGCTACGAGGTGTTCGGTAACTCGGCCGAGGTGCAGCACGAGCAGGACGCGCTCTCGCAGGAGCTGGACCAGTCGTGGAACGACCCGACCGTCGGTCCGACCAAGGCGCCGATCGGTCCGGCCGCGCCCGCCGCGAACCTGGTCGGCCGTCTCTACATCCCGAAGCTGAAAAAGGAGTGGGTGGTCGTCAACGGCGTCACCCCCAAGGACATCAAGGGAGCGCCCGGCCACTACCCGGACAGCGCGATGCCCGGCGAGGTCGGCAACTTCTCGGTCGCCGGGCACCGGATCCGCAAGATCTTCTGGTTCATCGACGAGCTGCACCCGGGTGACGTCATCGGCGTCGAGACCAGGGACAGCTGGTACGTGTACAAGGTGTACGGCGACCAGGTCGTCAAGCCGACCCAGGTCGAGGTGGTGGCCCCGGTACCGAACCACCCGGGTCAGACGCCGACCAAGAAGCTGCTCACGTTGACCACGTGCAACCCGAAGTTCAACAACTACCAGCGGCTCATCGTGCACGCCGAGCTCGCGCGTACGGTCAAGCGTGACCCGAGCCTGCCCGACGCCGGCATGCCGGCCGAGATGAAGACGAAGTAGCCATGTACGCCTGGATCTGGCGCAAACTTCCGTTCGGCGTGTGGGGCAAGCTCGCCGGCTCTCTCGGCCTGGCGGTGGCGACGATCGCCCTGCTCTGGTACGTGGTTTTCCCCGCTGCCACCCCGCTGCTGCCGTTCGACGACGTCCAGGTGACGGACAACGGTCAGGACACCGGCACGTCGCGGACCGATCCCGACTCGGTGACCCCGGCCGAGTCCGGAGCGCCGGACGAGATCCCCTACAGCACCGAGACGAACGAGCCGGACCCGTCGCACTCGGCCAGCCCGAAGCAGTCGAAGACGTCCGCGCCGACCGACCTTCCGGGGGAGTGACGATGCGCATTCTGGTGATCGACAACTACGACTCGTTCGTCTTCAACCTGGTGCAGTATCTGGGCCAGCTAGGCGCCGACTGCGAGGTCCGGCGCAACGACGAGATCTCGGTGGCGGACGTCGGTACGTTCGGCGCCGCCGGCATCCTGCTGTCCCCCGGGCCGGGCACTCCGGAACGGGCCGGTATCACCATGGACGTCATCCGGGCGTACGCGGGAAAGCTTCCGATGTTCGGGGTTTGCCTCGGCCATCAGGCGATCGGGGCCGCGTTCGGTGCGACCGTGACCCGCGCTCCGGAGCTGCTGCACGGCAAGACGTCCGAAGTGCACCACACCGGCGCGGGTGTGCTGGCCGGCCTTCCGGAGCCGTTCACCGCGACCCGCTACCACTCGCTGGCCGTACTGCCCGAGACGCTGCCCGCCGAGATCGAGGTGACCGGCCGCACCGAGTCGGGCGTCGTGATGGCGATGCGGCACCGGGAGCTGCCGATCGAGGGTGTGCAGTTCCACCCAGAGTCGGTGCTCACCGAGGGCGGGCACACCATGCTCGCGAACTGGCTCGCCTTCTGCGGGCTGACGAGCGCGCTGGAGAAGGCGCCGGCCCTGGCCGCCGAGGTGGAAACCCGCCGCCGGGCCGCGTTCGCGTCGGTCTGAAAGGGGCCGCCCCCGAGGGGGCGGCCGCACTCTCGCCTCTTAGTTCCGGCGCCCGATCGCGTCCGGGATCACGCCGTTGTTGAACTGGCCGCCGCCGTTGCCGCCACCGCCGTTACCGGGCCCGTTGGGGTCGTTCGGTGATGACGGCGGGTTGCTCGGCTCGTCCGAGTCGTCCACCACGGTGATCGTGACGTCGTCGCCCTTCGTGACGTTCGCACCGGCGTTCGGCTGCTGGTTGACGACCGTGCCCGGGTCCTGCGTGCCGTCGCCGGCGACCTTCTTGATGCTGACGTTGAAGGGGCCTTGCGACTTGAGAACGGCTTCCGCCGCGTCCTGGCTCTGGCCGATCACCGACGGCATCTTGACGACCTGACCGTTGGAGATCTTCACGGTGATGGTCGTACCCGGGTCGACCTTCTTGCCCTCGCTCTCCACGTCGACGACCGTGTCGGCCGGCTTGGAACTGTCGACGGTCCTGAAGTCGGGCACCAGGCCCTTGCCGCGCAGCGTGGAATCCGCGCTCGCCTTGGTGGAGCCCTCCAGGTCGTCCGGCACGGTTACCGGGGTCGGCGCGTTGCACAGCTTGTAGCTGACCGCCGTGCCGCTCGCCACCGACGTACCGGCCTGCGGGTCCTGATCCGTGACCTTGCCGTCGCAGTCGTCCTTGATCTCGGGCGCCAGCGGGTTACCCGTCAGCCCCGCGGCTGCGAGAGCCTGCTTGGCCTGCGCCTCGGTCATGCCCTCGAGGCTCGGCATCGTGGCCGGCGCGGCCGCCGACGGGCCACCACCGCCGGCGTTGGTCTTGTCGTTGTCATCGCCGTTGCGGGCCATGATCAGGGCGACCGTCAGCACGACCACCACCAGGACGCCCAGGGCGGCGAGCGACGCCATCACCCAGGACGAACGTTTCTCCGGTCCGCGCGGCGGCGCGGCCTGCGGGATCGGCCGCTGCATCGTGGTGGCGGCCTGCGGCTGCCACTGACGCTGCGTCGCGCCCTGCATGGCCATGGTCTCGGCTTCCGACATCACCGGGGTGGCGAGCACCGGACGCCCGGCGACGGCGCGCAACGCGTCGGCGCGCATCTCCTGGGCGCTCTGGTACCGGTTCATCGGGTTCTTCGAGAGCGCCTTCAGCACGATCGCGTCGACGTCCGGCGACACCTGGGGGTTGAGCTCGCTCGGCGCCCGCGGTTCTTCCCGGACGTGCTGGTAGGCGACGCTGACCGGGCTGTCGCCGACGAACGGCGGGTGCCCGACGAGCAGTTCGAACAGCACACAGCCGGCCGCGTACACGTCGGAGCGTGCGTCGACGGCCTCGCCGCGCGCCTGCTCGGGTGACAGGTATTGCGCGGTGCCGATCACGGCGCTGGTCTGCGTCATCGTGGTGGCGCCGCTGGCCAGGGCCCGGGCGATACCGAAGTCCATGACCTTGACCTGGCCGTTCTGCGTGATCATCACGTTGCCGGGCTTGATGTCCCGGTGGATGATCCCGTGCCGGTGGCTGAACTCCAGCGCGGCGCAGATGTCGGCGATGATCTCGAGTGCGCGCCGCGCCGGGAGCTGCCCTTCCTGGGCGAGGACTTCCTTCAGCGTGTGCCCGTTGACGAACTCCATGACGATGAACGGAACTTTTTCACCGGTGGCCGAGATTTCCTCGCCGGTGTCGTAGACGGCGACGATCGCCGGGTGGTTCAGGGCGGCCGAGTTCTGCGCCTCGCGCCGGAACCGCTCCTGGAAAGTCGCGTCGCGGGCCAGGTCGCTGCGCAGCATCTTGATGGCCACGTCCCGGCCGAGCCGGAGGTCGCGCCCCCGGTGCACCTCGGCCATGCCGCCGTAGCCAAGAAGCTCGCCGACCTGATACCTGCCACCGAGCAGACGGGCCTGCGCCGTCATAGCGTCTGTCGTCCTTCGTTATATGGAATCCAGCCGGGGTTCGCGCCCGTCTGCCTTGTTAGACGGTACGACGCCCCGGACAGTTCGACTCCGAAGGCGCCCGCGTGGCCAACCGCCACGCTTTCAACATTGCTATTTTTGATCGCTTCGTTCTGCTGACCCTGTTTGTACAGGAAAGAGATCACGCCCGCGCAAAGGAGGACCAGAAGAGCCAGCACGACGGCCAGCACGATCAGGACCTGTCGACCGGCCGAGCTCTCCGGCCTGGCCATCTGCTGCGGCTGCGGTTGTGGTTGTTGGTAGGCCTGCCGATACGGCTGCACCGGCGGTGACGCCGGCGAAGGAGAGGGTACCGAGGCGGCTCCGCGCGCCCCCGAGACGGGTCGGGGAACCGGTGGGTGCGGTGCGCGTGCGCTGCCGGACGCCGGCGACACCGGGGGCGCCGACTGCGGGCGCCCGACCGGCGCGGATCGTGCCGGGGCCGGCTGCTGATGCGCCGCCGCGGTCAGCGAGGCGGCCGCCTGGCGGGCGACCGCGGCCATCGCCGACGCCGAGGGCCAGCGGGCCTTGGGGTCCTTCGCGAGCGCCCGCTCGACGATCGCGCGCACCGGCGGCGGGATGTCACCCGGAAGGGGCCTCGGCGTGTCGCGGACGTGCTTCATCGCGATCTCGATCGGGGTGGCGCCGTCGAACGGCCGGTGCCCGGACAGGCACTGGTACGCGACGACCCCGAGCGCGTACACGTCGGAGGCGGAGGTGGCGACGTCGCCGGCGGCCTGCTCCGGCGAGATGTACGAGGCGGTGCCGAGCACCGATCCGGCCGCGGTGAGCTGGCCGACCAGCGCCGAGCGAGCGATGCCGAAGTCGGTGAGGACCAGCGTGCCGTTCGGGCGTACGAGCAGGTTGCCGGGCTTGACGTCGCGATGCACGATGCCGTTCTCGTGCGCCGCCTGAAGGGCGTCGGCGGCCTGTGCGACCAGCGCCATCGTGCGCGCCGGGGTGAGCCGGCCGACCCGGCTGAGCGTCCGGGACAGGGCGTCGCCCTCGACGTACTCCATGACCAGGAACGCGAGCTGCTGATCACTGCCGTAGTCGTAGACGTCGACGACACCGGGGTGGTTGATCGTGGCCATGGTGCGCGCCTCGCCACGGAACCGCTCGGCGAATCCCGGCTCGTCCAGCAGGGCCGGCAGCAGGATCTTGACCGCCACCGTCCGGCCCAGCACCTCGTCGGTGCCGCGCCAGACATCACCCATGCCGCCGCCGGCGATCCGCTCATCGAGCCGGTACCGACCGCCGAGGGTCACCCCAGGGCTGATCACGTCAGTCCCCTTCCTGACCCGCCGCAGCCGCCATGATCTTCCCGGCGATCCGGGCCGCTTCGGCGCTGGCGTGGCCGCCGGACACATTCTCCAGCATGACGCATGCCGCCGAGACCGCCTCGCCCTTGCTGTTGAACGCGAAGCCGATGAACCATCCGTGCGGGTCGGCACCCTCGGCGTTGTCGGCCGTGCCGGTCTTGCCGCCGATGTCCAGGCCCCGGTTCTGCGCGCGCTTGCCGGTGCCGTTCTCGACGACGCTGAACATCATTTCTTTCAGGCCGTCGGCGACCTGCGAGTTGATCGGGTCGCGCAGCACCTTCGGGTCGGCCGTATAGATCGTCCGGCGGTCCGGGCTGAGCAGCTTCTGCACCAGGTAGGGGCGCATCTGCTTGCCGCCGTTGGCGACCGTGGCGGCGATCAGCGCGCCCTGCACCGGCGTCATCCGGACGTCCCGCTGACCGATCGACGACTGGGCCAGGGCGCCCAGGTCGGCGCTGCCGTCCGGGTTTGCGATCGCGCCGGTGTGGCTGGCCGCGACCGGCAGCCCGCCGCCGTCGAGGTTACCGACCGTGAGCTTGTCGTCCTCGAATCCGAACGCCTTCGCCGTGTCCATCACCTTTTCGCGGCCCAGCTTGACGCCGAGCTGGGCAAAACCGGTGTTACAGCTCTCGGTGAGCGCTTCCTTGAGGGTGACCTGGTCGCTCGGACAGACCTCGTCCTCGGCGTTGTGGATGACCGCGCCGCTCTGCGTGTACGACCGGCCGGCCGGGATCTCGGTGCTGGTCGAATATCCGCTTTCCAGCGCGGCCGCCGAGATGATGGTCTTGAAGGTCGAGCCGGGCGGCAGCGTCTCCTGGGTGGCCCGGTTCAGCAGCGGCTGGCTCTTATCCTTCAGGAGCTTCTCGTACGCCGCCCCGGCCGCCTTTTCGTCGTGGCTGGCCAGTGGGTTCGGGTCGAAGCTGGGCATCGACACCATGGCCTGGATCGCGCCGGTACGCGGGTCGATCGCGACCGCTGCACCTCGCTTCGCGCCCCGCTCGTTGTGGATCATTTCGTCGTACGCCGTGTCCTGCGCCTTGGTGTTCAGCGTCAGGAGCACGTTGCCGCCGCCGGTGTTGTTGCCGGTGAACATGTCCTTCACCCGGTCGGCGAACAGTTTGTCGCTCTCCCCGGAGAGGAAGTCGTTCTCGCTGTTCTCGATGCCGGTGGCGGCCAGGCTGACCGGGCGGTACCCGAGCACCGGCGCGTACTCCTGCTTCTTCGGGTAGACCCGCAGGTATTTGAGCGTGTCGTCGGTGGCCTTGTTCTCGGCCACGCCCTGGCCGTCGACCTCGATGACGCCGCGCGGGCGTTCGTACTGGGCGACCACGACGCGACGGTTCAACCCGCTGGTGCGGTAGTCGTCCGCCTTGTACGCCTGGACCCAGTTCAGGTTCGCGAAAAGCAGGGCGAACAGGACGAGGATGACCACGCTGGCTCGCCGCAAGGGTGCGTTCACGGCTTGATCACCTCTGTCATGGCGCCGTGGAGCTGAGTAGGTGCTTTCTTCGGACCACCGGCCGGGCGATCCGAGGCGCCCGCCGCGGCCGGACCGCGCGCCGCGTTCGAGATGCGCAGCAGCATCGCGATGAGCAGCCAGTTCGCCATCAGTGACGAGCCACCCGCGGAGAGGAACGGAGTGGTCTGTCCGGTGAGCGGGATGAGTCCGGTGATGCCACCCAGGATGACGAACACCTGCAAACCGAGGGTGAACGCGAGGCCTCCGGCAACCAGCTTGCCGAACGAATCACGAACCGCGAGGGCCGCCCGCAGACCGCGCTCGACGATCAGCAGGTAGACGATGAGCAGCGCGGACAGGCCGAACAAACCGAGTTCCTCACCGAGACCGGCGAAGATGAAGTCGGTGCGGACCTCGGGCACGAAGCCCGGCGAGCCGGCGCCCGGCCCGGAGCCGAACAGGCCGCCCGTTCCCATCGCGAGCAGACCCTGGACGAGCTGATAACTGCCGCCCACCCGGTCGTAGTTCGCGGTCGCGAACGGGTCGAGCCAGACCTGGGCGCGGTCGTAGAAGTTCGCGAACGGACCGCCGACCGAGGCGCCCAGCAGGTACGCCACGTAGACGCCGCCGAAGAACAGCACCAGACCGATGATCAGCCAGCTGGCCCGCTCGGTCGCCACGTACAGCGTCACGACGAACAGGCCGAAATACAGCAGAGCGGTACCGAGGTCCTTCTCGAAGACCAGGACCAGGAGGCTGAGCAGCCAGACCGTGACGACCGGCCCGAGGTCGCGGCCGCGCGGGAAGTCGATGCCGAGAACCCGGCGGCTGGCCAGCGACAGCACCTCGCGCTTGCGCACCAGGTAGTACGCGAAGAAGGAGACCAGCGCCAGCTTCGCGAACTCACCCGGCTGGATCGAGAACGCCCCGAGCCGGATCCACAGCTTCGCGCCGTTGACCTCGGACAAGCTGCTCGGCAGCACCGCCGGGATCATCACGAGCACGATGCCGACCAGGCCCAGCGTGTACGCGTACCGGGAGACGACCTTGTGATCCCGGACCACCAGCAGCAGGATCGCCGCCAGGATCAGCGCGCCCAGCGTCCAGGCGAGCTGGCGTCCGCCGGTGCCGGCGAAGATGCCCGGTTCCGGCTGCTTCGCGGCGATCGCCCGAGCCAGGTCCAGCCGGCGCAGGAAGCCCACGCCCAACCCGTTGATCAGAGCGACGGCCGGAATCAGGACCGGGTCCGCGTACGGCGCCGTGTAGCGCACGACCACGTGCAGGCCGAGGAACAGGATGCTCAGCAACGCGGCCGGCACCCAGAACGTCATCCGGATCTCGCCGAACTGATTGGCCTCCACGGTGGCGCCGTAGATCGCCACCAGAACCATGGCGAACGCGAGAAGCCCGAGCTCCGCGTTGCGCCGGGTCTTCATTCCCGGGATACGCGACATCTCACCCGTGGAAGCGGGCGATGGAGCCGGTACGGCGGGCGCGGTCAAGAGTTCCCCAGACGTGTCGAGCCGACGCTCAGTTGACGGTCCGGCACCCGACCGGGTCGTTGACCGGTGGGGCAGACGCGTTGAGCTGAGCGGACGGCGTACTGGCATGCGTGGTGGCCCTAGGTGCCACCGACGCTGGTGTCGTCTTCTCCACCACTGGGGCGGACGCCGTCGTCTTCGGAGCGGGTGGCGCGGCGGTACTGCAGAGAGGCTTCAGATTCGGATTCCCCGGGGAATTGTCGGTCAGTTCCGCAAGTCGGTGCTGGGCGTCCGGCTGGTCGTCCGCGTGGATGCCCTGTTTGACCCGTTCCTGAGCGACCGAGGTGAGGTCGTCCAGACGGGTCCCGCTGGTCTCGTTCACACTGGACAGATCAAGACCGGCGATCTGACCCGGTACGCCGCGGAAGACGGCCAGCTGACCGGAATCGGTCGCGCCGACGTAGTACTGATCCTGCGTGTACTGGTAGCCCAGCCACAGCCCGCCACCCAGGACGGCCAGCAGCACGACCACCAGCAGCGTGGTCCGCACCGGATGCCCGGTGGGTTCCGATTCGCCGTCGAAGCCGTCGGCTTCCGGCTGCGGCTGTGGCGCGCGCGGCGCCTGCAGGGCGGAGGCGCGGGCGGCCGGCGTCGAGGCGTCGGCCACCGTCTGGTTACCGCGGTCGAGCGACGCGGCACCCCCGACGATCGGCGCCTGCTCGACGATGTCCTTGTCGATCAGATCCGCGATCACGACGGTGATGTTGTCCGGCCCGCCGCCGCGCAGCGCGAGCTGGACCAGCCGCTCCACGCAGGCCTGCGGGTCGGCGATCTCCCGCATCGTCTGACCGATCGTGTCCGCGCTGACCACGCCGGAGAGCCCGTCGCTGCAGATCATGTATCGGTCGCCCTTGAGAACCTGGCGAACCGAATATTCCGGGTCGATGTCGCGGCCGTCGAGCGCGCGGGTGAGCAACGAGCGCTGCGGGTGGCTGCTGGCCTCCTCGGGGCTGACGCGCCCCTCGTCGACCAGCATCTGGACGTACGTGTCGTCCTTGGTGATCTGGGCGAACTCGCCGTTGCGCAGGAGGTACGCACGGCTGTCGCCGATGTGCACCATCCCGAACTTGCTGCCGGTGAAGAGCACGGCGGTCAGCGTCGTACCCATTCCCTCCAGCTGCGGGTTCGCGTCGACGGTGTCACGTAGATGTTGGTTGGCGGTGCCCACGGCATGGCGAAGCGCGTCCACCAGCGCATCGCCGGGGACGTCCTCGTCGAGGGGTGCCATGGCGGCGATGACGATGTTGGAAGCGACGTCACCGGCCGCCATGCCGCCCATGCCATCGGCGACAGCAAGCAGCCGCGGCCCGGCGTAGACGGAGTCCTGGTTCAGGTCTCGGATCAGACCGCGGTCGCTCTGGGCGGCATAGCGCAGGGTCAGGGTCATGGCCGTAACTCGAGGGAAGTGCGACCGATACGGATCGGTACGCCAAGGGGGACGGGAGTAGGTCCGGAGACCTTACCGCGATCGAGGTAAGTTCCGTTCGTCGAGCCGAGATCTTCTACGAACCACTGACCGTCCCGCGGCACGAGCCGGGCGTGCCGGGCCGAGGCGAAGTCGTCGGTGATCACCAACGTGGAATCTTCCGCGCGACCGATAGTGATCGGCGCTTCGCCCAACGTGATCCGGGTGCCGGCCAGTTGACCGGCCGTCACCACGAGCTGCCGTGCCGCCTTACCGCGTTTGACCTTCGCCGGCTGGCCCGGAGCCGCCACGCCCCCCACCCCCCGTGGGCTGGCGACGATGCTCTTGGACCGGACCCCAGCGAAGAGATCCCGGCGAATCACTCCCACCACGGTGAATACGAATATCCACAACAGGATGAGGAAGCCGAACCGGGCGACGGTGAGGACGAATTCGGGCAAGGCGGGATCAGCCGTCCACTCGGAACGTCAACGTGGTCGTGCCCAGCTGGATCATGTCGCCCGGGTTGAGCGCCACGGCCGAAACCCGCTGGCCATTCACCATCGTTCCGTTCGTCGAACCGAGATCCGTCAGGACGACCTGGTTGCCGTCGTAGTCCAGACGGGCGTGCCGGCGCGAGATCCCGACGTCGGGCAGGCGCAGGTTCGCCTGGTCCCCGCGACCGATCACGGTCGAACCCATCTGCAACGGATACGTCCGGCCGTCGCCGGAGATCAGCCCGACGCTGCGGCCGTTGACACCGCCGTGCGGCTGGCCGTAGCCACCCTGCTGCTCATACGGCGGGTACTGCGGGCCGGCGTCATACGCCGGCTGCTGCACCGGGGCGACCTCGCCACCGGTGTAGACCTCGGCGGTGACCCGGAACATGCCCGTGTCCAGCCCGTCGCCACGCTCGATCTCGACGATCACGTCGCCGTAGACCGTCCACGCCTGCTCACCGATGAACTCGGCCTGTGACTGGGCCAGCTCCTGCGCCAGCGCGGCGGCATACGGCGCCAACCGGCTGTGATCGTAGGGTGAGAGGTCGATCACGTATCGATTCGGCACCAGGGTGCGGCCACCGGCGAGAATGGCCTTGTGCGCCTCGGCCTCCCGCTGCATGGCATTCAGAATCTCCACCGGGTGCACGACACCCTTGAACACCTTCGCGAAGGCCCCCTCGACAAGGCCTTCCAATCGCTTTTCAAAGCGCTGCAGCACGCTCACCGGCTCCTCCTCGGCTTCCGAGGACATGATGGTATCCGGCCGCCGCTCGCGCATCTCCGCACAAGTGCAGCCGGCACTTCTGACCCTCGTATGACCCCCGTCGACGCCGTGCTAGTCTTCCCTGGCGTCGCGGGCGATATCAACTCGCATAGTGACGTGCGACAGCGTAGTCTGTCGCGGCCAGTAACAAAACGGCAGGTCCTTTGGCTTGCTCGCCACGGGGATGTGGCGGAATGGCAGACGCGCACGGTTCAGGTCCGTGTGTCCGAAAGGACGTGGGGGTTCAACTCCCCCCATCCCCACGAGTGCGGTGGGCGGAGTGTGTCAGCGGAAAGCGCTGACCGCTCCGCCCTCGTCATATCTGCCGCGGGGCCGAGCCCCGCGCACCCACGGTGCGATGGTCACTCCTTCTGCGGCGGTCGCGGTTATCGGTGGGCTACCCACGCTTCGCGTGGCGGTCAACCCCCGCGCTCGCGGTCAACCCCACGCTTGCGGTCAACCCCACGCTTGCGGTCAACCCCACGCTCGCGGTCAACCCCACGCTCGCGGTCAACCCCACGCTCGCGGTCAACCCCGCGCTCGCGGTCAAGCCCGCGCTTCGCGTGGCGGTCAAACTCCTACACGCGGGTTCTGCTCTGAGGGTCTCGCGGTGGGCGTGGCTGTTCGGTGGGATTGATTCACCCGTAAGGCGACTTGGTGGGGCTGCAAGGCCAAACATCTTGGGTTTGTGGGGGCGGTTAAGCTCCTCGGGAGATTTTGGCCGCTTGGTGACGGAGTGTCGTGTCGTGAGCAGCAGTACCGAACTTGAGGGCAAGCGCAGCGTGCTCGGCGTGCTCGTGAATGTGACCAACTACGGCGAGGCGACCGAGCAGATCATCGACGCCGCGCGTGACCATCGGCACTACGCCGTGACCGCGCTGGCGGTGCACGGCGTGATGACCGGTGTGCAGGACCCCGCGCACAACGCGCGGCTGAACTCGTTCGATCTCGTCACACCCGACGGGCAGCCGGTGCGCT
Organism: Actinoplanes sp. TBRC 11911; assembly: GCF_012933445.1. Classification (GTDB taxonomy): domain Bacteria; phylum Actinomycetota; class Actinomycetes; order Mycobacteriales; family Micromonosporaceae; genus Actinoplanes. Next base: position 34,876 of record NZ_JABBNC010000041.1, read on the forward strand.
GGGCGCTGAACACCGTGCACCACGCCGAACTGGCCGACCGCGTGTACGGGCCGACACTGACGCTCAAGGTGGTGGAGCGCGCCGCGGCCGAGGGTCTTCCTATATATCTGTACGGCTCCACCGATCCCACCCTCGAACGACTGGTTCCGGCGCTGCAGGAGATGTTCCCGGCGCTGAAGATCGCCGGGGTGGAGGCGTCGAAGTTCCGCTCCTCGCAACCGGGCGAGCCCGAGGCGATCGCCGAGCGGATCAAGGCGTCCGGTGCCCGTATTGTCCTGGTCGGGCTCGGGTGTCCACGGCAAGAAGTCTTCGCGTACGCCATGCGTCCGCTTCTTGACATGCCATTGCTCGCGGTCGGCGCCGCATTCGACTACCACGCGGGATTGCTGAAGAACCCGCCCGCCTGGATGCAGAAGTACGCGCTCGAGTGGCTGTGGCGCCTCGGCCTCGAACCGAAGCGCCTCTGGAAGCGGTATGTGCTGCTCAACCCGGCTTACCTGACCCGGCTCGCGGCGCAGAAGACCGGCCTGTGGAAGGCCACGCCGCCGGCGCCGGCCACCGAACCGGTGCAGACCTTCGCCGTCTAACCCCGGCAACCGTTTCGCGCAAAACAATTTCCCACGGGAGCATTCGCCAACCCCGTAGGGGTAGTGATTCCGGTGATAACCCGGTTTCGCACGCCGACGCTCAGGTGAAGGCTGTCGATGTGGACACCGCAGCGGACCTCATCCTCGCCGGCGCGCTCGTCGCGGTCTGGCTCACGGCCGGATTGCTCGCCGACGCGCTGCCCCACGCGCGTACGACACGGGAGCTCCGCCGCCGATCCGGCACCCTGAGATTGCTCGTCGTGATCGGCGCCGCGGTCTTCGTGGCGGTGCCGGTGGTCACCGGCCTGATGCCGGGGGACGCGGCCGCCCCCGCCGCGGCACTCTTGCCGGCCGTGCCCGCGCTGATCGTGCTGACCGCCGGCCTGCGTCGCCTCACCCAGGTCCACCGGGGCGCCGGAGCGTTCGCCACCGCCCCGCAGACCCCGGTCCCGCCCGCCCTGCGAGCCGTGGCCGCCCATCCGATGATCATCGTGCCACTGCAGGTCACGGGCTTGGCGAGCATTCTGGGCGTCCCGATCGCCGCCCGATTCGTCACGGTGCCCGGCGCCGACCTCGCCGGGTACGGCATCACGCTGGTCGGGGTCGCCGTCATCGCGATCGGCATTCGCGCGGCGGTGCGGCACAGCAGGTACACGGTGCAGGCCGTCGCACCGATCGGTCACGGCCGTAACCGCGTACCGGTGAAAAGCCGTTAGTTCTTTTTCGCTTCCTGCACGTAAAGCAGCTCCAGAATGGAGCGCGCCGCCTCGAACCAGCGGTCCAGCCACTCCGAGGGCGGCAACGTCCCCCGGGCCGGCAGCTCCAGGAGCAGACCGCGCAGCAGCGGATGATCCGCCATCGACGCCTCACCCAGGGATACCGACGCGCTCGGGTCCGGCCAGCCCGACGACGGGAAGACCGGCTCGGTCAAGCCCTGCAGGTCCAGCGACGGCAACTGCGCCGCGCGATCCAGCGGGCTGGTCGGCTCGATGCTGTGCGACCGGCCCGGCGACCTGGTCGGCAATCCCGACGAGCCGCCCCGGGAGATGATCTCCCCGTCGGTCTCCCCGGACAGGGCGTCCCGCCGGTTCTGCCGGTACGCGCTGACCCCGCCACTGAACCGGTCCTGCGCGGACCCGGAGCCGTTGCTCAGGTTTTCGGAACCAATCGTCATATCTGCCTAGCCTCGCTCGCCTCGCTCGTGAGGTATTCGCCCGTTATGCGCGATCTGGTCCGCGCTTGTGCCGTTCAACGACGCGAGTCCCGAAATGAGTACGGCCGGCTCTCCCGCAGCAGCGAGAGGGCCGGCCGGTTGGAGACGGACTATGAGGTCAGAGGTCGAACTCGCCGTCCTTGGCGCCGCCCACGAAGGCATCCCATTCGGCGGCCGTGAAGATCAACGCCGCCCCGTCGGGGTTCTTCGAGTCGCGGACCGCGATCGCCTCGTCGACGAACGCCACTTCCACACAGTTGTCGGAGTTGGGACCGCTACGGGTGCTCTTGAACCACTGCGCCCCGCTCAGGTCGATTCGGAAACCCTTCGCTTCAACTTCCACAATGGCTCCTCTACCAGCAATTCCATCATCTGGGTGGACGCGTCCGGATCGAGTGCCGTCGCTTGGATGGCCTCGAAGATCGCGTTGTACTTCTCCAGCTCCTCGAACTTCTCCAGAAACAGCCCGCCGGTGGCGTTCTCGGTGAACACCACGTCGGCGTCCCGCTCCTCTTCGAACTCGAGAATCGCGAACGTGCCATCCATACCGGCATGGGCACCGACATCGAACGGCAAGATCTGCAACGTCACGTTCGGCAGCCGGGCCGCCTCGATCAATCGCCGCAATTGATCGCGCATGACCTCGTCGCCGCCGACCGGCCGGCTCAACACCGCCTCATCAAGCACCACCCGAAGATCGATCGGATCGTCCGAAGTCAATAACGATTGGCGTGCCATGCGGACATGGACACGCTGCTCTATTTCTTCGATGCGGTCACCCAACCGAGCGGCCCGAATCATCGCAATTGCGTACTCTTCGCTCTGCAACAGTCCGGGGATGACCTGCTGCTCGTACGTGCGGACCGCGCGGGCCGCCGCCTCCAGCCCGACGTACGCCCCGGTCAGAACCGTGGAAAAGGGGTGCCACCAACCCTTTTGCCGAGCCTCTCGGGCAATCTGGACAAGCTCCATCTTGATCGCATCGTCGACGCCATAAATGTCCAATATGTTCTGCACGTCGGCCGGGGTCGCACTGGTATGTCCCGTTTCAATTCGGGACACTTTGGACATGGAGCAACCGATTCTCGCCGCCACCGTGTCGATCGTGACGCCGGCCGCCTCGCGATGCCGCCGCATCTCGGCTCCGAGCCGCCGCCGGCGAATGGTGGGACTCCGTTGCTGATTCACGACTTCAGTCTCTCTGTGGATCATTTAACCGTTCAAGAGAATCTGTACAAGACCAACAATCACGGAAGACTGACATGCAACTTGCATCGATCGCACTCGTGGTGCAATCTTTTCGCTATGGCCCGCGTCACTTACTCTTGACGGGCGACGCGGACAAGTCTCGGCCGACAACGCCGTTTACGGTGGACCGAACCGACGGTTCGTCCGAGGTGGACTGATCCACTCCGGACGGCACCGGCGGATCGGTGGCGGTAACGTTCTGCAACGCTTTTTGACGATTGGCACGTGGAGAGCTTGCAAAGACGTTTCGGCCGGGCACACTTAGTGCTTCCGTGTCAAGGTTCACCCCGAGACGGGTTCTAGGGCAGGAGAAGACGTGCTACCTCGGTCCGGTGATGTCATACACGTGACGAAGGCGGCGAGCGTCCAATTCGCGGCGCCGATGCTCTTCCGCGTCATCCGGGTCCACGACTGGCCGACATACGACGGCTGGATTTGGCTGGACGGGTATGAGCTCAATACCTCGGGGGATGCGGTCGAGCGGCGGTCGATCTTCGTTCAGGTAAACGGCCTGCGTGCGGTGGGTAAGGCCCCCGACCCGCGGGCGCGCAACGGCCGTCAGCCCGGCACGGTGCCGGCGAACGTCCGGTCCCGGCTGCGAACGAATCGCTGACGCTCAGTCGCCGTTCAGCCCGGGCTCTCCGGCCGTCCCGGTTGCCGGTGGCGTCGCCCCTTGCGCGACCACCAGCGTGATTCTCGTGTCCGGTGGGACCTCCTGCCCCTCCACCGGATCACTGTCGATCACCGTTCCGGGCAACGCGTCGTCGTCACGCAGAATGACGTGCCAGCTCAGGCCCATGTTGCTGAGCGCGGTCTCGGCCTCCGGCAACGGGAGCCCCTTGAGCGCCGGGACCGTGATCGCGTTCGTCGCCGGGTTGGTCGTGGACGGCGACGGAGTCGGCGCGGTCGTGGTCGGCTCGGTCGACGGCGTGGCGCTGGGCGTGAACGTCGGGGTCTGCTGCGTTTGCGTCGGCGCCGCCGACGGCACGACGGGCGGCGCCGGCGTCTCGTCACCGCCGGAGTTCTGCATGATCAGATAAATACCGACGGCCAGCGCGGCCAGCAGGATCAGCGCGATGATGCCGACCACGATCGGCATCCACCAGCGGTCGCGCGGTTCCCGGCCCATCGTGTTCGGCCAGTCGTCGGCGTCTTGATAGGTGGCCGGGTTGGGCGCGCGCACCTCGGCGCGGCCGGACCACGCCGGGTTCGCCCTGCTGGCGGCCCAGTCGTCGCCGACCGGCGGCATGACCGACGTTTTATTCGTCGCAGGCGGCAAGGGATCCGCCACGGTTTCGTCATCGGACGGGCGCCTTTTGTCGCCGTACGGGCGGCTTTTGTCGCCGTACGACGGCGCGACGCGGGTTTCGTCATCGGACGGCCGCGCGACCCGGGTCTCGTCGCCGGACGGGCCATGCGGCCGAGTGTCGTCTTCCGCCGCAGGGAAGCCGCCGACCCGCGTGGCGTCATCGTCCCTGTGGCGGGGCGTGAACGGTCGCGTCTCGTCGCGCTCGTCGGACATTGCCGCTCCTCCACGTCATTCACCCGCAGGGGTCAACGTATCCAATCTTGGCGGACAAGTGAGCCAGGTGCCGCACAAACCGATATCCACAGGGGCCCGCGACGGATTCGCGGGGCTCGGTGGCTCCCGCTACAGTGCCCGGCATGGCCGATAAGGGCTGGATCTCACGAGTGGCCACCGCGGCCGGAGCCGCCGCGGGGACGGGTGCCGCCCAACTCGGACTGGGCTACGGCTTGGGCGTCGTCGTCTGGCCAGTGACCGCGACCACCGACGACAGCGACTGGCTGGGCAGCCTGAGCTGGGCAACGTGGATCACGGCGAGCGCCACGGTCTTCGGCGCGGTCCTGGCCAGCCGGCTGGGCGGCGCTCCGGCTAAGCGGTGGAGTGGCGCTTGGCGTCTGGCCCTCGCGGCCTCGGCGGCGGCCGGCGCCTTGGTGGCCGTCGCGCTGATCGCGCTGCCGGCTCGCTCCGCCGTACGCGACGACGCCTTCTCCCCGCAGGTGACAGCCGGCGGATATGCGCTGCTAGGCGTCCTGTTCGGCCTGATCGTGGCGTATTTCGCGGTCGCCTCCAAACCGATCGCCGCCAACCTGATGGCCACCGGTGTCCTGCTCTGGGCGTTGGCCATCACCGCGATCGTGGTCGAGCTGGCCTGGCACCGCGACTCCGCGACATACCTGACGAGCTGGCAGTTCGCCCAGTCCAGCGACGGCGAGCGCTTCGGCACGATCTTCTGGCCAAGCGCGCTGCTGACCTTGGCCGCGGCCCTCCTCATCGGTGCGATCGCCGTCGCCCCCGCCATCCGCCGCGGCAACCACGGCTTAGGCGCCGCGGTGTCCGGTGTGGTCGGCCCGCTCCTGGTGGCCGTCGCCTTCCTCGCTCTGGCACCCCGCCTGACCGGCGCGTTAGGCCCGCTCGAGTCGGCCTACTTGATCGCGCCCTACGCCGTGCTGGCCGGCCTGGCCGGCTCCGCCCTGGCCGTAACCGCCGGCCGAGCAGCAGCAGACCGCCGATCCCGCCGTGCCGGCGCGGCCGGCCCAGACGTGACTAGTCCAGCCACCGAGACCAGCCGAGACTCTGTGACCAGCCCAGGCTCTGTGACCAGCCCAGGCTCTGTGACCAGCCCACACCCGGTGACCAGCCCAGACGCTCAGGCCAGCCCCAGCTACGAGGCCGGCCCCGACGCAGTTACCGGCAAGCCACATTCCGCAGCCACTTCGCCATACGACAAATCGGACGACTCCGGCCACAGTGGTGGATCACCCTCCGCCCAGGCCACCACGTCGCCCCGCGTCGCCCCGCCCAGCCGATCACCGTCGAACCCGTCCGAGGCCGTCGCGGCCAAGCCGCCGACAGCTCCGGCGGCCGGTCCGCGCGACGTCGACACCGGCTATCAAGCCGATCACGACCGTAGCGATCGGCCCGAGACCGAGGCACCTCGCCAGCGAGGACGGCTGGCCAGGCTGATCGGTCGAGCAAAGGTCCCGGCCCAACCTTCCGATTCGGCCCGATCAACGGCAGACGCCCAGCCGGTCCTGGACGCGACAACGTCCATCGCGGCGCCAGAAAGCCGTGCCGCGGTGACCGCAGCCGAATCAGCGTCCGGTGCATCCGCCGACCCGCGAGGCGCTCTGTCGAGCTCGGCCGCTCCCGATAGAACGGATAAATCCGGTAAATCCAGCTCAACGCGTGGTACGGCGCGGCGCGGCACGCCTCCGACTGGCGAACCCGCCGCCCGTTCCACAGCCGCGGAGCGTCCCGCAGCTGCCGGGCGTCCCGCTGCCACCAGGCGTCCCGCAGCCGCCGAGGATCCTGCGAACACCCGCAGCACCACAAGCGCCCAGGACGCGACGAGCGCCGGGAGCACGACAAGCGCCCGAGACGCGACAAGCGCCGGGAGCACGACAAGCGCCCGAGACGCGACAAGCGCCGGGAGCACGACAAGCGCCCGAGACGCGACAAGCGCCGGGAGCGCCACAAGCGCCCAAGACGCCGGGAGCGCCGGGAGCGCCCGAGACGCGGCGATCGCCCTGGACGCCACGAGTGCCGGGGGTGCCGACCCGGAGATCGCGGCCGCAGCGCGGCCGAGCCGTGAGCGAGCGCGGAAGGCGACGACCGCTGGTCGTAGGCCGGCGAAGTCGACCATTACGCCGCCGCCTTCCGAGCCCACAATCGCGCAGATCAACCCGAAGCCTCCGGTGAGCGAGTGATGCGTCCCGGCGAGTGGCAACCGGTTCCGCGGCGAAGCCAGAGGAACCGGACATTCGGGGCCCGAGCCTCCCGCGCAACGCCGGAGATGTTCCCGCGGGGCGCATCAAGGCGAAATGACAGTGATCTGGTCCTCGCCGCCGCCGACGACGTTGCGTTGTCCCGTGCTTTTGGGCGGGAACGGACGGCGGAGCTGGCATGGGACGCATAGCGTTCGGGCGGTGACGGAGCGACGTGCGGTTCTCAGTGGTTCGACCTTTGAAGAACAGATCGGCTATGCCCGGGCGGTCGTCGATGGGGACCGGGTTTACGTGTCGGGGACTACCGGGTTCGACTATGCGGCCATGACGATCTCCGCGGACGTCGTCGAGCAGGCCGAGCAGTGCCTCAAGAACATCGAGGCGGCGTTGTCCGAGGCCGGCTGCACGTTCGGGGATGTGGTCCGGGTGCGGTATCTGCTTCCCGAGCGAGATGACTTCGAGCCGTGCTGGCCGGTGCTCCGGCGCCGCTTCGGGGAGGTGCGGCCCGCCGCGACCATGATGGTGTGCGGCCTCAGCGACCCACGCATGAAGATCGAGATCGAGGTGGACGCACGCCGCAGGCGCTAGACGAGTGTCCTAACGGTCTCTAGTCGCGTGTATATAGCGCCTATCACGCAGTCGGCGCCGCTCACGCAGTCGGCGCCGCTCACGCAGTCGGCGCCGCTCACGCAGTCGGCGCCGCTCACGTGGTCGCCGTCTATCGCGTGGTCGCGGGGCACGCCGCCGACCGCGCCTCCTCGCATATCCGATATTTCCAGGCATCGGCCGGATCGGCTGGGCCACTGGCGAGCGAGGCTCGGCACACGGCCGCACGGCGCTTCCATTCCGTGGGATGGTTGGCCGCCTGCTGAGATCCGCGCCCACGTCCTGGACTCGGCTTCCACAATGCGGGATGTAGGTCCATTGTGGAGAAAGCTTTTGTCCGGTAATGAGTCTTTCGCCCAGCAGACTTTTCCGGCCAGATGTGAACCTTGGAGAGTTATGGCTCGTATGTGGGCGCAACTATCCAAGGTCCACCAAAGTCCATGATGCGGGCGCGATATCCCACATAGTGGACGCTCCGGCCGCGAGCGATCGCCACGCGACCAGGACGATCTTCGCAGTCGTAGCCAGGTCGGCGGCAGCGAGGTGGCGGCAGCGAGGTGGCGGCAGCGAGGTTGGCCGGCGGCCTCAGCCGCTTATCAGGTCGGCAGCGCGTAACCGCAGCTACCAGGATGCGCTCAAGCAGCGGAGCGCGCCGTTGCAAGCCGTAAAACGCCCATAACCACCTATCTCGCGGAATCACTCCCACAGCGTGTCAGCACTGGGCGTAACGGCGCCATCAGCCTAGCCGTGACCAGGTCACTCATCGCCTAAGCATCACGAACTGCAGTTAGGACTTGCTCGACTAGCGCGCCCGCTGGACTCGCGCCCGCGCCCAACCACGCCGAACGCCTAGCTGGCTCGGCGGCCGCCGCGAAACCAGGGAGACGTGGATCAACCAAGCCGGGCGCGAGGCCGCGGGGTCTCGCCAGCTCAGACGGGCCGGGTGCGAGGCCGCGCGGTCTCGCCGGGCTCAGACGGGCCAGGTGTGGACTGGCTCGTTGGACTGCTGCAGGACCTGGTAGCGGAGCAGCATGTCGTGCAGGGCCTCGGGGCGGCTCAAGCCTCGGGACTCGGCCTCGCGGACCGCCTCGGTCTGCCACGTTGCGCCGTTGCGGGACGCGGCGCAGCGGTCGTCGATCACGCCCAGCAGGCGGTCGCGCACGGCAGGGTCGACGCCGTAACGGTCCAAACCGGCGTACGCCTTGGGGAGCAGGACCGAGCGCACCAGATCGGCCACCGGGATTTCGCCGGTCGTCGGCCAGACGACCGTGGCCTCCATGCCGTGCCGGGCGCCGACCCGGAAGTTCGACTCGGCGGTCGCGAACGGCAGCCGGGACCAGATCGGCCGCTCCTCCTCGCTGAGCTGCCTGATCAAGCCGAAATAGAAGGCCGCGTTGGCCAGCAGGTCAACCACCGTAGGACCGGACGGCAGCACCCGGTTCTCGATGCGGAGATGCGGGCGTCCGTCCGAGACGTCGTACACCGGGCGGTTCCAGCGGTAGACCGTGCCGTTGTGCATCCGTAGCTCGCTGAGCCGCGGCACGCCGCCGGACTCCAGGACACCCACGGGATCCTCGTCGTCGAGCAAAGGCAGCAACGGCGGGAAGTAGCGGACATTCTCCTCGAAGAGGTCGAAGACCGACGTTATCCAGCGCTCGCCGAACCACACCCTCGGGCGTACACCCTGGGATTTGAGCTCTGCCGGACGGGTGTCGGTGGCCTGCTCGAACAGCACGATCCGGGTCTCCGCCCAAAGCCGGCGACCATGGAAGAACGGCGCGTTCGCCCCGATTGCCACCTGGATCCCGGCGATCGCCTGCGAGGCATTCCAAAACCGCGCGAACCGGTCGGGCGGCACCTGCAGATGGAACTGGGCGCTGGTGCACGCGGCCTCGGGCACGATCGAGTCGCAGGCGCTTCGGAGCCGCTCCACGCCCGCGATGTCGAGGCTGAACTGCTCGCCCCGCGCGCCCGACATTTCCCTGTTCAGCAGGAGATATCGACCGTCTGCCGAGAGGTTTTCGCTGGTCAGATGATCCCGGGTCAGCGTGGGCAGCATGCCGATCAGCAATAGCCCGCTCTCCACTTTGGCCGCTCGATCAACCGCGCGGTCGAGGCTGTCGAGCACGTCACGCTCGTAGTCGGCGAGTCCGCGGCCGATGATCGACTGGGGTGGCGCGTTGAACTCGAGGTTGAACCGGCCCAGCTCGGTCTGGAACGCCGGGTCGGCGAGGTGGGCGAGCACCTCGTTGTTGCGCATCGCGGGCCGGCCGCCAGAGTCGATCAGATTCAGCTCGATCTCCAGGCCGGTCATGCCGTCGCACGTGTCGAAAATGTCCGCGTCGAGCATGTCGGCGAGCACGTCGAGGCAGCGATGCACCTTTTGCCGGAACCGGACGCGGTCCTCCGGCGCGAAGACGACGGTTGCGAGGTCCTTGCCCACTCACCCTCCCGGCACGATCGGGGCCGAAACGGACGTCGATCACCACCCTGTGAGCGAGCCGGTACGTTCGGTATACCTTGCCATCCCGAGCGCATGACCGCCAGATGACAGCGCGCGCTTGCCGTACGGGAATGCGAAGAGCCGCCGCCCGCGGATCCGGACGACGGCTCTCGTATGTGGACGGTCGAAATCAGCCCTGCAGGACAGCTTCGCCCTCGATCTCGATCTTGACCTTGCGGCCGACCAGCACGCCGCCGCCCTCGACGGCCATGTTCCAGGTCAGGCCCCAGTCCTCGCGGTCGATCTCGGTGTGCGCGCTGAACCCGAAGACCGGCTTGCCCGACGGGTGGGTGGCGGCGCCCTCGAACTCGACGGTCAGCTCGACCTGCTTGGTGATGCCCTTGATGGTCAGCTCGCCGTCGAGAACGAACTCGGCGCCGGCGTGCTCCTTGATCCCGGTGCTGCGGAACTCCATGGTCGGGTACTTCTCGGACTCGAAGAAGTCGCCGCTGCGCAGGTGGTTGTCCCGGTCGACGGTGCCGGTCTCGATGCTCGCGGTGGTGATCGTGGCGGTGACCGACGACTGCAGCGGGTCCTCGCCGACGGTGATCGTGGCGCTGGCCTCGGCGAACTGGCCGCGAACCTTGGCGACCATCATGTGTCGGGCGATGAAACCGACCCGCTTATGTGCCGGGTCCAGAGCGTACGTGCCGGCCACCGGGATCTGCAGACCCTCGAACGGACGGGTGCTGACGACGGACTCGGTCATGACAAGCCTTCTTCCGAAGCTGGGAGATGTTGTTGTCTGCTCAAACAACTATATTCGAAGCAACATTCCCCATGTCAAGCGCACATGTAGCCTGGATTTGTGACTACCGAACTGGAAGACCCGCGGCTTACCGCGGTCGGTTTGTTCGCTGAAGCGTTCAATGGGCTGAGTAGTCGTTTTTCCGCCCAGTTCGACGAACATCGGCTCTCCGGCGTCGAGTTCGAGGTTCTCATGCGCCTGGCCCGCTCACCGCAGCAGCGTCTGCGGATGACCGATCTGGCCGGCCAGACATCCCTGTCCACCAGCGGATGCACCAGGGTGGTCGACCGTATGGACCGCGACGGACTGGTACGCCGCGAGGCCTGTGCCACCGACCGCCGCAGCTCGTACGCCGTGATCACCGACCAGGGCCAGGCCCGGCTCGACGAGGTGCTTCCCGGCCATCTCGAGCTCGTGCAGAAGTGGTTCGTCGGCCAGCTGACGACCGACCAGCTGGACGGAATGCTGCAGTCCCTTCGCAAGATCCGCGACGCCGTCAACCCGTGCGCCACGGCCGGTGCCGACGACGACAACTCGTAACTCACAGTGATTTTTGGCGTACGAGAAGATCGTTAAACCGGCAGAAGTACCGGCAGAACCGGGCGACGCGTCGGCCTTTAAGGGACATATCTACCCAGTTGGGCCACACCTCGCCGTTACTGTGATCCGCGCAGGGGGATGCGGCGCGACCGAGGCGATGTGCGGGGCTTTTGACGGGGGAGCCATCGTTCTCGCCGCGTTAACTGGTGGGGTGTCGACGGTCGGCGCGTGGGGGGCACATGCCGACCGCCGCGCCACGCCAGCCCCCTGCGAGTCTCGATTGCCGTGGCGCCGGCCGGCTCACCACAGCGGCCGGCGTCTCAGGCTCCGAGCACCTCAACCACGATCTCCGGGCCCAGTTGATCACGCTCCCGCTTCACCAGCGTGATCCCGCCCGAGTGACACAGGTCGGCCAGCCTCCGCACCACGCGCGTGCGCTCCTCCCCCTCGGGTGAGCTGGCGATCAGGCCGACCAGCGCCTCCACCACATCCCGCGGATCATGAGCGCTCCCGTACGCCTCTGCGGCGCGCCCGTAGCAATCGGCGGCTCGCTTCTGCTCCCCGCGCTGCGTCGCGATCGCGGCTTCCACCATCAAGGACGAACCGTCCTCCGGGGGACGCAACCGTTCCAGCACCTCGCGCGCCGGATCCACCCGACCCGACGACGCCAGCGCGAGCCCGATCGTCGCCAGCAGGCGCCGCCGATGGTTCGGATCGCCGACCCGTTCCAGTTCGACCATGGCCCGACGCCCGAGCCGCTCGGCCTCCTCCGGGTTTCCGTCCAGCCTCGCCACCTCGGCGAGATTCGCCAGGGCGACCGCCCGCAACCGATCCTCACCGCCGTCGCTGGCCAGCAGATCCACCGCGGCGAGCCGGCGCCGCGCCGCGTCCAGATCGCCCACCCGGATCTCGTGCCAGATCAGGTTGTTCTCGGCCAGGGCCATATCCCGGGTCTTGCCGCTGCGCCGGGCCAGCGCGAGAACCGCCTCGCCGTGCCGTCGCGCCTCGTCGTACTCGCCGGTGGTCATCCACATCGCGACGAGCTGGGTGTGCGCGGTGAGCTGCCCCGCGACGTCCCGCAGCCGCTCGAACTCGGCCACCGCCTGAATCGCCGAGCCGATCTCCTCAGCGCCCTTGCCGTGCTCCAGGGCGAGCTGGGCCAGTCCGACCTTGGCCCAGGCGCGGGTCGCCGGGTCGGCGTCGGCGGTACGCGGGTCGTCGAGCAGCCGTCGCAGCCACTGGCGGCCGCTGACGTCCATGCCCCGGAACCGCCACCAGCGCGGGAGCGCGGCGGCGATACGGAGCGCGGTGTGCGGCTCCTCGCCGGCTGCGAACGACAACGCCGCCCCCAGGTCGCCGGCCACGTCGTCGAGCCGGCCGGCCGCCTCGGTCAGCTTGATCCCGACCAGGTCGGGCGCGGTCTGCCGGGCCAGATCGGCGAGCACGGCCGCGTGCAGGCGGCGGCCCTCGGTCAGCTCGCCCTCGGCCGCCGCACGCTCGGACGCGTAGTCCCGCACGACGTCGAGCAGGCGGAACCGGACCATGCGGCTGCCGCGCACGCTCAGCAGGCCCAGCTCGAGCAGCCGGTTGAGCAGGTGCACGACATCGGCGCCGTCGGTCTGGGTGCCCTCGGTCATCCGTTCCGCGAGCCCGAGCGACCATCGGTAGCGCAGCATCGCGAGGCGGCGCAGCGCGTGCTGCTCGCCGGGGTTGAGCAGCCGATAGCTGGCGGCCACGGCGTCGCGCAGCGAGACGACGGCAACCGAGGGCATCACCGATCCGGGGCGGTCCAGGTCGAGGACGCGATCGCCGTACCGGTCGAGGATCTCCGCGATGGTGAGCACGCGGCCGCGCGCGGCGGCGAGCTCGATCGCCAGCGGGAGGCCGCCGAGGCGTCGCACCAAGGTGGCCAGTGGCGCGATCTCATCGGGTTCCAGCGGCGTGTGCCGGACCCGGCCGAGGCGGTCCAGGAACAGGGCGGCGGCGGGATAACCGGCGATGGCCGGGAGTAGGTCGGGTGCCTCCGGCGGCGGCACCACCAGCGGCGCGAGCGGCCAGACCCGCTCGGCGGGCAAGCCGATCGGGTGCCGGCCGGTGGCCAGGAAACGAAGCGACGGAATCCGGTCCAGCAGCCGGGTGAGCACCTCGGCGGCGGCCTCCGGCGCTCGCTCGACGGCGTCGACGAAGACCAGGGCGGCGCGCTCGGCGAACCGGCCGGGCAGGTCCTCGAAACGGCCCACCCCGAAGGCGGCCGCGACGCTGGCCAGGATCTCGCCGACCGACGCACCCTCGGTGATCACTATCCCGGCGACGCCTCCGGGGTACGCCGAGGCGACCCGGCGAGCCACCACGAAGCCGAAGCTCGTCTTGCCGACCCCGGCGATGCCGACCAGCGTCACGCCGCGCGGACCGTCCACCGCGGTGAGGCGGTTGACCAGCTCACCGACGTCGTCGTCGCGGCCGATCAGCTCGACGATCGGGGGCATCTGCAGGAAGCCGGTCGGTGGCAGCGGTTCCTCGGCCGGCTGTCCACGCGCCGCGGCCAGGAACGCCTCGCGATCGGGGCCGGCCAGACCGAGCGCGGCGGCCAGCAATTCCACAGTGGTGCGCTGCGGCCGGGAGGCACGACCGCGTTCCAGATCGCGCACCGTCCGGACGCCGATGGCCGCCCGGACGGCGAGTTCCTCCTGGGTCAGCTTCGCTCTTAACCGATGTCGGCGCAGCACGACGGCGAATCCGGATACCACCTGGTCCGCGCCCTCGTCCCCCGCCATGATGCGAACCTATGCATCAGCGACGATGCCTGCGAGCAGAGATCCGTACCTGTCGGGAAGCGGACGGAAACCTTGTCAGGGAATAAACGTAATCTCGGACTTGCGGTGATTCTCGGCGTTACAGACCGAGACCGCGCGCGATCAGCATCCGCTGCACCTCGGACGTCCCCTCCCCGATCTCGAGGATCTTGGCGTCCCGGTAGAAGCGACCCACCGCCGACTCGTTCATGAAGCCGTATCCGCCGTGCACCTGCGTCGCGTACCGGCTGTTCTCCATGGCGGCGTTGCTGGCGTTCAGCTTGGCGATGGCCGCGTACCGCTTGAACTCCTCGCCGGCGAGCATCCGGGCCGCGGCATCGTAGTAACCGAGCCGCGCCGTGTGCGCCCGCAACTCCATGTCCGCGATCATGAACTGGACGGCCTGGTAGTTGCCGATCGGCTTGCCAAAGGTCGAACGTTCGTTCGCGTAACGCACCGACTCGTCGACGCAGCCCTGTGCCAGCCCGACGGACAACGCCGCGATCGCGATCCGTCCCTCGTCAAGCGTCCGCAGGAACTGGGCGAAACCACGGCCACGCTCACCCAGCAGATTGGCGGCGGGGACGCGTACGTCGTCGAAGGAAAGCTCGTGGGTGTCCGACGCGCACCAGCCGACCTTGGAGTAGCCGGGCGCGACCGTGAAGCCGGGCGTCCCGGACGGCACGATGATCGTGGACAGTTCCTTGGATCCGTCCGGGTTCGTGCCGGTCTGCGCCATGACGGTGACCAGGCAGGTGATGTCGGTGCCGGAGTTCGTGATGAACGCCTTGGACCCGTTGATCACCCACTCGCCGGTCGACTCGTCCAGCACCGCGCGCGTGGTGATCGCGGCCGCGTCGGTGCCGCTGCCCGGCTCGGTCAGACCGAAGGCCGCCAGAGCCTCGCCGCTGGTCAGTTTCGGCAGCCAGCGTTCCTTCTGCTCGGGCGTACCGAAGCGGTGGATCGGCATGGCACCCAGCGAGATCGCCGCCTCCAGGGTGACCGCCACCGAGCTGTCCACTCTGGCCAGTTCCTCGAGAGCGATGCACAGCGCGAAATAGTCGCCGCCCATACCGCCGACGTCCTCCGGGAAGGGCAGGCCGAACAGCCCCATCTTCCCCATCTGGCGGACCACCTCGTACGGGAAGGTCTTGTGCTCGTAATGTTCGGCGATCACCGGAGCGATCTGCTCGCGCGCGAAGTCCCGCACGGTGGCGCGCAGGGCCTCCTGCTCTTCGCCGAGCCGGAAGTCGACCATGGGGTACTCCTGTCAGACGGGCGTGACGCCATGCCGGCGCCGGGCGAAGCTACGGTCTTTGGTGCGGGCCGCGTCGAAGCGGCGGACGAGCTCGTCGCGCAGATCGCCGGGCTCGACGACGGTGTCGACCACCAGCTCACTGGCGAGACGCATGATGTCGATGTCGCGTTCGTAGTCGGCGCGGAGCTCGGCCACGTACGTCGCGCGCTCCTCGTCCGAGCCGAGGGCCGCGATCTTGTTGGCGTAGACGGCGTTGACCGCGGCCTCCGCCCCCATCACCGCGATCTTGGCGGTGGGCAGGGCAATCGTGGCGTCCGGATCAAAGCCGGGGCCGGCCATCGCATAAAGCCCGGCCCCGTACGCCTTCCGGACCACCACACAGATCTTCGGAACCGTGGCCTCGGAGATCGCCGTGATCATCTTGGCGCCGTGCCGGATGATGCCCTGTTTCTCCACGGCCGAACCGACCATGAAGCCAGGAACGTCGGCCAGGAACAGCAGCGGGATGTTGAAGGCGTCGCAGAGCTGCACGAACCGGGTCGCCTTGTCGGCCGAGTCGACGAAGAGCACGCCACCCTTGAACATCGAGTTGTTGCCGACGACACCGATGACCTCGCCGTCGAGCCGGGCGAACCCGATCGTCAGCTCACGCGCCCACAACGCCTGGATCTCCAGGAACGAACCCTGATCGACGATGCCCTTGACGTACCGCCGCATGTCGAAGGCCTGACGCTCGCTGGCCGGGACCAGCGCGCCGAGATCGATCTCCGGCGGCGCCTTGGCCTCGGTCGCGGGCGGGCGGCCCTCCCAGTTGGACGGAAGATACGACAGGTAGTCGCGGACCACGTCGAGCGCGTCGTTCTCGCTCTTGCAGAGGAAGTGGCCGACGCCGGACTCGGCGCAGTGCACGCGGGCGCCGCCCATGTCCTCGAGCGTCGTCTTTTCCCCGGTCACCATCTCGACCATGCGGTCGGACCCCAGATACATGCTGGCGTTGCCGTCGACCATGGCGACCACGTCGCAGAAGGCCGGAATGTAGGCGCCGCCGGCTGCCGACGGCCCGAACAGGGCGCAGACCTGCGGAATCGCTCCGGAAGCACGCACCTGGGTGTGGAAGATCTTGCCGGCGCCGCGGCGGCCCGGGAAAAGGTCGACCTGATCGGTGATCCGGGCCCCGGCCGAGTCGACGAGGTAGATCATGGGAACCGAGGACTGAATCGCACGCTCGATGATCCGGATGATCTTTTCGACCGTACGGGCTCCCCAGGAACCGGCCTTGACGGTCGAGTCGTTCGCCATCAGGCAGACCTGGCGCCCGTCGATCCGGGCGGTCCCGGTGATCACGCCGTCGGCGGGCAGCCCGTCGGCGAGGCTGTTGGCGAACACGCCGTCCTCGACGAAGGAGCCGTCATCGACCAGCAACGCGATCCGCTCGCGCGCGAACAGCTTGCCCTTGGCGGCGTTGGCCGCGTGGTACCGCTCGGCGCCGCCGGTGAGCACCCGCTTGCGAATCTGCGCGAGCGCCTCCTCGGCGTCCCCGGAACCTCCGAGCACCGCGTAACCCCCACATCCTGAACGATCGTTAGGCCTGAACGACCGTTAGGGTAGCTTATCGTTCGCTCGGTCGGCAACGACGAACGGGAGCCCCCGCAAGGCGCGGAGACTCCCGTCCGTTTCATTACCACCGATGCCGTGGAGGAACACCGGCTCAGTTCGACGCCTCCTGGCGTCGTCGGGTCGCACCCGGGACCGGCGCGACCCGGTCTGTTACCGCCCGGCTCAGCGCAGGGTGTTCAGCAGGCCGAGGCCGTTGACGCTCTCGGTCAGGTCAGCGGCCTGGCGGCCACCGGTGGCCTTGCTGTTGCTGCCGGTGGCAGCGGGCTTGGCGTAGTTGTCCGGCTCCTCGCCCTGGCCGTAGCCGTTGTCGTTGGTGTCCGGGCTGACGCCGTTGGCCGCCGCGTACTTGTCGTCGTCCTTGTTGCCCTTGCCGCCGTGGTCGCCCTTGTTGCCGTGGCCCCGGCTGCCGTGGTCACCCTTGATGCCGCCGATGTGGCCATCGTGGCGACCGCACCGGTCGTGCGAGAAGAAGAGCGCGTCGGACAGCAGTCCGTTGCGGCCGTCGCAACCACGGTGCCAGTCGCGGTCGCCGAAGCAGCCACGGTCACGGTCGCAGTTGTGGTCCCGGTCGTCGTCGTTGCCGAAGCAGCGACCGTCGCGGTCCCGGTCCCGGTCGCAGTCGCGGTCCCGGTCGTCGCCGTTGCCCCGCGCGTCACGGATGACGTTGGCGCAGACCGCCGACGACTGGACCCCGCCGAGCAGGGACAGGGCGCCGACCGAGTTACCGCAGGCGTTGATCGGCGCGGTGATCGGGAGAACGATCTGGTTGCCGCTGCCGATCCCGCGGCTGTCGCCGTGGGCCTGCACGGTGTCGGCCGGACCCGACTCGCGCACCCGGCCGGCCGAAACCGTCCGCGAGCTGCCGGACAGGAGCTCCGGCATGGCGGTCGGCGCGAACAGCGCGTTGCCGCCGGTGGACGCACTTTCGTCGCGCGAGATGCCGTTCGCGCAGACCGCGCGGCTCACGACCGGGCCGATGGCCAGGATCGAGTTGCCACAGGCGTTGATCGGGATGTCGATCGGCGCGTACACCTGGTTGCCGGTGAGCCAGCCGTAGCTGTCGTCGCCGACCTGCACGACCGACGGGCTGTCGCCGCGCCGCCCGTCGCCGCGCCGCTCGGTGCCGCTCTCCTCGATGCGGTTGACACCGACACCACGCGAGTCGGTGCGGCCCGCCGTCAGGATGGAGTTGCCGACGACGTTCAGCGGGATCGTGACCGGCAGGTAGACCTGATTGCCGGTCAGCCAGCCCGCGCTGTCGCCGTGGACCTGGAAGACGTCCGGACCTTGCCCACCACGCCGGTCCCGGCGCTGGTCGTCGCCGTGCTCCAGGAGAGCGCCACGGGCGTCGCCCGCCCCCAGGATCTGGGCCGACTCGCTGGCCGGGCTGACCGGGACGTTGGCGACCGTGACGAACTGCGTCGCCGGGTTGCTGCCGTTGTCGCCGGCGTTGACCCCGACGGAGTCGGCCTGCGCGGCGGCCGGCGCGAAGAGCAGCGCACCGGCGGCCAGGACGCCGACGCTCAGTGTCTTGCGAACCCAAGTCTTCATGCGGAAGAAATGCCTTTCCGAAATGAATTAATCATGGCTATTCAATTAGGTGTTTCGGTACGTGCATTTCGGGCGCAGCGGTGCCTTGGCGCTTTTTGTTGTTGCCCTGACTCCGCTTGTCGAATTGCGCCCCATGGGCTTCGGTGCGGTTGCGTGATGGAGGCGCGCACGGTTCCCCGCTTGGTCGCAAGCGGTTCGGGAATCGAGCCGGGACGCTGGCACCGAAGCCGGTGCCGGCCGGATTGCCGGCGGTCGTGGGGACCGCCGGGCGCCATCACTTCAGTCAGGTGAGGCGGTCGGTGTCTCGGCGTCATGGCGCCGGACCTCGACATCGCACGCGATCGGCAGCCGATGGCAGGCCATGGTGCTGCTCGCGATCGCCGCCGGCTGGAAGGCCGCGGAGCCGCCTTCCGTCCGTGTGCTCCCCGACCCGGTGGCCGGGGTACCACTGACATCCCCGAGGTGCAGCCGCAGCGGTGCCGCGGGACCGCCACCGCCGGGGTTGTCCTCCGCTGACGCCCGTTCCGGTCGGGCGATCACCGCGTGCGCGGTGGCCGTCCGGTGTGGAGCGGAAGGTCGTACGGAGGGTGCGTCGTCATGAACCGCGGTAACGACGCGGGAGACCTTCGGAACCGGTGCAACCACCGGTTCCTGGGGCTGGGCCTCGGCCCGCGCTGCCCCCGCGACCGGCTCCGGCAGCGTGGCGACCGGGGAGATGGTCGCCGCGATCGGCCGCTGCTGGTCATCCGCCGGAGCGCCCCGATCCGGGCCGGCGACGTCCGCGAGGACATCGTCGACGCCGTCGGTAGCGGCGTTCGCGGGAATCACGCTCGGGTCGCGCACGACCTCGTCGACGATCGGCTGGGTGAGAACCCGCCGCGGGACGTCGAGCACGTCGGGCACGAGATGATGCTTGCGCACCGGCTTCGCGGCCTCCAGCGGCCGGGTGGCCACCTTCAGAACGCGGTGCACGGGCGCGGTGGTGTCGCTGCCGACCAAGTCGTCGATCGCGGAACCGCCGGATGCGGCACTGTCGACAACGGAACCGAGCAGCGAGCCGGATGGCCCGTCCGCGCGGTCGGCCGCTTGTGCGGCGGCACCGGTGAGCAACCAGGCCGCACCGGCCAGGCCACCGACGACGAGGACACGCAGAAGCCACCGGGACGACCCGGTGCCGCGTGGGCGGCGTTCCGCCGGCCGCTCCGCCACCTGGCTGTGAGGCGGTAAGGGCGCGGACACACCGATGGACGACATGGACGGCGACCGGAAAGGCGTGCGCGAAGTGCGCTCGACCCCCAGTCGTGTCATGATTCGCCCCTCGTCATTCGATTCCGACCGGTGGCCGTTCGCCGGAACCGGCGGTCGGCCACTCGTATTGGTAACGAAACGAGCGTGGACGGGTCACGCAGACAAATCGGAAAAATGATCGCAGGTTTCTGCGGTAGAAATCACACCAATCTGGTGCGAGGACCCGCACGGAGTACGCCACTCGGCAACGTGCGGCCGAGCAGTTTCTCCGCCATCTCCGCCGTCTCGATCAGGCGGTCCAGGTCGATTCCGGTGTCGATGCCCATGTCATGCAGCATGTGGACGACCTCCTCGGTCGCCACGTTGCCCGAGGCTCCGGGCGCGTACGGGCACCCACCGATCCCGCCGGCGCTGGCGTCGAACTCGGACACCCCCAGTTCGAGCGCCGTCAGGATGTTGGCCAGTCCCGTACCCCTGGTGTTGTGGAAGTGCAGGAGGTCGGGGCGTACGGCGGAAAGAAGATCACGCACCCGGCGCGGAGTTGCCATGCCGGTGGTGTCACCGAAGGCGATCCGGTCGGCGCCGTCGGCGCGCACCCGGGCCACGATCGCGGCCACCCGGTCGGGATCGATGTCGCCCTCGAACGGACAGCCGAAGCTGGTCGCGACGATCACCTCAACCGTCGCGCCAGCCTCGTGGATCAAGGGGATGAGCTGGGAAATGTCCTCGATGGACTCGTCCGTCGACCGGTTCAGGTTGCGGCGGTTGTGGGTGTCCGAGGCGGAGACGACCACCTCGATCTCCCGGAAACCCGCGGCGATCGCACGCTGCGCGCCGCGGGTGTTCGGGATGAGCGCCGAATACCGAATATCCGGATTTTTCGTGACCTGTGCCCACACCTCGTCCGCGTCGGCCATCTGCGGGATGGCCTTCGGATGGACGAACGAGACAGCCTCGATCCGCCGCACGCCCGTCTCGCTCAACGCGTTGATGAGACTGACCTTCGCCTCGGTCGGGACGGGCTCCTCGTTCTGCAGCCCGTCCCGCGGTGCGACCTCACGAATGCTGACCTCGGACAAGTGAGCTCACCTCATACGCGACACGATGCCGGTGTCGTAGTCACCGGACAGGAATTCGTCGTTCTCCAGCAGCTCGGCGAAGAACGGCAGGTTGTTCTTCGGGCCGACGATCTCGAAACCGGCCACGGCGGTGCGCGCCTTGGCGATCGCGTCGGCACGGTCCGTGCCGTAGACGATCAGCTTCGCCATCAGGGAGTCGTAGTTCGGCGTGACAGTGGTGCCGGCCGCGTAGCCGGAGTCGACCCGGACACCGTCGCCGGTCGGCTCCACCCAGGTCGCGACCTTGCCGGGGCCGGGCAGGAAGCGCTTCGGGTCCTCGGCGTTGACCCGCAGCTCGATCGCGTGGCCGGTGCTGGTCAGCGCGGCCGGGTCGAAGGTCGGCGCCTCGCCCGAGGCGATCCGCAACTGCTCCTCGACCAGGTCGAGGCCGTGGATGAGCTCGGTGATCGGGTGCTCGACCTGCAGACGGGTGTTCATCTCCAGGAAGAAGAACTCGCCGGTGGCCGGGTCGAGCAGGCACTCGACGGTGCCGGCGTTGCGATACCCGACCGCCTCGCCGGCCTTGACCGCCGCGGCCAGGAAGCGGGCGCGCAGCTCCGGGCTCACCGCCGGGGACGGGGCCTCCTCCACCAGCTTCTGGTTGCGGCGCTGCACCGAGCACTCGCGCTCGGACAGGGCGATCACCCGGCCGTCGGCGAGACCGAGGATCTGCACCTCGACGTGGCGCACCCGGGGGAAGTAGCGCTCGATCAGCACCGAACCGTCGCCGAACATGCGCTCGGCGAAAGTGCGGACCTTCTCGTACTCGGTACGCAGGGCGGCCTCGTCGTTCGCGACCTGCATGCCCATGCCGCCACCGCCCGCCGCGGCCTTCACCATGACCGGGTACCCGATCGAGGTGGCCGCCTCGATCGCGGACTCCACGGTGGCGGCCGGGTCCTCGGTGCCGGGCGCGACCGGGACTCCGGCGGCGGCCATCAGGTTCCGCGCGTTGATCTTGTCGCCCATCGCGGTGATCGCCTCGGCCGACGGGCCGACCCAGATCAGACCGTTGGCGGCGACCGTGCGCGCGAAGTCGGCGTTCTCGCTGAGGAAGCCGTAACCGGGGTGGATGGCCTGGGCCCCGGTGGACTTCGCGGCGGCGAGGATGGCTTCGGTGTTGCGGTAACTCTGGGCCGGGTTGGCCGGTCCGACGTTGACCGCCTCGTCGGCCTCGAGGACGAACGGCATGCCGGCGTCCGCCTCCGAGTAGACCGCGATCGTCCGGATCCCCAGCCGCTTGGCGGTACGGATGATCCGGCGGGCGATCTCGCCCCGGTTGGCGATGAGCAGCGACTCGATCATGTAGTTCTTTCTGTCTCGACTTTCCCGGTCAGTGACCGGTCAGCGCGTGCACGGTGGCATCACGCAGCAACGCCGCGCGGCGGCGCCGGTCGACCTCACCGCCCAGGAACGGGGTGGAGTTCATCAAACCGAACGCCGAGTGTGCCAGTACCCGGGCCTCGCCCGCATCAAGCTCCGGTCGCAGCGTGGCGAGAACGCCGACCCACTCCTCCACATAGAGGCGCTGGAGCCGGCGGATCTGGCGGCGCGGCTCGTCCGGAAGGCGGTCCAGCTCGTGCAGGTGAAGCGCGATGACAGCGGGGTTGGCCAGGGCGAACTCCACGTGGAAATCGATCAGGTCGGCCAGCGCCGCGCCCGCGTCGTCGGGGTGACGGGCGACACGTGCGCGGCCGCCGGCCAGCAGGCCCTCGCTCACCGGGATCAGCGCGGCGGCCAGCATGGCCTCCTTGCCGGCGAAGTGGTGATAGAGCGCCGGGCCGGTTACGCCGGCGGCCGAGCCGATGTCGTCCATCGACACGCCGTGGTAGCCACGGGCGGCGAAAAGGCCGACCGCAATCTCCAGGATCTCGTCTCGGCGCGACCGGCGCCGGGGCGCGGGCGGCCCCGGCCGGTGCTGCTGATCAACCGTCGTCACCTGGCAACTGTAACCCGATGTCAAGCCCGTTACTTAACGGCCGTTCAGGATATGGATGCCCGTGCTTCCGCGTCGGCGAGCATGCTCTCGACGCGTTCCGCCTGCTCAGTAGCCCCGATAGAGCGCAATTTCCCGAGCGCGCCACGCAGGTGCGGGATCGCCTCGGCAAACCTCTCCCGCGCCATCAGCAAGCCGGCCACCTCGTATCCCACAAGGGAGCGCTGGTAGATCGCGTTGGGTTCGGCGGCCAGCTCGGACGGCAACGCGTCGAAGCGCTCGGCAGCCACCTTGGCGGCCTCTTCGCCCTCGTCCGGCGCGTCCGCGTAATGCAGTGCGCCGATGCGGCGGCGCAGCGCACGCAGCTCACCGATGAGATCCCCGGCGTCGCGCAGCGCGACAGCGGCGGCCGCGAACGTCTCGGCCGCCTCGGCGTCCCGGTCCATCTCGTAGAGCAGGTCGGCGGCCTGCTCGGCGATCTGGCCCCGGCCGGCCGGGTTGTCCGCCAGCCGCTCGATCAGCTCGCGGTAGAGCTCCAGTGCCCGGTTCGCGTCGCCGATCGCGCGGTTGAGGCCGGCCAGCAGATAGCGGGCGTTGTCGGCCGCCTCCTGGTCGCCCAGACGTTCGAAGATCGATACCGCCTGCTCGGCGACCTCGGCGCCCTCGGCCGGGCGGTCCGCCAGCCGGTACGCGTTCGCCAGCTCGGCACGAGCGTAGGCGCCCGCGCCGTCCTGCCCGTGCTCGGCGCAGAGGGCGACCCCCTCGACCAGATCGGTGATCGCCTCGTCGGAACGGCCCAGCCGCATCAGTGCCGTCCCCCGGCCCAGGCGAGCGGGCAGTGCCAGATCGGCGGCCGGCGACGCGATCACGATGCCGAACAGCTCGGCCTTCTCGGCCGGGTCGTCCACGATGTGCCCGAAAAGGTTGGCCGCCTCGGCGACCCGGCGCGACGGCCCGTGCGCCCGATAGAACTCGTAGGCCTGGCGGGCCGCCGTCATCGCCTCGTCGTGGCGGTGCGCGGCCGCCCGGTTACGCGCCCGCAGCATCGCGTGCATCGCGATCAGCCGTTCGTCGCCGGACTGCTCGGCGTACGCGTCCGAGCGGTCCGCGATCGCGTTCGCCTCGTCGAGCTCATCGTTCAAATAGTGCAAAATAGACAGACGGGCCCAGGCCTTGGCCCGTTCCGGCGCGCCGCCGTGTTCCTCCTGGTAGTCAGCGTCGGCCCGGACCGGCTCGAACGCCTCGTCGGTCAGCCCGGCGTACGCCCGCTCGACGGCCATCCGCGCGCGGATCACGCTGGTCGCGCCGACATCACCGGCGGTGGCGTAGAGGTCGGCCGCCTCGCCCCAGTGTGTGAGCACGCGATCGATGTCGCGGTCGACGGCGCGCAACCGCTCACCGGCGAGCACCGCCCGGCGTCCGGCCAGCAGCGGATCGTCGAGCCGCGGGAAACGGGCGTCCAGCGCGTCCAGAGTGGCGGCCGCGGCCGCGTGCCAGTCGGCGGCCTGATGCGCCTCGGCCAGCTCGATCAGCTCGGCCGGATCGGCCTGCGCCGGGATGATCACCGCCGGCTGGGCGACCGGGGGCGGCGCGACCGGGGACACCGCCCGGGCGATCGGTGACAACGTCATGCCCGTCGCGTACGGCTCGGCGTCCAGCCGCTTCGCGACGCGCCGGCTCTGCCGGTCGGTCCCGTTGCGGTCGTCGAAACGACCGCTCAGCGCGATGGCCGTCGCGCGCAACTCGGTGGCGACGTCGGCGGCGGTCGCGTCGTCGTGATCCTTCCGCCGGATCACCGCGTCGCCGTGGCCGAGCTCGGTGATCCGGCGCAGCAGCAATCCGCCCGCCGCGGCGAAGTCCATCTCGGCCGCCGGCGACGGTGCCCGGTCGAGCCAGTCGACGTGGCGCTGGAAGATCTCCAAGCCGCGATGCTCGTTGCCGGTGCGGGCACAGAACTCGATGTGCGACGCGATGCCCATCATGTTGACGATCTTGTCGCGGGCGAGCAGGTAGGACCGGCGATGCGCGTCGGCCGCGTCGTTCGCCCGGCCGATCATCAGATACGGCACCATCAGCTCGGTAAGCATGCGCTGCGGCTGCTCGGCACACGTCCGCTCGCCGTCGAGCACCGGGTTGGCGTGCCGCACCGCGTCGGCGAACCGCCCGCGGGACGAAAGGTATTCGGCGCCGGCGGTCGGGTCGCAACCCACGCAGTCGGAGAGGTTGTCCCGCGGCGCGGCCTGCCACCGCTCGAACCACTGGTCCGCCGCGTCGGCCAGCCCGACATGCTCGGCGATCAGATAGCGCTTCTTGTAGACGGCCTGCATGCCCTGGCCGTACTCGCGGTACCGCCGTTCCATGTCGTCCAGCGCCGCGTACGTCCGGTCGAGCGGGACCTCGGGGAAGTTGGTCAGCGCGGTGACGATCGCCTTGTACGCCCAGAGCAGGCTGCCGAGAGTGCGCTGGTGATACGGCTGGGGGTTGTTGTCGAGATCGCTCAGGCACCAGGAGAACGTGACGAACGCCTTCGCCGGGTCCCCGCCGTACCCGAACGAGTTCGTCGCGATCAGCCGGCTCATGAACGCGAGCTCCTGGTCGCCGGCGCCGTCGGCCTGGCGCAGCAACTGCTCGGCCATCGCCGACCGCGACGCGCCGTACGGCAGGTCGTCGATCTTGTAGAGTAGATCCCAGATCTCGCTGACGGTCGGCATCAGTGGTCTCCCTCGCCGGGAACGGCCCTGTCGAGCAGCCCCATGAACGATGTGGTCAGCAGCGCGGCGTCGGCCGGCCGGATCGGGTGGTGCCCGAGCATCAGCGCCTGCCCGTAGAGCGACTCGACGGCCAGCCCGGCCAGATCGGCGTCCCCGATCGTGATGATGCGCCGGACCAGCGCGTTGCGATGATTGAGGACCAGTTGCGGGCGATCGGTCGGGGTGGTGCGGGCGAGCGCGTCCAGCACCCCGCCCCAGAGGTCGTCGGCCGTCTCACGGCTGGTGGTGAACTGGTCGTGGAAGGCCGCAGCCCGGCTCACCAGATAGATCGCCGGAACGGTCGCCGGATCAAAACCGCGGATCACGACCTCGCACCCGAGCCGGTCGAGCCGTCGCTGCGCCGCCGTGAGGAACGGCCGCAGCCGCAGCTCGGTCTCGGTGTCCACAGCGGAGAAATGGTCCGCGAGATCGCCCGGGTCGAGCCGCTCGACACGCAGGTCACGATCCACCGTGGACAACCGCTGGATGATCTCCGAGTCGTACACGTAGCCGCCGTTGATCACCGCCACGTCCTGCGCGGCGGCGACGGACGCGAGCTGGTGGAACTCGTCGGTGGTCTCCGCATACCGGATCGCGCCGTGCCGCTGGCGGAACTCGGCGAGCGTGACGCGGCCCATGTTGGTCTCCATCGGATACCACTGCTCGACCAGGCGCAGCATCTCGTCGTCGTGCAGGGCGAGCGCCTTGACACCGAGGTGGTGGATGCCGAGGAACTGCGAGAGCCGGCGCGGATCGGTCGCGGCGAGGCGCACCAGCCAGCCGCGCAACTGGTCGGCGATCGCGTCG
Organism: Actinoplanes sp. TBRC 11911; assembly: GCF_012933445.1. Taxonomy (GTDB): domain Bacteria; phylum Actinomycetota; class Actinomycetes; order Mycobacteriales; family Micromonosporaceae; genus Actinoplanes. The sequence goes on from NZ_JABBNC010000041.1 coordinate 61,148, forward strand.
CGGGTCTCGGCGAGCAGGCCGTCGTCGTACAGCGCCTCGCGGCTCGCGGTCGGCCGCAGCTCGGAGCTGTCGACCACGCACCGCGCGAAGAACGCCCACTCGGGCAGCAGGCCCTCGACGCTCTCGGCGAGCAGCATGCGCTTGAGGTAGACCCGATGGCCACCTCGAGCGGCCGGGTTGACCGGCGTGGGCAGCACGAACGCGACGCCGTGCAGGCCCGCCACCGGCACGTCGAGCGGCACCACGTCGAGCGGGCGGAAACCGAAGACCTCTTCCGCGTACGCCGTGAGGTCGTGCTCGGCGCCGCCCCACGGCACGCCACCGGCCGTCACGCGAACGCCGTCCACCTCGACCCGGGCCGGGAGCAACGAACCGTACAGGCCGGCGAGCTCTCGCACGGTCGTACCGGAAATCAAATGCTCGGCGTCGCGGCGCGGCACCAGGGTGACCGTGGTGCCCGGCTCGCGCTGATCGCCGGGGCGCACCTCGTAACGGCCGTCCGAATAGCCGATCCACAGCACCGGCTCGGCGCCGTCGCGGCGGGTGTGCACCCGGATCTCGTCGGCCACCATGAAGGCGGACAGCAGGCCGATGCCGAACTGGCCGAGGAACTCGTGCCGGGCGAAGCCGAGCTCGTCCCGCTTCGAGCTGCGGCCGATCGTGGCGAGCAACTCGTGCACCTGAGCCTCGGTCAGGCCGATGCCGTTGTCGGTGATGCGCAGGGCGTCGCCGCCGGTGGTGATCGTGACCCGGCCGGCGCTCAGGTCACCGGTCGCGGTGATCGCATCGACGGCGTTCTGAAGGAGCTCGCGGAGGTAGACCCGCGGGCTCGCGTAGAGATGGTGGCTCAAGAGGTCGACGATGCCGCGAAGGTCGACCTGGAACGTGTCGCTCACGGCCGAGAAGGTACCGGAGGGGGCCGACAAAAACGGGGCGGTTTTTCCCCGCCCCGTTCCTGAAGATCAGCTGAAGTTCAGCTCAGCCCGCCCGGCTCGGAGCCGCGCGCGATGGGCGCCCGGACCAGGTTGCCCCATTCGGTCCAGGAACCGTCGTAGTTGCGGACCTGCGGGTAACCCAGCAGGTGGTGCAGAACGAACCAGGTGTGGCTGGACCGCTCGCCGATCCGGCAGTACGCGATGATGTCGTCGCCCTGATCGAGCCCGAGCTCATCGTGATAGATCTTGGTGAGTTCGTCGGCCGGCTTGAAGGAGCCGTCCTCGTTGGCCGCCGACTTCCACGGCTTGCTCAGCGCGCCCGGGATGTGACCGCCGCGCAACGCACCCTCCTGCGGGTACGCCTCCATGTGCGTGAGCTCACCCGAGTACTCCTGGGGGGAGCGCACGTCGACCAGCGGGCGGTTGCTCGAGATGTGCGCCATGACCTGGTCGCGGAACGCGCGGATGTCGGCGTCGTCGCGCACCGGAACCGGGTAGGAGGCCTTGGCCCGTTCGGTCTTGTCGCGGGTCAGCGGCCGGCCCTCGGCCGCCCACTTCTGCCGGCCACCGTCGAGCAGGCGCACGTCGCGGTGACCGAAAAGGCTGAAGACCCAGAGCGCGTACGCGGCCCACCAGTTGAAGTTGTCGCCGTAGAACACGACCGTGTCGTCGCGGCCGATGCCCTTGGACTCGCAGAGCGCGGCGAACGCGGCGGGGTCCAGGTAGTCGCGGGTGAGCTGGTCGTTGAGTTCGAGGTGCCAATCGACCTTGACCGCGCCCGGAATGTGGCCGGTGTCGTACAGAAGGACGTCCTCGTCCGACTCGACCACCACCAGTCCGGGGGTGTCGAGATGCTCGGCCAGCCACTCGGTGGTGACGAGCCTATCGGGGTGCGCGTACGCCTGAAGCGAAGGCGCCGAATCGTTCGGAACTGACATGGTAGACACGTTAGCTCTATTTAATGGCCTCGCTCCGCTCGGCGGGCACTGCGCCCCTTCAGGTTGATGTCGAGGACGACTGAAAAAGAGCTCCTTCGTCGCGCTTTTTCCGGCGGCCTCGACATCAACGGGCGCAGTGCGTCAGGTGATGGGGGCCAGTGCGGGGCGTTTGGCGGTGATGAGGTCGCCGCTCGAGCGGCCGACGAAGTGGCGGCCCACCCACGGCATCAGATGCACGCGCGCCCAATGCAGGTCAGCGCCGCGTGCCAGCAGCCACGGAGTGGGTTCGGGTGCGGGCGGAACGAGTAACCAATCCTCCTCGACGCCCACCCCGAGAGCGGTCAGTACGTGGGCAGCGACACGTCGATGGCCGGCCGCGGAGAGATGTAAGCGGTCGGCGCTCCACATCTTCGGGTGCCGGAACACGTCGTCGCCGTAGAGATCGATCAGGTACGTCCCGTAGCGCTCGGCCAGCCGGGCAGCCCCGTCGTTGAGGGCGGCGGCGCGCGGTCCGATGACCCGTTGCGCGGGCAGATGCGCGGCGATATCGGCGAAGCGGAACAGGATGACGTCCGCGCCCTGGGCTCGGAGCTTGGCGATCACCGGGTCGATCCGGTCGACCAGGGCCGCCACGTCGAGCCGCGGGCGCAACACGTCGTTGCCGCCGGCCGCGAAGCTCACCAGGTCGGGCCGCATGGCCAGCGTCGGTCCGAGCTGATCGCCGACCACCTGGTCGACCACCTTGCCGCGGATTGCGAGGTTCGCGTACCCGAAGCCGGGTCCCGCCTCGACCGCGAGCCGGGCCGCGACCAGGTCCGCCCAGCCGCGGTAGGTGTCGTCGTCCGGATACGGATCGTCCATGCCCTCGGTGAAGCTGTCACCCATCGCCACGAAGCTGTGCCAGGCCACCTTCGCCCCCTCGACGTCTCCTCACTTCTGATTGCAAAGTCAGTTTTCCATTGCCCGGGGGTGACGGCAGCGTGACGATGGCGACACGCATTAATGGGCTGCCATCTGTCGTACCCCCTCTCTACGCTGCTCTTCATGCTGTTGCGAATGTCCACGTTGCTCCTGCGGACCCTTCGCGAGGACCCGGCGGACGCGGAGGTGCCGAGCCATCGGCTGCTGCTGCGCGCCGGCTTCATCCGGCGGGCCGCGCCGGGTGGTTACACGTGGCTGCCGCTCGGCAAGCTGGTTCTCGACCGGGTGACCGCGGTGGTCCGCGCCGAGATGATCGCGGCCGGCGCGCAGGAGGTGCTGTTCCCCGCGCTGCTCCCGCGCGAGCCGTACGACGTGAGCAACCGCTGGACCGAGTACGGCGACGACATCTTCACGCTGCACGATCGACGTGGCGCGGAACACCTTCTCGCGCCCACGCATGAAGAGATGTTCGCCCTGCTCGTGCAGGACATGACCGGTTCGTACCGGGACTTCCCGCTGCTGCTGTTCCAGATCCAGACCAAGTTTCGCGACGAGGCCAGGCCGCGCGGCGGGCTGCTGCGCGGGCGCGAGTTCCTGATGAAGGACGCGTATTCGTTCGACCTGACCGACGAGGGGCTCCGCGACGCGTACGCCGGAATGCGTGCGGCCTATCAGCGCGTCTTCGCCCGGCTGGGGCTCACCTACACGACGGTCGCGGCGATGTCCGGCGCCATGGGTGGGTCCGCGTCCGAGGAGTTCCTCGCCACAGCCGCGGTGGGCGAGGACACATTCGTCGGGTGCGACACCTGCTCGTACGCCGCGAACACCGAGGCCGTGGTGACGCCGGCCCCGGCTGCCGGCCCGGCGGTGACCGCCGAGCTCGTGGTCCACGACACCCCGGACACCCCGACCATCGCCGCGCTGGTCGAGATGGCAAACGATCGCGCGCTGGACGGCCGCACCGACTGGACCGCGTCCGACACCCTGAAGAACGTGGTCGTCACGGTGCACCACCCAGGTGGCGACGACGAGGTGCTGGCGATCGGTGTGCCAGGCGACCGGGACGTGGACATGAAACGGCTGGACGCCGCGCTCGCCCCGGCGACCGCCACCTTGTTCGACGACTTCGCCGCCCGCGCCGACCTGGTCAAGGGCTACATCGGCCCGCAGCACATCAAGGTGCGCTATCTGGCCGACCCCCGGGTGGCGCCCGGCACCGCCTGGCTGACCGGGGCCAATGAGAAGGGCAGGCACGCGACGAACGTGGTGGCCGGCCGCGACTTCACCCCGGACGGCACCATCGAGGCCGCCGAGGTGCGAGCCGGCGACCCGTGCCCGGTCTGCGGCACCGGTTCGCTGAGCATCCGCCGCGGTATCGAGATCGGACACATCTTCCAGCTCGGCCGGCGATACACGGAAGCATTCGGGGTCAGCGTGCTCGGCGCGGACGGCAAGCCGGTGCGCCCGACGATGGGCTCGTACGGCATCGGGGTCTCGCGAGCGGTCGCGGCCATCGCCGAGCAGCATCACGACGACCGCGGCCTGCTCTGGCCCGCGGAGGTGTCGCCGGCCGACGTGCACATCGTCGCCACCGGCCGGGACGGCCAGATCGAGACGGCGCTCGAGGTCGGTGCGGCGCTGGTCGCGGACGGCCGCCGAGTCCTGGTCGACGACCGGCCGAACATTTCGGCCGGGGTGAAGTTCACCGATGCCGAGCTGATCGGCATCCGGTGGATCGTGGTGATCGGGCGCGGCTTCGCCGACGGTCAGGCGGAAATTCGCCGGGGCCGAACGGGTGAACGTCAGTCCGTGCCGATTACCGACGTATCACGTGTAATCGCTTCACAACTCGGGTAACGCACGTTTACGACGCGGGGAGGAAGAGTCATGGCCAAGGTGGCGGTCGCCGACGTGATGACCAGGCAGGTCGTCTATCTACCCGAAGCGACCACGCTCGACGAAGCCGCCCAGGTCATGCGTGATCGCGGCATCGGCGACGTGGTGGTCACCCGCGGCGCGACCATGGAGGGCCTGATCACCGATCGGGACATCGTGGTCCGCGCGATCGCGGAGGGCCTTCCGCCGAAGACGACATCGCTCGGCGCGATCATCTCGCATGAACTGATCATGGTGGAGCAGTCGGCCACCGTGGAGGAAGCCGTCCAGGCGATGCGCGAGCGCGCGGTGCGTCGTCTGCTGGTCTGTGACTCGGACCGCAAGGTGGTCGGCATCCTCAGCCTGAGTGACATCGCGCTCCTACCGACATCGACGGCAGCGTGAACCTTTCGACGCGGCAATAGCGCCTTCGCTGAGTAGTGTCGTTCTGGTGAGTGACATGCCCCCCAAGCTGGCCGAGATCGTGGACGAGTTCGCGAGTGCCCCGCGCGACGTCGTCCTCGAGATGCTGCTCGAGTTCTCCGATGCGGTCCCGGCCTTGCCAGCCGATTTAGTCGGACACGCCGGGATGGAACAGGTCCCGGAATGCCAGACGCAGTTCTTCCTGAAGGCCACGGTCAACCCGGACGACACGGTGCAGACGTTCTTCGACTGCCCGCTGGAGGCTCCGACCACGCGCGCGTTCGCCGGCATCCTCACCGAGGGTCTGGAGGGCGCCACCCCGGAAGAGATTCTCGCCCTGCCCGAGGATCTCTACGCCCGGATGGGGCTCGGTCAGGTGATCAGCCCGCTGCGCATCCGAGGTGCGGCGGCGATCCTTGCCCGTCTCAAGCGCCAGGTCACCGCACAAGCCAAGTAAGCCGGAGAGTCCGTGGAAATTCAGGTCTGGTCCGATGTCGTCTGCCCCTGGTGCCTCATCGGAAAGAACCGTCTGGAAAAAGCCGCCGCCCAATCCCCCGAGAACATCACGGTGACCTTCCGAGCATTCCAGCTCGACCCCTCGCCGGTGCCCGAGCCGGTCCCGACCAAGGAGGCAGCGGCCGCCAAGTTCGGCGGCCGGGCCAACGTCGACCAGATGTTCGGCCGGGTCACCGCGCTCGCGGCCGCCGACGGCCTGATGCTCGACTACGACCATGCGATCGCGGCCAACACGTTCGACGCGCACCGGCTCGTCGCCTGGGCCGCCGATCAGGGCCGGCAGATCGAGATGGTCGAGGCGCTGCAGCGCGCACACTTTATGGCCGGCGTCGACGTCGGCTCACTGGACGCGTTAGCCGGCGTTGCCGCCTCGATCGGCTTAGACGAGGCGGCAGCGTTGGAGTATTTGAAGTCCGATGCCGGTACCGACGCGGTGAACGCCGACCTCGCCGAGGCGCGCGAACTCGGCATCACCAGCGTGCCCACCTTCGTGATCGATGGAAAGTACGCAATTCAGGGCGCTCAGGAAGTATCGACCCTGGTCTCGGCTTTCGAGGAGATCGCTCGCCGGGAGGCCGCCGGCAACGATTGATGACGTTCTTGGTTTCACGTGGAACGGAATCGACCGATGTCTACGCGATGCGGGCCAGGTCCGGGATCACCTGAGCATTCGGCAGGGCGCCCAGGGCCGGGCCCGCGATGGCGATCTTGCTGTGCCGCACCCCCGACCCCACGATCACGTGCGGCGTGGCGGCGACCCGCGCGTCGACCAGGACCGGCCAGTCCGCGGGCAGCCCGATCGGCGTGATGCCGCCGTACTCCATCCCGGTCAGCCGAACCGCCTCGTCCATCGGGGCGAAGCTGCACTTGCGGGCGTCGAGAAGCTTGCGGACCACGCCGTTCACGTCGGCTCGGGTGGTGGCGAGGATGACGCACGCCGCGTACCGGACCACCTCGCCTCGCCGCCCCGCGACGATCACGCAGTTCGCCGACACCTCCAGGCCCACGTCGTACGCCTCGCAGAACGCCGCCGTGTCCGCCACCCCGGCGTCGATCGGGGCCACCAGCACCTGCTCGGCGTCCACCGGTGCCTCGGCCGGCCAAATCTCGAGCGCCTTCACCACCGGCGGGGCCAGCAGATCGGGGCGGGACAGGGCGGGCTCAAGCTTCAGGGTTCCCATCACGCCCGTCATGATTGCTCAATACTTCTGCGCCAGGTAGTCCTCGCATGTGCGAGTCCCGGTGGCGTCCGCTTTCGTGGTCAGGGCGGCGGAACCGAGTGTGGCACTCAGCCGACCGGGAATCCGTGGACGCAGGAAAGGTCGCTTCATGACAACGGCCCGGCGAGATCCTCAAAATCGACCAGATCTTGACGATCGTCAGAGGGTGTGGAGGAGAGACGACAAGCACGCATCGGGACCGTCAGTGGCCTAGCGCTTCTGGCCGGCGGCACGGCGGTGGCCGCGGTCGCCGGTGGCGCGCACACGATCTTCGCCACGCTTCTGCTCGGCCTGCTGACGCTGGGCCTGGTCCATGCGCTGGTCGTCGAGATCGGCCGGCAGGCACTGCGCCGCTCGGCCGGCGGCTGGGCACGCCACGACACGATCAACGCGGTCCTGCTGGGCGCGTGGTCCGAGATCGCCTTATTCATGGCGATTCTCGGCCCCGGTTCGCTCGCCTTGCGCGCCGTCGGCCTCATTCTCTCGCTTGCGTACGCCTCGAGCTGCGTCTACTTCGTGACCAAGCGCCGCCGCGCGGTCGCCTCCCAAGCACCGTCCCCGTCGACGCCGGCCCACCCGACCCCACCGCTCGCCACCACCGCCAGCGAGCCCGACAACTAGCCGAACCCGGTCATTAGACAGCGCTGAAGCGATAGGTTTTCGACGTCAGCAACGCCTCCGTCATTCGTACGCCGGTCAGGCGCTCGGTCAGCGCGAACGCCGCCGCCGTGCAGTAGTCCGGGTCGGTCGACGACCCGAAGCCCACCGCCGAGATCACCGAGGCGAGCTCGCTGGTTCGCCGCGCCGGCCGGGGTGGGGCGGTCAACGGGTCGAAGTCCAGGTCGACTCCCCGGTCGGTGAGCATGAGCAGGCGCCCGCGATGGTTCGACGCCCGGTAGTGCGAGATCACCGTGGTGCCGCTGGACAGCGGCCGCAGCAGCGACTCGGTCGTTCCCAGGGCGCCGTTGTCCTCGACCACGAGCGTCCACCCGTCGTCGATCCGGGTCACGCCGAAGAACCGCCGACCGGGATTGCCGCGCTGCCCGTCGCCGGAGCCCACGAGCTGCTTCCAATAGACCCGTTCAAGTTCCTTGGCACCCAGCCGATCGAGGACCTCGCCGGTCTGCAGCCCCTTCACCCAGACGAACGAGAAACCCTTGGAGAGGTCGGCGTTCGAGGCGAACCAGCGGTAGTCGGCGGCCACCGCCGGACGGGCCGGGCCGGACGGCTCAGGGGCCGCGGTCACCTTGGGTGATTGCGCTCCGCAGCCGGCGACGACACCCGCTGTGAGCAGCCAAAAGAAGGAACGGCGATGCACGGTTTCAGTACATCAGACTCGGCCGGCCGTCGGCTTCCCCGAGGCGTACGGGAGCGGGCAGCGCCACCCGGCAGAGACCGCGACTGAAAGAGTCAATAGCCGTTCGGTTGTTGCATCGGAGATCGCTGCGCGCCACCATCCTGCTGTGACCATGCGCACTTCCGATCTCCTCGCGATCGGCGAGGCGGCGATCCTGCTGCGGACGACCCGGCAGCGGATCCTCGATCTCTGCGCGCGGGGACTACTGCCGTACGTCAGCGTAGGCCCCCAGCGACGGGTGCGCCGCGCGGACGTCGAGGCATTGATCGAGACCGCGCTGACCCGCGAGCAGCTCGAGCAGCTGTGGTTGCACCAGGCGATCGCGATCAAGTTCGTGGCGAACCCGTTCGCACTCCTCGCGACCGCCGCGGCCAACCTCAGCCGGCTCCGGGCGCTGCACGTCGACGGCACCGGCACGGAGTGGCTGGACCGGTGGCAGATCGTGCTGGACGACGGCCCGGGCGCCGTGCTCGACGCCTTGACATCACCGGTTGACTACGCGGTGCGACTGCGGCTTATGTCGCCGTTCGCCGGTGTGCTGTCCGAAGTGGAGCGGCGGAACGTGCTCGACGCCCTCGCGGAACGCCGTCGTGTGCAGGTCCGGTCGATGCGCCCGCAGACACGTGAGCGGGTCATGCGCGCTGTGTGAGGCCTCGATCACAAAGTTAAAAAAGGACCTTATGTAACTCGGTGCGCCGGGCGGATAGTGGGCGTAGTTGATCGCGATGACCTCGCAGCGCGACTGCCGCACCCCCCGGGAGGTTCCATGACGGCCACGAACAGTACGGCGGCCAAGATCAGCGGTCTTCTCGAAAGCATCCTGCAGGTGCCGTTGCCGGTTCGGCTCAGAGCTTGGGACGGTTCGACGGCCGGCCCCAACGATGGGCCAATGCTCGTAATCCGGAACAAACGGGCGCTACGCCGAATCATGTGGCAGCCCAACGAACTGGGGCTTGCACGGGCGTACGTCTCGGGTGACTTGGATCTGGAGGGCGACCTCTACGACGCGCTGACGCGACTTGCCTCGCTCATCTGGCGTTCTCCGGATATCAAGGACATTTCGCTGCGCGAGGTCGCGGTGGACACGATCCGGCTCGGGATTCTCGGCACGCAGCCGAAGCCGCCACCGGAAGAGATGGTCGTCACCGGCAGCCGGCACAGCAAGCGCCGCGACCGGCAGGCGATCAGCCACCACTACGACGTCGGCAACGACTTCTACCGGATCGTGCTCGGCCAGAGCATGGTCTACTCCTGCGCCTACTGGTCGTCGGACGAGCCGGGGTACGGGCTGGCGGACGCGCAGCGCGACAAGATCGATCTGATCTGCCGCAAGCTCGACCTCAAGCCCGGTCAGCGCCTGCTCGACGTCGGCTGCGGCTGGGGATCGCTGGCCATCCATGCCGCTCGCGAGTACGGCGTGCAGGTGCTCGGCATCACGCTCTCGACCGAACAGGCCGAGTACGCGCACAAGCAGGTCGCCGAGGCCGGCCTTTCGGACCAGGTGGAGATCCGGGTCCAGGACTACCGGGACCTCGACGACGGCCCGTTCGACGCCATCTCGAGCGTCGGCATGGCGGAGCACGTCGGCGTCGCGCCGTACAAGGAGTACGCAAGCATCCTGTACGGGCAGCTCAAGCCGGGTGGGCGGTTGCTCAACCATCAGATCGGCCGCCTGCACTCGCCGGCCAAGCAGCCGCATCAGCAGCGTTCCTTCATCGACGCGTACGTGTTCCCGGACGGTGAGCTGGTTCCGATCGGCACGACGGTCTCGCTGCTGGAGGAGGCCGGTTTCGAGGTCCGCGACGTGCACGCGCTGCGCGAGCACTACGGCCGTACGCTGCGCGCCTGGGTGGCGAACCTGGAGGCGGACTGGACCAACGCGGTGCGCCTCACCAGCCCCGGCCGGGCACGGGTGTGGCGGCTTTACATGGCGGCGTCGGCGCTGGCTTTCGAGCAGGCGCGGATCGGCGTCAATCAGGTGCTGGCCGTCAAGGACCACCGCGACGGAACGTCCAATATGCCCGCTACGCGCACGCCGTACCTGGCCTGACTTTTGCTGATTTGCCGGTCGTAGTGGACCAATGGCATTCTGTGACGGCCGTGGTGTTTCGCCATCTCTGCCCCGGCGAAACATCACGGCTCCACAGTGACCGTCCCCTTCGGGCGGTTGTCCACAGGGCCGATGCATAAACGCAGCGTTCCCGTTAGCCTGCGTCCCGTGAGCGAACGAAAACGCGCGGCCGCCGTTATCGTGCGGGACGGCCGTGTCCTGATGGTGCACGAACGAGCCCGGCGATCCGGCGGCGGCGAGTGGTGGACGCTGCCCGGCGGCAGCATCGACCCCGGCGAAACCCCTGAGCAGGCGGTGCGCCGCGAGGTCTTCGAGGAGACCGGCTTGGTGGTGACGAACGCCCGCTACGTCTTGGAAATGCCCTACCCGTCCGGCATGACCTCGGTCTTCACCGTCGACGTGGCCGACGGCGACCCCCGCCTGGCCCCCGACGACGGCACCGGCCCGGTCCCCTTGGGCTTGGACTGGCTCCCCACCCAGGACTTACCCACAACCCACCGCGGCGTCCCGGTCCCCCCAATAATCGTCGTGGTCCCCACCTAGCCCAGCCCGACAAGGCAGCGGCGGGAACGGCCCGATGGCCCGAAACCGTCCAGCCGGCGAGCGGCAACCGCACCGCGGGTTTCCAGAGGCTCGGCCCAGGAGCAGATATGACGAAGTCCCCTAACTCCGCGCATTCCGCGGACAGGGGACCTTGAAAACTCGTGGAGCCCACGGGACTTGAACCCGTAACCCCCGCCTTGCAAAGGCGGTGCTCTGCCAGTTGAGCTAGGGCCCCTGAACCCGCCTGAACGCTATCGCAGGTCCGGAGAAGTAGTGGCTTCATGCCAGAGCGCCCGCTCATCAGAAGATGCCTTGACCTTCTTGAAGACGAACAGAGCAGCCCCAGCGATGCCAGCGAGGATCAGAAGCTTCTTCAGCATGAACCCAACCCCTACCACAGACAACAGCACCCGACCACACCAACAACCAACCACGCCCAAAGCCCCGACCCCACGAGGAGCACACCGGAGCTAGGTAGAACACTAGAACCAGACAAAACGCAGGCCCAGGTAAAGCACCGGGACAGAAGAGTCAGCACACCACTTAGCGCAAGCACACCGGCAAGCGCGCCAGCGCGAAGCCCCCAAAGCCCGGCCCGGGACGGTGACCGCCACACGAAGGGTGGCCACCGCACCGTGGGTTTCCGGGGCTCGGCCCCGGAGAAGATATGACGAGTGGCCACGGTCCGCGTTTTGTGCGGACAGGGGACCCCGCCACTCGTGGGGCTAGATGGAATCGAACCATCGACCTCAGAGTTATCAGCTCTGCGCTCTAACCGACTGAGCTATAGCCCCGTAAGTGCGAGAGGAACGTTACCGCACAGGGTTACGAGCGACCAAAACGGGGTGGCCCGTAACCCTGCGCGTATACGTCAGTCCCGCTCGGCGAGGGTCAGCTCGACGCCGCCGACCAGGTCGGCGCAGACGTTGTAGATGAACGCCCCGAGCGTCGCCAGCGCCGTGAACAGCACGACATTGACCGCCCCGAGCAGCATCGACGTGCCGATCACGCCCCAGGCGGTGATCTGGAAGCCACCGGTGGAGCCGCCGGTGTCGGCGCCGCCGCTGGCGCTCACGAGCTCCTTCAGGCTGCTGTTGACCTCGCCCCAGACGCCCATGGCGTCGAGTGCGAGGTAGAGCACCGAGGTGGCGACGACCACGACGATGAACAGCACGACCGAGACCGCGAACGAGAACTTCATCACGGACCACGGATCGATCCGCTTGAGGTTCAGCCGGGCCCGGCGCGGGCCGCGCGCGGCGGCCGAGGAGACCGTCGAGCGGGCCGAGCGGACCGTTTCGGAGACACGGGCGGCGCCGACGGCGGCCGCTCCGGCCGCCGGCTGCTGACCGGGCCGCTGCTTTACCCCGGGCTGGGTCGGTGCGGCGCCCGGGCCGGACACCGAGGCACCGCCGGGCCGCTGAGCGGCCGGCGGTGGGGTGACCCGTCCGGACGTGCTTCCCGGCGCCGCACCCTTGCCCTTGGTGACGACCGGCACAGTTGCCGAGCCTTTCGCCACGGACGGCCCGCCGGGTCGTTTCGTGTCGGACGAACCGTCACTGTCGGCGGTGGGCTCACCCGGCGGCGGGGCCATGCCCGGGGCTCGGGTGAACTTCGGCGGGGTCGGCGGATCCGCGGGGCCCGCGGGTCGCCCCGCGGTATCGCGTCCGTTCGGGGTGGCGCCATCCTTCTTCGCCGCCTCGTCCGGAGTCGCTGAGGCCCCCAGACCCCCCGACTTCGCCTGTGTCTCCGGCATCAACTAGTCCTGTTCGTCAGGCTCGTCGGCATTGCGAGCAAGCGCCACGATGGTTACACCTTCAGGGAGGTCCATCAGCTTGACCCCCATTGTGTTCCGATCCCGCGTTCGCCGTACAGGCTTCACGGGAGTCCGGATGACACCACCATTGCTGGTGATGGCAAATAGTTCATCCTCCGGGCTGATCACGAGCGCCCCCACCAGGCCACCACGGCGTTCCGTGATTTTCGCGGTGAGCACTCCCTTACCGCCGCGGCCCTGTACCGGATACTCCTCGATGGGCGTCCGCTTTGCATACCCACCGTTGGTGGCGACCAACACATCCATGCCCTCGCGCACGACCTCCATGGCGAGAAGCTCGTCATTGTCCCCGAAACGCATCCCGATCACACCAGATGTGGCCCGGCCCATGGGCCGCAACGCCTCGTCGGTGGCATTGAACCGGATGGCTTGAGCGTGCTTGGAGACCAGGAGCAGGTCGTTCTCCGATGACGCCAGGGCCGCCCCCACCAATTCGTCGTCCTCCCGCAGGTTGATGGCGATGATGCCACCACTGCGGTTGGAGTCAAATTCGTCGAGGCGGGTCTTCTTCACGAGACCATTCTTAGTGGCGAGCACAAGGTATGGGGCGACCTGGTAGTTCGGGATCTGGATGATCTGTGCGATGTGCTCGTCCGGCTGGAACGCCAGAAGGTTCGCGACGTGCTGGCCCTTGGCGGATCGGTTGGCCTCGGGCAGCTCGTACGCCTTGGCCCGGTAGACCCGGCCCTTGTTCGTGAAGAACAGCACCCAGTCGTGCGTGGAGATGACGAAAAAGTGCGAAACGATGTCGTCCTGCCGCAAGGATGCGCCGCTCACGCCCTTGCCGCCGCGCTTCTGCGACCGGTACATGTCGAGCTTGGTGCGCTTGGCATAACCGGTTCGTGTGATCGTCACCACAACGTCCTCGCGCGTGATGAGGTCCTCCATGGAGACCTCACCGTCGAACGGGATGATCTGGGTCTTCCGCTCGTCGCCGTACTTCTGCACGATCTCGCCGAGTTCCTCGGAGACGATCGCCCGCTGCCGTTCCGGCTTGGCGAGGATGTCCCGCAGGTCGGCGATGTCCAGCTCGATCTTGGCGAGCTCGTCGATGATCCGCTGGCGCTCGAGGGCGGCCAGCCGGCGCAGCTGCATGTCGAGGATCGCGCCGGCCTGGATCTCGTCGATGTCGAGCAGCTGGATCAGCCCGCTACGCGCGTCCTCGACGGTGGGCGAGCGCCGGATCAGGGCGATCACCTCGTCGAGCGCGTCCAGCGCCTTGACCAGGCCGCGCAGGATGTGCGCCCGCTCCTCGGCCTTGCGCAGGCGGAACGCGGTGCGCCGGCGGATGACGTCGATCTGGTGGTCGACGTAGTACCGGATGAACTGGGCCAGGTTCAGCGTGCGGGGCACGCCGTCGACCAGGGCCAGCATGTTGGCGCCGAAGGTTTCCTGCAGCTGGGTGTGCTTGTACAGGTTGTTCAGCACGACCTTGGCGACGGCGTCGCGCTTCAGGACCAGGATCAACCGCATTCCGGTACGCCCGGACGACTCGTCCCGGATGTCCGCGATGCCGGTGAGCTTGCCCTCCTTGACCAGCTCGGCGACGCGCTCGGCGAGGTTGTCCGGGTTGACCTGGTAGGGCAGCTCGGTGACCACCAGGCAGGGCCGGCCGCGCGGGTCCTCCTCGACCTCGACGACGGCACGCATCCGGATCGACCCGCGACCGGTGCGGTAGGCGTCCTGAATCGCCTGCTGACCGACGATCAGGCCCTTGGTCGGGAAGTCGGGACCCTTGACGAGTTCCAGCATCGCCTCGAGCGCCGTGGCCTCGTCCGACTCCGGGTTGTCCAGCTGCCACTGCACGGCCGCCGCGATCTCCCGCAGGTTGTGCGGCGGGATCTTGGTGGCCATCCCGACCGCGATGCCCTCGGAGCCGTTGACCAGCAGGTTCGGGAACCGCGCCGGCAGGATTACCGGCTCTTTGGCCCGCCCGTCGTAGTTGTCCTGCATGTCGACGGTGTCTTCGTCGATGTCACGCAGCATCTCCATGGCCAGCGGCGCGAGCTTCGCCTCGGTGTACCGCATGGCGGCCGGCGGGTCGTTGCCGGGCGAGCCGAAGTTGCCGTTGCCGTCGATCAGCGGGTACCGCAGGGACCAGGGCTGGCCCATCCGGACCAGGGCGTCGTAGATCGACGAGTCGCCGTGCGGGTGGTAGTTACCCATCACTTCGCCGACGACCCGGGCGCACTTCACGTAGCCGCGGTCGGGCCGGAAGCCGGAGTCGTACATCGCGTACAGGATCTTGCGGTGTACCGGCTTGAGGCCGTCTCGCACGTCGGGGAGGGCGCGGCCCACGATCACGCTCATCGCGTAGTCGAGGTACGACCGCTGCATCTCGACCTCGAGGCCGACCGGCTCGACGCGCTGGGTCACGCCGCCGCCGTCCGGCTCCTGCGTCGCGTCGCCGTCAGGGGGTTCGGGTGTGTCAGTCACTGTTAACCCTTACTCAAGGTAAATCCAGACAAGCACGGCAAAAGCCCGCATCTTGCTGTGGATAACGTTGTGGAAAGTCCGTGGGCGCTGTGGATACAGCAGTGGCAACCGGACATCTTCTAGATGTCCAGGAACCTCACATCCTTGGCGTTGCGCTGGATGAAGGACCGTCGAGCCTCGACGTCTTCACCCATCAGGACGCTGAACAACTCGTCCGCGACGGCGGCGTCGTCGAGCGTGACCTGACGCAGCGTGCGCGTTGCCGGATCCATGGTCGTGTCCCACAACTCGTGGAAGTTCATCTCGCCGAGACCCTTGAACCGCTGGATGTCATCCGGCTTGGCGTTCGGCTTCTTCTGCTGACGCAGTGCGATCAGGCCGTCACGTTCTCGGTCCGAGTACGCGTACTGCGCGTCGTCGCCCCGCTTGTTCCATTTGATCTTGTAGAGCGGCGGGGCCGCCAGGTAGACGTGGCCCTGCTCGACCAGCGGCCGCATGAAGCGGAACAGCAGGGTCAGCAGCAGCGTCTGGATGTGCTGCCCGTCGACGTCCGCGTCGGCCATCAGCACGATCTTGTGATAGCGCAGCTTGGCGATGTCGAAGTCGTCGTGGATGCCGGTGCCGAGCGCGGTGATCAGCGCCTGGACCTCGTTGTTCTTCAGCACCCGGTCGATCCGGGCCTTCTCCACGTTGAGGATCTTGCCGCGGATCGGCAGGATCGCCTGGATCTGGCTGTCGCGGCCCTGCTTGGCCGAGCCGCCCGCCGAGTCACCCTCGACGATGAACAGCTCGGAGACGCGCGGGTCGGTGGACTGGCAGTCGGCCAGCTTGCCCGGCATCGAGCCGGACTCCAGCAGCGACTTGCGCCGGGCCAGCTTGCGGGCCTGCTGCGCGGCGATACGCGCCCGGGACGCCTGGTCGGCCTTCGTGATGATGGCCTTGGCCTCCGCCGGGTTGCGGTCGAACCAGTCGGCGAGCTGCTCGTTGGCCACCCGCTGCACGAAGCTCTTCATGTCGGTGTTGCCGAGCTTCGTCTTGGTCTGGCCCTCGAACTGCGGGTTCGCCAGGGTCACCGAGATGATCGCGGCGAGACCCTCGCGGATGTCCTCGCCGGAGAGGTTCTGGTCGCCCTTGAGCAGCTTCTTGTCTTTGCCGTACCGGTTGACGATGGTGGTCAGCGCGGCACGGAAACCCTCTTCGTGGGTGCCGCCCTCGTGCGTGTTGATCCGGTTGGCGAACGTGTAGATCGACTCGCCGTACGACTCGTTCCACTGCATCGCGATCTCGACCGCCATGCGCGCCTCGGTGTCCTCGGACGCGAACTCGATCACCGACTTGTGGATCGAGTTCTTCGTGGCGTTGAGGTGCCGCACGAAGTCGGCGATGCCGCCGGCGTACATGAAGCTGACCGTGCGGGGCTCGCCGTTCTCGTCGGCCGCCTCGGCCCGCCGGTCGGTCAGGTTGATGGTCAGCCCACGGTTGAGGAAGGCCATCTCCTGGAGCCGGCGGTAGATCGTCTGCCAGTCGAACTCGACCGTCTCGAACACCGTCGCGTCCGGCCAGAACTGCACCGTCGAGCCGGTCGTGTCGGTCGTCTCGCCCTTCTCCAGCGGGCCCGGCTTCGACTTCGTGTACTGCTGGCGCCACACGTTGCCGGACTTGTGGATCTCCACCGCCATCTTCACGGACAGCGCGTTCACCACCGAGACGCCGACGCCGTGCAGACCGCCGGACACCGCGTACGCCTTGCCGTCGAACTTGCCGCCGGCGTGCAGGACGGTCAGCGCCACCTCCACGCCAGGCTTCTTGAGCGTCGGGTGCAGGTCGACCGGGAAGCCACGGCCGTTGTCGGTGACCGAGACGCCACCGTCGGCCAGCAGGATCACGTCGATCCTGTCGCAGTACCCTGCAAGGGCCTCGTCGACAGCGTTGTCGACAACCTCCCAGACCAGGTGGTGGAGGCCGCGCTCGCCGGTGGAACCGATGTACATACCGGGGCGCTTGCGGACCGCCTCGAGGCCTTCCAGCACCTGAATAGACGAGGCGCCGTATTCCTGCTTCTTCTCTGCCACCCTCGGCCACTTTCTCGCACCGGACCCGAAGGCTCGGCACGGGGTCGGCGGGTCGCGGCAGAGGCCGGCAGGCAGGGATCACCACAGATGACACCGCGGAAATGCAGCGGACCACCGGTGGAACCGTGCTCGCCGGTCGCCGCGGCGGGCCCGCGGATCGTGATCGGCTGGAAAAACCGCCCAGTTTTCGCCGTCGAAGCGCACTCGGCGTGAAAAAACTGCGCAGCGTGACGACACGGAGTCACCACGCATAGTTTTCCCGGTCGTTATCGATTCTACTCCGCCGAGACGAGTTGGCGAGGGTGCCGCACCCCGTCCGGGTGCCTCAGATTGCCGTAGCGGCTTCGAGCCCACCACCCACGTCTCCCCCTACACGGAATGGCCACCCCGGACAACGACAACTGATCGGGCGGGGCGCGCCTTCCGCGCACCGCCGCCACGCACTGCGACACTGCCTCCCGGCGGCGGGGGTTTGTGTCGTAACCTCTGCCCGCGCGGGCCGGTGCGGCCGCGAGGCAGGTCGAGGAGGGATGGCCCCCAATGGCGCACGACAAGGGGCTGGAGAACGTCGCGGTGCACTGGCCGCGGACGAACCAGTACTACGACCCGGTTGCCCCAGCCGAGTTCGTCGACTTCGGGGCGGTCGCCGACACCCCCGAGATCGCCGCGCCGACCGGGGCGCTGGCGCTGCACATCGCCAAGACAGGCACGGTGCGCGCGACGGCGTACACGGAATTGGTTGATCTTCTACTGGGTCTGGACGGTGTCCTGTACGCGACGGACGCCGCCGCCGAGGACGAGGACCCGGTGATCGACCCGGACGGGTGCGCGTGGATCGCCGGCGGCCTGGAGCGCTTCGTCGAGGGCCACGAGAAGTTCGGTGACCTGGTCACCTTCGACACGGTGGGCGAGGTGATGCGCAACGCGGTGCGTGCCGGCCGGCTCCCCGACCAGCAGTTGCGCTGGCTCGACAATCGCTTGGCGGCGTTGCGCGACGACGCCGGGAACGCGCCGCACTGGAGCTTCGCACGCTCCGAACTGGCCGTCCTGGGCGGCTTCTACCGCCGCTGTGCCGACCGGGGATTCGCGGTTTTCGCGGACTACTGAGGTTCAAGACCCCGATGTCGTAGCCGGGTGGGGCGTACGGGCCGTCGCTCCCGCCGAGGGCCGAGCATGGGCGCGGGGCGCCCAGAACACTCGGCGACGTGCGGGAGCGGTCGCGCTCAACCCGAAACCCTCAGCCGTAGGTGTCGCGCGGACCCCGGCCCTGCACGCGGCGCGGACCACGGTTCCAGGACGGGGCCGCCGGGCCGTGGATGTTGAGGCGGGTCACGACGTTGTGGCCCACCTCGGCCGCGATGATCTTGAGCAGGCGGGCGGTCAGCAGGCGCAACTGGGTCGCCCACGCGGTCGACTCGGCCTCCACGGTCAGGACGCCGGCGTCCAGCTTGACCGGACGGCTGTGCTTGGCGACGTCGGGGCCGACGACCTTCTCCCAGGCGCCGAAGACCATCGCCTCCGCTTTCGGGCGCTCCCAGCCCCGGGCCCGGACCAGACGTTGCAGCATGTCGCCGAACAGCTGCGGATCGCGCGGGTCGGGGCCGGGACCCGAATAGCCGCGCGGACGTTTGCCGGTGCCCTCGCCGGAGCGGCGTCGCGGGGCGCGCGCGGCGGCATCGCGGCGCTTGGCGAGCGCCGCGTCGAGCACGGCCCGCGCCAGTTCCGGCCCGGAGGCACCCTCGGCGCCGGCGGCATCAGGCCCGGAAACCCCCTCAGCGGGCGCCTCGCCGTCCGGATCGGCGCCATGCCAGGACGACCCAGCATCCGCGGCGGCCACGGGCTCAGCGGCCGTTGTGGAGTCCCCGGCGAGCGCGCCACGCTCCTCGCGGGACAGATTCCCGAGGCGCTCGCGCGACAGCTCCCGGGACAGGGTGGCGCGGTCCTCGCGGGACAGGTCTTCAGCCGGCACGGGTCACCGTCCCCAGCGTGACGTCGTAGTGGGTGCCGTTCAGCGTAACCGGGACGTCCTCCGGGACGGCGCAGGTCACCAGCAGCTGGGCGGCGTCGGCCACCAGGGCCGCCAACCGGTCGCGGCGGCCGCCGTCGAGCTCGGCGAAGACGTCGTCGAGGATCAGCACCGGCTCGATGCCGTCGGAGCGCAGCAGGTCGTACGCGGCCAGGCGCAACGCGAGGGCGAACGACCAGGACTCGCCGTGGCTGGCATAGCCCTTCGCGGGCAGGTCGCCCAGCGCCAGGGTGAGGTCGTCGCGGTGCGGGCCGACCAGGGTGACGCCGCGTTCGATCTCGGCGGTGCGGCGCTCCTGCAGCGACGCGAGCAGCGCCTCCTCCAGGGCCGGGCGGTCCGCGGTCAGGGTGTCGCCGAGCGGGGACGAATACGCGATGGCCGCCGACGTGCGGCCGGCCGCGACCGCGTCGTACGCCTTCGTCAGGTGCGGGCCCAGCGCCGCGGTCAGTTCCAGACGGCCGGCCAGCAGTTCCGCGCCGTGCCGGGCCAGATGCTGATCCCAAACGGTCAACGTGGACAGATCGGCGCTCTTGCTGCCGCCGACCTTGCGGGTCAGGTACGCCGAGCGCAGCAGCGCGTTGCGTTGTTTGATCACCCGGTCGTAGTCGGCGCGGACACCGGCGTAGCGGGGCTGCCGCTGGACCAGCAGGTCGTCGAGGTAGCGGCGCCGTTCGGACGGATCACCGCGGACCAGTTCCAGATCCTCCGGGGCGAACAACACCATGCGCAGCGCCCCGATGATCTCGCGGGGGCGCCGGACCGGGGATCGGTTGAGACGGGCCCGGTTGGCCTTGCCGGGAACGATCTCCAGTTCGACCAGCAGCTCGCGTCCATCGTGGACGATCTCGCACCGGATGACGGCGGACGCGGCGCCGGCCCGGACCAGCGGCGCGTCCGTGGCCACCCGGTGACTGTCCAGTGTGGCCACGTAGCCGAGGGCCTCGACCAGATTGGTCTTGCCCATGCCGTTCTGGCCGACCAGGACCGATACGCCCGGGTCGAGGTCGACCGCCACCCGCTGGTAGGAGCGGAAGTCGGTCAGCTCGACCCGGCGTACATGCATCTCGTCAGAATTTCCCTTGGCTTTGCAGTACGGCGAAGCCGTTTTGGTGGCTCGGCTCAGCTGACGACGGCGTGGCCGCCGAACTGCTGGCGCAGCGCGGCGACGGCCTTCATGGCCGGCGAGTCGTCCTGGCGGGACTCGAAACGAGCGAACAGCGACGCGGCGATCACGTGCAGCGGCACCGAGAGGCGGACGGCCTCGTCGACGGTCCAGCGACCCTCGCCGGTGTCCTCCGCGTACCCCTTGAGCTTGGCCAGCTCGGGGTCGCCGTCGAGCGCGCGGTCGAGCAGGTCGAGCAGCCAGGACTTGACGACGCTGCCCTCTCGCCAGCTCTTGATCGCGCCGGGCACGTTGTCCACCCACTCCGAGGACTCGAGCAGCTCCCAGCCCTCGGCCAGGGCCTGCATCATGCCGTACTCGATGCCGTTGTGGACCATCTTGGTGTAGTGGCCGGCGCCGACCGGGCCGGCGTGCACGAAGCCGAACTCGCCGGCCGGCTTCAGCGCGTCGAAGATCGGCTGTGCCATCTGGACATGCTTGGCGTCGCCGCCGACCATCAGGGCGTAGCCGTTCTGGCTGCCCCAGATGCCGCCGGAGACACCGCAGTCCATGTACCCGATGCCCTTGGTGGCGAGCCGCTCGGCCCGCGGACGGTCGTCGGTGAACTTCGAATTCCCACCGTCGATGATCAGGTCGCCCTCGGAGAGAAGGTCGGCCAGCTGGTCGATGGTGCTCTCGGTGATCTCGCCGGCCGGCACCATGGTCCACACGACGCGCGGGGCCTGGAGCTTGCCGACCATCTCTTTCAGCGAGCCCGCGTCGCGGATCTCCGGGTGGTGGTCGTACCCGACGACCTCGTGGCCGGCGGCACGGATGCGGTCGCGCATGTTGCCGCCCATCCGTCCGAGACCGATAAGGCCAAGCTGCATGGTGGTTCCCCCTAGATCTGTGTTTCTCTCACGCTCAGTATCAGCGCGTTACCCGGATCGGCATGATCAGATAGCGGTATCCGGGCACGATTTCGCCGTTTTCGGCTGCGGGGGAGATCACAGCAGGTTTGAAAGCGTCGACGAACGACAACAGGGCATTGGGTGAACCCAGGTTCTGCAGTCCGTCGATCAGGTACTGCGGGTTGAAGCCGATGGTCAACGGCTCGCCCGTGAAGGCAGCCTCCATCGCCTCGCTGGCCCGCGCCTCTTCCGTCCCACCGGCCTCGACCACCAGGCCGTCCTCGCTGAAGCTCAGCAGCACCGGGGTGGTGCGCTCGGCGACCAGCGCGACGCGGCGGACCACCTCGACGAGCGCCGCCACGGCCACCCGGGCCTCGGCGTTGTGGCTGGCCGGGAACAGCGAGCGGACCGGCGGGTAGTTCGCCCCGTCGAGCAGCCGGCTCGTCGTCCGCCGGGTGCCACCGGCGAAGCCGATCATGCCCTCGCCGGCGTTGCCCTGGGCGAGCGCGAGGGTGACCGAGCCGCCGAGCGGTCCGAGGGTCTTGGCAGTGTCGTTCAGCGTCTTTGCCGGAACCAGCGCGTTCAGGCTGATCTCCGGGTCGTCGGGGGTCCACTCCATCTCGCGCATGGCGAGCCGGTATCGGTCGGTCGCGAGCATCGCGATGTTCGACCCGTTGAGCTCGATGCGCACGCCGGTCATCATCGGCAGCGTCTCGTCGCGCCCGGCGGCAATGGCGACCTGCGCGACGGCGGCGGCGAACCCGGCCGCGTCGACCGTGCCGGCGCTGGACGGCATCTCGGGCAGCGTCGGGTAATCCTCCACCGGCATGGTCGGCAGCGTGAAACGGGCGCTGCCGCAGACCAGCTCGAGATGGGCACCGACGGCGGCGATGTCGACCGGCTTGGCCGGGAGCGCCTTGGTGATCTCGGCGAGCAGGCGGCCGGAGACCAAGGCGGCGCCGTCCGCGTCGGCCTGCACCTCGACCGTCACCTGGCTGGACACCTCGTAGTCGAAGCCGGAGACCTGCAACCTGCCGTCGGTCACTCGGAGCATGACACCGGCGAGCACCGGCACCGACGGCCGGCTGGGCAGGCTCTTCGCCGTCCATGCCACGGCGTCGGCGAGTGAGTCTCGCTCCACCCGGAACTTCATGCTGTCCTCCGCGTCGCTTCTCTATGGGGGTCGCGACCCCTCACGAACTGTATTGCGCCCAGCAAGTCGGTGCGGCCCCGGCCCCGATGCCTGTGAACTGAGCCGGAGGAGCGGGAAGCCGCGAGCGGCCATCCACACAATCCCCAACGCCGAAGATTTCTTTTTGTTGTCTAAGAAAAATCTCTCGTCGTAATCATCGGGGCTGTGCATAGTGTGGAGAACCCGAGTTAGTGCAGGTCAAGAGGTTATCCACCGGTGACTGACCGGTGGATAACCGGGGTACAAACCTGGGTCTGCGTCCACAGTCTCCGACGCGGCAGGCCTTTGTCCACCGTTGTCCACCGGCTATCCACCGGATATCCACGGGGTTTGTCCCCCGACCTGTGCATAACGCCGGGACGCTACCGCCTCGTCGTCCCCAGATCCTTCAACAGGATTTCCACAGGTCTCGATCGTCGGTGGACAACTTCGTGACGCTCGGTGATTGTCCACATCGATTTCCACAGAGTTCATCCACATCTGTGGGTTGTCGCGCGACACGTTGTCCACCGATGTGGATAAAGGCCTGTGGATGCCTGTGGATTGGTGTGGACAACGTTGGCACGAATCCGTGTCGTCGAAACGTTGACGAACCGACGCTGCGTATGCGTCCCAACGAGTGCTCGGTTCGGGTCCTGAACCCATGATCACGGTGGATAACCGGCCCTGTGAGCCTGTGGATAAGTCGCGGGGAAGTGTGCTTGAGCAGGGCAAACGTGCGCCTGTGGATTGTGTAGAACCGAGCTTTCGACGCCGTGCGCGGGTGAGCTGTGGACAACCGCGGCCGGTGCGCCTGGCGGGCCCTGTGGGTGGCGCGGAGGCGGCCTGTGGACGGTTGTGGGCGATGCCGAAGTGGTGTGGATCGCACTGTTCGGCTGCCGGAAACCACGATCGGGTGCCAGGCTGCGGGTGCGGGCGGCGGGCAACCGTCGTGCGGATGTGGTGAACCGGCCGGAAGCGGCGTGGGGAGCGGGAGTGCCTCGGTGCCGGCGCTCCAAAGGTGGGTGCGGCCCTGGTGCTTTTGTGGGCTGGGCTGCCTCGTACCTCTTATATGGCCGTTTTTACGTGTTCTGCTTGATGCGGTTGGTGAGCTCGGCGATCTGGTTGTAGAGCGAGCGCCGCTCGGCCATGTGCTGACGGATCTTGCGGTCGGCGTGCATGACGGTGGTGTGGTCGCGGCCGCCGAACGCCTGGCCGATGCGCGGGAGCGAGAGATCGGTGAGTTCGCGGCAGAGGTACATCGCGACCTGGCGTGCGTTGACCAGCACCCGGCTGCGCGAGTGGCCGCGGAGATCCTCGAGGCTGACGCCGAAGTAGTCGGCGGTGGACACCATGATCTGGTCGGCGGTGATCTCCGGGCCGGCGCCGTCCGGCATGAAGTCGCGCAGGACCTCCTCGGCCAGGCCAAGCTGCACCGGAGAGCGGGTGAGACTCGCGAACGCGGTCACCCGGATCAGGGCGCCCTCCAGCTCGCGGATCGAGTTCGAGACCCGGGACGCGATGAATTCGAGCACGTCGTCGGGGGCGTACATGCGTTCCTGCGCGGCCTTCTTCTGCAGAATCGCGATGCGCGTCTCGAGGTCGGGCGGCTGGATGTCGGCGAGCAGGCCCCACTCGAAGCGGGTGCGCATGCGATCTTCCAGCGTGGCCAGCTGGCGCGGTGAGCGGTCCGAGCTGATGACGATCTGCTTGTTGGCGTTGTGCAGCGTATTGAAGGTGTGGAAGAACTCCTCCTGGGTGCGCTCGCGGTTCTCCAGGAACTGGATGTCGTCGATCAGCAGGATGTCGACGTCGCGGTAGCGCCGCTGGAACGCCTGGGTCTTGTCGTCGCGCAGGCTGTTGATGAAGTCGTTGGTGAACTCTTCGGTGGAGACGTAACGCACGGATCGGGCATGGCCCAGCGTCGTGGCGTAGTGGCCGATCGCGTGCAGCAGATGCGTCTTGCCCAGACCCGAACTGCCATAGATGAAGAGCGGGTTGTACGCCTTCGCGGGTGACTCGGCGACGGCGACCGAAGCGGCGTGCGCGAATCGGTTGGACGAGCCGATGACGAACGTCTCGAACATGTACTTCGGGTTGAGCCGGTTGCCGTCGTTCGTGCCGCGCGGGTTGCTCGACGGCCGGATGTCCAGCGGGGCGCGGCCCGGACCGTTGTCGCCGGGGTCGTCCGCGCGCCGCTGGTTGGTCGGGCGCTGCGCGGTGTCGGCGGTCATCCGGTGCACCGGGGCGTCGTTGGTCGGCGGGAGCTCCGGGATCATCTCCGGCGGCGCCGGGGCCGGGACGGTGGGTGCCGGCGGCAGGTCGGCGAACAGCGGCTCCTGGCCGCCGCGGGCGACGGGCACGCCGATCGGGTACGCCGGTGGGGCCGCGGACCGTTGCGCGGAGCCGGTCGGGTACGGGTCGTAGGCGGGTGGCTCCGGCTGGCGTGGCGCGTCGGCGTAGTGCCGGGGCTGCGGCTCGTCCGGCGCGGCCGGCTCGATCGGCGTTCCGTAGACCGTGCCGGGCAGGCCGGTGCCGTCCTCCGGGGGCTTCACGGTGACGGCGACCTGGATCGGACGGTTCAGCCGGCGGCTCAGCGCCTCGGTGATCGCCGGCCGCAGCCGGGACTCGATCACATCGCGGGTGAAGGCGTCGGGGACGGCCAGCAGGGCCGTGTCCTCCACGATGGCGCGCAGCTGGGTCAGCTGGAGATAGGCGCGCTGCTGACGCGACGAGATCTCGTCGGCCAGTTCGTCCAGCGTCGCCTTCCACACACCGCTCAGGTCGACCTGATCGGCCACCGCCGCGCCACCCCCATCGCCACCGACCCCCGGTGGACCTTTGTCCGGCTCTACCGCCCTGCCCGTCGCTGCCCGCGGGCAACGACGGCTCCCCCTAACCCAGCACATTTAACGTGCTGAACACGTTCGGCGCCACCGGCTGTCCACAGGTTATCCACAACCTGTGCAGGCGCCGGCGGTCGCACCCCGGCCGGATGGTCGGCAGACTCCCGGAGCCTGAAACGGCGCGGTTTGTACAGGCTCATCGTGGCGAACGATTCACCTGCTTGTCTGGTTTTGCCTGATTGGTCGTGGTATGCGTACAGCACTGATGACCAGCAAACGGGCACGCTAACAGCGAGGTCGCGTCAGCATCAACTCTCGTTGCGGCGGGCAAGCGCCCGGTGGCGGGAAAAGCTTCACAACGCGCGTAGACGGGCGGATTCGACGGTTCGTTGGTCGGCGCGCCGCCGAGCTATGGTTGACCGGCGCGATGGCCCTGCGTAGGGTCGAGCGGTTGCTCCGCCGCGCTCTGCTAAAGTGGCGTCTTGCAGCTTTGATGCCCCCTGGATGTAGTACGAAGACGGAGTTTTAACGTGAGCAAGCGCACCTACCAGCCGAACAATCGCCGGCGTGCCAAGACCCACGGCTTCCGGCTGCGCATGCGCACCCGGGCCGGGCGTGCCATTCTTGCCAACCGCCGCGCCAAGGGTCGCGACACGCTTTCGGCCTGAGCCGATTGCCTGTCAGGCCGGAATGTCCAGGTAGTCGTGCTGGCCGCGGCGCAACGACTGCGGCGTAGCGCGGAATTCGCCGCAGCGATCCGTGGTGGTCGCCGGGCTGGCCGGGGCACCGTCGTAGTTCATCTGTTCCTCGAGGAGCCGGCGCAGGCCTCCACGGCACGCGCCGGCTTCGTCGTATCTAAAGCAATCGGAAACGCCGTGGTCCGTAACAAGGTCCGCCGCCGGCTCCGCCATCTGGTCCGACCCCTGCTCGCTGATCTTCCGGCCGGTTCCCTGCTGGTGGTCCGGGCTCTTCCCCCGGCCTCTGAGGCGTCCTTCGCGACCCTCGGCGGCGACCTCGCAGCCGCCCTCGCAGCGGCCCGCAAGCCCCGGCGGCCACGATGAGCGTGGTTGCCCGTGTGCTGAGTGCGATGGTCGTCGCGTACCGTCGTTACGTGAGTCCGGCGCTGCCGGCCCGTTGTCGGTTCTATCCCTCGTGCAGTGCGTACGCGTTAGAGGCGTTCGCAAAGCACGGTGCCGTGCGAGGGACGGGTCTGACGGTCTGGCGGCTCCTACGCTGCCAACCCTTCCACCCCGGCGGGTACGACCCAGTGCCCGACCCGATCCGTCACCGTCCTGCCGATGTGACTGGAGCCTGATTTGAGTCTCGACTGGATCTACTTCGCCATTTCGTGGATCCTCCTGAAATGGCACGCCCTGTGGGAGGCCATCGGGCTTGGCGGGCGCTTCCTGGGCACGAACTGGTCCTGGGTGCTGGCCATCGTGTTCCTGGTGGTGACCATCCGGATCATCCTCTTCCCGATCTTCGTGAAGCAGATCAAGAGCCAGCGCGCGATGCAGGCCCTGCAGCCGAAGGTCAAGGAGCTTCAGGCGAAGCACAAGGGTGACCGGGAGACGCTCCAGAAAGAAATGATGGAGCTCTACAAGACGGAGAAGGCGAACCCGCTCATGGGCTGCCTTCCGATGGTCTTGCAGATCCCGGTCTTCCTGGGCCTGTTCCACACGCTGCGCCGACTCAACCCGGACAACCAGCAGACCACGCTGTACGGGTGGACCGCCGACCAGTTCCACGACGCGACCCACGCGACGCTGTTCACCGCGCCGATCGCCTCGAAGTTCGGTTCCACGCCGGCCGAGCTGGCCGCGCTCGGCGCGAACAGCACCACGGTCAAGATCATCGCGGGTGTCCTGGTCCTCATCATGATGGCCACGACCTACCTGACCAGCCGTCAGATGATCCTCAAGACCGGCTGGGCCGAGGACCCGCAGCAGAAGATGATCCAGCGCCTGATGCTCTACGGCATCCCGCTGTCGCTGCTCATCTCCGGCTCGATCTTCCCGATCGGTGTGATCATCTACTGGGTCACGAACAACTTGTTCACGCTCGCCCAGCAGCAGTGGGTGCTGCGTAAGTACCCGCCACCGCAGATGGCCGGCCGCACCACCTCGTCGGCCCGCCCGGCGTCGAGCACCGCCAAGCCCGCCACCAACGGCACGGCGAAGAACCCGGTTCAGCCCGCGCGCACCGGTGGCCTGTTCGGC
Source organism: Actinoplanes sp. TBRC 11911 (assembly GCF_012933445.1). Classification (GTDB taxonomy): domain Bacteria; phylum Actinomycetota; class Actinomycetes; order Mycobacteriales; family Micromonosporaceae; genus Actinoplanes. The sequence goes on from NZ_JABBNC010000041.1 coordinate 88,567, forward strand.
CGCAAGCAGCAGCAGGAAGAGCCGGTCCGCCCGGTCGTGGACACCAAGGCGCTGGCGCCCAAGCCCGGCGCCAAACCGGTGAATCCGAAGAAGGGCGCGAGACCGGCCAGCAAACCCAAGGGATGATCGCGGCCCGAACGCTGGTAGGGCGTTCGGGCGCTCCCCTTTCAGACCTGCCCGCGCCGCGTGCGCGGGGAACATCGTGAGTACGGAGATGAGAACGTGACCGACACCAGCACGCCCGATTCGTCGGTCTCCGCCGCGTCCTCGTCCGACGACGCTGCCACCTCGGGTGAGGTTGCCGTCTCGACGTCGACCGAGTCGTCCGAGGAGACCAAGAAATCGGAGACCGTTGCCTCCGACAGTGACCTGTTCCGGCAGAGCGAGATCGCGGCCGACTACGTCGAAGGCCTGCTGGACATCCTCGACTACGACGGCGACATCGACGAGCTCGTGTCGGCGGGCCGCCCGATGGTCGAGGTGGTCGGCGGCCGGCTGCAGCCGCTCGTGGGGCAGCGCGGCGCGACCCTGGAGGCCCTGCAGGAGCTGACCCGGTTGGCGATCTTCCGGGCCACCGGCTCGCCGAGCCGCCTGCTGCTCGACATCGGCGGCTACCGTGCGACCCGCCGCAAGGAACTCGCCGCGGTCGCCCGCAACGCGGTGGAAAAGGTCAAGGAACACGGCGATCCCGTACGCCTCGAGCCCATGTCGGCGTTCGAGCGCAAGTGTGTGCACGACGTGGTGAACGCGATCTCCGGGGTGGAGAGCGAGTCGGAGGGTGTCGAGCCCAACCGGCGCATCGTGGTGCGTGTGGCCGACTGATGACGGATGACCCACGCTATGGCGCGGGTGAGACCGGCCCGGGTGAGAAATCGCCCGGGCCGTCGTCTTTCCGGCCGCGTCGTGCGATCGCGTTTCCCGGACGGCGGGTTGGTTCGGTTTCTTCGTCGGCGGCTTCTGTTTCCGGGGCTGCTGCTCCTGGGGCTCCTCCTTCACCCGACCTTGCGGAGCCGGTGGGCGAGCTTGGTGCGGTTGCTCGGCAGGTCTTCGGGGATCGGTTCTCCGTGGCGGTGGCTTATGCGCGGCTGCTCGTCACCGACGGCGTGGTGCGTGGGCTGATCGGCCCACGGGAAGCTCCCCGAATCTGGGAACGCCATCTGATCAACTGCGCTGTTATATCCCCTTTGGTACCTAAGGGAGCTTCTGTCGTAGACGTCGGGTCCGGTGCCGGTTTGCCCGGTATCGTGCTGGCAGTGGCACGTCCGGATCTCAGCATCACGCTGGTCGAGCCGCTGGCACGACGGACCGCGTTCCTGTCGGAAGCGGTGACCGCCCTAGGCCTCGACGCGACCGTCACGGTCGTCCGGGGCCGCGCCGAGGACGTCGTCGACGGACCCCCCGCCGGCGCCGACGTCGTCACCGCGCGGGCGGTCGCCCCGCTCGACCGGCTCGCCGGCTGGTGCCTCCCGTTGGCTCGCACCGGCGGACGGCTGCTGGCGCTCAAGGGCGCCTCGGCCGCCGACGAGGTGGCCGAGCACCGGGCGGCTCTGCACCGGCTGGGCGGCGGTGATCCGGTGCTTCGCCTCTGCGGCGAGGGCCTGATCGACCCGCCCACGACGGTCGTCGAGATCGTCAAGGACCGTGACGTCGTGCCGTCGAAGCCGAAGCCGTCCACCCGGACGGCCGGCTCGGGACGCGGCGCCGGCGGCCGCGGCTCCGGGCGAGGGAGCACGCGAAGGGGATAAATGTCCAGGCGGGGCGCACGAAAGCGACAAGCTAAGGCCAAGCGTCCCGACCTGGCCTCCCCAGGGCCCGATCGGCCTTCGCCAGGTGGCGCCGGCGGGAGGCCTGAGCCTGGTGGCGCTGGTCGCGATCAGGCAGGGGCGGAGAAGGGCCCTCACGGTCCCGGTGGGTCGCGGAAATCCTCCTCCGGTGCGGCGGGGTCTCAGCGGGAGGCGACGGGTGGCGCTGGACGTCAGCGTCCACGTCGTGATGATGGGCCGGAGCGTGCCGGCCGAGGCGGTGCGCGGGAGCGTGCCGGCCGGGATGGTGGGCCGGAGCGTGCCGGCCGAGACGGTGGGCCGGAGCGTGCCGGCCGGGGTGGTGCGCGAGAGATTGTCGGTCGGGACGGTGCGCGAGAGCGTGCCAGTCACGACAGTGAGCTGGAAGGCGGGACTCGCGAGAGTGCGCCGCGGGAACCTGGATTACAAGCTGTCCCGCAAGTGGCTGGCCCGCGCCTGTCTCCGTCCGAGGCCGACTGGGACCGCGCCTCCCCTGCCGAGGGATCGACGCGCTCAGCGGGGTTGTTCGGCGGTGTCCGGAGACGGGTGATGTCGCTCGTGCGACGCTCTCCGGAGGCGCGGAGAGATCTACGGTCCGTTACCTCCGCCGCGCCGATCTCGACGTCGATGGGCGCACCCGAGCTGGGCGCGGCAGACGCTGGCGCCGAGCAATTGATCGAGGATGTGGCCTTTGCGATCAGGATGCCCGACGACTCGGAGAGCGCCAGAAATGCGGAGAAGGACGGCCCCGATAACCTCGGGTTCGGTGATCACGCACGACCGGGACGGCACTCGCAAAACATCGATGTGAGAGGTGCCCCGCCGGGTGACCTCGATGGAGGCGATCGGGCAAAAGACGAGGGATCGAAACCGGACTACCCGGTCGGGTCCCGCACAGGTGGGGCCGCTCCTTCGAGAGTGGCTGCCGATACGTCAGGCACTGGGGACGAATACGCCGTCCCGCTGGGTGTCCGAGGTGAGCCCGTCAACGCGGCGATCGCAGGGACCGAGTCCGGTGGCCCGCCCGCGCCTACAGAAGAGTCTGTCTGCCTGTCGAGTGCGTTCGACGGCTCGCCGATCGAGGGCGGTGCGGCTGGCGGTGCCCGCGAGGCCGGCGGGACCTGCGCTGCCCCATCCGAATTGCAGGGAGGGACGTCCGAGCGGCTGGTCCCAGTCCGGCCTGAGCAGCCGCACCGCGCTGTTGAGCTGCGGGATGTGGCATCTCCAGTCATGCAAGATCGGGAGGTGCCTCACGGCCGACCCAGTCCGCGCGGGCGTCGTAGCCCGAACGAGTCGGCTGCCGCGCAAGACCCGCCAACGGGGTCGCCCCGCACGCGAGACGCGCTAGCGGGTTCGACGCTCTCCCAAGACTCGCCGACGGGCTCGATGCTCTCCCCAGGCTCGCCGACGGGTTCGATGCTCCCCCAAGACTCGCCGACGGGCTCGACGCCTCTACCAAATGAGCCAGCGGGGTCTGCCCTTCCACAGGACCCGCCAACGGGGATGGTGCGGTCGGTGGGGTCCTCCCGGCGTACGGGAAATGGGGAAGAGAGAGCGATCTCGCCGCTGGGCGCTGATGCCAGAGATGAGGCTGGCGAAGCCTGTGGAGGCGATGCGACATCGGCGGACGAATACGACTCAGAGGTTGTAACCACCTCAGGGGCCGATTTGCGGCTTGTTCCGGGCGTGATGGTGTTTGCGAAGCCCGCCGATGATGATCTGTCTACGTTGCACTCGCCTTATTGGGCGGAGGCCCATGGCGAGCCTCGCCCGACGGCCGTAGGCTTGCCGGGCGTCGGTAATGTGCGTCCGTCTTCTGATGCCGGAGCGTGCCCGTCGCCGAGCAATCCGTTCCTCACTAACAGGGATAAAACGGTGCATGAGTACGGTGTTTCACGTGAAACCGAGTCGTCTCTTGGCCCTGGCCGAGCGTCGGGGACGGGTGTCGGCGGGGCGAGTGGCGTATACGACACCGATGATCAAGGCGTTCCTGCGCCGCGGATAGGCAGCGGCTACCTGCCGCAGGCCTCTTCCGGGCAGGTTTACGGCACCCCGATTCCGCCTGGGCCCGATGACCATCGGCAGCCTGCGCCGGCGCCTCGTTCGGGGCCGCCTGCCGTGGCGTCGTCGCCGGTTCCGGTCTCGGCAGCGCCGGTTTCGCCGACCTCCGGTGGGCCCATGGCACCGACGTCCGGTGGATCCGTGGCGCCCACGCCGTCTGGCGGGTCGGGTGGACCGTCTGGCGGCGGCCCCTCCAGCGGGTCAATTGCGCCTACTTCCGGCGGGTCGATCGCGCCGAGCGTGGACGGATCCATCGCGCCCAGCTCCGGTGCCCCCACGTATGCGCCAGACGAGCATGTTTCACGTGAAACGCCGGGCCAGGTTGAGGACGATCCGCCACTTGCCATGGAAGCGTTGCGAGCTGTGCAGATCCTCAACCCGAGCGGCGAGATCACCATGCCGCGTCCGGACCACCCGAGAGTGCTCTGCGTCGCGAACCAGAAGGGCGGCGTCGGCAAGACAACCACGACGGTGAACCTGGCAGTGGCATTGGCGCTGCACGGCAACCGGGTGCTTGTCGTCGATCTCGACCCGCAGGGCAACGCTTCGACCGGCCTCAACGTGCCGCACCACGCGGGCGTCCCCGACGTTTACGACTGCCTCATCGACAACGTGCCGCTTTCCGAGGTGGCGCAGCCCGTCGAGGGCATTCCGAACCTGTACTGCGTCCCCGCCACGATCGACCTGGCCGGCGCCGAGATCGAACTGGTCTCCGTGGTCGCTCGTGAGTCGCGACTGGCTCGCGCGATCAACGCTCACCCCGAGAAGTTCGACTACGTCTTCATCGACTGCCCGCCGTCGCTCGGCCTGCTGACGGTCAACGCTCTGTGCGCGGCGCAGGAGGTGTTGATCCCGATTCAGTGCGAGTACTACGCGCTGGAGGGCCTCAACCAGCTCATCAACAACATCAATTTGGTACGCCAACACCTGAACCCGACGCTCGACGTGTCCACGATTCTGCTGACGATGTACGACCGGCGCACGCGGCTGGCTGACGCGGTCGAGCAGGACGTACGCAATCACTTCGGGACCAAGGTGCTCAACGCCGTCATCCCCCGCAACGTGCGGGTGTCGGAGGCTCCGAGCTACGGCCAGTCCGTGATGACCTACGATCCGGGTTCAAGGGGCGCCACCAGCTACTTCGAGGCAGCTCTGGAGATCGCGATGCGTGGCGTCAACACGGGAGGAACGGCATGAAGAACCGTCCACGGGGCGGCCTGGGCCGCGGCCTGGGCGCGCTGATTCCGACGGCACCCGCCGTCGAACCGTCCTCTCCGGGGGCGGGGGCCTCACCGCCGCCGCCGGCCGCCGAGCCTGCGGCGCACATCGTCGCCGCGCCCGCTCCGACGCCGGCCCCGGTCGCCACTGATCTTGCGCCGGTGCCGGGTGCGCGGTTCGCGGAGCTGCCGGTCGACTCGATCAGTCCTAACACCAAGCAGCCGCGGCACGTCTTCGACGAGGAAGCGCTCGACGAGCTGAAGACCTCCATCCAGGAGGTCGGTTTTCTTCAGCCGATTGTCGTACGCGAGATCGAAGATGGTCGCTACGAGCTGGTCATGGGCGAGCGGCGCTGGCGGGCGGCGCAGGCCGTGGGGCGGGACACCATTCCCGCGATCGTTCGCGAAACGCGCGACGACGCGATGCTGCGGGACGCGCTGCTCGAGAATATCCACCGCGCGAACCTGAATCCGTTGGAAGAGGCGGCGGCGTACCAGCAATTGCTGGACGAATTCGGGGCTACGCACGAGGAGCTCGCCAAACGCATCGGACGCAGTCGCCCGCAGATCTCCAACACGATCCGTTTGCTGAACCTGCCGGCACCGGTGCAGCGACGGGTCGCCGCCGGTGTTTTGTCGGCCGGGCACGCGCGGGCGTTGCTCGGACTCGACGACGGCGAGGCGCAGGAGAAGCTCGCATTGCGGATCGTCGCCGAAGGGCTTTCGGTGCGAGCCACCGAGGAACTCGTTCAGCTCACGGTCCCGGACGGCCCAGCGAAGAAGGCGGCACCGAGCCGACGCGCGAAGGTGCACGCGCCGGCATTGAACGATCTGGCGGAGCGACTCTCCGACCGTTTCGACACCCGCGTAAAAGTCGACATCGGCCGCAGCAAAGGCAAGATCACGATCGAGTTCGCAACGGTCGATGATCTGGAGCGGATCGTCGGCATGATCGGTGTGGAGGAGGAAGGCAGCGGAAGCGGAGAGTAGCTCACGTCTGCTGCCTTGAGGCACGTGCCGTCGGTTCGGCACGTGCCTTTTGCGTTCACCAGAGTTCTGTCAGAGCCATTCTCCTGGGATTTCGGTGAGGTCGCTTTGGGATCTCCGCCCCGTTTTCGACGCCGGAAATGCCCCAATTATGGGGATGACGTAGCAAGGTTGCTCTGTATGGACGTTGGTCTGATGAATTTCTTTGCGTTTCTTAAGGGGTGGCTCGGCTGAAAACCGGTGCGTAAGCGGTTGTGGTTGGACCTCGGCGGCGAGATCCGGTTCAAGGTCGATGCGCAACGAACGAACGTGCGGCGCATGACGCGGCCTTGGCGCTGACGAACTTTCATGTAGGGGGCCGGATGCCTAGCCGGCATCGTCCTTGAACGAACTGAGCATCGGCGAGCGGGACTGACGTGTCCTCGCTGATCGAGTCGTCGTGAGGTGATGCGTTGCTGGCTCGCGTCCTGTGCGCCGGAGCGTCGATCCTGATTTGGTTCTTCGGGCGCAGCTGACGAACGCCGGCCTCGGGCGCGCAGTGCGTGCGGCACCCCGTGCGTTCGGCGGGGCGTGGTCAGCTTTGGGTCCGTGGATGAGCCGCAGCTGATCTGTGTGCACTTCAAGATCCGTCGAGCCCAGCGCGGGCCGGACTACGGGCAGAACTCGAGTTCTAAGCGAGGACCCTCGGCCCCTCCTTTAGCTGAGCCGCTTCTACGATGCTCGGACGCCGGATCGGAGAGCTTAACGCCTCGGTCGTGCTTGACATCGAGAGGCATCCGGCGGACCGCACGCCAACATGACGTCTAGGTGAGATGATCTCGGCGGAGAGCACTAAGCACCGCGGTGCGAGATTTCGTCTCGTGCAGCGCCAACCATGCTTTGGCTTGGCTTCGGACGCTGGCGAAAACGACGAGCGGATGTTCTCGGTCCTGCCGCTTTGACCCGAGCATGCAGATGGCATCGCACCGAACTAAATGCGATGTAGCGCTGCGGCCGGGCGGGGTGCTACGACCACGGCTACTCGCTTGGTCAGCCAGGACGCGACAGGCAGGTGATTCCACACCTCGCTGTCGAGCTGCCGATCCGTGGGCGACTCGAATTCGGCACCGAGGTCCGACGGGCTTCCACTGAGCCCTGATAGACGGTGCCTCCGGCCAGGCGCCCGAGGTCCGGAGTAGCGTCGCCTCCCTGACGACCTCCAGCTCCGGGTCGGGGGCACCGGGCCGAACTCTTCCATACTGCGAGGACGTCCAATCCGTAGCCAGCGCGGTTCGCTGACGAGGACCAAGGCGGGGGACACGTTTCATCTCGGCGCATCCGCAGCGGAGCCGGAGGTTGTCAATGATGGCTAGCCCGGCTGAAAGCTGTGGTGCCGAGATCGGCGGACCGCGCTGAACGCCGTGGTGCCCGCATGCAGACAGACAGAAGCAGCGCGGTCTGACGGTCGCAGGCCAGCTTTCTCGATCCGGCGACATGTCTGGGTCGCTAGGTGGTCGACGACCTTTACGAGTGGGCGGGTCTCAGCGTCGCCACCACCACTCTGTTTGATCGTCGCCGCTGTCGTTTCACGTGAAACGACAGCGGCGACGACAAAGCTCGGCACCATCCGCCCGTGAGGTGCTCGGGGCCGGACCAGACGACCCACTCTCCGATCAGACGTACTCCAGGGCTACGGCCGGCTGGTCGACCAGGGGAAGGCCGCTCGCTGTGAGACCGGGTATGGCTGGTTGGTCCTCCGGTCGCCGTCAACCTAGCGTCGGACACGGGCGGTCCTGTTGCAAGCGAGGTGTGGCCGCGGTCGATCGTTCGCGGTATCACCGCCGAGATACCCCGGGCCGGGCCGGCCGGACGTTGGATATTGCATGTTTCACGTGAAACAACTGGGACAGCCAAAGTCGGACGGGACGAAGGGCCAATGCGAGCAGCACGCCACGCGAGCGCGCCACTCCTGTCCTGGACGGACGAGGCGGACTCTTCGACCCCCTTCGCTTCTCCGCCTCCCCGTCCCGATGCGCTCGCTGCCCGGAGCGGGCCGACGGGGCAGAGGACCAACACGCTAGACGGCGTTCTAGTCGGATTCGCCGGCTACCCAAATCATGTGGGCGCGCACAGTCTCCGTGCGACGTCCCCACGGCGCGCGGGACATCGCTCCGATAGATATGGCACGGATCGGAGAAGCCGGCGCCGGTTCAAACCGCCTGAGTGTCGAGTAATAGAGATCAGGTTTCCTCATCTCGATCACTTGCACTCCGGCACTTAGGAGGTCGTCGTCATCCCTCTGTTTCACGTGAAACGAAGTCCGGGGACCTTAGACTCTCTCGGAGCCGGGAGCCGGGAGCCGGGAGCCGGGAGCCGGGAGCCGGGAGCCGGGAGCCGGGAGCCGG
>NZ_JABBNC010000042.1 GCF_012933445.1 Actinoplanes sp. TBRC 11911
ACACGTGCGAGTCGAACGTCCACACATGCGTGAAACCGGCCGCCTCCGCCTTTTTCGCCAAGTCGATCACGGTCCGAGCGGGCGGATTGCTCTGGAGCACCACGCCGATATCCATGAGTAGCCCTTTCATCAGCACGCCGGAGAGGCCGGAAGGTTCCAGGCAAGCATCGTCGGGCCTGATGCATCGGACATTTCCCGCCAGATACAAAGACGATTTCTGCCAGCTGCTCGGCACGCTCTGACCGGCCTAGTAGACGGCCCGCCCGCCGCTGATGTCGTACACAGCGCCCGTGGAGAAGCTGACGCCGTCCCCGGAAAGCCAGGCGATCAGCTCCGCCACCTCCTCGGCCCGCCCGGTCCGCTTCATCGGGATCAGGCTGGTGATGTGCGCCAGGGCGGCCGGATCGGTGGCCGCGTTCATCGGGGTCTCGATGACCGCCGGGGCGACCGCGTTCACCAGCACCCCGCTGGTCGCCAGCTCCTTGCCGAGCGACTTGGTCAGCGCGATCACCGCGGCCTTGGACGCCGAATACGGCGACATGTTCGGGTTGCCGTCCTTGCCGGCGATGCTGGCGACGTTGACGATCCGCCCCCAGCCCCGGCCGAGCATGCCGGGCACATAGGCCTGGCAGGTGTGCACGATCCCGCGCACGTTGACCGCGAAGGTGCGGTCCCAGCCGTCGAGCGGGATCTCCCACAGCGGGGCGTTCGGCCCGACGATGCCGGCCGCGTTGACCAGGATGTCGATCGGCCCGGTCTTGTCGGCCGCGGCGTGCACCGCGGCCGGATCCGAGACGTCCACCTGCAGGTCGGCGCCGTCGGCGAGGTCGAGCGTGAACACCTTGACGTCGCTCGCCGCCAGCCGGGCCGTGCAGGCCGCGCCGATGCCGCTCATCCCGCCGGTCACCACCGCGGTGCGCATCAGTGCGATTCCCGCGAGACCTGCGATCCGCTCGACCCGACCAGGAAGGACAGGTCGGCGCCGGTGTTGGCCTGTCCGACGGTGTCCACATAGAGCCGTTCCCAGCCCCGTTTCGGCGCCGCGTACGCCCGTACGGCGGCCGGCGACGGCTCCCGTGCCTCCAGTTCCCCGGGCGGCAGGTCCACCTCCAGCCGGCGCGACGCCACGTCCAGGATGATCATGTCGCCGGTACGGACCTTCGCGAGGGGTCCGCCGGCTGCCGCCTCCGGCGTCACATGCAGGACCACCGTCCCGTACGCCGTGCCGCTCATCCTGCCGTCGCAGATGCGCACCATGTCCCGTACGCCTTGGGCAAGAAGTTTCGCCGGTAACGGCATGTTGGACACCTCGGGCATGCCGGGATAGCCCTTGGGACCGCAGCCGCGCAGGACCAGCACCGAGTCGGCGGTGACCTCGAGCGCCGGGTCGTCGAGCCGGGCCTGCAGATCCTCGACCGAGTCGAACACGACCGCCGGCCCGCGATGCCGCAGCAGCTCCGGCGACGCGGCGGCCGGTTTGATCACGGCGCCGTCCGGGGCGAGGTTGCCGTAGAGCACGGCGATCCCCGCGTCGCTCTGCAAGGGCTCGTCGCGGGCCCGGATCACCTCACGGTCGTACACGGGAACGCCGTTCAGATAGTCCACCAGGCTTTGCCCGGTGACCGTGACGGCGGCCGGGTCGAGCAGATCGCGCACCTCGGCCAGCACGGCGTGCAGGCCGCCCGCCCGGTACAGGTCGTCCATCAGGAACCGGCCGGCCGGCTGGAGGTCCACCAGCAAGGGCACTCCGGATCCCGTACGGTCGAAGTCGTCCTGGGTCAGCTCGACGCCTAATCGGCCGGCGATCGCGAGCAGGTGGACCACCGCGTTCGTCGATCCGCCCATGGCGGCGAGCGCGACGATCGCGTTCAGGAACGACGCCCGCGTCATCACCGCGCTGGGCCGCCGATCCTTGCCGACCAGCTCGACGGCGAGCACCCCGGTCGCGTGCGCGCCTTCCAGCAGGCGGCTGTCCGGCGCGGGCGTCCCGGCGATGCCCGGCAGCGTCATGCCCAGCACCTCGGCCAGCAATCCCATGGTGGAGGCCGTGCCCATCGTGTTGCAGTGGCCGCGGCTGCGGATCATCGAGCCCTGCGAGCGCTGGAACTCGGCCGCGCTCAGCGTGCCCGCACGCACCTCTTCGGACAGCTTCCAGACGTCGGTGCCGCAGCCCAGCGGGACGCCGCGGAAGGTGCCGGTGAGCATCGGCCCGCCGGGCACCACGACCGCCGGGATGTCGACCGACGAGGCCGCCATCAGCAGCGCCGGGATCGTCTTGTCGCAGCCGCCGAGCAGCACGACGCCGTCGATCGGGTTGGCCCGCAGCATCTCCTCGATGGCCATCGCGGCCATGTTGCGCCACAGCATCGCGGTGGGCCGCACCTGCGTCTCGCCGATCGACACCACCGGCAGGTTCAGCGCGATGCCGCCGGCCTGCTGGATGCCCGCCGCGACGCTGCGCGAGACCTCGTCAAGATGGGAGTTGCAGGGGGTCAGGTCGGAGGCGGTGTTCGCGATCGCGATGTGTGGCCGGCCGTCGAACGCGTCGGCCGGTAAGCCTCGTCGCATCCAGGCCCGATGGATGTAGCTGTTCCGATCGTCACCGCCGTACCACTGAGCGCTACGCATGTCCCGTACCGTAGTCCGTCTTTCCGTTTCCCGGAACCTCGGTCTAATATCCGGAACGTGACCGACAGGCTGGTGGGTGCCGACCGGGTGCTGGCCGTGCTGGCCGAGCTCGCCCGCCACCCGGACGGGATCGGCCTGGACGACCTGGCCCGCACGATGGCGAGCCCGAAACCGACGGTCCATCGCGCGCTGGCGGCGTTGCGGCGGGCGGGTTTCGCGGCCCAGGACGGGTACGGGCGGTACGTGCTGGGCGACGAGTTCCTGCGCCTGGCGTTCGCGCACCACGAGGCCCGCCCCGACCACGTGCGCGTGCTGCCGGTGCTGCGGGCGTTGGTCGCGCGCTATGGCGAGACCGCGCACTACGCGACCCTGGACGGCCGCTGGGTGGTCTACCGTTCCAAGCTGGATCCACCGGCCGGAGCCGTACGCCTGACGTCCGTCATCGGCGGCCGCAACATGGCGCACACCACCGCCGTGGGCAAGCTGCTGCTCGCCGACCGGCTGCGCACCGAGCAGGAGGTGCGCGCCTGGGTGGGGGATCAGCCGTTGAAGACCCCCACCCCCCATTCCCTCGGTACGGTCGAGGCCCTGCACGCCGAACTGGTCCGCACCCGGGAGCGGGGTTTCGGCACCGACGACCAGGAAAACGAGGAGGGGGTCAGTTGCCTGGCCGTGCCCGCGTTCCTGACCTCGCCCAGCGTGCCGAGCGGGGCGATCAGCGTGAGCGGCCTCGCGTACCGCACCCCGCTGCAGAAGCTGATCGACGACGTGGCGGCGATCAAGGCGATCGTCGCGTTCTGATTTTCTGACAGGAGAAGCAGCTTGTTCTTGATGCGCATCGGTGCCCCCGGCGCCGAACGGCCGGTCGTCCGCGCCGACGACGACTACTACATCGACGTGTCCGACCTGACCACCGACTACGACGAGCGGTTCTTCGGCAGCGGCGGCCTCGCGCGGCTGGCCGAGCAGGTCGAGGAACGGTTCGAGGCCGGCGACGTGCTGCCGTTCGGCGACCAGCGGATCGGCGCGCCCATCGCCCGGCCACACCAGATCCTGTGCATCGGCCTCAACTACGCCGACCACGCCGCGGAGGCGGGCCTGCCGGTGCCGTCCGAGCCGATCCTGTTCACCAAGTCACCGAACACGCTGATCGGCCCGTACGACGACGTCCGCATCCCGCGCGGCTCGGACCGCACCGACTGGGAAGTCGAGCTGGGCATCGTCATCGGCAGCCGCACGTCCTATCTGGACGATGTCGCCGACGCGGCCGGGGCGATCGCCGGTTACGTGCTCGTCAACGACGTCAGCGAGCGCACCTTCCAGTACGACCGTGGCGGCCAGTGGTCGAAGGGCAAGTCGGCCGAGACCTTCAACCCGGCCGGCCCGTGGCTCGCCACGCCCGACGAGATCCCCGACGTGAACGACCTGGACATGACGCTGGACGTCAGCGGCGTCCGCCGCCAGACCGGCAACACCAAGACGATGATCTTCAACCCGTACTTCCTCGTGCACCACCTGAGCCAGTTCATGGTCCTGGAGCCCGGCGACCTGATCAACACGGGCACGCCGCCGGGGGTCGGCCAGGGTTTGAAGCCCGAGAAATACCTTCAGCCCGGCGACGTGATGGAGCTGAGCATCACGCGGCTCGGGACGGCCCGTCAGCGCGTGGTGGGGCCGCGATGAGCCTCGAATTCGACGGGCTACGGGCTTTGGTGACGGGTGGTGCGTCGGGCATCGGCCTGGCGGCCGCGTCGCTTCTCGCGTCGCGCGGCTGCGAGGTGGCGGTGCTCGACCTCAACCCCGACGTGGACAAGCCGCTGCTGGGCTTTCGCGCGGACGTCACCGACGATGCCTCCGTACGCGACGCGGTCTCGGACGCCGTCGCCGCGTTGGGCGGGCTGGACATCGTGGTGAACAACGCGGGGATCGGCGCACAGGGCACGGTCGAGGAGAACGACGACGCCGAGTGGGCGCGGGTGTTCGACGTGAACGTGCAGGGCATCGTGCGGGTCACCCGGGCTGCGTTGCCCGCGCTGCGCCGCTCGTCGCACGCGGCGATCGTCAATACGTGTTCGATCGCGGCCACCGCGGGCTTGCCGAAGCGGGCCTTGTATTCGGCGACCAAGGGTGCGGTGTTGTCGCTGACCCTGGCCATGGCCGCCGACCACCTGCGGGAGGGGATCCGGGTGAACTGCGTGAACCCGGGGACGGCGGACACGCCGTGGATCGGCCGGCTGCTGGAGAAGGCGGACGATCCGGTGGCCGAGCGGGCGGCGTTGGAGGCCCGCCAGCCGACCGGCCGATTAGTCACCGCCGACGAGGTGGCGGCGGCGATCGCGTATTTGGCGAGCCCCCTCGCGTCGGCAACGTCGGGCGTCGCGCTGGCAGTGGACGGCGGCATGCAGGGCTTGCGCCTGCCCAAGAAGTGACCGCTCAGCCCGGGACCCAGTCCCGGGCTCTCGGGTCGCGACGGCGGCAGGAAGTCAACTCGCGGAGCCCGCGCTGGCCGCGCGACGGCCGGACACCTGATCTGCGCATGCGTGCGTGGCCTGGCGGGTCCGCATGGTTCGGTGAGAACCCGCCAGACCGGTGATTTCCACCGAAGCTTGTGTCCGGAGCGGGACGCAGTTCAGTTTCAGCGCTTTGTGGAGTACTTCACCTCGACGAAGGGCACGATCTTGGCCTGCTGAGGCCCGTAGCTCAGGTAGACCTGGTCGTTCTCCCACCAGGACCTCAGCTCTTGCTGCTGGGGGATGACACCGCGATCGAGTTGGACATTCTGCAGCGTGGAGCTGTATTCGATGACGATTTGGTTGGCGCCGTTCTTGAGGTAGCGGCTGATGTCGATGACGGGCTTGGTGAGGCTGACGCCTCCGGTCCACTCGTTCGTTCCCACGAGGGGCACCTGACGGCCCGTCCCGTCATCGATGGTCGGTTTGCCCACGCCGCCGACGTCCTTCCTGACTTTGGTCGGATTGGTGGACACGTGGCCGCCGACTTTCTGGCCGTTGATCCAGACCTTCATGCTTTCGGTCATCGTGGCGCCGAAGTCGAGGTACGCGCCGCTGGCCTTCCTCGCATCCCACGTGAAGCCGGCTTCGTAGTGGCCCGTTCCGGAGACCGTTTTGCCGACCTGCGGGATGTTGTCCCACGTGGTCAGCGTGTCCAGCTGAACCTGGATAGGTGTCGTGACGGTGGAGGTCAGCGTGTTGACGGTCGTGAGACCGTCGATGGTCTCGGTGCGGACCAGGTCCCGTTCGATGCTGTTGGGCCGCCACGACTGGACGGTCAGGCTCCAGCCGGTGATGTCGTAGGGGCGGGGGACGGTGACGTCGGTGCGGTACTGCTTTCCATTGCTCAACCGCGTGGTGAGGCGGCGGCTGGTGCCGGCGCGGATCACTACCGCGTCCGGCAGAGCGTACGAGCTGTCCGCGTTGGTGGCCTCGACGCGCGCGGCGTTGGGCGCGTGCCCGGCCTTGGACTTCTCGAAGGCGAGTAACGCGACGTTGTTGTAGTCGAGGTCGACGGGCACCACCGTGCGGCCGCGGTGCCACGCGTAGTTTGCGAGTTGCGTCGCCTCGCCGGTCCAGGCGTCGATAGAGTACGGCGTGAACTCGCCTTCGACCACGATGTCGGTCTTGATGTTCAGGCCGGGATTGGGTGCGTCCCGGACCTCCGGGCGCAGGCTCTGGCTGCGGTAGGAGCCGTCGTCGTAGTTGTAGACGTAAACGTAACGGTTGCCGTCGCTGTCCTCGCGCGTCTGGGTGAGCAACTGCTGGTTCGGCCCGGCGTACCCGACGTACGGGTACACGTCCATCTCCTGCAGCTTGGCTATGACGTTGTCGTGGTAGCCGCCCGGTGTGGCGCTGAAGTAGTCGTCGATGGGGTCGAAGATCGTCGCGGTCCGTACCGTGTGCAGCTTCTTCAGTGCGTCGACGGTCTTCTTCAGCTCGGCGTCCGCGCCGTCGTTGAACGGCGTCCGCGAGGCGGCCTTGCCCAGGATGACGACCTTCAGGCCCTTCTTCGCCCAGGACAGGATCTTCTTCGCACCGGCGATGTCGAGCCAGTCCTGGTAGAGGACGATCGCTTTGTAGCCGGCGGGCTCGATGGTCTTGGTCCGGGCGTCGAAGTGGACGCCGTCCTCGGACAGGAACCTCGGGCTGAAGTAGTCGTAGGTGTAGCCGTTGTCCTGCAGTTCGGTCGAACGGTAGTAGACGCCCATGTGCGCGAGCTGCCAGTTCATCTGCGAGACCTGGGGGTTGGTCCCGTGGTTCTCGGCTCGGAACGCCATGCCCTGGTTCCAGTTGTTGTGGATGAAGCCGACATCCGAGCGCGCCCGGCCGGTGCGCAGCAGTTGGTGTACGCGCCCCAGGTGCGCGTTGTACTCGTCGTAGTCGCGCGCGCTGGGGTGCCGGGTGCCAGGGTGGAAGAAGTTTTTGCTGAAGCCCGGCCACCCGTAGTTGCCGTACGCGAACTGGGCCGCCCAGACGTGCCAGATCATGCGCTGGAAACCGGCCGCGTAGGTGCGGTAGAAGTCCTTGAGCTGCAGCTGGCGGGGACCGTACTGCGGCAACTGCGCTCCCGACTCGCTGGAGAGCACCTTGTTCGTCAGCTTGGCGCCGCCACTCCAGAGACGGAAGATGTCCACCTGGTCGTACTGGTTGAAGTTCTCGGCCTCCGGATAGTCCACTGCCGCGATCGGCTCGGAGATCTCGAAGGAGCGGCCGTAGGAGATCTGCGCCCGGGTCTCGATGCCGACCGAGTTGAGCCACTCCTTGAGCGGGATCAGCAGCCGCTCCATGTACATGTGGGTCAGCACATCGAGAAAATCGTTGATGATCTTCTCGCGCCGGTTCGCGTCGCCGGCGAGATCGTAGGTGCCTTTCGCGCGATCGATGTACGCGTTGTAGACGGCGTTGACCTGGGGCAGGCCGTACATGAGGAAGATGAAGGGCATGATGTCGTAGCCCTTGCGCTTTCTGAACTCCGCAGCCATGTCCTCCGACCACCACGTGATTCCGGAGGTGCCCGGGGTGATCTCGAGCGAGTCCATGAACAGCTGGACGTCACCCTTGAGGATCTTCCGCCGGAGCGTGGCATCGCTGAGGTAGTGGGTCTCCCAGAACGCGCGCAGAGCAGCCACTCCGCGCGCATCGAAGTAGTTGGTGGCATAGCTCGGCGTCACGGCGGGGCTGGACGTCTGGTACGTGCCCTGGGTCCAGATCGCGAAGACCAGGTAGTCACCGTCGTTCGGAGCCGTCCAGGTGAGGTTCTGGGTCCAGACGTCGGCGCCCTGCGTCACCGGCAGGTCGGCGCGCGTCGCGGCGTCGACCACCGTGGCCGACACCGCCTTGTAGGCGTAGGCGGTGACGAAACGAGCGCCGGCGCGGCGGGCGTTCGCCGCCGGAGCCGGCAGGGCGCTCATGCTGCTGCCCGCGGTCACGGTGGCGGTGGCCAGCGTGAGGTTCTGCATCGCGGCTTGGCTGTCCGGGTCCAGGCCGGGGACGTTGGACGTCGACCAGTTGGTGCCGGAGGTCAGGTAGACGCTCATGCCGAGGTCGAGGAGCTTGTTCATGATCAGGTTCCACTTGTGGCTCCACATCGCCGAGCCGTAGGCGTACAGATTGTTGGGCGCGCCGGCGTCGTCCTGCATGCAGAGCTCGACGCCCCGGAAACCACCGTCGTACAACGCCTGAAGCTGCTCCAGCAACGTCTCGTCAGTGTGCGCCGCATCGCCCAGCCACCAGCGCACGTCGCCGCTGTAGACGCGGTCGGGATCGATGTACTTACTCTCCAGGTGCCGGGCAAAGCCGGCCTTGGCCGAGGACGACTCACCACCGGACTTGTCCTCGCGAAGCCCGGCCGCGCTGGCTGACCCGGGCGTCGCCCATGTCGCGGCGGCGGCCAGGACGCTCGTCGCCCCGACGCCGCGCAGCACCCCGCGGCGTGAGATGGAACCATCCTTCATTGCATCGCTCAACGCACTGTCCTTTCCTGGCGGGCGGACTCCTCAAGGCCACGCGGGCCGCGGCGATAGACTTGAAACGATTCATTTCCGCGGCGCGATCCATCGGCGGTTCCAGCGTGTGGCAGTCGACCACCGCCGCCGAGCACCGCGATAGCACTGGAGGAGTTGTCCGGGGGATTACCGTCGTGTTTCGTAGAACGGTATCCATTCTTAGGATCATGCTGATCAGGTGTCAAGGAGCGTCCGGCGATCCAGCGCGATGAATTTTTACGGCTCTCGCGCCGCGAGCCGGTGTGCCCGCATGGGTCTCAACGGAGGCGCCGGCTTGCATGTTTCGGAGGAGTAGGCACATGAGCAGGATCGGCCTGGGCACCGCCCAGCTCGCATTCAAAGACATCACGGCCGAGCAGGCCATCGCGACGGTGCATGCCGCGCTGGACAGCGGTGTCCGGCTGATCGACACCGCCTTGGCGTACACTCGCGAGGGCGTCGAATCCTATGCGGAACAAATCGTCGGGCGTGCGCTCGCGCAGCGACCGGGCCGACGTGAGGCGCTGGTCGCGACCAAGGGCGGTCACTACCGCGACGGCGATGACTTCCCGGTCGATGCGAGCCCCGAAGCATTACGCGCGAACTGTGACACGAGCCTGCGTAACCTGGGCGTCGACCGAATCGACTTGTACCAGCTTCACCACGTCGACCCACGGGTTCCGCTGGCCGAGAGTGTCGGGGCGCTGAAAGAGCTCCAGGCGGCGGGCAAGGTCGCGGCGATCGGCCTGTCGAACGTCAGCGTCGCGCAGATCGAACAAGCACGTGCCGAGGCGGCGATCGCCGCAGTGCAGAACCGGCTCTCCCTGGCCGACCGCGCCGACCTGCCCACGGTTGCGTACTGTGCGGCGACCGGTCTGCGCTACCTGGCGTGCCTGCCCCTCGGCGGACCGGCCGCGCGACGCGATGATCCGGTGGTCGCCGGCGTCGCTGCCCGGCTCGGACTGTCGGTGCCACAGGTGTGGCTGGCGTGGGTGCTGGCGCAGGGCGCGCACGTCACACCTCTGGTCGGGGCCAGCCGCCCGGAGACGATCCGCCAGTCCGCCCATTCCGGCCCGCTCGCCATGGGCGACCTCGCGCTGATTGATCAGCAGTTAACACACAAGTAACGGTATTGACGCATCGCGTAGAACGGTCTACGTTCCTGTAGATCGTTCTACGAATGGGAGGCGTCAATGCCCGTAGGAACGCCCGGTGGCCGCGCGACGATCGACGACGTCGCCGCGGCGGCAGGGGTTTCGCGCGCCGCCGTCTCCAAGGTGCTGCGCGGCGCCTATGGGGTCAGCGACGCCATGCAGGAACGGGTCAAGGGCGCGATCGAGGAACTCGATTACCGCCCGCGAGTCTCGGCCCGGGCGATGCGTGGTTCCACCTTCACGGTAGGGGTGATGATCCCGCACTTCGGCAACCAGTTCTTCGCCGACGTGGTGGACGGAGCGATGGCGGAACTGCGGGAAACCTCGTATCAACTGATCCTGGCGCCGGTCGACGCCGACCACCGCCGGGCATTGGAGGCGCTCTACGACCGTCAGGTGGACGGCATCGTCGCGATCTCGCCGCTGGTCGCGCCGGACTGGCTCGCCGCACTGGCCCGCAAGGTGCCGGTGGTGGAGCTGGGCCGGCACGACCGCAGCGACCGTTACGACACGATCGTCGGTGACGACGCGGCCGGCACCGCTCTGGTGATGGACCACCTGCTGGCCCGGGGCCACCGGCGGGTCGCGCACCTGACCCACATCGACGGCGTCCGGCAGAGCCTGGGCTCCACGCCGCACGGCATCCGCCGCTCCGGCTACGAACAGGCGATGACGGCGGCGGGGCTGGCCGGCGAGATCGCCGTGGTCGAAGGCCGTTTCGAGGAGGAGGCGGCCTGGCGTGCCATGGGTGTCGCCCTGGACGGCGGTCTCGCCCCGACCGCCGTCTTCGCCGGCAACGACGATGCCGCCCTCGGTGTGCTTCGGGCGATCGCCGAGCGCGGCCTGAGCACCACGGACATCTCCGTAGCCGGCTACGACGATGCCCGGCTGGCCAGCCACCCCGCGATTCGGCTGACCAGCGTGAACCAGGACGGCCGCGAGATGGGCCGCCGATCGGCCGCCCTGCTGATCGAACGCATCGGCGGCCGCGCCGAGCCCGTCCACGAGGTGCTCGCCCCGCGGCTGGTGGTTCGCGATTCGACCGGCCGGTCGGCCGGAGAGCCGGCTGACCGGCCGGAGAGGACTGAGACATGACCGGGAAGACTCGACGGCGCAGGGCCGTGGTGCCGCTGTGGTTCCTGCTGCCCGGCATCGTCATCTACGGCGCGGTGGTGCTGCTGCCCAGCGTGATCGGCTCCGGCTACGCGCTCACCGACGCCACCACTGGCGATGCCGGCACGTTCATCGGTCTGGCCAACTTCCGCACGATCTTCAGCAGCACCGACACCGTCGGGCCGCTGATCCAGACCCTCGTCATGGCGGCCGCGGTGATGGTGCTGCAAAACGTGCTGGGGCTGCTGCTCGCCGTGGCGCTCAACTCCCGGATCCGAAGCCGTAACTGGCTGCGGGTGCTGTTCTTCGCCCCGTTCGTGGTCAGCCCGCTGGTCAGCGGCTACCTGTGGAAGTACCTGCTCGACCCGGACGGCGCTGTCAACCAGGCACTGTCCGCGATCGGGCTCGGCTCGCTGCGCCAGCCCTGGCTCGGCGAACCGAGACTGGCGCTGTTCTCCCTGATCGTCGCCGTGGTCTGGCAGTTCACCGGCTCCACCATGGTCATCTACCTGGCCGGGCTGCAGGGCGTTCCGCAGGACGTCGTCGAGGCGGCGTCGATCGACGGCGCCGGTGCGGTCCGGCGCTTCTTCTCCGTCGTGCGACCGTTTCTGGCTCCGGCGTTCATGGTGAACCTGACGCTCAGCCTGATCGCCGGGCTGCGGCTCTACGACCAGATCGTGGCGATGACCAACGGCGGGCCTGGCGGCAGCACCGACTCCCTCTCGACGGTCATCTATCGCACCTCGTTCGAGTTTGGCGAGTTCGGGCTCGGCAGCGCCATGGCAGTCGTGCTCACCGTGCTGGTGATCCTGCTGTCGCTCGTGCAGTACCTCGGACTCCGGAAGCAGGCCCGGGCATGAACCGTTACCGCTGGCGTACCAGCCTCCTCGAGGTCGTGATGGTGCTGGCCGGGCTGGTGTTCGTCAGCCCGATCTACATCCTGTTCAACGTCGCCGTCAAACCGCGCGACGACCAAACCGGTCCGCTACGGCCGACGGTCCACCCCACCTTCAGTAACTTCGGTGACGCGCTCACCGGCGCCCACCTCGTCAATGCGGTAGTCAACACCGCCACCGTCGTCGTGGTCAGCCTGATTGTGCTGATCGGTGCGGCCTCGCTGGCCGGCTATGCGATCGCCCGGCTCACCTCCACCTGGTCCAAGGCGGCCTACCTGGCGTTTCTGCTCGGACTGCTGCTGCCGTTCCAGCTCGCGACCGTCCCGCTGTATCAGGCGATGCGTGCCGCCGGGCTGCTCGGCAGCGTCTGGGGGCTGGTCATCTTCTACTCCGCGCAGCTCATGCCGTTCTCGGTGTTTCTCTACGTCAACTTCATCCGGGCGCTGCCGACCGGCTTCGAGGAAGCCGCCCAGATCGACGGCGCCGGCCCGGTCAGCACGTTCTTCCGCATCGTCTTCCCGATGATGCGGGCGGTGACCGGCACCGTGGTCATCCTCAACACGATCAACATCTGGAACGACTTCTTCACCCCGCGGCTCTACCTGTCCGGCGGGGACCTGCAGACGATCACCGTGTCGCTCTACAGCTATGTCGGCCAGTACGGATCCGACTGGCCGCTGATCTTCGGCGGGCTGATCCTCGCCTCGATCCCGATCCTCGTTCTCTTCCTGATCCTGCAGCGCTACGTCATCAAAGGCTTCGCCGGCGGCCTCAAAGGCTGACTCCGTGTAGACCGTTCTACGTCTCTGAAAGCAGGCTCCGATGAACCGACGTCTTCTCGCGGCCCTGACCGGGTTCGCCCTGTTGCTGACCGGCTGTTCGAACAGTTCCGGCTCGGACAACTCGTCCAGCAACACGATCACCTTCTACGCCTCCACCGACTACAAGGACGCCTACGACGCCCTGATCAACGACTTCCGGACGGCTAATCCGGGCGTCACGGTCAACGCCACGTACGCCAAGACCGACGACATCCAAAGCACCCAGCCCACCCAGTTGCAATCCGGTGGCGGCGCCGACGTGCTCTCGGTGCAGCCGGGACAGGGCGGCAACACGATCAGCGAGGCCACGCTGGCCAAGGCCGGATACCTCGTCGACCTGTCGGACCGAGCGTGGGCATCGAAGATCCCGGCATCGTTGAAATCGGTCACCGACTACGACAACAAGACCTACATGTTCCCCGGCGTACTCCAGCCGCTCGGCGCCTTCTACAACACCCAGGCCGTACAAGGCGCCGGCCTGAAAATTCCCACCACCTGGGCCCAGGTCCTCTCGTTCTGCCGCGATGCGCAGGCGAAAGGCAAAGTCGCGTTCTCGCTCGGCCTCTCCGACACCTGGGTCACCCAGCTCGTCCCGTATGCCCTGGCACCCACGCTCGTCTACGCCCAGAACCCGAACTGGAACGCGGACCTCACCGCAGGCAAGGCAACGTTCCCCGACTCCGCGTGGAAGACCGTCGAGCAGCAGTACCTCGACATGAAGAATGCGAACTGCTTCACCAATGACCCGAACGGCGTCAGCTTCGACAACACGCTGCCACCGGTCGCCAAGGGACAGGCGCTGGCGATCGTTCAGGTCGGCGGCGTCTTCGGCAACCTGCAGCAGCAGAACACCGCCGTGACGTACGACCTGCAACCGTTGCCGGCCACCGACGACCCCAACGCGACCGCCATCGCCGCCTCACCCGGC
The DNA here is from genome assembly GCF_012933445.1 of Actinoplanes sp. TBRC 11911. Taxonomy (GTDB): domain Bacteria; phylum Actinomycetota; class Actinomycetes; order Mycobacteriales; family Micromonosporaceae; genus Actinoplanes. The sequence continues at coordinate 13,539 of NZ_JABBNC010000042.1, forward strand.
GTCGGACTGGGCGTCAACGCGAAAAGCAAGAACAAGGAACTGGCGCTGAGGTTCGTCGACTTCGTCGCGCAGGACACCAACATCAACAAGTTCGCCACCACGCTCGGCGGCGTCGTTCCCGCCATCCCGAACTCCGCCTTCACCGTCAGCCCCGTGCTCAAGACGTTCAACGAGCTCGTCACCGCGAGCAAGGTCAGCGCCTTCCCGGACACCGGCTGGCCGAACGCCCGCATTCAGAACGCTCACCTCGTCGGTATCCAGAACATGTTCCTCGGCAAGAAGACCCCCGCCCAGGTCTTGCAGGACATGCAGGCCCAGGTCAAATAGCCAGACGTGGGTGCGCACCCTTGGGGTGCGCACCCGCCGCACCACAGCGGAGGAGCAAGATCTTGCACGCCAGCTTCGTCAGCCACCCGGCGCCGGCCGGACGCGCCCGCCCCGTCCTGTTCCGAAAAGAGTTCACCGCCGAGGCCGGGCTGACCGGTGCGCGCTTGCGTGCCACCGCCCGCGGCCTCTACCAGGTTTTTCTCAACGGCCGGCCGGTGGACGATCACCTGTTCAAACCGGGCTGGACCGCCTACCAGGACCGGCTGCTCTTCCAGGAAACCGACGTGCTCGCACTGCTGCGGCCGGGCCGCAACACCATCACCGTGAGCCTGGCCGGCGGCTGGTACACCGAAGATTTCGGCCATCTCGACAACCTCGGCCATAGTTACGGCGATCAGCCACAATTCGCTCTCGAACTCGTTCTCGACGACACCGACGGCAGCACGCGGGTGATCGCGACCGACGAGAGCTGGGAGACCACCGAGGACGGACCACTGACCGCCAGCGGCATCTACGACGGTGAAACCTACGACGCGCGGCGCGAACAACCCACCACCTGGATCCCCGTACGCCGGGAACGAAATCCCTTTCCGGCCGCATCAGGAGCAGAGGTTCCTCCCGTACGCGTCATCGAGGCCCGCGCCGTCGAACAGATTCTGACCAGCCCCTCCGGCGCGACCATCGTCGACTTCGGACAGAACCTCGTCGGCTTCGTGCGGCTGACCGTCGACGGCCCGGCCGGTCAGCGGATCAGGATCCGGCACGCCGAGGTCCTGGAAAACGGCGAACTGGGCACCCGTCCGCTACGACGAGCCAAAGCCACCGACACATACCTGCTTGCCGGCGACGGGCCCCGCACGCTGCAACCGAGCTTCACGTTTCACGGCTTCCGCTACGCGCAGATCGATGGCTGGCCCGGTGAACTCGACCCAGCCGCGATCACCGCCGTCGTCGTCCACAGCGACATGCGGCCAACCGGCACCTTCGCCACCTCGAATGCGCTGGTGAACCGCCTGCACGAAAACGTGCGGTGGAGCATGCGCGGCAACTTTCTCGCCCTGCCCACCGACTGCCCGCAACGCGACGAACGCCTCGGCTGGACCGGCGACATCCAGGTTTTCGCGCCGACCGCCGCGTTCCTCTACGACTGCCGCGCCTTCCTGGCCTCCTGGCTGCGCGACCTCACCGCCGAACAGCAACGCCGAGGTGGCACCGTCCCCACCGTCGTGCCCGATCCCATCAGCGACGTCACCACCCCGGTCGCCGGTTGGGGCGACGCCGCGACCATCGTCCCCTGGACCCTTTACCAGCGCTACGGCGACCTGCAGATCCTGCGTGACCAGTACGCGAGCATGACCGCCTGGGCCGACGTCATCGCCGACCACAGCACCGGCGGACTGTGGAAGAACGGGTTCCAGTTCGGCGACTGGCTCGACCCCGCCGCACCCCCTGACGACCCCGGCCGGCCGATGACCGCCACCGACCTGGTTGCGACCGCCTACGCGTACCGCTCGACGCACATCGTCGCCGACACCGCCCAGCTGTTGGGGAAGGAGGCCGACCACGCCAAATACACCTACCGTGCTAACCAAATCCGCACCGCCTACCGGGCTGAATTCGTCACCGGGGCCTATCGGCTGGTGTCCGACACCGTCACCGCCTATGCGATGACCATCGCCTTCGGCCTCGCCCCCGGCGACCAGGCCCGGCAAGCGATGGGCGACCGGCTGGCCACCCTCGTGCGCCGCAGCGGCTACCACATCTCCGCGGGCTTCCTCGGCACACCACTGATCTGCGACGCGCTCACCGACACCGGGCACGCCGAGATCGCCGGAAGGCTTCTGCTGCACACCGAACAACCTTCATGGCTCTATCCGGTAACCGTCGGCGCCACCACGATCTGGGAGCGCTGGGACAGCCTGCTACGCGACGGCACCATCAACCCGGGCGAGATGACCTCCTTCAACCACTATGCCCTCGGCGCCGTCGCCGACTGGCTGCACCGCAGGATCGCCGGCCTCGCACCGGGCGAGCCCGGCTATCACGTCATCGATGTCGACCCGCTTTTCCTGCCCGAGTTCGACTGGGCCCAGGCGTCTCTGGACACCCGCTACGGCACCGCATCTGTTCGCTGGGACCGCGCCGGCGAGACCGTTCAGCTTGCCGTCAACGTCCCACCCGGCAGCACCGCCCGTGTGCGCGGCCAGGAAGTGGGCTCCGGCCGGCACGAATGGGCGATCCACGCCCCCCTGCGGACCGCGGAACGGCCGGCCCTGGACGGACTCCAAACGCCGCTGGACGTGCTGATCGATGATCCCGAGGCGTACGAAACCGTGCTCGGGGTGCTCGAGGCACACGACCCGGCGGCCGCGGACGCCTTCGCGTCGAGCAACGCCTGGGTCCGCGAACGCGACCTGACGAGCGTCCTGTTCCTCCTGGCCGAACAGGTGCGCGCAGAGGTGGAAACCGCCGTGAACCAACTGCAGGAAGCACGCGACCAACAGGCCTGAGCTCCGCACACGCGATCGGAGAGCGTCGCCGATGCTCTCCGACGCGGAAGACCGGCGTGCTGCGGCGTCGGACCGATGTTGTTGTCCCGTCGATCGCGGCGGTCTACTCTCTGTGAACCGGTCTACACCCGTTCCGAGCTTCCGCGGAGGAGGCCTTGCCGAGTCGTTCCGAGCCCCGCCGCGCGACCATCGACGACGTCGCCGACGCGGCGGGGGTTTCACGGGCCGCGGTCTCGAAGGTCCTGCGCGACGCCTACGGGGTCAGCAAGGCCATGCGCGAGCGGGTCAACCAGGCCATCGCGGACCTGAACTACCGTCCGCAGATCTCCGCCCGGGTCATGCGTGGCTCCGCGTACACCGTCGGGGTGGTCATCCCACACTTCGGCAGTTACTTCATCTCCGACATCGTGGAGGGCGTGACCGCTCATCTGAGGGACACCCCCTACCAGGTGATCGTCGCGCCCGCCGACGACGAGCACCGCATAGGTCACCGCGCCCTCGAAGCTCTCTACGACCGGCAGGTCGACGGCATCATCGCGATCGCGCCGCTCGCCAAGCCCGATTGGCTCGAAGCTCTGGCCGTCAAGGTCCCGCTGGTCCAGCTCGGCCGCCACGACGTATCCCAGCGTTACGACACGATCGCCGGGGACGACGCGGCCGGCGCGAGGCTGGTCATGGCGCATCTGCTGGGCGAAGGCCACCAGCGCATCGCGCACCTCGCCCACGTCGACCCGGGCACGAGCCGGCTGCGGACCACACCGCAAGCCATCCGCCGCGCGGTCTACCAGTCCGCCATGCGTGAGGCCGGGCTCAGCGAGCACATCCAGGTGATCACGGCTCGGTACGAGGAAGAACCGGCACGACGCGCGATGCACGCCGCGCTCGACAGGGGCGACGCACCAACAGCGGTCTTCGCCGGCAACGACGACGCCGCCCTCGGCGTGTTACGAGCCATCGCGGAACGCGGGCTCACCACCGCCGACATCGCCGTGGCCGGTTACGACGACGCCCGCCTGGCCAGCCACCCGAACATCAGCCTGACCAGCGTCAACCAGGACGGTCACCAGATGGGACAGCGCGCTGCCGCGTTGCTGCTCGAACGCGTCGACGGCCGCGACGAAGCGGTACACGAAACCCACGAAGCACGACTCATCGTTCGCACGTCGAGCACGCGAGACGCCGCCGGCCTCACATCGGGTGCACCGACTCCACGATGAGGCCAGCCTATCTGCCACTCTCGATAGGGAAACCGTACCCCCGTTGTCCCGGTCAGGTTCTCGAAGAGAGGAAGAGAGTCGTCCCGATCTAACTGGTAAGGCTGCGGTTGTTACCGCGGCGAGCGGCACGATGGGCCGCGCTACGGATCTTCGGTTGGCCTCCGATGGCGCGCGGATCGCTGTTCGTGTTTCCGCCCTGTCGCACTGAGCAGCTGGCGCAGCCACGTACTGAACGTCTTAAGCCGGTCCGTCCGCCCCCCGGCACCGGTCACGAAATTCTCGCCCGGACCCCACCTGCGAACCGGCGACCTCCGCCGTCGAGTGCGAGCTGGCCGACCTCGAAGGACCACGTTGAGAGCTCCTATTTCAACGTCGTCGTGGAGCGAACACCGTCGCGTGGCCGTGATCTGCGCGCCATGGCGGATCGCGACATCGAGTACAGCATGATTACCGCGTCCGAGCCTTCCGCGAGCTACCGCAGATGGATAATCAGCCGCTTGCCCCAGGTGCGCTTCACGGTATTGGCGGGCGGCCCCTTCCCCCATCGTCGATCGTGGCCCGGCCAGGAGCCGCGTAAGCCGGCACGTCCTCGCCGCCGGGACGCAGGCCTCCGAGGTAACGCTGCCAGATGAGCGGCAGGTCAGGTCCACGCAGGATCGGTGTGTCCGTCAACTCTCTGATCGAGCGCGTGTAGCCGCGGTCGTCGAGGGTGGGCGCGCGTCCAGGAGTAGAGCAGCCACCGGCGGGCCGCTCCGGTCGCGGCTGGACACCGCCGTCGCAACCGTATGGCCGCCGCCGGCGCCTTCGCCAAGTACGGCGACAGTGTCGGAAGCCCATCGCAGTACGGCATAGTAGTCCTCGAGTGCTGCGGGGTAAGGATTTTCCGGTGCCAGGCGGTAGTCGACGGTGATAACGGCAACGTCTGTTTCGTCCGCGATCCTGCGGGCGGCGTTGTCCAGGATAAGAGCGGGCAACGTCGTGTCGGCGCCGGCCGCGGCGATGACGTGGGTCCGCATGTCGACGAACCCGGACATCGCCGCGGCCCGCGACGGGCAGCGGCGCGTGCCGCGACAACGCGGTATTTCATTCCCAACACGCCGTGGCCGACCGGGGGAGTGGCTCACGTCGCAGAAGCTGCTGACCAGCCATGATGCCCATCGTGTGCCAGCCTGACGTATTAGGCATTGGAGGCGTGTCCGGGACGTGTCAAGGTCCAAACGTGCATGACGAAGCCATTCTTATGACGGTGCTGGGCGGAGCAGACTCGTCCCGTCTGCGAACTCGGCCCTACCTAGAAAGGCTGGACGCCGGCTCGCTGGGGTGAGGCAGTGAAAAGTGATTATCTATCCCGCGACGAGATGGATCGGCTTGCGAGCGAGTGTTTTATTCCGTCAGTCGTCCGGGCCGGGCCGGGTAGCCGTGTACGGTTCACGGAGCAGGGGCTGAGCAATTCGATAGGCCTGATGAGGCTGACGACGGCGGGCGGTTCTCTCCATGTCGCCCGCACGCTACGCCTCGCGGCCGAGTCTACCGGCGATGAACTACTAGGAATCTCTGTTGGTACATCCGGGAACCTTCGAGTTCATCAGGACGGAAGACTTGCTGCGACGGCCCCTGGAGACGTTGTTCTCTACCAGGCCCGTAGCGTGTGGGAACTGACTACGGCGGGAAATAGCGAAACCCAGCTGATGAAATTTTCGCGGGATTCGCTTCCGCCACGGGTAAGAGACGTTAGTGAGAGCATCCAGGCCCTGCAGATTCATTCCGCGGCAACGAGCCTTCTCGGCCGCTATATCGATCAACTTGACCGGTCCGCAGCCGAGCTGACCGCTGTGCAGCGGGTGGACGCCGGACAGGCGGCGATCACTCTACTGGTCATGGCCTTGCGGGGACCTGAGACCGCCCTCCCGGACGGCTCGGACCACGTGCTGCTGGATATGGTAAAGAGGTATATAAAGGATCATATCTCTGAGCCGCTGGCCATTGAAGTATTGGCGCGGATTCACCACGTCTCAGTGCGGCACCTTTACCACCTTTTCGAGCGCGCCGACACGACACCTGGGGCCTACATCCGGACGCAGCGACTGCTGGCCGCCTACAACGTTCTGGCAGACCCCAAGAACATGGGGATCGAGATCTGGCGAGTCGCGGCGATGACGGGGTTCGCCAATATCCGGACCTTTAATCGCGCCTTCCGTCAAAAATTCGGGAAAGCGCCGGCCGACTGGCGGCACGAAGGGCGCCGGATCCACCCCCAAGGCCGCGCCCGCGAATCTGGGTGTTGAGCTGACCCGGCGGCGCGGCCTGGTCGGGTTACTGCCGCTCCCGCTCGCGCAGCAGTCGGCCGAGTTGATCGGTGTCGGCGACTACGACCTGGCGTATGCCGAGGCGGAGGAAGGCGAACGCCTGGCCGCCGAGTTGGGGCAGGGCCGGGCCACCCATCTCGTCCACCTGGCCACGGTGGCGGCCGTGCGGGGCCGGTTCGACGAGGCGTACCAGCGGGCCGGGTCCGGTTCCGTTCGGGGAGCGCTTCGATCGTATAGAGATCAAGTCACCACGGTGAGATCTGAAGCGTGGCCTCCCGCGACGCCGAGCCCACCGCCAACGAGGCAAGCGTGTCGTACTTCTGGCGGTACGCCGCATCGATCAGGTCTGCCTGCACCTCGCCGGCGGCGGCGATTGCGACCTCGGTGGTGACGCCGGCAACCCGAATGCGGCCCCGGCGGTACTGGACGCCGGCGCGATACCAGCGTGACGCTCGTCCGCGCAGCGCCCGTACGAACAGGTCGCTGCCGACCACCACCATGCCGATCTCGACCTCTGGTGCATCGGGCCGCGCCGGGCCGGCGGAGAAATGCAGAGAGAACGCGTCCCCCAGGGACGTGAGCTGAGATTTCGACCAGGTTCTCATCTGAACTCCTGTCGTTCGGCGGACGCAGCCGGGGCGGTCCAGGAAGCGAGGATGCGCAGGGCCTCGTCGGACGGCGATCCCGGCTCGGCGGTCAGAACCAACAGGCGCTGGCCGCTGCCGTCCGGGCTCATCCAGGTGTCGCAGTCGAGAGTCAGGTCACCGACGAGGTGATGGCGGTAGTACTTAGTTCCGTAGGTCGCGCTGTTGACTCGCCGTTTTGCCCACCAGGTACGGAAGTCGGTGTCGAGTACGGCCAGCTCGCCGACCAGCCGGGCCAGCTCGGCATCGTCGGGGTCTGCCGCGGCCTCCATCCGAAGGGCGGCGACGGCATCCTGGGCGTCGTGCTCCCACCGAGTGTGCAATGCCCGGACGACCGGATTGGTGAAGACGATCCGCACGTAGTTGCGCTGTGCGGCGGGAATCGCCGCGAAATCGGTGAACAGTGCTGCCGCGGCATCGTTCCAGGCCAGCACGTCCAAACGGCGGCCTAGCACCATCGCCGGAGTGTCGGTGAGCCGGTCAAGCAGCCGGCGCATCGCCGGTCGCAGGTTCTGCCGGCCACGGCGGCGCCGCGGTCGGGCGTCGGCCTTACCCGCGATTTCGTAGAGGTAGCGCTGCTGATCGTCATCGAGCCGCAGCGCTGAGGCGAGAGTGGCGAGTACCGAGGCGGACGCGGGGACCCGGCCCTGTTCGAGCCGGGTGTAGTAATCGACGCTGATTGCCGCGAGCTGTGCGACCTCCTCGCGACGCAGCCCTGGAACCTTGCGGGTCGCTTTGGTCTCGGGTAGGCCGGTCTCGAGGGGGCTCAGCTCGGCGCGGCGGGCCTTGAGGAAGGCTCCGAGCTCGTTCAGGTCGGCCGAGGTCATGTAGCCATTCTGTAATCAGCCTGGGGTCGCTGGGAGGGCAGAATCCTTCCCCGGAAGAGACCTGCGGCTGTTGCGATCGGCGACGGCGCCGGACTGTGGAGGGCATGAACCGAATCGACGTCACTTTTGACAGCGCCGGCATCCCGCTGGCCGGTCACCTCTACCTCCCCGACGGAGACACGGATGGGCCTCGCCCCGCGATCGTCGTCGGTCACCCGGCCAGCGGCGTCAAAGAGCAGGCCGCCGGCCTGTACGCGTCCCGGCTGGCCGAGCAAGGGTTCATCACCCTCGCCTTCGACGCTGCCCACCAGGGCGAGAGCGGCGGCCTGCCGCGCGGCCTCGAGGATCCGGCTCAGCGCGTCGAGGACCTCAAGGCAGCGGTCTCGTTCCTGAGCGCGCGGCTCGAGGTCGACCCGACGCGCATCGGCGCGCTGGGCATCTGCGCCTCCGGCGGCTACGTCATTCCGGCCGCGGCAACCGATCACCGCATCCGGGCCGTCGCGACCATCAGCGCCGCCGACATCGGCCGCCAGTTCCGCGAAGGCGCCGACGGCAGGCAGGCCCCCGCCGTCATCCAGGCGATGCTCGACGCGGCCGCAGCCGCCCGCACCGCTGAGGCCCGCGGCGAAGGCGTCGGCACGTTCCCGATCTTCCCCGACACCGCCGAGGAAGCGCGTGCTCTGGGTGGGCAGCACGGCTTCGAGGGCTTCGAGTACTACTGCACCGACCGCGGTCAGCACCCGCGGTCGGCAAAGAAGTTCACCTGGTCGAGTATTGACCGGATCGCCGCCTTCGACCCGTTCAGGTTCATCGCCATGATCGCCCCGAGGCCGCTGTTCATGATTGTCGGTACCGAGGCGATCACCCGGCACATGAGCAACGAGGCATTCAACGGTGCCCGCGAGCCGAAGGAGCTGCTGTGGGTCGACGGTGCCAGCCACGTCGATCTCTACGACAAGCCGGAGTACGTCGACCCGGCCGTCGAGCGGCTCGCCGGCTTCTTCACCGCCGAACTGACGCCTGACGTCGTCGCGCTCGAGGTGTGATCTCGCTCCGGTCAGCGCTCCACTCACAACGGAAGAGCGGGCTGCGCGATCATCCCGGTAGTGAGGATGGACAACCACTGCACAGTATTGCTCTTGATCTGCATGGTTTCACCTGTTGCGCAGTTGCAGCTCGCGATGGAACTAAGGTGGGACACCGGCAACGACGCCGAGGCGGCCAAACGAAGAATTCTTGCAGAACAGGCAAAAGCAATGCCGAGAACCTTGGCCGAGAAGGTCTGGGCCGACCACGTGGTGCGCGCGGCAGACGGTGAACCCGATCTGCTTTATATCGACCTGCATTTGCTCAACGAGGTGTCGACACCGCAGGCGTTCGACGGTCTGCGGCTGGCGGGGCGGCGGGTACGGCGTCCCGATCTGACCCTGGCCACCGAGGATCACAACACCCCGACTGGGTACGCCGACGGGTCGTTCCATGCGAGGCGGGGCGAACTTCTGACAATCGTCGACCCCATTTCTCGTACGCAGGTCGAAGCGCAACGGAAGAACTGCGCGGAATTCGGTGTCCCAATTCATTCCCTCGGCGATGCCGGGCAGGGCATCGTGCACGTCATCGGCCCGCAGTCCGGTCTCACCCAGCCGGGCATGACCATCGTCTGCGGTGACTCGCACACCTCGACCCACGGTGCGTTCGGGGCGCTGGCGTTCGGCATCGGCACCAGCGAGGTCGAACAGGTCCTCGCCACCCAGACCCTGCCGCAGGCCAGGCCGAGGACGATGGCCGTCACGGTCACCGGCGAACTGCGTACCGGCGTCACCGCCAAGGATCTGATCCTCGCCCTCATCGCACAGACCGGCACCGGCAGCGGCACCGGCCACATCGTCGAATATCGCGGCGAGGCAATCCGGAAGCTGTCCATGGAAGGCCGGATGACGGTCTGCAACATGAGCATCGAATGGGGCGCGAAAGCCGGGATGATCGCCCCGGATGAGACCACGTTCGAGTTCCTCCGCAGTCGCGAGCACGCGCCTCGCGGCGAGCATTGGGAGGCCGCGGTGGCGTATTGGAAAACGTTGGTGACCGACGACGATGCCGTGTTCGACGCCGAGGTGTTCCTCGACGCCGGCGCGGTCAGCCCGTTCGTCACATGGGGCACGAATCCAGGTCAAGGCGTGCCGCTGGACGATGTGGTGCCGGATCCTTCCGGCTTCGCCGACGAGACCGACCGCAATGCCGCGGTACGGGCCCTGGACTACATGGCTTTGCGACCCGGCATCCCGTTGCGGGAGATCCCGGTCGATGTGGTGTTCCTCGGTTCGTGCACCAACGGGCGGCTCGAGGATCTGCGTGCGGCCGCGGAGGTGATCCGGGGCCGGCGGATTCGCGACGGCGTGCGGATGCTGGTGGTTCCGGGATCCGATGAGGTGCGTACGGCTGCCGAGGCCGAAGGGCTGGACCGCGTCTTCGTCGAAGCGGGCGCGGAATGGCGGTTCGCCGGCTGTTCGATGTGTCTGGGCATGAATCCGGACACGCTGCGCCCGGGCCAGCGCGCCGCTTCCACGTCCAACCGTAATTTCGAGGGCCGGCAGGGCAGGGGCGGGCGCACGCACCTGGTCTCGCCGCAGGTTGCCGCCGCCACCGCTGTGGCCGGCCGGCTCGCCGCGCCCGCCGATCTCTGAGAACCGGGAATATTCATGGACAAGTTCGTGACTCACCGTGGCACCGTGCTGCCACTGAGGCGGTCCGATGTGGACACCGATCAGATTTTGCCGGCGGAGTATTTGAAGCGGATCACCCGTACCGGTTTCGAGGACGCGTTGTTTCGTGCGTGGCGCGAGGACCCGGCCTTCGCGCTGAACGATCCGGTGTTCGCCGGCGCCTCGATTCTGGTCGCCGGGCACAACTTCGGCACCGGATCGTCACGTCAGCATGCCGTGTGGGCCCTGCGGGACTGGGGTTTCCGGGTGGTCGTCTCGCCCCGGTTCGGCGACATCTTCCGCGGCAACGCCCTCAAGGAGGGTCTGCTGCCGGTTCAGCTCGACCAGAGCGCCGTGGAAACCCTGTGGGACTTGGCCCCGGACACCCTGGTCGACGTCGACCTCGCGGCGCGCGAGGTGCGTGCGGACGGCTTCGCCTGGACGTTCCCCATCGACGACTTCACCCGTTGGCGGCTCATGGACGGGCTCGACGACATCGGCCTGACGTTGCGCCACGAGGACGCCATCGCCGCGTACGAGAACGACCGTGCGGCCTTCAAGCCGAGCACCAAGGGGTTCTGACATGGCGAAGATGGCCGTGGTGGACGGCGACGGCATCGGCCCGGAGGTGACCGCGCAGGCCCGCAAGGTGATCGAAGCCGTCCTGCCCGGCAATGAGTTCACCGGCTACGACCTGGGGGCCCGGCTCTACCACCGCACTGGCGAGGTCCTCCCGCAGTCGGTGCAGGACGAGCTGGCGGCTCACGACGCGATCCTGCTGGGCGCGATCGGCGACCCCAGCGTGCCCCCAGGCGTACTGGAACGCGGTCTTCTGCTCACCTTGCGTTTCGACTTCGACCAGTACGTCAATCTGCGTCCCGCGCGCCTGTGGCCGGGTACGAGGAGCCCGCTGTCCGATGCCGGCCCGGGGGAGATCGACATGATCGTGATCCGGGAGGGCACCGAGGGCCTCTACGCCGGCGCCGGTGGGACCCTGCACCGCGACACCCCCGCCGAGATCGCCACCGAGGAAAGCCTCAACACCCGGTACGGCGTCGAGCGGGTCATCCGCGACGCGTTCGCCCGAGCCCGGCACCGCGACCGCCGCCATCTGACGTTCGTGCACAAAACCAATGTGCTCGCGCACGCGGGCGGTCTCTGGTCGCGCACGTTCGCCGCGGTGGCCGCGGAGTTCCCCGAGGTCACCACCGAATACCAGCATGTCGATGCCGCCGCGATGTTCCTGGTGACCGATCCCGGGCGCTACGACGTGATCGTCACCGACAACCTGTTCGGCGACATCCTCACTGATATAGCCGCGGCTGTCACCGGCGGCATCGGCATGGCCGCGAGCGGCTCGGTCAACCCCGAACGGCGCTACCCGTCGACCTTCGAACCGGTACACGGTTCCGCCCCGGACATCGCCGGCCAGGGCACCGCCGACCCGTCGGCCGCCATTCTCTCCGCCGCCCTCCTGCTCGACCACCTGGGCCATCACGACGAGGCACGCCGGGTGACCGAGGCGGTCGCGGCCGAACTAGCCTCCAGAACCCCGGAGCTCACACTACGAACCACCGCGGTCGGCGACCGCATAGCCGAAGACGCCGCCACGCGCGCCTCGGAGGGCGTGGGCTGAGAGTCGGCTCTCGTGCGCTGTGGACGAAGTCGTCCTCGCACGAGAGCCGGACTCATCAACTCGGCACTGGCCTACCCGAAGTTGTAGCTGCCGCCGGTGCCGGCGACCTTGGTGGGCAGGCCGCGCATCGAACGCTCGATCCGGATCGTCGTGTCGACCACGTCCCAGAGGGCGCTCAGGCCCACCCCCGCGATGGCGACCACGGTGATCCACTGCTTGTCCTCGCCCAGGCCGGCGTCGGCGAGCGGGGCGAACGCCGGGTTGAACAGCTGATCGGTGGCCAGCAGCCAGATCAGCGGGATCGCGGCGGCCAGCACCAGCACCGCGTTCGCCACGGCCGAGGCACGGGTCCAGGTGCGCAGGCGGTAGACCCAGACACCCCAGGCGCCGCGCAGCGCGGTGACCACGATGAGCAACGGCAACCAGAAGGACCACAACTCCGGGTCCAGCACCGGGACGTCGGTGAACGTGAACTGCTGCAGCACCAGGGCGGCGACCACGATGACCGGCCACACCAGGAACGCGGCGAGCTGCATGCGGCTCATCGCCCCGGGCTCGTAGCGCGGTAAGTCCTTCAGCGACCACGTGGTCCGCAGCTCGGCCTTGCCGTAGCCGGTGCGCTCGACGACCGCGAACAGCGCGGTGGTCCAGAAGGCCAGGTGCGCGCCGACGGTGAGGATGGTGCCGATCGCGCCCCCGATGACCTTGCCGAAGTCCGGGTCGTCGAACAGCTGCACGATCACCGTGACGGCCACGACGACGGGCAGCACGATCGTGAACATCATCGTCATGAGGCGGCGCCAGACCGGGAAGAGCTCCGGGCCGATCAGGAACTGCGGACGGTTCGCGTAATTGTCCGCCAGCCGCGACGGGTCACCGAGGTCGGTGAGGGTGTTCTCGATTGCCTGCTCGCGTGCCTCGCCGGCCTCGACTCTGGCCTCCACCGCGTCCTCGATGGAGGCGCGGAGCTCGCGGTCGATGTCGGCGCGTTGCTGCTCGGGCACGCGGCGAAGGGCGGTGTACACGTAGCGGTCGACAAGCGTGGTGGTGGTCATTTCTGTCTCCCGGGGGTGGTGGGGTTGAGGTCGCCGATCGCGGTGTCGAGCCGCGTCCACTCGGTGCGCAGGGCGCCGGCGACGTCGTCGCCCCGCGGGGTCGTGCGGTAGAACTTGCGCGGGCGGGCCTCGTCGGTGTTCCACTCGCTGACGAGCAGGCCCTGCGATTCCAGGCGGCGCAGCAACGGGTACAGCGTGTTCGCCTCGACCTCGAAGCCGGCCGCGCTCAAGGTCTCCAGCAGCGAGTAGCCGTAGCCCGGGGTGCGCAGCACGACGAGGCTCGCGACAACGACCGTGCCGCGCCGCAGCTCTTGCAGGTGGCCGGCTAGCGTCGCATCGATTGTCATGCCCAACACGATACTGTGTCTCACACACTATAGCAATGCGCCACACCAAAGTGCCGTGCACATGCCTGGCTGATCGATGGATCGTCGAGCGGGGCGTTTGGCAGACTAAAAGCCATGCTAATGGAAGAGTAGAGACCCTGCGTTTGGTAGACTAGCCGCATGGTCGAGTACCGGCGCAGGATCATAGATGGCGCGTTGGACGAGCTTCAGCCACATCTGCGTGCGTTATCCATCCACGGTCCGAAGGGGGTCGGGAAGACAGCGACGGCGATGCAACGCGCCGTATCAGTCGTCGATCTGAGCCTTCCTGCCCAACGCGAGATACTCGCCGCCGATCCCGCCGTTTTGACGCGCCTGCCCGGGCCAGTGCTCGTCGACGAATGGCAGCGCCTACCGGAGGTCTGGGATCAGGTACGCCACGCCGTCGATGCCGGCTCCCCGCCTGGGCACTTCATCATTGCGGGCAGCTCAGCGCCTCGCGGAACGGTGATCCACTCAGGCGCTGGACGGATCGTCCCGATGCGGATGCGTCCTTTGAGTCTGGCGGAACGGGGCATCGGGACGCCGTCAGTGAGCTTGGCTGCGCTCCTTACCGGCGTCCGCGACATCGACGGCACCACCCAGCTCCGCCTGGTCGACTATGTCGAGGAGATCACCGCTTCGGGCTTTCCCGCCATCCGCGGATTACCGCCTCGCGTCCGAAGAGCCGAGTTGGATGCGTACATCGAGAACGTGGTGCAGCGTGAATTCCCCGAGCAGGGCTACCCGGTTCGCCGTCCAGCCGTGCTGCGGGCATGGCTCGCTGCCTATGCCGCCGCGACGTCGACAACGGCGGCATACTCGAAGATCCTCGATGCCGCTACCGCCGGGCCGGCCAACAAGCCGGCCAAGGACACCACACTCACGTATCGAGACGCCTTGTCGTCACTGTGGCTGCTCGATGAGATACCACCGTGGATTCCCGGCCGTAACCACCTTGACCGGCTCGGGCAGGCTCCGAAGCATCAGCTCGCCGACCCGGCGCTGGCCGCGCGCCTGCTCGGGCTCGAGAGCATCGCACTGCTACGCGCGGAGCAAGGCAGCGTCAACTTGTCCGAAGGCACGATCCTCGGTGCCTTGTTCGAGCACCTTGCGGCGCTCAGCATTCACACGTACGCCGAAGCAAGTGAGGCGCGGGTCAGTCACCTACGGACCCGCAACAATCACGAGGTGGATCTGATCGTTCAGCATGCCGACGGCAGGGTGCTCGGCGTCGAGGTCAAGCTGGCGGACCGTGTCGAGGACACCGACGTCAAACACCTGCACTGGCTTCGGGACCGCATCGGCGACGACTTGATCGACGCCATCGTCATCTACGCCGGCGAACGCGCCTACCGTCGGCGCGACAATGTCGCGGTCGTCCCGTTGGCATTGCTCGGCCCGTAGGGGCAGCTCGCTCAGTCGGGATCCGGGCGGTTTGCCGCTTCCAGGGCGCCGCGCAGGGCGGCCCGCGAGGTGACGCCCAGCTTGGGGAAGACCCGCGCCAAGTGGGAGCCGATCGTGCGGTGCGAGACCTGCAGACGCTCGCCGATCTGTTTGTTCGTCAGGCCGGCCGCGGCCAGCTCGGCCACCACCTGCTCCTGCGGGGTGAGCTTGCCGGCCTCGCCGCTGCGGGTGCCGGCGGTCGCGTCCAGCTCGGCGCCGGCCCGGTTCGCCCACGGCACCGCGCCCAGGCGCTGGAACGTGGACTGGGCCTCGCGCAGCAGCCGCCGGGCGTCGCGCGGGCGCCGCTGCCGGCGCAGCCAGCGACCGTACGAGAGCTCGATGCGGGCGCGGTGAAAGGTGCCGGCCTCAACAAGGCCGTCGGACAACGCCGCCGTATACAGCGCGTCCGCCGCGTCGTCCGAGGCGACCATCGCGGACACCCCGGCGTGGATGAACGCGTTGCGCGGGGACAGCCGGGGCACCCCAGCATCCGCGGCCGCCGCGACGTGTGCGCGGGCCTCGTCGACGCGCAGGGTGCTCATGCACGCCTCGACGAAGTCGAGCAGCATCCACGGCGCGTACCGGTCATGGGGGTCGAAGGGGGCGGCCACCGGCCGCAGTGTCGCGTACGCCTCCTCGTAGTCACCGCGGCTCAGCGCGCCCAGCCCGGTCGCGTGCCCCATGTGCGCCCGCACCGAGTTGACGCCGCGCGGCACCCCCCACTGGAAGGCCTGCGCGTCCAGCACCCGCAGTTCCTCGTACTCGCCGGTCGCCGCGTGGATGATCGCCTGCACGTAGCGGCCGGGCAGTTCCTGCAGTGGCATGCGGATCTTGCGGCTGAGCCGGACGCCCTCGCCCGCCTCCTGCCGGGCGAGCTGCCAGCGCCCGGCCCGCATGTCCTCGTAGGCCAGCATCATCATGCCGGTCAGCACGGCGGTGCCGGCCTTCTCCGGGTCGGTCCCGGCGACCACCCGGCGCAACGCGTCACAACACCCCGAAAGACGATCGACCCCGTACGCCGACGCGGACACCCGGAACACCGTGTTCGGGCTGGATTCGTCGTTCAGGTTGCGGATCGCGTCGTCGAGCCGGCCCAGCACGGCCGGGCTGGCGGTGCCCGGCCGTGCCAGGGTCGTCGCCGCGCCGACCAGCTCGCGCGGCAGGTCGTCGGTGTGCCGGGCCAGGATGTCGTCGAACTGGTCCCACATGGTGCGGTCGTGGCCTACCACACAGACCAGCAGCAGGTTCTGCACCGCCTCGGCCAGCGCCGGGCCGCGCTCGCCGCGCCGGTCGCCCTCCTCGATCCCGGCGACCAGCAGCCGATGCGCACCGCGCACGTCACCGATGCCGTTGAGCAGCACGTTCGCCCGCGCCAGCACGGCCGCGAGGCTCTCCACCACGGCCGGGTCGGTGAGCCGCGCCTCGGCGAGCAGGCCGGACACCTCGGCCCCGGCGCCCGGGATCTGCGCCTTGACGCGGGCCGCCTCGGCGAGCCGGCGGCTGCGTTCGCCGGGGGCCACGCTGGCGTACGCCGCCCGGACCAGCGCCGCGGCGGCGGTGACCGCGTCGCCGGTCGCCAGCGCCGCCCGGCCGGCCCCTTCGAGCAGCCCGGCGACCTCCTCGTCCGGTCCGACGGTGGCCTGGTCCAGGTGGTGGGTGCGGGCCGCCACGTCGGTGTCCGGCCGGTCGGCCAGCCGGCGGTGTGCCTGCCGGCGTTCCTCGCTGGTGGACGCCTGCAGCACCACGGTGGCGGTCATCGCGTCGGCGAACGACACCGTGCCGGCCGGTTCGTCCACAGTGATCAGTCCGGCCATCCGGGCCAGCCGCAGCGACTCGCCGAACCCGGTCCGGGTCCGGCTCAGGGCGAGCTCCAGCAGCGCCCGGCGGGTCTCGACCGGCAGCCGCCCGACCCGGCGCAGCAGGTCGTCGGCCTCGCGGTGCGGCTGGGCGGGCAACACCAGGGTGCGAAAGCCCGGCGCCGGCCCGAATCCGGCCGCGAGCAGCCCGGCCCGGGTGAGCACGCTCAGCCGCGGCGCCAGGAACTCCAGCACCGCCACGCTGTCCGGGTCGGCGCGGTGCAGCCCGTCGAGCACTAACAGCGCCGGTTGCTCCCGGGTCACCTCGGCAAGCAGGGTGAGCGCGGCCGGGGCGACCACGTCGCCGGACACGATGCCGTTCGCGAGGCCGAGCGCCACACTCAGATCCGCCCGCTGCGCAGCCGGCAGCACCCGTAGGTGCTCGAGGAACGGCAGCAGCAACTGATTCAGGGCGGCGTACGGCAGGGCGGCCTCGAACTCCAGGCCGGCGGTCCGCACCACCCGGAACGCGGATCGTTCGGCCGCGGCCATGGCACGGTCCAGCAGGCGGGTCCGGGCGGGGCCACGGTCCGCGCTCACGATCATGGCGTCGCCGGTCCGGCTCAGGCGGGCGACGAATTTGTCGACGGCTTCGGCGTGCGGGTCGCGGCCGTCGTGGTGGCGCGGCCGGCGGGACCGCCGGGTCAGATCCAGTGGGTGATCCACGAGCGTCATGCCCGATCACCGGCCAGCGCCGGCTCCGGGAATTCCGTGGTGCAGTTCGCCAGCGCGTCGGCCAGCGCCGCCCGCGACGAGACTCCCAGCTTGGGGAACATGCCGTGCAGATAGGTGCCGACCGTACGGCCGGACAGGAACAGCTTGTCGCCGATCTGCTTGTTGGTCAGCCCGGCCGCGGCCAGCGTCGCGATCCGCAGCTCCACCGGGGACAGCGCCGCCGCCGGCACCGGCTCGGTGACGCTCGACCCGGTCGCGCGCAGCAGCTCGGCCGCCCGGTTCGCCCAGGGCAACGCGTCGAGGCGGTGGAACCACCGCAGAGCGTTCGTCAGGTGCAGCCGGGCGCCGCGCATGTCCCGCCGGGAACGCAGATGATCCCCGTACGCCAATTCGATGCGCCCCAGGTCGAAGGGCCACTGCTGCGCCTCGGGCGCGGTGACCGCCCGCTCGAACAGGGCGGTCGCCTCGACGTCGTCCGCGACCATCGCCTCACATCCGGCCAGCACGAACGGGAGCCGCGCCGACAGCGGGGTCGCGGACCAGCCGCGCAGCGCCTCGACGTGCGCGGCCGCCTCGTCGCGACGGCCGGAGCGGACCGCCGACTCGACCAGGTCCAATACCAGCCAGGCCGCGTGCGGCCGGTACGGGCGCAGCTCGCCGGGGCCGCCGGTCGCGGTCGCGTGCCGGTACGCGGCCTCGGCGTCCCCGGCGGACAGCGCGCCCAGGCACCGGATGTGGTCGGCGAACTGCCGGGCGAACCCGTTGTGCCGCCGGCCGGCCCACACGTCGAGCTCGGCCACCGACTCCGCGCTGATCTCGCACTCGCCACGGGCGGCCGCGATCAAACCCCGTACGGCCGGGAAGAGCGGGCTGTTCGGCGAGATGTAGCCCATCTGCTCGGAGACCGCCCCGGCGCGCGCCACCACACGCACCCCCTCGTCCCACATGCCGGAGGCCCACGCGTCCAGCGCGAGAATGCTGCGGGCACGCTGCGCGACGCCGACCGCGCCGTCCGCCTCACCCTCGGTGACGCACCGCGCGATCTGCTCCCGGGTGCCGCTGAGCCGGCTCAGGTAGGTCAGCGCGAGCCCGGACCGCAGCACGATCGCCGGGTTGAACTCGTGCCGGATGTCGTCCAGGAACGCGTCGACGTCGGCGAGCGTGGCGTCGACGAACCCCGGCCCGAACGCGCCCGCGAAGATCCGCACCGAGGCCGGGGCGAGATCGGCGTACCGGACCAGCACGTCCTCGAACTCGGTCCACAGCCCCGGCTGGTCGGCCATGACGGCGAAGGTGACCAGCGACTGCAGCGACTCACGCACGATCGGTGGGGGCGGGTTCACCGCGTCGCGTAGCGCCCCGGCCACCAGCCGGCAGGCCGCCGCCGGGTCCCGCTGCGATTCCCGGTACGCCTGGGCGATGACACCCACCAGCAGCTCCGGAACGTCCGGGCGGGCACCGGTCCGGACGCTGACCATCAGCACGTCCAGGTAGTTCGCCTTCGCCTGCCGGGACCGGCGCAGCTCGGGGCTGGCGGTCAGCTCGGCGGCCCGGGACATCGCGGTGAACGCCGCGCGCGGTCGCCCACTGCCCAGGTAGACCAGGGCGGCCTGCTCCAGAGCGCCGCCGACCGCGTCGTCCGGCCCGGACGCGGCCTCGGCCAGATGTGCCGCGGCGCGTGGCGAGTCGGTGCCGGACAGCACCGAGGCCAGCGCGTGGTGCGCCCGGCGGCGGGCCGGACCGGGGGCCCGCGCCACGATCACCGACCGGATCAGCGGGTGGGCGAACTCGAGCCGCTGACGTTCCTCGTCGATGGTGACCAGCCGCGCCCGTTCGGCCGGTTCGAGCACGGCCAGGGCCCGCCCGTACGGACAGGCGGCGTTGAGCACCCGCAGGTCGCCGCTGTCGTTGAGGGCGGCCACCAGCAGCGCGCGCTGGGTGTCGGCGGGCAGGAAGCCGAGCCGGTCGGCGAGCACGTCACCGGGCGCCGGCACGATGGTCAGCACGGCCGGCAGCGGGGTGTCGCCGCTCTCCTGCTCCCTGGTGAGCGCCCCGGCGAAGCTCAGGGCGGCGTACGGGTTGCCCCGCGACTCGGACCGGATCCGGTTCCGCACGCCGGCCGCCATCCGCGGGAACCGGCGGCTGAGCAGCTCGTCGACCGCCTCGCCGGACAGTGCCGGCAGCTCCTGGCGGGGGAAGCCGTAGAGGTCGGCGGGTCCGCACTGGGTCACGTTGACCGCGCCGAGCACCGCCACCCGGGTGCCGTGCAGCCGTCGTGCGACGAAGGCGATGGTGGACGCGCTGGGCTCGTCCATCCGGTGCATGTCGTCGGCGACCAGCAGGACCGGCCGCTCGTCGGCGATCGCCCGCAGCAGCAGCAACGTGGCGTTGCCGACGAGCATCGGACCAGCCGGCGCCGCCGGGCCGAGGCCCAGAACCCCGGCCAGGGCGGCGCCGAGCTGTTCCGGGAGGACGTCGAGACGGTCCTCAACCGGTGCCAGCAGACGAGCGAGGGCGGTGAAATCGTTCATCTGCTGGTGTGGCGAGCCGGCCGCCACGAGAACCCGTGCTCCGCGGGCCTCGGCGTCGGCTCGGGCGGCAGTCAGCATGGCGGTCTTACCCGCGCCGAGCTCCCCGGAGATGATCAGGGCGCGGCCGGAGGGGAGTGCGGCGTCCAGGAAAGCGGACACCCCCTGCCACTCGGCTTCGCGGCCGACCAGGACGGCGTCCGCGTCGACCACCGCTTCGCTGCTGCGCATGACAACAGCCAACGCCCCGGTGACCGCTCAAGAATCAGTCATTGTTTGCTCACTTGCGAGACGCCGGACACGTTTTCGCTGGTCGCGCGTGGTCCGGCACACATCGTGTATGGCCGGCGCCACAACCGGGCCGAATCGACATGATCGTTTTTGCGGCGCGCTAGCGTCAAATGTCGATGGTTGGTGTTGCCCTTTCGATGGCCCGGCGGGCTTGGTTAAGTAAAAGTACTGATGTTACCGACGTTGCCTTACCAAGAGCATTGGAGCAGGATCGGCCGAAGACGGCCCACTCCACCCAGCATGCGCCCCACCTGGGCATGCGTCCACGAGGAGGCGTCCGGAAACCTTGACCGAGAGTAGTGTGCAGGCGGCACCGGCCACCCCCCGTATTGTCGGCCGCGACGCCGAACTCCGGATGATCCTTCAGACGGTGCGCGCTGCGAAGCGCGGGCGGGGCGGCAGCCTCCTGATCGTCGGCGACCCGGGGATCGGCAAGACCATCCTGCTGGACGCGGCGGGCGACATGGCGATGGCCGACGGCCTTCTCGTGCTACGCGCGGCCGGCGTCGAGTTCGAAGCCGACATCAGCTTCGCCGGGCTCAACCAGATGCTGCTACCGGTGATGCGCGACACCGCGCTGACCACCGGCCCGCAGAGCGAGGCGCTGCGGGTGGCGCTGGGCCTGGCGACCGGGCCGGCCCCCAGCTTCCTGGCCGTGTCCAACGCGATCCTGGCTCTGCTCGGCGAACTCGCCCAGGCCGCACCGGTGCTGCTCGTCGTCGACGACCTGCCCTGGCTCGACCGGCCCAGCGCGATCGTGCTCGGCCTGGTCGCGCGCCGGCTGAGCGGGCTGCAGGCCGGGCTGGTCATCGGGCAGCGCACCGGGGAGACCAGCTTCTTCGAGCACAGCGGCATGCCGCAGCTCATGCTTCACCCGCTGGACGACGCCGCCAGCGACGAACTGCTCAAGCAGCGCTTCCCGGATCTGTCGCCGCGCGCCCGCCGGCGCATCGTGGACGAGGCCCAGGGAAATCCGCTCGCGCTCACCGAACTTCCCGCCGTACGCTCCGGCGCCTCGACCTCGTCGTTGCCGATGAGCCGCAAGCTGCAGGAGGTCTTCGCCTCCCGGATCACCGACCTGCCCGCGGCCACCCGCAGCCTGCTGCTGATGGCGGCGCTCTCCGGCCCGGCCGACCTGCGCGTCATCGTGGGCTCGACCGCCGACCTGGAAAACCTCGACCCCGCCCTGCGCGACGGCATCGTCTCGCTCGACCCGCAGTCCGGCCGGCTCAGCTTCCGGCACCCGCTCAGCCGCCTCGCCGTCGTCGAGTTGTCCACCCCCGGCGAACGCAACCGCGCCCACCGGTCCCTGGCCGACCGCTCACCGGACCCGGTGCGCCGCGCCTTTCACCTGGCCGAATCCACTGTCGAACCGGACGACGCCATCGCCGGCGTGGTGGAACGCGCCGCGCACATCGTGCTCGCCCGCGGTGACGCGGTCTCCAGCGTCGAGACGCTGACCCGGGCCGCCGAGCTCAGCGTCGACCAGGCCGCCCGGGTCCGCCGGCTGGCCGAGGCCGCGACCATCGGCGCCGAACTGATCGGCGAGCTCGGCAACGCCGAGGAACTGCTGGAGAGCGCCAGCCGCTCCGCCGACGACCCGTCCGGGTCGCTGCAGCTGTCCACCGCGGCCGCCAGCCTGCTGTTCAACCGGGAGTCCGTGGTGGACACCCCGCACCGGCTGCTCACGCTCGCGCTGCAGGCGCACGCCGACAGCGCCGACCGGGAGACCCTGTCCGACGCGCTCTACCTGTTGATCGTGGTCTGCTACTTCGGCGGGCGGGCCGAGCTGTGGCCGCCGTACTACGCCGCGGTCAAATACCTGGGCGACGACGTGCCGACCTCGCTGGTGCTGCTCAGCGCGATGCACGGCGACCCGGCCCGGCTCGGCGCGACGACCGTCCATCTGCTCGAGGACGAACTGCACCGGCTGCCGCGGATGGAGAACCCCGCCGAGATCATGCGGCTCACCGTCGCGTCCGTCTTCGCCGACCGTATCGGCGAGGGCCGCGAGGCGCTGCTACGGGTCGTCGAGGACGGCCGCCGGGGCGGCGCGACCGCGGCCGCGATCAACGCGATCGTCAACCTCAGCGTGGACGCCTGGAAACACGGCCGGTGGGACGAGGCGGAGCAGCTCGTCGCGGAGGGCAGCGAACTGTCCAGCGGGCACGGCTACCTGCGGTATACGTGGTGTTTCGAGGGCTACGTGCTCAACCTGGTGCGCGCGGCCCGCGGCGACGACAAGGCCGTCTCCGGCGCCGAGGAGCTCGACCAGTGGGGCCGGGCCCGTGGTGCGCTCGTGGTCAGCGCCATGGCGTACGAAATCTATTGCATGGCGGCGCTGACCAGGGGCGACTTCGAGTCCGCGTACCAGGCGGCCGTCGAGATCAGCCCGGCCGGTGTGCTGCGCTCGCACATGCCGCACGCCCTCTGGGTGGTCTTCGACCTGGTCGAGTCGGCCATGCGCACCGGCCGTGAGCAGGAGGCCCGCGCGCACGTGGCGGCCGCCCGGGAGGCTCAGCTCGACGGACTGTCCTCGCGGCTGGCGCTCTCGCTGCACGGCGCCGAGGCCCTCGCGGCCGACGACGCCGACAAGGTACGCCTGTTCGAACGTGCCCTGGCCGGGCCGGACGTCGAGCAGTGGCCGTTCCTGCTGGGCCGCGTCCGGTTGTGCTACGGCGAGACGCTGCGCCGTCGCCGGCAGATCACCGAGGCGCGGCGGCAGCTCGCCATGGCCCAGGAGATCTTCGGCCGGCTCGGCGCCGTGCCGTGGTCGCGCCGCGCCGAGAACGAGCTGCGCGCCACCGGCATGGCCGGCTCCGAGCCGCGGGCGACGCTGACCGCGCAGGAGCGCGAGATCGCCCAGCTGGCCGCGACCGGCATGACGAACAAGGAGATCGGGGAACGGCTCGCGCTGTCGCCGCGGACGGTGGCCGCTCACCTGTACCGCGCGTTCCCCAAGCTGGGGATCACGTCGCGGGCGGCGTTGCGCGACGCGTTGTCCGCGCTGCACAGCGGCTGAAAATATTTTTCGATCCGGCCGAACTTTTTCCCGGCCCCGCGCATCTCGTGGGCAGGAACCTGTCCGCGATCCTGCGGCGGGTCAGGGGAATGGGGAGTTTCGAATGAGTTTGCACCAAGAGTCCGTTGCGGCGTTGCCGGCGCTGCTCGCGCCGGCGATCAGCGCGGCGGCCGACGAGATCGAGGCGGGCCGGGATCTTCCCGCGACGCTGGTCGCCGAGCTGCGCGAGGCCGGCGCGTTCCGGATGCTCACGCCGACCGAGTTCGGCGGCTCCGAGGTGTCGCTGACCACGGCGCTGAGCGTGTACGAGCAGCTCGGCCGCCTCGACGCCTCGGTGGCGTGGGTCGTGTGGAACGCCAACTTCGGCTTCATCGGCGCGCTGCTCGACGAGCAGGGCGCCGCCCGGATCTGGGGGCCGGGGCCGGAGCCGGTCTTCGCCAACTCCGGCATGCCGGGCGTCGCGGTGCCGGTCGACGGCGGCTACCGGGTGTCCGGCACCTGGAAACTGGTCAGCGGCGTCAACAACGCCGACTGGACCGTGGTGATCGCCATCGTCATGCAGGACGGCGCGCCCCGCCTCACCGAGGCCGGCACCCCCGACGTACGGCTGTTCCCCGTGCACCGGGACCAGCTCACCGTGCGTGACACCTGGAACGTCACCGGCCTGCGCGGCTCGGGCAGCAACGACGTCGTCGTCGAGGACGCCTTCGTGCCCGCCGACCTCGCGGCCCGCATCGACCAGCCGGCCCGCATCGACCGGCCCACGTACCGGGGCTTCATCCCCGCGCTGGTCATCCCCGGCTGCACCGCCGTCGTCCTCGGCGTCGCGCAGGCGGCGATCGACGAGACCGTGCGGCTGGCCCCGGAGAAGAAGACGTTCACCGGCGGCACGCTCGCCGAGCAGGCGCGCACCCAGGCGGTCATCGGCGGGTCGCAGGCCGCGCTGGAGGCGGCGCGGATGCTGCTGTTCGCCACGGCGGGGACGTTGGAGGAGGCCGGGCGCACGGGGGAGCCGGTCACACTCGAGCAGCGGGCCGCGCTGCGCGCCGCGATGAGCCACGCCGCCGAGGTCAGCCGCCAGGTGCTGGTGGCGATGTACGAGCTGGGCAGCTCGACGTCGGTGTACGTCGGCAACCGGGTGGAGCGGCTGTTCCGGGACGGGATGGTCGCGCTGCAGCACGCCAACCACTCGGCTGCGCTTCTGGAGGCGGCTGGCCGCGTACGGCTGGGGCTTGATCCTGCGGTTCCGCTCTTCTAGGCCGCACGGTGAGCGCCTGATCACCCCGTGGAGGGGGAGGGGTGATCAGGCACCGCCCCGGCTCTGCGCGTGGGCCACGACGTCGCGGATCCGGCGGACGTCCGCGATGTCCCAGAGCACCGGCGTCTTGCCCGGCTCGTTGGCCCAGAGACGCCATCCCTCGATGCGGCGGGTGAAGAAGAAGAAACCGGGCCGTCGCCGGCAGGCCTCCTCGAAAGCGTCGGAGACGGTGGGGAACTCGCCGAACGCGAGGCTCCCGGTCCCGTCCTCGCGCACCGAGATGACCGGCGGCGGCAACGATTTTAGATAGACAATGGTGCATCGCTCGCCGGTGAAGCCGCCTTGGACCACCAATCGGGCGCTGGTGAGCGTGTATCGCGTGCGCCGCGATGTGACGACCCGCACGACGAACCGCCCGGCGAAAATGTACAGGCCGGCGAGCAGTGCCGGCACGCCCCACACCACGAAGAGGACGGGCACACGGGCCGCCCAGAACAAGACGACGCCGAACCATAAGAGACTGACGGGCACGAGGAACAGGTCGGCACGCCGGAACAGCCGATGCCGTAACGGACGGCCCTGCCAGAGGATCCGCTCGCCCGGCTGCAGAAAGGCCCCCATGGCTGCAGCATGAGCCGACCGTGCAACAAGCGCCCTTCTACACTGGAAGCGTGTTCACCGACATTCACCGTCGCCTGGGTAGCTAGGCCCGTGGACGCGGAGAGCCATTCGTGGGTTTTCGACCTCGTCGCGACCGATGACGTGGTGCGCCACCGTGCGCTGAACCGGCACCGGGCGTTGCTCGCCGCCGCTGCCGAGGCGCTGACCTGGTCGAACCGGATCTGGGCCCAGGCCGGGACCCCCGCGCCGACCGAACCCCACCTGGCCGCCGAGATGGACCAGGCCCAGGCCGACTTTCGCTGGCACCGCGAGCAGACGATCCTCGGACCGATCACCGCGGAGGCCGATGAATTTCTGGTTCTGTTTCTGCGCTGGGAAACGGACTATCCCGAGGAGTGGAAGGCGCCCGGCTCGTGGATGTGGTCGCCGTGGACGACGAAAGAGGTGATCCTGCGGCGGCTGGACCGCGGCGGCGTGCCCGAGCAGATCCGGCCACCCATCGGCGACCTGATCGTCTCCGCCGTCCAGCGACCGTACCGCTGCAAGGACTGGATGTACGCGCCGCTGGTCCGCCATGTCCTCGACACCTCTTTCGCCGGCCGGATCGAGGCGCTGCGCGACGCGGACGATCCCCTGGTCCGCCTGCGCGCCCAGTTCCTTCTGCACGTCGCGGAGCATCCGGAGAATCCCGTCCGGCGGGCCAGCTGGCGGCGCTGGCTCTCGTCCGACACGGGCATCATGTGACCATGGTCGATACCGCCGCTCTCCTGGCCGCCTACGACGCGCAGATGCGCCTGCCGGCCGGTGCCGTGCCGCTGGGCATGACCTACGAGTACGACGGTCCGATCCTGCGGGTCGTCGGCGGGCACATGGGGCGCATCCGAGCGCCGCGCGACGTCGGCGTCACCGGTGCCGCGCTGGATCGGCTGATCGCCCGCCAGCGGGACTACTTCCGGGCCCGCGGCCAGGGCGTCGAGTGGAAGCTGCGGTCCCACGACCTGCCCGCCGATCTTCCCGAACGCCTGGTCGCCGCCGGGTTCGTCGCCGAGGAGCCGGCGACGGTGCTGCTCGGCCTCGCCGCGGAGGTGGCCGCCGAACCGGACCTGCCCCGCGACGTCGCGCTGCGGCGGATCACCGAAGCCGAGGACCTGCGCCGCGTCGCCGACCAGCAGAGCGAGGTCTGGGGCTTCGACTGCTCGTGGGTGGCCGACGACCTCATCTCCCGGATCCTGGCCGATCCCGGCCAGATCACCCTCCTGGCCGCCGAGGCCGGTGACCGCTTCGTCTGCACCGCCTGGGTGGTGTATTACCCGGGCACCGAGTTCGTGGCGCTGCTCGGCGGCACCACCCTGCCGGCTTGGCGGGGCCGCGGGTTCTACCGCGCCCTGCTCGCCGCCCGGGCCCGCGAGGCCGCCGCGCGCGGCTTCCGGCTGCTGCACGTCGACGCGTCCCCGGCCAGCGCGCCCATCCTGCGCCGGAGCGGCTTCCACGAGATCACCACGTCCACCCATTACCAATGGATGCCGCCGATCGGGGTATAGCGAGGGGAGGAGGCGATAGTGATGCGATGGTCCGAGGTGGACGAACGACAGCCGAAGCTGGCCGAGGCCGGTCGGCGCCGGCTGGTCGGTCCCGGGGTGGTGCTGGTCGTGACGATCCGGCGGGACGGCACGCCGCGGCTGAGCCCGGTCGAGCCCTTCCTGCTGGACGGCGAACTCTGGCTGTCGATGATGCCGGCGTCCACAAAGGCGCGTGACCTTCTCCGCGACCCGCGGGTGCTCGTGCACAGCGTCATCACGAGTCGCGACGGTGGGGAGGGCGAATTCAAGGTCCGCGGTACGGCGCGCGCCGAGACCAGCGTGGACGTCCAGGAGCGCTATGCCGCCGCGGTGTCGGAGGCGCTCGGCTGGCATCCGATACCGGGCGAGTTCCGGTTGTTCGCCGTCCAGATCAACGACATCACTTTCGTACGCTATGACGACGCCACCGGCGACCAGTTTGTCACTCGTTGGCCCCGCGGGGGAGAGTTCGTGCGGCGGGGTACGTCGGCGACCACGCTGGGACCGCCGGAGCCGCGCCGCGACCTGCTCGTCGGCTGACCGGTCAGCGCGCCAGGGACCGCAACGCCTTGTCGAGCGTGCCGAATACGACGTCAGGTCCGCCTTCCCACGCTGGTACCGGGTCGGGCTGGCCCGGGGTGGGGGTCCACAGCCACCAGAGGTTCTGCCACGGGTCCAGCATGCGGGCGAGGGTGGTCTCGCCGTAGAACGGGGTCGGTTCGGTGACCGTCGTGGAGCCTAGGCCGGCGGCGCGCTGCAGGGTCTCGACCGGGTCGCTGACCCACACCTGCAGCAGGCCGGGGCGTGCGGGCCAGCCGTCGAGGCGGTCGGCGACCATCAGGTCGACGGTGCCGAGGCGTACCTGGGCATGGATCAGTTTGCCGTTGGGCATTTGGGTGCGTGCCTCGGTGGTCTCCGGCACGCCGAAGACCTCGGATAGGAAGCCGACGAAGCCGGCCGCGTCGTCGACGATGACGAAGGGATTGAGCACCGCGCCGCCGTGGGGAACCGATAGTTGGATGGTCATGCCCTCAACCCTTGCCGGAATTCCGGCCATCGGCTGACCGCAATGGCATCATGTTCGCTCATGAAGCGCGCCCATCGCCTGCCGGGCATTCTGTTGATCGCGGTCACGGCGGTGGTGGCGATCTGTGGGCTGCCCCCGGCGACTCGTCATCGGCGGCTCGGCACTGCCGGTCACGATCGTGGGTCGCGCCGTTCTCGAAGAAATGAGGCCAGCCCGTCCCGGTTGTCGCAGCCGAACGGATGACCACCGTAGCTAGACGAGTAAGTCCTAAGCCGAGTCAGTGGCTGTAGGCGAATCAGCGATCTGATCGCCAGCACTTCAACCAGCCCCCTCGCATATCCGACATTTCTCGATATCTATCGGACGGGCTCGGCCGCCGGACGGGCGGGCTCGGCGCGCGGCCGCGCGGCGCTTCCATTGCGTGAGACGGGTGACCGCCTGCTGAGACCCGCGCCCGCATCATGGACCCACCGTCCGCGATGTGGGACCATCGTCCATTGTAGAGAGTATCGTTGTCACGTAATGAGGCTTTTGCCCGGCGGGTTTTTCCGGCCGAATGTGAACCTTGGAGAGTTCGGGTTCGTATGTGGGCGCAACTCTCCAAGGTTCACAAAAGTCCATGATGTGACTGCGGGTGTCCCATATAACGGGACAGCCCGGCCGCGAACGCATCGCCACAGCGCCTCAGCTCTGGCACCACCGCGCCACCGGAGCTACACCGTGACCAGATCACTCACCGCCTACCACCACGGTCAGGACTTACTCGGCGGTGGCCACGCAGCTCGCTGTCGTTACACGCCATCGGGGTTCGGCTGGGCCGGCAGGTCAATGTCCACGGTGACCATCCCGGGCCTGCCTACCGGAACGTGGCCGAGTTCCTCGGCCGCCGGGTTGAGGAAGCCCGTCGGTCCCAAGCCGAGGTGAGTGCCGCCGCGCTCGCCGGTGACATCAGCGGACGCAACCCACATGCCGGTTTCCCGCGCGCGGCGAGCGCGGATCTCATTGTGCCACTTGCCCGGCATACGGATCTGCCGATGACAGCGTAGTCGATCGTGGTTGGAACGGAGTGATGACTGAGGCCTGCCGTCGCGGAGGTAAGGACCGTCTTGACGCTGTCAGTCACAGTCGAGTGATGAATGGAGCGATCCTCAATGTCCTGGCGATTTGTGTAGCAGTCGTGGCGCTCGTCATTTCGTCCTGGTTCGCGCTGAGGCAAGTTCGCTACGTCAGGCAGGCGAATCACCTGCCATTACTCGCACACATGGTTCAGGATTTTAGAAATGCTGACTTCATGCGTGATATCGAGTACGTAGAGGCTGGCCTGGCCGTCGAGCACGATCCCAAGCTTGGCATCGCAAATCTCCCTAGTCCCGCTAAAGAGCGGGTAATCAACGTCGCCTACTACTTTCAGGCGCTGGCTGCGATGGTCATATTCGACGTCGTTGATGATGAGATCGTCGTATACATGATGAGATATCGCGTGCGGAAGGTCTGGAGCGCGATCGAACCCTTCGTCCTGCACGAGCGCGAGTACGGCCATCACAAGGGGCCCATGCTTACATTTCTTGAGGATCTCGCGGTCCGCTGCAGTGAGGTCAGCGACGAGCAGGCCGATCGTCGGCTCGGCCTTCGCTCTTTTGCGAAGCGCGTACAAGCAGGAACAGCGTCCGCCGACTAAAACAAAAGACGCCCGGGTCGATATCGCTGACACCGCAAACGGCGGCCGGGGAACGGCCGGTCAGCCACCGCGGGGTCTACGGCTGTTCGGCCAGACCGCATTCGTAGCCGAGGATCACCGCTTGCACGCGGTCGCGCAGGTCGAGCTTGGCCAGGACCCGGCCGACGTGGGTCTTCACGGTGCTTTCGGACAGGCGCAGAACCGCGGCGATCTCGGCGTTGGACAGTCCGCGAGTGATCAGGGCCAGGACCTCCCGTTCCCGGGAGGTGAGCGCGGCAAGGCGCTCGCCGTTGGCCGGCTGTGCCGCCGGGCTGCCGAGGTAGTGGGCGATCAGGCGGCGGGTCACGCTGGGGGCTGCCACCGCCTCGCCGGCGGCCACGACGCGCACCGCTGAGACGAGGTCGGCGGCGAGCGCGTCCTTGAGCAGGAAGCCACTCGCGCCGGCGCGGAGGCCTGCCAGCACGTACTCGTCCAGGTCGAAGGTGGTCAGGATGATCACCCGGGCGGGGTGCGGGCCGGATCGGATGCGGCGGGTGGTCTCGATGCCGTCGAGGCCGGGCATGCGTACGTCCATCAGCACCACATCGGGGCGGGTGCGCGCGACCACGTCGAGGGCCTGGTTGCCGTTGGCCGCCTCGCCCACCACGTCGATGTCGCCGGTCTCGTCGAGCACCAGGCGGAATCCCGTACGGACCAGAGTTTGATCGTCGACAAGCACGACCCGGACGCTCACCGCTCGACCGCCGGTGACGACAGGGGAAGCGTCGCTCCCAGCCGGAACCCGCCGCGTCCACTCTGCCCGGTCTCCAGGACGCCGCCCAGCATGGCGACCCGCTCCGCGACACCGCGCAACCCGTTGCCGCGGCCGTCCGCACCCTCGGCCGGTCCGGCGCCGTTGTCCGCCACCACCACTCGCAGGCACGCCGTACTGAAATCCAGTCGCACCTCGGCCTCGGCCTGCGGGCCCGCATGTTTGAGCGTATTGGTGAGACCTTCCTGCACGATCCGGTACGCGGACAGGTCGACGGCCGCCGGCACCGTCTCGGGCACCCCGTCGATCAGCAGGTCGATGCGCATCCCCGCGGACCGCAACTGATCGACCAGCGCGGGCACCGCGCCGATGCCCGGCAGCGGGGTCAGCTGGGCGTCGCTCGCCGCATCGCTGCGCCCGGTAGCGAGAAGCCGGCGCATCTCGGCAAGCGACGAGCGGCCCAGCTCGATCACGTGCTGCAGCGCGGTCGCGGCCCGCTCCGGATGCCGGTCGAGCGCGGCCGCGGCGCCTTGCGCCTGCACCACCATGACCGACATCCCGTGCGCCACGACGTCGTGCAACTCCCGGGTGATGCGGGCCCGCTCGGCGGCGACCGCGAGAGCCGCCCGCTGTCGTTCCTCGCGCGACAGGTCGGCGGCACGTTGCTCGAGGGCCGCCAGGTGCGCCCGGCGGCTGCGCACGCCGTCGCCGACCGCGAACGCCGCGACCAGCAGCAGCCACATCTCCAGGACCGACTGACCGGTGTCGACCAGGACGCCCGGCGTTATCGCGTCGATCGGCTGCACCGTCTTGATCGGCTGCCCTTCCGCTTCCTGCCTTTGCTCGGCCAGCTTCTCGGCGACGACCATCTTCTGCTGCCGGGCGTCGACCAGTCGGCTGGCGAGCGACGCCGTGTACGTGAGCACCATGACCAACCCCAGCACGGCGAGGGCGATGCGCCGGTTGCGGGCGACCGTGGCCACCGTGTACACCACGACCGGAAGCGCCAGGTCGAGGAGCTGGAACTTGGTCTGGTTCACCAGATGACCGAAGGTCCCGACCGCGACCAGGATCAGAGCAGCGAACGCACTCTGCTGCCTGATCATCAGGCCGGCCAGCACCAGGCCGGCGAACACCCACCAGGCGACGTCCGTCGGGAGGCCGCTGCGGGCCAGGTAGCTCGCCGTCGTCTCACCGGCTTTCTGCCCGCCCGCATCCCGCACGATGAAGCCGTTCACCAGGCCCGGGCCCACGGTCAGCACGAACAACGCCAGCGCCAGTGCGGTGTCGGTCATCAGGCGCCGCGTCACCGGTCGGGGCATGCCCCCATCGTAGGAACTTCCGGCCGCGACGGCGTCGGACTCAGGTGCTACTTCGCAAGTACCACGCGAGGGCGGAAGCCCCGACCAGGGTCCGACGACTTCGATCGACGGGACCGCCACGGTGAATGCATGACCAGATCAGCGTCCACATTGCTCCGCACAGCCCTGGTCGTGGCCGGATTGGCCGCGATGCCCGGCTGTGACCCGGGCAGCCCGGCGGCGACCCCGCGCGCCACACCCAATCGGCAGCAACTGCTCGCACTCGGCCAGGAGTGGGTCCAATGCCTGCGTGGCAAAGGCCTCACGCGGATGCCGGATGCCGAGCTCACCCCGGACGGGTATCTCTCTTTCCCACCGGCCGATGGCTACAACTGGAAGGAAGACCTCAGCAAGCGCAAGTCGATCATTGACGCGTGCAAGTCGATCGAGGATAGGTACCCGGCCGACGCGTTCCGTCCGAAAGCGCAGCTCAGCGCCGATGACCTCCGCAAACTCGGTGAGTACGCGAAGTGCGCCCGTGCGCACGGCGTCCCCGACTTCCCGGACCCGAAACAGGACGGCTCCTTCGACCTCACCGGCACCTCGGTGGCCAACGGAGCCAATCCCGCGTTGACCGACAAGGTGCACCAGGCCTGCAAAAGCATCTGGAGCGGCAAGATCAGCATCAGTGGCGGCGGAGGCAAGAAGTGAACCGGCGCGGCGCCGGGGTCGTGATCGCCATCGTGGTGGCCGTCCCGCTCGCCGCGGGCGTGACCTATGCCGCCCGTTCCGACGCCGGCACCGCCGAGACACCCGCGGCCGAGGTGCCCACCGCAACGGCCCGGGTGGTCCGTGGCACGCTCAGCGAACACACTCAGCTCAGCGGCATCCTCGGCTACACCGGCTCCTTCGCCGTCGACCACCTGGGCACACCCGGTGTGCTCACCGCGGCGCCCGCGCCCGGCGCCACCGTCGGCCGCGGCGGCATCCTCTACCGGGTGTCCGACTCCCCGGTCCGGCTCCTGCTGGGTGCCGTCCCGGTCTACCGCGATTTCCGGTACGGGATGAGCGACGGCCCCGACGTGCGGCAGCTGGAAGCCAACTTGGCCGCCATGGGCTTCGACCCGCGTCGTCGGATGACGGTCGACCGCCACTTCAGCGCCGCCACCGCCGCGGCGATCCGGCGCTGGGAGGCGTCCTGGGGCCGCGCCGCGTACCAGCGGACCGGCCGGCTGGGCCAGGGCCAGGTCGTCTTCCTGCCCAGGCCGCTGCGGGTTGCCACGGTGGCCGCCCGGATCGGCGCCGCCGTAGGTCCCGGGACGACCGTGCTGACCGGGACGTCGACCGATCGGGCCGTCACCGCCCAACTGGACACGTCGGGCCGTGACACGGTGCATGTCGGTGACAAAGTCGAGGTCTCGCTCCCGGACGCCGACCCGATCCAGGGCCGGGTCACCCGGATCGGACCGGCCGCGCAGCTCCCCGCCACCGACCCGTCCCCCGGCCAGGACCCCGATCAGGCGACCATCCCGGTCACCGTCGCGATCCAGCTGCCCGGCGGCTTCGAGCTCGACCAGGCGCCGGTGACGGTCGACATCACCACCGGCACCCGTACCGGCGTGCTGCTGCTACCGATCGCCGCGCTGCTCGCCCGTCCGGGCGGCGGCTACCAGGTCCGGCTGGCCGGCGGTGGGCTGGTACCGGTCGAGCTTGGCCGGTTCGACGAGAGCAGCGGCCAGGTGGAGATTGTCAACGGAGTCCGCGAAGGGCAGTCCGTGGAGGTGCCGGCCGGATGAACGCTGTCCTTGAGCTGATCGACGTCCGCAAGGTCTACCCGGGTACCCCGCCGGTCGAGTCGCTGCGGGGCGTGACTTTTGCCGTGCACAGTGGCGAGCTGGTGGCCGTCCTCGGCCCGTCCGGCTCCGGGAAGACCACGCTGCTCAATCTCGCCGCCGGCCTGGACTACCCGACCGCAGGTTCGGTTCGCATCGCCGGGCAGGCGCTCGAGAAGATGCGCGACCGGCAGCTGTCCGGCGTCCGCGCGCACCGGCTCGGCGTGGTCTTCCAACAGTTCGTCCTGTTGGACCGGCTGAGCGCGGTGGAGAACGTGGCCACCGGCCTGCTCTATCGAGGGGTGCCGGCCGCCGACCGCCGGCGGGCCGCCCGGGCCGCGCTGGAACGCGTCGGCCTCGCCCACCGTGCCGGCTTTCGGGCGGCGCATCTGTCCGGCGGCGAGCGGCAGCGGGTGGCGATCGCCCGCGCCCTGGTCGGCCGGCCCGCCGTGGTGCTGGCCGACGAGCCCACCGGAAACCTGGACTCGGTCGCTGGTCAGGATGTGGTCACGCTGCTGCACGAGCTCAACGCCGACGGCGTCACCATCGTGGTGATCACGCACGACGAGCGGATCGCTGGGGCCATGTGCCGCCGCGTCGAGTTACGTGACGGCCGGCTTCTACGAGACAGCGGGAGCGTGTCGTGAGGTCTCACCTGCGTACGGCCGACCTGTTGCCGGTGAGCACCGTCGGCGTTCGGTCCCGGCCCGGGCGGGCGGCATTGTCCATCCTCGGCGTCGCCATCGGGATCGCCGCCATGGTCGCGGTGCTCGGCGTGACCCGCTCCAGCCAGGCCGACGTGCTCGCCGAGATCGATCGGGTCGGCACCAACCTGCTTACGGTGGCCAACGGCAAGACCGTCAGCGGCGATGAGGCGGAACTCCCGGCCACCGCGGCGACCGGCGTCAGGCGTACGGAAGGAGTGCTTTCCTCCGCCGCGACCGCGACGCTGCCGGTACGGGTCTACCGCACCGACCGAATTCCGAGTGTGCGCACCGGCGGCCTGTCCGTACGCGCCACCGACCCACAATTACTCGACACGCTCGACGGCAGCCTGTTGCACGGCCGCTTCCTCGACACCGCACTGGCCCGATATCCGGCGGTCGTGCTCGGCAACTACGCCGCCACGGTGCTGGGCATCCGCGACGTCACCGACCACCCACGGATCTACCTGGGCGACCACTGGTACACCGTGGTCGGGGTGCTGGCGCCGGTCGACCTCGCGCCCGAGCTCGACACCGCGGCCCTGATCGGCGCTCCCGTCGCGACCGCCGACTTCGGCTATCAGGGCAACCCCACAAGGATTTTCGTACGCGCACAGACCGAGCGCACCGATGTGGTGGCCGGCCTGCTCGGTCGTGCGGCGAACCCGGAGCATCCCGAGGAGGTCGCGGTGAGCCGCCCGTCCGAGGCCCTCACCGCACGTCTCGCGGTCAGCGGCAGCACCACCATCCTGCTGCTCGGCCTCGGCGCGGTCGCACTCCTGGTCGGCGGCATCGGCATCGCCAACGTCCTGGTCATCTCCGTACTGGAACGACGCGGCGAGATCGGGCTGCGCCGGGCACTCGGCGCCACCCGCGGCCATGTCGGCGCCCAGTTCCTGGTGGAATCGCTGCTACTGGGCATGGCTGGCGGCGCGATCGGGGTGGTGCTTGGTGTCTTGTTCACGTACGCCATGGCCACCGCGCGCGGCTGGCAAACCCTGGTCCCC
The DNA here is from genome assembly GCF_012933445.1 of Actinoplanes sp. TBRC 11911. Taxonomy (GTDB): domain Bacteria; phylum Actinomycetota; class Actinomycetes; order Mycobacteriales; family Micromonosporaceae; genus Actinoplanes. Next base: position 48,684 of record NZ_JABBNC010000042.1, read on the forward strand.
GCCTACGCGGCCGGCGCGGGCCTTGTCGCGGCGGTGGTGATCGGCGGATGCGCCGGTCTCTACCCGGCCCTGCGCGCCGCGCGGCTCTCCCCGACCGACGCCCTACGCACCTCCTGACGCGTGGCGGGCCAGGGCTTCGGTCCCGACCACATTTGACTGCAGGCTGGCTGCGGCGCTTGAGCGCGGCTAACTGCCTTGTCATCTTGTCCTTTCCGAACGGGGATGCCGGTTATGGCCGACCGAACGCGGCGCGGAAGGCAACGGGGGCGGAGTCGGGGTCGAGCGCCACGGCGTTGTGGACGGTGTCCATCGCCGCGATCAGCGGGTCGGCGTCGCGGGCCATCACCACCGTGTGTATCGCCAGGATCTCCGGATCGATCCGCGGCGTCGGCTCGGCATCGCCGATCGAGAACCTGCCCGTGTGGGTGATGCTCTCCCGGGGGACGTCGAACAGGCGGGCGAACGCGGCGTCGTGGTCGGCGAACCACGGCGGCGGCGGATCACCGTTCTCGAGGGCATCCAGTCCCGCCTCGGCCCAGTCGCGCGCGATCAGACCGGATCGGGTGCAGCAGTAGCGGGCCGCCCAGACGGCCATCCTCCGCTGGTCCGCTGGCTCAGCGTCGGCGACCAGGTCGATCAGATCCCGGTCGTACGGAACCAGACCGAGCGCTCGCGCCGAGACCTCGGGCTCCAGCAACCGCGGATTCGACGGGATCCGGCCTCCCCACGTGCGTTTCAGGTCGGCCAGCCGCCCCTGTTCCTCCTGATGTTCCTGGGCCTCGCGCTTGCGCCGCACGGCGTCCCGTTCCGGAGGCGGCGGTGGTGGTGGCGGGGCCACGATCTCATCGAGCTCGGGGAAATCCCGGCGCAGGGCGGCGAACATCTCCGGCCACGAACCGCCCCCGGCCCCCTCGGCCCGGGCGAACGCCCAGCAGAGGTCGGCCGCCGGGCCGTACGAGTCCCACTGCACCACCAGCCCTCGCGCGGTGTTGCTCCGCTGACCCTCGTCGTCGCGAAGCCACGGTGGCAACACGGTGCGCAGGTACGGGTCCAGCCGCTCCTCGACCAGCCGCACGTCCTCCGGCGGCACCACCTCGCCGCGGCGCACCCGCTCTCGGATCGGCGCCAGCCACGGCTCGTCCAGGACCCCGGCGGCGCGGAATGGGCGCTCCCACGCCCACTCGCTCATGCGTTCGATCAGCTCTTCCGGCGCGTACGCGATCGCCAGGGCTAGTTCGCGGTCCTCCTCGTAGAGCCTCGTCCCGGCCGACCCGAGCGCCTTGACCCGCCGGTCGGTGACCCCACGCTCGCCCCACCGATCGAAATCGTCGTCGACCCACTCGTCCGGATCCTCGGCGTACGCCGCCAGTTCCTCGCGGACCTCCGCGTACCAGGGCTCGACACGGCGGCCCGCCCCGGCGACGCCGGCGCAGTGGAACGTCGCGGTCTGCAGGAAGGCGGCATCCCACCCTACGCCGGTGATCCGTTCCATCAGCGCAAGCGCGCGCTGCTGAAACTCCTGGTCAAAGTCCTGGCCCTCGTTATCGAGCCCGAACCCGACCTCCACCAGCAGCGGGTCGAGCCGGCTGCGATCGATGCCGTGCCGATAGGCCGGACTGCCGGGATCGAAGGCAACCACCGTGACGCCCCCGACCGACCACGCGAATTGGGGCGTGGTGTTCTCGTTGTAATAGAACGACACCATCTCGCCGCCCGTGGACAGCGACCGCACCACCGCGTCGTCGGTGCAAAGGAACCCGTTCGGCTCGATGATCATCGCCCAGTCGCCGGCCCGGGTCACCGCGACGAAGTCGAGCTCGCTCGAGTGGGTGCCGCCGCTCTCGTCGACCCACTCCTGCACGGCCTGCGCCGCACCCAGGGCCGCCTCGGCCGACACGATCGGCACCGGGTCCGCGCCGCCGAGCCGCGCGATCACCTCGTCCGGCTCGAGCCCCCGCACGAACGTCAGACAGAAATCCAGGCTCAGCGCGTACGACTCGATCGCCCACGCATAGTCCTCCGCAACCACACATCCAGCCTGCCCCAACCCGTCTGCCGGGTACGTGGCTTCTGCGATCCCGATCCTGCGACGGTCAGGAAAGTGGGAAGCGCGACCGCTCCCCGGACGAAGGCATGTCAGTGGGCCGGTGTGGCGGCCGCTGTCCTGGTCGTCCCGTTACGTACGGTACGGCCGCTGAGGGAATTGGCGAAGCATCAGAGTCGATGAGGCCTTCAATGATGTGAATGGACTGGGCGATGATCATCATCGGCACGGTTCCGGTAGATATTTCGGCATGTGGGGTGGTGGAAGGTGTTGGCGGTGGCGGCGCACACGACACGGATCTCCGACCGTTCCGTGGCCGCGTAGGAGGCGAAGTGGGCCCGAGGCAGAATCCGTCAGAGGGGTTCCCGTCGCCATGATGCGCTTGCGATCTGCGGGGGTTCCTGGTTCGCCGGCCTTATCGCGCTCCACCTTGCCCGCCATTCCTCGGGTCCGCGCGCCAACGTTTCGCAGACGTCAGTGGCAAGTTCCTCCGAGCCACGGTCCCGCCACGGGACATCCACGAATATCTGGTAGTCGTTACCCAGCCGTAAGGCTACGCAAAACTGGTCAGGGTGGTAGAGGTTATTACCTGCCCAGTCGACGGCCAGTCCGTGGCTGCCCAACGCGTCGCGGTCCACGTGCGACAGGACGAGCCGGCCGACAGTCCGCTCGGCGGTCTCCCACGAATGGTCATCGGCGGCGCGGTCGACCTCGGCGTCGTACCGCTCGGCCGCGAAGCTGAACGTCTTGGGCGTCCCGGAGGCCCATTCCCAGCGCACCACGCCGCCGTCGCGAGTGATGGTCACGTTGATCCATGCACAGCCGTTGTCACCGCATTTACAGCGGGCGATCTGTACGCTCCGCGGCACCGGCGTGGCCAGCAACATGTTCGCCGGAATGAGCAGGTCGTACGGGTCCATGCCCAGGCCCCCGCGTGGCGAGGTCATTTCCGTCCCGTTGACATGGACCTCTACCGCAAAGCCGCTGCTGCCGGGGAGCGCCACGTCCACGATCGCCAAGCGGAGCGAGTCGGTGCCGTCGCCGTTGTCTTGTGTCACGACACCATCATCCATCGACCGGGCGTCACCACATTCAGAAGGGGCCGACGCGCCCTAGTAAGATCCATCGGTGACGCCCCTGTCGCCGGTCACCCGGTCGTCCCTGCCGATATACTTTCCCATTGCTGCTCCACGACCTATGGCCGAGTTGCCCACTCGCGTGTGGTCTGACGATCAATGGGAGCTGATCAGGCTGGGGTGCGTGGCCCGCAACATGGACGAGAAGTGGGATGCGTTCGTGGAGGGCCGGCAGGCGCACTTGAGTCGCAGCTGGACCGGTTACGAGATCTTCGCCGCCACCTTTTCGGCTGTTGAGGGTGGCTGGCGCATCGTGAGGGCGGTCGAGGAGTCGAACCAATCCCGCTATCACCGTCGCTCGGAGCGGTTTGCCCGGGTGATGCTTGAGCTGGTCTTCAGCAACATCTTGCTCGGTGAGCCAGCCGACGAACTTCGGGCGGAGTTCGTCAGACTGATGCGGCGCACTGCGTGATTCATCGACGCCATGGCAGGGCCCGGATGGGCGCACGCTTCGGGCCGGTCGGGTTTGCCGGGCCGCCCGGGCCCGGCGACGACCCGCGCCTCAGGATTCGTTGAGCTCCAGCACCTCCCTCATCTCCTCGATCCCGCGCTCGACCCGGGCCCGCACCGCATCAGCCATCGCATGCGGCAGGACGTCGGTGAGCCATACGAGCCGGCTGTGGTCGCCGTCGTCGAAGACCTGGAACTCCGCGTGGTGGTAGGTCAGCGGCAGTCGTTGACCTTCGATCACCGCGTACGCCATCCTGCGCATGCTGTCGTCGACTGCGAGGATGAGTTCCCGTACCTGCCACCCGTCCGGCATCGTCAGGATGCGGACGTCGCCCTCGAGGCGGGTGTCGGCCACCCGGCCGGGCAGGAGTCGCCGGTGTACCGCGCCGACATCCGAGATGGCTGCCCACACGCGCGGCGCGGGCGCCTTGACGAGGACTTCGACACGGACCGTGGCCATGATTCGATACTTCCCAACGCTGTGTGGAGCCGGAGTCTATTGGAGCGAGCACGGCACCGACGACCGGCAAACCACCGCTAACCAACGAAGGCGCCGCCGCCCAGCCGAGTTGCGACCTGTCCAGGACGTTCGTCAATGCGGGAAGGCTCGGGGGATTCGGGTGGCGGTCTCGTCCCGGAAGGCTTCGATTCGTTTGGCGACCTGTCGCATGCCGTGGGTGTGTTCGATGCGGTCGAGGTAGAGGCATCGCGCGGCCAGCTTATCGAGGTCGACGGTGAAGTAGATGGCCATCAGCGGATTGACGAACAGTTCGGTGCCGCTGGTGCGGCGGGTGAACTGCACGTCGCCGAAGGCACCAGAGGTGGCGGCGGCGATCTGTCCGTTGACGATGCTGGGCCGAAGCGGGGTGGCGGCTTGCCCGTCGGCGACGGCGTCTCGGTAGAGCGCGGCTTCTCTGCTGGCGTTCGGAATGGACAAGGCGCCCAGGTAGCCACCGTCCCGGTCGAGTGCGGCGAGGTTTTCCAGGACCTGGGTGTGCACGACACCGTGGTAGGCATCGACACCGAATCCGAGGCAGGTCACCAGCTTGACCCGGACGTCGAGTGCCGCGACAGCGGCGAGGCTGGTGATGTCCTCCACCGGCGTTCCCAGGCCGGCCTCGTCGCCGCGCATCAGGATGTCCGTGCCGCCGTCCACCAGTACGATCGCGTCGACGTCGAGTGTGTCGACCAGGTGCTGATAAGCCGCCCGCAGTGGCTGAACGCCCACCTTCGAGAACGCGTAGATCCGCCTGGGGAGGTCGTTGGTGGCCAGCCAGCGGGCGAGAGAGCGTTCCGGGAAGTAGTCGTCTGGTCCTGCCGTGTCTGGCTGGATCAAGGCCACGTTCGGTGCCGCCCAGGCGTCCAAGTCGACCAGTTCGAGCGGGGTGAATGACAGATTCGCCAGATGCACGGTGACGCCGCTGTTCCACAGGGCGATGGCCAGCGGGAGCCCGGCGTAGACGTCGAAGCCCCCGCCCGCGCCCGCGATCAGCACGCTGCGGGCGGTGTCCAGTGCGGCGAACAGCGGCGGCGTGGCCAGCGAGTTGCGGACGAAGTCGAACCGACCGCTGCCCGTCGGTGGAGGAGGCGTCGTGATCACCGTTTGATGATCGCGGATGGGCTCAGCTCAGTGGCCCGCTCCCCGGCCGCCGTCGACGTGCAGGATCTCGCCGGTCACGTACGTCGCGGTCTCCAGGTACGCCACGGCGTCCGCGATGTCCGACGCCTCGCCCATGTGGCCCAGCGGGGACTGGCTGGTCATGAGGTCGCGGATCTCGGGCGGATTCAGCGGCGTCTTGATGAAGCCGGGGGAGACCGCGTTGAAGCGCACACCCCGGGCTGCGTGTTCGATGGCGAGCGCCTTCGTGGCCGCGTTCAGGCCGCCCTTGGTCAGCGAGGCGAGGAACGACGGGAAGTGACGGTCGGCGTTGTCCGCGATCGTGGCCGTGATGCTGACGACGTGGCCGCCGCCGGTCATGGCGGCGACCGCGGGCCGTGTCACGTTGAAGAAGCCGTCGAGGTTGGTGGCGACGACCCGCGCGTACTCGTCGGCCGTGTTCTCGGTGAACGGCTTCGAGACCAGCACGCCGGCGTTGTTGACCACCGTGTCGATCCGCCCGAAGCGCTCTAACGCCAGCTCCACGATCCGCCGCCCGACGGCCGCGTCGGACACGTCGCCCGGCACGGTCAGGACCAGCGGGTCCGCCGACGGCGTGATGCTGCGCGAGTTCGCCACCACGGCAAAACCCAGCTTGCGGTACGCCTCGACGATCGCCGCCCCGATGCCCTGGGACGCACCGGTGACGACAGCCACCTTGGGTCCGCGCTCGTTGCTCATTTCCAAGCCCCTTAACTGGGAGGTGTCCACCTCGCCCGGGCAATTCTAGCCGCAAAATGGACTAAAAAGTCCAGAGCCGCGTGATCAGAGCCACGGTGGAAAGGCGGCCGGCCGCTCACTGGACGAGTAAGTCCTAAGCCGAGTCAGTGGCGGTAGCCGAGTCAGTGGCCGCAGGTGAGTCAGCGATCTGATCGCCGTCCGTCCGCCAGCCCCCGCCACCCCTCTCGCATATCCGACATTTCCCGATATTTATCACGTCGACTGGGCTGCTGGACGGGCGGGATCGGCGCGCGGCCGCAGCGGCGCTTCCATTCCGTGAGACGGGTGACCGCCTGCTGAGACCCGCGCCCGCATCATGGACCCACCGTCCGCGATGTGGGACCAGCGTCCTTTGTAGAGAGTGCTTTTGTCACGTAACGAGGCTTTCGCCCGGCAGGTTTTTCCGGCCGAATGTGAACCTTGGAGAGTTATGGCTCGTATGTGGGCGCAACTCTCCAAGGTTCACAAAAATCCATGATGTGACCGCGGTGTCCCACATAGCGGGACCGCCCGGCCGCGAACGGATCGCCACAACGCTCTGGCAGCACCGCGCAACTGCCACACCCGGTTAGCGCTTACTCGTCTAGGCCGAGGCTAAGCCCGATCGCCGCCCCATCACGTCGGAGACGCCCGTGCGCAACGCCAGCGCGAGACCCGGCAATGGTGCGGCCGCGGACGGGTCATAGTCGTACGTGATGCCCCGGAACGCCTCCCGTAACAGGCCCACCTGGCGGTCCGCCGCGCTCAGCCGCGGGGTCACCGGGATGCCGTATTCGTCGGTGGCCTCGCCGAGGATGCCGCCGAGCGCGATCAGGTCGTCCAGCGCGCCCTGGTACAAGCCGTCCACCACGACGAGCGTGTCCGGCAGCCGGCCCAGCGTGTCCAGCACCCCGATCCCGCGCAGCAGGCCGCGGCCGGCGAGCGGGCGATCGCCCAGCACCGCGTCGCCGAGATCCTCGACGCGGGGCGGGCCGACGTGGGTGAACGGGAAGTCCGGGAAGTCGATGTCCTTCGGCGAGACGTGCAGGACGATCACGTCGGCCGAGGCGATGCGCTGCTCGCCGGCCGCCGGGATCGAGCCGGTCTCCAGCGTGTGCAGGTCGCGGGGGTCGCCGACCACCTCGAGGCGGGCTAACCCCTGCACGGCCGAGGCGAGGGTGGTCAGCACGACGACGTTGCGCTGGTCGTTGCGCGCGGTGCGGACGAACAGCACCCGGGGCTCAGTCATGGGTGTGCACCCAGTCCAAACCGGACGTACGGGGCTGGCCCTGGTTCCAGGCGTGCAGGTTGGCCAGGGCGTGCGGCGACGGCATGCCCTCGCCGTCGGCGGGCTGCACGTACAGCTTCGGCGGGTGGTGCCGGGCCGCCACGATCGACTGCCGCAGCACCGGGTCGGCGGCCGAACCGGCGAGCCGCAGCTGCTGCTCGGCCGAGTCCAGGTCGGCGGCGTTGCGGCGGCGGCGGAAGCGGTGCATGAGCGCCTCGGCGGCCGCCTGCCGGTGCCGGGCCTCCGGGGCCCCGTCCGCGGCCGCCGTGTCCGCCGCGGCGATGAGCTGCTCGATCCCGGCGTCCAGGTCACCGCGGGTGTGCGTGATTTGCCACCGGCGTACGAGGAAATCGCCCTGCAGACCGCGCAGGACACTGGTCGGTGGGTCGGCCGCGCGCGACAGGAACTCGACAGCGACGTCGGCGACCTCGATGGCCTCGTCCAGATACTCCTGCTCACGTCCGTTGTCGGCGCGCTGCGCCAGGGCGCCGAACAGGTTCGCCAGGCGGTGTGCGAGCTCGACCGGCCCGGCGTACGGCATCTGCACGGACCGGCGCCCGCAGGCGACGGCCGCGTCCAGGTCGCTCAGGTCGCCGTCGCGCCGGAACCGCTCCTGCAGACGCAAGCACAGGGTGGACAGATCGTCACCGGTCAGTGACGCGTCGTGAATGAGCTCGGTGCCGCCGAGCCGGATCGCCTCGTCCAGGTCGTCCGGGTCGCCGGTCGCCCGGAACGTGGCCAGCCGCGCGTCCCGCAACGCACCCGCCAGCTCCGGGGTCTCCGCCTCCCGGCTCAGCGCGGCCAGGTCGCGGACGTCGCGCTCGGCACCGCCCGCCCGCACCCGCTCGGCCAGCAGCGTCGCGTGCGTGACCGCGGCCTCGCGCCGATCCTCGTCGCCGGCGACCGCCACGTCGCGCGCGCTCGCCGCCAGCGCGTCGTCGAGGTCCGACGGCTGGCCGCCGGCCAGATACTTGCGCCACCATCCGGCGGCGATCAGATACCAGGCCTGATGCTCCAGGTGCGGCAACAGATCCGGCGTGCGTACGGCGTGGGCAGCGCGCCCGAGAGCCGCATCCAGCCCGTCCGGGTCGTCGGCGGCCAGCGCGGCGGCCAGCGCACGCAGCGCCGACCGCAACTCGGCCTCGGGCGACACCAGCCGCGCGACGGTCAGCGCCAGCTCGCGCAGCGACGGCGGCACCTCGTCGGACATGCTCGACGCCAGCACCTGCATCGGCCAGTCCAGGTCGGGCAGGATCGACGGGTCACGGTCGCGCATCGCCTCCTGGTGACACGTCATGAACATGGCGAGCAGGCAGGCGTCCGCCGCGTCGCCGGGCGTCAGCTCCGCCGCCTCGGCCCGGGTGGCGTCGTCGAGCAGCAGGCGGTCGTCGTGGTGCTCGACGAAGTCCACGACCGCCTGGCGCAGCCGGTCACGATCCACCTGTCTCCCTTTCGCCAAGTCGAAGGGGCACCGTAGCGCTCCTGTCACGGGCGTCACCAACCGGTGGGCGATGGCACCGCGCACGCGTACCGTACTTCGGCGTGACTGTCATGACCGAGATCGACATGGTGCGGTCGGCGCAGGGCGGTGACGCGTCGGCGCTGGGGCTGTTGCTGCGCACGCACGAGGCCGGGATGCGGGCCGTCGCGCTGGCGATCCTCGGCTACGGCCCGGACGCGGAGGACGCCGTCCAGGACGCCATGATGGTCGCGCTGCGGCGGATCGGCGACCTGCGCGACCCCGACTCGGCTGGTGCCTGGTTGCGCACCATCGTCCGCAACATCTGCCGGGCGTTTCTGCGATCCCGTACGCCGGTGACCAGCCCCGACGTCGACCAGGTTCCGGGGCCTTTCCCGAGCCCGGAGGAAGCGGTCGACGACAGTGCGCTGCGTGACTGGGTGTGGCACGCGATCGGCGAGCTCTCCGAGGCGGATCGGCTGGTCATGCTGCTGCGGCACTTCAGCCACGTGAACTCGTACGAGCAGATCGCCGCGCTGTGTGACCTGCCGGTGGGCACCGTGCGTAGCCGGCTGAGCCATGCGCGGGGGAAACTCGCCTCCGCTTTGCAGGACACCGTGGACGCGGCGCACGCCGATGCCGGGGCGTACGCGGCGAGCCGCCGGCGGGAGGCCTCGGACGCGATCGACGACGCGATGCGGGGCCACTTCGATGACGTCGTCTACAGCATGTGGCTGCCTGACGCGACGGTGATCGCCGGCGGCGGGGTGCGGCTCGACGGCCGCGAAGCCATCATCGCCGGGATGGCCCAGGACCTGGACGACGGCGTACGGCAGCGGTTGTTGCATGTGGTGGCGAGCCCCGACGTGCTGATCTGGGAAACCGAGATGCTCAACCCGCCGGACAAGCCGTTCCACTGCCCGCCCAACGCGGTGTGGCTGCACAAGATGCAGTCGGGACGCGTACGGAAAATGAAGCTTTTCCATCCGAAGCCCGCGTTGGCGTTGCAGGAAGCGTAACCTGCTGGTTACGCTTTCGCCGTGGACGAGGTGGCCGGCGCGATCGCCGATGGCGTGCGGCGGGAGATCCTGCTGATGCTGCGCGGCGAGTCGCTGTCGGCCGGGCAGATCGCCGACCGGTTTGCGATCAGCCGGCCGGCCGTCAGCCGGCACCTGCGGGTGTTGCGCTCGGCGGGGCTGGTGGCCGCCGCGAGCGACGGGCGGCGGCGCGTCTACACGCTGGTCACCGAGCCGCTTGACGAGCTGGCCGAGTGGCTGGAGCGGCTTCGCCGGCCGTCTGGCTGGGAGCACCACCTCGACGCGCTGGAGACCGAGGTCTACCGCACGCGCCGCGATCGGTCGCGGCAACCATCTCAGAGGGAGAGCGCATGAGCCCGACACCGACCGGCCGGCTGTTCGGCGGCGACCTCGTGCTGACCCGCACGTTCCGGGCGCCCATCGACGACGTCTGGGCCAGCCTCACCGAGCCGGCGCGTACGGCTCGGTGGTTCGGCCCCTGGCAGGGCGAGGCCGGCGCGGGACACACGATCAAGGTCCAGATGGTGCAGGAGGAGGGCAAGCCGTGGATGGACATGACCATCGACGCCTGCGAGCCGCCGGCCCGGCTGGCCCTGTCGTCGGGCGGTGGCTGGCGGCTGGAGCTGGTGCTGACCGCGGCGGCGGACGTGACCGAGCTCCGCTTCACCCAGCACCTGACCGGTGACGAGGGCGTCGGCGACATCGGCCCGGGCTGGGAGTTCTACCTGGACGCGCTGGTCGCCTCCCGGGACGGCGGGCCGATGCCGGACTTCAACGACTACTACCCGGCGATGACGGAGTATTTCGAGGAGCAGGCCCCTCAATGACTCACCGTGGACGGGGCCGGCTCGGCCGGGGCGGCGGGCGCCGCCCGTCGCGGGAACATGCCGGGAATGAACAGGGCGAACAGGGCTCCGGCCGCGACGATCAAGCCACCCACGATGACGCCGGGGCGCAGTCCGTCGACGAAAGACTGCGGGGAGGCGTACGAACCGAAACTGCTGAAGATCGACGCCGCGACCGCCACGCCCGCCGCGACAGCGGTCTGGCGGACGGTGTTGTTCACGCCTGACGCGATGCCCCGGCCGTGCGCCGGGGCGGTGGCCATCGCCTGATTGCTGATCGGCGCGAAGGTGAAGGCCATGCCGATACCGGCGAGGATGAACGGCGCGATGAAATCCACGTACGGGGTGTTCACGTGGTCGTCGCCGGCACCCAGCCAGATCAACGCCCCGGCGAGCAGGATCTGCCCGGCCGCGATGAGCCGGTGCGGGCCGAGCCGGTCGCCGAAGTGCCCGGCCAGCGGCGCCACCAGGGTCGGCATGAGCGTCCACGGCAGGATGCGGGCGCCGGCGGCGAGCGGGCTGAGACCTTGCGCGGTCTGGAAATACTGGCTGGTCAGGAAGATTGCCCCGTACGCCCCGGCGCTGAACGTGAAGGTCACCGCGTTGACGATGGCGAAGCCACGCGACTGGAAAAGGTAGAGCGGCATCATCGGCACCTTGTTGCGGGCCTGCCACAGGACGAAGGCCACGAGCACCGCCGCGCCCGCGATCAGCTCCACGAGCACCTGGGTCGAGCCCCAGCCGTCCTGCGGTCCGCTCACCACGCCCAGGACCACCAGCAGCAGGCCACCGGCGGACAGCACCACCCCGACGGGGTCGAGCCGGTGCCCGGGGCCGCGCGACTCGGACAGCACGGTGGTCGCCAGCACCACCGCGACGACGCCGATGGGCACGTTGAGCCAGAAGATGAAGTGCCAGTGCAGGTACTCGACGATCGCCCCGCCGACCACCGGGCCGATGGCCACGCCGAGGCCGTAGACGCCGCCCCAGATACCCACCGCCAAGGTGCGTACTTTGTCCGGCACCGAGTGGGCCAGCAGGGTCAGTGACAAGGGCAGGACCGCCGCGCCGCCGACGCCTTGGACCGCGCGGGCCACGTTGAGCTGCCAGTCCTGCGTCGACAACGCGCACGCGGCCGACGCCAGCGTGAAGACCACGATCCCGGCGATGAAGACGGCGCGCCGCCCGACCCGGTCGCCGAGCGCGGCGGCGGTCAGCAGCAGTGCCGCGAACGGCAGCGTGTAGGCGTTGACCACCCACTGCAGGCCCGCCGTCGACACGTGCAGATCGTCCCGGATCCGGGGCAACGCGACTCCGACGACGAGGTTGTCGAGCGCCACCATGAAGGCCGGGATTCCGACCGCGGCGAGCACGACTCCCAAGGATCGGGTCGGCGATGATGGTGACGCGGCGTTCGGTTGCATAGCGTGGGTCCTCTCGTGTTTCCGAAGTGACCCAACACCAGCAGGCATGTGCCCCTTTCCCGGATGTACGCAACCTCGCGGGTATCAAAGATCACCGGAGTCGCTCGCCACGATGGTGAACCGCCTGCGGCCCGCTCAGGAGAGCGTCGGGCCAAGCCGTGCCGTGCCGTCGGTGCCGGCGGGTTTCGGCTCCTTGAGCTCGACGAAGATGGTCCGGCACTCGGTGTCACCGATGTTCTCGCCGGAGTGCTCCTGCGCGTCGAGCCAGCGCACCTCGCCGGCCGCCAGCTCGACGTCGATGTCGCGGCCGTCGGCGGACAACCGCCGGCGGAAGCCGCTCAACGTCACCATGACGCTGTCCGGATGGCGGTGCGGGGTGGTCCGGTCGCCCGGCATGTCGGCGTAAGCCAGGACCCGTACCCGGTCGTTCTCCATGATCACGCGGTAGAGATCTTTGTTGCTGACCACAGGGTCGTCGTTCATGGCACACCTCGAATCGATTCGGCCTGGCCTCCCTATGGAACGACCGTAGCGGCAGTTCGGCACCGTGAGATGCGATGATGCGGCTTTCCGCGGGGCAAGGTTGTATATATCGGCGCCGCCCCGGCCGGGCGACCGGAACCCGGAACGACGGCCAGCACCCAGAGCGTGCGGCACATGCGGGTCCGGGTCCGAATCCGCGTTGTTCCCGCGCCGGGCCGCGGCGGATCTTGACGGCGTGCGGGTCGAGGACGCCGTGCGGGTCGAGCAACCGGCAAGCCGCGACCGGCCGCAGCTCACGACCGAGATCCGCCGCCGAGACGACTGACGAGCCACGCAATGTCTCCAGTCGGCGCGCGCCTCGTCCGCCTATCCCACTATGCGGCGATCCCGGCCACATGCTGTAACTGTTCAGCTGGTTCCGTCGGCTGGGAGCCCCCGTGCGAGGCGACGCCGCCAGACCCGGCAGGTCCCAGCTGCCCACAGTGGCCGCCCCACCCGGGCGTGGGGAGCCGCGACGCCGAGGAGGTTGCGGTTGCCCACACCGCAGCCACCCCCACCCCGGTGTGGGCAGCGGCGACGCCGAGGAGGTTGCGGTTGCCCACACCGCAGCCACCCCCACCCCCGTGTGGGCACCCGCCACCACCGGAAGGTCCCGGCTCCCCACAGAGTGGAGTCCGCGCAGGTCCGCCGCGCAAGGCCAACTCATCGCAGGGCGAGCGGCGCGAGAAACAGCTGAACAGTTCCACATGCTGGGCTTTCTTGAGACCTTGGAGACTTGCGCCCACATACGAGCCATAACTCTCCAAGGTCTACGAAACGTCGGGGAAAGCGGCCGAACAAAGGGTACGAAAGTGCAGGAAAGACGCTCTATTGTGGACGCGGATCTCACATTGCGGACCCGCCGCCACGATGTGGTCGCCAGTCCCATACAACGGGCACGGATCCCACATCATGGCCTCATAGGGCGCCGGCTGCAGCGCCCCGCCCGGCGGCGCGCGGCAAATGTCCGTCCTGAGCCACCACGCTGCGATCGGGGCCGCCGGGCTACGAAACGACCTGGGCTGCATCGGCAGAGCCGACCCCTCCGCTGGCCGCCGCGGAGGCGGAGCGGCTCAGCTTTCCTGTCCGGCCTGGGTCATGACCTTGGCCGTCCTTGCTCTCCGCACCCGCGACCACCTCTACCGCACGTTGTGTGCGCCAGATCCGGGATGGGCAGCATCAACGACACATACCCGTCCGACGACGGTGACGTCGGCGCAACGCTGGCTGAGATTTACCGGCTGGCGACCCTGCTTCTCGCCCAGAATGACCGGGGCGCTGATGGCTGACGGACGGCTCGGCGCCGGCGAACGCCCGGGCCGCTGAGTCACGCCACTATCAGGCGCAGGCCGAGCTCCGCCGTCTCGAGGGTGACCAGGTCGTGGTTGCGGTCGGCCCAGCGGCCTGAGACCAGGTCGTCGCGGAGCTGCCGCACGGCCCGCCGCTCCGCCTCCGTCCCCACCTTCGACCACACCGACACACCCCGCCGAACCTGCTCTTCCAGGTACGCCTCGGGGCGGCGCCAGTACGCCTCGAAGAAGCCGTCGACGCAGTCCCACGGGACGGGCACCGGCTCCAGGCGGCCCGCGACGGCGCTCGCCAGCTCGGTCAGCGACGGCCGGCCGGCGATCAGGGCGCGGACCTCGGGCAGGTAGTCGCGGGTGAGCCAGAACCGTTGCAACCAGCCGGCCTCGGTCGTGTCGTGCGTGAAGACGACGACGCGGCGCGCGACCCGGCGCATCTCGCGCAGGCCCGCGATCGGGTCCTGCCAGTGGTGGATGGTGGCGAAAGCCATCGCGGCGTCGAAGGACCCGTCCTCGAACGGGAGGCTCTCCGCGGCGGCGGCCACGCACGGCGCCGCGCCCGCGGGACGCTGCGCACGCATGAGCGATGACGGTTCCACGGCGGTGACGTCGCGGTCGGCCGGCTCGTAGGAGCCGGTGCCGGCCCCGACGTTCAGCACCGTGCGCGCGTCGCCGAGCGCGTGCCAGACCTGGGCGGCGATCCGTGGTTCGGTGCGGCGGGTCGTGGTGTAGGTCGCTCCGATGGTGTCGTACAGACGGGCGCCGGCCATTACGGGACCAGGACGATTTTGCCGCGGACCGCGCCGGCCTCGAAGCGCCGGTGGGCCTCGGCCGCCTCGGCCAGCGGGAACGTGGCCGCGACCCTCGTGCGCAGCTGGTCCTTGGCCACCGACTCGAGGAGCTGGCGCAGCGCGGGGCGGTCGAGCTGCACGAGCACCACCTCCTGGCGTACCCGCTTGGCGGGGTCGACCGGCGGGGTCGGGCGGGTGCTCAGCAGTACCCCGCCGGGGCGGGCCGCGGCACCGGCCGGCTCGCCGAGCGGCACCGCGTCGAGCACGACCGTGGCCGTCGGTAACTGGGCCGATCGGGGGACCACCGTGTGCACGCCGAGGCCGCGTACCCAGTCCTCGTCGTCGTGCGTGGCCGAGGCGTACACGGAATGCCCTTGCTGTGTCGCGAGTTGCGCCGCGAAGCCGCCGACGCCGCCGCTCGCGCCGGTCACCAGCACGTCGGTGGGCTCGGTGAGGGCCATCATGTCCAGGGCGCGGCGTGCGGTGAGGCCGTTGAGCGGGACGGTGGCCGCGGCGATCGGGTCGAGGCCGGGCGGGATCGGCACCAGCCAGTCGGGATCCGCCGCCACCAGCTCGGCGTAGGCGCCGATGCTGCCGCGCGTGAGATACCACGGGATCATCCCGGCGACCTGCTCACCCGCGGCGAACTCGGTCACCTCGGCGCCGGTCGCGACGATCTCGCCGGCGATGTCCCAGCCGGGCATGAACGGCGGCGGCACCGGGCCCCCGGGAATCTGCCCCACCCGCGCGGCGATGTCGGCGGGATGCACGCACGCGGCCCGCACCCGGACGATCACTTCGCCTTTCGCGGGCACCGGATCGGGCCGCTCGACCAACGTCAGGACCTCCGGCCCGCCCAACGCGGTGACCATCGCCGCACGCATAGACGCCTCCCTCTGTTTCGAACATCCTACGAGGAGGGTGGGCCTAGCGGAGTTGGTAGCTGGTCACGACCACGCCGCCGTCGAGCAGGCGGGACTCGGCGGCCCGCAGGTTGAGGCGGTGCTTCGGATCCGCGAACAGCTTGCGGCCGCCGCCGAGGACCACCGGGTGCACGGCGATGTGGTACTCGTCGACCAGGCCCAGATCGGTCAGCGCGGCGGCCAGGCCGGAGCCCCCGGTGAGCAGCATGTCCTCGCCCGGCTGCTCCTTGAGCGCGGTCACCTGGGCGAGCAGGTCGTCCCGGATCACGCGCTCGGTCCACTCGTCACCGGGGTAGCCGCGGGAGAACACGACCTTCGGGGTGGCCCGCCAGAACGGTGCGAAGGCGAGCGTGTGCGGGTCCTGCGAGACCGCCTCGGCGTCCGGCCAGAACCCGACCATCATCTGCCACACCGGCCGCCCGTACAGCAGGGTGTCGACGTGCTGGTCGAGCCCTTCGGAGTACGCGGACAGCTCGGGACCCATCACCGGCCAGTCGAACTCACCGTCCGGCCCGTCGATGAACCCGTCGACCGACGCGTGCACCCAGTAGATGATCTTTCGCATGGTTCGCTCTCCTTGAACGCGCTCGTACCGTCAAGCCGGCTGGGAAAATTCTGCACTGCTTGCCGATCGCCCGCAGCCGATGACATGCTGCGCCGCGATGACTACACCGAACGAACTTCTGGCCCTGCACGACGCGCAGGTCCGGGGGACCATCGCTGCGCGGCTGCCGTCCAGCTGGACCCCGTCGTGGGACGGCCCCGCCCTGGAGATCACCACCCCCACGCAGGGCTTCATCTTCGCTCGCGACCTGGACACCCTCGACGGCGACGACCTGGACGCGCTGATCATCCGGCTGCGTGACCGCTTCGCCGCGCGTGACCAGGCCGTCGAGTGGAAGACGTACCGCCACGACCGCGCCGACCTGACCGAGCGCTTACGCCTCGCCGGGTTCACTCCGGACGACGAGGAGACCGTGGTCGTCGGCCTGGCCGCCGATCTGATCACGGCCGGCGAGACCCCGGCCGGCGTCACGATCCGCGCCACCACCGACCCGGCCGACCTGCGCCGGATCGCGGCGATGGAGTCCGAGGTGTGGTCGCAGGACTGGTCGTGGCTGGCCGACGACCTGCACAACCGCATCGAGACCGCCCCGGACAACATCGTCGTGCTGGTCGCCGAGGCGGGCGGCGAGGTCGTCTCCGCGGCGTGGCTGGTCATCATGCCCGGCACCGAGTTCGCGGCGTTGTGGGGCGGCTCCACCTTGGCGGGGTGGCGTCGTAAGGGCATCTACCGCGCGTTGGTGGCCCGCCGCGCCCAGACGGCCACCGCCCGGGGCATCAAATACCTCCTGGTGGACGCCTCGACCGACAGCGCCCCCATCCTGCAGCGCCTCGGCCTGCACGCGGTCAGCACGACCACCCCGTGGGTCTGGCGCCCTTAAGGGCACGGCCCGCCGGAACAGACGTCGACCACCTTTCCGGTGAGCAGGAACGTCGCCTTCTGCTGCTGCGCCTCGGGTTGCGCGCGCGGGAACTCGTGCGGATCGGTGCCGAACTCCGGCCCGCTGGGGGCGAGGTTCGTGGGCGGTGGCGCGAATGCCTGACCGCTGTTCCACACCACCAGCGCCGATCCACGATACGGATATTTCTGGATCTGTCTGATTCCCCAGAACGGCTGCGCCTCGTCGGACCAACCAGGCGCCAGGGCGGGAGTATGCAGCCGGGCCCCGATGGTCCGCGCCTGGACCTGTGCCGCCGCGGGGGACACCTGGTGGTCGCCGAAGGCCACGTGCATCAGCACTTGATGCACCGGAGTATGCGGCAACGGCGACGAGGTCAGGTGCTGCGCGTACCCGTTCGCCTCGCCGCGGTCCCACAGCATCTGGATCAGCGCGAGAATCAGCTGCTGGTCGGTCTTGTCCGGATAGGACTGATCCATCAGCTGCTGGAACGGCGCGAAGTCGACGCTGCGCTGCAACAGCGTGCTGTAGTTCATGCCGGTCACACCCAGCACTGAGCGCGTCCAGTCCTGGGCGATCGCGGTCAGCGCCCCGCCGTTGATCCCGCCCTGGCTGTTGCCGTCGTAGTGCATCCCGCCGGCGCGATCCAGCAGGCTGCGCCCGTCCGCGTCCTGGAACGCCGGGTTCGCGGCGAACCCGCCCGGCGCGAGCATCACCCGCCCCAGGAACAGGAAGTTGAGGAAGCTCTGCTGCAACCGGTCGGGCACCGCCGGGAACGTGCTCAGATCGGTCCACGTCTGCGCGACGAACGGAATGTCCGCCGAGGACAGACCGATCCAGCTCGTGGCGCAGAACATGAAGTCGTACGCCTGGGACATGTCCTTGACGTTGCCCGCGTTGATCTCGGTGGGCGCGCCGAGCAGCCCGTGCCCGTAAAGCGAAAGGTGCGCCGGCCGGCTGGCACTGGCGCTGCGCGGGATGTTGCAGACGAAGTCGGCCGCGAGCGACCCACCCGGCGACGTGGGCAGCGCACCGGGCGCGGATGATCCATAGTGGAGTCGTGACCCGGGACCGCCGTCCCCGGTGAGATAGCTGGGCACGGTCACGGTCCCGCGCACCTGCCGCGCGATACGGGCATCCTGCTCCGCGGTGAAAGACGTGACCTGGCTGACCGTGAACGCCGGTGCCCGCTTGCCCAGCCTCGCGAACGCGTCGTCGCGCATCCGCAGGACCCGCCCGGTGAGCCCGGCAGCGCTCGCCACGGTGAAGTCCCACGCGAGATACACCTCGCGTGTGTCGATCCTCGCCCGCCGCAGGTCGACCGGCGAGTGCCCGCGGATCAACGTCCCGTGGTGGTCGCGCAAACCCCGCAGCACCACGACATAACGCGTCGCCTCGCGCAGCGCCACCGCCGGCCGGACGATGAGCAGCGGCCGGCTCGTCGCGTGGGCGTCCAGCTCCGCCCAGTACGGCGTGCGCTCCCACGTGCGCGTGTTCAGCAGCACGATCGGCGCGTCCGGTGCCAGCGAGCGTCCGATGTCGGTGACCGGCGCGATGCCGCTGGCCACCGGATCGAGATCCGGGACCTGAGCCAGGATCGGCGTGCCCGGGCTGAAGCCGTCCTGCCGGTTCCACTCGGCCGGGTCGATGTGTTTGCCGGCCACATTGGCCGGCAGCGCGGAGGCCCCGAAACGCACCCGAAGCCCGGTGGGGCTGGTCCGGTCCGGCACCGTGAAGCGGTTGCTGGGGAACGGCAGGAGTCCCGCCTCGACGGGATGCGCGACGGCGACGGAGGGAACGGCGAGGATCAGGACGGAAACAGCCAGAAGCGGGAGCCGACGACGCACGGGCACTCCTCGAAGCGGTGGCTATCTATGTCTACGCCGCTTCATTCTTGGGAGCAACCACCTACGGGAGCTTCGCCTCGGACGGGTTCCGGTCGGGTCGCAGGCCACGCCACGACGAGTGCCGCAGCCGGCCGTCCTGGGTGAAGCTGCGGTACTCGACCTCGCCCACCACGCTCGGCGACACCCACGTCACCCCGCGCCCGTCGCGCCGCGGCACGTCGTCGGCAGCCGGCTCGGCCACGGCCAGCGGCGTCAACTGGTCCTGCAGCGCCCGCAGCGCCGAGTCGGTGAAGCCGGTGCCCACCCCACCGACGTACGAAAGCTTGCCTTTTCTGTACAAACCGACCAGCAGCGCGCCGATCGTGCCGGCCCGGCGACCCTCGCCCTCCTTGAACCCCAAGATCACCACTTCCTGCGTACGGATGAAGGGGGCTTTGATCCAGTCGGGCGACCGGCGTCCGGGGGAGTAGGGGGAGTCCAGCCGCTTGGCCACCACTCCCTCGAGGCCGCGCTTGCGTGACTCGGCGACCACCGGCCCGGCCTCGTCGAGCACGAACGACGGCGGCACCCGGACGTCGGCCAGCGACTCCAGCCCGGCGCGGCGCTCACTGAACGGCGCCGCCAGCAGCGACGTGCCATCCAGGCCGAGCAGGTCGAACACGTTGTAGTGCAACGGCGTACCGGAGATCAGCGCCACACTCGGCTCGTGCACGTTCATCCGGCGCTGCAAGCGGGCGAACGAGGGCCGCCCGTCGGCGTCCGGCGCGACGATCTCGCCGTCCAGGATCATGGTGCCCAGGCCGCGCATCGTGTCCGCGATGTCGGGATACGCGGCGGTGACGTCCCGCTCGTTGCGGCTCAGGATGCGCACGTCGTCGCCCTGCACGTAGACGACGGCCCGCACGCCATCCCATTTATACTCATATGCCCAGCCGCCGCCGCTGGGCAGCGTGCCGAGCGTGGCCAGCATCGGGGGCACCGGGTCGGGAAATCCCACCAAACCATTGGACACCCGCGCGAGGCACGGCAGGTAGCGTTGCGCTATGAGCCAAACCGAGACCGCCATCCTGGCCGGCGGCTGCTTCTGGGGCATGCAGCAACTCATCCGCCGCCGCCCCGGCGTGATCAGCACACGTGTCGGCTACTCCGGCGGCGACGTCGCGAACGCCACCTACTACCACCACGGCACGCATGCCGAAGCGATCGAGATCGTCTTCGACCCGTCGATCACCTCGTACCGGGAGATCTTAGAGTTCTTCTTCCAGATCCACGACCCGACCACGCGCAACCGGCAGGGCAACGACGTGGGGCTGAGCTACCGGTCGGCGATCTTCTACACCAGCGACGAGCAGAAGCGGGTCGCCGAGGACACGATCGCCGACGTCGAGGCCTCCGGTCTGTGGCCCGGCAAGGTGGTCACCGAGGTCGAGCCGGCCGGCCCGTTCTGGGAGGCCGAGCCCGAGCACCAGGACTACCTGGAGCGCCTCCCCGACGGCTACACCTGCCACTTCCCCAGGCCGGGCTGGGTGCTGCCGAAGCGCGACGTCGCCACGGCCTGAGATTCTTTCCCCCGTACGCCGGTGCACCCGCACCAGGATCAGTCCTGCGTGCGGCGTGCCCCGAAGTACGGCACGGCGAGCGCCCCGGTGATCCACGACCGGAGGTAGCCGACCTGCCGCGCCCGCCTCGAATGGCCGAGCAGCACGATGACCCCGTCGAACCGGCATCCGGCGCCGTCCGGGACGAGCCGGCCCCGCAACACCGGCGGCGGCAGGTCCCGCGAGTTCGGGGTCGGCGCGGTGCTGCGCAGCCGGATCGTCGCGCGCTGCGGGGACGCCTCGGTCACGGCGGCACCGAGCCAGCGGACGGCCTCCGGAAACGGAATCGGCGAACGGACACTGACCCGCTCACCAACCAGTTTGTCCCACCACGCGGGCACGTCAATCCACCTCCATCAGCGCGGTGATCCGGGAGCGCAGGTAGGCGGTTTGTCCCCTGCGCCGCCGGTAACTGTAGGCGACGCAAGCGGGCAGGATCAGGGCGATGGCCGTTGCCGCGGTGGCCAGACCGACGCTGTCGAGCGCGTCCCGCCCGTGCCCACTGACCGCGTAGTTAACGGCGGATACCGCCATGATCCCGACGGCCAGCGCGATGGCGCCGAGCCAGATCAGCCAGAGGGCGCGCTGCTCCGGCTCGCAGCCGATCACACCGTCCAGTCTGCACCCGCGGCTGTCGCCGTCGCTGCCCGCCCGATCGGGGACGAGCCGGCCGCGCAGGACCGGTGACCACACGGCGGCCACTTTCCGCGCAGCGGGGCGCAGCCGGATCACCGCGCGGTCCGGGGCTCTCGCGATCACCGTGCCGCTGCCCAGCCGGCGAACGACCTCATCGAACGGTCGCGGCGAACGGATGCTGACCGGCTCGACCGACCAGGCTGCCCGCAGCGTCTCCAGCCACACGCGCACCAGCGAAGTATGCGCCTGCTTGACTACAGTCCAGTCATGGAGCTCGATTACCTGGCGCTTCTCCGCAGCGAACTGACCACCTTTCAGGACTGTCTGAGCGACGACCTCTCGGTGCCGATCGAGCATTGTGGCGACTGGGACCTGCGTGACCTGGCCGAACACCTCGGGCGGGGCAACCTGTGGGCGGCCACCGCGGTTCGTGAGCGGCGCGGTGACTACGAAGCGCCGCTCGCGCCGGACGACATCGCGCCCTGGTTCGCCGACACGGTTCGCGTCCTGACCAGCACCCTGGAGATCGACCCCGGGACCGAGGCCTGGACGTTCGCGCCGCCGCGCACCGTCGCGTTCTGGCGCCGGCGGCGGTGCCTGGAGACGCTCATCCACCGCTGGGACGCCCAGCACGCGCTGGTCCGGCCCGCCGAGCTGGATGCCACGTTGTGCGGCGACGGGATCGCCGAGGTCATCGAGGTCTTCGTGCCGCGCCAGGTGAAGAAGGGTCGCGCCACCCCGCCCGCGGCGGCGGTCCGGTTCACCGCCACCGACCTCGGGGACTCCTGGGTGCTCGGGCCGGGCGAGCCGGTCGCCGAGCTGACCGGCACTGCGGCCGACCTGCTGCTGGCGCTGTGGGGTCGCCGCCCGATGCCGTGGGCGACGCTGAACGGCGACCACGACGCCGCCCGTGCCGCGCTGCGCGGGCCGCTGGTGTCCTGATCGGAGAGTAGCAACTGCTGGCATGTTGGTTGTCATTAGTGCTCATTAGTCGGCTATAGTCGGCATTGTGAACTTGAAGGAGTGGGCGGCGACCACGGGAGTCTCGTATGCGACGGCACGTCGGCGTTACGAGTCCGGGACATTGCCTGTTCCCGCTTACCGCCTTGGTCGCTTGATCATGGTGGGGGAGCCGGTCACCGGTGTGACCACCGGCGGCGGGCAGACTGTGGTGTATGCCCGGGTGTCATCGACCGATCAGAGGCTGGACCTGGATCGGCAGGTCGCCCGGGTCACCATGTGGGCCACCGGCCAGAAGCTCGGCGTGGACCGGGTGGTGACCGAGGTCGGGTCCGCACTGAACGGTGATCGGAAGAAGTTGCTCGCGTTGCTGGGGGACCCGGCGGTGTCGACGATCGTGGTCGAGCACCGGGACCGGTTTGCCCGGTTCGGCGCCGAGTATGTCGAGGCGGCGCTGACCGCGCAGGGGCGCCGTCTGCTGGTGGTCGATGCGGCCGAATTCGATGACGACCTGGTCCGTGACGTGACCGAGATCCTGACCTCGTTGTGTGCCCGCCTCTACGGCCGCCGCGGCGCTGCGAAGCGTGTCCGCCGGGCCGTCGAGGCCGTCACCGAGAGCGCCCCGGCGTGAAGACGATCCAGGCGTACCGGTTCGCCCTCGACCTGAATCCGCGCCAGGAACGCGAGGTCCTGGCGCATGCCGGGGCGGCCCGCGTCGCGCATAACTGGGCGCTCGCGAAGGTCAAGGCCGTGATGGAGCAGCGGACTGCGGAACGCTCCTATGGTGTGCCCGAGCAGTTGCTGACGCCGTCTCTGTCCTGGTCGCTCGCAGGCCTGCGTAAGGCATGGAACACCGCGAAGCCCGAGGTCGCGCCGTGGTGGGGCGAGGTGTCGAAGGAGGCGTTCAATACGGGTTTGGACGCCCTGGCGCGCGGGTTGAAGAACTGGGCCGACTCCCGCACCGGTAAACGCGCCGGACGCCGGGTCGGGTTTCCCCGGTTCAAGTCGCGTCGCCGCAGCACCGCTTCGGTGAGGTTTACGACCGGAGCGATCCGGGTCGAACCCGATCGCATGCATGTGGTGCTGCCCCGGCTGGGCCGGTTGAAGCTGCACGAGTCGGCCCGCAAACTGGCCCGTCGTCTCGACAACGCGACCGCGCGGATCATGTCCGCCACGGTGCGGCGTGACGCAGCACGGTGGCATGTGTCGTTCACCGTCGAGGTCGAGCGCGCGCAGCTGAGCCCGGCACGGCCGGGCTCGATCGTCGGTGTCGACGTCGGGATCAAACATCTCGCGGTGCTGTCCACCGGGGAACTGGTCGCCAACCCGCGTCACTTGATCACCGCCCTGCAGCGGATGCGGATGCTCGCCCGGGCGCTGTCGCGTAAGAGCGGCCCGGACCGGCGAACCGGCCGGCGTCCGTCGAAACGGTGGCAACGGGCGGCGGCCCGACTCGGGCGCGCGCACGCCCACGTGAGCAACCTGCGCCGTGACGACCTGCACAAACTCACCACCCGCCTCGCGGCCGAACACGGCACCGTCGTGGTCGAAGACCTCAACGTCACCGGCATGCTCGCCAACCGGAAACTGGCACGCCACATCGCCGACGCCGGCTTCGCCGAGATCCGCCGCCAACTGGCGTACAAGACCGGATGGAACGGCGGCCGGCTACTCGTCGCCGACCGCTGGTACCCGTCCTCGAAAACCTGCTCAGCATGTGGCGCGGTGAAAACCAAACTCGCCCTCAACGAGCGTGTGTACCACTGTCAGGCGTGCGGCTTGGTCATCGACCGCGACCTCAACGCCGCACTCAACCTGGCCACACTCGCGGCCGAGTTCGACACCGCCGGGAGTGGCTCGGTGGCTGGACGTGGAGCCGACCAGAAGACCCGCGTACGCGGGCAGGTGGCCGTGAAGCGTCAACCCGGCACGGCACCAGCCGGTCAGACCGGGACCGCCCCACCGCAAGGCGGGACTGCGAATCATGCTCTCACCAGAGAGCACTGAAAGGTAACGGTAGTGGCACCACTGACTCGGCGGCGCCCCGGCGCCGGCCGGAGTCCCGGTCGCGGCCGCGTGCCCCTGCCACGCCCGGACCTGAGACGTGCGTTACATACGGTGAACCTTCGGCCGTAACGGTCGTCACGGGTGGCGTGGGCTCACACCTGGTGACCCGGCCGTGGCATGCCGGCGATCTCCAAAGACTCCGATCGGCGGAGTCGCTGTTCTCGACGGGGACGCTGTCCCGGCGCTTTCACACCGGTACCCGCTCGCTGCCACCGTCCTACGTGAAAAGCCTGATGCGGCCGTCGCTGCGGCAGTCCGCGGTCCACCGCGGACAGATCGTCGGGCTGGCCGAGTGCGTCCGGCCGCCCGGCGGCGGGCCGCCCGACATGGCCATCATGATCGCGGACGAGTGGCAGGGGCGGGGCGTCGGCCGGCGCCTGGTCCTCGGCCTCGTCCGGCGGTGCATCGACGCGGGCGTGCGGCACATCGAGGCGGAGACCGAGGCGGAGAACGCGGCGGCCCTGGCGCTGGTGCGGTCGGTGACCCGTCCGGGCGTACTGCCGGGATGCTGGCTCGTCCAAAGTTCGTCGATGGCCGCGTACCGGCACCTGGTCTTCACCTACTGCGGCTGATCAGGCCTTGAGGGTGGGCAGCACCTTCGCCAGGATCGCCCGGAGCTGCTCGTTCTCGTCGGGGGAGAGGTGGTCGAAGAGGAGCCGGCGCACCTCGGCGACGTGCCCGGGAGCGGCCGCCGCGACCGCCGCCATCCCCTCGTCGGTGAGCCGGGCGGTCTGGCCGCGCTTGTCCGACGCGCACGCCTCCCGCCGCAGCCAGCCACGCTCCTCCAGCGTCGCGGCCGCGTGCGAGAGGCGGCTCGTGGTGGTCCCGGTGTTCTTGGCCAGCTCGGTCATCCGCATCGAGCGATCAGGCTGCTCACTCAGGATCGCCATGATCATGTAGTACGCGTGCGGAATGCCGGCCTCGTCCCGGAGCTGGCGGTCGAGGGCCGTCGGGAGCAGCATGAACAGTTGCACCACGTGATGCCACGTCGTGAGCTCGTCCTCCTCCAGCCAGTTCGGTTCCATGTCAGGCGGCGTCCGCGGTGGGGGCCGGGGCGAGCAGGTGGCCGTTGATCGTGGCGACCAGGCGTCCCAGCTCGGGCATCTCGACCACCTCGACGCCGGCCGCGGTCAGGTCCTCGACCCCGTGGCAGTCGGCGAACACCGACGGTTCCCGCAGCGCGAGCACGACCCGGCCGATGCCCGCCGCGACGATCAGCTCGGTGCAGGTGTCCGGCCGCGACTTGCGCATCGTGCAGGGCTCCAGCGAGGTGTAGATGGTGGCGCCGGACAGGTCGAGGTCACGGCCGGCGAGTTTGGCTAACGCGGCCTCCTCGGCGTGATTGTGCAGGTCTCCCTCGGCGGTGTAGCCGGTCGCGAGCACGTTGTCGTTCGCGTCGGTGATCACCGCCCCGACCGCGTAGTGCGAGTCGGCGGGCGGCGAGAGCCGGGAGAGCTCGATGGCCGCCTTCAGCCGCCTGCGGTCGATTTCCTTTGTGTTCATGCCGCGTCGTATCCCTCGGGCAGGTCAAGTGTGTGGTGGGTGTGGTCGCGCTTGGCGGCCAGGTACCGGCCGTTCGCGCCGGTCAGGTGCACGCCGGTCGGGATGCGGTCGGTGACCGTCACGCCGAGGGCGTCGAGCTG
Source organism: Actinoplanes sp. TBRC 11911 (assembly GCF_012933445.1). Taxonomy (GTDB): domain Bacteria; phylum Actinomycetota; class Actinomycetes; order Mycobacteriales; family Micromonosporaceae; genus Actinoplanes. The sequence goes on from NZ_JABBNC010000042.1 coordinate 74,477, forward strand.
GACGGCCTTGTCCGGGTTGTTGCTCAGCAGCCGGATGCGGTCGACGTCCAAGGCCTGGAGCATCTGCGCGGCGACAGTGTAGTCACGCTCGTCCTCGCCGTGGCCGAGGGCGACGTTCGCCGCGTACGTGTCGAGGCCGCTGTCCTGCAGGGCGTACGCGTCGAGCTTGGCGTACAGGCCGATGCCCCGGCCCTCCTGGCGCAGGTAGAGCAGGAATCCACCGGTCTGGCTGATCCGCTCGGCGGCCTCGCGTAACTGCGGGCCGCAGTCGCACCGCTCGCTGCCGAACACGTCGCCGGTGAGGCATTCGCTGTGCGGCCGGACCAGGGGTCCCGCGGCGTCGTGCAGCGCCTGTTGCCAGTCGCCCAGGCCGAGCGCGAGGTGCTCGCGACCGTCGACCAGGCCGGTGAAGGTGAAAACGTCCGCCTTCGTCCGGTATCCGTCGGGGAATCTGAGCGGAACGGCGACGCGCGTGCGTACCGATGCCGGGGGAACCTCCAGCGTCGTCTCCTCGCTGATCGAAGCCGTCATGCCAACCTCCGTCAGGTTGTTGAACTTTCAGTAATAAGAGTCGGCGGTTGACTTTGAAACTTCAATAACAATCTCGATGTCGTACGTCACGCCACCTCCCGTTCCAAGCCCCGGCGCGTTAACGCCGTATGCCGCGGGCCCTGTTCCCGGCGGCGATCCATAACACAGGTTGATGGGTCCGGTGGATGCGTTGCACTTGCATTGCGAAGCCGGGTACGGTGTTATGCAATGCAGTCGTATTGCATAGTGGGGTGGGAAACGTGCTGGTGATACCCCTGTCCGAGGCGCGTGCCGGGCTGGTTCCGCTGGTCGGCGGCAAGGCGGCGGGCCTCGGCGAGCTGATCCGCTCCGGCGAGCGCGTGCCGGACGGCTTCTGCGTCACGACCGAGGCGTATCGGCAGGGCGTGATCCCGTCGGCCGAGGTGCTGGCCGCGTACGCGGGGCTCGGCGGCGGCCCGGTGGCGGTGCGGTCGAGCGCGACGGCGGAGGATCTGCCGGACGCGAGCTTCGCCGGCCAGCACGACACGCTGCTGAACGTGACCGGCGACGAGGAGCTGCTCGCGGCGATCGCCAAGTGCTGGGAGTCGCTGCACAGCGGCCGGGCGTCGGCCTACCGCGACGCCCGCGACATCGACCCGGCGACCGTGCGCATGGCCGTGGTGGTCCAGCGGATGGTCGACGCGGCGACCGCGGGCGTGCTGTTCACCGCGAACCCGCTGACCGGCAACCGCACCGAGATGCTGGTCGACGCGGCGGCCGGGCTGGGCACCGCGGTGGTCGACGGCCGCGAGAACGTGCGGCACTTCATCCTGCCCGCGACCGGGGGCGAGGACGGGTGGCGCGTTGCGCTGCGCGGCGCGGGGGAGCGCGTTCAGGCGCACTTCGGGGTGCCGCAGGATGTGGAGTGGGCGGTGGACCGCGACGGTGGGTTGTGGCTGTTGCAGTCGCGGCCCATCACGACGCTGTTCCCGCTGCCGCCGCAGAGGGAGGACCTGCGCGTCTACCTCGAGTTCGGCAACGTGCAGGGGATGCTGCGGCCGGTCACGCCGATGGGGATGTCGACACTCCAGCAAGTCGTCGCGGCCATGGTCGCCTCGCTCGGGATGCGCGTGGAGATCGTGGACATCGGCGGGCGGCTCTACGGCGATCTGACCGACATGGCCCGGCGGCCGGCGGCGCGCAAACGGCTCGTCAAGCTCATGGCGGTGGACTTCGGGCCGCGGGCGCAAGCGGTGATGGAACACATCCTGCAGGACCCGCGGTTCGCGCCGGACGCCACGGCGGGCAAAGGCCGCCCGGGGGATGCGTCACTCGGGGCGGCGGTGCGGGCGCTGCGCGGCATCGTGCGGGCCCTCGCCAGGCCGGACGCGGCGCGGGTGCGGGTGTTCGACGCGGTGGAACGGCTCCGGATCGGCTCGGCGGCGCCCGAGGGGCTGCGCACGGCGGCCGAGCGGCTGGCCTTCGTCCGGGACAACGTCGGCGGAGCCGCGACGGCCGGCGGCGGCACGGCCGGTGGCGACGCGGCCGCCGATGATCTGACCTGGCCGATCGTCGCCGGCATGTTGGCGTCGGCGCTGCCCGCCTCGCTGCTCAACGGCGTTGCCACGGCCGATGAGATTCACGCGGTGCCGCGCGGCGTCCCGCACAACGTCACCATCGAGATGGACCTCGCGCTGTGGCACCTCGCCGAAGCCGCGGCGGCCACCCCGCACCGCGACCTGCTGCTGCACACCCCGCCGGGTGAGCTGGCGGTCGGCTATCTCGCCGGCACGCTGCCGGACATCGGACTCGGGGCTTTCCTTTCCCGGTACGGGCATCGGGGCGCCGCCGAAGCCGACGTCGGGGTGCCACGCTGGGCCGAGGACCCCGCGCCGGTCTTCGCCGTCATCGCCAACTACCTGCGCATCACCGACCCCGAACAGGCGCCCGACCGGCGGTTCGCGGCCGCGGCCCGGGCGGCCACCACCGCCCTCGAGGAGCTGGCCGCGCGGGTCAAAAAGCGACGTCCGGTACGCGGGCGGCTCGCGATCTTTCTGCTGCGCCGGGCCCGGAAGCTCGCCGGACTGCGCGAAGCCGGGAAGTTCGCCGGACTGTACCGGCTGCACGCCGTACGGGAGCAATTGCTGTTGATCGGGTCGGAGCTTTTCGGCGATGCCGGGGACATCATGTTCCTCACGCTGGATGAGGTCGCGACGGCCCTCGACGGGGCCGATCAGACCGAGCTCGTCGCGGCGCGCAAGGCCGTGCACCGGCGGGAGCTGCGGCGCAAGGCGGTGCCGGTGGCGATTCTGTCCGACGGCACGGACGTGGAGGCGACGCTGCCTGCGGGGGACGACAAGGGCGGCGTGCTCAAGGGGGTCGGTGCGGCCGCCGGGCGGGTGACCGGACCGGCGCGGGTGATCGACGACCCGGGCGCCGCCCACATCGAACCCGGGGAGATCCTCGTGGCCTCGACCACCGACCCGGGCTGGACGCCGTTGTTCCTGACCGCGGCCGCCCTGGTCACCGAGACCGGCGCCATCATGGCGCACGGGCCGACGGTGGCCCGCGAGTACGGGATCCCGGCCGTGATCAGCGTGCCCGGCGCCACCACCCGGATCGTCACCGGCCAGGTCATCACCGTGGACGGCGCGTCCGGAACGGTGACGCCGGCCCTGTGAAACGATCGTCGCCATGCCCAAGAAGGTCGATCACCACGAGCGGCGGACGCTGATCGCGGACGCCCTCATGCGGGTCGCCGCCGAGCAGGGCCTCGAAGCGGTGAGCCTGCGGCACGTGGCGGCCGAGGCGGGTGTGTCGGCCGGGATGGTGCAGCACTATTTCCGGACCAAGGACGAGATGATGGGATTCGCGCTGTCGGTCGTCCGGGAGCGCGGCCAGAAACGGGTGGGGGAGGCGGTCGCGCGGCTCGGCCCGGACCCGGCGCCCCGGCTGCTGCTGCGCACGTTCCTGGCGGCGGTGCTGCCACTCGACGACGCGGGGCGCGAGGACGGGCGGGTGGCGCTGGCGTTCCTGGCGTACACGGCGGTGCGTCCGGCGACCGAGCCGTCGCTGCGCACCGACACCGCGCAGCTCGTCGAGTTCGTCGCCGGCCTGCTGCCGCGCGGCCGGAACGAGAATGCGGCGGGCGTGCTGGCGCTGATGGAGGGCCTCGGCATGTACCTGCTGAGCGGCCAGTACACCCAGCAGCAGGCCCTGGCCGCCCTGGACGCCCACCTGGACCTGCTGTTCAGCCGACAAGTGTCCGCTTCGGACGGATGACGCAGAACTCGTTACCCTCCGGATCGGCCAGCACCGTCCACGACTCCGCGCCGGTCTGACCGACGTCCACCCGCCGCGCGCCAAGGGAAAGCAGACGCTCCACCTCGGCGTCCCGGCCGTCCGGACCGGGGGTGAGATCGAGATGCACGCGGTTCTTCACCGTCTTCGGATCGTCGACCGGCATCAGGCAGATGCCGACCGGAGCGTCCACGTCGCTCCCGATGACGATCTCCCGTTCCCGCGACGAGAGCACCTTCCAATCCAGCACCTGGCACCAGAACCGGGCCTGGGCCGGCAGGTCGCGCGAATCGATCACGATGTGGTGCAGCGAGACGCCCATGCGCCTCACTATGCCTTGTGGGCGCGCAATACCAGGCTCACGCCGGGCATCCGGCCGACCGGAAGGACCCGCTCGGCGGCGACGATCGCGCGCAGGCCCGCGTTGACGACGGCGGCGGGACGGTCCAGGTCGCTGCCGGTGGACTGGCGGCGGCGCCACGCGGCGATCGGGCGCAGCAGCACGTTCCAGCTGAACACGTCGGCGATCCGCAGGCCGGAGCCGGCGACCAGGGAGATCAGCTCCGCGCGGCTGTAGCGGCGGACGTGACCGACGGCGACGTCGTGCTGGCTCCACAGTGACATCGAGGCCGGCACCGTGATCAGCGTGGTGGCGCCGCGGCGCAGCACCCGGTAGATCTCGCCGATCGCGCTCTTGTCGTCCGGTACGTGCTCCAGCACGTCGAATGCGGTGACCAGGCCGAGGCTTTCGGTTTTGACGGGAAGACGCGTAATGTCCGAGTTGACCACCCGAATGCCCCGCGACGCGGCCAGGGTGACCGCCGTCGTCGACAGGTCGGCCGCCGTCACGGACCAGCCATGCCGTGCCAGCACCGCCGAGTTGCCCCCGGCCGCCGAGCCGATGTCCAGCGCCTGGTCGCCGGGCTTCGGCGGACCCAGCCGCTTGAGCTGCTTCGACACCAGCGATCGGCGCTCCGCATACCACCAGTGGCGGTCCTCGAGCGCGGCGAGCTTGGTCACCTCGTCGTGTCGCACTGGCGTCTCCTCGTCCGCGGGGCAGCGATGCCGTACAGATTCCCGGCGATAGGCTCACCCATGCCGTGAGAGCGAAATGCATGCAATTACCTGGTGTGAACACACCGGAAAAGAGGGTCGGTGCCCACCCGTATCACCACCGTAGCCGAGGCCGGGCAGGGTCTTCAGGCACACTTTCCAGATGTCGTGCACCTCTCCGACGCGAAGGACGGCCGGTTGCTCGCGGCCTTCCGGGAGAGCGCCGGTCACGTCCGGGCGGACGGCCGGATCCTGGTCGTCGAGAGCGGTGACGGCGGCGAGACCTGGGACGAGCCCCGCGTCGCGGTCGACGGGCCGTGGGACGACCGCGATCCGAAACTCGCCCGGCTCGCCGACGGCACGCTGCTGCTGAGCTATTTCGTCATCGATTGGGGCACCAAGCCGCGACACACCGTGCACGGAACGTTCGTGCGCCGCAGCACCGACGGCGGCCGCACGTGGAGCGAGGCCGCACCGGTGGGGACGGCGTCGACCGGCGACGGCGGTGCCTGCTCGCACGGCGCGGCCGCCGAGCTGCCCGGCGGCGACCTGCTGATGCCGATCTACGGAAAGCTGCCCGGCCGGACGCTGGCGCGGGCGACGGTGGTCCGCAGCACCGACGGCGGCCGCACCTGGCCGGCCGCCAGCGAGGTGCTGCTGGGCGAGGACGAGACCATCCACTTCCAGGAGCCGACCCTGACCGTGCTGGACGGTCAGCTCGTCACCCTCATCCGCACCACCGCCGACCGTGCGTATCTGGCGCGCTCGACCGACGGCGGTCACACGTGGAGCGAGGCACAGCCGACCGGCATGCCGGCCTCGTCGCATCACGCGCTGCTGTTGAGCACCGGTGAGGTGCTGCTCACGTACGGCGATCTGTCGCACCGTTTCGCCGAGCACCGCGACACCGTGGGCCGTCTGATCACGCGACCGCTGGAGACCTGGGACGGGTACCCGGACGTGCAGATCTACGACTCGGGCCACCCCGACCAGGCCAACCCGTCCAGTGTGGAGCTGGCGCCCGGCCGTTTCCTGACGCTGGGCTTCGACATCCCGAAGCGCACTGTCGTCGGCATCTTCACCGAGACGGACCACTACCGAGGGTGAAGGGCCCCGCCGAGGCGGGACCCTTCGATCGGTTCAGTTGGCGCGGGCGACCATCGGGGCGGCGGCGCTGGCGGGCGCCGTCGCGACCGGGGTGACCGTCCAGTCCGGGTGACCGGGCATGGGCGGGGTCTTCGCGTCGTACAGCCAGGCCCGCAGGAACGACGTCAGGTTCTGGCCGGAGACCTTCGAGGCCAGGGCGATGAAGTCGTCCGAGGACTTGGACTCACCCTTGTACTTCTGCACCCAGGTCGTCTCGATCTGCTGGAACTTCTTGTCGCCCACCTGCTGGCGCAGGGCGTACAGGACGAGCGCACCCCCGTCGTACACGTTGGGGTTGAAGACGTCCCAGATGGAGTCGGCCTTCAGCGGGTGCGCGACCGGACCGTAGCGCTGCCGGTAGACGTCACCGCGGGCGTACACCTTCTTGTAGTAATCCTCCAGCGTCGCGACACCGGCGTACTGCTGCAGCGTGCCGGTCTCGTACGCGTAGAGAACCTCGTACCAGGTGGCGTGGCCCTCGTTCTGCCACACGTTGCTCCACTCGTACGGGGCGACGCTGTCCCCGAACCACTGGTGGGCCAGCTCGTGCGTCAGGATCGGGTTGAGAATGTACGACGGGTACCCCGAGAACGAGGTGTCGTACAGGGAAAGGGTCTGGGTCTCCAGCGCGAAGCCCAGGTCCCCGTCGATGACCAGCGACCCGTAGTTCTCGAACGGGTACTTGCCGACCTTGCTCTCCATCCACTTCATCTCGGCACGCTCGTCGGCGTACAGCGGCAGGAGCTCATCCTTCAGGCGGGTCGGGACGACGTCGCGGATCGGGACGCCGTTGACCGGCGGGCGGCTGACCACGACGAAGTCACCGACGGCGACCTGGACGAGCTCGCTCGCCATCGGGTTCTTCTCGCGGTACGTCGAGGACAGGTAGCCGTGGCTGGTCTTCGTCGAGACGAGCACACCGTTGGCGGTGCCGGTCCAGCCGACCGGCGCGGTCAGCGTGATCGTGTAGGTGGCCTTGTCCCGCGGGTGGTCGTTCGACGGGAACAGGTTGTGCGAGGACGACGGCTGACCGGCCAGCATGGTGCCGTCCGGGGTCACCACGAAGCCGACCGGCGAGTCCGCGTCGGGGGCGATCGGGGTGGCCGTGAATCCGGACACCGTCACCGTGAACTTCTTGTGCTTGTCCAGCGAGCGGCTCGGCGTGATGACGAGTTCGTCACCGTCGCGGCTGAACTTGGCGGTCCGGCCGTTGACCGACACCTTGGCGAGCGAGTCGCCACCGAAGTCGAGGTCGAAGCGGGACAGATCCTGCGTCGCGACCGCGGTGATGGTCACGTCGCCGGTGACCTGCTGCGCCGGGTCCTTCTTCGGGTAGGTCAGGTGTAAGTCGTAGTTCTGGACGTCGTATCCGCCGTTGCCGTTCAGCGGATACAGCCGGTCTCCCACCCCGGCAGCGCCGGGCGTGGCGTGGTCGTGCCCGTGGGCGTACGCCGGCCCGGCCGCGACCCCTGCGCCGAGGACGGCGACCGCACCGGCCGCCACCAGGCGGGCTGAAAACGTGCGCGTTACAGCTTCCATGACCGCCGAGCCTAGAACACATTCGAATATGTAGTTACCCCGATTCGGTCAGCTCCGGTCAGCCGACCGTGTCCGGGAAGCTCGCGATCGCCGATCCCTCGACCGCGATCCGCACCTCGTCGCCGGGCCGCGGCAGCAGATGACCGGCCCAGCGCGCCACCAGCGTGGCGTCCTTCGCGCGCAGCGTCAGCAGCCCGTCGTGCCCGTGGAACGCGACACCCTCCACGATGGCCGCCAGCCCGTCCGCGGCCGGCACGATCTGCTCGGGCCGGATCAGCACCATTCCCTTCCCGTACGCCCGGAGCGGCGTCCCCAGACGCCCCAGCACCGTGTCCGCCTCGTCCCCGTCGAGGGTGGCGTCCAGCGAGCACACCGTCCCGAGGAACGCCGCCACCGCGGGATCGACCGGCGCCCGGTACACGTCCATCGGCGTGCCCTCCTGCACCATCCGCCCGTCGCGCAGCAGCGCCACCCGGTCCGCGATCGACAGCGCCTCGTCCTGGTCGTGGGTGACCAGCACGGTCGTCGTCCCGGTCGCCGCCAGCGCGGCCCGCACCGCCCGCCGCGTGGTGCCGCGCAGGGTGGCGTCCAGCGCCGAGAACGGCTCGTCGAGCAGCACCAGGTCGGGCCGCCGCGCCAGCGCCCGCGCCAGGGCCACCCGCTGCTGCTCACCCCCGGAGAGCTGGTGCGGCTGCCGTTTCCGGTACGCCTGCCCGAGCCCGACGAGTTCGAGCAGCTCGCCGACCCGGCTCTGCCGCCGCCGATCCCGCCAGCCCAGCCCGAACGTGATGTTCCCGGCGACGGTGAGGTGCGGGAACAGGCTGCCCTCCTGGGTGACGTAGCCGATCCGGCGGCGTTCCGGCGGCAGCCCGTCGGCCGGGTGGTCGCCGATCCTGATGCTGCCCGAGTCGGCCCGGTCGAAGCCGGCGATCAGCCGCAGCATCGTGGTCTTGCCACCGCCGGAGCGCCCGATGACCGCGGTCAACCCACCGGCCGGCACCGTGAGGTCGACCCCGTCGAGCACCGTGGTAGCCCCGTACGACTTGGTCAGGGCCTTGACTTCGAGTCCGTTCATGCCCGCCTCGTCAGTAACAGGGTGGCCGGCGCGGCCAGCACGATCATCAGCAGGGCGAAGGGCGCCGCGGCGCCGTAGTGCAGCTCTGAGGAGTACGACCAGAACTGCGTGGCGAGGGTGTTCGTGCCGATCGGCGCGAGCAGCAGCGTCGCCGTCAGCTCGGTCATCACGGCCAGGAACACCAGCGCCGCCCCCGCCCCGGCGCCGCGTGCGACCAGCGGCACGGTCACCCGCCACAGCACGCCGGCCGGGCGCAGCCCCAGCGAGCGGGCCACGTCGTCCAGCTCGGGCGGGATGTGGCGTAAGGAGGCGCGCAGGCTGACCACGGCCAGCGGCAGGAACAGCACCGAGTACGCGGCGAGCAGCATCGCGGTGCTCTGGTACAGCGACGGCACGTACCGGATGGCGATCGTGATCAGGGCGAGCGCGACCACGATGCCGGGCAGCGAGTTCCCCACGTACCCGGCCCGCTCGATCAGTTTCGGCGCGAGCCCGCGACGGCGTTCGACCAGCCAGGCCACCGGCAGCGCGAGCGCGGTGGTGATCGCGGCGCCGGCGGCGGACAGCAGCACCGTCGAGCCGGCGGTGCGGGCCAGCAGCGCGGCCGGGAACGCGGTGGACGTGCTGGTCACGAGCCACCAGACGACGACGCCGGCCGGGACGCCCAGGGACGCGACCACGATCACCGTCAACGGCAGCGGGGCGGCGTACCGGAAACGATTGGTCCTGGCGGTTTTGACCCGGGCCGCGCCGCCGCCGATCCGGGCCGTGCGCCGCCGCCCGGCCAGGCCCGCCTCGCCGCCCAGGACCAGCAGGCAGAGCAGCACCAGCACGCCGGCCAGCGCGGATGCCCCGGAACCGTCGAACGTCGACTGGTACTGGTCGTAGATGGCGGTGGTGAACGTGTCGTAGCGAAGCTGCTGGATCGCCCCGAACTCGGCCAGCAGGTGCAGCGCCACCAGCAGCGCGCCGCCGATCGCGGCCGGGCGCAGCCGCGGCACGACGGTCCGGAAGAAGGTGCGCACCGGGCCGTCGCCGAGCGCGCGGGCGGCCTCCTCGACGGCCGGGTCCAGGCCCCGCAGCGCGGCCGCGACCGGCAGGAACACCAGCGGGTAGTAGGCCAGCGTCGACACCAGCACGCAGGGCAGCAGCCCGGCGAACCCGGGCTGCCACGACGACCAGCCGAAGCTGATCACGAACGCGGGGACGGCGAGGGGCGCGGCCAGCACCGCGGTCCAGACGCGGCGCCCGGGCAGGCCGGTCCGCTCGACCAGGTAGGCCGCCGCGCCGCCGACCAGCACCGAGCCCGCCGACCCGAGCCCGACCACCAGCACGGTGTGCACCAGCAGCACGCCGACGCGGGGCCGCCACAGCAGGTCGCCGATCCCGGATCCGGCCGACGCGACGCTGGCCACCACGTAGCCGAGCGGGACCAGGCTGAGCAGGCCGACCACCGCCGCCAGGGCAAGCCTCAGCGGCGGGTACCGAACGGTGCCCGCCGCCGCGACGCGGGAGATCACAGCAGGCCGACCTGCTGCATCTCGGAGATGACCTTCGGGCCGTTCAGCGTGTTCAGGTCGACGTTCGGGGAGTCGAGCTGGTCGAGCGGGGTGAGCTTGGGGTTGGCCGGCACGTTGTTGCCGACCGAGTACTCCATGGCGGTGCCCGCCGACAGCATCTCCTGGCCGGTCTTGCCGCTCATGTAGGCGAGGAACTGCTGCGCCTCGGCCTGGTGCTTGCTGGACTTGAGCACGCCGCCGCCGGAGACGCTGACGAACGCGCCGGGATCCTGGTGGCCGAAGTACTCGAGCTTGGTGTTGTTGCTGTTCTTGCCGCCGTCGGCCTGGTCGTTGAACCAGTAGTAGTGGTAGATCACGCCGCCCTGCACCTGCCCGGCGTTGACGGCCTGCAGGATCGCGGTGTTACCCCGGTAGATCTTGCCGTTGGTCTTGATGCCCTTGAGCCAGGTGGTCGCCGCCGCGTCGCCCTCGACCGCGTAGACGGCGCTGACGATGGCCTGGAAGTCGGCACCGCTCGGCGAGATGCCGAACTTGCCCTTCCATTCCGGCTTGGCGAGATCCAGGATCGACTTCGGCATCGGCGCGCCGGTGTGGTACGCGTACACGGTGGACCGTGCGGCCACGCCCACCCAGTCGCCTGCGCTGGACGCGTACCGGGCCGGCACCTGCGCCTTCGTGGCGGCGTCCACCGGCGCGAACAGGCTCTTGCTGGACAGCAGCGACATCGCCGGCGAGTTCTCGGTGATGAAGACGTCGGCGGGGGAGGCCTTGCCCTCGGCGACGATCTGGTTGGCCATCTCGAAGTCGCTGCCATTGCGGACGTCGACCTTGATGCCGGTCGCCTTGGTGAATCCGTCGGCCCACGCCTTGCCGACGTCCTCGTGCTGGGCGTTGTAGAGGACGAGCGTCGGCTTGTCCGCCTTGGTGGTCGCCGAGGCGCTGTCGGAGCCGGACGAACATCCGGCGACGGCGAGCAGTGCCGCGGCGGTGGCGGCGGCCAGAGCGGCTAGGGAACGGCGCACGAGGGCTCCTTGAACCTTGATCTTCGTGATCTTCGTGATCTTCGTGATCTTCGGGGGACTTCGGGGGACTTCGGTGTGACGAAGAAAGGTTAGGCTTCCCTTATGGCCCCTCGGCTCCCTAGATTTCGGGATGTGAAGGTGCTCCTCGTCGACGATCACCGGGTGTTCGCCGAATCGCTCGCCCTCGCCGTCGACACCCAGCCGGGCATGAGTTGCGCGGGCATCGCCTGCACCGTGCGCGACGCCCTGGCCCGCGCGGCGGCGGTCGGCTTCGACGTCGCGATCGTGGACCTCGACCTCCCCGACGGTAGCGGCCTCGACCTCGTGGAACCCCTCGGGGCGTACGGGAAGGTGGTCGTTCTCACCGCCCATCCCCGCGCCGACCTGGCCGCCCGGGCGCTCGACGCGGGCGCCGCCGCCTTCCTGGCCAAGGACGCCGGTCTCGCCGAGATCATTTCCGCCGTACGCCTCGGCTCGCCCGCACGTCCGGTGGTGGCGCCGCACCTGCGGCAGAGCCCGGTGGCGCTGACCGCGCGCGAGTACGACGTGCTGCGCGAACTGGGCCGTGGGCAGGACGCGACCCGGCTGGCCGCCACGCTCGGTATCTCCGTCTACACGGCACGTGACCACATCAAGGCGCTGATGGCCAAGCTGGAGGTGCGCACCCAGCTGGACGCGGTGGTGACCGCGAGCCGGCTCGGCCTGATCAACCCCGGGGCGCGGTACTGATGCGCGTCCTGGCGCGCCACCTGCTGCTCACCGCGATCGTGCTGGTCCTGGTCGGGGCGCTGGTCACCCTCGGGGTCTGGCGGTACGCCAAGGCCGACGCCGCCCGGCAGGCGCACGGCTCGGCCGGCCGGATCGCCGCCGCGGTGCTGACCCGGCCGGTCGCGCCCGCGGCGCTGCTCACCGACCTGCGCCCGTACCTCGCGGCCGGTCAGGTGCAGCGCGTCAAGGTGTTCCGGGTGTCCGGCGGCCGGGCCACCATCGTGGCGTCCGACGAGCCGCGCGTCGTGGGCCTGACCAGCACGGTCCCGATGCTGGTGGTGCAGGCCGTGCCGCACGACGCCGCGCACCGGTACGAGCTGGCGCTGCCCGGCTCCCGGATGGAGGCGTTCTTCGACTTCCACGACCCGGCCGGCAACGACATGCGGCTGGAGCTGTACGTGCCGGTGGACGTGGCCGGCACCACCGCGCACGTGACCGCGGTGCTGCTGCCGGTGGTGCTGCTGGGCCTGCTGGTGCTGGCCGCGGCGACCGTCCCGTTGTCGCTGATGATGGCCCGCCGGTTCGCCGACGTGTCGCGCTACGGCCTGGCCGCGGCCGACCTGACCCGCCGTGAGCTGGCCCGCCGCCTGCACGACGGGGTGATCCCGTCGCTGGCCGGCAGCGGCCTGCTGCTGGAGACCGGCCGGCCGGAACTGGTGGCCCGCGCGCACGGGGTGATCGCGGGGGAGGTGCGCTCGCTGCGGACGCTGCTGTCCGAGCTGGTCCCGGACGAGCCGATCAGCGCGGCGGCCCTGCACCGGCTGGTCGCCGAGATCAGCGCGGTGGCTTCCGGGTCGCCGCCGCGGGTGACCATCGTCGTGGATCCGGTGCGCAGCGCGGCGGCGGTGCCGATGCACCGGATCGCGGGGGAGCTGCTGCGCAACGCCGTCCGCCACGCGGGCGCGTCGGAGGTGACCGTGCGGGCGTCCGGGGGGCGGCTGGTGGTCGCCGACGACGGGTGCGGTTTCTCGCCGGCCGCGGCGCGTCCGCCGGGGCACGTGGGTCTGCGGCTGGTGGAGCACTCCGTGCGCGCGTCCGGCGGCCGGATGCGCATCGACTCGTCCGCGGCCGGGACGACGGTGACGGTGGACCTCTAACCGTTCTGCAACCGATCCGGGCGGGTTTTGCACCCGTGCGGGGCGACCGTTCCAGGATGAGCAAAGTGGTCGCGGCGGCCGTGGCGGCACGGCGGGTGCCCCCGTGGCAGGTGGTGCTGGCGGCCGCTCCGGTGGTCATCGTCGCGTACATGTGGCTGGTCAGCCTCGGCAGCGCCACGGCCGGCACGCAGGTCGCGCTCTACGTCAGCGCCTACTGCACGCTCACCGTGGCCTGCCTGGTCACGGCCTGGCGGCACCGGGGGCTGCGGCCGGTGATGCTGCTGATGGCGGCCAGCGCGTCGTGCACCGTCGCCGCCGACTCGGTGTTCTACTTCCTCGCGCTGGTCCAGGGCCAGGTCTCGTACCCGAGCGTCGCGGACATCGGATACCTGGGCCACTACGTGTTCATGGCCGGCGCGCTGCTGCTGATCGTGCGGCGCCGCACCCCCGGCTGGGACGGCGCCAGCGCCGTCGACGCGGCGATCGTCGCGGTCAGCGCCGCCTATCTCACGTACGAGTTCATCATCGCGCCCACGATGGCGGTGACCACCGGGAACCTGACGACGTTCGTGTCGGTCGCCTACCCGGTCAGCGACCTGATGCTGATCACCGTCGGGTCGCGCCTGCTGCTCGGCGCCGGGCCCCGCTCGGCCGCGCTCGGGATGCTCGGCGGCCACCTGGCGCTGGAGTTGTACGCCGGCGCGGCCTACAGCATCCAGTCCCTGAACGGCACCTACCGCCCGGGTAACCACCTCGACGCGGTGTGGATGGCGTCCGCTTTCCTGCTCGCGGCGGGGGTCCTGCACCCGTCCGCCCCGAAGCTGGTCGCGGCGTCCTCGGCCGCGGTCCCGGACGCCACCGTGGGCCGGCTGACCACGCTGGCGCTGGCCGCGATGGTGGCGCCGGCGACGCTGCTGGTGCAGTCGTACGGCGGCGCGCCGCACGTGCGGGTGGCCGCGGTCGTCTGCATGATCCTGTTCCTGCTGGTGCTGGCCCGGATGACCGGTCTGGTGGCGGCGCAGCGGCGGGCGGCGATCACCGACGGGCTGACCGGGTTGCGTAGCCGGCGCTTCCTGGAACAGGCGCTACGAGCCGAGGCGGCCCGGTCGCGGCGGGCCGGGCATCCGCTGGGCGTGCTGCTGCTGGACATCGACCACTTCAAGAACGTCAACGACACGTACGGCCATCACGTGGGCGACCGTGTCCTGGTGGAGGTGGCCGCGCGGTTGAGCCGCCTGGTGCGTCCGGGCGACCTGGTGGCCCGCTACGGCGGCGAGGAGTTCGCGGTGCTGCTGCCGGACACCGACACGGTGGTGGGCCGCCAGATCGCCGAACGCATCCGCCAGGGGATCGCGGCGGCCCCGATCGGCCGGCATCCCATCACGGTCTCGGTGGGCATGGCCGGCGTGGCCTCGGATTTCGAGAACATCGACGACCTGATCCGGGCCGCGGACCGAGCCCTTTACGCGGCGAAGAACGCCGGCCGCAACCAGGTGGCGGCGGCCGCCCTCCCGTTGTCGGGCGGCCTTCCTCAGCGAGCCGGGCGGTAGCGGCGCACCACCCGCTCGCCGATACCGGTGAGGATGTCGTTCGCGTTCGTGCCCGCCCACGCGGCCCACTCGCCCGCGGTCGGCTCGCCGTCGGCACCCGGGCCGAACATGACCGCCTCGTCGCCGGGTTGCACCGGCAGGTCGCCGACGTCCAGCACGACCTGGTCCATGCTGACCCGGCCCGCCACGGGACAGCGCACGCCGCGTACGAGAAACTCACCGTGACCGTTCGACTGGCGCGGCACGCCGTCGGCGAAGCCCAGCGGCACCAGGGCGAGGGTGGTCTCCCGGTCGGTGTGGAAGTCCGGACCGTACGAGACGCCGGTGCCCGGCGGCACCCGCTTGGTGAGCACCACCGGCGCGCGGACGCTCATCGCGGGCCGCAACCCGAAGTCGCGCCCGGGGATCGGCTCGATGCCGTACAGCGCTATCCCCACCCGCACCAGGTCGAAGCGCGCCTCGGGAAGCTGCAGCGCGGCCGCCGAGTTGCCCGCGTGCAGGATCTGCGGCTCGAGGCCGTGCGCGCGGGCGGCGTCGCGGGCCACGTCGAACTGGCGGAGCTGCGAGCGCAGGCCCGCGTCGTGCGGCTGCTCGGCGTTGGCCAGGTGGGTCCACAGGCCACGCACCCGCAGCGAGCCGGTGTTCTCGTACTTGCGGGCCCAGCCGAACAGCTCGGCCCACTCGCCGGGAATGGCGCCGCCGCGGGACATGCCGGTGTCGACCTTGAGGTGGACGTTCGCCACGGTGCCGGTGCGGTCGGCCGCGTCGGCGAGGGCCTCCAGCGCGCCGAGCGTGGCGGCCGACACGTCGACGCCCGCCTGCAGCACGTCCTCGAAGGTCTCGCCGGGCGGGTAGAGCCAGAACAACGTGGGCGCGGTGATGCCCTGCGCGCGCAGGGCCAGCGCCTCGGCAGCGGTGGCGACGCCGAGCCAGGTGGCGCCGCACTGCAACGCGGTGCGCGCGACCGCCGGCGCACCGTGACCGAATCCGCCGGCCTTGACCACCGCCATCACCGGGCCCGCCAGCGAAGCGAGCAGCCTGGTGTTGTGGGCGATCGCGTCAAGATCCACGACGACCTCGGCCATCGCCGTCACCGGCATTCCTCCCCGCTGGGCACAGTGATCCACATTCGGTCGATGCTGACCGACCGGGGTGCTCACTTTGTAGGTCATTCACTGCTCAATCCGCATCTCTTTTTGTCACCGGGGAAACACGCACAGTGTCTATTCCGAGATGAGAGTTGTTACGTTCGTCAATCGCCCTTTGGTAACCGACATCACATTCGCAATATCACCCCGAATTGGTTCACCTGCGGTTTTACCGGTATCCGCGATCAAGGTCTGGACCTGCGGCGACGTTCCGCTCGCCGGCCGTGGCTATGCTCGATCCGGTCCGATTCCGATATCCCGCAGGTGCCTCAATTGACGAACGAAGGGAACCCCGTGCCGGCCATGGCTCGACAGGAGCACGCGGGCGCCCGCCTGGAGCAATATCTGCGATTCGCGCGGAACCGGGCCTTCGTCGGCCGCGAGGCCGAGATGGAGTCGTTCCGCGCGGCGCTCACCGGTGACTGCGCTTTTACTTTCCGCTATATTCACGGGCCCGGCGGCATCGGCAAATCGACGCTGCTGCGCCGGTTCGCGGCCGAGGCCGAGCGCGCCGGCCGCCCGATCGTGCGGATGGACCGCTACGACCCGATCGGCGTGGTCGCGGCCGTGCTCGCCGCCCAGCCGCTCAGCCTGTCCGGCACCCCCGGCCCGGTGCTGCTGTTCGACGAGTTCGAGCAGTGGCAGCAGGCCGAGATGTGGCTGCGCGAGGAGTTCCTGCCCGGCCTGCCGGTCGGCACCGTCGTGGTGTTCGCCGGCCGCGGCGCCCCGACCCTCGAATGGACCGCCGACCCCGGCTGGCACGAGGTGCTGCGCGTCATCCGCCTCGGCGAACTGGCCCCGGCCGAGGCGGAGGCGCTGCTCGACCACGAATCGGTGCCGCGCGCCCGGCTCGCGTTCCTGCTGGACGTCGCCGGCGGGCACCCGCTCGCGTTGCGCCTCGCCGCCGAGGCGGCCGCCGCCGGTCTCGACGACGACCAGCTGCGTCTGCACCTGGCGCAGGCGCTGGTCCGCAAGGTCATCGGCGAGCTGCCGTCCGCCGCGCATCGCGAGGCCGTCGAGGTCGCCGCGTACGCCGATCTGGCCACCGAGAAACTGCTGCGGGCGACGGTCGCGGACGGCGATCAGGTCACGCTGCTGCGGTGGCTGTGCGATCTCCCGTACGCCGAGACGACCTCGGAGGGGGTGCGGATGCGGCCGTACGTGCGGCACGCGATCCGCGCCGAGCTCCGCTGGCGTGACCCGGCGCGCGACGAGGTGGTCCGGTCCCGGATCGAGAGCGCCGGCGCCGCCGAGCCGTTGACCCGCACCGACTTCGAGGCGGCCGTGCGGGACGCGCTGCGGGCGTGGCGCCGGCCCGACCTGCTCGCGGTGAACTCGCTGGTGCACAGCCGCATGGTGACCAGTGTGGACGCTCATGGTGACCGGGCCGAGACGCTGCGCGGGGTGCTCCGGTCGGCTTTGGACGCCATGGGGGAGGATCCCCGGGAGTTGAAGGCGTATCGGGCGCTGACCGCTACGTATCTGGGGACCGCGCCCACTCAAGAGGCGGCGGCGGAACGGCTCGGGTTGCCGTTCAGCACGTACCGCCGCCACTTGAATCGGGGTCTGGAAGTGCTCAACAACTTGTTGTGGCGTCGCGAGACCTTCGTCTAGGGGTCTTTCTTCAGGACGGCAGGGCCGGCGTTGCAGGCCGGCGGTTCACCAGGGCCGTGCGGAGCAGCAGGTCGAGCAGCGCCGGATAGTCGGTGCCGGCCGCCTGCCACATCCGCGGGAACTGCGACATGGCCGTCATTCCCGGCATCGTGTTGACCTCGTTCACGGTCAGCGCCCCGTCCGCGGCCATGAAGAAGTCGACCCGCAGCAGCCCGGCGCAGCCCAGCGCGCGGAACACCCGGACGGCCTCCTCCTGCAGGTGCTTGGTGTGCCCCGGCTCGAGGTCGGCCGGCACCATGAACTCGGTGATGCCCTGCTCGTACTTCGCCTCGAAGTCGAAGAACCCGTGCTCGGTCGCCACCCGGATCTCCAGCGGCGGCGACGCGACGATCCGCCCGTCCGGCATCTGCAGCACGCCGACGTCGATCTCCCGCCCCGGCACCGCGGCCTCGACCAGCACCTTCGTGTCGGACAGACGCGCCACCTCGACCGCCGCGGCCAGCGCCGACCAGTCGGTGACCCGGGACACCCCGATGCTCGACCCGCCGTGCGCCGGCTTCACGAACACCGGCAGCCCCAGACGCTCCCGATCGCCGTCACCGACCTGCTCGTCGTCGCGCAGCACCACCCCGCCGGCCACCGTGAGCCCGTCCGCCACCAGGATCTTCTTGGTGAACTCCTTGTCCATCGAGGCGGCCGAGGCCAGAACACCGCTTCCCACGTACGCCACCCCGGCGAGCTCGAGCACGCTCTGCACCGTGCCGTCCTCGCCGAAGGCGCCGTGCAGCACCGGGAAGACGACGTCGACGTTGCGGATCGCCTCGATCGCCCGGAACAGGCTCTCCGCCGCGCTGAGCGGCTCGGCCCGGTCCGGCGTCATCAGCCGTAGCGTGGACTCGTCCACCGTCCCGGCCTGCCGGTCGGTGCCGACGATCCACTCGCCCTCGACGGTGATCCGCACCGGCACGACCTCGTAGCGGTCCCGGTCGAGGTGCTGCATGACGCTGGCCGCCGACTTCAGCGAGACACCATGCTCGGTGTTCTGCCCGCCGAAAATCACGGCAACCCGGACAGATGGGGTCACGTCGCATCACTCCACGTTTGAGCTGTTTTCGCTTCTCCAGCCCGCGGATCATCCGGGATGCTGGTGCTCAAAGGGAAGACCACTTGTTGCTCAGTTCACCTTTTCGCCCGATACGTACGGTGTCGCGTTGCTCACGCGCCCACAAAGGACAGCGTCAGTCCCCCAGGTACTCGGCGAGCAGTGCGGCGTGGTTGTGCTCCCGGTCGTGGACGCTGTAGAGCAGTGTCACCACCGGCGCCAGATCACGCAGCCGGTCGACCGCTGCCGGGTTGGCGTCGAGCTCGGTCCGGTACCGCTCGGCGAATACGTCGAACTCGTCCGGATGCTGGTGGA
Source organism: Actinoplanes sp. TBRC 11911 (assembly GCF_012933445.1). Taxonomy (GTDB): domain Bacteria; phylum Actinomycetota; class Actinomycetes; order Mycobacteriales; family Micromonosporaceae; genus Actinoplanes. Next base: position 93,236 of record NZ_JABBNC010000042.1, read on the forward strand.
ACCACACCCGCAGGTCGGTGCTGGGCGCGACCTCCTTCGCCCACAGGTCGAGCGCCGCGCGCTCCTTCGTGACCCCGCGCGGCCAGAGCCGGTCGACCAGAACGCGGTACCCGTCGTCCGGCGACGGCGCGTCGTAGACCCGCTTCACGCGAAAGGTCACGCCCCCAGCGTAGGCCGCCCGGCCCTATCGTGAGGGCCTCCAGGGGAGCTGATATGCCCGATCAGCCGCACCGAATGTTCCAGCCGTCCACCGAGCCACGCGTCCTCTCGCCCGCCGCGCCGCCCGCGTTGCCGGACGCGCCACCCGCGCCACCCGGATCATCGAGAAGCCGGCCGGCCAGTCACCGGCCACCCCTCTCGCATATCCGACATTTCCTGAGATTTGTCGGATCGGCTGGGCTGCTGGACGGGCGGGCTCGGCGCGCGGCTGCGCGGCGCTTCCATTCCGTGAGACGGGCGACCGCCTGCTGAAACCCGCGCACGCATCATGGACCCAGCGTCCGCGATGTGGGACTGGCGTCCATTGTAGAGAGTGCCTTTGTCACGTAACGAGGCTTTCGCCCGGCACATTCTTCCGGCCGAAGGTGAACCTTGGAGAGTTATGGCTCGTATGTGGGCGCAACTCTCCAAGGTTCACAAAAATCCGTGATGTGACCGCGGTGTCCACATAGCAGGACCGCCCGGGCGCGAACGACAGCGCCTCAGCTTTGGCGCCACCGCGCCACCGGAGCCACACTGTGACCGGGTCACCACGGTTAGGACGCGTTTAGAGCACGTCCGTACGCAGCCGGGTCTGCACGAGCGTTTCTATTCGCCAGGCTCCGTCGACCTTGGCGAACTCTCCTCGGTAGTGGCCGTATCCGCGCACCTTCAGGGTGCTGCCGTCGATCCAGTCCGCCATGTTGACGACCGAGGATGCCGAGATCGGCGAGTGGACCTCGGTCGTGAACGAGAACAGGTGGTGGATTGCTGTCGCGTCGCCCACGCTGCCGGCGATGACGTGCTCGATCTCCTTCGGGCCGGTCATCTGCGCGACCTGCTCGCCCTGCGGGTCATAGACGGTGAAGGTCGCCTCGGGCGCGAACATCTGAGCGAGCTTGTCAAACTCTTTGTGGTCGGCGTGGTAGGCGTATCCGGCCATGAACTGCCGGATCTCGTCGACGACGACCAGCCGCTCAACCTCGGACACCGCGAAGAAACGACCGAACCGCGCCGCGGTGGCCTGCGGGTTGTCGAACGCGTAGGCGTGCGACGCCTGTGCGATGACGTCGGTTTCGAGGTGCTCGGCCACCTGCCGCGCGCCGGCCAGGAGCTGGGTCCGGTAGTAGCCGTGGTCGCCGTTGAGCACCAGCACCGGCATGGGCAGCCGGGTCGTCAACTCCGCCCGGTTGGCCTTGCCGTCCGCGATCATCGCGCCGTAGTGCTGGAAGCCGCCCCGGATACCGTCCGGCCCGGTGAAATACGGCAGATACGTGGCGACGCCGAATTCCTCAGCGTCCTCGCGGACCGAAGTCAGCCGGTAGAACGGCGTGAGGTACTCCGCCTCCTTGCCCTTGGTGAGGAAGGTGGCCAGGTCGACCTGTCCGGCGAAGCCGAACATGTAGGTGCCGCCCTCGACCGAGGGGTTCATCATCTCGTCGAGTCCGAACCCGGGAATCAGTGTCTCGGAAAGCACCAGCCGACGCACCTCGTCGGGATGCCGTGACGCGTACGCATAAACCACCATTCCGCCGACGTCCATGCCGACCAGATTGATCGGGCCAAGTCCCAGGCTCAGCACGATCTGCCGGATGTCCTCGGCGACGTTCGTCTTGGCGAACGTATCGCTCGCGGCCGGGTCGGAGTCGCCCATGCCGCGCAGATCGGGCGCCAGCACGGTGTAGCCCCGCGCCGCGAGCAACGGCATCACCTCACGCCACAGCGCCCAGGTGAACGGGAACCCGTGCACCAGCACCACCGCCGGACCGGACCCGCCGATCACGTAGTGAATACGGGTGCCGTTCACCTCGGCGTAGCGGTGGCTGAAGCCGTCCAGGCCTTCCACCGCCAGGCCGGGTTCCGGATGAGTCACAGCCATCAGGGCCTCCTTGAGTGTCGATCGACTCGAAACGTAAACCTTGGAGTAGGCTCCAAGGTCCAGGGTGATCCCTGCCTCACCCGGCCGCTCGTGTTGAAACGGAGGCTCAACGGATGCTGATCGGTCAATTCGCCAAGCGGGTCGGCGTCAGTACCGACACGATCCGCTTCTACGAGAAGGTCGGATTCTTCTCCGGCAGCCGTGGTGAGAACGGCTACCGGCAATACACGGACAGAGACATCGAGACGGCCGGCCTCATCGCGTCCGGCAAGTCGCTGGGATTCTCGCTGCGCGACATACTCGTCTTCGCCCAGGAGATGAGCGGTGGCTCACTGGATCACGCCCGCGCCCAGGCGAGCCTGAAAGACAGGATCCAGCTCATCGACGAGCGGATCGCGTCGCTGCAGCAGGTCCGCAAACTCGCCGAGCAGCAGCTCGCCCATTGCCGAGCGGTCGAGGCACGCGAACTGGCCGCCACCTCGGTTGCCCCGTCGTCGTGAGTGATCCCCGTTGACGCCTGGGTCGTCACCAGCATTTAGCTGGGCGCCGGCCGACGCGGCACCGACTTTCAGTAGCGGTAGTGATCCGGCTTGTACGGGCCGTTCACGTCGACGCCCAGGTATTCGGCCTGCTTTTTGGTGAGTGTGGTCAGGTGTACGCCCAGGGCGTCCAGGTGCAGCCGCGCGACTTTCTCGTCGAGGTGTTTGGGCAGTACGTAGACCTGCTTGTCGTACTCGCCGGGCTTGGTCCAGAGCTCGATCTGGGCCATCACCTGGTTGGTGAACGAGTTCGACATGACGAAGCTGGGGTGGCCGGTGGCGTTGCCCAGGTTG
>NZ_JABBNC010000043.1 GCF_012933445.1 Actinoplanes sp. TBRC 11911
GTCTCAAGCAAGTCCAGAATGTGGCCGCGATCGCCGCATAGTGGGATCGGTGACGAGGCTTGCGGCGGCCGCTGGCGAATGGTTGGTGTCGTGCCAGGCCGTGACGCCCCGCCCCGCGTTGCTGTTCGACGCCGGCGCCCTCCTGCCGCGCCGAGAACCTGGCGGCTTCGGAGGGCACTGCACGGTAGGCGAGCACCAATTGGCTCAGGCGTCGTTTGGGTGTTGCGCGACGTCGGACATATCCAAAAAAGTTCGGTTTAAGTGGTGCAGGATGAGGGCGGCCTGCTGTGCGACGTTGCGGGGTGGGTCGATGAGGGCGGCCAGCCGTGCGACCTTGCGGGGAGGGTGCAGCCCCCGGGCCGGCGTTTCGTCACCCACGGTACCGGCCGGGCGTCCGAGCGCCCGACTTCCCGCTGTCGGGTTTGGGCGGTTCCTTGCTTCGCGTGGCAAAACGCCTCGGAGGTGGCGCGCCCGCCGTACGTCCTTAACCCCCAATTCATGCGCATTAGTGCATAACAGTGCAACCGTCCCGGATGTCAAGACCGAAGAGTCGCGACATAGGGGAGCAAATGCAAATAGATCGTAGGCAGCTTTTCGTCGTGGGCGGCGCGGCCGTCGCGGCGGGGGCGCTGTCGGAATCCAGCGCGTGGGCGAACGGCCGGGACGACAACAACGGGCCGGGCCACGGCGACCACGGCAACGGGCACGACGGGCACGACGACGGGCACGGTGGCGACGAAGGCCATGGCGAGCCCAAGGGCATCTGGCTTCCGGGCGACACTCACGTCCACGACGACCATTCGTCGGACGGCAGCGCGCCACGCCAACTGTCGAACCAGCGGGATGCCGGAAACCTGCCGGTGAGCGACCAGATCGCGTACGGGGAATCGGTGGGTCTGGCCTTCATGCCACTGACCGACCACCGGACCTTCGACCAGCACTGGGACCCGCTCTGGAAGTCCGACAAGCTGCTGCTGCTCACCGGCGAGGAGGCCAACGGCTCGCCGCACGCGATCGTGCTCGGCGCAACGGATGACATTGTGGACGGTGCCAACCCGGCGGGCTCGGCGAGCTTCCGGCACCTGCAGCAGTCCATTTGGGCGGCCCACGCCGAGGACGCGTACTGGCAGGTCGCGCACGCCGACGACGGCGAGTTCACCAAGGGCGTCGGCCCGAACGACAACGCCAGCGCGATCGGCGTCGACGGTGTCGAGCTGTTCAACGTGAGCAGCGACCCGGACACCGAGATCGACTACGCCGAGAACCGCTGGAACAAGGGCTTCCGCTTCGGTGCCACCGGCGCGTCCGACAGCCACTTCAAGGAGCTGCGCCCGGTCAGCGCACCCGGCGCCCCGACCACCTGGGTCTTCGCCGCCGAGCGTTCGGTGCGCGCGATCCTCGACGCCCTGCGCGCCGGCCGCACCACGATCTCGTACAACCAGGACGGCCCGTTCGTCACGCTCGAGGCCGACGTCGACGGCGACGGCCGGTACGAGGCCATCGGTGGCGACGAGATCATCGTCCAGCACGGGGTGTCCAAGAAGGCCACGCTGCGCGTCCGGCTCAAGGGTGCGAAGGGCATGCGCGTCATCGTGTACGCCTCCCCGGGCCGTTCCGCGGGCGCCCTCGCCACCATCGTGCCCACCAAGGACGACGAAACCCACGTCCTGCCGTTGAAGCCGACCGGCGATCACAGCTGGTTCCGCGCGGAGGTGCGTGCGCCGGGAGCGCTCGCGGGTCGCGACTCCGACCCGGCCCTGCCCGATCAGCTGCGCGGCGCCACTTCGCCGGTATTCGTCTCGATGCGCCAGGCCCCGTCGCCGGCACCCGAACTGCCGATCCCGCCGGCCACCACAACGGACGATCACGCGTCGCTGGTCTTCGGCGGGCAAGGTTCGTTCGCGGGTTTCGCCGACTTAGCGGTTTCGGGCCGTGACACGCACGTCGTCGCCCAGGTGCACCGCGACAGCCGCACGACGGTGGTCTATCGCCGGGTCGGTGGCCCGGAGGTCACCCTGTCCGGCGACTCCGGCACCGCCAAGGCCCCGCGCATCGTCGCGTCCGGCGACGACGTCTGGGTGGTCTGGCAGGACGAGCGCGGCCACGAGCAGCCACACCGCCCCGCCATCTACCTGCGCCACTCCCGCAACGGCGGCAAGAGCTTCGACTCCGCGGTACGCCTGAGCACCGGCACCGGCCGCGCCGAACAGCCCGCCATCGCCCTGGTGGACAACCGGCACCCCGTGGTCGCGTGGGCCGACAACACCAACGGCGCCTTCGACGTGTACGCCATGGTGGTCGGCACCGACCGCACCCCGGTGAACCTGTCGGCGGCCGGCAAGACGATTGTCGTGGGCACCGCGGCGGACGCCCGTTCGCCCATCTATCCCGCGTCGCTGTTCCCGTCGGTCGCCGTCACCCGCTCCGGCCGGGTGATCGTCACGTGGCAGGACAACCGCTTCGACCCGGACGCCGGCTGGACCGGCCACACGCCGCCCGAAGGCCAGCCCGCGAGCGGCGGCACCACACCGGACAACTGGGAGATCCTGGCTTCGGTCCGCTCGAACGGCAAGTGGGGCGCCTCCGTCCGCGTCAACCCGCACGACGACGCCGCGGACCGGCACCCGAGCGTCACCGTCGACGGCGCCGGCTCTTTCGTGGTCGCTTGGGAGACCAAGGCGCTGTCGGCCTCCGGCGCGAACCTGTCGCTGAAGGCGAGCCGTTCCACGGACGGCACCACCTGGTCGCCGGCCGAGCCCATCGCCGTCGAGCCCGCGGCGATGAGCCAGCGCCCGAAGCTCGACACCGACTCCGACGGCGTGGTGCGGGCCGTGTGGTACGACTCGCGCTCCGACGACTGGCGCTGGATGGTGTACACGTCCCGGCGTACGGGATCGGGCTGGTCGGCGGCCGTCCAGCTCACGACGCGCGGCAACGCGACGTGGCCCGCGCTCGACAAGGGCTCTGTCGTCTTCACCACGGACCGGCGGGCGGAACGCGTCCAACGCGACCACACCCAGGAAATCTTCCTCACCCACGCGAAGTGACACTCGCGCCGGCCCGCTTCGGTGGGCCGGCGTGCCTGTCGCCTTGGGATGCCGGGCCGAACAAAACGGCCCGCTCGATACACGGTGACCGCGTTCGCCTTCAGGGCACGAATAGGGATGAAGGTCTATATAATCGTCGCGGCGATTCCGCGTCGGGCGGCGTCGGCGTAATCTCCGATCGAGGTACGCCGGAGTTCCCGTCCCGAATGTGGAGCGAAGCGCATGGATCCGGACATTGGCGTCGATGATCCGTCCGAAGTGACCGCCGGCCGATACTCCCTCGTTCTGCTCGCACCGCGCCGCTCCGACGCGACTGCCCTCCGGCGCGGCCTGCGCCGGGCCGCCCAGTCCCGCCGAATCAGCGAGAGCGAGGCGTCGGATGCGCGGCCTGACGAGCCGGAAGCCGCGGGGCGCGAAGAAGCCACCGCGGTCTCGGATGCCGCCGGCCCCGGGGAGGCAGTCGCGCGTGCAGAAACCGCCGGCCCTGAGAACGACGCAGGCGAAGCGAGACCCCCGGAGGCCGGCGAGCGCGAGCACGCCGCCAAAACCCCGGCCGCGCTCGTCGTCCGGACCGGTGTCGGCCCCCGCCGCTCCCGCCGGGCCGTCCGCGACGACCACCTCATCCTCGGCAGGACCATCGCGGTGGTCGGCATCGGCCGCGCCCTGGCCGCCCGCGTCAAACCAGGCGACGTCGTGGTCGCCGACCAGGTCCGCACCGACGCCCTCACCGAAGGCGTCGTCCCCCCGACACGTCTCGTCCCCAGCGCCCCCCGCATCGCCGCCCTCCTGCGCCAGCACGGCCTCACGGTCCACGTCGGCAGCGTCATCAGCACCGACAACCGGGTCAACGACACCGTCCGCGACCGGCTCGCGATGACCCGCGCGCTCATCGCCGACCGCGAGTCCGCCTGGCTGCTGGCGGCCTGCGGCAAAATTCCCATCGCCTGCGTACGCGTCGCCGGGCACCGCCGCGTGCGCGGATGGCGGAGAACGGCCCGCACGCTGCGAATCGTCTCCGCCACCCTCACCGAATGGGCGTCGTCCTAGGAGGGGGTGCGGCGGACCACCGTGCGCTGCAACAGCACGAACAGGAACAGCAGCGCGCCGATGAAGATCTTCGTCCACCAGGAGCTGAGCGTGCCCTGGAACGTGATGATGGTCTGGATCAGGCCGAGCACGATGATGCCCAGCACCGTCCCGACGACATAGCCCGAGCCGCCGGTCAGGATCGTCCCGCCGATCACCACGGCGGCGATCGCGTCCAGTTCCATGCCGACCGCGTGCAGCGGATCCCCGGACGACATGTAGAAGCTGAGCAACAAGCCACCGGCGGCCGAGCAGAAGCCACTGATCGTGTAGACCGCGATTTTCACGCGGGCGACCGGCAGGCCCATCAGCGTGGCGGATTGCTGGTTGCCGCCGATCGCGTACACGGTGCGGCCCAAGCGGGTCCACGCCAGCACCACGGCCGCGATGACCACGATGATCGCGGCGATGATGACGCTCGGCGTGATGCTGAAGCTGCCGATCGGGATCCGCTTCTGGGACAGGGTGATCCAGGTCGGGTCGTCGATCGGGATCGACGACGTGCTGATGACGTAGCAGAGGCCGCGGGCCAGGAACATGCCGGCCAGCGTCACGATGAACGGCTGCAGCTCGAAATAGTGGATCATGCAGCCCATGCCGAACCCGAGGACCGAGCCCATCACCAGCACGGTGATCATCACCAGGGGAGCGGGCCAGCCGTGGTTCAGGGTGACCGCCGAGACCATTGTGGTCAGTGCCACCACCGAGCCGACGGACAGGTCGATGCCGCCGGTGAGGATCACGAACGTCATCCCGATCGCGACCACCAGTAGGAACGCGTTGTCGATGAAGATGTTCAGCAGGATCTGCGTGTTGTAGAAGTTCTCGTAGTTCGCGATCCCGATGCCGTACATGATGCAGAGCAGCACCAGCGTGCCCAGCACCGGCACGTATTTACGGATCGTCAGCGTGCGCCGCTTGCGGTCGATGACGGCCTCGGCGGCGGTCTCGGCCTCGAGATCAATGGTCACAGCGAGACCTCGGCTTTCGAGGGAGCGGCGGGAGCGGGAGCGACGGGCGCCGCCGGGCGCCGGCGCAACTTGGCGCGGAACGCGGGCGACTGGATCAGGCAGATCGCGATGACCACGATGGCCTTGAACAACTGGGTCGTCTGCGCGGGAATGCCGGTCGTGTAGATCGTGGTGTCGAGCGTCTGGATCAGCAGCGCACCCACGACCGTACCGGCGATCGAGAAGCGGCCGCCGGCCAGCGACGTGCCGCCGATGACGACCGCCAGGATCGCGTTCAGCTCGATCAGGTAGCCGGTGTTGTTGCCATCGGCGCTCGACACGTTAGCGGTCGCCATCAGGCCCGCGATCCCGGCGCACAGGCCGGTGAACACGTACACACCCCAGATCAGCGTCCGCGAGCTGACCCCGGCGAGACGGCTGGCCCGCGGGTTGCCACCCACCGATTCGACGAGCATGCCCAACGCCGTACGCCTCGTGAGCACGACGGTGAGCGCGACCACCACCGCCGCCAGAATCACCGCGAACGGGAACGTCAGCCAGTAACCGGCGCTGAGGAAACGGTAACCGGGCGAGTTCACCGTGATGATCTGGCCCTCGGTGATGAGCTGGGCCAGTCCGCGACCGGCCACCATCAGGATCAGCGTCGCGATGATGGGTTGCAGGCCGATGACCGAGACCAGGAAGCCGTTCCACAGCCCGAGCACGAGCGCGATCGCGATACCGAGCAGGCACGCGACGATGATGGTGCCGGGCGCGCCCTGATCCGGCTGGTGCACGATGTAGAGGCAGGCCAGCGCGCCGGACACGGCCATCACCGAGCCGACCGACAGGTCGATGCCGCCGGTCGCGATGACCAGCGTCATACCAAGCGCGACCAGCAGCAGCGGCGCGCTCAGCCGCAGGATGTCGACGAGGCTCCCGTAGAGATGGCTCTGGCGCACCTCGATGTTGAAGAAGCCGGGTGTGAAGATGAGGTTGCTCAGCAGCAGCACCAGCAGGGCCGCGACGGGCCAGAACAACCGGTGTTTGAGAACGGCGCTCATGCGGTGACTCCGGTGGCGATGGTGGTCATGATGCGGTCGGCGTCGACGTCTTCGGTGTTGGCGAGCTGGGCCACGACCACGCGATCGCGCAGCACCGCGATTTTGTGGCTGAGCCGCAGCACCTCCTCCAGCTCGGCGGAGATGAACAGCACCGCCATCCCGCCGTCGGCCAGTTCGACGACGAGCTTCTGGATTTCGGCCTTCGCGCCGATGTCGATGCCGCGGGTCGGCTCGTCGAGGATCAGCAGCCGTGGTTCGGTGATGAGCCACCGGGCCAGCAGCACCTTCTGCTGGTTGCCGCCGGACAGGTTGCGCACCGGGATCTCCGGGTCGCTGGGCCGGATGTGCAGCGCCTTCACGTACCGCCCGACCAGCTCGTCCTGCTTCTTGCGCGGCACCGGCCTGGTCCACCCGCGGCTTGCCTGCAGCGCGAGGATGATGTTCTCCCGGACACTGAGCTCCTCGACCAGGCCGTCGGCCCGGCGATTCTCCGACAGGTACGCGATGTTCTGGCCCATCGCCGTGCGAGGACCGCGCAGGCTCACGTTCTTGCCGTCCACCTTCAGGTGGCCCGAGTCGGAGCGGTCGGCGCCGAACAGCAGCCGGGCCAGTTCCGAGCGGCCGGAGCCGAGCAGGCCGGCGAGACCCACCACCTCACCCTCGTGAATGGTGAGGTTGAACGGCGCGATCGCCCCCGACCGCCCCAGGTCGTCCGCCTCGATCAGCGGCCGGCCGGCCTCCACCTCACGCAGCGCCGGCTTCTGCTGGTCCAGGCTCTCCAGCGTGGACAGCTCCTGGCCGATCATCTTCTCGACGAGGTCACGCTGCGGCAGGTCGGCGGTACGGAACTCGCCGACCAGGGAACCGTTGCGCAGCACCGTGATGCGGTCCGCGATGGCGTACACCTGGTCGAGGAAGTGGGTGACGAAGACGATCGCCAAACCCTTTTCCTTGAGCTGCCGTACGACTCGGAATAGCTGCTCGACCTCACCAGCGTCCAAACTGGAGGTCGGCTCGTCGAGGATGAGCACCTGGGCCGAGATGTCGACCGCGCGCGCGATCGCCACCATCTGCTGCACCGCGATGGAATGCGCGGCCAGCGGCGATCCGGGGTCGACGCGGATGCCCAGCGATCGCAACAGATCGCCGGCGTCCGCCCGCATCCGGCGAAAGTCGATCAGGCCGAGCCGGCGTGGCTCACGTCCGATGTAGATGTTCTCCGCGACCGAGAGGTTCGTGCAGAGGTTGATCTCCTGGTAGACCGTGCTGACCCCGGCCTGCTGGGCCTGCGCGGGCCCGCCGAAGAGCACCGGCTCACCGGCCATCTCGACCGACCCGTCGTCGATCGAATACACCCCGGTCAGCACCTTGATCAGGGTGGACTTCCCGGCGCCGTTCTCGCCCATGAGCGCGTGCACCTCGCCCGGGAAGAGCCGGAAGTCGACGTCGCGCAGGGCGACCACTCCCGGGAAACGCTTACCCACCCCGCGCATCACGAGGATCGGCCGGCTCTGCTCCATCGATGTACCCCTTTGGGGAGTTTGATGGGCCGGAGCCCCGTCCAACCGCCGCCCAAAAGCGGCCATCGGCAGATTGGATGGGCTCCGGCCCGCAGTTGACCCTTTACTCAGTACTTGCGGGTCGGCAGGGCTTCCTTGGCCTGTGCCTGGGTGAAGGTGGTCTCCTCGGTGAGGATCCGCTGCTGCACCGGCTCGCCGGCCTTGACCTTCTTGACCAGGTCCATCAGCTGCGGGCCGAGGAGCGGGCTGCACTCGACGATGTAGTTGATCTTGCCATCGGCGAGGGCCTGCATGCCGTCGTGAACCGCGTCCACCGTGATGATCTTGATGTCGGTGCCCGGCTTCTTGCCGGCCGCTTCGATCGCCTCGATGGCGCCCAGACCCATGTCGTCGTTGTGCGCGTACAGCACGTCGATCTTGGGGTTGGCCTTGAGGAAGGCCTCCATGACCTCCTTGCCCTTGGCGCGGGTGAACTCACCGGTCTGCGAGGCGATGACCTTGAACTTCGGGTCGGCCTTGATCTTCTCGTCGAAGCCCGACTTGCGGTCGTTGGCCGGCGCCGAACCGGTGGTGCCCTCAAGGACCACGATGTTGACCGGGCCTGGCTTGTCCTTGTACTCGTTGACGAGCCAGTCGCCGGCCTTCTGACCCTCGACCACGAAATCCGAGCCGAGGAACGACTTGTAGAGCGAGGTGTCCTTCGAGTCGACCGCGCGGTCGGTGAGGATGACCGGGATGTTGGCGGCCTTGGCCTCCTGCAGCACCGCGTCCCAGCCGGTCTCGACCACCGGCGAGAAGGCGATCACGTCGACCTTCTGCGCGATGTACGACCGGATGGCTTTGATCTGGTTGGCCTGCTGCTGCTGGGCGTCGGCGAACTTGAGGTCGATGCCGGCGGCGGCGGCCGACTCCTGGATCGACTTGGTATTCGCGGTGCGCCATCCACTCTCGGCTCCCACCTGCGAGAAACCGAGGGTGATCTTGCCGTCGTCCGCGGCGGATCCGGAACCGGATCCGGAGCCGACGTCGTCGCCGCTGCCGCAGCCCGCGACCACGGCGGCCAGCAGTATGCCGGACATCGCGGCGGCGAGCCTCGTCCGTAAGAGCATCACGTCTTCCTCTCGACAAAAGGCGTTGTGCAAGTTCGGTGCGAAGTTCTTGGATGCGCTGAGGGGCTTGCCGTTGGCTCGCGTGGGGTGGGCGGCCGCAGGGGGACGGCCGCACCCCACCCGAGCCCGGCGGTGGGGGACGGGGGTACGCGTCGGGGCGTGATCGAGGCCACAACACGTATTGGGTTTCGACAGTGTTAACGCTCTCATGCCAAGGCGTCAAGACCGTCCCGTGCGCGCGCCCCATGATTGTTATCGTTAACAGCCTCGACAACTCGCGCCCGCCGGCCACGGAGAGGCCGTGGTGCCCCTGCTGGCAGGCGGATTGCCGCCCGAAAGGCCCGTTTTGTCAACACAGAGCGGTCTGATGATCAACTCCGTGTAGTCGAAGGTTCAAGAACGTCGATTTCCTGCGGATCGCCACCGGTTTGCCCGCCGGACGCTGAGAGCGCTGCCACCGAGGCCCCGGTTGATCGGGAAAATGCCTTTTGGTGGACTTCTGTTAACGTTCACATTGTGCGACGGGTCCTGCTAGTGTCCGGTTGCAGGACGCGGCCGGAACGCGGCCCAAAACGGTCGCGAACCCTCGTCACTGCTGGTCAGCGCGACACCACACGCTGATGCAGCGCGGACACCACCGACCGCGCCGACAGGAAAGCCCCGTGCTGCCAGGCCACCTCGCGGCTGAGCCAGTCGCCCGCGAAGTAGACCTTCCCGGCCGGCCGCAGCAGCAGGTCGTAGGCGGCGCTGCCCCACGGCGGAGCCGTCCACGCGCCCTCGAGGTATCTCATCCGCTCCCAGGCGACCGAGAACGACCCGGCCAGCTCGGCAACGTATTTGTCACCATGGATCTTTGCGCCCTGCTCCAAGGCACGTTCGAGACGTTGCGGCGGGGTCATTTCCCCGTACGCCCGTGCCCCGTCCCCGACGTTGTAGTACCCGACGATCAGGCCCCGTCGCGCGTGGAAGTCGTGCGACGGATACCAGATGTGCGCGATATCGAGATCCGTCTCGGTGATGCCGCCGTAGATGCGCAGATCCTGTTCCCACCAACGGCTGCGGTACTCGAGCCCGATCTTCCCGGCCGCGACGACCGGGAAACTGTTCAGCGCGGCCGTCACATCGGCACCGAGGTTGTGCGGAATGCGGGCCATCAGATGCGGCGGCAGCGCGGCGACGCAGAAATCCCCGGTGATGCTCCGGGTCCGCCCGTTCTGCCGATAGACCACGTCCACACCACCCGGCTGGTCGGTCACCGAGACCACCTCCGCGTCGAGCCGGATCCGGCCCGGCCCGACCGCCCTGCTCAGTGCGGCCGGGATCCGGTCCATGCCACCGACCGGCTGGAACATCAGCATCGCCTGGTCGTAGCCGAACTCGAAGCTGACGTACCGGCCCACGTCGCTCGCGAACACGTCGGCCAGCGACGACGGCTCGGCCAGCGGCGTACCGGCGTCATTGCCGGCGCCCGGAAAGCTCGCGAATCCCCGGTGGTCGCCGCCGCGATAGGCCCACCCGTCGGCACGCCCGCCGATCTGGCCGAATCCCTCAAGGAACGCGAGAATCCGCTCCTTGTCCACCGCCGTCAATCGCGCGTCCAGGGCACCCTGATCGGTGGCCTTGGCGAGCAGTTCCGCGATGTAGCCGTACACGTCTGCCTTCGCCGTCCGGTACCGGATCGGCGTCCTTCCGGCCGCCTCGTTGTAGACCAACGCGTCCGCGTTCTGATTGGCGAAGACCTCGACCGGCACACCCAATTCGCGGCAGTAGTCCAACGTCACCATCCACTGCGCGATCCGGGCCGGACCGGGGTTGAAATAGGTGCCCGCCGCGAATCCGGCGCGCTGCGTATGACCGTCCAGATCCGTCTCGCTGGTCCCGTTCCGGACGGTGAGATTGCGACCACCCGCGGCGGCCCGCGCCTCCAGGATCGTGCAGTCGTAACCGGCCTTGCCGAGCTCGTACGCGCATGCCAGCCCGGTGATCCCGCCGCCCAGGACGACCACCCGCTTCGCGGCGCGCCCGGTCAGCGTGAAATCCGAGAGGGCCGGCGGCCGGAACGGCGGTGCGGGCGCCGCGGCGACCGGCGCGAGTCCCAGCGCGCCCATCGTCGCGAAGAGGGCTCCGGCGCCGCCGCTCACACCGACCGAGCGCAGAAACCGCCGCCTGCTGACATTGATCCCGGTCACGGGCTCCATCCCGCGATCCTACGATCGTGACGCGCGCCGGACCCTCCGCTGATTCGACGAACGCCACTATGATCTCCGCAGGGCCGGTTCGATCGGGGCATCAGCTGCGTGGGCAACTACGAGGCGGTGAAGCGGCAAGCCTTGTACTGACAGAACATGGTTGCGGTACGCCGGCGCTGCCACGGTTGACGCATGAACATCAACCACTGGATCAACGGCCGGGCGGAGAGCTCGACCAATTCCCGTACGCTCCCGGTGGTCAACCCGGCGACCGGTGACCTCGTCGCGGAGACCCCCGCGGGCACCCCGGAGGACGTCGACAAGGCCGTGGCGGCGGCGCGGGCGGCCTTCCCCGCCTGGGCGGCCACGAGCCCGGCCGAGCGGATCGCTGTCGTGCGCCGGCTGGCCGCGGAGCTCCAGGCCCGCACCGAGCGGATCGCCACCGCGATCACCGCCGAGATGGGCGCGCCGACAACGCTGTCCCGGGCGGCGCAGGCTGCGTTCCCGGTGCTGGTGGCCGAGTCGATGGCCGGCGTCGCGGAGACCTTCGCATGGTCCGAGCGGATTGGTACGTCCCTGGTCGTACACGAGCCGATCGGTGTGGTCGGCGCGATCACGCCGTGGAATTTCCCGCTGCAGCAGATGATGTCGAAGGTGGCGCCCGCGCTGCTGGCCGGCAACACCGTGGTGGCCAAGCCGGCCGAGGGAGCGCCGCTGACCATCGGCATCCTGGCCGAGGCGGCGAAGGAGGCGGGCCTGCCGGACGGTGTGCTGAACGTGGTCTACGGCGAGGGCCCGGTCGTGGGCGAGGCGATCGCGGCCCACCCGGACGTCGACATGGTGTCGTTCACCGGTTCCACCCGGGCAGGCCGGCGGATCGGGGCGGTCGCGGCGGTGACGGTCAAGCGGGTGACGCTGGAATTGGGTGGCAAGGGGGCGCACGTCCTGCTCGACGACGCGGATTTCGCCACGGCGGTGGCCCAGAGTCTGGGGCACGTGTTCATCAACGGCGGGCAGGTCTGCGGGTCGTGGCCGCGGCTGCTGGTTCCGGCCGGCCGGCAGGACGAGGTGGTGGGGCTGGCCGTCGAGGCGGCGAGGACGTATGTGGTGGGGGATCCTCGGGACGAGACGACGGGCATCGGGCCGATGGCGTCGGAGGCGCACCGAGAGCGGGTCGAGGCGTACATCCAAAGGGGTATCGCGGACGGTGCCACGCTGGTCTACGGCGGTCCCGGCCGGCCGGAGGGGTGGGACAAGGGCGCCTATGTCCGGCCGACCATCTTCGCGGACGTCGACCCCGGATCGGTGATCGCGCAGGAGGAAATCTTCGGGCCGGTGCTGACCATCATCCCGTACGCCGACGAGGACGAGGCCGTGGCTATCGCGAACGCGACGGTGTACGGGTTGACGAGTGGCGTTTCCGGTGAGCCGGAGCACGCGCTCGCCGTGGCCCGCCGGTTGCGCGCCGGTCAGGTCGATGTGAACGGCGGGGACTGGAATCCGTTGGCGCCGTTCGGTGGGTACAAGCAGTCCGGCAATGGTCGTGAGTTCGGCCGTGACGGGCTGCGCGAATTCGTCGAGACGAAGGCCATCCAGTTGTAGCCGGTTCCGGGTTGGACTTTCGTGTTACACGAAAGTGCGTACTTTGTTACGGGCATGTTTCCGGCGGTCTCGAATGTGAGACAGCTCTAGGGCAAAGATCGACAGTCTTCGTACGGTCTGGTCGCCCGGCGTACCGGCCACCCCCTTGGCCATGGCGCCGGGGGAGAGGACTCAGTGCTGTGACTGTTATGAACGGCCCGGGACGGCGGTTGGTCGCTGGTCTTGCCGGGCTCGTCGCCGCGGCCGGGCTTGTCCTGCCCGGCAATCCGGCCGCGGCGGCGCCCACCGGCGCGGCTGCCGCGAACCTCGCGCCAGGTGCGAACCCCGCGACGGGTGCTAAGCCCGCGCCGCCTGGGCCGCCGCCTACGCCGGGGACCGGGAGCAAGGACTTCGGTGCGGTCGCGGACGCGGGCAAGCCGGCCCGCTATCTCGTGCGGCTCAGTGATGCGCCGCTGGCCACGTACGGTGGGGGTGTGTCGGGTCTGGCCGCCACCCGGGTGCCGGAAGGCGCGAAGCTCAACCCGGACACTGTGGGCGCCCGCGCGTACCGGTCCTATCTGGGCGGGCGCCGCGACGCGGTGGTGAGTAAGACGAAAGTCAAGGTGCGGCAGGCCTTCGACACCACGTTCAACGGGTTTGCCGCGGACCTCAGCGCGGCCCAGGCCGACACGCTGCGCCACACCGCGGGCGTCTCGGCCGTGTACGCCGATACGACCGTGCACGTGCAGACCTCCAACACCAGCAAGGAGCTTGGTCTGGCCGGCCGCGGTGGCGTGTGGGACGAGCAGTTTCACGGCGACCAGCATGCGGGTGAGGGCGTCATCATCGGCGTCATCGACAGCGGGTACTGGCCGGAGAGCCCCAGCTTCGCCGCGATGGCCGAGCCACGGCCGGACCGCAAGACGATCGCCGCCAAGTGGCACGGCACGTGTGACTTCGGTACCGCGGAACCGGCCAAGTGCAACAACAAGGTGATCGGCGCCCGGTGGTTCGACAGCGCCGGCTTCTCCACCATCAACCCGTCGGAGTTCCCGTCGCCGCGCGACAGCAACGGGCACGGCACGCACACCGCCAGCACGGCGGCCGGTCGCAGCGGCGTTTCGGCCACTGTGGACGGACTGGACCTCGGCAAGATCACCGGCATGGCTCCGGCCGCCCGGCTCGCCATCTACAAGGCGCTCTGGTCGGACGGTGCGGGCGGCGCGGTGGGCAGCACCGCCGACATCGTCAGCGCCATCGACGCCGCCGTGTCCGACGGTGTCGACGTCATCAGCTACTCGGTGGGTGACGACAGCGAGTACTGGAGCCCGGTCGAGGAGGCGTTCTTCAACGCCGCCGCGGCCGGCGTGTTCATCTCCGCGGCCGCCGGAAACGCCGGCCCGTCGTTCAACACCGTGGACAACACCGAGCCGTGGGTGACCACGGTCGCCGCCACCGAGCAGGACAAGCGCTACCTGCGCACGATCACGCTGGGCAACGGGCGCACCTACACCGGTGTCGGCATCGGCGCGGGCACCAAGCCGGCACCGCTGATCGACGCGGCGGACGCGGGCAACGACCCGGTCGACCCGGTGTACCGGTACTGGGCCGAGCTCTGCTGGCCCGGCACGCTGGACCCGGCCAAGACCGCCGGCAAGATCGTGCTGTGCAGCCGGGGTGAGAACGGGCGCGTCGAGAAGGGCGATGTGGTCGCCGGTGCGGGCGGCGCCGGCATGATCCTGTACCAGCCCGACTGGGACCCGAACACCGGAGTCGCCGACCTGCAGAAGGTCCCGACCGCGCACGTCGATGTGCCGACCGGTGCGGCCCTGCTGGCCTACGTGAAGACGCCGCACCCGACCGTGAAGCTCAGCGCCGGGGTCTTCACCAAGGTCGAGGCCCCGTCGATGGCCGGCTTCTCCTCGTCCGGCCCGTCCGCGCTGAGCGCGGGCGACCTGCTCAAGCCGGACATCGCCGCGCCCGGTGTGGACGTGGCGGCCGCCTTCTCGCCCGCCGAGGGCGGCGAGAACTTCGCGCTGGAGTCCGGCACCTCGATGGCCACCCCGCACATCGCGGGCATCGCGGCGCTGGTCAAGGCCAAGCACCCGGACTGGTCGCCGGCCGCGATCCGGTCGGCGCTGATGACCGGCAGCCGGGACCGCACCGACAAGGGCAACCCGATCCGCGAGGTGGACCACGCCGGAAGTCCGCTGAACTACGGCGCCGGCGAGGTGCGCCCGGCCGAGTCGTTCGACCCCGGACTGGTCTACGACTCGACGCCGGACCAATGGCTGCAATGGCTCTGCGGGGTCAGCGCGGACCACGGCTCGGATCTCGGGCTGTCCCTCAACGGCTGCGACGACATCGGCACGATGCCCGCCACGGAACTCAACTACCCGTCGGTGTCGCTCGGTCACCTGGTCGGCACGCAGACCGTGACCCGGACAGTCACCAACGTCGGCAACCGCACCAGCCGGTACACGGCTCGGATCCAAGCGCCGGCCGGTTACTCGGTCAAGGTTTCGCCGAGCAGCTTCGAGGTGAAGCCGGGTAAGAGCGTCCGCTTCCAGGTGACCGTCACGCATTCCGGCGGGGCGTACGGGCAATGGGTGTCGGGGAATTTGACCTGGCACGACAACCAGGGCCACGACGTGCGGATCCCGTTGGTACTGACCAACACCGACCTGGTGGCCCCGGCCACGCTCGGCGGCACCGGAACGACAGGCAGCAAGGCCATGACGGTGCAGACCGGCTTCGGTGGCACGCTGAACATCGCCACCGCGGGCCTGACCGCGGGCACCGGCAACGGTTTCAGCCTCGCCGGGCACGGCAGCGGCTGGGACGACACGCTTGCCGGCGTGCCCGACCCGCTGCCGGCGAACATGTGGGTCACCAAGGTGCATGTGCCGGCCGGCACGGTCGGTTCCACGATCAAGGTCGATTCCCAGTACGGGCGTTGCAGTGACGACGAGGACAACGTGACCGGCTGCGGCGAGTTCTACGCGAAGGTCTTCGACGCGCAGGGCGGGTTCGTCGCCGCGGACTTCATGCACCTCCCGCACACGTCGACGCTCACCCTGCCGGACGGCGCCGGCGACTACACGCTGGTCATCGAGCAGATCGACCTGGAGGGCGGGGTGGCGAGCCAGAACTACACGGTGACGGTGTTCACGCCGGGTGCGGCCGGGTCGGGCACCGGAAAGTTCACTGTGGATCCGGCCCGTCGCGCGGTGACGCCGGGTGCCACGGTCAACGCCACGGTGCGGTGGTCCGGGCTGGACGCCGGGAAGGCGTACCGGGGAGTGCTGGTGGTGACCGACGGCCATGGTGTCCGTCGGGAGATCCCGGTGGACGTCGCCGGATGATCGATGTCCCCGGACCTCCGCCCGGAGGTCCGGGGACTTATCCTGGCGCGGATGTATCCGATCCCGGTGCTGTTCGCGCTGCACGCGGGCGGCCCGTTCGTCGGACGTGCGGCGCAGCTGGCCACACTGCTGTCCGGGCGATTCGTGGCGATGCTCGTCACCGGCGAGGCCGGGGTCGGCAAGACCCGGCTGGTGGCCGAGGCGGTGACCGCGGCGGCGCTTCCGGTGGTCGTGGCGCACTGCGACGACCTGCGTGAGCCGCAGCCGCTCGGACCGGTGCTGGACGGGTTGCGGGCGGCCCGGACGGCCGGCGTGGTCGACGCGCGCCGTCTGCGGGGTCATCGAATGCTCGGCGTCCTCGCGCCGCTGCTGCCGCAACTGGCCGAGTTCCTGGCGCCGGCGCCGGCGCCACTGCCCGATCAGGACGCCGAACGCGCACGGCTGCTGCGGGCGACGGCCGCGTTGCT
The DNA here is from genome assembly GCF_012933445.1 of Actinoplanes sp. TBRC 11911. GTDB lineage: Bacteria > Actinomycetota > Actinomycetes > Mycobacteriales > Micromonosporaceae > Actinoplanes. The sequence continues at coordinate 16,379 of NZ_JABBNC010000043.1, forward strand.
GGGTGCGCTCGGGCCGCTCGTGCTCGCGGTTGAGGACCTGCAGATGGCCGACCCGGCCACCCTCGAACTCATCGACCACCTCGCCGCCCACCCCGTCCCCGGCCTGATCGTGCTGATCACCATGCGGGACGGGGAATGGCCGGGCGCGTGGCGTCCGAGCGCCGCCGTGGGCCGGTTGCGCGTTCCCGCGATGACCCGCGAGGAGGTGGGCAGCCTCGCGGCCGGGCTGCTCGACACCGACCTTCCGGCCTCGGTCGTCGCCCGGCTGCACGAGCGCACGGCAGGCATCCCTTTCCTGGTCGAAGAGGTGGTCCGCTCCGACGCGGATCAGGTGCGCGAGCATCCCGAGGTGCTCGCCGAGGGTGCCGTCCCCGCGCTGCTGCGCGATGTGCTGACGGCCCGGTTGCGGCCGCTGGACGACGTCGCGCGGGAGGTGCTCGGCGCGGCCGCGGTCAGCGGGACGGCGGTGGATCCGCAGGCGCTGGCTGCCCTGCTCGGCTTCGATGTGAGCGCCGTGCGGGCAGGCCTCGCGCGAGCGGTGGCGGCCGGTCTCCTGCATTCGCGGGACGGCCGGCTGTGGTTCCGGCACACCCTCGCCCGGCAGGTCGTCCATGACCTGCTGCCCTCGATGACCCGGCGCTTGTTGCACCTGCGGACCGCGCGGATGCTGGAACGGCAGCGGCCCCGGCCGGTGGCCCGGCTGGCGCACCACTATCGGGAGGCGGGCAGCGCGGCCGACCACGTGCGCAACGCGGAGGCCGCGGCAGCCCTGGCGAGCGCGCAAGGCGACGATGCGACCGCAGCCCGCTTCCTTCTGGGTGCGACCGGCTATGACGAGTTGCCGCGTCCGGTGCGGGTGCGACTGGCCGCGAAGCTGGGCCGGTCCGCGATCGAAGGCGTTGCCCAGGCCGAGGCGATCCCGGTGCTGCGCTCGTTGCTTCAGGATCGCCGTCTGCCGTCCGGGGCCCGCGGCGAGCTCGGCTTCGCGCTCGGCCGGATGCTGCGCCAGCAGGGCGAGGCCCGGCTCGGGTACGAGGAGATCGAGCGGGCGGTGCCGTTTCTGCGCAACGCGGGTCGTCGCGCCCGCGCGCTGGCGGTGCTGTCCGCACCGGACACCGTCGTGGGCCGGCACGTGTCGCAGCATCAGCGGCATTGCCTCGACGCGGCGCGGGCGGCTCAGGAATCGGGGGAGCCGGCTGCCCGGCTCGCGGTGGAGATCGCGCGCTTGTCGCTCGCGCTGGAGACCGGCGACCCGGGCGCCGGGAGCGCGGTGCGGGCCGTGCTCGCCGACCTCGAGGACTACCCGAGGGAACGGGCGCGGGCAGCCTTGAACTGGGCGCAGGGCGCCTTGCACGTCGGCCGGACATCGCTGGCAACCTGCCTGCTCGAGATCGGCCGCCCGGTGGTGGACGCGGCCGACTACGAACGGCTGCGGCCAGTGGTCGAGCTCACCGAGATGAGCCTGGACCTGGCCGCCGACCGTCGGGCCGGCCTGGCCGACCGCCTGTTGCGTTTCCTGGCTCGCCCGCACCGGCTGCCGCTGGCGATGGCCGACGCGCGGCTCTACCTGGCTCGCCTACACCATCGCGAGGGCCGGGTCGAGCCGGCCGAGCAGGGCATGCGGGAGGTGATCGCCGAGGCGGAGCGGGTCGGCGCGATCTGGCCGCTGGTCCCGGCCCGCACGGCGCTGGCCGCTTTGCTTTCCGAGCTTCCCGGCCGTACGCCCGAGGGCCGCACCGAGGCACGCCGTGTACTCGACCTGGCGGCCGGAAAGGGCCTACCCGCCTGGGGTGCCGAGGCGACCCGGGTTCTGGCCGGGTTGGTCTAGGGCGGCCTGCGCCACCGATCTGAGCTCCCGAAGATACGGGGGAAAGTCGCTCGCGGGATCCTCGATGACCGCCAGCGCCACGTCCACTCCACGAAGCAGTCCCATGATGAGCCTCCGGCGGTGGTCCGTGTCGGCTATCGAGTCGAGGAACAAGCCGCCGGTCCCGAACGCGGCGAGCAGCTGCTGCTTGACCGTCTCTTCCTCCTCCGTGCCGGCCGGGATGTTCAGCACGATGCGCCGGTAGATGGTGTTTTGAACCCACCACTCGCGCTCGTGTCCGAAATCGATGATGATCATGCAGGCATCCCGGCGCGGGTGCGGAAGTTCAGGGCGGCGTGCTGCTCGTAGGCGGACATCGGGCGTTCCGGGCCCATGCCGAAGCGGCCCACCGAGGGGTAGCGCAGGATCGTCGCCACGCGGCGGCGGCTGGCCCGGTCCAGCGCGAACCAATCCGCCTTGTCGGTCCAGTGGCGCGGGCTGTCGGAGCGGATGTAGTAGTGCCAGGACAGCACCTCGGCCGGGTGGAACAGGTCGTATCCCCAGGTGTACGCGCGGGCCGACAGCGTGGCCTCCTCGCCCTGGAAGTAGATGTCCGGGTCGTAGCGGACCTCGCGGGCGAACGAGCCGGGGGCGAACAGGAATCCGGCGGCGACGAACCGGGCCGGGACCGGGGCGTCGCGGTGGTGCCAGTCCTCGATGGTGCGCTGGGCCAGCAACGGCAGGCCGTCGTCGGTCCAGCGTTGCAGGAACAGCTCGCTCGGGACGCCGCCGCGCTCCTGGGCACCCGTCGGGTCGTACATCGGGGGATAGCAACTGATGACCGGCTTGCGAGCTTGCGTACGGGCGGCGAGCTCGACGAGGCGTACGTCCCAGCCGGCCGCGAAGCGGGTGTGGCTGTCGACCTGCAGATACCAGTCCTCACCCGCGTACTCGGCCATCACCTCGGCCCGCGCCCAGCAGGCGCCGCGGCTGTCGCGGGCGTCCCGGTCGAGCAGGCGGACCTGAGGCCGGCCGGCGATCGCCGAGACGTCCTCGTCGCCGTGGTGCTGCCAGTTCACCACGACGCGCAGCTCGTCCGGGTGGCGGGCCTGGGCCAGGCAGTCCAGGACGGTCGGGACCAGCTCGGGGTCGCGGTAGGCGGCCACCGACACGAAGATGCTCACCGGATCAGGCCGCCGCTCAGCCGGACCCAGGCCGCGCCCTCCGGATTGACGAGCACGTCGGCGTCATCGGGTAGCACGGCCCGCAGCTCGAACAACTCGACGGTTCGCCAATCGGGGGCGAAGAGGCGGTCGCGGTGCACGGCGCTGGTGGCCACGACGACGCAGAGCACCTCGTCGGGGGAGCGGACCAGCAGGGGCCGGCCGTCGCCGTTGAACGCGAGCCAGAACTCGCTGTCCGCCAGCAATTCCCGCAACTGCTCGATCTCCACCTCGCCGTGCATGGCCAGCCGCACGGCGGCGTCGATCGGGTCGGTGGGCGAGTTCTCGAACCGCGGGACATAGCCGGGGTTGGGGCGGAACGGGCCGGTGGTGCCGTCCTCGCGCAGCGGCCAGATGCCGATGACCGCGCGCTCGTCGGGCTCGTCCCATTCCGGATCGGTGAGCAGGATGCCGTCCATCAGGCCGTTCCCTCCGACGCGACCAGCCGGGCCAGCGCGCGGTGCAGCGCGACCGCGTCGACCTCCGGCATCCGGTACTCGCGGGCCGTCAGCGAGGCGAGCAGGTCCGCGTCCGGGCTCAGCGCGTACGTGCGCAGGTAGTAGGCGACGGCGTCGGTCCAGATCCAGCGGCCGTCGGTGCGGAACGTCATCGGCACGACCGGCCCCGCGTCCTCGTCGAACACGTCCGGTTCGCGTTTGGTGGTGGTGAGCACCACCGCACCGGTGTCTAGATAGGACAGAACCGGGGCGAGCTCGGCGGACAATACCGGATGGTCGACCGTGAACTGGCCGCCGAGCACCGGATCGTACGAGTCGAACACCCGCGCGACGGTGAGCGGCTCGGCCGGCCGGGCCGCCCACAACAACGCGGACCGGCCGCGCGCGGCCCGTTGGTCCGGGGTCGGCGGCTTGCCGAGCAGCTCGACGTCGGCATCCCCGACGGCCGCCCGCAGCGGCTCGGCGTCGGCCGCGTCGAGCAGGTAGACCCGCCGGCGGCCGGGCAGGCGCCAGGCCCGCCACAACGCGACCGGCTCGGTGACGGCCGCGAGGGCGGCCACCGCGGCGGCGTCCGTCTCGTCCATCCGAGCGCCGGGGACGGTCAGGTCGAGCACCAGCGGCGCGGGGCCGAGGGCAGGGGCGAAATCAGCCATGGTGTGTTCCTCGCGCTGTGCCGTCGTATCCGATCGGCTCGATCTCTTCGGCGATGATCTTGCGGATGCCGTTCTCGAGCTGCTCGTCGAGGATCCGGAACCGCGAACCCGGCGCCAGCAGAATCTCCTCCTCCTCCATGAAGCTGGAGTGCAGTTGAACATCGCGGCCGCCGTATCCGTTCAGCCGCAGCTCCAGCAGGATCCGGTCGGGCGTCATGAACGCCTTGGGCGCCTCGCCGTTGCGGCTGGTCGACGCCACCGACTTCATCGAGAACTCGGCCCCCTTGGTCAGGCCGGGCGCGTCCGGGTGGGCGCGGAAGACGGTGATGCCGGAGATCGGGGGCAGTGCGCGCAACGCGTCGACCGCCATGTCGGCGTGCGACCGCATCTCCAGCCACAGGCCGGGCAGGATCTCGTCGATGCGTTTCACCATGTCCGTACGGATCGCGGCGAGCATCCTCGCGTTGTCCGGCAGTTTGAACAGTTGCTGGTATTCCGTTCGCATGTAGCTCAGGCGCTCGTCGTAGTCGAACAAACCAACCCCGTCCGAGACCGCCCCCTTCGCCAGGTTCTTGTCCATCAGCAGCAGGAGCGCCTCGCGCATCGGCGCCGGATCGGCCGGGGAGTCCTGGCTCGCCGGATCCTCCAGCACGCCGTGGATCAGTTTGTAGTGGCCGCCGGTGTAGTAGACCAGGGCGGCCGTCTGCGCCACGCTGACCCGCTTGCGCATCTCGGCGACGGTGATCCCGTTGCGGGCCTCCCATTCGTTGCCCATCCTCCGGTACGCCTCCGGGAGCTTGTCGCGTCGCTCGACGAGGTACTTCTGCAACGTGAGGAGGCGTTCCGCGGTTTTCCACTCGTTCCGCCCGGTGGCGACGAACTGCTCGGTCTGACCCACGTACCGATGGAAATACATGCTTTCGTACGGGAGATTCTCGCGCTGCTCGTCGCCGAGCGTCACCCCGGCCCGCACCAGCTTCTCGAACAGCTCGACCTGGTTGGTCAGCCCGTCCGCGCGGATGCCATGGAACGGCATCCCGGCCTTGTCCGCCGCGACCACCAGCGCCAGCGGCCGCAGCCAGGCCTTCGTCGCGAACTTCCCGGCCAGGTCCATCCGCCGCTTCGGGTCCGGCTCGAGCACGCGCAGGAAATAGAGCGACCGCGCGTCGCCGTCGCCGGGCGGTGTCTCCTTCAGCGCCTCGACATCCAGGCCTAGCTTCTCGGCGAGGGTCCAGTCCCGCGCGTCGGCGAGCTTGCGGAACGAGGCCTCCAGCGCGCTCGCCGTGTCATCCCCGATCAGGTCGGCCAGGCTGGACGCCCGCTCCGCCTTGTCCGGCTGCACGGCGGCCGTGACCGCTTTGGCCTTGGCGATGGCCGGGGCCACGTCGACCTTCCTGAACTCCTTGAGGAGCAACGATTCGTACTCGTCGCCGTAGTCCTCGAGTTCGTTGCGGGCACCGGACAGCGGCCGGTCGGCGAACGGCCGTCCCCAGGGCGCCCAGCGGTGTGCCGGCTCCCGCGGATCGGTCACGGTGGTCAGGTGCGGGCCGGTCTCGCCGTCGTCGGCGCCGGCTCGGTACCGGCGCCAGGTGCCGGTCGGCGGGATCCTCGGCACCGGCCGGCCGTCCGGGTCGTGGCCCACCGTCTCGGTGACGAAGACGGCACCGTCCGCGGTGGTCCAGGCCGGGCCGTCCGGGGCGACCACGGTGGTGTCCGGCAGCAATCCGGCGAGCTGCTGGGCGAAGCCGTCCGGGGCGCCGGTGTCGCAGACGATCAGCACGACCGGCTGCCCGGCCCACGAAGGGTGGGCCTGGATCATCGCGGCCACCTCGGCCGGGGTCAGCGTGCGTCCGTCGTGCACGACGCCGTCGCGGGTGCCGTGCGCGACCACCGTGAAGTGGCCGGGTACGGCGGCGACCAGCCGTGCCGCGGGTTCGTCGTCGCCGGCCAGCACGAGGGTCGTCGCCGGATCTCTGGGGACGATGACCGGCTCGATGACCGGCTCACGGTCCGGGTTGGCGGCCAGGTCCGGAAGCGGCCCCCGCAGGGCGGGCCGTCCCTGCGCGTCGTAGTCGACGGCCGGCCCGTCCCAGACCCTCCACATCGGAGCCTCGGGCGCCGGCGGATGGGCGAACGCCGCGACCTGCTGGTCGTGCTCGGCGTGGGCCTGCCACCACGCGGTCTCCGCCTGGGTCACCGCGGCGTCGATCGGCGCGAGGTCCGCGCCGGGTCGCGTGGCCGCGACATCGCGGCGCTGCACGGCGGCGGTCCACGTCCGGCCTGCGTCGGCCAGCGCCGTCGCGGAGGCCCGCAGCGCGGGCGGCAGGTCGGTGCCGGTGCGCTCGCGGGCCGCGGCCTCGTCCATCCGGATCGCGGCCGCGTTGCCGACCGCCACCTCGACCCCGGCCGCCGCCCGGCCGTCCGGAGAGCGGGCGATGAGCCGGTACTCAATTCTGTAGGCCAGGTTGCGGGTGATCGGGTCGTCGCCGGTTGCCGAGGAAGGCTGCTGTTCGATCGGGTCGAGGTCGTCGCGCACGTTGGCGGTGGCCTTGCCCATGCGCTGCGCGTTGGTGGCGTAGAGCGGCTGTTCCAGATGCGTGCGGTCGGTGACCGCGGCGAACGGATGGCGCGCGTGCGGGTTGTCCACGCCGGGATGGCCCAGCTCCTTGGCACCGTCCGGATGCTGCACGCCGCCAGCGACCATCGGCAGGTTGGTGCGCAGCCCGAACTTGTGGCCGGACGTCTCCTCCACGGTGTCGAGCCGCAGGCCCTCGACGCTGCCGCCCAGTTCCACGTCGGCGTCCGCGCTCACGAACGCCGGCCCGCGCAGCAGCCGCGCGTCGAGGACCAGCTCGCGGCCCAGCCCGGCGGGGATCGGAAGCCGGAACGTGCCGTCCCGCATGACCGGCAGGCCGGCCTTGGCGGTGGCCGGGGTCAGCCCGTTGCGGATGGCCGTGCGGACGTTCTCGTCGACCGTCACGCCGGACGCCCGCAGCGCGTCCTCCGCGGCCTGGTGCAGATCGGCCAGCCGGGTGAAGAGGTGCTCGACGGCGAACCGGCCGGCCTCGGGCAGCGAATCGGCGCCGGCGTCGGTGCGCCACCGCTTGCGGGCGTCGTCGCCGAGCTGGGCCAGCGGCACCCGCGTCGCCGCCGAGGCCTTGCCGAGCTCGCCGTCCGGCCGCCGGTCGCTCGCGTGCTGGTGCACGTCGACCGGGCGGATCTGCTGCAACGTCACACCTTCGGCGGGCAGCCCGTGCCCGGTCACCGTGATGTCGAGCCGCAGGTCGCCGTGGTAGGTGGCGACCGGTCCGCGCACGGTCAGGCTCTGCTCGTGAGTGCGGCTGCCGGTCTTCGTGTCCCGCACGTTCTTGGTGGCCAGCGCGGCCGAGCCGGCCAGGCCACCGCCGGCCGCCACGGTCGCCGGGCCGTGGCCGTTGTCCTGCGGCGGCTGGCCGTCCGCCGGCTTGTCGTTGGCAAGGCCCTGGCCCTGCACGGCCACCGCGACGGTCGCCAGCGTGCGGCCGTGCGTGTTGGTGACGGCCGTCGTCGAGGTCGCCCGGTCGGTGACCGTCAGCTCGTCGACGTGCTCGACGCCCACGAACGCCGGGGCATTGCCGAAAGCGGCTCTGAGCGTGACGTGGTAGGTGTGCCCGCCGAACCGGCCCTCCAGCCGCAGCGGGAGCCGCGGCCCGCCGTTGATCGCGCCGGCGGCGTGGTGGTGCGCGCCGGCCAGGAAGGTGCGCAGCGCGTGCACGTTGTCGTGCGGCTGTTCCAGCGGCGAGTCGGGCAGCAATGCGTGTGCGATCTGCTCACCGACCTCGTCCGCGAGACGCTGCCGCAGCTGCTCGATCCGGTCACCCAGGTCGACCGGCGTGCTGATCCCGCCGATGCCGAACGACGGGTGGTCCGTGGCGGACAGTCGCGCCGGCGGAAGCGTACCGGCTGGGGGATTGTCCACCGGCGGAGCCGGGCGTTCGACGTCGAGCTGTGCCGACTCGGTCTGCTGCCGGAACCGGGCGTCATCGCGCTGCCGGTCGTGCCCACGGGCCAGGTCTGCCCGCGCACGCTCCTGCTCGTCGGCCAGCGCGCGAACCTCACGGACCTGCCGATCCCGCAGTTCCGCGCTCTCGCGCTCGTCCTGCCCCGGGCGCACGGCGGCCATCAGCGTGCCGCGATCCTCCGTCGACCGGTCGTGCTGTGCGCGCGCGAGGTCAGCCCGCTGGGTCTCGTGGACGGCCCACTGCCGCTCGCGTTCGTGGCCCTGCTCACCGAGCAGCTTCTCGAGCAGGCCGCCGTGCCGGTGCTGCATCGCCACGTCTGCCTCGCCGTGCGCGCGGGCGAGGTCGGCCTCGCGCATCCGGTGCACCTGCTCCATGGTCAGCCACATCAACACGGCGTCCGGCATCGTCATCCGGGCGCCGGCCCGCTTGACGTCCGGGCTCGCCAGCCCGAACGGGTCCAGGTTGCTCGCGTGCCGCGCCTCCGCCACGATCTCGGCGTCCACATCCACCTGGACGAGCACCCGCCGCTGCGGGCGGCCGCCGAGGCGCACCTTGGTGAGGCCGCTGACCATGTTCTCCTTGATTCCGCCCCAGGTCCGCTGCCACGGCGTGATCGTGGTCGTGACGCGCGCGCCGCCCGCACTGGTATGCCCGCCGTCGTCGGCCGCGGGACCGGTCGAGGAGACGAAACCGCCGGCCGTGAAGCTCGCGTCGACCGCCCAGCCCCGCCGGTCCCGCGCGCTGGAACCGCCGGCCAGGCCCCGGCGAACCCGCTCGAACTCGCCGGGCGGCAGGATCCGCGGGTTCGTGGGCCGCAACCGGACCTTCGCGTTGCCGATCGCGTCGTCCGCCCGGCGCTGGTGGGTCAGACCGGTCAGGCTGATCGGCCGGCTGAACACCTCCGGCTGATCCTTGAGCCGCTCGGGTGAGAGGTTGTCGCCGATCGCGTTGGAGATGCGCCCGTCGGGAAACCGGAAGATCGGATCGTCGGCGGCCTTCACCAACGTGTCGCGGACGGCGTCCTGCAGGTGCTCGAGGCCGATGAACGACTCGATCCGGGCGCCGTCGAGGTCGTGCGAGTAACCGCCGGTCACCTTGTTCAGCGGCGGCGGCTGCTCGATCGGGGCCCGGTGGCGCGGCGGCTCGGCAACCGTGCGGGCGGGTGGCTTGGTCTCGCTCACGCGATGCTCGGGCACGAGCAGTTTCAGCTTCAGCGGGAACGTCTTCAGCTCGCGGGCGGAGGCGGCCACCACCTCCGGCAGGCCGTGGCCGGGCCGGCCCACGCTGAGCCGGCGCATGTTGGCGTTGAGGCGTACCGAGGACTGCATGGTCGCCTGGACGTTCAACGTGCCCTGGAACTCGCGCATGTCCACGTCGTCGAAGTCGCCGTCCGGGGTGAGCAGCGCGCCGTACCGGGAGTCGAACGCGGTGCGCCGCTCCGCCGTGGTGTCGTGCCCGCGGGTCCGGGTGACGGCCACCTTGGGACCACCGAAGACGCCGCCGGTCGCCGCGCCCGCCTGGCCGAGCACGTAGGCGTCCACGCTGAGCTCGCCGGTCGTGCTCGTATCCCGGCCCGCCGTGGTGCCGGCGGTGGTATGCCGCTTGGCTTCGATCTGGTAGGCGCCGCGGTCGCTGAGCGGGCCGTCCGAAAGGTCGTCCAGCTTGCCCTTGATCGTCACGATCGTCGTGTAGTCGTGCATCCGGCCCTGTTTGACCAGCGGGATCTCCAGGCCCGGGCCGACCATCCGGTCGAGCAGGTAGCGCAGGTGCCGGTTGGACAGCTTGGTACGCGCCGTGGCGTCGCGGGAAAGGATGGCCTGCACTCCGGCGCTCAGGCCCTTCCCGAGGGTCTCGTCGCCGAACTGCTTGAGGAACGTGTCCCGGTCCAGCTTGAGTCCTTTGTGGCCGGGCACGTCGCGGAGCACCTCGAGCAGGTGCGAGTAGACCTTGTCGCCGCCGCTGAGGTCGTTGACGATGGCGCCGCCGAACGATCTGCCGTGTTCGAGCTGCGTGGGCCCGTAGTACTGCCGGTCATCGCCCTTGCGGAAGACGCGGCCCGGGTCGTCCGGCAGGAGCAGGGTGCCGCGGGCCCGGTCCGGCGTCGTCCACTGCAGCGTGCTGAGGTTGCCCCGGAGGAACCGCGGCGGGTGGCCGACCACGCGCACCTGCAGTTCGTAGACGGTCTGGTAGCGGATGGCCGGGCCGGTCGCGGTGAGCCGCTCGGTGTGGTTGGCGCGCTCGTTGTTGTCCTGCGTGTGCGGGCCGCGACGGCCGACGCCGACGCGCGGGCCCACCGCGATCGACACCGGCGCCACGTCGAGCCCGGCGCCGCCCATGACGTACGCGTTCCACGGACGTTCCACGGCGGTGCCGGCGGTCTCCGTGCCGCCCATCCGCTGAACGTCCTTGTGGGTGACGCCCTCGACGTTCTCCACGATCTGCATCTGCCGGGCCACCGTGCGGTACTGGATGGCTCGGTTGCGGCCGGGGAAGAGCCGGCGCCAGCCACGCGGCGACCGGACCAGCGCGTCCGAGGTGACCCAGCCCTTGTGCGGATCGATTCCGGGCGCGTTCGAGGTGTCGAAGGCGATCGAGCGGCCCATGTTCCACTGCAGACTCGCGTCGCTGAAAAGATTCCGCAGCACCGTACGCCCGTGCGACCCGACCCGGGTGACGTCGCCGAGCCCCATCTCGTCCAGCATCTCGGCGACCTGGTCGAAGTACGTGTCCTCGCGCGGGCCGACGACCGACTCCACCCCGAACCGCTTCGGTGGCTCCTTGGCCATCTGCGGGGCGTCCGCGGCCCGCTCGGGCAGCGGGTCCGGCTCCGTCAGCGTGGCCGGCACGGTCAGGCCCACCGACCGGGCGGCGTCGACGCTGCGGTCGTGCTCGCCGGGGGTGCGCAGCACGGCGGTGAAGGTGACCGGGACGGTCACCGCACGCTGGTCGCCGACGACCACGTCGGTGGTGGTCTTGAAGGTGGTGCGGTGCATGTTCGCCTGCGAGGTCTGCGGCGCGGTCGGGATGGAGCCGCCGGCGCCGAACACGGCCGGTGGCGTGACCCAGGCCGTCGTCCGCGGCTCGATGTGGTGGTCCTGGGTGGCTCGCATCTTGTTGGTGGCCGAACCGCGGGTCTGCGAGGTGAGCTCCCGCGTCCGTGCCGTCTCGTCGTCGAGGGTCATCTCGCGGAAGTCGAGCGTCGCGGTGACGACCAGCTCGGCGGGCTTGCCGTTCACCGTGACCGGGTAGGGGCGTCCGGCGCCGACGAACGGGGCGAGATCGTGGCGGACGTCGTTGGTCAGGTCGGTCAGGACCGCCTCGTCGATGCCCGGGGCCAGCTCGCGGACCTTGGCGGACAGATCCTCGCCCTCGGTGGTCCGCACCTGCTGGGCCATACCAAGAGACTGGTTGTCGCGCAGATAGCGGGGAAGCTTCTGCCGTAGCAGGTCGACCGGGGCCGGATCCGGATCCGGATCGTCCGGCGCGTGCACGATGATCGCGGGGACGGTGTCGTCCGCGGGGACGATGTCGTCCTGGACGTTCTCGTCCGCGGCACCCGCCCCGGGCGTGGGCCGCCTGGGCGCGTGCGACGGCGTCTGCACCGGCCCGGCGTCGGCGGAGGTCGACGCCGCCGGCGCCGGGCCGGCTGCCCGCACGACGGAAGGCGGAGGCGGCGGAGGAGGAGCGGGCGGCGCCGCCGGCAGATTTTCCCGGACCGCCTTTTCGGTGACGAAGCGCAGTTTGATGAGGCGCAACACGTGGTCCGGGTCGCTCCGCCGGCCCGTCCAGCCGAGACCCCGGAAGTATTCCTGCAGCGGGGCTTTGTCGACGCCGGTCGCCGGTTGGAAGGCCATGTCGGCCAGCTTCCGGACCGTCTCCGGGGTGATGCCCGGATAGTCGGCGGGATACTTGGCGACCAGATGCTGGACCTGGTCCTGCCAGGTGTTGCGGTCGAGGTGGCTCTGCGGGATGACGTCGGCCTCGCCGGTGAAGTTCTGCAGCAGCCGCCTGCCGTCCGTGGTGAGGGCCAGCGACGCGTCGAAGACCACCTGCTTCGCGCCCTCGGTCGCGTCTTTCCGGTTGGCCAGCAACGAATCGGCGAGGCCCAGGCCTTCCTTCGAGGTGTAGAGGAGGTTGGCCGCATCGTTGGCGGACGGCACGCCGAAGGTGACGTTCTTCTCCAGCGAGTCCTGCCGCATCCGCAGGAACGTGTTGGGCTCGGGCAGGTAGACCAGGCGGCCGTCGATCTTCGCCATCTCTTCGCGTAGCGCGAGGTCGGCGTCGTTCTGCGTGTTGGCCTTCGCGATGACTTCCGCGGTCACGGCCGGGCTGCCGGTCTCGTTCTTGCCCTCGTGCAGCCGGTAACCGCCGCTGATCAGCTCCGCGTCGGGGTGGCGGGACGCGACGTCGGTGAGTTTCTCGAAGACGCCGGTCATGTCATGGACGTCGCTGTCTCCGATGTGGACGAAGACCGGTGCGTCCGGCGCCTGGTCGCGAAGCTGGTTCAGGACGGTCTGAGTCTGGTCGTGCCGGATGATCGTCTCGCGGATCGCCCCGTACGGGATGCTCTTCTGGTCGCTGTCCGAGGAGGCGTTCCCGTCCCACGTGAACGGAACCACCACGACCGGGAAGGTGACGCCCTTCTTGACGGCGAGGCTGCCCACCTCTCGCTGGATGTCCCGGGCGGCTTGCGGGTTCCGGCTCAGGTTGCCGTTGAGCCCGATGACCAGCGCGAAGCGGCCCTGATCGGAGTTGTCGCGGAAGGCCGCGGCGTACTTGTCGACCAGCTCGCCGAGGTTGGTGCGGGTGGTCGCGGGCACGGTCGCGACGATGGTCGGCAGGTTCGCGTTTCCGGCCGGCCGCGCCGGTGGATCCGGATTGATGACACGCGGCGTCAGCGGGGCGAACCGGAAGGACTTCTGCGCGTTCCGGAAGCTCGTGCTCCCCTTGTCCACCATGTGGTCCGAGCCGGAGGTGGTGGCCTGCTCCTTGCCCTTCGCGCCGTAATTGCCCGGCGCCGATGCGGCCTTCGCCTTGGCTTTCGCCGGCGGCGGCTCGGCCTTCGCTTTGGCTTTCCCCTTGTCCTTCGGGGCGTGCGACGGCGTCTGAACCCCGTCGTCCGGCGCGAGGTCCGCCGGCGTCCCGGTCATTTCCCGTACGGGTCCGGCCTGGGCGCTTACGTGGTCGATGGCCGCGAGGTCGGTGCCATCGAGGTAGTCGACACCGTGCGCACCGGGTTGCACGGGCAGCGTGTAAACGTCGCTGCCCATGACACCGGGGCGATCGGCGCCCCGGAACAGGTGGTTGTCGGAGGTGTAGCCCTCCTTGGCGCCGAGGTAGTGCATGACCTCGTGCACGCCGACCGCGGGTGTGTCGTGGCGGCTCCACAGGTGCTGATGGACGTCCGCGGCCGGATCGTTGGTGACCTCGACGGGCGGATTCCGCTTCGGATCGGTGTCCCAGTCGTTCAGCATCCCGGCACGCCACGGCGGCGTGTCGAAGGTCAGGTTGACGTGCAGCCGGTGACCGTCGGCCAGAGTGTGCTTGCCGTTGACCATCGTGCCGATGGTCTGCTGGACCTGCCGCCCGTACTCGGCGCGCTGTTCGGGCGGGATGGCGTCGTTGCGTGAGACCAGATCCAGGTGGACGTCGAACGCCCGCACCTTGGTGCCGTCCGGTGCGGTGAACTCGCGCATCCGGAAGTCGATCGTGGTGTTCTCGCCGCGCAGTTTGCCGGTGCCGAAGGCGATCGTGTTCTTCGCAGCGGGCACGAACCGCTCGGTCCGCAGCCTCTTGGGCTCGGCGTTGTCGTACGCGGCCTGCCAGTCCCGTGGCATGGTGCCGGTCTCGTCGCCGGTCACGGTTACCGGCGGTGTCACCGTGCCGGGCCGCGGCTGCGGGGGCGCGGACGACGGTGTCTGCGTCGTGAGCGGATTGTTCTTGAGAGCTTCGTTGGTGTCCCGGGCCAGCTTCACCAGCCGGCCGACAGCCTCCTTGTCGGCACCCTTGCGGACGTCCCCGATGGTTTTCTGGATGTCCTGCTGGCGCTGCTTCCCGACCGGGCTGACGCTGTGGAAGGCGATGTCGCCCAGATCGCCGGCGAAGCCCGGGTCGATGCCGGCGTAATCGTCGTTGGACTTGATGAGGTGCTGCACCTGGTCGACCCAGGTGCCCTTGTCCGCGTGGCTCTGCGGCACCGAATCCGGCCGCGACGGATCGTAGTTCTGCAGCAGCCGGTCGCTCTCGGTGGTGATCGCCAGCGCCGAGTCGAAGACCGCGATCCGGTGCGGTTCGCTCAGGACGAAGCCGCGGTTGGTCTTAACCGATTCGGCCAGGCCACGTCCCTCCTTGGAGGTGTACGTGAGCGCGGTCGAGTTGTTGGACTGCACCCCGAACGTAATGTCGGTCTCCAGCGCGGTCATGCCGTCGCTGACGCGGATCAGGGTGTTCGGTTCGGGCAGGTAAACCGAGCGCGAATCCACCTGCGCCATGGCGTCCCGGACCGCGCGGTCGCGCTGGTTCGCCTGGATCGCGGTGGGGTCGGTGCCGGCGCCGAACCGGTACCCGCCGCTGAACATCTGAGCGTCCGGGTTCGCGGCGGTCACGGTGTCAGCGAGATTGAACATCGGCCCGGTGTCGCCGGTGGCGGAGAGGATGTCCGCGTCACCGGTGTGGATGAAAGCCGGCGCGCCGTCGCCCTGCGCGATGAGGCCGGACAGCATGCGCTCGGAGTCCGGGTGCCGGATCAGGCTTTCCCGAATTGCCGCGTACGGGATGGTGGCCTGATCCGGCCGCGCGTCGGCCTTGATGGCGGAGTTGCTCCACTGGAACCCGACGATCCGCACCGGGAACGGCAGGTTCGCGTGGCTCGCCTGGTTGGCCAGCGCGTTGACCTTGTTGCGGATCTCGTTCTCGCTGACGTCCCGCGCGAAGCCGTTGACCCCGATGACGAGCCCGAAGCGCCCGTCCATGGTGCCGTCCGCGAACCCCTCCCGGTACTTGCCGATGAGGACGTCAAGGTTGGTGCCGACGGTGGCCGGGACGGTGGCAAGGTAGGTGGGGAGCCCCTCGGTGTTCGCCGTACGCGGTGGGGTCGTGCCGATCTGCCGGCTGACAACTTGGTGGAAACCGAAGCGCCGCTGCGCGTTCTGGAAATCCGCCGACCCGGACGCGACCATGGGCGCCTGCTTGGGCGCATGCGACGGCGTCTGAACCGCCTCACCCGGCGTCTGAGTCTCGCTCGGCGTCCGGATTCCGCCGGGTGCGGCCGGTGGCGAGGCCGCGTTCACGGCGACAGAATCAACATTGACCGCGTATACGCCTTGGCCGTCAACATTGATTCCGACAGCGTCAATGTTGATTGCTTCAACGTTGACGGTGTCTATGTTGACTTCGCCGATGTCGAATGCGTCAGCGGTCGGGGCCTCGACCGGCGGCGGTGGGCTCTGCCGCGCGCGGTTGATGGCCTGGGCTCCGCGGTTGGTCGACGGCGACGAGCTGGTGCTCGGAGCCGTGTTCACCGTGCGGGGCCCGGTGCCCGCGGCTGCGTTGGTGGCCGTGTTCGAGCTAGCTGCGGTGTTCGGATTGTTCGCGGTGTTCGGGTCGCTGTTCGACGGCGCGTCGATGTCGATGGGGACGCTAATGCCGGCGAGGGCGCTGCCGGAGCCGACGCCGGTGTTTGCGGGAGCCGACCCGATGCCGACTTCCGCTGGCCCCGCGCCGATATTCGCTGGCCCCGCGCCGGTGTTCGCCAGGCCGGGGCCGACATTCGCGGACGCCGGGCCGATGCCGACGCTTGAGGGTGTCGGGCTTGCCGGACCCGCGTCGGCCGGCCTGGCGTCTGCCGGAGGCGGCGCGTTGATGCCGCCGGTCCCGACCGCCGTGGGACTCGTGCCGGGAGTTGTGGTGGGCGATTCCACCGCATTCACTGAACCGTTGCTGCTCGATCCCGCGTTGGCGTTGCCGCCTGTGCCCGTGCCGTTTTTGCCGACAGTGCCCGCGTCGGTGTTCCCGCCCGTGTCCGCGTTGGATGGTGCCGTGGCGGAGCCCGGTGGCGCGTCGGACCCGCCGATCGGTGACCCCGTGGCGGTGTCGTTACCGACCGTGCCTGACCCAGAGTTGGTACCTGACGGTCCGAGACCGCCGTTGTTAACACCGCCGTCACTTGCCGCCGGCTGGCCGGCGTCGCCGACCGTCGCGCCCCCGGCCCCCGCGCCGGCTTCGATGGCGCCTCCCGACCCGATGCTCGACGGACCGTCGGCGCCGCGAACGGATCCGTCGCTACCAGCGCCCGAGCTGCCGCCGGCCGAGTTATGCCCGCCGGCACCAGAATCGCCGGACCCGGTGCCAGCCGACCCCGCGTCCGACGAGCCTGCGCCCGTCGGTTTTGCACCGGTCGAGTCCGTGCCGGACGACCCTGCGCCGGTCGAGTCCGTGCCGGACGACCCAGCGCCGGATGAGCCTGCGTTGGATGAGCCTGCGCCAGCCGAGCCTGCGCCAGCCGAGCCTGCGCCAGCCGAGCCCGCGCCAGCCGAGCCCGCGCCGGTCGAGCCTGCGTTGGATGAGCCTGCGCCGGATGGCCCTGCGCCGGTCGAGCCCGCGCCGGATGAGCCTGTGCCGGACGATCCTGCGCCCGAGCCACCCGCCCCGGATGACCCCCCGCCCGAGGCCCCTGCCCCGGACGGCGATGGGGCGCCTACCCCTGATGGTCCCGCTCCGGACAGACCGCCTGCCACGCCGCCGGATGCGCCCGGGCCCACCGCCGGCGGTGGCGTGCCGCCGCCGGCCGATGGCGTTACGTGCGGGCCGGCGCCGACCGCCGAGTCCAGCGTGGGCGGTGGCGGCAGCGCGCCGGCGCCCTGCGGGCCGCCGTGGCCGTGGCCGCCGCCGCCGATCTCCTGGGCCCAGTGGTGGGCCATGCCGCCCAGGATCGAGCTGGAGAAGGTGGCCAAGCCGTTGAAGCCGCCGCCGCCGAG
The DNA here is from genome assembly GCF_012933445.1 of Actinoplanes sp. TBRC 11911. Classification (GTDB taxonomy): domain Bacteria; phylum Actinomycetota; class Actinomycetes; order Mycobacteriales; family Micromonosporaceae; genus Actinoplanes. Next base: position 33,496 of record NZ_JABBNC010000043.1, read on the forward strand.
CATCACCGAGAACAGGCCCTCGAAGCCGGTTTCGCCCGCCCCGGACAGACCCTCTTTGAAGTAGATGTTCTTGCTGAACTTCGGGAAGAACTTGCCGCCGATCGCGTGCACGCCGGCCGCCCCGCCGCCGATGAACACTCCGCCCGCGAAGCCCAGGCCCAAGTCCTTGTAGTCGATGCCCTTGCGGTTGCCCTCGAGGATCTGCGCGAGCTGACCCGCGGCGCCCTGCCAGACCTCCTCCAGGCCCTCCTCGATCGCCTCCCACATGAGGTGCATCAGGGTTTGCCGGAGGCGCGCCCGGAGCTGCCCGATCAGCGTCCCGACGATCTCCTGGCCGATTTTGATGAGGCCGGGCACAGCGGCCGCGCCGAAGCCGCTGGACAGGGCGATCGCGATCTCGACGACCTGGGTGAAGGCGGCGATGACGACGGCGTACTGGGTGGACTCCGAGTCCAGCGCGAACTGGAAGGACGCGCCGCCCAGGGCGTTCGAGATGTCGCCGCCGGAGGGGACGTCCTTGGTGATCTCGCGGAAGAACGTGTTGAACGCGTCGGCCGCGGGGCCTTCAAGGTAGCCGTTCAGGGCGTTGCCCAGGTTCGCCGTCCCGGACAGCCCGCCCAGCAGCGTGTTGGTGAAGGCGTACAGGTCGTTGCCCATGTCCCGCAGCGCGGACGGGTCGGCCTTGGGGAACTGTTCGCCTACGCCGTACAGGATGAGGTCGTAGACCCACTGCCACTGGGGGTCGTCCGGGATGTGGAAGTCGGGCACGGGTCAGAGGGGTGTGGCGCTGCCGTCGGCGGTGTAGCCGACGTACATCGGGCGGTACCCGGCGGCCAGCGGATCGGCGTGCGGATTGTCCTTGACCAGGAAGAACTGCCGGCCGTCCGGGTCGATGGCGGTGCCGTCCGGCGCGGTGACCGAGGTGTAGACGACCGGCGAGACCGAGTCGTAGAGGTTCGCGTCGACCCGGGTGGTGCCGTCCGGCATCGGGTTCAGCGCTTCCAACCGGAAACCGGAGGGCAACGGCTGACCCCCGACCAGCGCCGTACGGAATTCCGGCCGCTCCACATAGGACGAGATGGCAGGGGTGGCCGCGACGAGACCGTTCGTGGTGGGCAGCAGCGGCTCCGCGGGAGAGGCGAGCGAGCCTGCCGGGGTACCCAAAGTGGGCTCGGATAACCGCGGCTCCAAGGGCGTCCCCGAACGGGCCTCCAGACGCGTCCCCGATCGCGCCCCCAAAGGCGTCCCGGAAAGCGGCTCAAGCGGCATCGCGGATCGCGGCTCAAGAGGCGCCCCGGATCGCGGCTCGAGCGGCGCCGCAGAGCCACCCCCGGTAACCGAGAGATTGCTGAAGTCGTGGCCCATCTTGTAACCGGCCGTCCGCGCGTCGTCATCGACCTCGCGATACATCTTCCCGCTCTCGCGCAGCCCGGCCGCCGTGTACTCCAGCGACCCCTTCACCCCGCCGACCAGGTTCTCCAGGTTGTCGAGCCCGGACAGGAACTTCTGCGAGAACTCGCGGCCCATGTCGTCGTCGCCCCACGCGTCCGCATACTGCACGCGCAGCGCCTGCAACCGCCGCAGGTAGTCGTCGTACATCACGGCGTGGTCGGCGTACCGGTCGCCGAGCGCCGACACCCCTTCCGGGTCGACCCAGATCCGGCCGTTGACCTCGCTCATTCCTGCGTCTCCCGGATGCCCAGGATCTCGCGCACGCTGGTGGCCATCCGCGGTTCCTTCGGCATGTACGCGTCGACGCCTTCCTTGCCCCGCACCATCGCGGCGGCGTCCACACCGTCCGGCAGCATGGGCGCGAGAATCCGGGTGGCTTCCTCGAACGCCGCCTCCTTGGCCTCGTTGAAGGTGGCCAGCACGACGGCGGTGAGGTCGGCCGGTGTCATCCGCCGGTACGCGCCGTTCGCGAACTGGATGTCGGTCAGGACGCCGTTCTGACCGACAGTAACCGTCACTTCGCGGCGGGGCGACGTCGCGGATGCGGAAATCTCGCTCATCCGGCGCTGCATGTCGCTCAGGTTGTCGCGCTGCCGCTGGTATTCCTCGAAGAGTCGTTCGATGCGATCCATCAGGCCGGACTCCTTTCGTGGCAACGGATCCCGGGATAACGCGCGAGACGCTAGCACGCTTCGGGCCGGTTCCCGAGAGTCTGTGATGCTTCACAAAGGAAAGTGTGAGTCCGTAACTTTTGGTTCATCCTTAGATGGTTGACAGGGCAACGTCCTAAACGTTTGTATGCTCGCCGTGACGATGCCAAAAGTAAGTACCACCCAGGACGGCATGCAGTTCGCCATCCAGCAGTTCGAGGAGAAGGCGAACGAGTTCACCGGTCTCCTGCAGAGCGTCAACTCGGACATGGCGCAGCTTCAGGCCAGCTGGACGGGTCAGGCGTCGGGTGGCTTCAACCAGGCGATGGACAACTGGGAGAACGCCTTCAAGAACGTCATCGACGAGCTCATCAAGATGCTCGACGTCATGGGCGTGACGACCAAGGGCTACACCGACGCCGAGGACTCGGCCTACCAGTCCGCGCAGTCCTTCTCCCAGGCCCTCCCGGGCATCTGACCCACCAGAAAGGGGCCCTCGGGTGTCCGATTACACGTTCGACTTCACGCAGGCCGACGCCACCGTCTACGACATGAACCAGATAACCCAGCGCATCAACTCGGCGCTGGCCGAGATGGAGTCCGCGGTCGAGGCCCGCATGCAGGACTGGGACGGTGCCGCCAAGCAGCAGTACGCGGTCTCCAAGGCGCAGTGGGACAAGTCCGCCGGCGACATGGGTGTCTTCCTCGAGCAGGCCCGTCTGACGCTGCTCCAGATCTCCGACAACTACGGGACCACCGAGCAGCGTCACGCGATGCTGTGGAACGACGTCCGCGGCGGCTGAGCCTCCGCACGTGACTTCCACGCCGGCCTGGCACCTCGCGCAGGCCGGCGTTGCCCGCTGCGATGGGCGCGCCGAGTAACCGGAGAACAAGGACCATGACGGACTTCAGCTACGCCAACGACGACGCCATCAAGCAGACCGGCGTTCTCCCGCAGCACGACACCGACACCGGCAACCCGCCCGGCTGGACCGATGCGGTGATCAACAAGATCACGACGGAGATCGAGAAAGAGCACGCGAACGACCACGGCGAGAGCGCCGGAATCAAACCGGACTACGACCACAGCAAGTTCACGGCCGAGGAGAACGCCGCGTACCAGTGGTACAAGGACAACGTCATCGAGCCCGGCCACTGGAAGCAGATCGTCGCGAACTACGAGGCCAACGGCGGTTCCAAGGCCCCGACCGGGGCGACGGCCACGCCGTACGACCCGGGCGACGAGTACATCCCGAAGAAGGGCTCGGGCTTCCAGCCGCCGGACGTGAACGAGTACAACGGCCCGGACAACAAGAGCCACACCCTGTCGGTGAGCACCGAGGCGATCGAGTACTTCATCAACGAGCTCAAGGCGGTGGCCGGGGACGGCACCGGCATCCTGCTCGACGCCCGTGGCGACCTGAACAAGCTGGACATGAAGCCGGGTGGCTTCGCGCGCGCCGAGCTGATGCGCCAGAAGGTGATGGGCTCGCAGGGCGGTGACCCGGGCCTGCGCGGCGACAGCATGGACATGCTCACGAACATCCACTCGGCGCTGTTCAACATGCAGACCGACCTGCACAACATGCTGGTCGAGTACCAGAACACCGAAGACTTCAACTCGTTGACGGCGGAACAGTTCAACGACGTCATGGACGACGCCTGGGGCAAGGTCGGCAACATGTCCCAGTACGGCAAGGGTGACTCCTCCGGCGGCGGCAGCGGCAGCGACGGCGAAAAAGACAAGTGACGCAGCCGAAACCGAACCGGGACGACTGGAAAGACTCCGGCGGCGGCTGGTTCCCGCCGTCGACCGTGCCGACGAGCGACCTCAACGACTACCGGACGTGGGCGCAGACCCCCGGCGGCTGGGCGATGATCAAGGCCGCGGTCAACGGCGGCTCGGGCCTGTCCACCGACGCGCAGCGGGCGCACGCGAACCAGATGGTGAGCGCGCAGTCGGTGGTGGACGGCGCGGCCGCGTTCCAGCGCACGTACGAGACCCTGGCGTGGCTGGAGACCTTCGTCCGCGACCACTCCAAGGCGATCGCCGGCGACGGCAAGCCGTGGCAGGGCGCGGCGGCCAACGCGTTCGTCGCCAAGATGGAGTGGTTCGCCAAGTATCTGGGCGCGCAGGCCGAGCGGATCTCCGGGGCGGACGGTACCGGCGGTATCGGTTCGGTGCCCAACCAGCTCAACAAGAGCGCGAACTATCTGGCGTGGGCGCAACAGACCCTGGACTACCTGGACACGGCGTACGCGGGCCTGTCCAAGGACGCCGGTAACGGCAGCGGCGGCGACGGCCTGGTGAACATCACCGGCTCGGCCTACGAGAAGCCGATGACCGACCAGATGCTTCAGGTCGTGGACACGCTGGCCGGCCAGTACGACCTGACCTACAGCAGCGTGACCCCGCCGCAGGGCAACGGCGATCCGCCGATCACCACGCCGAACCTGAGCGACATCACCACGCCGAACATGCCGAACCTCACCCCGCCCGGCGGCTCGCCGCCGCCGGACATCTCCACGCCGAACTTCAACGGCCCGGGCGGCGGGGGCGGCGGCGGCTCGAACCAGCCGGACATCACCACCCCCAACATCTCGCTGCCGAACTTCGCGGCGCACGTGACGCCGCCGAACATCAGCACCCCCGGCATCAACCCGCCGCCCACGGGCGGCGGCCTGCCCGGGCTCGACCTGCCGAAGCCGCCCGGCGGCGTGAATCTGCCGAAGCCGCCCGGCGGCGTCGACCTGCCCAAGCCGCCCGGCAGCGTCCTTCTCCCGAAGCCGCCCGCCGGCGGGAACCTTCCGAAGCCGCCCGCCGGCGGGAACCTCCCGAAGCCCCCGGGCGGCGTCAACGTGCCGAAGCCGCCCGGCGGGGTCAATCTGCCGAAGCCCCCGGGCGGCGTGAACCTGCCGCCACCGCCGACCAAAGGCGGCGGGATCGGCGACGGCATCGACATCCCCGGCGGGGTCAAGGGTGGGATCGGCGGACCGGGCGCGGGCGGCCTCGGCGGCGCCGGCCAGCACCCGGGCGGCGCGCCCGGCGGCGGCGTCAACCTGCCGGACGCCCCGGATTCCGGTGGCCTGCTGACCGGAGACCAGTCGGACTGGCAACCGCATGCCTTCGACGGCATCGACGTGCCGGATGCTCCGGGCGGTGCCGTCCCCGGCGGCTCGGGCCTCGGCGGACTCCCGGGCGGCGGCCAGCCGGGCGGCGCGCCCGGCGCGGGCGGCGGCGTCAACCTGCCGGACGCCTCGGACGCCGGCGGCCTGCTCACCGGCGACGCCGACGACTGGCACAGCCAGGACCTCGCCGTCGACGGCCCGGCGGCCCCCGGCGGTGCCATGCCCGGCGGCGCCGGACTGGGCCCCGGCGGCGGCGCGCCCGCCGGCGCCGGAACCACCCTGCCCGAACGCCCCGACGCCGCCGGACTGGTCGACGGCGACGAGTCCGACTGGGGTGACGGCGAGGGCGTGCCCGGCCCGGACGCTCCGGCCGGCGTGACGGCCGGCGGTGCCGGGCTGACCGTCACCGAACTCGTGCCCGATCACCTGGTCCCGCTTCCGCAGCGGGAGGCCCCGGCGGCGTACACCGGCACGACCGCCCCCGGCGACCGTCCCGAGGCGTCCGACCTGGTCGAGGCCGACGCCGAGGTGTGGGCGACGGACGCGCCGATGGTTCCGGTCACCGCGATGGACATCCCGGTCGTGCCGAAGGACGACGAGAAGCACAAGCGTGACGCCCTCGTGGCCGTGCCGATCGTCCCGGTCATCCGCCCGGCCGGGCCGGTCACGGAGGTCGACGTGGTGGTGCCCGCGGTGCCGCCGCCCGCCGGAGAAGCCGACGAAGCCGAACAGGTGGCGCTGCAACGGGCGACCGCCGAGGTCGAGGAACGCGAGGAGCCGGACCGCCCGGACGCCGCCGAGTTGCTCGCCGAGGACACCGAGCACTGGGAGCCGGAGACCGAGCCGAACGCGCCCGCACAGGACGGCGACCACGTTCCCGTGGTGCGGCCGGAGGAGAAGGTCGGCGACACCGGAGGCTGGGACGACGGTGCCGACTGGCTGCACGACGAGAGGGTGACCGATGTCTGAACGCCCGGTGTGGCGGCCCGCCCGCCCCGCGGCGTCCGAGACGGCCGAGCCGGACCGCCCGCTGAGGTGCGGCGGCGAGGGCCCGATCCTCAGCGTGGACGAGCGTTTCGAGATGATGCGCGCGCTCAAACGCGAGTGGGACGAGGAGAAGGCCCGCACGGCCGAGGAAGAGAAGAAGGCCGAGAAGCCGGCCGACGACGAGGACGAACAGCGCGTCATCGAACGGTTCCGCAACGACCGGTACGCGGTGAAACTGCTCCGGCAGGCGGACGACGTCTGGGGCGGCGGCGCGGGCGACACGGGGGCCCTCGGATGAGCACGGTCACCGTCAAGCGCCCGCCGCGTCAGGCCACCCCGGAGGCGCCCGAGGGCGAGGTCGACCTGCAGGAGCCGCCGCTGATGGCGGAGGAGGCCCCGCTCGACTTCCGCTCGTTCGCGATGATCGTGCCGATGGGCCTGGGCATGGGCGCCATGATGGCGATGTTCGGCCTCTACAGCCGGGCGCCCATCATGTACGTGATGGGCGGCGCGATGGCCTCCGGCATGCTGCTCATGGGCGTCATGCAGATCGGCAAGTCGGCGTCCGAGCGCAAACGCAAGATGCGTGGCGAGCGCCGTGACTTCCTGCGCTACATCGCGCAGCTGCGCAAGCAGGCCCGTACCGCCGCCGACGAGCAACGCCAGTACGTGCTCTGGAACAATCCGCAACCCGACTGGCTCTGGTCGATCGCGGCCGGCACCCGCCTCTGGGAACGGCGGCCGAGCCACGACGACTTCGGCCGGGTCCGGATCGGGCTGGGCCGGCAGAGCGCGCTGCTGCGGTTCGTGCCGCCGACCACCAAGCCCATCGAGGACCTGGAGCCACTGTCGTCCATCTCGTTGCGGCGCTTCTCCGAGGCGTACCGGACGGTCGGCGGAATCCCGGTCAGCGTGGGCCTGCGCAGCTTCACCTCGATCGAGCTGGAGGGTGACGCCGGGCCGGCCATCGACCTGGTCCGGGCCATGCTGGCCCAGCTGGTCACCTTCCACGCGCCGGACGACGTACGCGTCGCCGTGCTCGCCACCGAGGCCCACCGCGGCCCGTGGGACTGGATCAAATGGTTGCCGCACAACGCGCATCCGTCGGCGGTCGACGCCGCGGGACCGGTGCGGCTGTTCGCGAGCAGCCACGACGACCTGATGGACCTGCTCGGCCCCGAGGTCAGCGACCGTGGCGACCACGACCGCGGTGCGCGACCGTCCACAACGGAGCCGTTCGTCGTCGTCCTCGCGCACCTGGCCGACATCCCGGACAGCTCCCGGCTGCTCGGCGCCGGCATCCGCAACGTGGTGCTGCTGGACCTCACCGGCGCGATGCCGGGCGGCCCGAAGGTGCTGCGGCTGAGCGTGGACGGCGACCGGGTGACGTTCCCGGCCGGGGACTCGACCGGATCCGCGGTGCGCGACGCGATGGACGACGTGCAGGCGCTGGCGCTCGCCCGCGGGATGGCGCCGAAGCGTACGAGCGGAACTCTGGATGTGGTCGACGAACCGCTCACCAACGACTTCGACCTGGCGTCGCTGCTCGGCATCCGCGACCTCTACGGGTACGACGTGCAGGCGTTGTTCCGCACCCGGCTGCCGCAACGCAACCGGCTGCAGGTGCCGATCGGGGTCACCGAGGACGGCGAGGTCATCGAGCTCGACCTCAAGGAGTCGGCGCAGGGCGGCATGGGCCCGCACGGCCTGCTGATCGGCGCCACCGGCTCCGGCAAGAGCGAATTGCTCCGTACGCTGGTGAGCGCGCTCGCCGCCACGCACAGCTCGGAGATCCTCAACCTCGTGCTGGTGGACTTCAAGGGCGGCGCCACCTTCATCGGCATGGACCGGCTGCCGCACACCTCGGCGGTCATCACGAACCTGGCCGACGAGCTGCCGCTGGTCGACCGGATGCAGGACGCGCTGAACGGCGAGATGACCCGCCGGCAGGAGCTGCTGCGCGCCAGCGGATACGCGTCGCTGTTCGAGTACGAGAAGGCCCGCGCGGCCGGCGCCCAGCTCGTCCCGTTCCCGGTGCTGCTCATCATCGTGGACGAGTTCAGCGAGCTGCTCTCCAGCAAGAACGAGTTCATGGACCTGTTCGTCTCGATCGGCCGGCTGGGCCGCAGCCTCGGCGTGCACCTGCTGCTGGCCTCGCAGCGCCTGGACGAGGGCCGGATCAGCCGCGTCGAGGGACACCTGTCGTACCGGCTCGCGCTGCGGACGTTCTCGTCGATGGAATCCCGCGCGGTGATCGGCGTCGGCAAGGCGTACGAGCTGCCCTCGGAACCGGGCAACGGCTACCTCAAGGTCGACACCACCAATCTGGTGCGGTTCAAGTCCGCGTACGTCTCCGGACCGTACGTGGGCTCCGGCCCGGGAAAGGTGGCCGTCGACGCGTTCGGCCCGCAACGCGAGCTCGTCGAGTTCACCACCCGGCAGGTCGCCGCCCGCCACGACCTGGCCGACCGCCCGGACGAGGTGAGCGAGACCACCGAGGAGGCGCCGGCTGGTCCCAGCGTGGTCGAGGTTCTCATCGAGCGCCTCGCCGGCTCCGGACCGCCCGCCCGGCAGGTGTGGCTGCCGCCGCTGGCCGCCGCGCCCAGCATGGACTCGCTGCTGCCCAGCGTGGTACCGGACCCGAACCGTGGTATGACCGTGGACGAGCCGGCGCTGCAGGGCCGCCTGCGGATCCCGATCGGCATCGTGGACCGCCCGCAGGACCAGATCCGCGAGCTGCTCTCGGTGGACCTCGGCGGCGCGGACGGGCACGTGGGCATCGCGGGCGCACCGCAGAGCGGCAAGTCCACCCTGCTGCGCAGCCTCATGCTCGGCCTGGCGCTCACCAACACCCCGCTCGAGGTGCAGTTCTACGGCCTCGACTTCGGCGGCGGTGGCCTCGCCTCGATCGCCGGGCTGCCGCACGTCGGGTCCATCGCCACCCGGCTGGAACGCGACCGGGTGGTCCGGACCATCGAGGAAGTCCTGCAGGTCATGGAACGGCGCGAGAACGAGTTCGCGCAGCGCGGCCTGGACTCGATGGCGTCGTACCTGGCACTGCGGGCGCGCGGCGAGATCAACGACCCGTTCGGCCACGTGTTCCTGGTGGTCGACGGCTGGTTCACGATGAAGCAGGACTTCACCGACCTGGACTCGAAGTTCCAGGAGATCGCCTCGCGTGGCCTGTCCTACGGCGTCCACGTGGTGGTGACCGCAACAAGATGGTCGGAGATGCGCACCTGGCTGCGCGACCTGATGGGCACCCGCCTGGAGCTCCGGCTCGCCGACTCGATGGAGTCGGACGTCGGCACCCGCAAGGCGGCCACCGTGCCGAACCAGCCGGGCCGCGGCCTCACCTCGTCCGGGCTGCACTTCCTCGGCGCGCTGCCCCGGATGGACGGCAGCTCGTTCACTGGCGACCTGGCCGAGGCGACCAAGGCCGTCACCGAGGAGATCGGCACCTTCTGGCGCGGCCCGGTCGCGCCGCCGGTGCGGATGCTGCCGGCCGTGCTGCCCGCCGAGGCGCTGCCCGACCCGCAGCCGGACTTCCGGGTCTGCCTGGGTCAGGACGAACAGCGCATCGCCCCGGTCTGGCACGACTTCATGACCACCCCGCACCTGCTGGTCTTCGGCGACTCGGAGACCGGCAAGACGAACATGCTGCGGCTGGTGCTGCGGGCCATCCAGCGCCGCTACACCCCGGAACAGGCGAAGGTGGTGCTCGGCGACTCCCGGCGCGACCTGGACACCGCGATCCACCCCGCGTACCAGGTGGGTTCGGCATTCACCGGGGACCGGATGCACGAGCTGGCCGGTCAGACCTCCGTCTCGATGAACCGCCGGCTGCCCGGCGCGGACATCTCGTCGGAACGGATGCGCCGCCGCGACTGGTGGGAGGGGCCGGAACTGTTCGTGGTCGTCGACGACTACGACCTGATGACCAAGGGAATCGGAGTGGGCTCCACATTGGAGCCGCTGCTCCCGTTGCTGGCCCAGGGCACGTACATCGGACTGCACGTGATCCTGGCCCGCAGCACCTCCGGCGCGGTGCGGGCGATGATGGACCCGGTCGTGCGCCGGATGTGGGAGCTCGGCACCCCCGCCACGCTGTTCTCCTATCCGAAGGAAGAGGGCAAGTTCCTGGGTGAGGCCGCGCCGCGCCGCCTCCCCGCCGGGCGCGCCCAGCTCGTCACCCGGCGCGGCGTGCGGTTGATGCAGACCGGCCACGTCAGCGGGACGAGCCGATGAGAGAGGTAAGCGCATGACCGCGGCGATGAGCGGAGAGCTCTGCCGGATCACCGTGTTCGGACCGGACCGCAAGGTGGACCTGGCCGTGCCGGTCACCACCCCGGTCGCCGACCTGCTGCCGATGCTGCTGCAGCACACGTCGGCCGGACGCGGGTTCGAGCGGGAACTGCCGGAGGGCCCGTGGGTCCTGCAGCGGCTGGGGGAGGCGCCGTTCGAGCTGTCCGGCACCCCGGAGAGCCTGGACTGGCTGGAGGGCGAACAGCTCTACCTGCAGCGGGCCGAGGATCCGCTGCCCGAGCTCGACTTCGACGACCTGGCCGAGGGCGTCGCCACGATGGTGAACCGGCGCGCCGACCGCTGGCAGGCCGAGTACCGGCGGCCGCTGTTCCTGGTGCTGTCCGCGATCGTGATGCTCGTGGTGGCCCGTGCGGTGGTCGCGCGCGGGCCGATGCTGCCGCAGGTGGTCACCGGCGCGGCCCTGGCCCTGGCGTTGCTGACCGCCGCGCTGGTGAGCGCCCGCAAGGTGACCGACGGCCACTTCGCGCTGCTGTTCGGCTGCGGGTCGGTGTTCTTCGGAGCGCTGGCCGCCGCCCGGGCGTTCCCGGGTCAGCCGGTGCTCGGCGGGGCGCTCGCGGCGGTCGTGCTCACCGGGCTGTTGCTCGTCACCCAGCGGACCGTCACCCCGTACCTGCCGTTCGGCCCGATGCTTTTCGTCGGCGTCACCGCGCTCACCGTGGTCCTGATCCTGCTGCTGGGCAAGGCGGCCGGCACCGACACGAAGCAGACCAGCGGTGCGGCCGCGGCGGTTCTGTTCTTCATCGTGGTCCTCGCGCCCCGGGTCGCGGTCAAGCTGTCCCGCCTGCGCGGGCCGCAGCTGCCGAAGACCGGCGAGGACATGGCGTACGACATCGACCCGGACGACTCGGCGCTGGTGAAGAGCCGCGCCGACTACGCCGAGACGTACCTGACCGTCGCGATCGCGATGGCCGCGGTACTGCTGCCGGTGCTGTTCCACTTCGTCAACACCGTCGGCGGCTGGTCGGGCTGGACACTGGTGCTTGTCATCGCCAGCGCGATCCTGCTGCGCTCCCGCACGTTCTTCGGCCTGTGGCAGCGGCTCGTCCTGGTCGGCGCCGGCGTCATCGGCTACGTCATGGTGGTGCTGCGCTTCGCGCACACCTTCCCCGAGGGCGCCCGGTACGCCATGGTGGGTGCCCTGCTGGCGCTGCTGATCCCGCTGGTGATGGCGGCGCTACGCCCGTGGCCGCAACGCATGCTGCCGTTCTGGGAGTACGCGGCGACGTTCCTGGACGTGGCCAGCGGCGTGGCCGTGCTCCCCGTTCTCGCTCAGGTGCTCGGCGTGTACGCCTGGGCGCGCGGACTGTTCGGGTAGGCCGCCGTGCAGACCCAGCGCGACCACGTCCACGCCCACCAGTTCATGATGGGCCGGCTCAGCTCCGCCCTGGTTCAGGGCGACCCGACCAGCGCCGAGATCCCCGGGCACCGGGCGCTGACCGGCCTGCTGTTCGGCATCCTGGTGGCGGTGCTCGGCATCGGCGGCGTCGCCGTCTACGGCTGGATCGTCCCGGGCGGCAGCAACGCGTATACCAAACCCGGCACCATGCTGGTCGAGAAGGAGACCGGCAACCGGTACGTGTACGTCGGCGGCGCGGTGCACCCGGTCGCCAACGTGACCACCGCGTCGCTGCTGCTCGGCGGGGCGATGACGGTCAAGCTCATCTCGCGGAACTCGCTCAAGGACGTGCCGCACGGCAACGAGCTCGGCGACATCCGCTGGCCGCAGTCGGTGGCCGCGAGCACGCCGGTGGCCGGTCCGTGGATGGTCTGCCTGCCCGGCTCCCGCGTCAAGGAGCCGTCGCCCACCGCGCTGGGCGTCAACCTGAGCCCGAGCGCCCCGAGCGCGCCGCTGGCCACCGACCGGTTCACCGTGGTGCGTTCGCCGGGCGGCACCGACTATCTCATCAATCAAGGGCACAAGTACGCCGTACGCGATGACTCCGTGCTGGTGGCCCTGGGCGCCGGCAACGCACCCGCCGTGCTGGCGCCACAGTTGTGGCTCGACTGGCTGCCCAGCGGCACCGAGCTGAAACCCGCGGTGATCGCGCACGCGGGCGCCGACGGCCCGTCGATCGGCGGCGAGAACTACCCGGTGGGCACCCTGTTCGAGCAGAAGGACCAGCTTTTCGTGCTGCTGCGCGACGGCCTGGCCCCGATCGGCGCGACCGACTTCCTGCTGGCCGCTTCAAAACACGACACCCCTCCGGTAAGCCTCGACGCCGCGGACGTGGCCGCCGCGCCGAAGTCCGACGATAAGACGCTCGCCAAGCGGCTGCCCGACTTCACCGAGATGCACTGGCAGGACCCGGGTGACGCGGTGCTGTGCCAGCGGCAGGCCCCCAAGGACGAGAACACGTTCCAGACGATGGTGGTCTACACCACGGCCGAACAGTCCGGTGTGGACGGCAAGGGCGGCGCGCACGTCGTCGCCGCGCCCGGCACCGGCATGGCCGTGGTAGCCGTCCCGCATGCCAAGACGGCCCACCCGGCGATCACGTTCATCTCCGAGTCCGGCATGGCCTACCCGGTGGCCGACCAGAAGACGCAGAGCGCGCTCGGGCTCGACCGGGCACCCGCGCCGCCGTTCCCCAAGAGCCTGCTGTCCACCCTGGACACCGGCCCGACGCTGAGCCAGGCAGCCGTCACCGGACCCACAGGAGGCTGAGCCATGGCGAACGGGATTCGCGGACTGCTGCGCGGCAAGGGCGACGACCCCGGCGGCGTCGCGCAGCACACCGTCGGCAACGCGCTGGTCCTGCACAGCGAGGAGAAGATCAGCGCGGAGGCACAATCGCTGGCGTTGTCCGTGGTCGCGGACGCCGAGAACGACATCGTCGTGCTCGACCTCGGGGAGGGCATGCCGATCAACTCGTGGGAGTCGATGGCCGGTGTGCTGCCACGCCGCCGCCGCGGGATCCGGCTGGTCGCCTGCGGCAAGCACCACAACGCCGCCGCGATGGCCGGCCAGTGGCTCTCCGAACGGCTCGGCCGCACCGTCATCGCCCCCGACGGCGACCTGGTCCGCGGCTCGGCCGGAACGCTTTTCGTGCACTCGGCGCCGGGCAGCGGTTGGGTGCGGTTCCGGCCCGGCAAACAACCGGACTGGGACGCGAAACGCTACCCCGCGCCGCTGTGGGACCGCGCGGTCGTCGACAACCGCGCGTCCAGCTCGGTCGGTGAGATCGAGCCGCTGCCCGGCGGCGTGTGGATCCACGACACCCGCGACACCGAAACCGTGGCGCTGCACCGGGAACGGCTCGTCGGCGGGGTGCCGTGCCAGCCGGACCGGATGACCGTGCTGCTCGGCTGCCCGGGCACCCCGGCGCTGTCGCTCGACGACATCGTGCGGTTCTGGCGCTCGCTGGACCCGGACGCCCGCGAGCAGGCGCGGTTCGTGCAGTACGGCGACGTGCGGCTGCCCGAGGGCGAGACGTTCGGGCAGACGCTGGCCGACCTGCTCGGCACCAACATCGTCTGCTACACCGGCGTGCCGATGGGCAGCCCTGCCCGCTTCGACCTGCGGACCGTGCGCGCCGACGGGTCGCTGGGCTGGCCGCCGTTCGCGCTGGAGCTCAGCTACTCGCCGCGCGCGCACCCGAACTCGCGGGCGCGCCGGCCCAGCGTGCTCAGCCATCGGGCACCGCTGCGCTGGACCGAGGAGATCACCCCGCGCGTCTACTGGTACGCGCCGGACGCCGTCGTCGAGATCGTCCCATCCGGACTGTGGGTGCGCGGCGTCGAGGAGCCCGCGAACGCCGAACGGGTCCGCGGTGCGGTGCTCGACCCCGAGGGCGGGACGCTCATCTTCGACGACACGGTGGCCGAGCGGGCCGCCCGGATGCGGGAGCTGGCCGCCGACCTGGCCGCCCGGATGGACGACCTGACCGCGGCCGGCAGCGTGCTGGTGCCCGCATCGGTGCTGGTGCCCGGCATGAAGCCGGCCGGCCGGGCGGGTGCCGCCGCGGACGTGGACGCGTCCGCCGTCGCGGTCGCCGAAAGTGTGCGGGCCTCGACGCCGGCCCCCAAGGCCACCGCCGCGGTGCCGCGGGCCCAGCCGACGGCGATGACCGGCCTGGTCGTGCCGGAGGTGGCCGCACCCGAGGCGCAGGCCCTGCAGCGCTACCTCTCCGACCAGAAGACCCAGGCCGTCGGGCGTCCCTCTCCGGCACAACTGCGCGCGTACGCCCAGGGCACCGCCCAGGTGCCGGTCGCGGCTCCGGTCGAGCCCCCGCCGCCCGTGGTCCCGGCGTCCGTGCCGGTCGAGCCGCCCAAGCCCTACGCCCCGCCGGCGGCCTTGCACGAGCCGACCACCTCACTGCCGGTCGTTGAGCAGCGCACCAAGGAGCCCGAGGACAAGCTGGACGCGGCCCCGTCGATGGTCATCGTCCTGCCGCCGAAGCCCGTCGAACCCCCGGCCCCCATCGCCTCGGTCGAACCGCCGGCCTCGGTCGAACCGCCGGCCCCGACCCAACCGCCGGCCCCGATACCACCACCGCCGCCGCTCGCCCCCGACGCGATCGCACCCCCGGTCGAGGCCGTCCTTTCCACCGTGGCCGAGGTGACCCTCCCGGAGCCGGTCTCTGTCCCCGTCCCCGCCACCGCGGGCCCACCGGATCCACCCGCCGAAACCCCGGAACAGCCGGAACGACCGCACGAGAAATCGGCTCCGGTGCCGCCCGCCGCATCGGTGCTCCCGCAACCCGTCCCGGACGCCTCGGCCTTGGCCCTGCTGCCCAACCGCCCCCTGGACGAGGAGCGGGCCTGGCTGCGCCGCACCCTCAGCCGCGAGTTCGACACCCTGGCCAGCTCGGTCGCCCGCATCATGTCCGAGCATCCCGGCATGCAGAGCCCCGGCCTCAGCACCGACGACGTCCTGGCCGACTCGGTCGCCGTCCGGCTCTTCCTGTCCGCGCGCGGCGCCAGCGTCGACGCCGGCCTGCGCACCGGTCGCAACGGCCCGCACGTCCCCCTGGCCCGCTGCGCCGTGTCCGGCCTGTCCCGGCTGCCCTCGTTCCGCGGCACCACGGTCTTCCGCATGTCGCCGCGACCCGAGGAATGGGACCTCTACCGCGGCCGCCGGGTCGTCACCGACTGGGGTTTCGTCAGCACCCTGACCCAGCCGTGCGAGTCCCAGGACGGCGACACCGACATCCTGGTGTGGTCGATGACCGGCCGCCGCACCGGCCTGCTCGAACCCGAGGGTGACGAGCACATCGACGACCGGGTGGTCTACCTGCCCGGCACCAGCTTCAAGGTTCTCGACTTGCGCGAGCCCACGGGCGGCGAGCGCGGCGCGATCCTGATCCGCGAGATCGGCGGCAACGAGATCGACGACCACGGCCGGGTCGACCCGGACCGGGTTTCGCTCGACGAGCTCGCCGTGACCGCACTCGACCGCAGCCTGGAGCGCTGGGCCGGCGGGCAGACCAAACGACGCATCGGTTCGGCCGCACGGGCACGCTTCGACGTGCTCCCCGGCCTGGCGGAAGGTGGACGGCGATGAGCCGGCAAGTTCTGGTGGTGGGCTCCGGGCAGCCGGGCGCGTACCCGACCATCGGCGCCGCGCTCGCCCGCGCCGAGGCCGGGGCCACGATCTCGGTGCATCCGGGCCGGTACGCGGAGAAGCTGGTCGTCGGCAACCGGGTGACGATCAGCGCCGAGCCGGGCGGCCCGGTCGAGGTGCACGTCGAGGAGGGCAGTGTCCTCGTCGTGCACGGCGAGGGCGCCCAGCTGCGCGGCCTGAGCCTGTCCAGCGCGGACCCGAAACTCGCCGCGGTCGACGTGTACGCCGGGGAGGTCGCGCTCGACGACTGCCGGATCGGCGGCGCCTCCTGGACCACGCTGCTGGCCCGGCTGCAGGGTTCGCTGGCCATGCGCAACTGCGAGGTGACCAGCAGCGCCGGCGCCGGCATCGTGATGATGTCGACCGGCACCGGCACCGTCGAGGACACCACGGTCACCCAGGTCGGCACGTCCGGCATCGTGGTCGGCGAGACCGCCCGGCTCACGCTGCGCCGCTGCGTCGTGCGCGACACCCCGGCGAACAGCGTCTGCGCCAACGGCGACAGCCACCTCGTGATGGAACAGTGCGAGATCGCCGGGGCGCAGAAGCCGGCCCTGGTGGTGGAGGGCCAGGCGCACGCCCGGATCAGCGGCCTGACGATCCGGGACAGCGCGAACGTCGACGTCTTCCTGCGCGGCGGGATCGACGCGGCGTTCACCGACTCCACCTTCACCGGCGCGGCACTGCAGTCGGTGCACATCACCGACGCGGCCACCCCGGTGTTCACCCGATGCACCTTCGAGCGGGCCGGGCACACCGCCGTGCACATCACCGGGGGAGCGCGGCCCACCCTCGCCGACTGCACGATCGGCGACAGCCCGATCGCGGTCGTCACCGAGGCCCAGGCGTCGCCCACCCTGACCGGCCTGACCGTGCGCGGCACTCGCGATCAGGTGGCCCTGTTCGGCGGTGGCGGCACGGTGACGCTGACCCGGCTGCGGGCCACCGTCGAGCGCGGCGACGGCGTCGTGGTCCGCGACGAGACCACCGTGGACGGCGAGGACCTGGCCCTCGACGGCGGCGGGCTGGCGCTCTCCGGCAAGGCCACCGGTACGGTCCGGGACGCGCGGTTCACCGGCGGCGGCATCACCGTCGACTCCGGGCGGCTGACCCTGCGGGACAGCGAGATCGCCTCGGTCCCCGGCGACGGCGTGCTGGTCACCGGCGGCGGTCAGCTCGTCGCCACCCAGGTGCGGGTGCGCGACGCCCAGGGCAGCGGTATCGCGCTGGAGAGCGGCGCGCACGGCACGCTGACCGCCTGCGAGATCCTCGGTAGCGGCGGCGAGGACATCCGGCGCGGCGACGGCACCGAGCTGACCGTCGAATCCGTCACGACGGCGGCCCCGCGGCAGCCGGTACCCGACGAGACCGGGGAGACCCCCGACGAGGAACCGGCCGGCGAGCTCAGCGGTCCGCTCGGCGAGCTGAACGCGCTGATCGGCCTGCGCGGCGTGAAGCAGGAAGTCACCGCGCTGATCAACCTGATCAAGATGGCCCAGGTCCGGCAGCAGATGGGCCTGCCGATGCCGCCGATGAGCCGGCACCTGGTCTTCGCGGGCCCGCCCGGTACCGGTAAGACCACGGTGGCCCGGCTCTACGGCTCGGTGCTGGCCGAGCTCGGCATCCTGTCCAAGGGGCACATGGTCGAGGCGGCGCGGGCCGACCTGGTGGGTCAGTACATCGGCTCGACCGCCATCAAGACCACCGAACTCGTCACCAAAGCGCTCGGCGGTGTCCTGTTCATCGACGAGGCGTACACGCTGTCGGCCGGATCCGGCGGCAGCGGCCCGGACTTCGGTCAGGAGGCCATCGACGCGCTGATGAAGATGATGGAGGACCAGCGCGACGAACTGGTGGTCATCGTCGCCGGCTATTCCGAGCTGATGGAGAAGTTCCTCGAGTCCAACCCGGGTCTGGCCTCCCGCTTCACCCGGACCGTCGAGTTCCCCAACTACTCGGTCGCCGAGCTGGTCACCATCACCTCGAACCTGGCCACCAAGCACTACTACGAGCTGACCGACGACGCGACCGACGCGCTCACCCGCTACTTCGAGCTGATCCCGAAGAACGCGACGTTCGGCAACGGCCGGGTGGCCCGCAAGCTCTTCGAAGCGATGATCAACAACCAGGCGTCCCGGCTGGCCACCACGCCGCCCGCGAAGGACACCGAGCTCAACCGGCTCACCGCGGCCGACCTCGCACCCGAGCTGGAGTTGCTCGACGATCTGCCGGTCGAGCAGAGCAGCCACCCGGACAGCGCCACCGATCCGGCCGGTGCCATCAAGGCGACCCGCAGCTGGAAACGCGTGTGCGAGCTGGTCGGCGCGGCCCCGGTGCGCGAGGCTCTGGGCGCCGGGCTGCTCAGCCTCTGTGATCTGCGGAACAGGCGGCGCGCGTACGGGAAAAACGCCAATCTTCTGCTCGGCGGTCTCGCCGGCAGTGGGCGCAGCGAGGTCGCGCGACTGTATGCCGCGGGCCTGTCCGAGCTTGGTCTGGTGCCGGTCGGGCAGCTCGTGCGGGTGCGCACCGGCATGGATCTGGCCGCGCAGTGGGACGGCCAGGCCCAAAGCCTGGTGCGCGCCGCGATGGCCGATGCCGCGGGTGGCGTGCTGCTGGTCGACTACGAGCCGGGGGAGAGCTCGGACGAGGCGGTCGAGGCCCTCGTCGCGCTGATGCGTGGTGCGGCCGGCGATCCGGTGGTGGCGCTGATCGGCGAGAGCGAGGCGCTGTCGGCGCTGCGCCGCGCGGTCCCGGGCGTGGTCGATGTCTTCGGCCAGCAATGGACCATGCCCCCGTACGCCACCGAGGAGCTCGGCGAGATCGTCGTACGTCACCTGGTGCGCCGTGGCCACGAAGTGCCCCCGGACGTGCGTGCCGCCATCGTGGAACTCTCCGTGAAACTGCCGCAACCCACGGTACGGGCGGCGCACGGGTTCGCTGCGTCACTGAGCCGGACGGCCGCGTCGCGTACGCTCGCGCTCGCCGATCTAGGAGTCCCGATGCAATCAAGCGGCTTGACCGCGGTCGGCTGAGCTCAAGGAAAGCGGGCCATGCAACCGGAGATGCAGGAGTTCCTGGACAACGCGCGGGCGTTCGAGCAGCGCATGCGCGACGGCGAGGCGTCGCTGCGGCAGGCCGTGGTGACCGGCCGGTCCGCCGACGGCACCGTCGCGGTGCTGGCCAGCGGCCTCGGGGAACTCAAAACCGTCCGCGTCGAGCCCGGTGTCTTCGAGCACCGCGACCCGGACCGGCTGGCCGCCGCGATCGCCGAGGCCGTCCGGGCGGCCGCCGCCAACGCCCGCGGCCTCGCCGAGCAACGGATGGGGCCTGTCGAGATAAACCTGTATTGAGATGCGTATCGCCTGGAACCCCGCCACCATCGCCCAGCACGTCGTCGGCAACGCCGTCGTCCTCTACCCGGGCGACGAGATCAGCGCCGAGGCGCAGGCGCTCGCCCTCGAGGTGGCGCCCGACCCGGACCGCGACATCGTCGTCCTGGACGTGCCCGACGTCCTGCCGCCCGGCGCCTGGGCGGCGATGGCCGAGATGCTCGGCAAGCAGCGCCGCCCGCTGCGGGTGATGGTCAGCGGCGCCGCCCGCGAGACCGCGGCGCTGGCCGGGCAATGGCTGGCCGACCGGATCGACCGGCCGGTCGTCGCCCCCGACGGGCGGGTGACCCGCGCCGGCGGCGGCACGATTTTCGTGCACGGCGCGGGCGAGGGCTCCGGCTGGATCAGCTTCGAACCCGGCCGGCCGCCGTCCTGGGTGGCCAAGCGCTATCCGGCGCCGCCGTGGGACGCGCTGGTCGCCGAGTCGTTCCCCACCAGCGCGAGCGGGGTGGCCGATCCGGTGCCCGGCGGCGTCTGGGTGCACCCGGCCGGTCACGCCGAGGCCACCGCCACGCACGGGCGGTGGCTGGCCGAGACCATGCCGGCCCTGCCCGACTCGGTGACCGTGGTGGTCGGCTGCCCGGGCACGCCCGCGCTCGCCCTCGACGACGTGGCCCGCCTCTGGCGCTCGCTGGATCCGGAGGTGCGCGAGCAGGCCCGCTTCGTCCGGTACGGCGCGGTGCACCTGCCCGCGGACGTCAGCTTCGGGCAGGCCCTGGCCGATCTGCTGGCGATCCCGGTGGTGTGCCTGGCCGGGATCCCGAGCGGCCGCCCGGAGCGCCCGGCGATGTACACGGTGGCCACCGACGGCACGCCGGGCTGGCAGGTGTTCGCCCGGGAGCTGCGCTACAAACCCCGGCCCGCGCCGGTGTGGCCGGGCGAGGCGCCGCAGATCCTCAGCTACCGGGCGCCCGAGGAACTGGGCGAGCCGATCGCGGCCCGGCAGTTCCGCTACGCCGTGGACAGCGTCGTGGAGATCGTCGAGTCCGGGCTGTGGGTCCGCGGCGACCAGATCACCACGAACGCGTACCGGCCGCGCGGGCGCGCCATGGACCCGGAACATCTCGCCGTGGTGGTCGACGACGGCGACCCCGCCCGGTTGCCCCGGCTGCGCGAGCTCGCCGAGGATCTGGTGGGCCGCCTCGACCTGCCGACCCAGCAGCGCGCGGTCTTCTTCCTGGCCTCCACGATGATGCCGCTGGGCGCCTTCGCCGCCGAGGAGGGCCCGGAGGCGCCGGCGGCCGACGTCGCCGAGATCGTGGCGGTCGAGAACCCCGCCGAGAATCTGCCGCCGCTACGCCCCGAGCCGCCGAAAGCCGAAGCGCAGTCGAAAGCCGAAGCGCCGCCGCTGCGAATACAGGTGCGCCCGCAAGCCGGACCGGAGACCACGCCCGAGCCGCCGAAGGAGCCGCCGGCCCACTTCTTCCAGCACACCCCCGAGCCGAGCTGCCGTGCCATCCCGGACCCCGAGATGATCGAGCACGACCGGGAATGGATGCGCGAGACCTTCGGCGACCAGTACACCGTCGCCGAGACCGCGGTGCGGCGGGTCCTGGCCGGCTACCCGAGCTTCGAGGCGGAACCGGACCTGGTCGCCGACGCCACCGCGCTGGACATGTTCCTGTCGCCGGTCGGCCTTGGTCTCAGCGAGGCGTTGCGGGACGGCATGTTCGGCCCGCAGGTCCCCTTCGGACGGTGCGTGGCCAGCGGCCTGGAACGGATGCCGGAACACGAGGGCACGGCCTACGTGCCCGCCGATCTGAGCGCCGAACAGCTCGGCTGGATCGGCCGCCGCGAAGTGCTCACCGACTGGGGTTTCACCGAGGCGCTGGCCCAGCCGGCCGGGCTCACCGGCACGGTCGACGTCTTCATCTGGTCGCTGACCGGGCGGCGGACGCAGCCCCTCGAGCCGGACGGCGAGCACCATGCCGACGGCCGGGTGGTGTTCCTGCCCGGCTCCCGTTTCCAGGTGTTGCGCACGGCGGCGCCGGGCACGGGCGTACGGGGAAGGCTGTTGCTCCGGCAGTTGGCGCCCGACGCGGCACCGGATCCGCTGTCGCAGGACGTGATGGTTGCGGAGCTGGAGCGCATCGCCGGGCAGTGGATCGCCGCCAAGCCACGCGCCAAGGTGGGCAACGCGGCCCGGCAGCGACTCACGGCCGTACCGGGAATCCGGTGAATCAGGCGGTCTCGGTGATGGGGCGGTCGATCCAGCTCATCATCTGGCGCAGCGTGGCGCCGGTGACCTCGATCGGGTGCGCCGCGCTCTGCTCGCGGTAGCGGGTGAAGTTCGGGCGGCCGGCCTCCTCCTCGGCGATCAGCTCGGCCGCGAACTCGCCGCTCTGGATCTCCAGGAGGATGTTCTTCATCTCCTCCTTGACCCGGGCGTCGATCACCCGCGGACCGCGCGTGTAGTCACCGAACTCGGCCGTGTCCGAGATGCTGTAGCGCATCCGGGAGATGCCGCCCTCGTACATCAGGTCGACGATCAGTTTCAGCTCGTGCAGGCATTCGAAGTACGCGATCTCGGGCGCGTAGCCGGCCTCGATCAGCACCTCGAAACCGGTCTGCACCAACGAGGTCACACCGCCGGCCAGCACCGCCTGCTCGCCGAAGAGGTCGGTCTCGGTCTCGTCCTTGAACGTCGTGCGCAGCGCGCCGGCCCGGGTGCCGCCGATCGCCTTGGCGTAGGACAGCGCCAGCGCGAGCGCGCCGCCGGTGGCGTCCTGCTCGACCGCGACCAGCACCGGCACGCCCTTGCCGTCGACGTACTGGCGGCGGACCAGGTGACCCGGCCCCTTGGGCGCCACCATCGCCACGTCCACGTCCGCGGGCGGCTTGATGAGCTCGAAGCGGATGTTGAAGCCGTGCGCGAAGAACAACGCCTTGCCGGCGGTGAGGAAGGGCGCCAGCGAGTCGGTGTAGATCTGGCGCTGCGCGGTGTCCGGGGCCAGCAGCATGATGACGTCGGCCCATTCGGCGGCGGCGGCCGGCGTCCTCACCTCCAGCCCCTGTTCCTCGGCTTTGGCCCGGCTCTTGGAGCCCTCTTTCAGACCGATCACCACTTCGACGCCCGAGTCACGCAACGACAGCGCGTGCGCGTGACCCTGGCTTCCGTACCCGATCACCGCGACCCGGCGTCCTTGAATGATGGACAGGTCGGCATCATCGTCGTAATAGACGTCCACAGACATGCTTCAGGTGACGTCCCCATTCGTGGGTAGTTCATTGACTGTGGCGGCCCTTACATTTCCGCCTGGCGATCCCAGCCGTGGAACTGCGAGTAGTCACCGCGCTCCCACGCTTCGCGCAGGCCCGGCTTGGCCAGGTCCCAGTCCGGCCGCACCTCGGCGAACGCCTCGCGCAGGTCACGCCACAGGTCGTAGACCGACGGGCGGCCCCAGAACCAATACCCGTTGTAGATGCTGTGCACGACCAGGCCCGGCTTGAGCACCAGCGTGTACGGGATCATCGGGTTGTTGTCCGGGTCGGTGTACTCCTGGATGTCCAGATCCTGCTGCACGGTCCGGCCCGGGTCGGACAGGAACGGCCAGAAGGCGCCGACCGACGCCCGGAACTCGAGGCTGTGATAGTGGTCGTCGGTCGAGATCGTGGCGATTTTCGTGTACGCCACCCCGATCTTCGACTGGAACCCGGCCAAATCCAGGTGCTGCTGGTGTTCCTTCGGGCAGTAGTGGCCGCGGGCCAGCGTCAGGATCATCGGGTCGTCGCCCTGGATCTCGCTGAGGCTGCGGTCCACCTCCTCGTGGTCGGGCAGTGTGTAGTCCGGGAAGACGGCGCCCGGGACGATGTCGGCGCGCATCAGGCCGCCGCCCGTCCGGCTCGGACGTCGCGGTGCAACGTGCTCAGAGCGTCCACGTAGATCTCCGAGAAGGTCGGGAACGGCTGAATGGTGTCGCGCAGAATGTCCAGCGGGATGGCGGCCCGGATCGCCAGGGTGGCCTGCTGCAGCCATTCCCCGGCCTCCGGCCCCAGCGCGTACGCCCCGGTGAGGTGCACGCCGTCGCTCAGCAACGTGAGGAAGCCGTTCGACGAGGCGTACTCGCGGCTGTACGTCTCCATCTTCGGGAGTTCGTTGAGCTTCGCGGTGGCCTGGAACAAGCCCTCGTTCGCGCCGACCGACGCCGCCTGCGGATCGGTGTAGACCACGCGTGGCACCGCCGTGTAGTCGACCGGCCGCGGCTCGCCCATGATGTTCGCCGCCACCACGTCGCCCTGATACTTGCCGACGTGGGTGAGCAGATATTTTCCGGTGGCGTCGCCGACGATCCACAGCCGCTCGCCGGCCCGCAGGTGGTCGTCGGTGGGGACGCCGTGCCGGTCGGCGGTGATCCCCATGGTTTCCAGGCCGAGGCCCTCGGTGCGGGGCCGGCGGCCGGTCGCCACCAACAACCGGTCACCACGCAGCTCGACGCCGTCACTGAGGGTGAGAACCACGTCGTCACCCTCCTGGCGCGCGGCCTCGGCCCGTACGTTGAGATTGATCTCGATGCCGTCGGCCCGCAGCACCTCGCCGAGCGCCGTGCCCAGCGGTGCCGGCTCCCGTGGCAGCACGTAACCGCCGCTGCCCACCATCGCGACCTCGCCGCCGAACCGGCGTACGGCCTGGGCCATCTCGACGCCGACCGGCCCGCAGCCGAGCACGATCATCCGGCGCGGCACCTCTTTCATGCCGGTGACCTCACGGTTCGTCCACAAACCCGATATTTCTGACAAACCCGGAATGGGTGGAATTATCGGGTCGGCGCCCGTCGCGAGCACGACGTGTGACGCCGTGTACGTCTGACCGTCGACGGACACCGCGCCCGGACCGGCGAGCTTGCCGGTACCGCGGATCAGATCGATGCCCTTGCTCGCCAGCCACCGCTCCTGCCCCGCGTCCGAGTAGCCGGACACCATGAAGTCGCGCCACGCCAGCGCCGCCTCGACGTCGATCTCGGCGGTGGCCGCCGCCTCCCGCGCGTCGTGCACCACCTCGCCCGGCCGCAGCAGCGTCTTGGACGGGATGCACGCGTAGTACGAGCACTCGCCGCCGACCAGCCCCCGCTCGACGATCGCGACCCGCAGACCCCCGGCGGCCAGCACCCCGGCGGTGTGCTCCCCGGGCGATCCGGCCCCGACCACGATCACGTCGTACCCATCACTCATCGGACCACCGTGCTCGATTCCGGACACCTGTCGCGCCTGGGATCACCCTGGCAAACACCCTGGGGTGTGGCCGGGGAGATCACTGGCGCGAAACGGCGCCGCCAAGAGCATTCTTGTCCTATGACGGAGCCGACTGTTGAGCCGTGGGCCATCCGCGAGACGAGCCTGGACCCGCTCCGGCTGGCGCAGTGGGAGAGCGTGCTCTCGCTGTCCAACGGGCACATCGGGCTACGCGGCAACCTCGACGAGGGTGAGCCGCACGGCATCCCGGGCACCTATCTCAACTCGTTCTACGAGAGCCGCCCGCTGCCGTACGCCGAGTCGGGTTACGGATTCCCGGAATCCGGCCAGACGCTGATCAACGTGACCAACGGCAAGCTGATCCGGCTGCTGGTCGACGACGAGCCCTTCGACGTGCGCTACGGCACCCTGCACCACCACGAGCGGGTGCTGGACCTGCGAGCCGGCGTGCTCACCCGCGAGGTCGACTGGACGTCCCCGGTCGGCCGCCGGGTGAAGGTCCGGTCCCGGCGGCTGGTGTCGTTCACGCACCGCGCGATCGCCGCCTTCGAGTATGAGGTCGAGGCGGTCGACACCGACCTGCGCGTGATCGTGCAGTCCGAGCTGCTCGCCAACGAGGCTCAGCCGATGGTGGCCGCCGACCCGCGGGTGGCCGCGGCGCTGGACAAGCCGCTGGAGCCGCTCGAGCACATCACCGAGGACCACACCGCGCTGATCGCGCACCGCACCCGGGCCAGCGGCCTGACGATGGTGGCCGGCATGCACCACGACACCGAGGCGCCCGGCCGCGTGCAGTACGAGGTGGGCTGCCAGCCGGACTGGGGCCGGGCCACCATCACCAGCGTGCTGCACCCGGGCGAGAAGCTGCGGCTGATCAAACTCGTGGCGTACGGGTGGTCCAGCAACCGCACCCTGCCGTCGCTGCGTGACCAGGTGGTGGCGGCACTCGCCGGCGCCCGCTACACCGGCTTCGACGGGCTCGTCGACGAGCAGCGCAAGTTCCTCGACGACTTCTGGCACTCGGCGGACGTCGAGGTCGACGGCGACCCGGAGCTGCAGCAGGCGGTCCGCTTCGCGCTGTTCCACGTGCTGCAGTCGAGCGCCCGGGCCGAGCGCCGGTGCATCTCCGCGAAGGGGCTGACCGGTCCCGGCTACGACGGGCACACGTTCTGGGACACCGAGGGCTTCGTGCTGCCGGTGCTCACCTACACGCATCCGCCGGCCGCCGCCGACGCGCTACGCTGGCGGCACTCCACGCTCGGGCTGGCCAAGGAACGCGCGACCGCGCTCGGCCTGCGCGGCGCCGCGTTCCCCTGGCGGACCATCCGCGGGCAGGAATGCTCGGGCTACTGGCCGGCCGGCACCGCGGCCTTCCACATCAACGCGGACATCGCCGACGCCGTGATCCGCTACCGCACGGTCACCGGCGACGACTCGCTGGAGGAGCACTGCGGCACCGAGATCCTGGTGGAGACGGCCCGGCTGTGGATGTCGATCGGCCACCACGACCGGCACGGACGGTGGCACATCTACGGCGTCACCGGCCCGGACGAGTACAGCGCGCTGGCCAACGACAACGTGTTCACCAACCTGATGGCGGCCCGCAACCTGCGCGAGGCGGCCGACGCGGTGGAACGCAATCCTGAGCTGCGCGGCGAGTTCGAGGTCACCGACGAGGAGATCGCCGGGTGGCGGATCGCGGCCGACGAGGTGCACGTCCCGTACGACAAGGAAATGGGGGTGCACGAGCAGTCCGACGGCTTCACCCGGTTCCCGGAGTGGGACTTCGAGGCGTCCCGCAACAGCTATCCGCTGCTGCTGACCACCCCGTACTTCGACCTCTACCGGCGGCAGGTGATCAAGCAGGCGGATCTGGTGCTGGCCATGCACTGGGCCGGCGACCATTTCACCGACGAGCAGAAGGCCCGCAACGTCGATTACTACGAACGCCGTACGGTCCGGGACTCATCGTTGTCGGCCTGCACCCAGGCGGTGCTGGCGGCCGAGGTGGGCCAGCTTGAGCTGGCCCTTGAGTACGCGTCCGAGGCGGCCATGGTCGACCTGCGCGACCTCAACCACAACACCGGCGACGGGCTGCACATGGCGTCGCTGGCCGGCGCCTGGATCGCGCTGGTCTGCGGCTTCGGCGGGCTCCGCGACCACGGCGGCGAGCTCGCCCTCGACCCGGCGCTGCCGCCCGGCATCGACCGGCTCCGCTTCCGGATCCGCTGGCAGGGCGCCCGCCTCCAGGTCACCGTCACCCACCAGGAGGTCACCTACGAGGTCGACGGCGGCACCGTGAAACTCAAGCACGCGGGCCGGGCCCTGGAGATCTCCGAGCCCGTTACCGTACGCCTCACCGAGCGCACCGCCGCGTATCCGCGACCCGAGCAGCCGGCCGGGCGTGAACCGGTCACAGCGGCGCGGCGGTCTGCGCGGCAAGAGCAGTCCGAAGCTGTCGCCGGGAGCTGACACCGAGCTTGCTGAAGATCTTCCGGAGGTGCCACTCCACGGTCCGGGCACTGATGAACAGCTCGGCGCCGATCTCCGGGTTCGTCTGACCGTCGCGGGCCAGCCGCGCGATCAGCTCCTCCTGCGGGGTGAGCGAGGCGCGCGTGCTGCCGCGCCGCTTACGGACCGTCTCCCCGGTGGCCGACAACTCGTGGCCGGCCCGGTCGGCGAACCCCTCGGCGCCCATCGCGGTGAACATCTCGTACGCCGTACGCAAGGATTGCCGGGCTTGACCCCGCCTGTTCTTGCGGCGCAGCCACTCGCCGTAGAGAAGGTGCGCGCGAGCCAGCTCCGGACGCAGCCGGGTGCGGCCGAGCCGGTCGATCGCCTCCCGGTACTGCTCGTCGGCCTCGCCGCCGTCGGCCAGCAACGCCCGGCAGCGCGCGACGATCCCGCGCGACCAGTCGGTGTCCTGCCCGTTGACGACCAGCTTCGCCAGCGCCGCGCGCGCCACGTCACCGTTGCCGGCCCGTACCGCCGCCTCGATCAGCTCGGGCAGCGCCCAGGTGGACACGAACAGCTGCGGCGCCTCGGCGGCGGCCCGCTCGGCCTCGAGCAGCGCGTCGTCGTAGCGGCCCAGGCCGTTGAGCAGCATCGCGGCGGCGAAATGCCCGAACTGAACGCCCAGCCCCTCGCCACCGGCCGCGGCCTCGGAGATCGCCGACTCGATCCGGTCGTCGCGCCCGCGCAGGGCCGCGAGCAGCATCGCCCCGTACGGCGCGATCCGGGTGCCGGTGGCCTCGGTGACGGTCGCGGCCTCGGCGACCACGGCCGCCGCCGCGTCCTGATCCCCGGTCCAGGCGACGACCAGGCCCAGGCCGTTCAGCGCGATCGACAACTGGGCCAGGGCACCCGCCGCGCGGGCCAGGTCGACCTGGCGCACGACGATCGAGTCCCAGCTGTCGAAGTCCCACAGCGTGACCGCGGCCGCGGAGGCCATCACGGCCCACTGCAGGCCCTTGTCCGTCTCGCCGCGGAAGTCGCGCACCGCTTTTCGCAACAGCGGCGCGGCCGGCACGCGTCCCTCGGTGATCAGCACCGCCAGGCCGCCGAGAAGCGGATCCGTGTCGTTGGTGGTGGACCGCACCGCCCAGGAGACCTCCATCAGATCGCTGGAGGTGGCCAGGTCGCCGGCGAACAGGGCGGCGCCCCAGGCATCGAAATACGTCTCCCTCGCCAGCGCGGGGTCGTGCGGTTCCAGCCGGCGGGCGGCCTTCAGCAGCAGCGCCGGGGCGTCCCGGCCGTCGGTGGAGGCGGACGCCACCTGCCCGCGCAGCAGATCCACCCGGGCCAGGCCGAACTCGTCGAGATCCCCGGACTCGGCGGCGGTGAGCAGGCCCATCGCGGCGTCGAACGTGCCGGCCTGCACGTTGTGCTGGGCCGCGGCCATCATCCGGGCGGCGCGTTTGGCCGGGTCGGCGGTGAGGCTGGCGGACCGGTCCAGGAACGCGGCGGCCGCGGCCAGGCCACCCCGGGCGCGGGCGCGTCCGGCGGACAGCTCCAGCTCGGTGGCGACGTCCTCGTCCAGGCCGGTGGTCGCGTGGGCGAGATGCCAGGCGCGGCGGTCCGGGTCGAGCTGCGGGTCGGTGACCTCGGCCAGGGCGCGGTGCACCTGGCGGCGGGTGTCCGGGGAGGCCGCGCCGTACACCGCGGACCGCACCAGAGGATGCCGGAAGCGGACCTGGGCGCCGAGCTCGATCAGGCCGGCGGCCTCGGCGGCGGAGGCGTTCTCCGGGCCGATGCCCAGGCGTTCCAGGGCGCGCCACAGCAGGGTCACGTCGCCCACCGGCTCGGCGGCGGCGGTCAGCAGGACGAGCTGGGACTCCGGGGGGAGTTCGCCCAGGCGGTGCAGGTAGCTCTGCTCGATGCGGTTGGCCAGCTCGGTCGTCTCCGGCAGGCCGAAGCCGCCGGCCAGTTCGGCGCTCGTCCAGGTGCGGGGGAGTTCCAGCAGGGCCAGGGGGTTGCCGCGGCTTTCGGCGACGATGCGGTCGCGTACGGCGGAGTCGATGGCGCCGTGCAGGGCGCTCGCGAGGACTGTCCGGGCGTCGGCGTCGCCGAGCCCGCGGATGAGAATTTCCGGAATGTCGCCCAGGGGGTCCTTTTCGGATTTTTCCGATTTGTCGGGCGGGAGGGCGAATTCGGCGCCGGTTGACGCCGCTGTCGGCGGCGTCCCAGCCGTCCGCGCCGTGCGCGGTGGCGTCCCGGCCGCCGTTCGTGCCGTGCGCGGTGGCGTTCCGGCCGTCGTCCGCGCCGTGCGCGGTGGCGTCCCGGCCGCCGTTCGCGCCGCGAAGATCAGCCCGACCGGCTCGGCCAGCATGCGCCGCGCCACGAACGCCAGGGTCTGCGCGGACGCCCGGTCCAGCCACTGCGCGTCGTCGATCAGGCAGATCAGCGGCTGCTGCTCGGCCGCCTCCGCGAACAGGCTCAGCACCGCCAGCCCGACCAGGAACCGATCCGGCGCCGCCCCCACACTCAGCCCGAAAATCGTCTTGAGCGCGTCCCGCTGCGGCTCCGGCAGCTTCTCCAGGTTGTCCAGCATCGGCACGCACAGCTGATGCAGCCCCGCGAACGCCAGCTCCATCTCCGACTCGACCCCGGCCGCCCGCACCACCCGGCAGCCCTCGGCGCGCCGCCCGGTATATTCGAGCAGCGCCGACTTCCCGATGCCGGCCTCACCCCGCAGCACCAGCACCCGGCTCTGTCCCGCCAGGATTTGATCGACGAGCCGATCGAGCACCTGGCACTCGCCGCGTCTGCCACGCAGCCCTTCGCCAGGCACGCTCGACGCCATGACATGCCCCCCTATGTCGTTCTGAATACTTCCACAGGGCAGCCGGGGCAGAAACCCCCAGCGTTGAGCGCGGGTCCCTACGCTGCGCAAATGGTTCATCCCGCAAGGTTTTGCAGGCGCGCCCCGCAGCAATGCGGCCGGGCACGTTTCGGTCGCCACACCGGCTCGTATCGACATCGATTTGACGGTCTGAATCAGAGCAGGACCGTCCGGCCGGACGGACCCGCGAACGCTTTCGGGAAACGCGCAGTGACGACGAAGCCCCGACCGCCGCGTAATGAGGTGGTCGGGGCTTCCGGGCGCGAGTAGGAGAAAGCTCGCGGGGGCAGAGCCGGGCATGACCGACAAAAGCACCATCAGCCGCCCGCGGTAGTCACGGGGCTACCCGAGTCGTGCGGATGACATGACATCGTTGAAGTTCTGGCCACCCAGGAACTCGCCGCCGAAGAATACCGGAACATTTTTGGTCATATCCGGTATCCTCGCGCCGGCGCCCACGACCGCACGGATCCCACCGTCGTTGTTGTCGTACCAGCCCTGGAATGTCGTGCCGCTGTTGTTGATGATCGAACTGACCGAATCATTCATGTTCGTGCCATTGGAATAATTGGCGAACTGGAAGTCCGAAATACTCCCACTAAACACTCGCACGGTATTCGTGTAATTGATGTCCTTGTATAGACATACCTGGCCCGAGCCGCAGGTGTAGGCGGCGTTAGCAGCGGTGGGCGCGACGGCCAAACCGACTGCGACGATGGCGGGTGCTCCTATTGCGGCGAGGATCGCCCTGGTTCGTTTCATGATCACTACGACGGCCGGGGCAGCCGACAGCTCAACGTGGTGGCACGCTTCCTTCTTATCTTCTACCACGTCGAACTGCGCGCGAAAAATACTGTGACAGGGGTTATGACTAGTGCGTCACTTATTGTCGGTAATCCATATGTAGATTCTCCATTTCCAGTCGAAGGCCCTTTCCGCGGGCGCCCCCGAACCTCGTCGGCGAAGGGGGGTTGAGCGCTGGTTTTAGGCTGGCGTCGTGGGGGAGCGACGATGGCTGCTTGCCGGAGGTGCGATCGCCGCCGTGCAGATGGTCGTATTTGTTACCGTTGTGGGCGATTTACGCCCCGGGTACGACGCCGACCGTAACTGGGTCAGTCAGCTGTCGCTCGGGCCTGGCGGGTGGCTCGCCTCGGTGAACTTCGCCGTCTGCGGCATCCTGGTCGTCCTTTGTGGCCTCGGCCTCGGCGCGGCCCGTACACCTGGCCGAGCGGCCACCTGGGCGGTGCGCCTCGTGGTCTGCTCCGGCAGCTGCCTGGTGGGCATCGCGGTGGTGCCGACCGACCCGGGCATCGGTTACCCACCCGACGTCCCGGCCGCCGACACGCTGGTGGGTTTGCTCCACAAAATCATCTCGGTCGCCCTCGGCGGCGCGGGCATCGCGGCGGCCGTGCTGCTTGGCCGATACCTCGGGTCATGGGCACGCGCGGCCGGCTTGGCGGTGGCCACGGTCATGGCCGCGGCGTTCGTCACGGGGAGTGTGCTCGTGCTGCTCGACGCCGGCGGCGTGCTGCCCGGCGCACCCAGCGGCCTTCTGGAGAGGGTGGCGTTGTACGCGGGCCTGGGCTGGACCGGCACAGTTGCTGTCGTCCTGCTGGCCCGCGGCGCTCGCACAACCAGCACCCGAACGCGCCGCGCCGCAGGCGGCCACGTATAGCGAGCCGGCGCTGTCGACACCTCGCCAGGCCGCCGCCGCGGCCGTCTGTTTGCGGCGCGATTACGGCTGACCGTCGTAGCCGTGTCCGCCGAGCCAAAGGTTGGGTGGCCGCGCGGGCGGCCCGTCTGATGTCGGCCGGAGCGCCGGCGGATGAGCACCGCAACCTGTGGCTCCGGGACGGCAGCCGCACAGCGAGCCTTCCCACCGGGCTGTTTATGATCCACCGCATGGCTTGCAGTGGGGTGCTCTTCGCGTTGACCGAGTCGCAGGCTGCCCTGCTTGCCGCGACGCGGGACGACGCCGAGGTTCGCGCCTTTGTCGAGCAGGTCGAGAACGACTGGGACCCCGATTGGCTGTGCGAAGTCGACAAGGCCTGGGACGCGCTGCACCGCTGCCTCAGCGACGGCACGCTCCGGCTCGGCGAGCACGGTGGCGGCGTGCTCGAGCTGGCAATTCTGGGCGGCCGCCAGCATCACGAGGCCGACGACTACATCGTGGCGCACGTCGACGCGGACCAGGTCGCGGCGGTGGCGGCCGCGCTCTCCGAGGTCGACAAGCAGTGGCTCGGCGAGCGATACGACCAGATCGACCCCGACGACTACCAAGCGCTGCTCGACGACGAGGACTTCGAGTACACCTGGCAGTATCTGCAGGATGTCCGCGATTTCTACAAGCACGCCGCGGCCGGCGGCCGCTCGGTAGTCTTCACCGTCGACCAGTAGGGCCGCACCGGGTTGTTCGATGCACCCGGATCACGTACGGGTAGCGCAACAGCAGGCGGTTGGCTCGGGACGGGCATTGCCGCGCGTCGCCGACCTGGCCGCGTCGGCCCGCGCCCTCCGCCATCCCCACGAGGCCGAAATGTGGGATCCGTGTCCGCTGTACGGGACCGGCGCCCACATCGTGGCAGTGGGTCCGCAATGTGAGATCTGCGTCCACAGTGGAGCCTCCTTTTGCCGCTTTCGCGGGCTTTGTTCAGCCGTTTTCCCCGAGGTTTTGTAGACCTTGGAGACTTCGGGCTCGCATGTGGGCGTAACTCTCCAAGGTCTCGAGAAATCCCAGAATGTGGCCGGGATCGCCGCATAGTGGGATGGATGGACGAGGCGCGCGTCAACCTGGAGACCTGTGAGGCTCGGTGATCATCTCGGCGGTAGCTGCCGGTTGTGCGCCACGCACTGCTGTGGGTCGCGGGTCGCGGGTTGCCGGTCGCGGGTTGCCGGTTGCGGGTTGCGGGTTGCCGGTCGCAGGTCGCGGGTTGCCGGTTGCCGGTCGCGGGTTGCCGGTCGCGGGTTGCCGGTCGCGGGTCGCAGGTCGCGGGTCGCGGGTTGCCGGTTGCGGGTTGCCGGTTGCGGGCCGGTTGCCCCTTGCCCATTGCCGGTTGCGGAGGCTCGACACGCGCGGCATCGATATCCACCGCTGCCTGGCTCGGGGGCGGCAATGAGCCGGTCGGGGCCGGCCACGCCGGACACGGCGAGCAGGTCGCCGCGGATTCGGACCCCGGCCCCGGAAAGTCTCGAGACCGCCGCTCGCACGGTAATTACCACCGGCAGGGCGCCCCCGCTCGGCAAGATAGCCGCATGACCCTAGTCGGAAAATTGCATGTGTCGCTGCCTCCGCAAGAGGCGTTCCGCTTGTTCACCGCGCGCGGCGAGCGCGATTGGGTGGACGGCTGGGCCCCGGCGTTCCCGGACGAGGTCGCCGACGACGCCACCATCGGCACCGTCTTCGAGACCGATGCGCACGGCCACCACGCCACCTGGATCGTCGTCGACAGCGAGGAGAACCGCCGGATCCGCTACGCGCGAGTGGTGACAGGCCGTGACGCCGGCACGGTCGCGGTCGAGCTCAAGCCCGACGGCGATGGCAGCGAGGTGACGGTAACCTACCAGCTCACGGCCTTGACCGAGGCTGGCGGCGACTATCTCGCCACGTTCGCGGAGAACTACCCGGCGTTCATCGACTCCTGGGCGGAAGCCCTTGCCAGCCGGGCGAGTCACCACTAACGTACAACCACATGGTTGTAAGTGAGGTGGAGGACGCGGTCATCGACCGGGTCTTCCACGCGCTCGCGGACGCGACCCGGCGCGACATTCTGACCCGGGTCATCCGCGCCGAGGAGTCCGTCTCCGCCCTGGCCAAGCACTATCCGATGAGTTTCGCCGCGGTGCAGAAACACGTGGCGGTGCTGGAACGGGCCGACCTGGTGACCAAACAACGCCGCGGCCGCGAGCAGGTGGTGCACGCCGAGCTCACGGCCGTGCGCCGGGCGGCGCGCCTGCTCGACGCGTACGAGCAATTGTGGTTGCACCGCGCCCACGGCATCGACCGCCTCCTGCGAGGCGAAAAGGAGAACCCGTGATCAACTCGCACAAAGACGTCGAGAAACTGACCCTGACATTCGTCGCCGAGTTTGCCGCGACGGTCGAGCGCCTGTGGCAGGTCTGGGCCGATCCGCGCCAGCTGGAACGCTGGTACGGCCCGCCGGAGTGGCCCGCCACGTTCGAGAAGTTCGAGTTCGAAGTGGGTGGCGAGGGGCGCTATTACATGACCGGCCCGGACGGCGAGAAAATGCACGGCTGGCTGCAGCTCACCGCGATCGAGCCACCGCACCGGCTCGAGTATGACGACGCGTTCGCCGACGACAGGGGCGAGCCGACCGGGCGGAAGGCGCATTCGGTCGTCACCCTGGAACCGATCGACGCCGGCGCCCGGATGACAGCGGTGACCCGGTTCGTCGACCTCGCCCATCTTGAGGAGATCGTGAAGATGGGCTTCGAAGAGGGCTGGATCTCGGCACTCGCACAGATCGACGACATTCTCATCAGCGACAACGGGGGTAAATAATGCGCAAGCTCAGCGCCACCATGTTCATGAGCCTGGACGGCGTCATTCAAGCGCCCGGCGGCCCCGGTGAGGACGGCGACGGCGATTTCCCGTACGGGGGATGGGCCGTCACGTATTTCGACGACCGCATGGGCACGGTGATGGACGAATTCCTGCGCGAGCCCGTCGATCTCGTGCTGGGGCGCCGCACGTACGACATCTTCGCCGGCTATTGGCCGCAGCACGCCGACGAGCAGGGCGTCGGAATGCCGTTCGCGCGCGCGACCAAATATGTCGCCTCCCGCGGCAAGCCCGACCTGAGCTGGGACAAGTCGGTCCTGCTCAAGGGCGACGCGGCCCGGAGCGTCGCGGCGCTGAAGAAGGACGACGGCCGCGACCTTCAGGTGCACGGCAGCGTCAACCTGCTGCAGACGCTGATGCGCGCCGGCCTCGTCGACGAGTATCTGTTGTGGACGTTCCCGGTGCTGGTCGGCACCGGGAAGCGGCTTTTCACCGAGGGCGTGCCGGCCGGCGGACTCGAGCTCGTCGACACCACGACGTCCACGACCGGGGTGGTCATCAACCGGTACCGTCCATCCGGCGACCTGAAGACGGGGACGTTCTAGGGTTTCCGGGCCAGCCCGCAGAACTGGTAGACGTCGGTGCCGGCGGTCGGATCGCCCGGCTCCGGCCGCCACTTCGTGCAGGTCACCACGCCCGGGTCGAGCACCGACAGCCCGTCGAAGTAGTCCAGCAGCTGCGCCTTGCTGCGTAACGTGATCGGGGGCGTCGCCGTCTCGTTCCACTGCTTCGCGGCGGCGGCGGACTCCTCCGGCCGGACCTCGGTGGTCGGGTGGGCGATCGCCAGATAGCTGCCGGACGGCACGGCCGCCATCAACCGCCGGACGATCCCCACCGCTTCCTCGTCGTCGCCGATGAAGTTGAGTACGCCCAGCAGCATGACCGCCACCGGCTTCTCGAAGTCGAGCGTCTTGGCCGCCGCGGCCAGGATCGCCGACGTGTCGCGCGCGTCGGCGTCGATGTAGTCGGTCGCGCCCGCCGGGGTGCTGGTCAGCAGCGCCCGCGCGTGGGTCAGCACCAGCGGGTCGTTGTCGGCGTAGACGATCCGCGTCTCCGGGGCGATCCGCTGCGCCACCTCGTGCGTGTTGTCGGCGGTGGGCAGCCCGGTGCCGACGTCGAGGAACTGCCTGATGCCGGCGTCGGACACCAGGTGGCGTACGGCTCGGTGGAGGAATTTGCGGTCGGCCCGGGCGGACGTGACGATGTCGGGCAGGAACCGCTGCACCTGATCGCCGACGGCACGGTCCGCGGCGAAGTTGTCCTTACCGCCCAGCCAGTAGTTCCAGATGCGTGCGGTGTGCGGGACGTGCTGGTCGATGCCGCCGAGCCGGTCCACAGATCATCTCCTGCGCGCGGGGGGACGCGTACATCGATGATCCTAACCCTCTTGCGACGTGGAACCGCCATCTGATTCGCGGGTCAGCGGACGCGCGCCACCCTCCGGCGGGCCGGCGACCGACTCCGCCGCCAGTTCCGGGAACTTCGCGTCGAACGCGGGCCGCTCGGACCGGATCCGGGGCATCTTGTCGAAGTTGCGCAGCGGCGGCGGCGACGAGGTGGCCCATTCCAGCGAATTGCCGTGGCCCCACGGGTCGTCGACGGTCACCACCTGACCGACCTTGTACGACTTCCAGATGTTGTAGATGAAGAACAGGGTCGAGATACCGAGCACGAACGCGCCGAGCGTGGAAATGGTGTTCAGCGTGGTGAATCCGTCCGTGGACAGGTAGTCCGCGTACCGGCGCGCCATGCCCTCGGCGCCCAGCCAGTGCTGCACCAGGAAGGTGGTGTGGAAGCCGATGAATGTCAGCCAGAAGTGGATCTTGCCGATGCGGTCGTCGAGCATTCTGCCGAACACTTTCGGGAACCAGAAATAGAAGCCGGCGAAGACCGCGAACACAATGGTGCCGAACAGCACGTAGTGGAAATGCGCCACCACGAAGTACGAGTCGGTGACATGGAAGTCCAGCGGCGGGCTGGCCAGCAGCACGCCGGTGAGACCACCGAGCAGGAATGTTATGAGGAACCCGATGCAGAACATCATCGGGGTCTCGAAACTTATCTGGCCGCGCCACATCGTGCCGACCCACACGAAGAACTTCATGCCGGTCGGCACCGCGATCAGATAACTGAGGAAGCTGAAGAACGGCAGCAATACCTGCCCGGTGGCGAACATGTGGTGCGCCCACACCGACATCGACAGCATGGCGATCAACAGCGTGGCCGCGACCAGCCCCTTGTAACCGAAGACCGGCTTGCGGCTGAACACCGGGATGACCTCGGTGATGATGCCGAAGAACGGAAGCGCGACGACGTACACCTCGGGATGGCCGAAGAACCAGAACAAGTGTTGCCACAGCATGGGCCCGCCGGTCGCCGCGTCATAGACGTGCGCGCCGAGGATCCGGTCGGCGGCGAGAGCGAGCAGCGCGGCCGCCAGGAACGGGAAGACCAGGATGACCAGCAGGCTGGTGACCAGGATGTTCCAGGTCAGAATCGGCATCCGGAACATCGTCATGCCGGGCGCCCGCAACGTCAGGATCGTGGTGATCATGTTGACGGCGCCGAGAATGGTGCCGAGACCCGAGACGGCCAGGCCGATCGCCCACATGTTGCCGCTGACGCCGGGGGAGTTCGCCGAGTCGCTGAGCGGGGCGTAGGCGGTCCAGCCGAAGTCGGCGGCGCCCTCCGGGGTCAGGAACCCGATGAGGACCAGCGACCCGCCGAACAGGAACAGCCAGTACGCGAAGGCGTTCAACCGGGGGAAGGCAACGTCCGGGGCACCGATCTGCAGGGGCACCACGAAGTTCCCGAAGGCGAACACGATCGGCGTCGCGAACAGCAGCAGCATGATCGTGCCGTGCATCGTGAAAAGCTGGTTGTACTGCTCGGGCGACAGAATCTGCATGCCCGGGCGGGCGAGCTCGGCGCGCATGAGCAGGGCCATGAGGCCGCCGATCATGAAGAACGCGAACGCCGTCGCCCCGTACATGATGCCGATCTGCTTCGCGTCAGTGGTACGCAGCAGCCGACCGATGGCCGACCCCTTCACCTGACGGCGGACCGGCCACGGGCGAGCGACAACCGGCTTCGGGACGACGCTGGTCATGGGCGACCTCCGATGGCTGCGGACGCTCCTGCCGAGGTCAGACGCTACGCGCGTGGCCGATGCAGGTAAAGCGCAGGCGACGCCGAGGGTGCGATTCCGCCTGGTTGCGTGGTTTGTCGGAATCGGTGAGGGGCTGGGTCGTGGGATCATGAGAAACCCCAGGTCAAGAGCCTTCCCCGGTACGGACCGGCAAAGCGGGCACGCTCCGTACATCGGGGGTCACTAAGATTCATCGTGATCGTGGCCACAGCATTTGATCAGCTTGCGGTGCGGGGCATGATGGATAGGTGCCCTTCATCGCCAACGGCCTCAAGCGGATGATCGACAACACGCCGAGGCGGCTCTTTCTCATCCTGGTCCCGCTCGGCATCATCACGTTCACGATCGACGTGACGTCGGACGTCGCGTGGATGCGCTGGTCTGCCTTGATCTGGGTGGTGGCCGTTCCGTTCTGGCTGTTCCTGCACTGGCAGGACCGGCGGGCCGCCAAGGGCGCCGAGCCCGGCAAGCCGTAGCGCCGTTCTTGCGCTCCGCGGGTTGGGCTCTCCTACGCTCTGGCGGGTTGGGCTTTCTTGCGCTTTGGCGGGTTGGGCTTTCTTGCGCTTTGGCGGGTTGGGCTTTCTTGCGCTCTGACGGTGGGGGGACGAGGGTGCCCCATCACGGCTTGGTGGACCCTTTTTATGCCGTGATGGGGCACCCTCGTCCCCCCACCTCGCGTGGTGTCACGCGCCAGCTGGGCGTTGGCTTACTCACCTCTGGCTGCACGGTCGGGCTTCCCGGCTCCCCTTGCGCTGAGTGATCCGGCTGCCGCGCTGTGGTCGGTCTTTGCCTTTCGCGTTCAGCGGGCAGATCTGGGTGCCGGGTCAAGCGAGCGAACCGTGCCGCCTCACGCTCAGCACGTCACGCCTGGGCGTCGGCTCACCCACCGCTAGCTGCACCGCCAGCCTGGGCGTCCACCACCGGCCCGGCGGCTCCTCACCCCGGCCTCTCGCCTGCGGCGGCCCGGCCTCGAGCCCCGCTGGGCGCAAGCTGATCGCCCAGCTCACGCACGTCGGTGGCTTTCAGCCCCGCTCGGCGCAAGCCGGCCGGCCAGCTCTCGCAGGTCGTTGGCTTTCCGCCCGCTGGGCGCAAGCTGATCGCCTAGCTCACGCGCGTCGGTGGCTTTCAGCCCCGCTCGGCGCAAGCTGATCACCCAGCTCAGGCCCATCGGGGGATTAAGCCCCGCTGAGCGCAAGCTAATCGCCTGACGTACGCTCGTTGGTTGGCCGTGAGCCGACGCCGAGCGGAAGGTGAACGCTCAGGTCGGCCCGCCGCTCAGCGGTGAGTAGGCCATCGCCCAAGCGCGACGTGCTGAGCGTAAGGCGGCACGGTTCGCTCGCTTGACCCACCACCCAGATCCGCCGGCTGAAAGTAAAAGGGCAAAAGGTCGGCCACAGCGCGGCAGCCGGATCACTCAGCGCAAGGGGAGCCGGCCAGCCCGGCCATGCAGTGAGCAGCGAGTAGGCCAACGCCCGGCTGGCGCGTGACACCACGCGAGGTGGGGGGCCGAGGGTGCCCCATCACGGCATAAAAGCGCTCCACCAAGCCGTGATGGGGCACCCTCGGCCCCCCACCGTCAAAGGGTGAGAGAGTCCAACCGACAAGGCGCAAGAAATGCGCCGCGAAACGGGAGCTCGAAGAGGCGGCCGGGAACGGGCCTAGCTCCAGGGGGCGTGGACGATCCGGTCCGGGCGGATGGTCAGCAGGACTCGGGTCTGGGGGACGCCTCGGTAGTTGCGGTACGGGGCGCCGGTGTACTTCTGGGACAAGCGGTCGATGTGGGCCGCCGCGCCCTCGGTGTCGATGCTGATCACGGTGCCGGCGACCGAGTAGTACGTGGACGGATCGGCTCGGTCCAGGATGCTCACGGCCACCCGCGGGTCGCGGCGCACGTTCTTCAGCTTTCGGTGGCCCTCGACCGTGTTTACCAGGATGTTCTTGCCGTCGGTGTCGACCCAGACCTCGGTCAGCTGCGGCGCGCCGTCCGGGTTGAGGGTCGAGAGTAAGCACGTGCTCGGCGCCTCGAGAAGGTCGGTGAGCCGGGTGGGGAGATCAGACACGAGCTGCACCATACAGGCACCGCCACCGGCAACCCGCTTCCCGAGTTGCGCACCGATCGATGGAGGGCGATATTCGGGGGATCGTGACGAACTCGGCATAGGGAGGCCATCGTGGCCGTTCCGGACACCGTCTCGCAGTCCTCGCACCGCCGGCGCGCCGTCCTCGCCAGCACCGTCGGCACCACCATCGAATGGTATGACTTCTTCCTCTACAACACCGCCGCCTCGCTCATTTTCCCAGCGCTTTTCTTCCCGAAGCAGGCCGCCTTCACCGGCATTCTGCTGTCGTTCGGCACGCAGTTCGTCGGCTTCGCGGCCCGGCCCGTCGGCGCCGCTATCTTCGGCCACTATGGTGACCGGATCGGGCGTAAGGCCACGCTCATCGCCACGCTTCTGCTGATGGGTATCAGCACCACGTTGATCGGTGTGCTGCCCACCTATGCCGCCATCGGGTACGCCGC
Organism: Actinoplanes sp. TBRC 11911; assembly: GCF_012933445.1. Taxonomy (GTDB): domain Bacteria; phylum Actinomycetota; class Actinomycetes; order Mycobacteriales; family Micromonosporaceae; genus Actinoplanes. The sequence continues at coordinate 73,771 of NZ_JABBNC010000043.1, forward strand.
GCCGATCCTTCTCACTCTGCTCCGCATCGGACAGGGCGTCGGCGTCGGCGGCGAATGGGGCGGCTCGGTCCTGCTGTCGATGGAGTGGGGGAAGCGTACCCGCCGGGGTCTGATGGCCTCGTGGCCGCAATTGGGTGTTCCGCTCGGGCTGGTGCTGTCCACCGGCATTTTCCGGCTGATGACCGACTGGACCGGCCCCCATTTCGAGAGCTGGGGCTGGCGGATCCCGTTCCTGCTCAGCATCGTGCTGGTCGCCGTCGGCCTCTACGTGCGCCTGCGTGTGCTGGAGAGCCCCGAGTTCACCCACGTCGTTCAAACCGATTCCGTCGTACGCCGTCCGCTGCTCGAAGTCGTGCGCACCGAATGGCGAACGATCATCACGTCCGCCTTTGTGCGACTGGGCGAACAAGCTCCCTTTTACCTTTTCACGAGCTTCGTCTTGACGTACGGGACCAAGCAGTTGGGTTTGGACCGTGACGGTTTGCTGGACGACATCCTGATCGCGGCGACGATCGGGTTGATCACCGTGCCGGTCTTCGGGCATCTGTCCGACCGGTTCGGGCGCCGACGGGTGTACGGCACCGGGATCGTGTTGACGGCGATATTCGCGTTCCCTTATTTCGGCCTGCTCAACACGAAAGAGTCGGCGCTCATTCTCGTCGCGATCGTGCTGTCGCTGGTGTTTCACGACATGCAGTACGGGCCGCAGGCGGCGCTCATCGCCGAATCGTTCGGCACCAATCTGCGCTATTCCGGCGCCGGCCTGGGCTATCAGCTCGCGTCGGTCATCGCCGGCGGCCCGGCCCCGCTGATCGCCACGAAGATCCTGCAGTCGACCGGCTCGAGCACCGGGATCAGCTGGTACGTGATCGGCTGCTGCGCGCTCGGGTTCGGCGCGCTGCTGCTCCTGCCGAGGCGCTCCCACGAGCCGGCCCCGGCCAAGGCGGCAAGCGTCCGTTCCTGAGCCTGCCGGACGGCGTCGATGTGGCGTTGGCCGTGGCTCCCGCCGTGAAGTACTGCTGGAGAGCGGCTGCGATGATCCCTCGATGATCGGTGACAGCCTCATTTACGCGATGCCGGAACTGGCGGGCGGCCGGATCCGGCTCGAACCGCTGCGGTACGAACATGCGGCAGGCTATCTGGCCGCAGCCGGCAGCGAGGAGGACGCCGCTGAGATCTTCCGGTGGCAGAGCCCGCCGGGAGGAGCGCTGGCCCGACCGGTCACGGTGGACGATGCGCGAGCGCACATCGTCGCCGCACTGGCCGCCCGCGCTCGCGGGGTGCGGCTTCCCTACGCCCAGATCGACGTGGCGACCGGCACATTCGCCGGGACGACGTCGTTCGCCGACCCCGATCCCCGGCTGCGCACTTTGACCATCGGTTACACGTGGCTCGGACGGCAGTGGTGGGGTACCGGCGCGAACGCCGAGGCGAAGCTTCTCATGCTCAGCTTCGCCTTCGAATCCTTGGCCACCGTACGGGTAACGCTGGTCACCGATGTCCGCAACGAGCGGGCGCGCGCCGCGATCGAGCGGCTCGGCGCCACCCGGGAGGGGACGATGCGCAAGCATCGACGTCGTGCGGACGGGACATGGCGCGACACCGCCGTCTACGCGATCACCGACGACGACTGGCCGCGGGTCAAGGAGCAGTTGACCGGCCGGTTGGGCATGAGTGGCACCTGATGTGTCGAAGCCGGGCCGGCAGCTTCGACGTCTCCAGCACAGAGGGGAGTCAGCCATGACCACGAACGAACTTTCCGGGCGGCCGCCGATCGTCGACCCGGACACCTGGCAGGCCGCCCGGGACGAGTTGCTGCTCCGGGAGAAGGCGCACACCCGCGAGGGCGATGCGATCGCCGCGGCACGTCGCCGGCTGCCGATGGTCGAGATCGACGGTGGCGTCGAGGTTGTCGGCGCGGGCGGCCCGGTGCCGTTCCGGGAGCTGTTTCAAGGCCGCGCTGAGCTCCTTGTCTACCAGCACATGTGGTACGACGGCGCGCCGCACCAAGGGCAGTGCGAGGGCTGCACGGTGTCGGCCTGGCATCTGCGAGACACCAGTTACCTCAGCGCGCGCGGGGTTTCGTTCGCCGTACTCACCCCTGGCCGGTGGGATGAGGTGGCCCCGTTCGTCGAGTTCATGGGCTACACCCAGCCGTGGTATTCGGTGCGCGACGTGCCGGAGCCGGTCGGCGGCGACATGGGCTGTTTCAGTTGCTTCCTGCGCGACGGCGACCGCGTGTTCCTCACGTATCGCACAACGGGCCGGGGCACCGAGCCGGCCAGCGGGTCGTTCGCCCTGCTCGACATGACGCCGTACGGGCGAGGCGAGGCTTGGCAGGTCAGCCCGGATGGATGGCCCGAGGGTGGAGAGCCTTGCTGGTATTGGCGCGCGGACGCGGACGGCAAGGCGACGTGGGGTGCGACGAGCCGCCCGGTGCCCCAGTGGACCCGTCCAGGAGCAACCCCGGAGACAACTCTCGGCCGAACCGGTGCCCATCACTAGGGACAGAGATCAGCGTCGATTCTGGGCCGGGCCGGGGTGGATCCCGACGCCGTGCGGGTCGGGCGGCCGGCGACCGGCCATCCGCAGTGGTCCGCGACCCCGGCCCGTCACGCTTTTCGCCGCAGGAAGGTGCCCAACGAGCCGCACACGTCGCCAGGTCGACGCGCACCTGGTCCATCCATCCCATTATGCGGCGATCCCGGCCACATTCTGGACATTCTCGAGACCTTGGAGAGTTACGCCCACATGCGAGCCCGAAGTATCCAAGGTCTACAAAACCTCGGCGAAAACGACCACAAAAAGCGCGCGAAAGCCAACGAAATACCCTCTACTATGAACGCTGATCCCAGATTGTGGACCTGCTGCCACGATGTGGGCGCCAGTCCCGCAGAACGAACACGGATCCCACATTGTGGCCTCGCGGGGCGGCGGCGGGCACCGGCTGACGCGGCCCGCCCGGCGCCGGCACCTTGAAGGCAAGGGATAAAAGCGCGTCCTCGCCTCAGATGCCGAGGGGTGCGCTGATCCGCAGGCGCCGGTCCACGGCGGCGACAAGCGGGTCCGCCAGATCGGCGCGGATGCCCTGCACCCATGGATGCAGCGCAGTCAAGAAACCGGCCAGATCCTGCTGAACCGCACCCAGAAGCGCCGGCAGGACATGGCGCGGGATGTCGATGTGTGGTTCGTCTGGATTAAGGGCCGTCCCGGAAGAATGTTGCCCGCCGGTCATCCATACACGGACCACCGGCCCTCGATGCTCGACCAGCGGGTCGGGATCGTGGCCGAGATAGATCACCTCACCGCCGATCACAAGCCGCCAATCGCGCCATTCGTCAAGTCCCACGCAGCAGCCAGGATCGATGACGAAGCCGTCGTCACCTAACCGCAACCCACCGGCCGCGAAGTCCTCGTCGTCGCAGGTCAAATACTTTTCGATCGCCTCGGCGGCGTCCCTCGCGGTGATCGACCGGTCCTCGGCGGTCACGCTATGTGCGATCAACGTCCAGACCACCGTTCCCACCTGCTGCGACGTCGGCATTCGCGGAACCGCCAAATAGAAGTCGGTCTGCTCCGCCGGCCAGAACGGGCAGCCGGCAAACCAGCGCTCCAGCACCGGCGTCATCGTGATCATCGCCCGAGGCTAGCGAGCCAAACGCGACGCCTGCGACCATATTTGGACCGCCCGCACTCCGACGCGGCCTCGGCGCCTACCTGCTCGCCAATCGTGAGACCGCGCGCGCCGAACGACTTTGCTACGGCGCCTCGCGGTGCGCCGCGCCTTGGAACATGAACACCATTTCCGGCCAGCCCGTGTCACGAATCCCGTCGTCGAGCGCCTCGCTGATTGCTCGTTCCTCGTAGTTGAAGTGCGACTCCATGATCGCGGCCAGGCCGTCGAGCTCACGGCGGATGGCCTCGAACGCTGGACCACGGGACCCGGTGCCGCGGCGGGCGAGGTCGGCTACTCGCGACAGCATCGGTGCGATCATCTCGTGGTCCTGGACGAGGTTGGCGACGGTTGCGGCCAGGTCGGAGCGCTCGCGCAGCAGCTCGGCGAACATTCCGGTGTCCTCGCCCCGGTGGTGCGATGTCAGGGCGGCGCAGAAAGCCAGGCAGTGAGTCGCCAGGACGTCGTCGTCCGGTCGGTACGTCGCCGGGTCGGCTCTGAGTTGGCTGATCTGGCGCCGTAGTTCGCGATGTGCCTGCGCCAGCTGCACGCTGAGCGCGACCGCCCGGTCGCGGTCATGGGAAGCCATTGATGGCGGCCCTTCGGTTCCGCACCTCCATGCCTGACGCTGCCCGCCACCGGCACGCGATGCTGCCCTCATCCGATCATGTGCACGGCGCAGCGGCAAACCCGAACGGCAAGCAGCGGGCGGCTCGGCGGCCTCCGGCATGATCTTGGCGGTGAGTGAAGAGACGAAGAAACGGTTTCTGGTACTGCACGACTACGGCATGGGCGGCTTGTGGTGGTGGATCCACGCGCGGTCGGCACGTCAGATCGTGGAGACGTTCGCCGAGGTGGAAATTGTCGATGATCCGCAGACTCTGGCGCGGTACGCCGGCTTCGACCTGACCGAGGTGGACATCGATGCGTCCGTGATGCCGGCCGGCCTGGACGGCTTGCGCGAACAGCGGGACGCCCAACGAGACCAGCCCGGGTTCGGTGCCCTCGCCGGACGAGACGTCGTGTACCTGCGGCGTCCGTGGGACGAGGCGGACGACACGGAACCGTTCGTCTCCTTCGAGGAACTTGGACGGGACGGCCGACGTACGCGCCAGGTTGAGCTGTACCGCGACGGCACCGCGATCCAGACCGGACCTGACGATTGGCCACTCAATCCGCCGAACGATCTCCACGATCCCGAGCTGGCACAGTGGGAAATCGGTCAGGACGAGTTCGAACAAGCCTGGCAAGGAGCGCGAAGCACGTCTTGATCCTGTGCTCGCGTATGGTGCGCGCCATGACGATCGAGGAGCCGCAGGGCGCTGTCATCGAGCGCACATTGGACGAGGCGTACCAGGCGTTCGACGCCGAGCAGTACGGCCGCGCCGGTGACCTGCTGGCGGGCGTGGCCGCCGCGGTGGAGCCCGAGCTGGCCAAGGCGCTCTGGTTCGACGCCGCGTTGTGTGCCCTCCGGATACGGGACTGGGCTGCCTGCCGTGATCGCGGGCTGGAGGCGGTCCGGTTCGTGGAGCGGGGAACGAACGCTCCCGCGTACTGGAACCTTGGTACCGCCGCGACCGCCCTCCGAGATTGGGACCTGGCCCGCGACTGCTGGGTCGGTTTCGGCATGGACCCGATACCCGGCACCGGCCCGATCGACACCGACGGCGGACCCACGTGCATCCGGCTCGACATCGACGAGGTCGTCTGGGCCAGGCGGATCGATCCGGTCCGGGCTCGCGTCCTCAACGTGCCGTTCGACCCGTCGCGCCGCTACGGCGAGATCGTCCTGCACAGTGGTGCCCCGAGCGGTGAACGGGTGCTCGGCGGTGTCGCCTACCCGGTCTTCGACGAACTCGGTCTGTTCGAGGCGTCGGAGCTGGCGACGCTGGCTGTCGTGGTCGCCGCCGAGAAGGCCGACGACATCGAGGATCTCGCGGCGCGGTTCGCGCACGACGGGTACGGCATGGAGATCCTGGAAAGCCGCGTGGACCGCTGCTCCTGCTGCAGTCAGGGCAGGCACGAGAGCGAGCGGGGCCGCTTCGCCGGCGAGCAACCGCTGTACGTCGCCGCACCGGAGGACACCGCCCGGGCAATCCTTGACGGCTGGACCCGGGACCGCCCGCACGAACGTTCCTGGACGGACCTGCGCCGCGCCTGACACCTCAATTCGGCCATGTCAGGCCGGTGCCGGGTTTCGCCGGCGGCTGTGTCCGCAAGGCCATGGATACGCCGGTGACCAAGAGGACGGGCACGAGCAGCCACAGGAGGATGAAGTCTTCCCGCCCGTCGGTTTCCAGGACGGCGAAGAGGCCGGCTGCCGCCACGAGAAGGCCGACGGCCGAGGAACCATAGAACCGCGGTGAGTGTGGCCGCGGCGCGGGCTCGTCGGTGGCGGTCACGCCCGGATTCTGGGCGATCCACTCGAAGGCGACCTCGAGAGGAACCTCGGGTACGCGCAGGTCACCGAACCGCGTCAGGAACGGCACCTGCCTAGACAACCCACGGCCGCGCAGCGCGGACCAGACGACGAAATAGCCCACGGCCACCCCGAGTGCTACCGAACGCCACGGTTGCGGCAGGTCCCCGTTGAGCCAGGTCAGCCATGCGAGTAGCCCGACGACGGGTGGCAGCGGAGACCACGGTGCGAGCCGGTTGTATCGGCGGATCCGCCTGGCGCTCCGCTGGTCCAGGGGAAGCCGCAACGAGGGCTGCCGTCTGAACCGCCACCGGCTCATCGGCACCTCGACCCAATCCGGGTCGGCAGTGCCGTCGGTGATCGCCAACGCGGGAATCCGCACCGAGTCCACCAGAGCTGACGGGACGACGAGATCGGTTCGCTGCATCATGACCGTGCCTTATCTCGTCTCGTCCCGGACGATGCACAGACTAGAACGACGATGACCAAACCTCTACGCGCAGGTCACGCAGCGGCGGGCCGTCGGACGGGCGGCGAGGCGCTCGGGCGGGATCGGGTTTCCGCAGACCTCGCACACCCCGTAGTCGCCGGCATCCAGGCGCTCAACCGCGTCCTGCAGCTCGCTGACGTGCCGGCGGGTGGCCTCCAGGACGGCGGTGAGCTGGGCACGTTCGTACGCGATGGTCTGGCCCTCGGGGTCGTGCTCGTCGTCGGCGTTCGAGCTGCGCGCGGCCTCGAACAGGCTCAGCAGGTCGGCCTCCAGCGTGGCGGCCTCGGCGCGCGCCTCGTCGATCATGCGCGTGAGCAGGTCTCGGGTGGGCTCCATGGGCCCTCGACGCTACCCGGGAAGAGGCGGGCGTCTCATCTGGTTGACATGTCAATCGCGGCGACGCATAGTTGACACGTCAATCAGGGAGGAAGTCATGAGCACAGTTGAGTTCGGCCTCGACACGTTCGGCGACGTGCCGCAGGACGATGCCGGCCGGCCGCTCTCGTACGCCCAGGCGATCCGGCAGGTCGTCGACGAGGCGGTGCTGGCCGACGACCTCGGCATCGACGTGATCGCGCTGGGCGAGCACCACCGCCCGGAGTACTCCGTGTCGACGCCCGAGACGGTGCTCGCCGGGATCGCCACCAAGACCGAGCGGATCAAGCTCGGGTCCGGCGTCACCGTGCTGAGCTCGGACGATCCGGTCCGGGTGTTCCAGCGCTTCGCGACCGTGGACGCCCTGTCGCACGGGCGGGCCCAGGTCATCCTCGGACGCGGCTCGTTCACCGAGTCGTTCCCGCTGTTCGGCTACGACCTGCGCAACTACGACGTGCTGTTCGAGGAGAAGATCAACCTCTTCGCGGAGCTGCTCAAGGAGAAGCCGGTCACGTGGAGCGGCTCGACGCGCGCGGCGCTGGCCGACGCCGACGTGTTCCCCAAGACGGAGTCCGGCAAGCTGGACACGTGGGTCGGCGTGGGCGGCTCACCGCAATCGGTCGTGCGGACCGCGCAGTACGACCTGCCCCTGATGCTGGCCATCATCGGCGGCCCGGCCGAGCGGTTCGAGCCGTATATCGACCTGTACAAGCGGGCGGCCGACCAGCTCGGTACCACCGCGCACCCGGTCGGGATGCACTCGCCGGGGTTCGTGGCCGACACCGACGAGCAGGCCAAGGAAATCTACTTCCCGTACTACAAGGTGATCCGCGACCGGATCGGCAAGCTGCGCGGCTGGCCGCCGGTCAAGCGCTCCGAGTTCGAGTCGGAGATCGAGTACGGCTCCATGTACGTCGGGTCGCCGGAGACGGTCGCCCGCAAGATGGCGGACGCGATCAAGACCCTGGGCGTCGGGCGGTACGACATGATCTACAGCTCGGGCGCGATCCCGGCGAGCCACCGGCTGCACACCGTGGAGCTGTACGGCTCGAAGGTGGTCCCGATGGTCAAGGACATGCTGGCCTGACCGCGCCGCGAGGGCACCAGAACAAGACGAGTAAGTCCTAAGCCGAGTCGGTGGCAGTAGGCGAGTCAGCGACCTGATCACCGTCCGTCCGCCAGCCCTCAGCGCCCCCTCGCATATCCGACATTTCCCGAGATTTATCGGGTCAGCTGGGCCGCTGGACGGGCGGGCTCGGCGCGCGGCGCTTCCATTCCGTGAGACGGGCGACCGCCTGCTGAGACCCGCGTCCGCATCATGGACCCACCGTCCACGATGCGGGACCGACGTCCATTGTAGAGAATGCTTTTGTCACGTAACGAGGCTTTCGCCCGGCAGGTTTTATCGGCCGAATGTGAACCTTGGAGAGTTATGGCTCGTATGTGGGCGCAACTCTCCAAGGTTCACAAAAATCCATGATGTTACCGCGGTGTCCACATAACGGGACCTCCCAGCCCCGAACGGATCACCACAGCGCCGGCAACACCGCGCAACTGCCACACCATGACCAGGTCACTCACCGCCCTCGACTAATAAGGGCTGCGAACAACGACTCAGCATCTCGCGCAGCACGCTCTGCGTCTCGGCGGGACGCTCGCGCCACGGCTGGTGGCCGGCGCCGTGGATGGGGTGGACGCCGGAACTCGGGACCGCGGCGGCCAGCTCGGCGACGGTCCGGCCGGGGCGCGGGTCCTCGTCGCCGTGGATGAACCAGCAGGGCATGGTCAGCCCCCGTGCCCCGGCCAGCATGTCGGCGTCGGGCCAGCGCCGGGTCTCGGCCGTGAGCGCGCGGTTCGCGGTCCAGTTGATGGTCTCGCCGCCGCGCGCGTCGGCCAGCGCCCACCGCCACCCGTCGTGGGGGTCGGCGTAGTCGGTGAACCAGGACAGCGCCCGGAACTCGACTTCCTCGGCCGGCGAACGCGCGGCCTGAGCGTCGAGGGCGGCCAGGCGTTGCCGCTGCGATGCGGTCATCCGACGGGACTGTTCCCTCGCGTAACCGGTGCGCCAGTCGCCGACACCCACCCCGCTCACGTACGCCATGGCCAGCGTGCGCCGCGGGTGGGCCAGGGCGTACGCGAAGGCCAGCGTCGCCCCGAAGGAGTGACCGGCGACCACCCACGCGTCGTGGCCCCAATGCCGGCGCAGTGCCTCGATGTCCGCCACGTATCGCGCGATCGTGTGTGCCGGCGACGGGTCTGAGCCGCCGCAGCCGCGCTGGTCGAAACGATGCACGACGGTCACCGGGTCGAGCAGGCGTGCGAGCGGTGCGAGGTAGTCCCACAAGCCTGGGCCGCCGTGGAGCACGAGCACCGGTGGGAGCCGCGCCGGCGTTCCCGTCGTCCACGTACGAAGGCGTACCCCGTCGTCGACCCCGACCATCCGCACGCCACCAGTGTCCCTTAACGGGCACGGGATCCTGCAATAAGGTCGTCGGCATGCCCCTCGACATCCCCTCGATCCGGTCGTCCTATCCCGCCCTCGCCGAGGGCTTCGCGCACTTCGACGGCGCCGGCGGGACCCAGCCCGTGGAAGCGGCGATCACCGCCATCGCGCACGCCATGCGCACCGCCGTGTCCAACCGGGGTACGGCCTTCCCGTCCGCGCGCCGCTCCGGTGAGATCGTCGACGCCGCTCGCCGCGCGGTCGCCGACCTCGTCGACGGTGATGCCGGCGGGGTCGTCTTCGGGCCCAGCGCGACCGCCCTGACGTACCTGGTCGCCCGCACTTTGGCGCAGAGCTGGGGTCCCGGCGACGAGGTGGTCGTCTCCCGGCTCGACCACGACGCCAACGTGCGGCCGTGGGTCCAGGCGGCGGCCTCGGCGGGCGCGACCGTGCGCTGGGCCGACGTCGATCCGGCCACCGGCGAACTGCCGGTCGGGCAATACCACGGGCTGGTCACCGACCGTACGCGGCTTGTCGCCGTCACCGCCGCGAGCAACGCCATCGGCACCGTGCCCGCGGTCCGCGAGATCGCCGCGATCGCGCACGCGGCCGGCGCGCTGACCTATGTGGACGGTGTGCACGCCACCGCGCACCGGCCCGTCGACGTGACCGACCTGGGTGCCGACTTCTACGTGACGAGCGCGTACAAATGGTCCGGCCCGCATTACGCCGCCGTCGTCGCCGCGCCCGCGCTGTGGGAGACGATGCGGCCGGTCAAGCTGGTTCCGTCGCCGGAGCGGGTGCCGGACCGCTTCGAGTACGGGACGCTCAGCTTCGAACTGCTCGCCGGGCTGACCGCGGCCGTGGACCATCTCGCGGGTCTCGCCGGGCTGCCGGGTGGCTCGCGCCGCGATCGGCTGGTGGCGAGCATGGCGGCCGTCACGGCGTACGAGATGGGGCTGCTGGAACGCCTCGCCGCCGGTCTCGCGTCGATCGAGACCGTGACCGTGTGTGCCGCGCCGGCCGACCGCTGCCCGACGATCTCGTTCCGGGTGGCCGGCCAGACCCCGGCCGACACCGCCCGCATCCTCGGTGAGCAGGGGATCTGCGTGTCCAACGGCGACTATTACGCGGTCGAGTATTTCGCGGCGGCCGGTCTGCGCGACACCGGCGGTGCGGTCCGGGCGGCGATCTACCACTACAACACCGAGGACGAGGTCGACCGGCTGCTGGAGGCCATCGGCAAACTCTAGAATCCTTGCACAATCCTCCCGCGTACGGGATTTTCCTGCGGTCCCGTGCTGCACTGGGGGGCATGTCGCTGGACGAGTTGACCGCGCTGCTGGACAAGCATGCCCGCCCCGACTGGCGCACCCCGGTCGACGGGTTGCTGATCAGCCGGGTCGACCGGCCGGCCCCGCCGTCGGCGTCGATGTCCGGGACCGTGCTGGCGGTGATCGCACGCGGTGAGAAGCGGCTTGCGCTTGGTGACCGGGTGTATTCGTACGGGCCGGGTCAGTATCTTGTCGCCTCGGTCGACATGCCGGTCACCGGGGAGTTCCTCGGACCGGCCCTCGGGCTCGGCCTCACCCTGGACCCGTCGGTGATCGCCGACCTGTTGCTGCACGCCGGGCCGTTCCCGCGGTCCGGCGGGGTGGCGCCGTCCGGGATAGCGGTCAGCGACGCGACGCCGGAGCTCCTCGACGCGCTGGTCCGGCTGCTGCGCCTGCTCGATCAGCCGCGCGACCGGCCCGTCCTCGCCCCGATGGTGATCCGGGAGATCCTGTGGCGGCTGATCACGGGGGAGCAGGGCGATGTCGTACGCCAGCTGGGGCTCGCCGACAGCAGCCTGGCCCATGTGGCGCGCGCCGTGCGCTGGATCCGGGAGCACTACACGCGGCCGTTCCAGGTCGCCGACGTGGCCCGGGTCGCGGGCATGAGCGAGTCGGCGTTCTACCGCAATTTCCAGGCGGTGACGGCGATGAGCCCGATCCAGTTCCAGAAGCAGATCCGGCTGCAGCACGCCCGGTTGCTGCTGGCGGCGTCACCCGGCGACGTCGCCGGCGTCGGGCACCGGGTCGGATATGACAGCCCGTCACAGTTCAGCCGCGAGTACCGCCGCCAGTTCGGGGCGCCACCGCGCGCGGACGCGCTGCGCCTGCGGGATGTGTCGGCCGGGGCGGCGCTGCCCTGACCGGTAAGGGTGGAACCGGTTTGATCGGGAGCTGCCGGGTAATGCCCGCTCCATGCGCGTAGTGATAGTGGGAGCCACCGGGGACGCCGGGGCCGCCCTGCTGCGCCGCCTGTGGGCCGAGGCGGATCTCGACCTCGTGGGGGTGGCGCGGCGGATCCCGGAGCCGGTCGGCATCCGGCGGGACGTCGAATGGCATGCGATCGACCTCGTGGCGGAGGCGGCCGCGGATCGGCTGGCCGATGTCTTCCGGGGTGCCGACGCGGTGGTCAACATGGCCTGGCGGGTGCAGCCCAGCCACGATGCCCGGCGGTTGTTCCGGACGAACGTCCTGGGAAGTAGAGAGATCGCCCGCGCCGCCGTCGCCGCCGGGGTGGGCTCGCTGGTGCAGGCGTCGTCGGTGGGTGTCTACTCGCCCGGGCCCAAGGACGGGTTCGTCACCGAGCGTTATCCGCGCCGGGGTGTGCTGAGGTCGTCGTACAGCCGGCACCGGGCGCTCGTCGAGCGGATGCTCGATCAGGTCGGGTCCGACTACCCGGGGTTGCGAGTGGTGCGGGTGCGGCCGGCGCTGATCTTCGACCGGACCGCGGGCGCTCGCATCGGCCGGACTTTCGCCGGGCGGCTGTTGCGTCACCGGCGCATCCCGCTGGTCCCGGCGCATCGACGGCTGCGGCTTCAGGCGGTGCACGCGGACGACGTCTCCGAGGCGTACGCGCGAATCCTGCGCACCGATGTGCGAGGCGCCTTCAATCTGGCGGCCGACCCGGTGCTGGATTCGCGAGTTTTCGGGGAGTTCTTCCACGGCGTACGGGTACCGCTGCCCGCGCCGGCACTTGTCGGAGCGGCCGCACTGAGCTGGTGGTCCCGGTTGCAGCCGATCGACGCCGGGTGGGTGCACCTGGCCCTGGAGGCGCCGCTGGTGGCGACCGACCGGGCCGCCACGGAACTGGGCTGGAATCCGCGGCGGGACGCGGTGGCGGCGCTGCGCGAGATGGTCGCCGCGGTGGGCGAGCCGCGCTCCGAAGATCCCGACCGGTCCGGCGGTGTCCGGCACCGAACCTGAGGCTGCTACCCCACCGGCGGCCGGCGTCGCGACCGGTCCTGGTGATCACCCATCGCCACGTGAGCGCGGCGAAGGAAGCATGATGGGGGAGTGAACTTCCGCTCGATCTACCAGCACGGGTTCGCGCGCGTCGCCGCGTGCACCGGACACACCGTCCTCGCCGATCCGCACGCCAACGCCGCCGCCATCGAGAACACGGCCCGCCGCCTGCACGAGGAGGGCGTCGCGGTCGCCGTCTTCCCGGAACTGGGCCTGGCCGGCTACTCGATCGAGGACCTGCACCTGCAGGACGTCGTGCTGGACGACGTGGCGGCCGCCCTCGACAACCTGACGAAAGCCACCGAAGCGCTGATGACCGTTCTGGTGGTCGGCGCTCCGCTGCGGCACCGCAACCGCGTCTACAACTGCGCGGTGGTCATCCACGGCGGCGCGATCCTCGGTGTCGCCCCCAAGTCGTACCTGCCGAACTACCGCGAGTTCTACGAGAAGCGCTGGTTCGCAGCCGGCGACCAGGAGCGCGGCGGCAGCATCGAGCTGGGCGGCCGGAGCGTCCCGTTCGGCCCCGATCTGCTGTTCCCCGCGACCGACGTGCCCGGCCTGGTGCTGTTCGCCGAGGTGTGCGAGGACATGTGGGTGCCGATCCCGCCGAGCGCCGAGGCCGCGCTGGCCGGCGCGACGGTGCTGACCAACATGTCAGGCAGCCCGATCACTATCGGCCGGGCCGAGGACCGCAGCATGCTGGCCCGCTCGGCCTCGGCGCGCTGCCTGGCGGCCTATGTGTACGCGGCGGCGGGGCTGGGCGAGTCGACGACGGATCTGTCCTGGGACGGGCAGACGATGATCTACGAGAACGGGGTGCTGCTCGCCGAGTCGGAGCGCTTCCCGGACGGCGACCGCGAGGCGATCGCCGACGTCGACCTGGATCTGCTGCGCCAGGAACGGCTCCGGATGGGCTCGTTCGACGACAACCGGCGCACGCACTCGGGGCGTACCGGGAACTTCCGCGAGGTGCCCTTCCGCCTGAACCCACCGCGGACCGACCTCGGGTTGCGGCGGCGGGTCGAGCGCTTCCCGTTCGTGCCGGCCGACAAGCAAAAGCTCGACCTCGACCTGTACGAGGCGTACAACATCCAGGTCTCCGGGTTGCAGCAGCGGCTCGACGCGATCGGCAAACCGAAGGTGGTCATCGGCGTCTCCGGCGGCCTGGACTCGACGCAGGCGCTGATCGTGGCCGCCCGCGCGATGGACCGGGCCGGCCGCCCCCGCAGTGACATCCTGGCGTTCACGCTGCCGGGCTTCGCCACGAGTTCGCAGACCAAGGCCAACGCGCACCGGCTGATGGACGCGCTCGGCGTCACCAAGGAGGAGCTGGACATCACGCCCACCGCGAAGCTGATGCTCAGCGAGATCGGGCACCCGTTCTCCAGGGGCGAGGAGGTGTACGACACGACCTTCGAGAACGTCCAGGCCGGACTCCGTACGGACTACCTGTTCCGGATCGCGAACCAGCGCGGCGGCATCGTGCTCGGCACCGGCGACCTGTCCGAGCTGGCGCTGGGCTGGAGCACGTACGGCGTGGGCGACCAGATGAGCCACTACAACGTCAACGCGGGCGTGCCGAAAACGTTGATGCAGCACCTGATCCGCTGGGTGGTGAGCACCGGCCAGTTCGACGACGAGGTGGGCGAGACGCTGACCGCGATCCTCGGCACCGAGATCAGCCCGGAACTCGTCCCGGGCGCCGAACTGCAGTCGACCGAGTCGCTGATCGGCCCGTACGCGCTGCACGACTTCACGTTGTTCCACATTCTCCGGTACGGGATGCGCCCGTCGAAGATCGCGTTCCTGGCCTGGCACGCGTGGCGCGACGCGGCCGAGGGCGTGTGGCCGCCGAACTTCCCGCCCGACCGGCGCCATGCCTACGACCTGCCGGAGATCCGCCGGTGGCTGACCGTCTTCAGCCAGCGGTTCTTCGCGTTCGCCCAGTTCAAGCGGTCGGCCATGCCGAACGGCCCGAAGGTGGCGGCGGGCGGTTCGCTGTCGCCGCGCGGCGACTGGCGGGCGCCCTCGGACGGCAACGCGAACGTCTGGCTGCGCGACCTGGCGCGTTTCGACTGAGACGTGCCCGCACAGGTAGACGAGACCACCGGACACTCC
>NZ_JABBNC010000044.1 GCF_012933445.1 Actinoplanes sp. TBRC 11911
GCCACATCACCTCCCTGGGTGTGTCGACGCCGGTCCGGGTTGGGGTGCGCTGGATCACGCCGGGAAGCGCCGCCACCACGCCGTCAGGGGCTAGTTCGGTGACCGGGGCGTTGCTGGCGGTGCATGGCCATCCGTCGATGGGTGGTCGCCCGGCGGCCCACCGCCGCCCAGCGGCCCACCGCCACCCAGCGGCCCACCGCCACCCAGCGGCCCACCACCGCCCAGCGGTCCATGGCGGTGGGGTGGTAGAGGCTGCGCCGGAGGCGAATCAGTGGCCGCAGGCGAATCAGTGGCCGCAGGCGAATCAGTGGCCGCAGGCGAATCAGCGACCTGATCGCCGTCCGCCAGCCCTGCCACGCTTCTCGCATATCCGACATTTCATGGGATTTGCCGAATTGGCTGGGCCGCTGGACGGGCGGGCTCGGCGCGCGGCCGCGCGGCGCTTCCATTCCGTGAGATAGGCGACCGCCTGCTGAGACCCGCGCCCGCATCATGGACCCACCGTCCGCGATGTGGGACCGACGTCCATTGTAGAGAATGCCTTTGTCAAATAATGAGGCTTTTGCCCGGAAGCTTTCTCCGGCCGAATGTGAACCTTGGAGAGTTATGGCTCGTATGTGGGCGCAACTCTCCAAGGTTCACAAAAATCCACGATGTGACCGCGGTGTCCACATAGCGGAACTGTTCAGCTGTTTCTCGCGCCGCTCACGCTCCGATGAGTTGGCCATGCGCGGCGGACCTGCGCGGACCGTCGCTGTGGGGAGCCGGGACCTTCCGGTCGTGGCGGCTGCCCACACCGGGGTGGGGGTGCCTGCGGTGTGGGCAACCGCAACCTCCTCGGCGTCGCGACTGCCCACACCTGGATGGGGGTGGCTGCGGTGTGGGCAACCGCAACCTCCTCGGCGTCGCGACTGCCCACACCGGGATGGGGGTGGCTGCGGTGTGGGCAACCGCAACCTCCTCGGCGTCGCGACCGCCCACACCGGGGTGGGGGTGGCTGCGGTGTGGGCAACCGCAACCTCCTCGGCGTCGCGACTGCCCACACCTGGATGGGGGTGGCTGCGGTGTGGGCAACCGCAACCTCCTCGGCGTCGCGGCTCCCCACGCCCGGGTGGGGCGGCCACTGTGGGGAGCTGGGACCTGCCCGGGCCTGGCGGCGTCGCCTCGCACGGGGACTCGCGGCCGACGGAACCCGCTGAACAGTTACACATAGCGGGACCGCCGCCCGCGAACGAATCGCGACAGCGCCTCGCTCTGGCACCACCGCACCACCGCCTACCACCACGGTTAGGACTTACTCGTCTAGTGAGACCTGGGACTGTCCAAAGTGGTAACACCGCCGTCGGTCTAGGCGGTCAGGTGATGCGCGTCAGTCCAGCGTGGCGGACGGTCCTAGTCCGGGGCCGCGCCGGCGCCGTCCCGGGGTGCAGGGCACGGCGTAACGGGCCTGTAGCCCAGCCGGCCGGCGCGGCCCGCATCGAGGATTTGCCCTGCACTGCCGAGCACGACCGGCACGATCCGGGCGTCACAGGCCAGCCGCCCCATGGTCGCGGCCGACACCCGCTGACCGGGGTCGGTGATGCCCGCGCCCAGTGCGCGGGCCAGGGGCTGGCAGGCGACGGTGACCGCGACCATTCACCATCTGAAAACCCTCGGAGGCCGGGCCCGGCGACGCGAACCACCCAGCCGGCGAGCAGCCCGGGCCAGCAACCGCAGAAGCAGGTCGCCGAGCAGATACCGCGGCGCCTGGTGGTTCACGACGACTCCAAGTAGGTGCGCCAGCCACCATGCGACGAAATGTCCGGCGCGTCCAGCACCGCGACACTCTCACACAGGAAGCCGGTAACGGCACTCCCGTCGTCGAGCCGCACCTTGCCGAGGACCAGCGGCGCGGGCAGCCGGTCCAGGAACGGGCCGAGCGCGGCAGCGGGGAGTTCCCACAGCTCACCCTCGATCGCCGCGCCGCCGTGCTCGACGCGGACCAGCGCAGGCCTGGTCGCGAGCGCGTACAGCCGATACTCCGGCGCGGTGCGGATCGCCCCCACCAACCGGCCGCCCGGCGCGGTGAGCTGCCCGTTCAGCGGCTGCCCGGTCAGGTGCGCGCCGAACACCGCCAGGCGAAGCCCACCGACCGGCGCGGGCGGCCTTTCCTGTACCAGCAGCGCCGCGATGCCGGTGGCCACCGCGTCGGCGTATCCGCGGGCGATGACCTGGACGCCGATCCCGGCCGGGACCGCGACGGCGCACAGGTCGAAGAGGTTGCAGAAGTTCGTGTACGTGCCGAGGGCCGAGTTGACCCCGACCGGGTCGGCGGCGACGTCGGCGATCGCCGGGTGCATCGGCGCCGTCGGCAGCAGCAACGCGTCCGCGTCACCCCACTCGGCCATCGCTGCCGCCCGCAACCGGGAGAGCCGTGCGGTGTCCGCCACCAGCACGTGGGCCGGAATGTCCCGGGCCGCGGTGATGATGCCCCGCACGGTGGGGTCGACCTCGTCCGGATGCTCGTCGATGAAGGCGCCCACCGCCGCGTAGCGTTCCGCGACGAACCCGCCGCCGTAGAGCAGCCGGGCGGCGGCGAGAAACGGCGACAGACGAATCGGGCGCAGCGTCACGCCCGCCGCCGACAGGGTCTTCGTGGCCGCTTCGAAAGCATCGAGCCACTCCGGCGACATCCCGGTCAGCTCGTCGCGATGCGGGACCGCGACCACCGGGGACGGCGGCGCGGCGAGCGGCGCGTCCGCGGGCAGCGGGTCACTCATCACGGACATCGCCGCGGCGGCCGCACCGAGCGTACGCGCGAACACCGTCACGCAATCGAAGCTCTGGCAGGCCGGCACGACGCCCTCGACGGGGACGAGACCACGTGTCGGTTTCAGCCCGACGATGCCCTGGAACGCCGCGGGAATCCGGCCGGATCCGGCGGTGTCCGTGCCGAGGGCCAAGTCGGCGATGCCGAGCGCGACGACCACGGCGGAGCCGGAGCTGGAACCGCCCGCGACGCGAGCCGGGTCGGCCACCGCGCGGACCACACCGTACGGGCTCCGGGTGCCGACCAGCCCGGTGGCGAACTGGTCCATGTTGGTCTTGCCGAGCACGATCGCGCCGGCGTCGACCAGCCGCTGGACGGCCGGTGCGTTTCGGGACGGCTGGTAGGCGTACGCGGGGCAGCCGGCCGTGGTGGGCAGGCCGGCGACGTCGATGTTGTCCTTGACCGCGAGCAGTTGTCCGGCCAGCGGCAGCGTCGGGTCGACCGCGATGGCGTCGGCCAACACGTCCGGCAACGGCCGCAGCGTGATCCATGCTTCGGGGCGCTCACCCTGGGCGAGCCTGGCGTAGGCGGCGTGTACCCGCTGCGACGGTGTCATGCGGCACTCCCGGTGAGGACGACGAGCGGGCTGCCCGGCGCGACCTGCGATCCCGGGGTCACGAGAATGTCGGTCACCTGTCCATCCTGCGGGGCGGTCACCACGGTTTCGAGCTTCATGGCTTCCAGCGCGAGCAGCGGCTGTCCGGCCCGCACCCGGTCGCCGGGCCGGACGTCGACCCGCCAGACGCTGGATACGAAGGGCGCCTCGACCACCGCCCCGCCGTCCGGAACCGAAACCGCCCCGGCCGAAGGTGGCGCCGGCGGCTCGGGCCGCGGATCGAACTCCCCGGCCGCCGCCCACGCGTCACGTTCCGCGCCGAACGCATCCGCCTGCCGCACCCGGAACTCCTCGATGGACGCCGCGTTGCCGGCCAGGAACTCCTCGTGCTCGGCCAGCCGGAAGGTGCCGTCGTCGATCCGGAAGCGGTGCCGGCCGGCCGCGACGTCGGCGCGCAGGTCGAGCAGTTCCTCGGCGCCGACCGGGTACCAGGAGATCCGGTCGAAGTGGCGCAGCAGCCACGGCCGCTCGGCCCAGCGGGACCACACCTGCACGGTGCGGCCGACGAACTGGTAGCCGCCGGGGCCTTCCATGCCGTACACGCACAGGTAGGCGCCGCCGATGCCGACCGCGTTCTCCGGCGTCCAGGTGCGGGCCGGGTTGTATTTCGTGGTGACCAGCCGGTGCCGCGGGTCCAGCGGCGTCGCGACCGGGGCACCGAGATACACGTCGCCGAGCCCGAGCACCAGGTAGCTGGCGTCGTACACGGTCCGGTAGACGTCCTCGACGCTGTCCAGGCCGTTGATCCGGCGGATGAACTCGATGTTCCACGGATTCCACGGCGCGTCGTCGCGGACGCCGGCCATGTACCTGGCGATCGCCTCCCGCGTCGCCGGGTCGTCCCAGGACAGCGGCAGGTGCACGACCCGGCTCGCCACTTCGAGGTCGCGGGTGGCGGGCAGGTCGTCCTCCACCGAGCGGACCACGTCCAGGACCCGGCGCACGGACAGCACATCCGGGTCGACGTGGATCTGCAGCGAGCGGATCCCGGGCGTCAGATCGACGACGCCGTCAAGGTGCTCGGCACGCAGCCGGTCCATCAGTGCGTGGGCGCGCATCCGCAGTCCGAGGTCGAGCGTCATCGGCCCGTACTCGACGAGCAGGTTGTCGTCGCCGGAGCGCCGGTAGGTCACGGCCGGGGCAGCGTCGGTCGGCTCGCGACGGGCGAGAACGCCGTCGTCGCGGGTGAGCAGGGGCGGGACCGCCGGATGAGAGAAAGCCCGCAGCGCGGCCGCGGTGTCGTCGGAGACGGGCACGAACCGGACGGTGTCGCCGGGCGCGAGCTGGCCGAGCTTCCAGCGCTCGCCGGTAACCACCGTGGCCGGGCAGACGAATCCGCCGAGGCTAGGGCCGTCCGGACCGAGCAGGATCGGCACATCGCCGGTGAAGTCGACGGCGCCCACGGCGTACGGAGTGTCGTGGATGTTCGACGGATGCAGCCCGGCCTCCCCGCCGTCGGTACGCGCCCAGCGCGGTTTCGGCCCGATCAGCCGTACGCCCGTACGTGCCGAGTTGAAATGCACCTCGAAGCGGGCAGCGTAGAAGGCGTCGATGTCCTCGCGGCGGAAGAACTCGGGCGCCGCGTGCGGTCCTTCGGTGACCGCGATCCGCCAGTCCCGGTGGATCGCCGGCCGCGCCTCGGACGGAACCGGCCCGGTGACCAGACCGGTCGGTCTCCCCGCGCGCAGCACGTCACCGACGCGCAGGGCCCGGCCGCCGTGCCCGCCGAACTGCCCGAGCGTGAAGGTGGCCGCACTACCCAGATAGTCCGGAACATCAAGACCACCGGCAACCAGCACGTACGCCCGTAGTCCGCCGTCGGTGACGCGCCCGACGTCGAGAACCGCCCCGGCCGGCACCGTCACCGGCTCCCACCGCGACACGGGCACGCCGTCAATCGTCACCGGCACCGGCGCCCCGGTCACGCAGATGCTGGCGGGCGCGGTGAAGCGCAGCGCCGGCCCGTCCACCGTGCACTCCAGGCCCGCCGCGCCCGCCGGATTGCCGAGCGCCCGGTTACCCAGCCGGAACGACAGATCATCCATCGGCCCGGACGGGGGTACGCCAACTTCCCACAGCCCGGTACGCCCCGGCCAGTCCTGCACCGTGGTGAGGGTGCCGGGCCGTTCGACGACGATGCGCGGCTCGGTGTCGCGGACGTCGGCAAGCGTCGCGGTCGAGTGCCGCGCGGCCAGGACGGCGGGTTCGGCGGCCGCGGCCCGGAGCAGGCCGAGGTTTGTCTCGATGCCGTCCACCCGGGTGCCGGCGAGCGCGGTCCGCAACCGCCCGTACGCCTCGTCGCGGGTTGCCCCGAACGCGATCACCTTGGCGAGCATCGGGTCGTACGCCGTACTCACCTCGGTCCCGGCCGAGACCCAGCCGTCCACCCGGACGTCGGCGGGGAACGCGGCGCGGGTGATCAGCCCGGCGCTGGGGCGGTGCCCGGCGGTGGGGTCCTCGGCGTACACGCGTGCCTCGACGGCCGCGCCGGCGGCGGTCAGTGGCGTGTCGAGCATGGTGTCGTCGCCCTGGGCCAGACGCAGCATCCACTCCACCAGGTCGACGCCGAGGATCTCCTCGGTGACCGGGTGCTCGACCTGCAGGCGGGCGTTGACCTCCAGAAATGAGGCTTCTTCGCGCTCCACGTCGTAGACGAACTCGACCGTGCCGGCCGAGCGGTAGGACACCGACGAGCACAGCGCGGCCGCCGATGAGTGCAGCCGCGAACGCACCGCGTCCGGCAGCCCCGGCGCGGGCGCTTCCTCGATCACCTTCTGGTGGCGCCGCTGCAGGCTGCAGTCGCGGTCACCGAGCACCACCACACGGCCCTTGCCGTCCCCGAAGACCTGCACCTCGACGTGCCGGGCCCGGGGCACGAACCGTTCCAGGAACACGCCGCCGCTGCCGAAGCTGGCCACCGCGAGACGTTCCACCCGGTCGTACGCGTCGGCGAGTTCGCGCGGGTCGCGGCACGCCTGCAGGCCGATGCCACCGCCGCCGCCGGTCGCCTTGACCATCACCGGGTAGCCGATGCGTTCGGCGGCGTCGAGCGCCTCGTCCAGCCCGGAGAGCAGGCCGGTCCCCTCGATCATCGGGACGCCCGCGGCGCGGGCCAGGTCGCGGGCGGTGTGTTTGGCTCCGAACGCGACCAACTGGGCCGGGGTGGGCCCGGCCCAGACGAGTCCCGCCTCCTCGACGGTGGCGGCGAACCCGGCGTCCTCGGACAGGAAACCGTAGCCGGGGTGGACGGCTCCCGCGCCGGCGGACCGCGCGGCGTCGAGGACACGGTGGACGAGCAGGTAGCTGTCGCGGGCGGGGGCGGGGCCGAGGCGTACGGCCATGTCGGCCATGCGGACGTGCGGCGCGGACCGGTCGGGGTCGGAGTAGACGGCGACGGTCTTGAGACCGAGCCGGGCCGCGGTGCGCATGATCCGGGCGGCGATCTCGCCACGGTTCGCGACCAGGAGTGTGTCGAACATCGGGCAACCCCTCAGGACGTGATCAGCATGCGGACCGGCGTCGGGTCGAAGCCGTTGCACGGGTTGTTGATCTGCGGACAGTTCGACACCAGGACCAGCACGTCCATCTCGGCGCGCAGCGCGACCCGCAGGCCGGGCGCCGAGATGCCGTCGACGATGCCGAGGCTGCCGTCCGGGTCGACCGGCACGTTCATGTACCAGTTGATGTTGCTGACCAGGTCGCGCTGGCCCAGGCCCCAGCGGGCGCCCTCGGCGAGGAAGTTCTCCACGCACGCGTGCTGGTGTGTGGTGTGGTGGCCGTACCGCAGGGTGTTGGACTCGCGGCTGCACGCGCCGCCGACGGTGTCGTGCCGGCCCACCTCGTCGGCCTCGATGGTCATCAGCGGGCGGCCCTCGCTGGAGCGCAGCACGCTGCCGGTGGTGAGGAAGATGCGGCCCTGCGCGGCGACGGTGTCCGGTGCGGAGTAGCGCTCGGTGGTGTCCTCGGCGTTGTAGAGCAGGCAGTCCACGGCCTGGTTGCCGTGCAGGTCGACGATCGTGAGCAGGTGACCGCGGGGCACGATCGCGGACCAGGGCGCCCGGGCCGCGACGGTCTGGTCGAGCATCATGCGAGCCCCCGGGCGGCGAGATAGTCGGCGGTGTTGGCGAACGCGCGCTCCCCCTCCGGCGAGAGCGCGAGCGGTGGATGAACACCGCCGCGCCAGGCGCGGATCCGCAGCGGCGTGCAGGTGTACGCCTGGCGGGGGTCGAGCGGGTGCGGCACGTTGACCAGCAGCACCGTCACCGGCATCTCGGCGCGCAACTCGACGATCCCGCCCGGGCCGGCCGAGCCGAGCCACTGGAACGAGCCGGCTTTGTCGACGCGTACACCCTGGAAGAAAGAGATGCTCGGGGGCAGGTCCCGGCGGGTGAGCCCGTGTTTCGCGGCGGCCACGGTGAACAGCTCGCGGCCCGCCGGGGTGGCGCTCCGAGGCGATCCGTCGCCGTACCGCGATGTGTTGCCCACCAGGGTGGACGTCCCGCAGAACGTGTCCGAGCGATCCGGCGCCCCGGCGATGACCGAGGCGAGAACCCGGCCTTGGCCGGACAGCAGCAGATGGCCCGCACCGACGTATGCCTGCCACAGCACCTTGACGGTGTCCGCGACGTTGAGCCGCTCCCACGGCTCGTCGGCGTTGAACAACAGGACCGAGACGCAGGCGTCGCCGTCCACATCGGTCAGTCGCAGCGTGGTGCCGCGGGCCAGGCGACGGCTCGCGTAGCCGCCACCCGGAACGGTCTCGGCCCACGTCAGATCCGCGGCGGCGACGCCCGGGACGTCGTCGGCCCGCGACGCCGGCACGATCGGCATGGACTCGGTGTGCGTGCCGGCCTGGGCCCGCGCGTGTGCACGCGCCCCGGCGGTGGTGGCGGTGCTCATGCGGCCTCGACCTCCGCGACGGCTACCGGCACCACCGGCAGCGCAAGGTGCAGCGACAGCGCGCGCGTCCGGTACCGCAGGTAGGCGAGACCACCGGCCGCCAGCGTGAGGCCGACGAAGAGCAGCGAGAAGTAGTGCAGGTACCAGTGCGTCCCGGCCGGGTCGTAGACCTCCGGGCGCGGCCAGCCCAGGTTGAGGATCATGCCGATGCCGTAGACGACCGCCAGCACGTTGACGGCGACACCGAACCGGCCCAGGGTGAACAGCTTGCCGTCACGTTCGGTGCGGATCACCTCGTCGGTGTTCGGCCAGCCCGTCAGCCGCCGTACCAGCAACGGGACGGTGACCAGGGCGTACGCGATGTAGAGCAGAACGATGCAGACGCTGGTGAGAGCCGTGAAAAGAGCGGGCTGACCGATGTTGACGAGAAGCACCGCGGCCGACCCGGCACCCACCACGATCGCGGGCAGGGCCGGCGCCCCGGTGCGCGGCGAGACCCGCGACAGCGCCGCGGAGAACGGCAGGACGCCGTCGCGCGCCATCGAGAAGACCATCCGGCTGCCCGCGGTCTGGATCGCCAGCGTGCACACCGCGATCGCGATCGCCACGTCGACCAGCAGCACCCGTCCGCCGGTCTCGCCGAGGCGGCTGGTGAGCACGTACGGGAGACCTTCGGTGGCGAGCCGGCCGTCGGTGAGGCTGGGCGCCGCCATCAGGGCGACCAGCAGCATCAGCCCGCCGCCGATGCCGGACGCGGCGAGCGCCCGCAGGATGGTCCGGGGCGCGGTGTGCCGGGGGTCGCGGGTCTCCTCGCTGAGCTCGCCGGCGCTGTCGAAACCGACCACCACGTACGCCGCCATCAGCGCCGAGACCAGGAACGGGCCGACGTAGGCCAGGCCGGAGCCGGTGCCGCCGGTGTGCAGGACGACGCCGGGACCGCGCTCGGCCTTGGTCAGCAGCAGCACCACGACCGCCGCCACGCCGATGATCTCCAGGGTCACCCCGGCACTGTTGATCACCGACATGAGCTTGACGCCGACGATGTTGACCACGGTGGTCAGGGCGATCAGGACCGAGCCGAGGATCACCGCGTTGGTGGCCCCGCTCGTCGAGGTCAGCGCGGGATCGCCGCCGACGAGCTGGAAGCTGGACCAGATCGACGGCAGCACGACCTGCAGCGCGATCGCGGCCGCGGACACCGTCACGATCTGCGCGATGATCATGACCCAGCCCGCGAACCAGCCGACCGTCGCGTTCGCCAGCCGCCGCGACCACTGGTAGATGGCCCCGGAGATCGGGTAGCGGGCGGCGAGCTGGGCGAAGTTGAGGGCGACCATGAACTGGCCGGCGAAGACCAGCGGCCAGGTCCAGAAGAAGGCCGGGCCGCCGAACGAGAAGCCGAACGCGAACAGCTGGAAGACCGTGGTCAGGATCGAGACGAAGGAGAACCCGGCGGCGAACGAGGCGTAGCCGCCGATGCTGCGGCGAAGCTGGGGTTCGTAGCCGAATCCGCGCAGATCGGCGGCGTCGGTGGTGGCGCTGGACATGGCGACCTCCTCGGAATACCTGTCAGGTGACAGGTTTCCGGTGGCGCCCATCGACCGCGGTTTCTGCGCCGTAAACCTTGCATTGCGGGGTGTATCCACAGTGTTAACGGGCTCGCGTGCGACGATGCCGCGGTGAACCCTGGTCGGCCGCGGTCCGGCGCACGACGCCTTCCGGAAGGCACCGCCCGTGCCGAGATCCTCGACGCCGCCGCCGAGCTGTTCGCCCAGCGTGGCTACGCGGCCACCTCGACCCGGATGATCGCCGAGATGGTCGGCGTGCGGCAGGCGTCGCTCTACTACCACTTCGACACGAAGGAACAGATCCTCGCCGAGTTGCTCGAGTCGACGGTCCGCCCGTCGCTGGACTACGCGGGCACGCTGGCGGGCCGGGAGCCGGCGGACGCGCTGGACGCACTGGTCCGGTTCGATGTGGGTGTCCTGCTCGACGCCCGGTGGAACATCGGCATCCTGTACGCCCTGCCGGAGGTCACCGGCGAGCCGTTCGCGCGCTTCCGGGCCGAGCGCGAGCGGCTGCGGTCCGTCTACCGCCGGCTGGTCGGCGATGCGGTGACCGGTGACCTGGTGTTCGGCATGGTGGAGAGCGTCATCGGCATGCGCCGCGACCTGAGCGACCTGCCGCCCACCGACCGGCTGCAGCGGGAAGTGGCCGAGGCCGCCGTCCGGCTAGGACCGTTTCGCGAGCGCCTTCCAGCCACGCAGGCCGAAGGCGCCGGCGACCAGGGCGGCGCCGAACAGGGCGGGCACCGCGGTTAGCGGGGGCAGCACCTCGATGAGGCCGTGACCGTCGAACGCCGCGCGCGTCCAGACGAAGATCGCCACGGACGCGACGATCACCACGCCGCCGACGGTGAGGTCGCGGGCGGCGCGCGACGCCCTCTCCCGGCGGGCCGGCAGCGGTTCGGCCCCGATCTCGGCGACCAGACGTTCGTACGACTCGGGCGTGCCGATCGCGGCCCGCGCCTCGGGGTTCGCCGTGTAGTACCGGATCGCCACCGCGAGCACGGCGTGCCGGGGCAGCCGTTCGGCATCGAACGGCCAGGCCGTCTTGACGATCAGCGACGGGTGCGACAGGGCGAGCACGATCGTGCCGTCCGGGTCCGGCGGCGGCTGGGTCGTGGCCAGCGCCGCCCACGGGATCCACACCGAACCGGACTGCTTGCGCGCCCGGATGCCGTCCGGCGTCAGCGACACCCCGGTGCCGGAGCGCAGACCCGGGCCGTAGAGCAGGAACGGCAGCGCGAAGAACACGATCAGCACGGCCCAGGCCGCCCGCGCGCTGTCGTGCACGCCGACCACCCAGATCGAGGCGATCAGCGTGAGGTGGGCCAGTCCCAGGACCAGCAGGCCGGGGTCGCCGGGAACCACCAGCGCGCCGTCCACGACCTCGATCTCGTCGCGGGCCGGGACCAGGGTGAACGCGATCGCGAACAGACCGGTCAGGCAGAGCAGCGTGATGCCCAGACCGGGGATGTGCCCGACCAGCGCGGCCACGACCATCACCGCGAACAGCACCGCCGCGGTCCAGACCAGGACGGTCCGGCCGCGGCGGGCGAGGAAGCCGGTCACCATCCGGCCGAGCGTAGAGCTAGGCGGTATCGACCGCCACTTGGAAGATCGGCAACCGGCCGAGCTTGCGGTAGGCGTACAGGGCCTGGGGTGTGCTGTCCACTGACGAGTCCTGGCCCTTCTGGTTGTGCGGGGTCTCGAACTGCACCATGGCCTTGATCTGCGGGAAGCCCCGGATCTCCCGGCCCAGTTCGCGGTAGAAGTCGGCCTTGTACTTGGTGTGCTTCTTGGACGACCAGACGCCCCACTCGGCGATCATCAACGGTTTGCCCGGATGCCGGGTCACCGCCCACGTGTAGAAGCCCGGCCAGGCCCGTTTGCCCTCGACCTCCTGCCGCCGGTTGAACACCTCGGCGAAGTCGCCGTGGCCGTAACCCGGGTCGCTGTACGCGTACGTGTCAAAGCCGATCCAGTCGACCACGTCGTCGCCCGGATACATCTGGTTGAACCAGGCCTTGGTGGCGTGCTTCACGTAGGCCATGTGCACGAGCACGGTGACGATGTTGGTGACGCCCTTGGCCCGCAGCCGCTTCACCACGTGCCGGTACATCGCGGCGTAGTCACGCGCGGTGTAGCCGGAGCCGGCCCTCTCGCGGACGTCGTTCTCGCCCTCGTGGTGCACCGCGAAGAAGAACTTGTCCGGGAAGTTCTTCTTGATGTGCGTGGCCAGCCGGTCCAGGAACGCGTCGGTCCGGCGATCCCCCTTCGCGATCTTCGCCCAGGACGCGGACTCGGGCTTCCAGTTCAGGAACAGCACCCGGTGCCGGCCCTTCTGGTGGGCGATCGCGATCTCCTGCTCGGTCGGGAAGAGCTGCCGGATCCCGCCGTGGTAGGCGTGGTAGATCGCCTGATGGCGACCGGTCTTGCGTTCGAAGCGGGCGAGCGCGTAGGCGCCGCGGCTCTCGGTGTGCGCGCCCGGCGCGACCCCCCAGAGCACGCCGCAGGTGGGGACCAGCTTCGACCCGGTGACACATCCACCACGCCGCCCGGCCGGCAGCAGCAGCGGTGCCGGGGGCAGCGGCGCGGGCGCCAGCACGGTGGTGGCGGGCGCCGCCGCGGACGCCGATGCCGATGCCGGCGCGGACGAGGGCGTCGCCGGCACGCGGGCCTGCGGGCGGCCGTCGGGATGCGGGCCGTCGAGATCGCCGGACGGCGGCGACAGCAGCGGCAACGACACGGTCGGGTCGCCGAGCGGCAGTCCGATCTGGTCCACCCCGCCGGTCCACGCCCAGGCGAGAGTGGTGACCACGGAAATGACAACGGCCGTGGGGATGGCCACGAAGCGTACAAAGCGCGGGCGTCGACTCACGAATCGCCAGTATTGTGACTTAAGACCGATTTGTCTATTACCAAACGAGGAAGAGTAGAGCTAAAGAGGTGCGGAGAAGCGGGACGGGAGACCCGTCTCGACCGCGATCGGCGCGGCTGCGAAACTGGACGCCAATCGGCCGCAGGGGGATACGAGAGTGAATGGTTCGGTGCTGCCCGAGGACGTACTGCGTGACGCCCCGTCGTACACCCCGCACCCGCACGAGCTCGCGGACCTGGAACTTCTCCTGTCCGGGGCCTACCAGCCGCTGACCGGCTTCCTGGGCCGGGCCGACCTGGACGCGTTGCGCCGCCGGGGACGCCTCGCCGACGGAACACCGTGGCCGGTTCCGGTCACATTGGAGATCCCGGCCGAGCTGGCCACCGGGCTGGTGCTTGACGACCCGCTGCACCGCACGGTGATCCTCACCGACCCGGAGGGCGCGCCGGTGGCGGCCCTCGATGTGACCGACGTCTGGCCGATCGCCGAGCGGCGCTACAACGTCGCCGGCACGGTCCGGCGGATGGGCGACGGCGGGCACGGCCCGTTCCAGCGGCTACGCCGTACGCCCGAGGAAGTCACCGCCCTGCTGCCGCCCGGCCGGGTGCTCGGCGTGATCGCCGACCGTCCGCTGCATCGCCCGCAGCTCGCGCAGATCGCGCACGCCGCCCGCACGCTGGCCGCCCACCTGCTCATCCTCATCCCGGTCAGTGGTCCCGGCCCGGACGGGTTGCCGCCCGAGGCGCTGGTCCGCTCGATCTTCGCGGCGCGCGACCGGATGCCCCCGGCCACGGTGGTCGCGGTGCCGCTGATGCCGCGGGGAGACGAACTGCGCGATGCTCTGCTGCGGTCGCGCGTGGCCGCGGCGTACGGCGTGACTCATGTTCTGTCCACCGGCGAGATGCTCTCCGGCGCCGGTTTGCGCGTGCTGGTGCCGCGTGAGCTGGCCTACGACAACCGGGACGGGCAGTGGCGCTGGCGCGACGACATCCCGCCGCGTAACCGCCGCCTCGCCATGACCCCGGCCGAGATCGACGACCTGCTGGACCGCGGTTTCCCGCTGCCCGAGTGGCACACTCCCCCGGCGGTGGCGAAAGAGCTGGTCCGGGCCCGTCCGCCGCGCCGGCACCGGGGCCTGGTGGTGTTCTTCACCGGCTATTCCGGCTCGGGCAAGTCGACGATCGCGCGCGGGCTCGCCGATTCGCTGCGCGAGGACGGCCAGCGCACGATCACCCTGCTGGACGGCGACGTGGTGCGCCGCGAGCTGTCCGCCGGGCTGGGCTTCAGCAAGGCCGACCGGGACCGCAACGTGCGCCGGATCGGCTGGGTCGCGGCCGAGGTGGGCCGCCATCGCGGCATGGCCGTGGCGTGCCCGATCGCGCCGTACGAGAACGCCCGTGCCGCGGCCCGCGCGATGGCCGCCGAGGCCGGGGCCGGGTTCGTGCTGGTGCACGTCAACACCCCGCTCGAGGTGTGCGAGCAGCGCGACCGCAAGGGCCTCTACGCGCGGGCGCGCGCCGGGCAGCTGCGCGGCATGACCGGCATCGACGACCCGTACGAGGAGCCGCCCCGCGCCGAGCTGACCATCGACACCACGCACATGTCGGTGAGCGAGGCGGTCGAGCTCGTGCAGGCATACCTGGTGGAGCACGGCTGGGTGGAGCCAAAACTGACCTGAGCCATCACGAAGGCGGGAGTGAGACGTTTACCCCTCCGGGGGCGAAACGCCCGGAAATAGACACTCACTCACCCCCGAAAGGGCCGCCAGCTGATGGAAGCGTCACGCCCCGCGGATGTCTCGCACTACCTTGGCGTGTTCCGCCGGCACTGGTGGGTCCCGCTGATCGCGACGGGCGCCGGGCTGGGGGCGGGCGTGCTGATCACCGCGGCCCTGCCCAAGGTGTACGAGTCGTCCACCTCGGTGCTGGTGCAGGCGGTCGACCAGGACACCAACGCGCAGGGCGGCCGCACCAAGAGCATGGTCAACCTCGACACCGAGGCCCAGCTCGTCGGGTCCGGTGCGGTCGCGGTCAAGGCCGCCGCCCTGCTGCGCACCAGCCGCTCGCCGATCGACCTGGCCAAGGACGTCAAGGTCGAGGTGCCGGCGAACACCACGGTTCTGGTGATCACGTTCCAGGCGGGGACTCCGCAGGACGCGCAGGCCGGATCGCACGCGTTCGCCGAGGCGTACCTGCGCAATCGCGAGGAAACCGCGCAGAGCGGCCTGGATCAGCAGATCAAGACGCTGTCCACCAAGGTCAAGCAGCTCACCACGACGCTCAGCGGAATCAACGCCCGGCTGGCCCGCGCGCTCAAGGGCAGCCCGGACGAGAGCAACCTGCAGAGCCTGCGCAACAACTCGCAGAACCAGCTCAACAACCTGACCGGCAAGCTGAACGAGCTGACCACCACCACGGTCGGGGCCGGCAGCATCATCAGCGACGCGCGCCTGCCGGACACCCCGGCCAGTCCGAACGCGATGGTCAACCTGGCCACCGGCGGCATGCTCGGGCTGCTGGCCGGGGCCGCGCTCGCGTTCGTCCGGGAGCGCTTCGACCGCCGCCTGCGCACCGCCGCCGACGTCCGCGACCGCGGCCGCATGAACGTGCTGGCCGCCCTCGACGAACGCACCACCCCGCACTTCGACGACGTGCTGCAGCCGTACGGGGCGGGCGGGCGCGTCTTCAACCGGCTGCGCAACGAGGTCCTCGCGACGCTGCCGCAGGGCGACCAGATCATCGTCGTCACCGGGGCGAGCCGGGGTTCGGCGAGCACGCTGGTCGCGGCGAACCTGGCCGCGGCCCTCGCCCGTACCGGCAGTGACGTGGTGCTGATCGGCGCGCACCTGCCGGACAGCGTGGTGGACGCGGCGCCGCTGGCCCGGATGCTCGGCGTCGCCGCCGTCCCGGGCCTGTCCGACCTGCTGGCCGGCCGGGTGAGCCTGGCCCGCACGCTGCAGCGCACGCCGCGCATCCCGTCGCTGCGGGTGATCACCACGGGCGGCGCGGCCACCGCGGCCGGCCTGATGCAGTCGCAGCGGCTCAAGGACACCCTGGAGACGCTGCGCCGGCAGGGCGGCTACGTGGTGATCGAGGCGCCCTCGACGGCGAGCAGCGCGGATGCGCAGAGCCTCGCGAGTCTCGCGGACGCGGCCATCCTCGCGGTCGAGTTGCGCCGGTCGCGGCGGCCCGCCCTGCTGGACGCGGCCGAGCAGCTGCGCCGGGTCGGCACGCCGCTGCTGGGCGCGGTGGTGCTGCCGCGGCTGACGCACGTGCGCACGCCCGAGCCGATGGCGCCGGCCGTGGCGCTGACCCCGTCGACGGCGTCGGGCAGCGCGCCCGCCCCGACGGCCGACCAGGCGATCCCGGACGTCGAGCTGACCCAGCCGATGCGCATCCCGACCGGCACGACCTCGGCCGGACGCAAAAATGTGGATAAAACTGACAAAGCCGTGCGCCAGCGCGGCGGCACCGAGGACATCACCGCCGTGATTGACATGTCCGGACTGGTCAAGGACTCGGACGGCGACCACAAGTGACCCTGGCGGTCAAGGCACCCGCCCACGCCAGCAGTCTTCGGAGCCGCGTTCTGCCGGCCTGGCCGGTCGCGAGCTTGCTGGCGTTCTACCCACTGTGGTGGGCGCTGGGCCTGGGCGTGCTGGTCTTCGCGGTGCTGGCGGTGCCGATGCTCGTGCTGCTGCTCCGGCGGCGCGCGGCGGGTCGCCTGCTGCGCCTGCCACCCGGCTTCGGCTGGTGGGTGTTGTTCCTGGTGGCGGTGGTTGTTGGTATCGCCGTGCTGGGCGCCGACCCGCCCGGCACCGTGGCCGGGCACGCGTCCGGCCGGCTGACCGGCGCGGGCTACAAGCTGATCATGTACGCCTCGGCGACCGTGCTCCTGCTCTACGCCGGCAACCTGACCGAGTCGGAACTGCCGAAACGACGTCTGGTACGCCTCCTCGGCTGGCTGTTCGTGGTGACCGTCGCGGGCGGACTGCTCGGCATGGTGGCGGGCACCTTCGAGTTCACCTCGCCGGTCGAGCTGATGCTGCCCGGGCACATCCGGTCCAACGGCTTCGTGCAGTCGCTGGTGCATCCGTACGCGGCGCAGATCATGGACCTGGTCGGTGGCGAGAAGCCGCGCCCGGCCGCGCCCTGGGGCTACACCAACACCTGGGGCAACAACTTCTGCCTGCTGGCCGGCTGGCTCGTCGTCGCCGCGTGGCGCTCGCGCAAGCCCGGGGCCAAGCTAGGCGCGATCCTCTGCCTGGCCGTCTCGATCGTCCCGGCGGTGGTGTCGCTCAACCGCGGTCTGTGGATCGGCATCGGCGTGCTGGTCGTCTACGTCGCCGCCCGGTACGTGCTGGCCGGCCGCGTGTGGATCCTCGGCGCGGTGACGGTGGCCGCCGCCCTGCTCGCGCTGGCGCTGACGGCCACCCCGCTGGGCACCGTGGTCGGCGCGCGCCTGGACAACGGCAAGTCGAACGGCGTGCGCTCGTTCCTCGTCGACCGCGCGCTCGACGGCTTCCTCGGGTCACCGGTGATCGGCTACGGCGGCACCCGCAACACGCTCGGCGGCCGGAACTCGATCACGGTGGGCGAGAGCGCGGGCTGCGAGCGCTGCGGCAACTTCACCGTCGGCGGCAACGGCCAGCTGTGGCAACTCCTCTTCGCCCACGGCGCGGCCGGCACCGCCGGATATCTCGGCTTCTTCGGTTACGGGCTGTGGCGGTTCCGCCGGGACCGCAGCGCGATCGGCGTGGCCGGCTCGGCCGCGATCGTCACGTCCTTCTCGGCGATGCTCTGGTACAACTCGCTGGTCACCCCTCTGGCGTTCATGGTTCTTGCGTTTGCGCTGCTCTGGCGCAACTCACTCGAGGGGGACGACCCAACATGTGCCCGGTGAAGACGGCGCCCGCGGAACTCACCGCCTCCGATGCCGCGTTACGCACCCAATACCTGGCCGAGGTGCTCGATCTGCTGTATCCGGCGCCGTGCCGCACCGACGGCACGCCCGGCACCCCGATCGTGGAGTACGTGGTGGTGCCGGACGCGCGCCGCCCGCGGCTGCTGGTCCCGTCGACGTCGAAGAAGGTGGCGGCCGCCGCGGTCCGCCGGTACGCCGAGCCGCAGTCGAGGGCCGCGCGCTTCAAGCGCGACGCGGTGGTCGCCGCGCTGCGCACCGGCGCGTCCGGGGTGCTGCTGCGCGACCGGGTCAAGGTGACCGGCCCGTTCTCCAAGAGCATCGACGGCTACCTGAGCGAGGCGCTCGGCCGCGAGCTGTCGGTCAGCGTCCACATCGGTCCGGCGCGCGCCAACCGCAAGCCGGTGCTGCAGCTGATCGGCCCGGAGGGCGACACGTTCGGCTTCGGGAAGCTGGGCACCGGCCCGCTCACCCAGCGCCTGGTGCGGGCCGAGACGGCGGCGCTGACCGCGTTGAACGGCAGCGGGCTGAGCAAGCTGATCGTGCCGCGGGTGCTGCACGCCGGGCAGTGGCGCGACCTGCAGGTGCTGGTGCAGTCGGCGCTGCCGGTGTGGCTGCCACGTGCGCCGCTGACCCCGCGCCGGCTCACCGCCGCGATGCTCGACATCGCCGGCTGCTGCGGTTACACGCAGGGCACGCTGGACGGCAGCGCGTACTGGCACGAGCTGCGGGTCCGGCTGGCCGCGGTGGCCGACCGCACCGAGGGGGCCGGGCTCGCCAAGGCGGCCGGGAAGCTGGTGGAGCACGCCGGCGACACCGTGTTCCGCTACGGCGCGTGGCACGGCGACTGGGCGCCCTGGAACATGGCGAACCTGGCCGATGCGCTGCTGGTCTGGGACTGGGAACGGTTCGCCACCGGGGTGCCGCTCGGCTTCGACGCGGTGCACCACGAGCTGCAGAAGCGGATCCAGTCCACCGGCGACGCGACGGACGCGGTGGAGTCGACAGTGCGCCGGGCCGCGGAACTGCTCGCGCCGTTCGGGGTGCCGGGGCCGGGCCGCGAGGTCACCGCCCTGCTGTACCTGGTCGACCTGGCCACCCGTTACCTGACCGATCGCCAGGCCGAGGCCGGCGCCCGCCTGGGCGTGCTCGGCACCTGGCTGCTGCCGGTGCTGATCCGCCGGGTCGAGGAACTCTGAAAGGCCATCATGGACGTTCGTAAAATGCCGATGCCGATGAAACGGGTCGTGCATCTGGGCTCCCGCTCGTACGGCCGGCTCACCGCCCCGGGCCGGATGACCCCGTCGTTCCTGATCTGCGGCGGGCAGCGCTGCGGCACCACGTCGCTCTACCGCGCGCTGGCCGGCCATCCGGTGGTGCTCAAGGCCGTGCTGCACAAGGGCGTGCACTACTTCGACACCTCGTACGACCATGGGATGGCCTGGTACAAGGCGCATTTCCCGATGAACCGCAGTGCCGAGAAGGTCACCGAGCGGTACGGGGTGCCGGCGCAGACCTTCGAGTCGAGCCCGTACTACATGTACCACCCGCAGGCGGCCGCCCGGATCGCCCGCGACCTGCCGGACGCCCGGCTGCTCGTGCTGGTCCGCGATCCGGTGGAACGCGCCTACTCGCAGCATCACCACGAGGTCGCCCGCGGGTTCGAGACGGAACGCGACTTCGGGGGCGCGCTGGCGCTGGAACCGGCCCGGCTGCACCGGCAGGAGGAACGGCTCGCCGAGGACCCGGCGTACTACAGCTTCGCGCATCAGCACCACGCCTACCGGGCGCGCGGCGAGTACGCCCGGTACCTGTCGGTGATGGCCCAGCACGTCGGGCGCGACCGCATCCACGTGGTGGAGAGCGAGCGCTTCTTCGCCGAGCCGGAGACCGTCTACGACGAGGTGTGCGAGTTCCTCGGGCTGCCCACGTATTTCGAGCGGCCCGTGTTCGAGAAGCACAACGCGCGGCCCCGGCAGAGCGACATGGATCCGGGGCTGCGCCGCGACCTGACCGACCACTACCTGCCGCACGACGACGCGCTCGCCCGGTGGCTCGGGCGGATGCCGATCTGGCGCCGTAAAGCATGACGGCGGTTCTCGAGAAGACCGCGCGCGGCGGGCTCGCCAACATGGTGGGCTCGGCCCTGGCCGGCGGTGCCGGGGTGGTGGTCACCTGGATCGTCGCGCGCACGCTCGGCGCCGAGCAGGCCGGCGCGTTCTTCGCCGCGACCGCCGCGTTCGTGCTCGGCGGCGGACTGGCGAAGCTCGGCACCCAGACCGGGCTGGTCTACTGGCCAGCCCGGCTGCGCGCGACCGGGCGCGAGCATCTGCTCGGCGCGTGCCTGCGGGCCGGGCTGCTGCCGGTCGCCGGGCTGTCGGTGCTGCTGGCCGCGGCCATGTGGGTGGCGGCGCCGGAGCTGGCCCGGATCACCGCGCACGAGGCGGCGGACGTGGTCGGCGCGCACACCACCGGCCTGCGGGTGCTGGCGGTGTTCCTGCCGTTGCAGGCGCTGACCGACGCGTTGCTGACCGCCACCCGCGGCTACCACGCGATGCGCCCGACGGTGCTGGTCGACCGGGTGTTGCGCAGCACGCTGCAGATGGCGCTGGTCGGCTGGGCGGGCGTCGCGGCACTGTGGACGGCCGGGTCGCTGCCCACCCTGGCGTTGGCGTGGGCCGCGCCCTATTTGCCGGTGACGGTGCTCGCGGCGTACGCGCTCCGAAAGCTCTATCGCGCCGGCAAACCGCCCGGGGTGACCACCCACCGGGTGGAACGGCGCGGCATGCGCCGCGACTTCTGGCGGTTCACCGGCCCGCGTGCGCTGGCCAGCGTGGCGCAACTGGCCGTGCAGCGGGTGGACGTGCTGCTGGTCGCGGCCCTCGGTGGGCTGGCGGCGGCGGCGATCTACGCGGTGGCGGGCCGGTTCGTGGTGCTCATCCAGTTCGCCAATCAGGGCATCTCGCAGTCGGTGCAGCCCCGCCTCGCCGAGGCCCTCGCCACCGGGGACCGCGCCACCGCGAACCGCCTCTACCAGACCGCGACCGGCTGGCTGGTGCTGGTGACCTGGCCGATCAGTCTGCTGGTGATCCTGCTGGCGCCGACCTACCTGCGGATCTTCGGCGAGCACTACACGAGCGGCGCGACAGTGGTGGTGGTGCTGGCCGGCGCGATGCTGGTCGCCACCGGCTGCGGCATGGTCGACATGGTTCTCGCGATGGCCGGCAAGACCTCGTGGAACCTGGTCAACGTGCTGATCGCGCTGGCCGTGACGATCGGCCTGGACGTGCTGCTGATCCCGCGGCTGGGCGCGCTCGGTGCGGCGATCGGGCTGGCCGGCGCGATGCTCGCCAACAACCTGCTGCCGCTCGTGCAGGTGGGACGCGCGGTCGGGCTGCACCCGTTCGGGCGCGGCACCCGGACCGCCGCCCTGCTCGCGGCCGGCTGTTTCGGCGTCCTCGCGCCGCTCGTCGCCACCGTCACCGTCGCCGGTGCCGTCGTCGTCGCCGTGGCCGTATACGTGGCCGGCGCGTGGCGGTGGCGCGACCACCTCGAGCTGGACGCCTTCACAAAGATCAGGAGAACGCGTTGACGGACTACACCAAGGTGTTCCAGGACACCGAAGCGGTCGAGAAATACGAGACCATCACGTACGCCCCCAACAGTTACGCCTCGCAGATCAACGACCGGCAGCGCGACTATCTGCGCACGCTGGTCCGCCGCGAGTTCGGCCCGATGGCCCCGGTGCAGCACGACTTCGCCTGCGGCACCGGGCGGGCCATCCGGACGCTGCACGGCCTGGTCCGCGAGGCGCACGGCTACGACACGTCGGCCGAGATGATGGCGAAGGCGGCCGACGTCGGTTCCCGGGCGGCGTGGCACCAGGTGCCGGTGGACGGCCCGGTGCCGAGCCCGGTGCCGGCCGGCCACCCGGCCATCGTCACCATGTTCCGGCTGATGCTCAATGTGGACGAAGAGGTCCGCGATCGGGCGATGGGCTTCGCCGCGAAGGCGCTGCCGACGTTCGACTCGGGCATCCTGGTGGTGGAGAACCACGGCAACGCCGGTTCGCTGCGGCACCTGCGCTCGCGCCGGCACCGCGGCGAACGCTGGTTCGCCGAGCTCTCCCACGAAGAGGTGGAGAAGCTGTTCGCCCGGCACGGCTTCGAGGTGACCGAACGGCGCGGCTTCTCGATGATCACGCCGTCGCTGCACGACCACTCGATCGCCCGGGCGGCCGACGCGGCGCTGCGCCGGCTTCCCGGTGCCAACACGTACGCGGTGAACGTCCTCTACACCGCTCGCCGTGCGTAGGGCCGCTGTCCTGGTGCTGGTTCTCCTTCTCGCCGGGTGCACCATCGGCAAGAAGGAGAAACCGGCCCCCTCGCCGTCCCCCGACCTGACCGCCGCGCCCTCGGCCATCGCCGTCAACCCCGGCCCGTACGCCTCCGGACCGTTCCCGGCCCCGGCCAAGGGCGCCCTGGTCGGCGCGTGGATCAAGCCGGACGAGCTGACCCACGTGGGCCGGCTCGCCGCCGTGGAGAGCCTGCAGGCGGATCTCGGCCGGCGGCTGAGCATCGTGAACACGTACCGGCGCTTCGAGCAGAAGATCGGCACCCCGGCCGACAAGGAGTTCCAGGCGCAGGGCGCGACCCTGATGATCAGCTGGGCCACCGGTGACAACCGGTCCATCCTGGACGGTGAGCACGACAAGCTGATCCGCAAGCAGGCGCGCGCGATCCGCAAGCTGCATCAGCCGGTGCTGCTGCGGATGCGCTGGGAGATGGACCGGCCCAACCTGCGCCCGACCATGTGGTCCGGCGCCGACTACATCGCCGCCTGGAAGTACGTCCGGGAGATCTTCCGGCAGGAGCGCGCCGAGAACGTGTCGTGGGTCTGGTGCCCGACCGCCGAGGGCTTCATGCGGGGCGACGCACCGGACTTCTACCCGGGCGACGACCAGGTCGACTGGACCTGCGTGGACGTCTACGCCGGGGAGAAGTTCCAGCCGATCGGCGCGCTGATGGATCCGTTCCTGCGCTGGGCCGCGCAGCATCCCAAACCGATCGTGGTCGGCGAGTTCGGCGTGGCGAAGGCGTGGGGCTCGGCCGGCCGCGCGGCCTGGTTACGCGACGCGGCCCGCACGTTCAAGGCGAACCCGCAGATCAAGGCGATCGCCTACTTCGAGTCGGACCCGGACGGCAACGGCCCCACGAAACAGTTCCAGCTCACCGGCGACCGGGCCGCGTTCCAGGCGTTCCACCGGATGGTCCGGGACCCGTACTTCAATCCCTGAGCTTCTCCAGGAACTCGAGCCGGTTGCCGTGGTCGTCCCGCGAGTAGAGCCGCCGGTGGCCCGGGAAGTGCGGATCCCACTGAACGAGCCGCCCGGCTTTCTCGAGCACCCCGGCAAGACCTTCCAGATCATCGACCAGTACGCCGGGATGAGCGCGCGCCGCGGCGTGGAACTCGGGCACGGGAGCTAAATGCACCTCCCAGTCCCCGCCCCGGAACCAGCACCCGCCGCGCGCCGCCAGCGCCGGCGGCTTGACCAGCTCGGTCATGCCCAGGACCCGGCCGTAGTAGCCGCGCGCGACGTCCTCGCCACCAACGGGAATCACGATCTGAACGTGGTGCAGCCCCGCAAACGCAAACCCCATCCCCCCTTCCTACCGTACGCCCGTACGGTTTGTCACCGGCGGGCGTCTTGTCGCGCGAGGCCAACTCCTGTGTTGCACGCATGGGCAGCTGTGTGGCACGAATGAGTTCCTGTGTGGCACGAATGAGGTTCTGTGTGGCACGAATGAGGTTCTGTGTGGCATCCGGCTATTTGGACCTGGCTCGCTGGGACGGGGCCTGGGCCAGCAAGCGCAAGGCGTACGGGGCGTCGTGGCGTAGGTAGCGGCCGGCCAGGCGCTTCGGCTCGGTGCCCAGGCGGTGGGCCCACTCCAGGCCGGTGCGCTGCATCCACCTCGGGGCCCGGCCGATGTCGCCGGCCACGAAGTTGACCGCCGCGCCGCAGCCGAGGAACCAGCTTGCCGGCAACTCGGGGCGGATCTCGCTGATCACCTTCTCCTGCTTGAGGAAGCCGAGCCCGACGAAGACCATGTCCGGTTCCGCCTCGACGACCTTCGCGCACATGTCCACGTACGCGTCGTTGTCGCTCTCGAAGCCGAACTCGGGGCAGAACGTGCCCGCCACGCGCAGGCCCGGGAAGGCGGCGGCGAGCCGGTCCGC
Source organism: Actinoplanes sp. TBRC 11911 (assembly GCF_012933445.1). Taxonomy (GTDB): domain Bacteria; phylum Actinomycetota; class Actinomycetes; order Mycobacteriales; family Micromonosporaceae; genus Actinoplanes. Next base: position 23,925 of record NZ_JABBNC010000044.1, read on the forward strand.
GGCCCGGGTCGCGCCGTCGGTGTCGCCCTCCGCGGCCGGTGCGCCGCCGATCACGTAGATCGAGCGCCGGTCCCGGCCCAGCCCCGCGGACAGCGACCAGATCAGGCTGCTGCCCGCCACCCGCTCCGGCAGCGGCGTCCCGCTGAGCCGGCTCGCCCACACCAGCGGCATACCGTCGGCCACGATCAGGTCGGCCTCGCCGAGCAGGCGGCGTACGTCCTCGTTGGTCCGCGCGAGGCGCATGACGTCGATGTTCGGGGTGAGGATGCGCCCGCCCCGGCCGCGCGCGAGCGCGTCGCGCACGACGGCCACCACCTCCTCCTCGGTGATCCGGTCGAACCCGGTCCCGTCCAGATCGACCCGGTCGAACGCCTCGATGGTCACCCAACGCCTCCTCGGTACTTCGCTCGTTATAGGAGCGAAACGAGCGAAGGTGGGCCAAAGTGGCACGGGTGCTATTTTTGGGTGGATTGGGACGAAGCGGAACCACGCTCGTCGAACGTCTGCTCGGCGAACTCCCGGGTGTCTGCGCCCTCGGTGAAGTCGTCCACCTGTGGCAGCGCGACCTGCGCGACGACGAGCGCTGCGGTTGCGGGGCGCGCTTCTCCGCATGCTCGTTCTGGCAGCGCGTCGGGGAGCTGGCGTTCGGCGGATGGCACAACGTGGACGTCGAGCGGGTGCACGCGCTGCGCGACGCGGTGGAGCGCACCCGGCACATTCCTCGGCTGGCCACCGCCGTCGAGGCGCCGGACGAGGTACATGAGTACGCCACGTACTATTCCCGGATTTATGCGGCGGCGGCCGCTATTTCGGGCTCGTCGGTCGTGGTCGATTCGTCCAAGCATTCCGCGCTCGCCCACGTGCTCCGCTGGGCCGGCGACATCGACCTGCGCGTGGTGCACGTCGTACGGGACGCCCGCGGCGTGGCGTACTCGTGGACCAAGACGGTGGCGCGGCCGGAGAGCGACGGCGCCGACGAGATGACGCGCTACTCGCCGGGCCGCTCGGCTCTGCTGTGGAACGCGCACAACGCCGCGTTCGGCCTGCTCGCCCGCCGGGGCGTGGCGGTGCACCGGATCCGCTACGAGGAGTTCCTCGCCGACCCGCGCGGCGCGCTCGTCGACATCGCCACCTTCGCCGGCCTGACGCCGACCGCGGACGATCTCTCGTTCGTCTCGGACGGCCACGCCGAGCTGCGGACCGGGCACAGCGCCGCCGGGAACCCGATGCGCTTCACCGTCGGCCGCCTGGCGCTGCGCCGCGACGACGCGTGGATCCGCCAGCTCCCGCCCAAGCAGCGGCGACTGGTCGGCGCGGTGTGCGCCCCGATGCTGCGCGCGTATGGATACCCGCTTGCTGGAAAGGACCTGAGATGAACTGGCCATCCGTGGGCGTCGTGATCCCCACCCGGAACCGGCCCGAACTGGTCCGCAAGGCGATCGCCGGGGTCCGCGAACAGCGCTATCCCGGCGACGTCAAAATCCTGGTGGTCTACGACCAGACCGAACCCGACTACCTGCTCGCGTCCACCGAGGGCGTCCAGGTGCTGGTGCTGACCAACTGGCGTACGTCCGGTCTGGCCGGCGCCCGCAACACCGGCATCCTGGCCCTGGACACCGAGTACGTCGCGTTCTGCGACGACGACGACCGCTGGCACCCGGACAAGCTGCGCCGCCAGGTCGCGGCGCTGCTCGCCGAACCCGACTCGGAGTTCGCCACGTGTGCGATCGAGGTGGAGTTCGAGGGCAAGTGCACGCCGCGCCTCGCCGGGCACAGCCGGGTGACGATCGACGAGCTGGCCCGGTCCCGGATGGCGATGCTGCACTCGTCGACGTTCCTGATTCGGCGCGAGGCGCTGGTCGCCGAGGCGATCGGCCTGGTCGCCGAGGACGCGCCGGGCAGCCAGAACGAGGACTGGGACCTGTTGCTGCGGGCCGCGCGCCGAGCCCCGATCGTGCACCTGGACGAGCCGCTGGTACGGGTGTTGTGGGGCCGCACCTCGCACTACGCCTACGAGTACGCGACGAAGATCTCCTCGCTGCGCTGGATGATGCAACGGCACCCCGAGATCAGCGGATGCCGGCCGGGCGCCGCGCGGGTCTACGGGCAGCTTGCCTGCTGGTCGGCCGCGACCGGGAACCGCAGCCAGGCCTGGCAGTTCAGCAAGGAGGCGGTGCGGGCCAACTGGCGCGAGCCGCGGACCGCGATCGCGCTGGCCGCCATGACCGGCGCGGTAAAGGTGGAAAACGTCCTGTCCGCGCTGCACAAACGGGGGCGGGGAATCTAACGCACCCAATTGTTCACATCCGGTTCACAGGGTAGTGTTCGGCTGTGTTCGAAATAGTGCGGTTCTCCCCCAGGGCTCACTGATGCTGGCTCAGCAGCGCCAGGCCGCGATCCTCGACCGCGTCCGCGCCGCCGGCGGGGTGCGCGTCAGCGAGCTCGCCGCCGAATACGGCGTGTCCGACATGACGATCCGCCGCGACCTCGAGGCCCTCGCCGACCGCGGCCTGCTGGCGAAGGTACACGGCGGGGCGACCACGGTCAGCCCCGGTTCGGCGCACGAGCCGGGCTTCGAGGCGAAATCCGTGCGCCAGCGCGACGAGAAGGCGGCGATCGTCCTGCGCGCCGCTGCGATGGTGTCGCCCGGCGACGCGGTCGCGCTCTCCGCCGGCACCACCACCGCCGCGCTGGCCCAGCGTCTCGTCGACATGCCCTCGCTGACCGTGGTGACCAATTCGATCCCGGTCGCCGACATCTTCTACCGGGCCGGCCGTCCGGATCAGACGGTGGTGCTGACCGGCGGCGTGCGGACGCCCTCGGACGCCCTGGTCGGCCCGGTCGCCGTCAACGCGGTCGCCAAGCTGCACCTGGACATCCTTTTCCTGGGCGTGCACGGGATGAGCGAGCGGGCCGGCTACACCACGCCCAACCTGATGGAGGCCGACGTCAACCGCGCGCTCGTGGAGGCCGCGGAACGTCTCGTGGTGCTCGCCGACCACACCAAATGGGGAACGGTCGGCATCTCCTCGATCGTCCCGCTCGACCGCGCCGACGTGCTCATCACCGACGACGGCCTGGATGCCGAGGCCCGCGACATCCTCGAGGAAGCGGTGAAGGACCTCGTCGTAGTCAGCGCCGTCTGAGATTCGGTAACTTCTCCGCATGAGCGGCTTCGCGTGGTCCAACATGTTCGTCTCGCCCGAGGAGGATCCGCGCACCGAGGGCGGGTTCACCGGTGAGCGCGACACCCTGGTCAACTACCTGCGCGACCAGCGCCTGACGCTGGAACTGAAGTGCGCCGACCTGGACGCGGAGCAGCTGGCGGCGCGTGCCGTCGAGCCCTCCAAGTTGTCCCTGCTCGGCCTGGTGCGGCACATGGCGGACGTGGAGCAGATCTGGTTCCGGGTCCGGATGGCGGGCTTCGAGGCGCCGCCCCGCTATTGGACAGAGGCGAACAAGGACGCCGACTTCGACGGCGCCGTCGCCGACCCGGAGGTCGTCAAGGAGGCGTTCGCGTCCTGGCGCAACGAGATCGCTTTCGCCGAGGACTATGTGGACTCGGTCGACGACCTGGGCCACACCGGGGCCTCTGGTGGCGCGCTGCGCGAGGTGATGATCCACATGATCGAGGAGTACGCCCGGCACAACGGCCACGCCGACCTGCTGCGCGAACGCATCGACGGGCGCATCGGGCAGTAACCGGCGAGAGGGGCGGGGGGCCCGGGACAAGGCCCCCCGCAGGGGAAGGGACGGCGAGCGCGGCGGCGCCCACTGGCCGCGCGCGGTGACAAGGAGAACCGGGCGGCGCCCGGGACAAGGCAGCCTGCTCGGCGGGCGACTCCTCGACGTCGCGACCGTCATCCGTTCTGCCATGAAAAACGACCCCCGTACCCGCCGGTTACGGAGGTAAACATGCGATTTGCCGCATGGCCCGGACGGGTGATGGTCCAATCCGGACGGTCAGACGACGAAGATCTGTCTGGTCGTCACCGGGGACCAAGCGCAGGCCGCTATGACCACAAACACGAAGATCCCACCTTTTACGCCACGCCGCGCAAAAGGTGGGATCCCGGAAATCAGGCGAACTTGCGCGCCAGGTTCTCGTCCAGCGCGTTCATGAACTCGTCAGTGGTCAGCCACGGCGCGTCCTTCGAGATCAGCAGCGCCAGGTCCTTGGTCATCTGACCGGCCTCGACGGTCTCGACGCAGACCTTTTCGAGCGTCTCGGCGAACTCGGTCACCGCGGGGGTCCCGTCGAGGACGCCGCGGTGCTTGAGGCCGCCGGTCCAGGCGAAGATCGAGGCGATCGGGTTGGTCGAGGTCTTCTCGCCCTTCTGCCACTGCCGGTAGTGCCGGGTGACGGTGCCGTGCGCGGCCTCGGCCTCGACGGTCTTGCCGTCCGGGGTCATCAGCACGCTGGTCATCAGGCCCAGCGAGCCGAAGCCCTGCGCGACCGTGTCCGACTGCACGTCACCGTCGTAGTTCTTGCAGGCCCAGACGTACCCGCCGTCCCACTTGAGCGCGGCCGCGACCATGTCGTCGATGAGCCGGTGCTCGTAGGTCAGCCCCGCGTCCCGGAAAGCGTCGGCGAACTCGGTCTCAAAGATCTCCGCGAAAAGATCTTTAAACCTTCCGTCGTACGCCTTGAGGATCGTGTTCTTCGTCGACAGGTACACCGGGTAGTTCCGCGCGAGCCCGTACCGGAACGAGGCGCGCGCGAAGTCCCGGATCGAGTCGTCGTAGTTGTACATACCCATGCCGACGCCGCCGGCCGGGAAGTCGGCCACGTGGAACTCGATCGGCGCCGAGCCGTCCTCCGGCGTGAAGGTCATGGTGAACTTGCCGGCGCTCGGCGCGACGAAGTCGGTCGCCTTGTACTGATCGCCGTGCGCGTGCCGGCCGATGATGATCGGCTTGGTCCAGCCCGGGACGAGCCGCGGCACGTTCTCCATGATGATCGGCTCACGGAAGACGACGCCGCCGAGAATGTTCCGGATCGTCCCGTTCGGCGAGCGCCACATCTTCTTGAGCCCGAACTCCTGGACGCGCGCCTCGTCCGGGGTGATCGTGGCGCACTTGACACCCACGCCGTGCCGCTTGATGGCGTTGGCCGCGTCGATCGTCACCTGGTCGTCAGTCTCGTCGCGGTGCTGGATCGACAGGTCGTAGTACTCGAGCGGGACGTCGAGGTAGGGCAGGATCAACTGCTCCCGGATCTGCTTCCAGATGATCCGGGTCATCTCGTCGCCGTCGAGCTCCACGACCGGGTTCGTGACCTTGATTTTCGCCATCGGCCGGCGCTCCTCTCCAGAAACCCACGCTTTAGCAGTACGAGCGTACTGCAGGGGCTTGAAGATCGACTTTCGCCCCCGTTCTCTTCATCGCCGCCGGTCGTTGCGCCGCCTCAGCGCCGGATCGTCTTCAGCGCGGCCTCCGCCGCCGCCTGCCGGGCCTCGCCGGTCTCCTCGGTCGCCCAGGCCACGTGTCCGTCCGGCCGGATGAGCGCCGCGGTCACGTTCCGCCAGTCGGGCCGGTCACCCTCCGCAGTTCCCGAGTGCACCACCACCGGCGCGGCCTCGTCCACATCGAGGGGGTGCGAGGCCAGGTCGAGCAGCAGGTACCGCGCAGGTGTCGACACCAGGCCCAGCAGGGAAGTCCCGTCGCCGAAGGTCAGGTCCGGGGCTCGGCGTCCGGTCAGCGGGTGCGCGTCCGGTGCCTTCGGCGGATAGACGACGTCGAGGCCCGAGGTGTTCTCGGAAAGGATCCGGTTGAGTTCCGGCACCCGAGCGATCATCTCGCTGAGCACCTCACGCAGCGCGGCGATCTGCGGCGTGAACTGGGTCATGAGCGGCATCTGCGCACGGGTGAACCGCATGACCGCGGCGCCGACGGGGTGCCGTTCCTCATGATAACTGTCCAGCAGATCGTCGGGCGCCCAGCCGTTCATCGTCGCGGCGAGTTTCCAGCCGAGGTTGTGCGCGTCGTGCATGCCGGTGTTGAGCCCGCGACCACCGGCCGGGAAGATCCGGTGCGCCGAGTCCCCGGCGAGCAGGACCCGCCCGGCCCGATACGTGTCGGCCAGCCGGGTGGCCGAGATGTCCCGCGACCGCCAGAACGTCTCGCGCAACCCGAAGTCGGTGCCCGCGACGGCCGTGGCCTTCTCGGCCATCTCGGCCAGGGTGAATTCGACGGCCGAGTCATCCTGGTCGCCCGGGCGGGCGTCGAACCCGCCGATGCGGTGCCGCCCGTTGCCGACGTCCACGATCAGCAGGTTGCCCGCCGGGCTGTGCGCCGAGTAGTAGTTGACCTCCGGCGGGTCGTCCAGGACGGCCTCGGCGATCCAGGACACGCCCGTGCTCTCGGTGCCGGAGGCGCCGATGCCGGCCGCCGCGCGGACCGGGCTCCGCGACCCGTCACAGCCGACCAGGTAGTCACCCTCCAATTCGTACTCCCCGCCCGGACCGGACACCGACACCACCACGGAGTCCGGCCGCTGTGTCAAGCCGGTGAACGCGTGCCCGAAGCGGATGTCGACGCCCAGGCCGAGCGCGTACTCCTCCAGGATCTCCTCGATCCGGGGTTGCTCGAGTATCAGGACGTGCGGGAACCTCGTGTCGAGATCATGGAAGTCCAAACGGTCGTCCAGCAGCCCGAAATGCGAGTGCGGCACGGTGTGCCCGGCTTCCAGAAAGCGATCCACGATGCCGCGCGACGCCCACAGCTCCAAGGTCCGCGGATGGTTGGTGAAGGCCCGCGCTGCGGGGTTGCGCTCGGTGCGCTGCTCGATGAGGGTCACGTCGACCCCGGCGAGCGCGAGTTCGGAGCCGAGCCACAGTCCGGTGGGTCCGGCTCCGACGATGACGACACGAGACATGATGATGCCTTTCTCATGATTTGTCGTACGGTGATCACGGTCATGGGCAGCCCGCCCGCCCCGGCGGCACGATGAGGCGATGGGCACCCTCGAAACAGCCCCGCGGGTACGCCTCGACTCCGCCGAGGACGTCGTCGAGTACTGCAGCCAGCTCCTCACCAGGCACACCGTGGAGCCGTTGACGACCGGCCAGCACCTGATGGCGGCCATTCGGAACGCCCGCGTGGGCTCGCTCGTCTACAGCGACGTGACCTACGACGCCGATGTCCGGCTGGCGTTCTCCGAGTTGGGGACCTACCTGGTCAGCGTCCCGTTGACCGGCAGGATTCACTATCGGCATCGCAACGTCGACGTCGACGCGGACACCGGGCTCGCCGCCGTCTGCCTGCCGGAGGACAACGTCGAGGTCACCCGCTGGGAGGCGGGCAGCCGCAACGCGGCGTTCGTGCTCGACCGTGCCGCCGTCGACCACGCGCTGATGAAGGTCACCGGTGGCCGCACCGGCACCGGATTCACCCCGAGCATCGACCTGTGCACCGGCCGGGGCCGAAGCTTCAGCGAGCTGGTCCGCGCGTTCGTCCGCCAGCTTGACGACCCGCACAGCCTGCTGCGTCAACCGATGGTGGCGATGCCTTACGTGGAAGCCCTCGTGCACGGCTTCCTCGCCGTTGCCAACTCGCGCTATCTACGAATCCTGGAACGCCCCGCACGGCCCGCCCCGCCGTCGGCGGTACACACGGCTCTCGAGATCATCCACGCGGAACCGGAGACGGCGTTGACCACGGCCGTGCTCGCCGACCGGTGCCACGTGGCCGTGCGGACCTTGCAGGAGGGGTTCCAGCGGCATCTCGGCTCATCGCCGATGGCCGTGCTGCGTTCGGTGCGCCTCGCCCGGGCCCATGCCGAGTTGCTCGACGCCGACCCGTCGACCACCACGGTCGCCACGATCGCCTACCGATGGGCCTTCGGGAACCTGAGCCGGTTCGCGGAACAGCATCGGAAGGCGTACGGCGAGTCCCCGGCCGAAACGCTGCACCACTAATCGGTTCGCCATTACCAAATCCTTTGCGCGGGCCAGCAGGTTGCGCCACCAAGACAACCAGAGCGGCGGCCACCGGACTAACCGGCGAGCGCGGCGCCGGATACACCGAACGCGGAACCGCGCAAACGCAAAAAGACCCGCCGCCTCGCGTTGCCGCGGGCGACGGGTCTTGCGATGGCACACCTGATTACAGGGTGGCGACGTCCGCCTGCTTGGCGCGGACCGCCTCGGCGGCCTCCTTCAGGCCGGCCACCTCGGTGTCGGTGAGCTTGTCCTCGATGACCTGCTTGATGCCCTCGGCGCCGATCCGCGCCTCGACACCCAGGTACACGCCGGAGATGCCGTACTCGCCGTCCACCCACGCGCACACCGGCAGCACGTCGCCCGAGTCCTCGACGACGGCCTTCGCCATGCGGGCCGCGGCGGCCGACGGCGCGTAGTAAGCCGAGCCCGTCTTCAGCAGCGCGACCACCTCGGCGCCGCCGTTGCGGGTGCGGACCACCAGCTCCTCGATCTTGTCGGCGGGCAGCAGGTCGGACAGCGGCTTGCCGTCCACCGTGCAGCGCGACGGGACCGGGACCATGGTGTCGCCGTGCGAGCCGAGGGTCAGCGCCTGCACGCTCTTGACCGGCACCGCCAGCGTCTCCGCGATCGAGTTCGTGAAACGGGCCGTGTCGAGCACACCGGCCTGGCCGAACACCCGGTTCTTCGGGAACTGCGTCGCCAGCTGGGCCAGCGCGGTCATCTCGTCGACCGGGTTCGACACCACGATGACGACGGCGTTCGGGGCGTACTTGGCGATGTTCTCCGCGACCTGGCGCACGATCTTCGCGTTGACCTCGAGCAGGTCCATGCGGCTCATGCCGGGCTTGCGTGGCAGACCGGCGGTGACCACGACGACGTCCGAGCCCTCGATGGCCTCGTAGCCCTCGCCGTTCGGGCCGGTGGTCACACCGACCACCTTGGTCTCGAAGCCCTCGATCGGGCGGGACTGGTTCATGTCGAGCGCGAGACCGGCCGGCTTGCCGTCGATGATGTCGGTGAGCACCACGGTCTCGAAGATGTCGTACTCGGCCAGTCGCTGTGCGGTCGTCGACCCGTAGAAACCGGCGCCTACAACGGTTACCTTCTTGCCCATAGTCTCTCCCAGTCCTCGGGACACTTTTTCGGACGGTATCAGTCGCTTAGTTGCGTCATTCAGAGACCACCGCCCCGTACGCCGCCGCGACGAGCACCGCCTGCGCCAGATCGATCTTCGCGCCGCGGAGGTTGACCTCGTTGAGCTCGACGCCGCCCAGGTCGGCCCCGCGCAGGTCGGTTCCGTTCAGCACGGCGTCCTTGAGCCGGGCCGCGCTGAGGTCCGCCTTGCGCAGGTCGGCGCGGCTGAGGTCGGCGCCGGTCAGGTCGGCCTCGCGCAGCCGCAGCCCGCCGAGCTTGGCCGCGGTCAGGTTCTGGCCGCGTAACGAGACGAAGCCCCAGTCGCCGCCGTCGACGGTCAGCGGCCGCAGCCCGCAGTCCAGGAACTGGCTGCCGGTCAGCTTGCAGTCGGTCAGCGTGGCGTCGAAGAACGAGCAGCGCTGCAACGTCGACTGCATGATCGCCACGCGGGTCAGGGCGGACGCGTTGAACCGCACGTTGCCGAACGTGCAGTGGGTGAAGACGCAGCCGGTCAGCTGCGCCTCCGACCAGTCGACGTCGTGGAACGCGCAGTCCTCGTACCGGACGTACGAGACCTCTTCCAGGGCCCAGTCCTGGCCCCGGAAGGTCTCGTCCTGAACGAGGGTCTCGGCCATGTCAGCCGTGGAAGAAGTGCCGCGTGCCGGTCAGATACACGGTCATCCCGGCCTTCTCGGCGGCCTCGATCACCAGGTTGTCCCGGATCGAGCCGCCCGGCTGCACCACCGCCTTGACCCCGCCGTCGATCAGCACCTCGAGCCCGTCCGGGAACGGGAAGAACGCGTCCGACGCCGCCACGCTGCCCACGGCGCGATCCGTACCGGCCCGCGCGACCGCGAGGCGAGCCGAGTCGACCCGGTTCACCTGGCCCATCCCGACGCCGACGGTGGCACCGTCGTGCGCGAGCAGAATCGCGTTGCTCTTCACGCTGCGGATCGCCCGCCAGGCGAACGCGAGGTCGCGCAGCATTTCCGGGCTCGCCGGCGCGCCGGTGGCGAGGGTCCAGTTCGCCGGGTCGTCGCCGTCGGCGTCGATCCGGTCGGCCATCTGCACCAGCATGCCGCCACCGATCTGCTTGATCTCGGCGGGCGGCGGGTTCCAGGCCGGGGCGACCAGCACGCGCAGGTTCTTCTTCTCGCGCAGCAGTTCCAGGGCCTCCGCCGAATACGACGGCGCGACGATGACCTCGGTGAAGATCTCGGCGAGCTGCCGCGCCAGGTCCGCGGAGACCTCCTGGTTGACCGCGATGACGCCGCCGAACGCGGAGACCGGGTCGCAGGCGTGCGCCTTGCGGTGCGCCTCGGCCACGTCGGCGCCGATCGCGATGCCGCACGGGTTGGCGTGCTTGATGATCGCCACACACGGCTCGGTGAAGTCGTTCGCGCTGCGCCAGGCGGCGTCCGCGTCGACGTAGTTGTTGTAGGACATCTCCTTGCCGTGCAGTTGCTCGGCCTGGGCGAGCCCCTGCGGCGCGGCATGGTCGACGTAGAGCGCGGCCTGCTGGTGCGGGTTCTCCCCGTAGCGCAGCGTGTTCTCCCGCCGCAGCCCGACACCCGCGAACTCGGGCCACTCGGAGGGCGCCAGCACCGTCGCGGTCCAGTTGGCCACCGCGATGTCGTAGTCGGCGATGTCCGCGAAGGCGCGAGCCGCGAGCCACTTGCGCTGCTGCAGCGTGAAACCGCCGCTCTGCACGGCCTCGATCACCTGCGGGTACGTCTCGACGGACGTGACCACCGCAACCGACGGGTGGTTCTTGGCCGCGGCCCGGACCATCGCGGGGCCACCGATGTCGATCTGTTCCACCGACTCGTCCTCGCCCGCACCCGATGCCACCGTCTCGGTGAACGGGTAGAGGTTGCTGACCAGCAGGTCGAACGGCTCGATCCCGAGCTCGGCGAGCTGCGCGGCGTGGCTCTTCAGGCGCAGGTCGGCGAGCAGCCCGGCGTGCACCTTCGGGTGCAGCGTCTTGACCCGGCCGTCCAGCGTCTCCGGGAAGCCGGTCAATTCCTCCACCCGGGTGACCGCAACACCCGCGGCCTCCACCGTCGAGGCGGTCGAGCCGGTGGACACGATCTCCACCCCGGCGCCGGCCAGCACCTTCGCGAGCTCCACGAGACCGGTCTTGTCGTACACGCTCAGCAAAGCCCTTTTGATCGGGCGCCGGCCCTCGCTCATGGGATCCGTACCTTCCTGTTTTCGATGGTCCAGCCCTCGCGGACCAGGCGGCCGACGGAATCGACCAATTGGGCGCGCTCGGCCACCTTGATCCGCTCGGTGAGCGTCTCCTCCGTGTCGTCGTCGAGCACGGGGACGCTGACCTGCGCGATGATCGGTCCGGTGTCGACCCCGGCGTCGACGAAGAAGAGGGTGGCGCCGGCGATCTTCACGCCGTACGCGAGGGCGTCACGCGGCCCGTGGATGCCGGGGAAGGCCGGCAGCAGGGCGTTGTGGGTGTTGATGTACCGGTCGCCGAACGCGGCCAGGAACGCGGAACCGACCAGCTTCAGAAAACCGGCCGAGATGACCAGGTCGGGCTTGAACTCGGCGACGTGCGCGGCGAGCGCCGCATCCCAGTCGTCGCGGGTCGCGTAGGCCTTCACCGAGTCGACGAAGGTGGGGACGCCGGCGGCGGTGGCGCGGTCGAGACCGGCGACGCCGTCCCGATCGGCGCCCACCGCGACGACCCGGGCGCCATAGGCGGGGTCGGCGCAGGCGTCGAGCAATGCCTGGAGGTTGCTGCCCGAACCGGAGAGCAGGACGACCAGGCGGGCGGGCGCGGGGTCGGTCACCCGAGAACCCTATCTCCGTTGGCCTGGGCTATTTCGGGGCGGGTCCGAACGTCCGGGCGGCGGCCGCGCCCAGCGCCGCCGAGACACCCACGACGAGGGTGGCGATCAAGCCGACCTGCCACGGGTCGGGGCCGATCATCGCGAGCCGGCCGTCGCCCAGCGGGCCGCCGGACAGCCGGCCCAGCACGCCCAGCACGATCCCGGCCGCCGGGCCGGCCAGCAGGCCGCCACCGAGCACGTGCGACCAGCGCGGGAGGGTGTCGGCCGCGGTCTCGCCGGCCCGCCGGGCAGCCGCGGTGCCGCCGGCCCGCCGGGCAATCGCCGTGTCGCCGGCTCGCCGGGCAGCCGCGGTGTCGCGGGCCAGCCCGTCGTCGGCGTCAGCGTCGCCGGGTCGCCGCAGCCGCAGCGTGAGCAGCCAGCCGGCGGCCAGCCCGGCGACCACCGGCATGGCCAGCAGCAGCGTGCCGGCCGCGCCCATCGGGCCGTTCGGCAGCCCGGCCAGCAGCGGCACCGTGGGCAGCGGACCGACGGTCACCTCGGTGAGCCGCACCGCCGAGCCGGTGCCGAGCGCGAAGCCCGGGCCCAGTAGGTATGCCGCCGCCCAGATCACCGCGTTCACCCCGTACGCGAGGCTGACCAGGGTGATCCCGGCCTGCCCGGCCACCCCGGTGCGGTAGGCGGAGATCATGTCGGCGGCCTGGCCGCCGCCCACCGCGACCGACAGGCCGGTGATCGCGGCGCCCGCGGCCAGGATGAAGAACGACGCCATCAGGCCGGTGCGCACGCCGTGCCGCAGCGGGCCGGGCAGCCACCCGGCGATGGTGGCGACGGCGTCGGTGCCGCGCAGCGCTCCGGAGAACGCGGCGAGCGTGCCGAGGACGAAGAAGTTGATCGCGGCGCGGGCCGGTGTCACCTCGGTGCCCCGGCCGTCCACCGCGAGCGCGGCCACCGAGCCGAGCAGTGAATAGCCGAGCCCGATCGCGAACGCCACCAGCAGCGCGTCGCCGATCTTGCCGCTGCGCCGGACGCCGATGGCCCGGGTGACGTGCAGGCCGGCCCGGTCGAGCCGCCAGACGACGAGCAGGGTGAGCAGCAGCGGGGCCAGCCCGAGCGGGCCGATCGAGGTGCCGATCGGGACGCCGTGGCCGAGCATCCAGCCGGCCAGGCCACCGCGCGCGGCACCGGCCAGGCCGCCCTGCGCCTCGAACGTGCGGGCCAGGCCGACCACGGCGGCGACCGGAAGGTAGGACAGGACGGCCGCCCACAGCATCGCGAAGCCGGCGGCCACCGGCAGCGGGGCGCGGCGCATCCGGGCCCGGGGGCGGCGCTGGCCGGGGATCTTCACGGTCTCGCGGGCGCCGAGCGCCTTGTCGTCGACCAGGACGGTCGGGCGTTCCTCGACGATCGCCTCGGTCGGGCGATCGACGTGTTCGCTCCGCTCCGCGGGCGCCGTCTCGCGCAGCGCCGCCTCGGCGACCGCGAACGGGTCGTCCGAGTCGTCGGGACGGTCGGGAGTGGAAGGCATCGCCGCCTACTTTGGCACGTGGACGGCCGCGCGGCGATGCAGATACGACGGCGCGCCGCCAATCGAGCAACGACTCGATCGGCGGCGCGCGGTCCGCAGGCGTACGGGAATCAGCTCATGGCCTCGCGCATGAGCCGGGCGGTCTCGCTCGGCGTCTTGCCGACCTTGACCCCGGCGGCCTCGAGGGCCGTCTTCTTGGCGTCCGCGGTGCCCGCCGAACCGGAGATGATCGCGCCGGCGTGGCCCATGGTCTTTCCGGGCGGGGCGGTGAAGCCGGCGATGTAGCCGACCACCGGCTTGGTGACGTTCGCCTTGATGAACTCGGCGGCCCGCTCCTCGGCGTCGCCGCCGATCTCACCGATCATGACGATCGCGTCGGTGTCCGGGTCGTCCTGGAACGCCTTCAGCGCGTCGATGTGCGTGGTGCCGATGACCGGGTCGCCGCCGATGCCGACGGCGGTGGAGAAGCCGATGTCGCGCAGCTCGAACATCATCTGGTAGGTCAGCGTGCCGCTCTTGGACACCAGGCCGATCCGGCCGGCCGGGGTGATGTCGGCCGGGATGATGCCGGCGTTCGACGCGCCCGGCGACGCGATGCCCGGGCAGTTCGGGCCGATGATCCGGGTCCGCTCGCCGCGCGCGACGTTGTAGGACCAGAAGGCGGCCGAGTCCTGCACCGGGATGCCCTCGGTGATCACCACGGCGAGCGGGATCTCGGCGTCGATCGCCTCGATGACGGCGGCCTTGGTGAACGCCGGCGGCACGAAGATGACCGTGACGTCCGCCCCGGTCTCCTTCATCGCCTCGCTGACCGTGCCGAAGACGGGGAGCTCGGTGCCGTCGAAGTCGACGCGGGTGCCGGCCTTGCGCGGGTTGGTGCCGCCGACCACGTTGGTGCCCGCGGCGAGCATCCGGCGGGTGTGCTTCGACCCCTCCGAACCGGTGATGCCCTGGACGATGACCTTGGAGTCCTTGGTGAGCCAGATAGCCATTACGTCACTTCCCCGCAGCCGCGAGCTCGGCGGCACGCTCGGCCGCTCCGTCCATCGTGTCCACCCGCTCCACCAGCGGGTTCTTCGCTCCGTCGAGGATGGCACGACCGGCCTCGGCGTTGTTGCCGTCGAGGCGTACCACCAGCGGCTTGGTGACCTGCTCGCCACGCTCGGCGAGCAGGGCGAGGGCCTGGATGATGCCGTTCGCGACCTCGTCGCAGGCGGTGATGCCGCCGAAGACGTTCACGAAGACCGACTTGACCGAGGGGTCGCCCAGCACGATCTCCAGGCCGTTGGCCATCACCTGGGCGCTGGCGCCACCGCCGATGTCCAGGAAGTTGGCCGGCTTGACGTTGCCGTGCCGTTCGCCCGCGTACGCCACGACGTCCAGCGTGGACATCACCAGTCCGGCGCCGTTGCCGATGATCCCGACCTCGCCGTCGAGCTTGACGTAGTTCAGGTTCTTCGCCTTGGCGGCCTGCTCCAGCGGGTCGACCGCGGACTGGTCGACCAGCGCCTCGTGGTCGGGGTGCCGGAACGCCGCGTTCTCGTCCAGCGTGACCTTCGCGTCCAGCAGCAGCACCCGGCCGTCGCCCACCTTGGCGAGCGGGTTGACCTCGACGAGCGTGGCGTCCTCGGCCACGAACGCCTGCCACAGCTTGACCGCGATGTCGGTGACCTGGTCGGCGACCTCGGCCGGGAACTTCGCGGCGGCGACGATCTCGCGCGCCTTGGCCTCGTCGACGCCCTTGCTGGCGTCGATCGAGATCCGCGCGACCCGGTCCGGCTGCTCGTGGGCGACCTGCTCGATCTCCATACCGCCGGCCACGCTGGCGATGCAGAGGAACGTGCGGTTGGCGCGGTCCAGCAGGTAGGAGAAGTAGTACTCCTCCTTGATGTCGGCCGTCTCGGCCAGCATCACCTTGTGCACCGTGTGGCCCTTGATGTCCATGCCCAGGATGTCGGTCGCGCGCGCCTGCGCCTCGTCCGGACCGTCGGCGAGCTTGACGCCGCCCGCCTTGCCCCGGCCGCCGACCTTGACCTGTGCCTTGACGACGACCTTGCCGCCGAGGCGCTCGGCGATCGCGCGCGCCTCCGGCGGGGTCTGCGCGACACCGCCGCCCAGCACGGGCAGCCCGTGCCGTTCGAACAGGTCACGCCCCTGATACTCGAACAGGTCCACGTGTCTCCTTTCGCTCGCGACGCCTACCGTCGGCAAGCCGCACCGTTGCGTCCCGACCTTTGTGCGCGGCGGGCGTTTGGGGGCGCCGCCAGCGTGAAGAGTTTGCCGGCCGTGAGCGGCCTTCAGTCGCAGACTATCGACCGGAACCGGCGTCGAGCAGTCGCGGGTGCATGGTGTGCAAGACCACACACCCCTGCGGCGCGAAGCCGCCGAAAAGTCCCCGTAACCCACCCTTCAGGGCGTCGTTGAGAGTGGTGTCGGAGCGCTACGGCAAACCGATGCGTAAAGCGGCCGATGCCCTGTCGGTCGAGGGGTGGCGGCGGGGCATCGTGCATAGAGAGGCCGGACGTGTGAGGGGTGCGTCCGGCCTCTCCCCTTGCGCTTTACCTTGGGTATTGCCTCAGCTCACGGGCGATGCCACATTGGCGCGCACCCATTCGATGATGGACGCGGTGGTGGCTCCCGGTGTGAAGATTTTGGCGACCCCCGCCGATTCCAATTCGGCGATGTCGTCGGCCGGAATGATGCCGCCACCGAATACCACGATGTCGGCAGCGTCACGCTCTGCCAGCAGTTCAATTACGCGCCGGAACAGCGTCATGTGCGCCCCGGACAGAACGGACAAACCGACCGCGTCGGCGTCCTCTTGAATGGCGGTCTCGACGATCTGCTCCGGAGTCTGGTGGAGTCCGGTGTAGATCACCTCCATGCCCGCGTCGCGCAGCGCACGGGCCACCACCTTGGCACCCCGGTCATGGCCGTCCAGTCCCGGCTTCGCGACCACGACCCTGATCCGTGCTGACATCCTGACCCTCCGCGCGCTGGCTGCAGCTCTCCTGAACGAACGGTAACCTGCCGGCACACCCGGGGGTAACCCAGTCGGCCGAACCGAGATCACCCAGGGTGGCCAAAAATGTATTCTGCGTCACCTGACTTTGCGTTTCTGGTGTGATCACCCTGCGTGGCCCAAGGGAAACGTAGCCAATTCGGACAATCGCTGCGCAAAGCGGATCGGAACCGTTAACGAAATGGCGCTGCGGCTTGTGACTGGACTGTCGTTTCGTTACATTGGCCCACGGCTGCCGTCCGGATATCCCCCAACCCGGCAGCCTGGTGAGCATCAACAACCCGGGATTCCGGGTCGGTGACCACCGCCGCAATGTCGTCAACGGAGGGTTGTTCGTGCGCCAGCGCTTGTCGTCTGAGCCCGATCGGTACCGCGGCCGTCGTCGCGTTCCCACCCCTCCTCGCAGCCGCTACGCCGTCGTCACCACCGCGGCGTTCGTCGGCGCGGGAGTGGTCGCGCTCGGCGCGGCGTCCAATCTGCCGGACGCCAAGACCGTCAACCCCGACGTCATGCAGAGCCTGAAGAGCGGGCAGGTCGCCTCCAACGCGATCGCGAACCGCGCGGCCGACCCGCAGAAGGCGTCCCGCAGCGAGAACCGCGACGCGGTGGCCAAGACCAAGGTGGCCGACGACGAGTCGCCCCAGGACGTCTGGCTGCTCCCCCTCGACGACTACCAGTTCACCTCGGCCTTCGGGATCCGCTGGGGGGTGCTGCACGCCGGCATCGACCTGGCGGCGCCGGAGGGCACGCCGTACAAGTCGGTCCACGCGGGCGAGGTGACCCAGGCCGGCTACAACGGCGGCTACGGCTACTCGGTGACCGTTCGCAACGCCGACAACACCGAGGTCATCTACGCCCACTCGCGGCAGCTGTTCGTGAAGGCCGGCGACAAGGTCAAGGCCGGCCAGGTGCTCGGCGAGGTCGGCAACACGGGCGCGTCCTACGGCACCCACCTGCACCTGGAGGTGCACGTGAACGGCCAGCCGGTGGACCCGATCCCGTTCCTGCAGGAGCGCGGCGTCGACATCAAGCTCCAGGTCGAGTCGGTGTACGCCGGCCTGGCCGCCGCCGCTGGTTAACCAGCGAGGAGCGCGGCCAGCACAGCTAGATCTTCTCGATCGGCGCGTGCCGCAGCACGAGCCACATCACCTGGTCGCCGAAGTCGATCTGAGCCCGCGCGCCCGGCCCCTGACCCTGCACCGCCAGCACCCGGCCCAGGCCGTACCGCTGGTGGTTGACGCGGTCGCCCACCGACACCTTCGGCGCCTGAGGCAGCTCGGACGCGGTCGCCAGCTTGCTGCCGTCGATGCCGAGCCGGCTGGCCAGCTGCTGGGCCTTGGGCGTACCGCCGGCGAAACCGCCGCCGCGTGACCGGTCGCCCCCGGCGCGACCACCCACCCCGCCGCCGGTCCCGGACCACGACGTGTACGACGCGGCCGTGCGCTCCCACCGCACCAGCTCCGGCGGCAGCTCGTCGGTGAACCGGGAGGGCGGGTTGTACTGCGGCTGACCCCACGCGCCCCGGGTGACCGCGCGAGACAGATAGAGGCGCTGGCGGGCCCGGGTGATCCCCACGTACGCCAGGCGGCGCTCCTCCTCGAGCTCGGCGTTGTCGCCCAGCGCGCGCATGTGCGGGAAGACGCCGTCCTCCAGCCCGGTCAGGAAGACCACCGGGAACTCCAGCCCCTTGGCCGTGTGCAGCGTCATCAGCGTGACGACACCCTGATGGTCGGGATCGTCGACCGGCACCTGATCGGCGTCGGCGACCAGCGCGACCTGCTCGAGGAAGCCGGCCAGCGTGGCGGCCTGGGCCTCGTCGTCCTCGGCGGCCTGGGCCTCGACGCGCTCCGTGTACTCCCGGGCGACGCTCACCAGCTCCTGCAGATTCTCCACCCGGCCCTGGTCCTGCGGGTCGAGGCTCTCCTCCAGCTCGCCGAGCAGGCCGGAGCGTTGCAGCACCGCCTCCAGCACCTCCTCGGGCGGGGCGGTGCGGGCCAGCTCGCGCAGGTCGTCGAGCATCTGCACGAAGTCGTTGATGCTGTTCACCGCGCGGGTGGCGATGCCCGGCGCGTCCTTGGCGTGGCGCAGCGCCTGGCCGAACGACATGCGGTCGCGATTGGACAGCGCCTCGATGGTCGCCTCGGCCCGGTCGCCGATGCCGCGCTTCGGCGTGTTCAGCACGCGGCGGATGCTGACCGTGTCGTCGTCGTTCACGATGGCGCGCAAGTAACCCAAAGCGTCGCGGACCTCCTTGCGCTCGTAGAAGCGCACCCCACCGACCACCTTGTACGGCAGGCCGACGCGGATGAACACCTCCTCGAACACTCGCGACTGCGCGTTCGTGCGGTAGAAGACGGCCACGTCGCCGGGGCGTACGTCCTCGTTGTCGGTCAGCCGGTCGATCTCGCGGGCCACCCAGTCGGCCTCGGCGTGCTCGGTGTCGGCCACGTAGCCGACGATCTGCTCGCCGGCGCCCTGATCGCTCCAGAGCCGCTTGGGCTTGCGTGACGTGTTGCGGTCGATCACCGCGTTCGCCGCGTTCAGGATCGTCTGGGTGGAGCGGTAATTCTGCTCCAGCAGGATCGTGCGGGCGTCCGGGTAGTCGCGCTCGAACTCCAGGATGTTGCGGATGGTGGCGCCGCGGAACGCGTAGATCGACTGGTCGGCGTCACCCACCACGCACAGCTCGCCGGGCTCGACCTCCCCGCCCCTCTCACCGACCAGCTCGCGCACCAATGTGTATTGCGCGTGGTTGGTGTCCTGGTATTCGTCGACCAGAACGTGCCGGAAGCGGCGGCGGTACGCCTCGGCCACGTGCGGATGCGACTGGAACAGGTGCACCGTCGACATGATGATGTCGTCGAAATCCAGGGCGTGCGCCTCGCGGAGGCGGCGCTGATAGAGCTCGTACGCCTCGGCGACGGCCCGCTCGTTCGGCCCCTTCGCCCGGTCTTTGAACTCCTCGGGCTCGATCAGCTCGTTCTTCAGGTTCGACACCTGCGCCGCCAGACCCCGCGCGGTGTAACGCTTCGGGTCGAGGTCGAGCTCGCGGCCGACCAGCGTCATCAGCCGCCGCGAGTCGTCCGCGTCATAGATGGAGAACGTGCTCTTGAGCCCGGCGTGCTCGTGCTCGGCCCGCAGGATGCGCACGCAGGCCGAGTGGAACGTCGACACCCACATGAGCCGGGCGCGCGGCCCGACGAGATGGGCGACCCGCTCTTTCATCTCGCCGGCGGCCTTGTTGGTGAACGTGATCGCGATGATCTGGCCGGGGTGCACGTCCCGCTCGGCCAGCAGGTAGGCGATGCGGTGGGTGAGCACCCGCGTCTTGCCGGACCCGGCACCGGCCACGATGAGCAGCGGCGACCCGGCGTGCGTCACCGCGTCCCGCTGCGGGCCGTTCAGGCCGTGCAGCAGCGACTCCGGATCGATCCGTTTGGCCTTGGCCTTGGGCGGCTCGCCGGAGCCGGTCGCGGGCGCCGTGGTGGTCGGCGGCATCGAGAACAGTGCGCCGTTTTTCGAGGGTTCTGAGGAAGCTCGCATCGCGCGGGCAAGTCTATGCCGACGCACCGACAAGAATCAGAGGCGCACGCCCGGGCGTGACGATGAAGTCTGCTCGCGTCTGCTTCAATCAGCGCTACATCGATGGCCGCTGGGGAGGATCAGTGCTGGAGGAGACGGGGCTGACTCCGGTCACCATTCCGGGGCAACACGTTCCGACGCACGACAACCTTCCGGGTGGGTGGCTGCCGCCGCCGTTACCCCCGACGAAGGAACGTCACGGCGGGCTGATCGCGGTAATTGCCGGGATTGTCATCATGGTCGCGGTCATCGTCGCCCCGATTCCCGGCGTCATCCACGGCGAGCTTCGCTCCTTCGGGCCCAGCACGGCCGAGGCCGCGAAGGCGCCGCCCGCGCCGTACGAGCTGGCCGAGCAGATGCTCAACAAGCAGGCCGCCGCCCTGCTCCGGGGCGACCAGGCCGGCTGGCTGGCCGCCGTCGACCCGAGCCGGCCGGCGCTGCGCAAGCAGTACCAAAACCTGTTCACGACGTTGCGCTCGCTCAAGGTCACCAAGTTCACCTACGACCTCGATCCGGCCATCGAGGTGCGCGACGAGCTCACCGCGGACGCCGCCGTCGACTACTGCCTGTTCCGGGCCGCGAAGGTGTGCAGCGACCCGCCGTGGTTCGGTCAGAAGCTCACCCTCAAGCAGACCGCGAAGGGCTGGCTGATCACCGGCCTGGCCGCCGGCAAGAGTGCGCCGCAGACCCCGTGGCAGAACGGCGACCTCGTCTTCAAGCAGGGCAAACGCGTCGTCGTGGGAGCACCGTCGGCGCTGCGCGGGCGCCTGGACGAGGTGGTGTCGGTCGCCGATCAGGCCGCCACCGTGGACGACAAGATCGCGAAGAAGATGCGCAACCCACAGGACAAGTACCGCGTCTTCCTCGCCGACGACAAGTCGTGGAAAGCCTGGTACGGGGGCCGTTTCCCGAGCTACTCGGTGGCGTACACGATTCCGTTGGGTGCCTCCGGCAGCGACGTCGTGCTGCACATGAGCGACTTCGACAACCGGCACCAGCTGCAGATCACCGTCCAGCACGAGATGGCCCACGTGGCGACCCTCAGCAACATCGGCCGCGACGAGGACGATGACGACCTCTGGCTGATGGAGGGTGTCGCCGAGTACGCCGGCTGGCTGCCCCTGCACGCGGGCCGCGACCTGGAGATGCCGGTCCTGCACCAGGCGTTCCAGGGCAAGAACCGCCCGAAGACGATCGCCGCGCCGCCACTGAAGTCGAGCGCCACCGGTGACCAGGTCGACATCTTCTACGGCCTCGGCCACTACTCGGTCGATTGCATCGTCACCAAGTACGGCGAAAGCCGCGCCATGGAGTTCGTCCGCCTCAAGCTGCGCGAGCAAAAATCTTTGGATTCCGCTTCCCGTACGGCGTTGGGCCAGCCGTTCTCGGCGGTGGACAAAACCTGCCTGTCCTGGGTCGCTGACCACTCCGGCTGAATTATCGGCGCGCCGGGCCGTCGTGAGCGCATGAGCAGATTGAACGGCGAGCGGGTTCTGGTGCGTGACGCGGCCCTGGCCGACGGGCGGTCGTCCCGGCTGACCCTCGGCGTCTCGCTCCTCGTGGAGAACGGCCTGGTGGCCGGGCTGTGGACCGACGGAGACGAGCCGGCCGCGGCCCAGGTCCGCGACGTGCCGGTGATCGACGGGTCCGGCGCGACGATCGTGCCGGGCATGGTGGATTCGCACGCCCACCTGGCTTTCCCGGGCGGCGGACGGTGGGTGGAACGGGTCCTGGACCCACCCGAGGAGCTCGTGCAGGTCGCCGAGGAGAACGGCGAGCTCCTGGTCCGGGCCGGGGTGCGGTGGGCCCGCGACGTCGGGGCGCCGCGGTGGCACGATCCGGACGTCGGTGCCGACCGGGCGCTCAATCTCACGCTGCGGGACCGCTGGCAAGGCCGGGCGGACCGGCCGTACCTGCGCGCGGCCGGCACCTGGATCAGCCGCAAGGGATCGATGCTCCCCGGTTTGATGATCGAGGTGGAGCACGCCGCCGACCTGGTCACCGCGGTCAACCAGCAGCTCGACGAGGGTGCCGACCTGGTGAAGATCTATCTGGACGGTCCGGACCCGGCGGCCGCGCCGTTCAGCGCCGCCGAGCTACGGGCGGCGGTCGAGGCGGCGCACGAGCGGGGCGCGAAGGTCGCCGCGCACGGCACCCTGCTGGCCGGGAACCGGGTCGGCGCCGAGGCCGGGATCGACAGCCTCGAACACGGCAACGAGCTGGACCTGGACACCGTACGGGTGATGAAGCGAAACGGCGTCACGCTGGTGGCCACGATGGCAGTGTGGAAGTCGCGGGCCGGCTTCGCGGGGACGACCCGGGGGGATTTCAGCGGACCGGCCGCGGAGAAGCGGGAGGCGGCGCTGCGCGAGACCGTCGGCGCGAGCTTTCGGCTCGCCTACGCGGAGGGGGTGACGATCGCGGCCGGGACCGACTCCGGCGGCGGCTCGCCCCGCGCGAACCATCTCGCGTGGGAGGTGGAGGCGCTGGTCGAGGGCGGGATGCGGGCCGAGGACGCGCTGGCCGCGGTGACGTGGCGCGGCGGCGACCTGATGGGCGTTCCCGAGGCCGGGCGGCTGGTGGCGGGCGGGCCGGCGCACTTCAGCCTGGTGCACGGCGACCCGCTGAGCGATCCGGCGTCGTTGTGGCGGGTGTGGCTTACCCGTTAGGGCGGTAGCGCTCACCGTCCTCAATGTCTCAGGATGATGCCCGTCGATGTAGACAACCTCGATCGGGAGACCCGAGACCATGGACCGTCCCCGCCTCACCGCAGCGGCGATCGCGCTGGCCGTCGTCGCCACCCTGCCCGTGACAGCCGGTTCCACGCCGGCCGTCGCGGCGCCGTCCGCCTACGCCCCGGCAGGCGTCACCTATACCTCGCACGGCAGCACGATCAAGGGCCAGATCCTCAGCTACAACGACTTCCACGGTGCCATCGATCCGCCGTCCGGCAGCGGTGCCGTCGTCAACGCGGGCGGGACCAGCACCCCGGCGGGCGGGGTGGAATACCTGGCCACGTACCTGAAGAAGTTGCGCGCCGAGGCCAAGGCCGAGGGCCGCGAGACGATCACCGCGGGCGCCGGCGACCTGATCGGGGCGAGCCCGCTGGTCAGCGCCGCGTTCCACGACGAGCCGACGATCGAGCTGATGAACCAGATCGGGCTGCAGGTCAGCTCGGTGGGTAACCACGAGTTCGACGAGGGCGTCACCGAGCTGCTGCGCATGCAGCGCGGCGGCTGCCACCCGACCGACGGCTGCCAGGACGGCGACGGCTTCGGCGGCGCGAAGTTCCGCTACCTCGCCGCCAACACGATCAACAACAAGACCGGGCTGCCGATCCTCCCGCCGATCGACATCCGGCTGGTCCACGGCGTGCCGGTGGGCTTCGTCGGGGCGACCCTGGAGGGCACCGCGGGCATCGTGAACCCGGCCGGGATCTCCGACGTGCACTTCGCGAACGTGGTGCAGACCGCGAACAAGTGGAGCAACGTGCTGAAGCTGCTCGGCGTCAAGGCGCAGGTGCTGCTGGTGCACGAGGGTGGCCAGCAGGGCGCGGCCACGCCGACCCCGGGCGTCAGCGACTGCACGAACTTCTCCGGTCCGATCGTGGACATCGTCAAGGGCCTGAACCCGGAGTTCGGCCTGGTCGTCTCCGGGCACACGCACCGGTTCTACTCGTGCACGCTGCCGAACGCGAAGTCCACCTCGGTGGTCACCAGCGCCGGGACGAACGGGCAGCTGGTCACCGACATCGACTACTCGATCGACCGGCGTACCGGGAAGTTCGCGCAGATCACCGCCAAGAACGTGATCGTCGAGAACGGCGTGCCGGACGGCAACGGCGGGTGGCTGCGCGACGCCAACGGCGTTTTCCTGAAAAATCCGGATACGGTGGATAAGGCGGCGAAGAAGATCGCGGACAAGTACCGGACCGCTGTCGCCCCGATCGCCAACCGGATCGTCGGCTCCATCACCGGGGACATCACCCGGACCGCCACGCCGGCCGGCGAGTCCCCGCTCGGCGACGTGATCGCGGACGCCCAGCTGGCCCGCACCACCGGCGACGGCGCGCAACTCGCGCTGATGAACCCGGGTGGTATCCGCGCCGACTTCGACGCCGAGTCGTCCGCGGGCGGCGAGGCCACCGGTCAGGTCACCTACGGCGAGGCGTTCACCGTGCAGCCGTTCAACAACCTGGTGGTCACCCAGACGCTGACCGGCGCACAGCTCAAGAGCGTGCTGGAACAGCAGTTCGCCGGCTTCCAGGGCCAGCCGTCGACGAAGATCCTGCAGGTGTCGGCCGGCCTGACGTACACGTGGAGCGCCTCGGCGCCGCTCGGCTCGAAGATCACGAACCTGGCGCTGAACGGCACCGCGATCGACCCGGCGGTCAGTTACCGCGTCACCACTAACGATTTCCTGGCCAACGGCGGCGACGGCTTCTCGGTGCTCACCTCGGGCACCGCGCGCACCACCGCTCCCGGCTTCGACATCGACGCCCTGGTGGCCTACCTGGGAGCCGGCGCGCCGGTCGCCCCCGGCCCGGCCAACCGCATCGTGACGATCCCTTGAGTGGCGTGCGTCCCACTGGTCGGGCCGTTTCCTTGCGGACCTCCAACGGGCAGCGGCATACTCGTCTCGTGATCCCAACGGCGCGATTTTTTTACTACGGCCCGGAAGTCCGGCAGCCGTAGGCCGCGTCGTACGACAGACCTACATCAAGCCCCGGGCTTCCCGCCCGGGGCTTGATGCTGCCCGGGCCGGTCCGACCGGAGCACGCACCCGAGGAGCAAGTGATGACCGCCGACACCGTGGACCACTCCACCGGCGCGAACGAGCCACTGGCCGCCGATCAGATCCGCGCGTACCGCGAGCGGATCGACGAGATCGACCAGGCCATCATCGACCTGTGGCTGGAGCGGGCGCGCCTGTCCCAGGAGGTCGGCAAGACCCGCATCGCCAGCGGCGGCACGCGGCTGGTGCTCTCCCGCGAGCGGGAGATCGTCGAACGCTTCCGCTCGGCCCTGGGCGCCGACGGCACCCAGGTCGCCTTGATGATCCTCCGAGCCGGCCGAGGCCCCCTCTAAAGAGCCTGAGCAACCTCGGCGAAGTGGCAGGCAACCGGGTGTGCGGAGCGCTGGCGGATCTCCAGCAGCGGCTCGTGCTCCGCGCAGGCCGGTTGCGCCTTCCAGCACCTCGTACGGAATCGGCAGCCGGAGGGTGGATCGGCCGGTGACGGCACGTCGCCCTCCAGCGTGATCTGGCCGCGGCGGTCGCGCAACCGCGGGTCGGCCACCGGCACCGCGGAGAGCAGCGCCTGCGTGTACGGATGGGTCGGCTGGTCGTAGATCGCGACGTCCGATCCGGTCTCCACGATCTTGCCGAGGTACATGACCGCGACCCGGTCCGAGATGTGCCGCACCACGGACATGTCGTGCGCGATGAAGATCAGCGAAATCCCGTACCGCTGCTTGAGACCGTCCAGCAGGTTGATGACCTGGGCCTGCACCGAGACGTCGAGCGCCGACACCGGCTCGTCGCAGACGATGATCTCGGGCCGCAGGGCCAGCGCGCGGGCGATCCCGATGCGCTGGCGCTGACCGCCGGAGAACTGGTGCGGGTACCGGTTGATGTGATCGGGGCTGAGACCGACCACCTCGAGCAGTTCCTGCACGGCGCGGTGCCGGCCGTACGTGGGCGTCGCGTCGCGGTGGATCGCGAACGGCTCACCGATGATGTCGCCGACCGTCATCCGCGGGTTGAGCGACGTGTACGGGTCCTGCAGCACCATCTGGATGTTGCGGCGGGACCGGCGCAGCGCCCCGCCGCGCAGCCGGGAGATCTCCTGGCCGCGCACCGAGACCGTGCCGGCGGTGGGCCGTTCCAGCCCGACCAGCATCTTGGCCAGCGTCGACTTGCCGCACCCGGACTCGCCGACGATGCCGAGCGTCTCGCCCCGGCGCAGCTCCAGGTTCACCCCGTCGACCGCGTGCACCGCACCGGAGCGGCTCGGGAAGTGCTTGACCAGGTCGCGCACCTCCAGGACGACGTCAGACACCCAGGACCTCCCGGACGAAATGGCAGCTGGCAATCCGCTGCGGCGCGATCTGGTACGCCGGAGGTTCGTCCCGCGAGCAGATCTCCCGGGCGTACGCGCACCGCGGGTGGAACGAACAGCCCGAGGGCAGGTCGGTGAGCGGCGGCGGCAGTCCCGGGATGACGTTGAGCTGCCGGCCCTTGCGATCCAGCCGGGGAATCGACTCGAGCAGGGCTTTCGTGTACGGATGAGCGGGTCGCGAGTAGATGTCGTGGACCGGCGCCTCCTCGACCACCCGCCCGGCGTACATCACCGAGATCCGGTCCGCGACGTCGGCGACCACGCCCATGTCGTGGGTGATCAGGATCAGTCCCATGTTCCGTTGCTGCTGCAGCTCGGCGAGCAACTTCATGATCTGCGCCTGGACGGTCACGTCGAGCGCGGTGGTCGGCTCGTCGGCGATGAGGATCTCAGGATCGAGCGCCAGCGCCATGGCGATCATGACGCGTTGCCGCATGCCGCCGGAGAACTGGTGCGGATAGTCGTGGATCCGGTCCCGGGCGCCCGGGATCCGCACCTGGTCGAGGAGTTCGATGGCGCGGGCCTTGGCGTCGCGCCGGGACATCCCGCGGTGCATCCGGAACATCTCGGCGAGCTGGAATCCCACCGTGAAGACCGGGTTCAGCGCGGACAGCGCGTCCTGGAAGATCATCGCGATGCGGTTGGCGCGCACCTTGCGACGGTCCGCCTCGCTGAGCTTGAGGAGGTCCACGCCGCGGTACAGCACCCGGCCGCCGGTGACGTGCGCGGGCGGGGTGTCCAGGATGCCCATGATGGCCTGCGCGGTGACCGATTTGCCGCTGCCGGACTCGCCGAGCACCGCCAGCGTCTCGCCCGGGCGCAGCCACATGTTGACGCCGTTGACCGCCTTGGCCACGCCGTCGCGGGTGCGGAACTCCACGTGCAACTCGTCGACGTGCAGCAGGTGTGCGCGCGGGTCCATCCCGGGCAGCACGTCCATCTCGGCCTTGATGTCGGTCATCGCGTCCGCCGCTCCGGGTCGAAGATGTCGGTCATCGCGTCCGCCGCTCCGGGTCGAAGATGTCGGTCATCGGGTCATCGCCGCTTCGGGTCGAAGGCGTCGCGGACGGCATCGCCCAGCATGATGAAGGCCAGCACGGTCACGGCCAGGAAGATCGACGGCCAGACCACCGGACCGGCAACCACGCGGACGTACGGCCCGTTCCCGGCGATCGACGTGCCCCAGCTGATCGCGTCCCCTTGGAGCCCGACGCCCAAATAGGACAATGTGGCCTCGGCCGCGATGTTGATGCCGAGCAGGAGCGTGAGCACCACGAGGAACGGCCCGACCGCGTTCGGCAGGATGTGCCGGAACATCAGACGTCCCGGCCCGGCGCCGAGCATGCGGGCCGCGGTTACATAATCCTGGTTGCGGGCGGTGATCACCGCGGAGCGCATCACCCGGGCCGCCGTGGTCCACCCGAGCAGGCCCAGCGTCAGCGTCACGGCCAGCACGCCGGTGTCGGTCTCGTGCACGGTGAACCGGCGGGCCAGCACGATCGCCGCCAGCAGGAACGGCACCCCGAGCACGATGTCGATGAACCGGGACAGCACCGCGTCCGCCCACCGCCCGTAGAAGCCGGCGACCAGGCCGACGGTCAGCCCGATGACCCCGGCGATCAGCGTGGCGACCACCGCCACGAAGATCGAGTCACGGGCGCCGTAGATGGTCCGCGCGTACACGTTGCAGCCCTGGAAGTCGTACCCGAACAGGGCGCCGCCGCCGGCCGGGTGGTGCCGGTTGGCGAGCTGACAGTTGGCCGGGTCGGCCGAGGTGAACAGCGTCGGCCAGACCGCCATCAAAAGAATCACCGCGACCAGCACGGCCGCGATCCAGAACACCTTGCTGCGGCGCAGATCCCGCCAGGCGTCCCCGGCCAGGCTGCGCGGCTTCGCCGAGGAGGCGTCCGCCGGCCGGGTCGCGGCCGGTCCGGGCGCCTCCGCGGTGGTCACCGCGTTGATGTCACTCATAGCGAATCCTCGGGTCGAGCACGGCGTAGAGCAGGTCGACGATCAGGTTCACGACCAGGAAGACGATCACCAGGACGCTGACGAACCCGACCACCACCGGGCCGTCCTCGGTCCGGATGCCGCGGAAGAGGTTGAAGCCCACGCCGGGGATGTTGAACACGCCCTCGGTGACGATCGCGCCGGACATCAGCACGCCGAGGTCCACGCCGATCAGCGTGATCACCGGGATCAGCGAGTTGCGCAGCACGTGCACGCCCACCACGCGCCGGGTGCTCAACCCCTTCGCTCGGGCCGTACGCACGTAGTCGGCGCGCAGATTTTCGGCGACCGACGACCGGGTCACCCGGAGCTCGGTGGCGACCACGAGCGTGCCCAGCACCAGCGCCGGCAGCAGCAGTTGGTAGAGGTTCGCGTCCCGGGTGACGGTCACCGGGAACCAGCCCAGCTTGACCCCGAAGATGAGCTGGGCGACCGGGGCCAGCACCACGATCGGCATGGCCAGCACCACCAGCGTGAGCACCAGGGTCACGTGGTCGAAGATCCCGCCCCGGCGGACCGCGGAGAACACCCCGGCGGCGATCGCGACGACCGCCGAGATCACGATCGCGAGCAGCGTGAGCTTGATGGTGATCGGCCACGCCTCGGCCAGCATGTCCCCGATCCGGCGGCCGGTGAGCGAGGTGCCGAAGTCGCCGGTGAGCAGGCCCTTCACGTAGTACCAGTACTGCGTGAAGAAGCCTTTGTCCAGGTGGTACTGGGCGTTGAGCGCCGCGCGCTGGCTGTCCGAGACGACGCGGTCACCGGCCAGGACCTGGTACGGGTCGTCCTGGTTGGCGAACATCAGCGCGTACACCACGAAGGTGGCCCCGAAGAAGGTCAGAACCATCTGGAGCAGGCGCCGCACGATGTATCGGGTCATGGATGAGGGCCTCTTCGTGCCTTGTGGGCGGGGCGTTGACGCGGTGGTGGCGCCACGGTTGGTCGACCGTGGCGCCACCACCGCGGAGTCGTGCTAGCTGGCCACGTCGATCGTGTAGATGTCCACGTTCTGGGAGAGGTCCATGGTCACGTCGTCGACCTTCGGCGAGTAGCCGTAGACGTTCTGACCGAACATCACCGGGATGACCGGCATGTCGTCCTTCAGAATGTCCTCGGCTTGCTGCCACTTCTTGATGGCCTCGTCCGGGGTCTTCGCCTCGTCGCCGTCCTTGACCAGGCTGTCGAACGTCGGGTTGGTGTAGCCGGAGTAGTTCGACGAGCCGGTGGTCGTGTAGACCGGCCCCAGGTAGGACTCCATCAGCGGGTAGTCCATCGCCCAGGCCAGCCGGACCAGGCCGACGTTCTTCTTCTCCTGAAGGTCCTTGACGAGCTCACTCAGAGACGGCACCGCGTGGCTCGTGCAGTTGATCCCGAGCGACGACTTGATCTGGTTGCACAGCGCGTCGATGTAGGACTTGTACCCGCCGTCGGTGTTGTACGAGATGGTGATCTCGGCCGGGCCACCGCCCTGGGTGTACAGCTTCTTGGCCTGTGTCGGGTTGTATTCGCACGCGTCGCCGCAGCTGTTCGCGCGATAGCCGTCGATCTGCGGGGACACCCAGGACGTCGCCGGTAGCTGCGTACCCAGGTAGATCTGGTCGGCGATCTCCTGGCGGTTGATCGCCATGGACAGCGCGCGGCGCACCCGCGGATCGGAGAAGTCCTTCTCGAACGTGGGGACGCCGATGAACTGGAACGCCGAGCTCGGACTCTTCTGCAGTCGCAGGCCGAGGTCGGAGGAGGCGGATCCGAGGCTCTCGGTCGGGATCTTGGTGTCGACGTCGAGGTTGCCGCTGATCAGGTCGTTGTACTGCGCGCCGAGGTCCTGGTAGATCTTCCAGGTGATGTTGTCGACCTTGGGGACCGTGCCCTTGAAGTCCGGGACCTTGGTCACCTGGATCTTCTGGTCGTGTTGCCACTTGCCCGTCATCTTGAAGGGCCCGTTGCCGATCGGCTCCTCGTTGAAGTCTTTGTTCAGCACGCCGTCCCCGCTGAAGGCGGCCTTGGGCAACGGGTAGAACGAGGCGTAGCTCATCACCGTTTCGAAGCCGATGAACGGTGCGTCCAGCGTCACCTGAAGAGTCAAGTTGTTGATCTTCTTGAGGCCGGACATCTTCTTCACCGTGGGCGGCTTTTTCGTCGCCGGGTCCGGCTGCAGGTCGGCGTACCCCGCGATGCGGTCGAAGTAGTACGAGGTGACCTGGGCATTCGGCGCGAATGCGGCGTAATTCCACGCATTGATGTAGTTGTCCGCCGTGACCGGCTCGCCGTTGCTGAAGGTGAAGCCATCCTTCAGCTTGATCGTCCACACCTTGGCCGACTTGTCGTGGGTGATCGAGTCGGCGGCCATCGTGTACGGCTTGTTGGTCTTGTCGATTCCGACGAGCGGATAGAACAGCGACGTCAGAACCTGCAGCCCGTACGTCTCGACGACGCCCGACGGGATCAGCGTTTGCGGCTCGCCGATGCTGATGCTGATGCTGTTCGGCAGCGCCTCGGTGTCCTGCGAATCACCACCGCTGCAACCTGCCGCCAACAAGGCGATGGTGGCCACCGGGGCCACCATTCTCCATCGGCTCTTCCCAGGCATCTAGGGGTGCCTCCTTCAGGGGCGCTCACGGGGGTCGTGTGAGTAGCTGCCACTGTGACACAGAGCCAGCGACCGCCAAGGTCCCGTTATCAAGCCGATATTAGCGATGGCTTGTGGACAGGCAACCTCAGCACCCATTCGTCCTCAAGGGACAAGCGCGCGACCTGGGAAAACATCACCGCGTATTGATGTGACAACGCACCGCGATAATCGACGTCGGACTGGTCACACGAGACGACGATCCGCCGCCCACCGTGACAATTCGTAGCGGTTGCTCATTTGGAGCTTGCGCAAGACGTTGGAAACGTGTGTTTCCACCGTCTTGATCGAAATGAACAATTCCTTCGCGATTTCCTTGTACGCGTATCCGCGCGCGAGCAACCGCAGGACCTGCCGCTCCCGGTTGGTGAGCTGGTCGAGTTCCGGATCGGCGACCGGGACGTCCGGCCTGGACGCGAAGGCGTCGAGCACGAACCCGGCCAGTCGCGGGCTGAACACCGCGTCGCCGTCGGCCACCCGCTTGATGGCGGCGGCCAGCTCGTCCGGGGAGATGGTCTTGGTCACGTACCCGCGGGCGCCGGCCCGGATCAGACCGATCACGTCCTCGGCCGCGTCCGATACGGACAGTGCCAGGAAACGCACCTGCGGGTGACTGCGCCGCATCGCGTCCAGCACCGCGCGGCCGCCGCCGTCCGGCATGTGCACGTCGAGGAGCACCACGTCCGGCTCGAGCGCGGTGATCTTGCTGATCGCCTCGGCAACCGTGCTCGCCTCGCCCACCACCTCGACGTGGGCACCCAGCTCGGCGCGGACGCCCGCGCGGAACATCGCGTGGTCGTCGACGAGGAACACGGTCAGCCTGCGGTTCACCGGTTCGGTGGCCTCGGTCATCGTGCAGTCTCCTTCCCGGCAGTCATGCTGTCCCGCGTGGCCGGCAACGTCAGCCGCACCTCGGTGCCGTCGCCGGGAGCACTGCGGATCTCCGCTTTGCCCCCGTGACGCTGCATCCGTCCGATGATCGAACCACGAACGCCGTGCCGTGTCTCCGCCACACCGGACAGGTCGAACCCGGCCCCGCGGTCGCGGACGAACACGCTCAGCTCATCGGACTCGACCTCGGCGTAGAGCGAGACGGTCTGCACGCCGGCGTGGCGGGCCGCGTTGACCAGCGCCTCCCGGGCGGCCGCGACCAGCGCCGCGACCCGGTCGTCGCACTCGGTGTCGCCGACCACGACCGTCTCCACGCTGATCGCGTACGTGTCTTCGACCTCGGCGGCGGCCTGCTCCAGCGCGGCGGCGAACCGCTCGGTCGGCGAGGCGGTCGGCTTGTACAGCCAGTTACGCAGGCTGCGCTCCTGGCCGCGGGCCAGCCGCTGCACCTCTTTGACGTCGGCCGAGTTGCGCTGGATCAGCGCCAGCGTGTGCAGCACCTGGTCGTGGATCATCGCGGCCACCTCGGCCCGCTCCTGCTCCCGGATCCGGCCCTCACGCTCGGTGCGCAGCTGGTTGAACATGCGGTAGATCAGTGGGGCGGCGACCACGCCGAACCCGAGCAGCCCGACCAGCGCGAAGATCAGGCCGTTCAGCACCGATCCGAGGGTGCCCGTCGGGGCGTACACGGCGACCACGCCGATGATGCCGGTGGCGACCAGGACGCCGCCGCCGATCAGGCGGAGTAAGAAGTATCGCCGGTCACTCTCGGCCACCACGGCGGCCAGCCACGGTGTCGGCGGGCGGGAGCCGGACCAGTGGCCGCGGCGCGTCGGGTCGGACTGGTGCCAGATGATGCCGGCGCCGACCGCGACCACCGCGATCAGCCAGCCGACCGTGCCGGCCACGTTGTCCTTGAACACCAGGGCCTGCAGCAGCACCACGCCCAGGCCGATGGCGCCGAACGGCAGCAGCATGGCGTAGTCGCGGCGCGGCGGGTTCGCATCGGTGGGAATCTGTTGCGGCAGGACCGCCCAGAAGGCCGCGTAGAGAAGAAGGCCGAGACCGTTGAAACCCAGCAGGACCACCAGAGCGATGCGCACCGCGAGCAGCGGCAGCCCCAGGTGCTCCGCCAGGCCGGCCGCGACCCCCGCGACGACCCGATGGTCGCGCGGACGGTACAGGCGGCGCGTGGGCGGTGTGACGGCGGCGGTGATGGCTCCTCCTCAATCGTTCCGTTCGATCGTCACACGTCCGGGCCGCGCGGGCCACGGGGAACTTCCCCCGGGTTCGGGGCCCTCGGATCTCAGGGTGGCCTCAGGGTCGGTGCCGGAAGCGTCTCGGGTGGGTTCGGCGTCAGGATCGATGGCATGAACGACGAAGCTGCCGACAAGCGGGATCCGTCCGCTGCCGCCGAGAGCATCCCGCCGGCGGCTCCCACCAGCGACCCCGGGCCCGCGCAGGCCCCGACGGCCGCCGAGCCTCCCGGGGCCGCCGGCGCCACCGAGCCTTTCGAGAGTCCCGCGGGCACCGAGCCTTTCGCGGCCACCGCGCCCACCGCGGACGCCGCGGGTGACGAGCCGACCGCGCCGATCGGGCCGAGGCCGTCCGCGTGGACGCCGCCGGCCGGTGGCATTCCGGAGGCCGACGCGCCGCCCGCCGGCCAGGGCCCCCCGCCGCCCGGCGCGGCCCCGCCGCCGCCACCGGGTGCCGGTCCCACGCCGCCGCCCGGTGCCGGTCCCACGCCGCCGCCCGGTCCCGGTCCCACGCCGCCGCCCTGGAGCAACATTCCCGGCTTCAACCGCGCCCACCTGATCCGCCCCAAGCAGGGCCGATACATCGCCGGCGTGAGCGGAGCGCTGGCCCGGGCCACGAACACCGACCCGGTCCTCTGGCGGGTGCTGCTGGCCGTGCTCGGCGTGATGAGCGGCGTCGGCGTCCTGCTGTACCTGATCGGCTGGCTGGTCATCCCGTCCGAGGGAGACTCCGCCTCGCCGGTCGAGTCGCTGCTCGGCAAGGGCCGCTCCGGCATGAGCCCGCTGTCCGTGGTCGTGCTCGGCGGCGCGGCAGTGCTCACCTTCGCGTTCATCGTGCAGGACGGGGTGCGGGCCGGGCTGCTGGCCGCCGCGGTCATCCTGGCCGCGGTCCTGCTGATCAAGCGAGGCCAGTCGAACTCGAACAGCCCCGCGCCGGAGGCGGCCACATTTCCCGGCACCTTCCCCGCGCCGCCGCCACCACCACCGGCCCCGGGTGCGCCGTCGGCTGCCCCGACTGCCGAGTTCCCGGCCGCGGCTTTCGCGGCCCCGGCACCCGCAGCCGCAACGGCCACGGAACCGGTGACCGAGCAGCTGCCGCCCCGGCCGCCGCAGAGCTCGTACCGGCCGCCCTTCGCCCCGCACGGCCCGTACGCGCCGCAGGTCCCGCCCATGCCGCCCATGCCGCCGGTCCCGCAGGTGCCGAGCGTGCCGCGCCGGCAGCGCCGGCCCCGGGAGCGGTCCAAGCTCGGCCGCCTGACCTTCTTCGCCGTGGTCGTCGTGCTCGGTCTGATGGCCGCCATCGACATGGCCGGCGCGAGCATCGCGGTCTCCGCGTACTTCGCCGCCGCCCTGGTCACCATCGGCCTCGGCCTGGTGGTCGGTGCCTGGCTGGGCCGGGCCCGCGGGTTGATCGCCCTGGGCCTGATCACCGCGGTCGGCCTGCTCGTCTCGACCGGCGCCGAGCGCTGGGGCGGCGAGATCGGCAACAGCGTCTATCGGCCGCTGACCATTCAGGCGGTCGCCGACCGGTACGACTTCGCGGTCGGCAACGCCACGCTCGACCTGACCCAGATCGACTTCGCCGGCCAGAAGCAGGACATCACGGTGAACATGAAGGTCGGCCAGCTCAAGGTGCTGCTGCCACCGACGGTCGACACCACGGCCACGGTCCAGATGCAGAACGGCCGGGCCGAGGTCTTCGGCAAGCACTTCGACGGCCGCGACGTCGACGGTCAGCAGGTCGTCAACACCGGCCCGGACGGGCCCGGCGGTGGCAACCTGACCCTGAATCTGCAGATGGACACGGGCAACCTGGAGGTGAACCGATGAAGCCGCATCGCACCGATGGCGTCTCGCTCAGCTTCGGCGTGCTGTTCCTGCTGGGGGTTCTGTGGTGGGCGGTGTCACGGGTGGTGAACATCCACCTGCCGGCCGTGGGCTGGATGGTCGCCGCCGGACTGATCCTGTTCGGGGTGGTCGGCCTGCTCGGCGCACTGCGTTCGGCCGGCCGCCGGGTCCCGGTGACGGCGCCGCCCGCGCCGGCCGAGCCGGAGAAGCCCGAGGTGCCCGGCGACCTGCCGCCCGAGATGCACGCCTCGATCGTCCGCGAGCTGCTGGACGACCCGGCCGAGCGGTTCAGCCGCGAGCACCCCGACGCGGACCCGGCGAAGCGCAAAGACTGAGGCCCGCAAAGCGCAGAGACTGAAATCGACACACCGCCCCGCCCGCGGCCCAGGGATCCTGGGTCGCGGGCGGCACCATATGCTCGTTCGATGAGCTCGTTCCCCGTTGCGCCCCACGCACCCGTCGTCGGTCTCGGCTCGACCGCCGCGCGCGCCCTGACCGCCGAGTTCGCCCGGCACAACGCGCCCACCTCGGCGCTGGTGGTGGGCGCCGATCACGCCTCGCTGGTGGTGGCCGCCGCCGTCGAGGCCCTGCTCCCGGGCGACACGCTGACCCTGGTGGCGGGCGAACGCAGCACCGCCGACCTGCTCCGCGACCACATCACCGGCCTGGGCAGCTGGATCGCCGACCGGGTGCGGGTGCTCGACACCATCGACGAGGCCGAGCCGGCCGACGTGGTGATCGTCGGCGACCCGGTGACCGGCTCCGCGCACGACGCCCGCGCGCTGATCGACCGCCTCGGCAAACACCTGAACGAGGGAGCGGTGGTCACCATCGCGACCCCGGCGCTGCCCGGCCGCACCGGCGGGGCCGCGGCCGAGCTGTTCCGGCAAAACGCGCTGTTCGGCGTCGGCTCCGACCTGGTGGTGCGCAACCAGCCGCCGGTCCGCGTGCACAAGCTGCGCTTCACCGCGGCCGCCACCAGCGTCGCGTCGAAGATCGCGCCGGCGTACCGCCCGTCCAGCGTGCCGCTGACCCGCACCATGCACATCGACTCGAACGGGGTCGCCGCGGCCGGTATCGCGCTGGGTCTCGCGGCCCTCGCCCGTACGCTGCGGCCGAAGTCCCGTCTTTGGCTTCTCCCCGCCTTGGCCGCCGCGCCGGTCGCCGCCTTCTTCCGCGACCCGGAACGCGACGTGCCGGAGGACCCGGCCGCCGTGGTCGCAGCCGCGGACGGCCGGGTGCTGTCCGTGGAGCGGATGACCGACAGCCGGTTCGGAGCGGGCGAGTTCCTGCGGATCGCGGTGTTCCTGTCGGTGCTCGACGTGCACGTCAACCGGGTGCCGGTGGCCGGCCGGGTGACCGACTATTTCGTCGAGGACGGCGGGTATGCGAACGCGATGACCGCGGCCGCCGAGCACAACGTCGCGGCGTACACGGTGCTGGACACCGAGCACGGCACGGTCGCGGTGGCCCAGCGCACCGGCCTGATCGCGCGGCGGATCGTGCAGCGGGTGCCGATCGGCACGCTGGTGGCGAAGGGCGAGCGGATGGGCCTGATCCGCTTTGGCTCACGCACCGACGTCTACCTGCCGGCCGACAAGGCGGAAGCGCTGGTCGCGGTCGACGACAAGGTCATCGGCGGGTCGACGGTCATCGCGCGCTGGCACTGAGCAGCGCCGCGCTAAGCCGCGCGGCGGCGCTGAGCCGGGCCGGAAGGCAGTGGAGGCGAGGGCCGCGAGACGCGGCCCTCGCCTTCGGCGCGATCAGGCCCGACGGGTGCGGAACCACATCGCCGGACCGCTGGCCAGGTATCCCCCGACCAGGATCACGAACGACAGCCGCGGGTCCACGAACGCGGCGACCAGCGGAAGCAGCCACACCCACGGCGGCAGTTTGATCAAGCGAGCAAGTTTCGCGTAGGGGAAGCTCGACACCATCGCAAACGCCAGCAGCGCCACCCCGGCGACCATCGCGAACCCGGGTAACGGCAGGCCGATCAGCACGGTCAGGGCGAGCACGGCCGCGGCCATCGTGGTGGGCACGCCGGTGAAGAACTTGCCGTCCTTCGGCGAGACGTTGAACCGGGCCAGCCGGATCGCCGAACACACCGCGACGAGGATGCAGGCGACCATCGCGGCCGCGGTGGGCACCGTGTGCGCCAGCGACGCATAGACGACCACCGGGGCGGCCAGGCCGAACGAGCACATGTCGGCCAGCGAGTCCATCTGCGCGCCGAACGGGCTGGAGACGCCCAGCTTGCGGGCGAGCGCGCCGTCCAGGCCGTCGAACGCCACGCAGGCGACCAGGCAGGCGGCCGCGTACCGCACGTCGCCGTGCATGGCCAGGAAGATCGCCATCAGGCCGAGGCTGAGGCTGGCCAGCGTGCAGGCGTTGACCAGAACGAAGCGGACGCGGCGGGCGGTGCTGTGCTCGCCGGGAAGCAGCGAGTCGTCGGCGGGCGCCGAGGGTGACACAGGGTTACTGAGGTGCGCTCCGGCCGGGGCGTACTCCCGGGTCTGGCCGAGCTCCGGACCGGTATAAATCACCTCGGCCCGGGTGGCGGTGGCGGCGCGGCCCGACTCGGATGACCGGCGGCCGACCCGCACCAGCAATGCCTGCCGCGCGAGGGTTCCGCCGCGGCGCAACCGGCCTGCCCAACGGCGTCCGGCGGGACGGGGGCTATCCGTCGATCGACGCCGGCGCCAAGGGGTACTCGGCACGTGCTTCCTCCATGGGATCGGTGTGCCCACCTGCACTTATGGCTGTGGGTTAATGCCCTGTAGCCCGCCCGCACCCGCGGACCCTCGATTGCGGGGTTACACCATCGCACAGCCGGACGGCGTTGGCGAGTGATCAAGTTACTCGCCGGTCGGCCCGCTGCGGCCAGGTTTTGCTAGCTCAGCCCTGGCTGGAGTTTAACCCGCCGTTTCCGCTCTGATCCCCGTCAGTGCACCGCGAGCAAGCTCGGTGAGTTCGAGCTCGTCGGCCTCCCGCAGCGAGAACCAGGCGGCCGCGTCGGTGGATCCGCCGGCGGCCTCGCTCACTATGGGTTCGGTCGGCGCGTCCACCACGACCCGGAAAAGGACGCGGATGACGTGCCAGTCGACAGGTGTCCCCTCCGGTCCAACGGCCGCGGGGTCGTATCGGTGCGAAACACCCAAAAGGCTGATCACTCGGCCGTGTTGCGAGGTCTCCTCGGCCAGTTCCCGATGCAGGGCCTGTTCCGGGGTCTCGCCGTGGTCGGTGCCGCCGCCGGGCGCGTGCCACAGCCCGGCGCCGGGATAGCCCGCGGCGATCCGGGTGAGCAGGATGCGTCCGGCGGGGTCGGTGGCCGCCGCGTACGCGCTGAACCGCTGCACCGACGCCGGCCGGGCCGCGACCCCGCCGTTGGCGACCTGGTAGGCGGGCAGCGCCGGCACCGGCATGCCGAGCACCCGGGCGGTGAACGGCATCAGCGGCAGCGCCTCCAGCGCGTCCGGCGCGACCCATTCGACCAGGTCGGTGGTGCCGCCCACCTCGGCTCGCAGCGAGCCGCCGACCGGCAGCACGTCGTAGATGATCCGGTCGGTGTGCTCCAGGTTGCCGTTCGGCAGGACCTCCACGTCCGCCGTCACGTCGCGCAGTCCGGTGATGCCGACCTCGAGCCCGGTCTCCTCGCCGAACTCGCGGATCACGGCGTCGTCGGGGTGCTCCCCCTGCTCGACCCCGCCACCGGGCAGGGTCCAGAGACCGGGGAACTCGCTGGCATCCGAATTGCGGGCCAGCAGGATCCATCCGGAGGGGTCACGGCTCACGCCGTACGCCCCGACGCGCCTGATCTTCACCCGGCCTAGAGTAGCTTCGCCTTTCGCAGGGCCTCGTCGGTCACCTCGGTGAGCAGCTCGTCCGGCAGGTCGGCGACCTCCTTGATCGGCATCCACCGGGCCTCGGAGGTGGAGCCGCCGACGTCCTTGACGATCACCTCGGTGGGCGCGTCGACGATCACCCGGTAGAAGGCACGGACGCCGTGCCAGTCGATCGGGTACCCCTCGGGGCCGAGTGAGGCCGCGTCCCGGTGGCTGGCCACGCCGAGCAGCTCGACCAGCCGGCCCGCCTGGCCGGTCTCCTCGACGAGCTCGCGGATCAGCGCGGTGCCGGGCTGCTCGCCGTAGTCGGTGCCGCCGCCGGGCAGGTGCCAGCGGCCCTCGCCGGGGTAGCCCGGGGCGATCCGGGTGAGCAGCAGGCTGGTCTCGTGCTCGTCGGTGGCGATCGCGTACGCCGCGAAGCGCTGCGCCCGGTAGAGACCGTCCGGCCCGGGATAGGCGTAGAACGACGGGAAGTCGGGCGCCTCCTCCGGCCGCAGGTCGGCCGATTCGCCGCTGAGCCCGAGCGCCGCCGCGGTGAACGGCCGGAGCCGGAGACGCTCGGCCTCCTCCAGGGTGTGCCACCGGGCCAGGTCGGTGGGGTGGCCGACCCGGTCGATCAGGGTGCCGCCGCGGATCGACACCGAATAGATCAGACGATCCGTGTGGATCGTGACGCCGCGGTGCGGCAGCGAGCGCATGTCGGCCAGGACGTCGCGGAGCCCGTCAACGGCGACGGACAGCCCGGTCTCGGCCGCGGTCTCGCGGACGACGGTGTGGTTCGGGTCCTCCCCGTGGTCGACTGCGCCGCCGGGGAGCGACCAGACGCCGGGGGTGCCGGAGCGGCTCGAAGCGCGCACGAGCAGCACGCGGCCGTCGTCGTCGATGGCGACGGCGTACGCGGCGATCCGGCGGAGTGGTTCCAGTGCGGGGGTCACGGCGGCATTCTGCCCGGAATATGTTACCTACAGAAAACGTCTGTCAGATTCCTGACACCTGAGTGAAGGCGCGTAATAGCAGATCAGCAGGGGTGTGAGCACGTGGTGCGTACGCTACGTGACTATCCGTACGGGTGAGATTTTCAGGGTCCGTATCCGGGCGTTCACCGAGGTTTCTGCGACCCGTTCCACGGCACTCTCGATGCATGACTGAGGTTCCGTACCGCCAACTTCTGCGTCCCCAGGACGACCGCATCGTGGCCGGCGTCTGCAGCGGCGTCGGGCGCTACTTCGGCGTCGACCCGGTGCTCATCCGGGTCGCGCTCGCGTTCTTAGCCGTGCTGACCTGGGGTACCGCGCTCATCGCGTACCCGATCATGTGGTTTCTGATGCCGGAAGAGCCGACGCCGGCGGCACCCGCCTGGCGCGATCCCTCGGATCCCACCTGGGGTCAACCACCGGCGGCCTGATGGCTCACTCCCACTCGATGGTGCCCGGCGGCTTGCTCGTGACGTCGAGAACCACCCGGTTGACCTCCCGCACCTCGTTGGTGATCCGGGTGGAGATCTTGGCGATCACGTCGTAGGGCAGCCGCGACCAGTCCGCGGTCATCGCGTCCTCGCTGGAGACCGGGCGCAGCACCACCGGATGCCCGTACGTGCGGCCGTCGCCCTGGACGCCGACGCTGCGGACGTCGGCCAGCAGGACCACCGGGAACTGCCAGACGTCGCGGTCGAGACCGGCCGCGGTGAGCTCCTCGCGGGCGATCAGGTCGGCGCCGCGCAGGATGTCGAGCCGGTCCCGGTCGACCGCGCCGATGATCCGGATCGCCAGGCCCGGGCCGGGGAACGGGTGCCGCTGCACGATCTCGTCGGGCAGGCCCAGCTCGGTGCCGAGCGCGCGCACCTCGTCCTTGAACAGCGTGCGCAGCGGCTCGATCAGCGCGAACTGCAGATCGTCGGGCAGGCCGCCGACGTTGTGGTGGGACTTGATGTTGGCGGTGCCGGTGCCGCCACCGGACTCCACCACGTCGGGATAGAGGGTGCCCTGCACCAGGAACTCGATGTGCCGCTCGGCGTCCAGCTCGCGGGCCGCGGCCTCGAACGTCCGGATGAACTCGCGGCCGATGATCTTGCGCTTCTGCTCCGGGTCGGTGACGCCCTCGAGGTGCCCTAGGAAGACGTCGGCCGCGTCGACCACCTTGAGCCGGATGCCGGTGGCCGCCACGTAGTCCTTCTCGACCTGCTCGGCCTCGCCCGCGCGCAACAGGCCGTGGTCGACGAACACGCAGGTCAGCTGGTCGCCGACGGCCTTGTGCACGAGCGCGGCGGCGACCGCGGAGTCGACCCCGCCGGACAGGCCGCAGATCACCTGCTTGTCGCCGACAAGCGAACGGATCGCGGTGACCTGGTCCTCGATGATGTTGGACGGGGTCCAGGTGGGCTCGATCCCGGCGATCTCGTAGAGGAACCGCTCGAGCATCCGCTGCCCGTCGGCGGTGTGCGCCACCTCGGGGTGGAACTGCACGCCGGCCCGCCGGCCGGTGAGGTCCTCGAAGGCGGCGACCGGCGCGCCCGGCGTCGAGGCGGTGACCGCGAACCCCTCCGGCGCCACCGCGACGCTGTCGCCATGGCTCATCCACACCGGCAGGTCGGCGGGCAGGTCACGCAACAGGGTGCCGCCCTGGGCGCTGAGCACCGTACGCCCGTACTCCCGCGCGCCGGTGTGCGCCACCGTGCCGCCGAGCGCCTGGGCCATCGCCTGGAACCCGTAGCAGATGCCGAAAACGGGCACGTCGTGGTCGAACAGACCGGCGTCGAGCGAGGGCGCGCCCGTCTCGTACACACTGGACGGTCCGCCGGACAGGATGATCGCCGCCGGGTTCTTGGCGAGCATCTCGGCCACCGGCATCGAGTGCGGCACGATCTCCGAGTAGACCCGCGCCTCGCGGACGCGGCGGGCGATCAACTGGGCGTACTGGGCGCCGAAATCGACGACGAGAACTGGGCGAGGTGTGCTCACCCTCCGAGTTTACTGAGTCCGCACGTCACGGCGGACGGCGGTCACGTTCCCGGCCCGGTCGTAGGCGCGCAGTTCGAGGCGCACGGTGGAGCTTTTGCCCGGTGTCTGCCACGTCAGGGCGTACGGGGAAGTGGTGTCGGTGCTGACCAGCTTGCCGGCGGCGTACAACTGGACCTTGGCCACGCCGTGCTGGTCCGCGGCCGCCGCCGTGATCGTCACGCGACCGCGCGCGACCGCCGGAACCCCGACAAAAGCCACCGCCGGGCGGGTCACGTCGCCGGCGAACGGCAGCGCGTTCATCGCGGCGAGCGCGTCGATCCGGCCGGACGGGCGCACCTTCGAGGCGATCAGCGCGGCCCGGATCTGCGCCGCCGTGGGAGCCGGATCGGTCGAGGCGAGCAGCCCCGCGACGCCCGCCACGAACGGGGTCGCCGACGAGGTGCCGCAGTAGTCGCCGATCACGCCGGACGGCTGCTGCGCCACGTTGCAGCCGGGCGCCGCGACATCCACCCAGCTGCCGTAGTTCGACCAGGCATACCGCTTGTCGGCCTGATCGACACCGCCGACCGCGAGCACCGACGGGAACGCCGCCGGGAAGTGCACGGCCGACTTGCCACTGTTCCCGGCCGCGGCGATGACCAGCGAACCCTTTCCT
This sequence comes from Actinoplanes sp. TBRC 11911, assembly GCF_012933445.1. Classification (GTDB taxonomy): domain Bacteria; phylum Actinomycetota; class Actinomycetes; order Mycobacteriales; family Micromonosporaceae; genus Actinoplanes. The sequence goes on from NZ_JABBNC010000044.1 coordinate 66,147, forward strand.
TGCGCGTACGCCACGGCGGCGCGCAACGCGGCATCGTCCTCCGCCGCACCCAGGGACAGGCTGATGATCGTCGCGCCGTGATCGGCCGCGTACCGGATCCCCGCCACGATCTTGTCGTAGCCGCCCTCACCGTTCGCGTTCAGCACCTTGACCGGCAAGATCCGGCAGGCCCAGCAGACGCCCGCGACACCTTTGCCGTCGTAGCCGGAGGCCGCGATCACGCCGGCCGCCATCGTCCCGTGCCCGTTGTCGTCGGCCGCGTTGGTGTCGCCGTTCACGAAGTCGTATCCGGGCAGGACGCGCCCGGCCAGGTCGGACACGGGGCTGACACCGGTGTCCACCACCGCGATCACGACGCGGCCGTTGCCCTTGCCGGCCGACCATGCCTCGTTCACCCGGGTCTTGGTCAGTCCCCATTGACGCACGTAGCCGGGATCGTTCGGGCGGATGGCATCGGCGTGCGCCACGGCGGACCGCGCCGGAACCACCAGTGCCGCGCCCACCAGCACCGCCGCGATCAGACCCCGCATGCCCACCCCCGATGAGAAAGCCGGCTTCGAGGCCGGTCCCCTCACGTTCGGCGCGGCGTGGCACCGTTCCGGTGATGTCCGGGAGTGATCGGGTTGCGGGATTGAGCGGGTCCTTTACTGTTCCGCTGTGCAATCCAACAAGCTGGGTCTCTGGGTCGGCGGCGCCGTCGTCGTCGCGCTGCTCGCCGGTGGCGGCATCGCGTGGGCGGTGACATCGCGGCCGAGCCACCGGACGGCCGGCCCGGCACCGTCCTCGGCAGCGCCGGTGGTCGCGGAAACCCCGACCACACCGCCGCCCTCGCCGGGCGCCGACATCACCGGGCCGCTCGACCTGCTGATCCTCGGGGTGGACACGCGCGTCTCGGTCCCGGACTGGGAGCCGCACTCGGACGCGATCATGCTGCTGCACGTCGAGCCCGGCCTGAAATCGTCATACCTCTATTCCTTACCGCGCGATCTGCGGGTCAAGATGCCGAAGTTCCCCAAGGCCGGGTTCCCCGGCGGGACGTACAAGATCACCGAGGCGATGGGCCGGGGCTCACGGGTGCCGGGCTCGGAAAAGCACGACGTGGCCCAGGGCTACGAGCTGCTCACCAAGTCGCTCAGCGCGTACACCGGCATCAAGCAGTTCCAGGCCGGCGTGATCCTCAACTTCGGCGGCCTGCAGAAGCTGACCGACGCGCTCGGCGGGGTGGACCTGGTCATCGACCAGAAGGTGTCGTCGCATCACCGCAAGCCGGACGGCTCGTTGCGGCCGCTGAAGCCGGGCGGCGGCGACTACACCGGACCGCAGGCGGTGTATCAACCCGGCAAGCGGCACCTGGTCGGCTGGCAGGCCATCGACTACGCCCGCCAGCGGTACGGGCTGCCGGACGGCGACTACGACCGGCAGCGGCATCAGCGCCAGCTGGTGAAGGCGCTGCTGGGCAAGGCGATGGACGAGGGTCTGGTCGCGGACCAGACCAGGCTGCAGAGCATCATGGACGCGCTCGGCGATTCACTGGTCTATGTGGGCGGACGGCAGCCGCTCGAGTACGCCTACGCGCTGCGCGACCTGACGCCGGCCGACATCACGCTCGTCGGCCTGCCCGGTTCCGGTGTCGGCAGTGGCGGTTCCTACCTGGGCGAGCAGCTCACCGCGGAGGGCAAGGGCTTCCTCAAGGCCGTTACCGCGGGCCAGATCGAGCAGTATCTTGCTAAACACCCCAAGCTGATCAATAAGGTCTAGCTAGGGCTTTGCCGGCTTTTCGCCGCTGTAGAGCCACGCGTTGAACAGCGGATCGAGGTCCTTGCCGGAAAGCTGCTCGGCCAGCCTCTTGAGATCGTCGGTCGTCGCGTTGCCGTCGCGATGATCGGCGGTCCACCGGTGGAGCAACTGATCGAAGGCCGCGTCGCCGATGGTCTGGCGCAGCGCGTAGACGGTCATGCCACCGCGGGTGTAGACGGCGTCCCCGAAGAGCCGGTTCACGCCCGGATCGCCGGCCTTCTCCCCCTGACCCCAGGCGAAGCTCGCGTACGCGTCGTCGAAGCTCTGCCGCACGGTGGAGGTGCCCTCGTGCTCGGCCCACAGCCACTCGGCGTAGGTCGCGAAGCCCTCGTTGAGCCAGATGTCCTTCCACCGGGTCAGCGCCACGCTGTCGCCGAACCATTGGTGGGTGAGCTCGTGCGCCACCACCCGATCGTTCTGCCCCTGCGTGAAGAAGGCCTGCCCGTAGACCGGACGGGACTGCGTTTCCAAGGCGTACGCGATCCGCGAGTCGTCCAGCGCCACGCCCCCGTACGCGTCGAAGGGGTACGGCCCGAACCTGGTCGCCAGGAAGTCGGCGATCTCGCCGGTGCGGTTGAGTGACTTGGCCGCCCCACTGCCCGGGCCGAGGGAGTCGGCCAGCGCGATCACCATGGGCTTGCCGTCGTGGGTGGACGTGCTGACCTCGTACTGTCCGATCACGACCGTGGACAGGTAACTCGCCATCGGCGACGACTCGCTCCAATGCCACGTCGTCCAGCCGCCGGCCCGCTGCTGAGCGCCGGGCACGCCGTTGCTGATCACCTCGAGGCCGTCCGGCACGGTCATGGCCAGGGCGAAGGTCGCCTTGTCCGACGGGTGGTCGTTCACCGGATACCACGTGCTCGCGGATTCCGGCTGGCCGAGTGCGATCGCCCCGTCGCCGGTGCGCAGCCAGCCGCCCTCGCCGAGGCTCTGGTTGCCGATCTGCCCGGGTTTACCGGAGTAGTCGACGATGACGGTAAATTTCCGGCCTTTCGTGATACCGGCCGACGGAGTGATCATCAGTTCCGCGTCCTGCTGCTTCACGGTTGCGGCGCGTCCGTCTATCTGGACATTTCGGACGGTCATCCGGGCCAGATCGAAGTCAAATCGCGACAGGTCCTGAGTGGCCGTCGCGGTGATCGTCGCAGTGCCGCCCAGCTCGCCCGATTTGGGATCATATTTCAGCTTAAGGTCGTACCCGGCCACGTCGTAGCCACCGTTGCCGTACTTCGGAAAGTAGGGATCCCCGGCCCCCTCGGCACCGGCATGGAACGCCGCAGGGCTCGACGGCGCCAGGGGACTCGAAGACGCCGGAGGGCTCGAAGACGCCGCCGGCCGGGGCTCCGAAGAGCACCCGGCCAGCACGATCACAACTGCGAGTAACCCGGCCCGCCTCATAGGGCCGAGGCTACTTGTCCAAAACGAGCGCGACCTTCTGGAACTCCTTGACGTCGCTGTATCCGCACTTCGCCATCGCGCGGCGCAGCCCGCCGAACAGGTTCAGCTGGCCGTCCGGGTGGTCGGCCGGCCCGAACAGCAGCTCCTCCAGCGTGCCCTCCGGGTCGCCGGCGACCCCGAACCCGCCGCGCGGCAGCGACGGGTGACTCGCCGACGAATGCCACCATGCGCCACCGGCCGGGGCGCCCTCGGCCAGCGACAGCGGCTCGCCGAGCATGACCGCGTCGGCGCCGCAGCCGATCGCCTTCGCGATGTCGCCGGATGTGCTGATCCCGCCGTCCGCGATGAGGTGCACGTACCGTCCGCCGGTCTCGTCCAGGTAGTCGCGGCGGGCGGCGGCCGCGTCGGCGATCGCGCTCGCCATCGGCACCCGGATACCGAGAACGGTGTCGGTGGTCGACCACTCGTCCGCGCCGACCCCGACGATGACGCCGGCCGCACCCGTGCGCATCAGGTGCAGCGCGGTCTTGTAGTCGGTGCAGCCGCCGACGATGACCGGCAGGTCCAGGTCGGCGATGAACTCTTTGAGGTTCAGCGGCTCGTCGGTGGTCGAGACGTGCTCGGCGCTCACCAGCGTGCCCTGGATGACCAGCAGGTCCACGCCGGCGTCCAGCACCACCGGGGCGAGCGCGAGGGTGTGCTGCGGCGACACCCGCACGGCGACGGTGACGCCGCCGTCCCGGATCGTCTTCACCCGCTCGGCGATCAGCTCCGGCTTGATCGGCTCGGCGTACACCTCCTGCAGGCGCGGCGTGGCGTCCACGTCCTCGCCCAGCGCGGCCAGCTCTTCAAGGATCTTGGTCGGGTCCTCGTAGCGGGTCCACAGGCCCTCGGCGTTGAGCACGCCCAGGCCGCCGAGGCGGCCCAGGGCGATCGCCGACTGCGGGCTCATGGTCGCGTCCGACGGGTGCGCGACGCAGGGGATCTTGAAGGGATAGGCGTCGACGCGCCACTCGGTGGACACGTCGTCCACGTCGCGGGTGCGCCGGCTCGGGACGATGGCGATGTCGTCCAAGTGGTAACCGCGCTGAGCGGTCTTGCCTAGACCGATCTCCACGACGTCACGCATGGCTTCTGCTTTCTCGGAATCAGCGGGAGTGGTAGTTAGGGGCCTCGGTGGTCATCTGGATGTCGTGCGGGTGGCTCTCCTTGAGGCCCGCGGCGGTAATCCTGATGAGCTGCCCGCGCTCCTGCAAGTCGGGGATCGTCTCGGCGCCCGCGTAACCCATCGCCAGGCGCACGCCGCCGACCAGCTGGCCGACCACCCGGGACAGCGGCCCACGATAGGGCACCTGGCCCTCGACGCCCTCGGGCACCAGCTTCTCCTCCGGTACGTCGTGCTGGAAGTAGCGGTCCTTGGAGTAGGACTTGGCCTGGCCACGCGACTGCATGGCACCCAGCGACCCCATGCCACGGTACGACTTGTACTGCTTGCCGTTGACGAAAATCAGGTCGCCGGGGCTCTCCTCGGAGCCGGCCAGCAGCCCGCCCAGCATCACCGTATCGGCGCCGGCCACGATCGCCTTGGCGATGTCGCCCGAGTACTGGATGCCGCCGTCGCCGATCACCGGCACGCCGGCCGGGCGGCAGGCCCGCGCGGCCTCCATGATCGCGGTGATCTGCGGGACGCCGACGCCGGCCACGATCCGGGTGGTGCAGATGGCGCCCGGCCCGACGCCGACCTTCACCGCGTCCGCACCGGCCTCGGCCATCGCCTTGGCGCCCGCGTAGGTCGCCACGTTCCCGCCGATGATGTCGGTCGCGGTGTCGCGCTTGAGCCGGGCGATCATCTCGAGCACCTGGCGCTGGTGACCGTGCGACGTGTCCACGATGATCGCGTCGACGCCCGCGTCGATCAGGCCCCGGGCCCTCTTGTACGCGTCGTCGCCGACCCCCACCGCGGCCGCCACCCGGAGCCGGCCCTGCGGGTCCTTGGTGGCGTCCGGGAACTGCTCGGACTTTGTGAAGTCCTTGACCGTGATCAGGCCGCGCAGCCGGTTGCCGTCGTCGACCAGCGGCAGCTTCTCCACCTTGTGCTGCTGGAGCAGCGCGAGCGCGGCGTCCTTGGTGACCCCGACCGGGGCGGTGACCAGCGGCATCTTGGTCATGACGTCGCGGACCTTGGCGTCCGAGTCGCTGATGAAGCGCATGTCCCGGTTCGTGACGATGCCGACCAGGGTGCCGTCGGCGTCCACCACCGGGACGCCGGAGATCCGGTACCGCCCGCAGAGCGCGTCGACCTGCCGGAGCGTGTCGTCGGGGCTGCACGTGACCGGGTTGGTGATCATGCCGGACTCGGAGCGCTTCACCAGGTCGACCTGGGCGGCCTGGTCCTCGGGCGCGAGGTTGCGGTGCAGGACGCCGATGCCGCCCTCGCGCGCCAGGGCGATCGCCATACGCGCCTCGGTGACCGTGTCCATCGCCGCGGAGAGCAGCGGAATGCGCAGCTCGATGTTGCGAGTCAGCCGCGTGTTCGTATTGACCCGGCTGGGCACGATATCCGATTCACCGGGTTGCAGAAGCACGTCGTCAAAGGTCAGGCCAAGAGGAACCAAACGGGCGGACTCAGTCTCCACGGAGCTTCCCTTACTGCAGGAGGACGGATGTTTCATCGTACCCATCCGCCGAGGGTGGCCTCCGGTGGCGGACCGGGCGTGCGGGCCAGCACACATCGGCCTGAGGTGAGTACCGTAAGGGGGTGCAAGAAGAGCCGATCGACCCGTTCAACGGCGACCCCGCCGACCCGGCCGCCGGACTCGACGACCTCAACGAGGACGCCGAGAACGACCCGCTGACCGAGGCCGAGCGGCAGGACGTCCTCGAGGACTTGTCCGACCTGGAGATCTACCAGGCCCTGCTGAGTCCGACGGGCATCCGCGGCCTGGTCATCGAGTGCGAGGACTGCCACGAGCCGCACTACTTCGACTGGGATCTGCTCAGGGGAAATCTGCGCCATCTGCTGAGCAGCGGGCGGCCGCGCGTGCACGAGCCGGCCTACGATCCCGACCCCGATCACTACGTGACGTGGGAGTACGCGAGGGGTTACGCCGACGGCGTACATGACACGTTGACCGAGGGATCGGACGACGGTGATGAGGGGGCGTAAGTAAGCCCCCTCATCCAGAGAAACACCTATTTATGCGACCAGCCCGGCTCGGAAGCCGGCGGCCACCGCGTGCGCGCGGTCCCGGGCGCCCAGCTTCCGGAAGAGTCGCCGGGCGTGCGTCTTGACCGTGTCCTCGGAGACGAAGAGCTCCCGCCCGATCTCCGCGTTGCTCTTGCCGTCCGCCATCCCGCGCAGCACCTGAAGCTCGCGCTCGGTGAGCGTGAGCCGCCGCCCGGTCGGGGCCTGCTCCGCGACACCGACCTGGCCCTCGTTGCCCGGCCAGGACACCATCGGGCGGCCCGTCACCGGGTCGATCGGCGCGTCGCCGCGCTGCGCCGGAACCATCGGCGAGTTCGGCAGCATGGCCGGCACGGCGGCCGCGTTCGGCGACCCCATCCCCATCCCGTTCTGGTAGGCGCCGCGCCCGGCCGGCGAGTTGTTGTTGCGCGCTCCCCCGGCCACGGTGGCCGGCTGAGCGTTGGTGCCGTTGATCGGCATCCCCTGCGGGCGTACCGGGAGAAGCAGTAGGAGCAGCGCCTTGGCAACGACGCTGACCAGGTCATGCTCGACGCCACGGATGACACCGCGGGCGCCGGCCGCGACGGCCGCCGCGGCGACCCGCGGATCCTCGGCACCGAAGAGCACGACCTGCGCCTGCGGCGCGCGGGCTAGGACGCGGCGGGTGAAACCGACGCTGTCCGGACGGGTCACGGCGGTATCGGCCAGGATTATCTCGGCCGGCCGTTCAGCGAGGCGGATCATGGCCTCGGTCTCGCTGACCGCGGTCCGGACGACGCCGGTCATGCCGAGCCGGGCCGCGGTGGACGCGACGGTCTGGGCCGCCAGCGGGGTTCGGACGCACACGAGGACGGTACGCACAGTGATCCTCCTTCTCTCTCAGAGGAGATCACGCGAGGGCCGCAGCATTACGCGCTTTAGATGGAAAAAATGGGAAAGATCGGTATGAGTTGCTTGCCCGATGTCATGCGACTTCCGAAGACATCGAAGTGTCGGGTGTGAGCCTCGGATCACCGGGGTACCACCGCGACAGGCCTGAGCAAAGGCCGGACTCCGCGGTGCCGCGCGACTGGAGGGTGCTTGATGTCGAACGTTCGCAGACTGCCCGGGCCCATCGCCGACCTGTGGGACTGGCAGCGACACGGGCTGTGCCGAGGCCGGGACAGTGCTCAGTTCTTCCACCCGGACGGTGAGCGCGGGTCGTCCCGCAACCGCCGGGAAGCAAAGGCCAAGGCGATGTGCGCCGCCTGCCCGGTTCGGGCGGAATGCGCCGCGCACGCCCTGGCCGTACGCGAGCCGTACGGGGTCTGGGGAGGTTTCAGCGAAGCGGAGCGGCTGCGGCTGCTCGCCGTCGGCTGGGAGGACCTCGCCGACCGGCATCACGGACGCGTCGACCTTGCTCGTCTCGAGGCTCGCCTGGGACGACCCCACAAATCGGCGGTGCCCACGCAACGGCACTCGCCGGCCGCCTGACCCGGCGCGGCACCCGGTATCACGATGAGGACCCGGTCCCCGGTGGGGGGCCGGGCCGCGTTGCTTCGCGGCTTTTCAACAACCGCATTGGCTGACATGCAAGCCACCGTATGAGCGACTTGCGAAATCAAGACGGACCGGCAGTGCGGCCTTCAACTATTAACTAATCGACCTCGACCTGGATCGAATGCCACCCCGTGGCCCCGTCCGGGAACTCGTCAGCGGGGGTGCTCGTCTGGGTCGCGCCGGTCGTGTCGGTCGCCCGGACCGTCAGCGTGTGCGTGCCTTTCGGAGCGGCCCAGGGGAAGGTCCACTCGCGCCAGGTGTCGCTGGAGACGGTCGCGGCAAGCGTCGCGGGCTGCCACGCCCCGTCGTCGACGCGCACCTCCACCTTGGCGATCCCGCGCTGCTGCGCCCACGCGACACCGGCCACCATCACCGTCCCGGCCTGCCGATTCGAGCCGTCGCGCGGCGCGTCGATGCGGGACTCCGTCTTGATCGGCGCCTGCTGCGCATAACCGCGGCGCACCCAATACGAGTCGAAGTCGGAGAATCGGGACAGCTCGATCTCGGTGATCCACTTGCAGCCGCTCACATAGCCGTACAAACCCGGCACCACCATGCGTACCGGGAAACCGTGTTTCACCGGTAGCGGCTCCCCGTTCATCCCCACCACGAGCAGCGCGTCCCGCCCGTCGGTCAATGCCGCCGTCGGGGTACCGCACGTCCACCCGTCCACCGATCGTTGGATCACCTGATCGGCGCCGGGCAGCACGCCGGCCTCGTCGAGCAGCTCCTTGATCGGCGTGCCCAGCCACAACGCGTTCGAAACGAGATCCCCGCCGACCTCGTTCGACACGCAGGTCATCGTGATGTAGCGCTCGATCATCGGCCGCTGCAGCAGCTGATCCCAGCTCAGCGTGATCGGGTTCCGCACCATCCCGTGAATGCGCAATTCCCAGGTCGAGGGATCCACCTGCGGGGGATAAAGCGAGGTGTCGATCCGGTAGAAGTCGTTGTTCGAGGTCACGTAGGGCACCGCGCCGGGCGCCTGCACTCCGGCCGGCAGCATCGGCGGGCTCTGCCGCGGCGCCGGCAGCACGACGGCGTTGCGCTCGGCGGTCACCGCTCGCCGCGCGGTCAGCAGCCGCCCGCCGAACCCCGCGACCACCGCACCCACCGCCAACGTCCCGGAGACCTGGAGAAATCGGCGCCGGCTTTCTTGGCTGTACGCGACGGGCCAGGCACCCGGCCCCGGAAACTCGGGTTCGTCGTGGTCCGGGCCGTCCGCGGCCGCCGGGCGGATCTGCGTGGTTGAGCTCAGAGCGCCGCCCCTGCCCGCTGCGACGCCGGCCGTCGCCGGTCGCCGCGCACCGATCGCCGTGGCCGTGTCGGTCGCCCCGGCCAGCCCGAGCAGATAGCGCAGCACCAGCACGGACAGCCCCGCACCGACGATCGTCGGCAGCCAGGCGAACGCGCTCGCATCGTGGCGGGTCATGGCGGACGCCACCCCGATGGCGGCGAACAGCCCGATCCCGGCAAGCGCCTGCCACCACCGGCGTAACGCGAGGACCCCGACGCCGTACGAGTAGACGCCCAGCAGAACCGCCGTGCCGACGATCAGCGCCGTCTTGTCGTGCACCCCGAAGATCTGGATGCCGCCACTCTTGACCGACTCGGGCACGTTGTCGACCACCACGCCACCGACCGCCAGCAGCGGCGACGACAACGGCCCGCTGACGACCGCGACGATCTCGGCCACGCCGACGGCGACCCCGGCCGCCACCACTCCGGACAGGCCCGCGCGAACCGATAACTTCACGCTTCAAGAATGCGCGTGATCCACCCAGCCTGCGAGGGACACAACCCCTTCGTAAGAACTCAGAACACCAGATGGCGCGCTCGCCGCCAGAGCCACCACCCGCAGAGGGCCGCGGCGGCACCGAAAATCGCCACCAAGGTCACCGTGCCGGCCGGGTCGGAGGACGACGTGATGCCGGTCGCTCCGGCCACGGTGACGACGGCCAGGAAGACGAAGAACACCAACGGCATCGCCGCGTACCTCGCGGTGGCGATCCACTGCGCGGCCAGAGATCCACGCGGCCATGCCGGTCCGCCCCTGGGCCCCGCGGCGTCGGCGGGAACCGGCGCGGCGACAAACCCAGCCCATTCCGGGTTGGTGCCGACCGGCGCCGTCAGCAGCCCCGCGGCGTCCGCGTCGAGGGCCACCGCCGCCACGTCGTCGCGGGTGACGCCGACCGAGGCGTCCGCGGGCGGCTCATCCAGGTCGCCGGCCGAGGCGTCTGCGGGCAGCTCGTCCGGGTCGATCCGCCCGGCCCGCAGCCCGGCCAGGACGTCCACGAACCCGCCCAGCAGCGCCCCCGACCGGCCGCCCGCCGCGTCCGCCACGGCGATGATCCGGGCGCTGCCGTCGGTCCGCGGTTCGTACTCGACCCGTACCTGCTCGGCTTCGTCGCGCAGTTCCCGGGCCATCCGGCGGCCCAGCACGGCCGCGAAGACCTCGGCCGCCGGCGTCGCTGGGACGACGGTCTCCCAGGTCAGGCCCGGAACCCGTCCAGGCACCCAGGTGGCGCGACCGCTCGGCGAGTCCGGAGCCGGCCCGCCGTCGATCTCGAAATTTTCGCTCATCGCCCGGCTCCCGCCACCAGCGGAAGGGCCCGGCGCAGGGCATGCCAGGCCCGCCTGCCCTTCGCGTTCGTCCAGGTCAGCCCGCCGGCCCCGGGGCTCAGCGCGAGCAGCCGGTAACGTCGGACGACGGTCGCCGGCTGGTTTCCGAGATAGCCGAAGATGGGTCGGTTCGCCAGCGGTCCGAGCATCCGGAAGGCCGTCGCCGCCGACCGGTGGTCACCCTGCAGGCTGAACACCACGGCGAAGGCGCTCACCACACCCACCCAGCCGTGCCGACGCGCGAAGTCCGGATGCCCGACCGACCACAGCGCGGCCTCGGCCACCTCCTGGCGTACCGCGGGCGACTCGATGTAGTCCTGGTCGTGCGGGGGCGCCAACGACAACCAGCGTTCCAGGTGCGCGACCGGAATCAGCACCGCGTTCGGTCCGCCGGGCGGTTGCGATCGCATGGCCGTACGGGCGAACTCGAACGCCCGCGTCCAGGTCCCACCCCATTTGGGGAGAACCTGCTGGAGCATGTGGAGCTGGCCGGGCAGGTGGTTCGGGTCGATCGCGGCAAGGCGCCGGTAGCGGCGCCAGGCCTCGTCCTGCCCGAGTTCGAGCCCCCGTGCGGTGGCCAGCCGAGCCGTCCAGATCGCCGGGTCGTCGGGACGCCGGCCGGCGCCGGCGATCAGGACTCGCTCGGCTTCCTTGAGGCCCTGATGGAATGCCCGGAATCGCCGCGGCCCGACCAGGGGTGCGGCCAGATCGGTGCGGACCGTCCACGCGGCCTCGACGAGGTGGAACCCGAGCAGTGCGGCGGCCGTCGGGTCGCCGGCCGGTGACTCGCCAAGCGGTTCGGCCAGTCCGGGTGTCGCCGCCACGTCGATCAGCAGCCCGGTCCGGTCGGCCCCGGCCAGCCGGTCCACGATCGTGGCGACCGCCGCCCAGTCCCGCCCGCGGACCGCGTCGCGCAGCTCGCCCACCTGCGGATACGCGTCATCCGGAGCGAACCGGACCGGCCACGTCATCGCATCGCCCGGATGACGGCGCGGGCCCGGCGGGCGTAGCGGGCGGCTGCCACGAGCAGAATGCCGAAGGCCGCGACGCTCTGCAGCGCTCGATCACCGGTGAAGCCGACGACGGCGATCCCGATCGCCAAGGCCAGGCAGGCGAGCGAGAGCATCGCCGACGGCAGGATCAGCTTGAGGATCGCGACGTGGGGCACCCGCAGGCGCGCACGAAGCCGGCGCCGCCACGGCACCCGGGCCGGACTGGGGATCATGTCGGGCGATCGGGGCGGCATATCGACACGCAGGTCATCCGGCACGCGGCGGTCGACGGCGGTCATCGCGGCGGACAGTCCACGATAGAGGGACGGTTCGATGCTCACCGCGATGGCGTCGTGCCCGATCAGCCTGCGGCCGCCGTCGGGCCACGCGAGCATGGCGGCGAGCGCGTCGAAGCGTACGGTCGCAAACTCGCCGTGATCGGCCAGGGTGACCCCGTCGGAGCCGATGATCAGACGGCGGTCACCGTCCGGCCGGCCGCGGTATGCGGTGCCGTCCACCGCTTGCTCCGAGCGCGTCGGCGCCGCGGCATATCCGGCCCACGCCGGACCCGGGACCACCGGGGTCAGAAGCAAACCCTTGCCGTACGCCTCGGCCGCCCTCTCCACCATGTCGTCACGGGTCACCGCGCGGGTCTGTGCCAGCACCTCGTCGAGCTGCTCGATCTCGTTGCCGACCAGCAGGTTGAGCGCCTGCCCCGGCAGCCGGCCACCGTTCTTCTCGGCCTGGCTCAGGTCGTCGCAGCGTTTCCCGAGCACCGCGGTCACCTCGTCCTCGGTGATCCGGCCGACCCGCAGCGCGGCCATCAGATCCACGAAGCCGCCGAGCAGGGCGCCCTGCTTCTCCGGCAGCGCGTCCGCGATCGCGGTGACCAGCACGGTGTCCGCCGTGAGCAGTTCGCTCGAGACGCCGACCGTGTACGAGAGGCCGGCCTCCTGCCGCAGCTCCCGGAACATCCGGCGCTCCACCATGTCGGCGAAGACGGCCGACTCGGTGTCGCGCGGCAGCACGGTGTCCCAGCCGAGCGCGTTCGACGGGCTCGCGAAGAACGCCGGGGTCCGCGGCAGGGCCGAGGACGGCTGCGGTAACGGCATCCGCGCCCCCGCCGGCAGGTCCAGCCGCAGCCCGGTCGGCACGGCGTCGCCGACCACCCAGAGCACGGCGTTCTCCCGGGTGAAGTAGCGCGACGCCCAGGACCGGAGATCGTCCTCGGTGATCGACTGCAGTCCCCACTCCGGATAGCCGGACAGGCCGAAGTCGCGCGCGCCGTGCCGCCACAGTCCCAGCCCGTCGCCCACGCTGGTGCCGCGACCGCTCGCCTCGGTGCGCAGGATCTCCTTCTCGGTCGCCACCCGTGTCATCGGCAGGTCGCGCAGCGAGGCGCAGACGCCGGTGAGGAAGGTGGCGATCTCCTCGGAGTCGCCCTGCGTGTGGAACAGCGTGTACGCATTGCCGGTCACGCCGTTGTAGTGGTAGTCGGTGGCCCCGAACGAGAACAGGGCGAGGTGCTCGACCAGGTGGGTGATGCCCTTGCGGGCCAGCGTCTCGTCGGCCTGTCCGACCCGGAAGACCAGGCCGGCCCGCATCGGCCCGTCGGCGGGGGCCAGCAGCGTGGGTACGCCGTCGACCTCGTGCTGCTCGATCATCCGATCCCCGCTCTCCGGCGGCGTTCCCGGACGACAGCCGCCGGGTCGCCCAGGTAATCCCACGGTCGTTTGGTGGCGAACCCGCCCAGCGCGGCGAACACCCGTTCCGCCGCCGGCTGGTCGTCCGCCAGGCTGAACACCATCGCGAAGGTGCTCAACACCCGCACCCACCCGTGCGCACGACCGAAGCCGGCGTGCCAGATGGACGTTTGTGCCGCCTCGTGCAGCTCGGCGATCACCTCGGCCGAGCGCATGTACGCGTCGCTGCCGTTCGCGTCCACCCATCGCTCCAGGTGCGCCTCGGCGACCAGCACCGCATTCGGCGATCCCGGCGGCGCGGCCCGCATCGCGTCTCGCGCGAAGGTGAACGCCGTCTCCCAGGTGCCGCCCCACTTCGGGCACAGCTGCTGCAGCAGGTGTTCCTGCGCGGGCAGATGGTTCGGCTCGACCGCGCTCAGCCGGTCGTATCGGCGCCGCGCCTCGGGTTGTCCCAGTTCGAGGCCGCGCGCGGTCGGCATCCGGGCCGTCCACATTGCCGCATCCGCGGGATTACGGGCGGCGCCGTCGACGAGGACCTCCTCGGCCGCGGCCAGCATCTCGTGGAAGGCCCGGAACTGGTCCCGGCCGACGAACTGGGCCTGTTTCCGGCTCCGGATCTGCCACGCCACGGTGGTCAGATGGGAGCCGAGCATGGCCGCCGCCGCGCCGTCGTCCGGGGCCTCGCGCAGCACGCCGCGCAGAAAACCGTCGAGATCGCTCTGTTCGCCGCCCAGCACGATCAGGCGCGTGCGAGCCGTGGCCGGGGCGGCATCCAGCACCGTGCGGCAACCCGCCCAGTCCCGCCGGGTCAGAGCCGAGATCAGGGGCGTGACCTCGGCGTACATCAAAGCTGGGTCGAAGATCAGGGTGGACATGGTTCCCTTCAGCGGCCGTAGACGCGTCGAGCACAGCGATGGATGGCGAAGCCGCAGACCACCAGCCCGGCCGCGAAGATCGCCATCAGCACGCCGTTGTAGACCGGGTCCTCGCCCTCGGTGATGAACAGCAGCAACCCGAAGGCGGCCATCGCACACAGCAACGCGAGCGGGATCAGGACGATCAGGCCGACGACGGCGCCTACCCGGTCCCGCGGCGCCCTACGTTCGCGCACCGCGACGGCCGGGGGCTGCGGGATGCCGTCCGGGTCGCGGGCCGGAAGGTCCACCCGCAGGCCGGCCGGGATGTGCTCGTCCAGCCGGGTCACCGCGGCCCGCCCGTCCGCGTACAAGGTGGGTTCGACCGTGACCACCATGGCGTCGTGCCCGACGAGTTGCCGGCCGCCGTCCGGCCACGCGAGCACGATCGAGCAGGCGTCGAAGCGTACGGTCGCCGTGGTGTCCGAGGAAGTTCTGCTGACCCCGTCCGCACCGATGATCAGATGGTCGCGCGGTTCGGCCAGGGCTGCGTACGAGGTCCCGTCGACCGTGTGGTCGGAGAAACCCGGCGCCGCCGCGTAACCGGCCCAGTCCGCGCGCGTCCCCGGCGTGCGCAGCAGACCGGAGGCGACGGCCGCCGCCGCGACATCGGCCACCTCGGCCACGGTGACCGCCCGCACTTCGTCGATCATCTCGGCGACGTCCCGCACCGGGGCACCGACCAGGAGGTTCAGCGCCTGCCCGGACACTGTCGCGCCGCGACGGGCCGCCTCTTCGAGCCCCTCGACCCGCTGCTTGACCACCGCGGCCAGGTCCGTCTCGTGGATCCGCCCGGCGCACATCGCGTCCAGCACGCCGGTGAACGCGCCGACCAGCTCGCCCTGTTTCTCGGGCAGTGCGTCGGCGACCGCGGTGACCACGGCCCGTTCCGCGCCGAGCGTGTCGTAATCGGTCGTCACCGTGTAGGAGAGCCCGCTCTCCTGGCGCATCTCCCGCCGCATCGCGCGTTCCAGCACGTCGGCGAAGACCGGCGCGGCGGCACCGCGGGGCACCAGCGCGTCCCACACCAGAACGCCGCTCGGCCCGGTGAACCAGGCTGGTGTCTCGGGCAGCGCCGACGACGGTGTGGGCAGGGCCCGCCGCTCGCCGTTCGGCAGCATCAGCTTGAGTCCCTCGGGAACGTGATCGCCGGCCACCCAGAGGACCGCGTTCTCCTTGGTGAAGTAGCGCGCCACCCACTCGTGCAGCTCATCCTCGGTGACCGCCGCGAGTCCCCATTCCGGATAGCCGGGCATCCCGTAGTCGCGGGCGCCGTGCCGCCACATCGGAAGGTCGTCGGCTATCCGGGCGCCGCGTCCGTTCGCCTCGGCGCGCAGCAGGTCCTTCTCGATCGCGAGCCGGTGCATGGGCAGCTCGAGCAGCGACGAGCACACACCACTGAGGAAGCTCGCCACGTCCTCGTCGCTGCCGTGCATGTCGAACAGCGTGAACTCGACGCCGGTCGCGCCGTTGTAGTGGTAGTCCGCGACACCGGCCGAGTACGGGGCGAGGTGTTCGACCAGGTGGGTGATGCCGCGCCGGGCCAGCGGCTCGTCCACGAAACCGACCCGGAAGGCCAGTCCCGCACGCGTCTGGCCGGACCCCGGGGCGAGCAGGGCCGGCACCCCGTCGACGTCGATGCGCTCGATCATCGCGTGCCGACCGTCGGCGTGAATCGGTAGCACTCGACGGTGGCGGGGGCGGGCACGGCGCGAAGCATAAATGATCGTGATCATGGGCTTCGCCCCGCGCCCGTCTCAGCTCAGCAACGGATCTTCCAGCAGCCGCTCGAAGGCCAGCTCGGCCGCACCCATCAGCGCGGCGTCGTAGCCGAGCTCCGGCGTCCGCAGGCGGATGTGCTCGCGGGCCGCCGGCAACGCGATCGCGGTCAACCGGCTGCGAATCTGGGCCGCCGCCACCAGGTAGACGTCGCGCAGCGTGCCGCCGAAGATGACCGCCTCCGGGTTGAAGATGTTGACCAGGTTGCCCACCCCGAAGCCGATCCACTCACCGACCTCGCGCACCGCGAACTTGGCCTGGCTGTCGCCGCGCATGGCCGCGTCGACCACATTCAGCACCGCCTGGCGGCCGCTCTCCTCGCTGCGGCCGGCGTGTTTGAGCAGCGCGTACTCGCCGATCTCGGTCTCCCAGCAACCCCGCGAGCCGCAACTGCACTCCCGGCCGTACGGGTTGACGACCATGTGGCCGACCTCGCCGCCGTACCCGCCGTGACCCGCCACCCGTCGGCCGTCCGCGATGATCCCGGCACCGACGCCGACATCCCCGTACAGGTAGATGACGTTGTCGCTGCCGACCGCGGCGCCGCGACTGTGCTCGACCAGCGCGCAGACGTCGGCGTGGTTGCCCACGGTCAGTTTCTCGCCGTCGTCGAGTTCGGCCGTCAGGGCGGCACCGACCGGTTCCTCGACCCAGCCGATGGTGGGTGCGAGGCGGACCACGCCGTCGTCGCGCCGGACCATGCCGGCCACCGCCACACCGGTGCCGATGTAGCGGGCGTCGTCGGGCGCACCGGCGCGCATCTCGCGGACGAACTTGGCCAGCGGCTGGACCGCGTCGAGCGCCTGCATACCGCGCGGGCGTTCGATCTCGCGGCGGTCCAGGATCCGGCCGCCCAGCCCGACCCGGGCCGCACGCAGCCGGTCCACCTCGATGCTGAGCGCGTACGCGTACACCTTGGAAGACTCGGGCCGGACGACCAAGGACGGTCGCCCGGCCCGGCCGGTTTCGCGTGGTGCCGCCTCGCTGACCAACCCCGCGGTGGTCAGCTCGGCGGTCAAGGCCCCGATGGTGCTCCGGTTGAGCCCGAGCCTGGTGGTGAGCTCCGCCCGGGTCGTCGCGCCATGCAGGTGCACATAGCGGAGAAGCGTCCCGAGATTGTGCCGGCGAACCTCTTCCTGGCTGGGGGCGGCCCGCATCAGCGTGCCGTCCCCGTCGCCTGGACCGTGGCACTCATCGGGTGCCGGCGGCTGCCGATCTGCGCCTCGCCAGGGCGTCGATGCTGGCGGCGACCAGCAGGATCGCGCCGGTGACGATGTACTTCGTGCCGGCCTGGTAGCCGAGCAGGCCCATGCCGTTGTCGATGACCGCGATCACGGCGCCACCGATGATCGCGTGGATCACCTTGCCGCGGCCACCGAAGAGGCTGGTGCCACCGATGACGGCCGCGCCCACCGAGTAGAGCAGGATGTTGCTACCACCGGTGTTGGGGTCGACGGAGTTGGCCCGGCTGACCGCCATGATGCCGCCGATGGCGGCCATGAACGAGCCGATCACGAAGACCGAGATGCGGATCCGGTCGACCGGGATACCGGCCCGGCGGGCGGCCTCGGAGTTGCCACCGACCGCGTAGACGTGCCGGCCGTAGGCGGTGCGTCCGAGCACGAACGTCCAGATGATCAGGAACCCGGCGATGATCGGAACGACGATCGGAACGCCCTTGACCGAGGTGATCGCCGGGTTGACCGCACGCTGCTGGGTGAGCGCGAAGGTCGCCAGGAGGATCACGACACCGAGCGCGATCACGCGGATCGCCACCACGCCCATCGGATCGGTGACCAGGCCCGCCTTCGCCCGGCTCCGCTGCTTGTTGAGCTGGACGAGCAGGTAACCGACGACCGCGGCGACCGCGAGGATCCAGCTCCACAGCACCGACAGGTTGCCGTTGTTGAGCTTGACCACGAACGAGTCGGTGATCGTGATGTTGGTGCCGCCGCCGAGGAGCACCAGCAGCAGGCCCTGGAAGCCGAGGAACGCGGCCAGGGTGACGACGAACGACGGGATACCGATCTTGGCGACCAGGAAGCCGAGGACCCAGCCGATGACCAGGCCGGTGACCAGGGCGGCCGGGATCGCGCCGTACCAGGGCCAGTCGTGCTTGGTGAGCAGGATCGCCATGATCGCGCCACACACGCCGGACGCGAAGCCGGCGGACAGGTCGATCTCGCCCAGCAGCAGGACGAAGACCAGGCCCATCGCGATGAAGACGACCTGCGCGGCCTGGTTGAACAGGTTCGCGAAGTTCAGCGCGCTGAAGAAGGTGTCCTGGGAGATGCCGAAGATCAGGCTGAGCACGATGAGGCCGAGGACGGCCGGAAGCGTGCCTAGGTCACCGGCGCGAATCTTGCCCCAGTAGTCGTTGAAATAGCGTCCGACGGAGGGTTTGGCGACCTTGATGCCGCCTGCCGTCGTGGTCTCGTCGGGGGTCGTGGTGGTCACTTCTCGCCTCCGGGCGTGATGTCGATCGCCGCGTCGGCGAATTCGGCCGGCTTCTCCGGCGGAAGTCCCATGTCGCCGCTGCGTCCCGAGGTGATCAGCTCGACGACCTGCGCGTGCGTGACGTCGGTGGTCTTCACCTGAGCGGCCATCCGGCCGAGGTAGAGCGTTGCGATGTGATCGGACACCGCGAAGACGTCGTTCATGTTGTGCGAGATGATCAGTACGCCGAGGCCGTTGTCGGCCAGCCGGCGGACCAGTTCGAGCACCTGAGCGGTCTGCGCCACACCGAGTGCGGCGGTCGGCTCGTCCAGGATCACGACCTTGCTGTTCCAGAGCACGGCCTTCGCGATCGCCACGGTCTGTCGCTGTCCACCGGAGAGGCTCGCGACTAGCTGCCGCAACGACTTCACGGTGCGCACCGAGAGGCTGGCGAGAGTGTCCCCGGCCATCTGCTCCATGGTTGCTTCGTCGAGGACGATTCCCTTTTTCTTCTCGCGGCCCAGGAACATGTTCTGCACAATGTCCAGATTGTCCGCGAGTGCGAGGTCCTGGTACACGACCTCGATGCCCAGCGCTGCTGCGTCGCGCGGGCTGTGAATCGTCACGGGGTTGCCCCCGAATGAGATGGATCCCGAGTCGATCGTGTAGATACCGCTGATGCACTTGACCAGCGTCGACTTACCCGCGCCGTTGTCACCGACGAGCGCGGTGACCTCACCCGGATAAACGGCGATGCTGACGTCGTGCAGGACCTGTACGGGACCGAAGCCTTTGTTGATCCCTTTGAGTTCCAAGAGGGGTGTGGCGGCCACGGTGGTTCTCCTTCGTTAGTGACCGTTGGTCGTCCTGGCAACGCCATGGCGACGGAGGGGGGTGACCTGACTCCGGCGCCGCCCACACCCGTGACCGGGTGCAGGCGGCGCCGTCGAAACAGATCGGGCCATGCCCGAATATTGCCTCAGGTCAGTTGATGCCCGCCGCCGTGCATGCCTGGGCGAACGCCGCGGTGCAGACCTCGGCCTTCGTGACGAAGCCATCGGCGATCACGTTCTTGACCTGGTCCTTCATCACCGACTGCGGGTCGAGGAGA
>NZ_JABBNC010000045.1 GCF_012933445.1 Actinoplanes sp. TBRC 11911
CGATGCGGTCGCCAGTGGCTGAATGGTGGGATCGCTCGCCTGCAAACCCGCGACATCAGCTGGCCGCCGCACCCGCGCTGCCCGCCGCCCGCGGCACTCGCATGCTCGGCGTCACTCGGCGGCGCTCGGCGGCGTGCAGCAGCGCTCGGCGTCACTCGGCGGCGCTCGGCGTCACTCGGCGGCGCGCAGCAGCGCTCGGCGTCACTCGGCGGCGCGCAGCAGCGCTCGGCTCCCGGTAAGCGCTCGGCTCCCAGCGAGCACTCAGCGCCCGGCAAGCACTCAGCGCCCGGCAAGCACTCGGCGGCGCTCGCGCCTGCCGCGCCGCCCGCCACCCGTGCACCCCGCACCCACCCGCCGGCTGGGGCCGGCGCGGGGAGCGCAACCAACCGGGCGGTGACCGGCGGGACAGCCCGGTCGGGCGTGAGGAGATGTTGTTGCAATCGGCCCTGCGAGTGTCACGGGACCATTCGCACGGGCGTACAAGCTAAAAAACTACTTCACCGCGCCCGCCGTCAAGCCCGCCTGGATCTGGCGCTGGAAGATCGCGTAGACGATGATCATTGGCAGGATGGACAAGGTCAGGGCGGCGAAAAGCGTGCTCCACTGGGCGTGGTAGCCCGCGGAGACGCTGATGTTCGCGATGCCCTGGGTCAGCACCCAGTTCTTGTCGGCGCCGGCGCCCTGCATGATGACGACCGGGAGCAGGTATTGGTTCCACTGGCCGACGATGTTGAAGATGGTGATGCTGATCAGGCCGGACTTGGCCATCGGCATCATGATTTGGAAGAACTTGCGGGTGTGTGAGGCGCCGTCCATGGTGGCTGCCTCGTCTATCTCGTTCGGCAGGGTTTTGAAGAATGCCGATAGGAAGAAGACGGTGAACGGCAGCGAATAGGCGATGTAGACGAGGATCAGGCCGGTGAACGTGTTGATGAGGCCGAAGCCCTTCAGGATGAAGAACAGCGGCACCAACGCCATGAACGTCGGGAACGCCAGGCCCGAGACGAACAAATAGTAGATGAAACGGTTGCCGAAGAACCGGTAGCGCGCCAGGACGTAGGCGGCCATCGACCCGAAAAGCATCGTTCCGGCGGTGCTCACGGCGACCACGAAAACGCTGTTGAGGAAGTAGCGGCCCACGTGTGCCGTCGACCAGGCGTCGACGTACGTCTGGAATGAGAAATGCTTCGGCAGCGCGAACGGCGCGCCCAGGAAGATCTCGGTGTTGCCCTTGAAGGATGCCAGGACGACCCAGATCAGCGGGCCCGCGGTGGCCAGGGCCCAGATGACCAGGGCGACGTGCGCCAGGCCGGTGAATCCGTTGACCTCGCGCCTCTTGTCCGGCTTGCGCCCGGCGTGCCGCGACGACGACGAGGCCGGAGCAACGGGTGCGGGAGTGCTGGTGACGTTGGACATGGGCGGCCTCGATCAGACGGCTTCGCGCCGGGTGACCCGCAAGGTCAGCGCGGCGAAGGTCAGGGTCAGGAAGAAGAGGACCACGCCGAGGGCGGAGGCGTAGCCGGCCTGCGAGTATTCGAAGGCGTTGCGGTAGATCATCATGCTGAGCACCGAGGTCGCGCCGTCCGGACCACCGCGGTCCACGGTCATGATGTTGACGAGCGCGAAGCAGTCGAACGCGGCGATGCCCAGGTAGACCCACGCGACCTGGATCGTGTTCCACAGCAGCGGAATGGTGATCCGGAAGAAGAGCGTGACGCGGCTGGCGCCGTCCAGCGCGGCGGCCTCGTAGATCTCCGACGAGATCGAGCCCATGCCGGCCGAGAAGAGCACCACGTAGAAGCCGATCGCCTGCCAGACCAGCACCAGAAGGACACAGGTGAGCGCCCAGCGGCTGTCGGCCAGGAACAGCCAGGGTTTCCAGGAGTTCGGCATCAGGCCGTTGAGCATGCCGCTCTTGTCCGGGCCGAACACCCGGCCGAAGATCACCGCGACGATCGCCAGGGCGAGCAGCTGCGGGAAGAAGAAGATGATCCGGTAGATCTTGGAGCCCCAGACGCCCCGGGTGGTGCCGCCCTTGTGTCCACCGCCCACGTTGAGCAGGAAGGCGAACACCAGGCCGATGGTGATCGTGATGATCGGCAGCAGGATCAGCACGAACAGGTTGTGCCGGATCGACCGCCAGAACAAGGGATCGTGCCACAGCTTGACGAAGTTGTCGAAGCCGATGAAATCCATCGGCCCGATGCCCGACCAGCTGTAGAGCGACAGCTTGAAGGTCTGGACGTAGGCCGCAACGACGAAGACGCAGTAGAGCGCCACCGGCACGGCAAGGAAGCCGATGATGAAGGGATACTTGCCGTGCCGCATGGCGACTACCTCGGATCTGTTTCTTGAGGACTGATCAGCTACGGGTCTGCTTCTTGATGGACGAGTCCTTGGCGACGGCCTGGGACGCGGCCTCCATGCGGTCACAGAACTTCTTGGCGTCGCCACCCTTGAACATGAGCTCGTTGACGGCCGAGCGGGACTCGTCGTCGAGCTTCTTGTACCAGGTGTCGAACAGGTACCCCATGAAGATGTCCTTGCCGGCCTTGCCGAGGGCATCGTTCGCGCTGGTCAGACCGGGGGAGATCGTCACGCCGTCGGCGGCACCCGAGACCACGGTAAGCGACTTGGTGGCCTTGGTGAAGCCCAGCGCCGCTTCCTTGGAGAGCATCGTCCGCAGGTACTCCTTGCCGCCCTGCGGGTTCTTGCCCTTGGCCGCCGCGAAGTAGATCTCGCCGGCCGCCGCGTTGACCGCGGTCGCCGGGAGCTGGTCCGATGTGGTCACGCTCGGGTACGCCGCCATCGCGTACTCGAAGGTCGGCGGGGTGTCCTTGGACTGCTCGTTCTCCAGCCAGGAGCCGCTCGGGTAGAAGGCGACCTTGTCCTGGTTCTGCTGGAGCTGGACCTCGGTGTGCTTGAGGCCGAGGAACGACTTGTTGATGTACTTGTTGCCGATCTCGCCCCACGCCTGCGCGGCCTGCATGACCGGCGCGGCCGTCCAGGCACCCGGCTTGAGGTTGTCGATGTCCTTGAGGGCCTGCTCGGTGCCGATCTTCGCGGCGCTGGTGAGCAGGGCGCGGACCATGTAGTACGACGCGTTCGCACCGGCGTAGCCGAACGGCGTGATGCCGGCCGCCTTGATCTTGTCGCACAGGGCGGTGAAGTCGGCCCAGGTCGCCGGCGCCGTCCAGCTGTTCTTGTCGAAGAGCTTCTTGTTGTACCAGAGGCCGAACACGGTGAACGAGTAGTTCACGGCGTAGGGCTTGCGGGCACCGTTGAGCTCGTACGTGCCCTGCTCGATCGCGCCCGGCACCAGCGTGTCGCCGACGGTCTTGCCCGGGATGTCGAGCGACGGCGCCGCGAACAGGTCGGTCAGGTCGGCCGCCTGGCCCGCGGTGACGAGAGCGCCCATGTCCATCAGGTTCGAGCCCGAGTTGTTGATCATGTCGGGCGCGTCGCCGGCGTTGATCCGCGGCTGGACGACGGTCGCGATCTGCTCGGTGGCCGAGTACGTGATCTTGGCGTCCGGCCACTTCTTGTTGAACAGCGGGGTGTCGACGTCGGTCGCGTACGCGGTGCCGAGACCACCGTTGAAGATGACGATCTCGACGGGCTTCTTGGGGTCGATACCCAGCGGGTTGTCGGCCGACTTGGCGCCGCCACCCGCGTTCGAGGTGTCGGTGTCGCCGTCATCGCTGCTCACACAGGCGCTGAGCAGGCCGACCGCGGGGGTGGCGAGCAGACCGACGGCCGCCGCACGGCGCAGCAGGGTACGGCGGTCGACCTCCGGCTTGAATATCTCGGACATCAAACTTCTCCTTGGTTATCCGCTCAGTGGTTTGCTCAGGGGGGAGAGTAAGTGGTGAATATTACGGATTAGCCACCTCCCGCGTCTTTTACGGCCTTATGACCGTGTACGGCCTGGGCGGTGCGCTGGAAGGCCGCGTGCGAACGCTCGTGGGTCCGCTGCGCGACGGCGACATAGAGAAGATCGAGAACGACCAGTTGCGGATGCCGGGCGCTGAGCGCGTCCGGCCGGAAGGTGGTCGCCTGCGTCGCGGTGACCAGGACGATGTCGGCGACCTCGGCTAGCGGGGACTTGGGGAAGCTGGTCAACGCGATGGTCACGGCGCCACGGGACGAGGCCTCGGCGAGAAGTTCGATGGTCTCGCCCGTCTCGCCGCTGTGCGAGATGCCGAGCGCGACGTCACCCGGGCGGCTCAGCGCGGCGCTCGCCAGGCCGTTGTGGACGTCGTTCCAGGCCCAGACCGGCACGCCGATCCGGTGCAGGCTGAACTGCATCTCCTCGCCGACGAGGGCGGAGCCGCTGGCCCCGTAGATGTTGACGCGCTGGGCGCCGGCGATCGCGACCGCGGCTCGTTCCACTTCGGCCAGGTCGAGAAGCTCCGCGGTGTCGTGCATGGCCTGCGTGTCGGCGGCCATGATCTGACCGAGGACCCGCTCGAGTGGATCGCCCGGCTGGATCTCGCGCCCGATGTCGACGGTCCAGCCGGCGCTGCGGGCGCGCCCGGTCTCGGCGGCGATGCCGAGGCGCAGATCGGCGTACCC
The DNA here is from genome assembly GCF_012933445.1 of Actinoplanes sp. TBRC 11911. Lineage (GTDB taxonomy): Bacteria > Actinomycetota > Actinomycetes > Mycobacteriales > Micromonosporaceae > Actinoplanes. Next base: position 4,576 of record NZ_JABBNC010000045.1, read on the forward strand.
GTCGAAGCCCAGGGCGCGGCAGAAACGGGTGACGGTGGCCGGGCTGGTTCCGCTGCGCTCGGCGAGCTCGACGATCGTGGCCCGGGAAGCGGCGGCGGGGTCGGTGAGCACTTGCTCGGCTACGCGCCGGAGGGCACCGGTGAATTCCGGCAGGAGTGAGCGGACGCGGACGAGGACGCCGCCTTGCTCTTGGTGCGGTTCCCGGGTTTGTTCCGTGGCCTGGTCGCGGGCTTGATCGCCCCCGGCGCCGCGAACCAGGGAGTCGACGACCGCTGTCGGCGCGGCGCCGTCCATCTCCGGCTCGCTCATTAGCCACCTCTTCAGGAAGGACTGTTTACTGTCGCGGTAAAAGTTCTTACTAATGACCCCCTTGTGTCAAGACTGTGAGCGAAGTTTTCAAACCGTGACCTGACCAGCGCGGATGAACGACCGTTTCGCCGCAGCCAGTTGGCAGCCATCAATCCGCATATAGCCAGTTACGACGTGACAGCAATCACATGACCGATTTCCGGCTGTTTTGTCATAGGCCTTCAGACCGACAGAACCAGGCCCGTTCGGATGACGCCATGTGGTCCGTTAGGCCCATCTCGTGGCGCGTCCAAAACAATCTTTGAAAATCCCGCCCCCGGTACGGCGTGCGCCGCCCCAACCGCACCAGCGACGCCCCGTGTTTTTACGGCCACTCTGAGCGGCCCCGCACGCCCGTTGCCCCGGCTTCCGGCCGGTGCGTCCCGTAACGCCGGCCGGGTCGCCGTTCCGATGGCGGGCCGGCCGGGCGAGCGGTTATCGCGCGCGGCGATGCGGGTTCGCTGGATGCGGCCGCGTTGCGGCAGCGGGTGGCTGGGGCGGGCGACCATCGCGGGCGGGCGGTGCCGGGTCCCGCTGGTTGCCGCGAGTTCCCGCCGTCAGGTTCGGCAGCTTTCGTGTCGATTTGTCGCGCACAGAGCGCGGCGGTGACCCGACACGCGCGCGTGCCGCCTGCTTTGCTCTCGCCAGCTCAGACCTTCTGCCTGAGGGGATTGACTGGCGCGAGGCGGACGTCTCACTATCCGAGCGCAAAGTCCTGCATCGTGGAACTGTTCAGCTGGTTCTCGCGCCGCTCACCCTCCGATGCGTTGGCCTTGCGTGGCTGACCTGAGGGCCGTCGCTGTGGGGAGCTGGGACGGTTCCGGCCGTGGCGGGTGCCCACACCTGGTGAGGGTGGCCGCGGTGTGGGGAGCCACGGCCTCCCCGGCGTTGCGATTCCCCACACCCGGGTGGGGGCGGCCGCGGTGTGGGGAGCCACAGCCTCCCCGGCGTCGCGACTTCCCACACCCGGGTGGGGGTGGTCGCAGTGTGGGGAGCCACAGCCTCCCCGGCGTCGCGACTTCCCACACCCGGGTGGGGGAAGTCGCAGTGTGGGGAGCCACAGCCTCCCCGGCGTCGCGACTTCCCACACCCGGGTGGGGGCGGCCGCGGTGTGGGGAGCCACAGCCTCCCCGGCGTCGCGATTCCCCACACCCGGGTGGGGGTGGTCGCGGTGTGGGGAGCCACAGCCTCCCCGGCGTCGCGACTTCCCACACCCGGGTGGGGGTGGTCGCAGTGTGGGGAGCCGCAGCCTCCCCGGCGTCGCGACTCCCCACACCCGGGTGGGGGTGGTCGCAGTGTGGGGAACCACGGCCTCCCCGGCGTCGCGACTTCCCACACCCGGGTGGGGGTGGCCACGGTGTGGGCAGCCACAGCCTCCCCGGCGTCGCGACTTCCCACACCCGGGTGGGGGTGGCCACGGTGTGGGCAGCCACAGCCTCCCCGGCGTCGCTACTGCCCACACCCGGGTGGGGCGCCCGTTGTGGGGAGCTGGGACCTGCCCGGGCCTGGCGACGTCGCCTCGCACGGGGACTCCCGGCCGACGGAACCGGCTGAACGGTTCCGAATCGTGGGCGATCGTCCGAACAGGACGGTTGCTTTGAGAGGAATCGCGGCTTTTACGGCCCGGAAGGGGCGGGATGACGGGGCCGGTCGCCGCTGGGGGGAGGGGGCTACGGCGCTGAGTCTTGGATGGCCTTGAGGAAGACCTCGGAGCGGTGTTCGAAGTTTCGATACTGGCCGTAGCTTGGTGCGCCCGGGGACAGCAGGATGACGCCGCCTTCGGGGGTCAGCTTGCGCGACAACCGCACGGCGGCGGGCAGGTCGGGGGCGTTCTCCGTGCGGATCCCGGGCAGGCCCGCCAGCTCGCCCAGGATGCGTGGGCCGCTGTCTGGCATGCCGATTACGGTCAGTTGACGATCGGACAGGAAGTCGCGCAACGGACCGTAGTCGACGCCGCGGTCCTGGCCGCCGACGAGGACCGTGAGCGGGCGACCGGCGTACGCGTCAATGGCATGGATGGTGGCGTACGGGCTGGTGGACAGGGTGTCGTCGACGAAGATCACGCCGGACTGGTCCTGGATCTCGGTCAGGCGGTGCGGCAGGCCCTCGAAGGACGCGACCGCCTCGCGCAGCTCGTCCTTGGCGGCGAGCACGTCGACGCCGAGGCCGTCGAGCACCGCGAGCGCTACGCAGAGGTTGCGGCCGTTGTGTGCGCCGCGCAACCGCAGCACCGAGCGCGGGAACAGAACGTCATCACTGCAGAAGACGATGTCGTCCTCGACGCGGAACCGGGAGTCGTCGGCGCCGGCCGGGATCGGGGGGAAGCCGTTCGCGTCGGCGTCGTCCCGGATGTGGTCGCGGAGGCGCTCGTCGGCACCGTTCACGACGATCATCTCGGGCTCGTGGCGCAGCAGGTTGAGCTTGTCCCGATAATATTCGAGCTCGCCGCCGTGCGCGTCCAGGTGCTCCGGGAACAGCGCCGTCACCACGGCCACCCGCGGCGAGTCGGTCAGGTCGGCGCACTGATAGCTGGACAGCTCCAGGACGTACAGCTCGGCGGGTGGAAGATCGAGCAGCGGCACGCCGATGTTGCCGCCGAAGATGTTGGGCCGGCCGACCGCCGCCAGCAGATGACTGATCAGGCTCGACGTCGTGCTCTTGCCCTTGCTCCCGGTGACGCCGATCGTGCGCGTGGCGTGATCGGCCATCCAGAGGGCACTACCGCCAGTCACCGGTACGCCTCGGGTCCGCAGCTCCTTCATCCACGGGTGCGTGGACGGGACGCCGGGCGACCGCACCACGACGTCAGCCGTCACCAAGGCCGGGAACGCGTGATCTCCGCCGGCGAGCGGCGCACGCTCGGCGAGATCGCCCTCCCACGCGATCGACAGGAAGTTGGCGCTGTCGTCGACCGCGATCAGCCGGGACGGCTCGTGCGGCGCGATCGCGTTGACCGCGGCCCGGCCCTCGCGGCCGGTCCCCCAGACCGCCACCGACCGTCCGCGCAGGTCAGTCAGACGCACGTCGAGCCTCCTATCGGGGCGGCACCGGAGCAACGGCCCGCCCAAACACCGGCAAACTGCACCGGAACGACCACGAATGCGGAGTCGCACTAGTATTGCCGGTCGTCCCTACGCAAGGAGTTCCGGGTGCAGTTCGACGTCATGCGCTTCCCTTCGTACGCCTTCGACCCGGCCACGGGGAAAGCGACGTTCGACTACGTGCTGGACGGCCCGACCCCGCTGAGTTTCACCGAGACGATCACTTTCCCCGTCCCAGGTATGCCCAAAAATCCGGAAAAATCGGGTGGGGGCGGCGGTGGGGCGGGCACTCCGGTGCCAGAGGCGTTTTATCGGGTGCTTGAGCTGCTTCACGTTGTAGCGGGGGTCAGCTACTTCAAGGTCGGGGCGCCCGCCCGCGTGGTCGCGCCCAAGGCCTTCCCCACCGCCGCGGCTGACTACTTCAGTGCGATCTACACCAAGGGCATGGCCGAGTACGCCTACCGCAACCAGCTCCCGCACGTGCTGGAGCTCCGGGTTGAGGTGCCGGGGGTCGGCGACGACGCGGCGCCCGTCGACAACTCGGGGCGGCGGCCGCTGTCGGCGGTCGGGGGTGGCAAGGACTCGATCGTCACGCTCGAGGTACTGCGTGCGGCCGGGCTCGACCCCGTGCCGTTCTCGGTCAACCCCAACGCGGTGATCAAGAATGTGAACGCGGCGTCGGGGCTCGAGGCGCTCGCGGCGCGGCGGCAGCTGGATCCGCGGCTGTTCGAGCTCAACGAGGCGGGCGCGCTCAACGGGCACATTCCGGTCACCGCGATCAACTCGCTGATCGCGATCGCGACGGCGGTGTGGCACGGGCTCGGGCCGGTCGTGATGTCGAACGAGCGGTCGGCCAGCGACCCGAACCTCATCTGGAACGGGCACGAGGTCAACCACCAGTGGTCCAAGGGCGTCGAGGCCGAGGGGCTGCTCCGCGAGGCGGTCACCGCGCACGCGGGAGTCACCGAGCCGTACTTCTCGCTGCTGCGGTCGCTGTCCGAGCTGCACATCGCGCAGCTGTTCGCGCGCTACACCGCGTACGACGATGTGGTCACCAGCTGCAACAAGGCGTTCAAGCTGCACGACCCTACGGCGCGGTGGTGCGGTGACTGCCCGAAGTGCCGGTTCGTCTTCCTGGCCATGGCACCGGCGATGGACCGCGCGCGGCTCACCAAGATTTTCTCCCACGACCTGTTCGCGGACGAGGCGCAGGTGCCGGGCTACCTGGAGCTGCTCGGCATCGACGCGCACAAGCCGTTCGAATGCGTGGGCGAGGTCGAGGAGTCGGTGGTCGCCCTGTCGATGCTGGACGACGACGCCCCGGTGCTGGTCGCGCTCCGCAAGGCCGTCCCGGCTCAGGCGTGGGCGGCGGCCTCACGGGACATGGTCATGACGCCGGGCGGGGCGACGTACGTGCCGGCGGCGTACGCGAAGATCTTGAATGATGCCTTGTGACGATCTATGTGGGGAACGCTGACGAGGACGCGCCGGCCGAGCATGGCTGGTTGCTCGGGCACTTCAAGCCGGTCGGGGACGCGCGCCACAGCGCCGATGTGGAGATCAAGTGGGGTCGTCACGCCAAGGGCGACCGCCGCGCGCAGTGGGTCAGCGGCGAGGAGCGCACCGCCCTGCTCATGCTGATCAGCGGGCGCTTTCACGTCGAGCTGCCGGACCGTGATGTCGTGCTGACCACGCCGGGTGACTATGTGGTCTGGGGGCGCGGCGACGATCACTCATGGTTCGCGGCCGAGGATTCGGTCGTGGTGACCGTGCGCTGGCCGTCCGTCGCGGGGTACAAAGTGGCGAGCTGAGCCCGGCTCACGATCGACGTCGCGCGGACCCGCGAGTCAAATGTGCGCGATCGCGGTCGTCGGGCGCGAGCCGCCGGCCCGGTCACTCCGGCGCGTCGTGATGGATCCGCGACGGGTCGACGCCCAGCTGGGACAACGCCGCCTTGGTCGCCGCCAGCATGATCGGTGGGCCGGCCAGATAGACCTCATGCCGAGACCATTCCCCGTACGCCGCGACGGCGTCCATGACCAGGCCCGACGCGTACGGGCCGGGGTTGCCCTCGGAGACCACCGGCACGACGGTGATGCGCCGGCCTGAGCGAGCGATGTCGGTGAGGTCGTCGACATCGTAGAGTTCGTCCAGATTGCGCACGCCCCAGAACAGCACCGCCGAGCGCGGATCGCCGGTGTCCACGAGCTCGATCAGCAACGCCTTCAGCGGCGCGACCCCGGTGTCCCCGGCGATCATCAGCAGGTCGCGGCCGGGCGGGGGCGGCAGCGTCATCGTCCCCTCCGCGCGGCCGAAGCGCACGAGGTCGCCCTCCCGGAGGCGGTAGACGAGTGTGCCGCTCACGCCGCTCTGCGTCTTCGCCCGTACGTGCAATTCGAGAATGTCGTTCCGGCGCGGCGCCCCGGCCAGCGAGTAGGGCCGCCAGATGCCGGGCAGTTCGGGCACTTCGATCCGCGCGTACTGTCCGGGCTCGTACGGCATCGGCAGCAACGGCCGGAACTTCACCACGGCGAGATCGTGCCGCCGCAGGTCATGCTCGACGACGACGGCGTCCCAGATGCCGGCCTCGGTGGCGTGGGCGATCTCGCCGTGCCGGATCCACTCGTACACGTGCTGCCACGTCGACCGCCAGGCGACGTCGAAATCCTGTCGCCAGGTGCCGGGCGGCATACCCGCGCGGATCGCCTCGACCAGAGCCGCACCGACCATGCGGAACTCGTCCGGGCGTACACCGGAAGCATCCAACGCCGCACCCAGCCTGGCGCAACCGTCCACCAGCACCGGCGGCTGATCCAGATGGTGGACCAGCCAAGTGATTGCTCGCGCGAGCAACTCGTCCTGATCCGCCTCGCCGCCGGGCAGAACCGCGACCAGCGCCGGATGGGCCTGCAGCAACGCCTGCCGGAAACGCTCGGCCACCTCGTCCGGCCCGCCCGCGTAGGTCAGGCTGGTGCTGAGCAGCCGCTGCGTCTCCCGCAACAGCTCATCATCGGCCGGATCCATCCCATCCGCCGAGGCGACATATCGCCGGCCGGGCGCGGGGTGCGGGGGTTCCTTGTGTACGCCCGTGGGCCGCGCGCCGGTTTCGCCAGAAGCCCACAGTGGACGGGTCGGGGGTGCGCCCGGTTCGTCAGGTGGTTGCTGGGTGCGGGGTTTCCGCGTGGGGGTGAGGCCGGCGAACAGGTTCCGGCTGGGCCGGCCCACTTCGTCGACCTCGCCGGGGAGCACCTCGCCGGGGAGCAGGTCGGTGCCGGGGTCGCGATTGGTGGGGGGCGGTTTGGGGCGCCCGAAGAAGTCTTTGCCGGGCATGTGGATGGCGCCGTCCGGGTGATCGTCGCCAGCGTGCTGGTCATGGGTTCGGCTGCTCAAGGAGTCGGTTGCTTCGCCGTCTGGTCCCGAAATGCCGCCTATTACCGAAATGTCGCCCGTTACCGAAATGTCGCCGGTTACTGGAGTATCGCTCTTTGCTGGGGCATCGCCCGTTGCCGGCGCGTCGCCCGCTTCCTCCATGTCCCTCGCAGCAGCCCATCCGGGCCGGACGGCGGGACCACGCGTGGCGGGACCAACCGTCGGCCCGCCCGGCGCCGGGATGCCCGTGGCGCCACCCGAAATGTCGGATGAAAGCGATTCGTCGTCCTCGTTCAGGGAGGCCAGGCGATCCAGCTCGGTGAGTGCCGCCGCGGTGTCCGTCGCACCCGCGGCCACCGCGTCCGGCGCCGCTTGACGCAGGCGAATGGCCCGCAACAACGCCAACAGGTGCTGGTCCGCCCCCGAACCCGAGCTCGATCCGGACGACACTCGCACACCCCTTTTCGGCGAACCACGCGAACAGGACAACCGTACTGCTGTCCCCCGCCTCCCGTCTTTCCTACCCGACGCCCGCCGCACCCGCATCAGCGCGGGGCTGGGCGACGTAGGGGGCGAACGGGTGCCGCCGCACGCGACCCGCCTGGCGCGGCGACTGTGTGCGGCTGGGTCAGGCGGGGACGCGTACGCGGGAAAGGCGGTTGACTGCCTCGTCGAGGATCTCGGGGCTGGTGGCGAAATTCAGGCGGACGTAGCCCGCCCCGGCCGCGCCGAAGCGCGTGCCCGGCTCCACCGCCACCCTCGCCTCGGTCAGGAAGCGCTCCCGCGGCGCCGCGTCCTCCCCGTACGCCGAGCAGTCCAGCCAGGCCAAATACGTCGCGGACGGGGGCGTCCAGCGCACCTCGGGTAAGCGCTCCCGCAGCAACCCGGCCAGCTGGGTGCGGCGGGCGTCCAGCGTTGCCAGCAGCGCGTCCAGCCAGTCGTCGCCCTCGGTCAGGGCCGCCAGCGTGGCCAGCACGCCGAAGTGGCCCAGGCGGTCGTTGGGGTGGAAGGGGAAGCGCTGCACCGCCGTCGCCATGCGCTGCGACGCGGTCACCACCATCGCGCACTTCAGGCCGGCCAGGTTGAAGGCCTTGCTCGCGGACAGGACGGCCACCGCGACCTCGGCGGCACCGGGCACCGACAGGAGCGGCGTGAACGTGGCGCCGGGCAGGACCAGCGGGGCGTGGATCTCGTCGCTGACGATCGGGACCCGGTAGAGGCGGGCCAGGCGCACCACGGCCGCCAGCTCGTCGTACGTGTGGACGCGCCCGACCGGGTTCTGCGGGTTGCAGAGCAGATAGGCCGCCGGGTGCCTGGCGAACGCGGCCTCCGTCGCGGCCAGGTCCAGCCGGCCGGAGCGCAGCGGCACCTCCAGCAACCGGCCGCCGGCCTCGGGCACCCAGTCGAAGAACGGCGGATACACCGGCGGGTTGATCACGATGGGGTCGCCGGGGCGGGTGAACAACCGCAGCGTCTCGGTCACCCCGGCGCTGACGTCGCCCACCGCCGTGACCTGGGCGGGGTCCACGTCCCAGCCCCAGCGGCGGGCGGCGAATCCCGCGTACGCGTTCCCGAGCGCGAGCGACGGCGTCGGGTAGCCGGTGTCGGACCGGCGCACCGCGTCGAGCAGCGTCTCGCTCACCGCGGGCGCCAGGTCGTAGTCCATCTCGGCCACGAACATCGGCAGCACGTCGTCCGGAAAGGTCTGCCACTTCTCGCTCTGCCGCTGCCGCAGCGTGGCGAGCGGGGCGACGGTCAGCTCATCCATGCGGGTTCCGCAGGCGGTACCGGACCGAATGCCGCAACGGGCCAGCCGGCGCGGTCGGGTCGTCGAAGTCGTCGGCCGGATCGTGGGTCATGCCCAAGCGTCGCATCACCGCGTGCGAGCGCACATTGCCGGCGGCCGCGATCGCGAGGATCTCCGGCAGGTGGAGCTGGGTGAAGCCGTACTCGCAAACCGCCCGCGCCGCCTCGGTGGCGTAACCCTTGCCCCAGGCCCATCGGGCCAGGCGCCAGCCGGCCTCGACGCCCTTGAACGGCAGTTCCTCGTCGACCGGGTCGAGGCCGGCCATGCCGACGAACAGGCCGGTTGCGCTTTCCTCGATGGCCCACCAACCCCAGCCGCGTTCCGCCAGCTCGCGGCGGAAGTAGGCGATCGAGTCGGCGGCTTCCTGCTGGTTGAGCACCGTCGGGAAGAACTCGCGGACCTCGGGGTCGGCGTTCATGGCGGCCCAGGGCCGCAGGTCGTCGTCCTGCCATTGACGAAGGACGAGGCGTTCGGTGCGGAGAGGGGGCACCCGACGACCCTACGGCAGAATATTCGGATGCCCGTGTTTGACCTCGACAGTGCCGACGACGAACGGATCGGCGACTACCGCGCGCTGACCGACGTCGACCTGCGGACCAAGTGGGAACCGCCGAACGGCCTGTTCATCGCCGAGGGTGAGCTGGTCATCCGGCGTGCGCTGCGGGCCGGGTACGAGCTGCGCTCGATCCTGGTCGACGCCAAGCGGGTGGACCAATTTGCCGATATAAGCGGAAATGTCTATGCGGCTCCCCCGCCGGTGCTGGAGTCGATCACCGGCTTCCACGTGCACCGCGGTGTGCTCGCCTCGTTCCACCGGCGGCCGCTGCCGTCGCTGAGCGAGCTGCTGGCGAACGCCCGCCGCCTGGTCGTGCTGGAGGGGCTGAACACGCACACCAATCTGGGCGCGCTGTTCCGCAGCGCCGCCGCCCTCGGCATCGACGCCGTCGTGCTCTCGCCCGACTGTGCCGACCCGCTCTACCGACGATCGGTCCGGGTGAGCATGGGCGAGGTCTTCGCGATCCCGTACGCCAAGGCAGAGGCGTGGCCGGGGGCCTTGAAGGAGGTCAGCGCCGCGGGTTTCCGCCTGCTCGCGCTCACGCCGGCCGACGACGCCGTGCCGATCGCGACGCTGGGCAGCGAGGACCGGCGACGCCCGGCCCTGATGCTGGGCGCCGAGGGGCCGGGCCTCACCCGCACCGCTCTGGCCGCCAGCGACCTGCGGGTGTCGATCCCCATGCAGAACGGCGTCGACTCCCTGAACGTGGCGACCGCGGCGGCGATCGCCTTTTACGAGCTCAGCCGGTAAGTCAGGTGGGTGGCGTGCCCGGACGGGCGCACATGGATCTGCCGCAACTCGCCCGGGGTGGCGCCCGCGAACAGCGGCGTGCCCCCGCCGAGCAGCACCGGCGACAGGTGCAGGCGTAGCTCGTCGACCACGCCCTCCTCGATCGCGCGCCGAATCGTCTCGCCGCCGCCCATGATCACGACGTCGCGGTCGTCGGCGACGGCAATGCCCTTGGCGATCGCGCTGCGCAGGCCGTCCACGACGAAGGTGAACCGGTCGACCAGCCGCACCTTCTCCGGCGGGGTGCGGGTCACCACCAGCACCGGCGGCTGGGCGCCGCGGCCGGCTCGCGCGCCGTAGCCCATCTCGTCGGTCCAGCCGTGCGGCCCGTCGACCACGTCGAACAAGCGGCGACCCATGATCACCACGCCGGTGGCGTCGACCGACTCGGCGAGGACCGCCTGCTCGATCGCGTCCGGTTCGAGCGCCCAGGTGTGCAGCGCGAGACCGCCACGGCCCATGCCCTGCTGCGGGCTGGGATCGGGGCCGGTCACGAAACCGTCCAGCGAAACCGAGATGTCGGCGACCACCTTTGCCATGCGAAGCAGCATGCCACGCGGGTACGACATTTCAGTGGCGCGGGATCAACCGGCCGCCGGTCCAGGCCAGCCCGGTGCCGGCGGCCACCAAAAGTAAAGCCCCCACCGTCGGTAGGGGCTGCCGCGCGTGCGTTCCGGCTCCGATCGCCACCGCTGCCAGCATGAGCAGCACGCCGTCGGCCGGGTTCACCAGTTTGCAGCGGAACACCGCCCAGCCCAGCAGCAGCCAGCCCAGCCCGGTCGCCGCGGCCGCACCCACCTCGACCAGCCGCAGCTGGGACACGGTGAGCGGGGCGCCGGCGGCCACCGTGTCGTCCGGCAACGCCGCCAGCGGCACCGCGGTCAGGAAGGCCGCCAGACCGACCAGCAGGCCGGCCAGCGCGCTGCGGCGGTTACGCGTGCCGCTCAGCAGCCCGGCCAGGGCGATCATCGCGATCAGCGACAGCCACGCGGCACCGAGCTGGATGACCAGCGGGCCGGGCGGGGTGGCGACGCCGAGGGTGGCCCAGCCGCTCAGCACCGCCGAGGCGGGCAGGGCCCAGAGGGCGAGACGGGCGTACCGGCGTACCGACCAGATCCAGACGGCCTCGCGCACCGGCAGATGGTCTCGGCTGCCGTCTCCGGCGCCACCCACCCACGCGGGCGCGACACGCAGCGGCTTGCCGCTGGCCGTGTGGTGGTGGCTGATGCTCATCGGGCGCCTCGCCTGGATCGCGATCCTCGGGCCCGAGCATGGCAAACGAAGCACCGGATTCGCAGGCGATTCACAGAAAAGGACCGGCCTCGTACGAGGCCGGCCCCTTTCGGTGTTCTCTAGGCGCGTTCGCGATCCGCCACGCCGTTGTAGTCGGCGCCGCCGAGCGCGGCGGACGGCGGGATCGGCTCCGGCGCGGGCAACGCCGACGGCGAGTTGGGACCGCCGCTGACCTGCTCCTCGGCCTCGCGGACCTGGTTGTTCACCTTTTCCGCCTCGGCCGCGGCCGAGGCCGCCGCGGCCTCCGCCTCGCGCTCGACCGACTCTGTGTCCAGACCCGCCTTCGGTACGTCGCCCGCCATGTTGGCCAGGCCGCCCAGCGCGCCGCCGAGACCGTCCAGGGCCCGGCTGAGCTCGGTCGGCACGATCCAGACCTTGTTGGCCGTGCCGTTGGCGATCTGCGGCAGGGCCTGCAGGTATTGGTACGCCAGCACCTTCTGCGACGGGTTCGCGGTGTGGATGGCGTCGAACACCGTGCGGATGGCCTTCGCCTGGCCCTCGGCCTGCAGGATCCGGGCCTGCCGGTCACCGTCGGCCTTGAGCACCGCGGCCTGCTTCTCACCTTCGGCGGTGAGGATCTGGGCCTGCTTGTGACCCTCGGCGTTCAGGATCGTGGCGCGACGCTCCCGCTCGGCGCGCATCTGCTTCTCCATCGAGTCGCGAATGCTGGGCGGCGGCTCGATCGCCTTGATCTCGACCCGGGTGACCTTGATGCCCCAGCGGCCGGTGGTCTCGTCGAGCACCGTGGACAGGTGCCGGTTGATCTCCTCGCGGCTGGTCAGGGCGCGCTCGAGGTCGAGCGAACCGATGACGTTCCGCAGGGTGGTGACGGTCAGCTGCTCGATGGCCTGGAGGAAGTTCGAGATCTCGTACGTGGCCCGGACCGGGTCGACGACCTTGAAGTAGAGCACCGTGTCGATCGAGACGACCAGGTTGTCCGAGGTGATCACCGGCTGGGGCGGGAACGAGACGACCTGCTCGCGCATGTCGACCTTGCTCCGCACCGAGTCGACGAAGGGGACCAGCAGGTTGAGGCCCGGGCTGAGGGTCCTCTTGTACCTGCCGAGACGCTCGACGACGTCCATCCGCTGCTGCGGGACGATACGGACGGACCGGAGCAGCGTCACTATGGCGAACACCAGAATGACGATGATGAGTACACCGATCACGGCTTCCATGGCGCCTCTCTATATGTTGGGCAGATCGTCGCGCCACACTATGGCGGTGGCGCCACTGAGCTTGATGACCCGGACGCGCTCACCGGGAAGGTATTTCTCTTGATGGTCGAACGCGCGGGCCTGCCAGATCTCACCGCCGATTTTGATCATGCCGTTGTCGCCGTCGACCTCCTCGAGGACCGTACCGTGGCTGCCCTCGAGGGCGTTGAGCCCGAACGGCGTCTCACCCGGCTCGAGAGCGGCCTTCGCATGCTTCAGGATGATCGGGCGGAGCGCGGCCACGGACAGGCCGGAGACCAGCGCAAAGATGATCACCTGGAGGAGGAGGGGCGCTCCGAGCGCGGCGGCACCGGCGGCCGCGAACGCTCCGGCCGCGAAGAAGATGATCAATAAGGTCGCGGTGAAAGCCTCGGCGACCGCCAGCGCGATGCCGAGCACGATCCACAGAATCGCTTCCACCCTTAGATCGTGACACGTGCGTGCACCTACGGCGACGTCACGGATACGCAGGTATCGCAGTTAGTCCCATCAGTCGCTGTGGAGAAGGGTGCAGGCGTTGTCGTTGCTGCCGGAAACCGGCCGTCAGGTCGATGAGATCGCCACTCGCGCGCAGGCCGGAGGGCGTACCCCGTCGCTGGCCCTGGCGATCGTCCGGGATCGGGTCGTGCTGCATTTCGCGGCTGCCGGGGAAAATCCGGTACCGGACGCGAAGACCCAGTATCGGATCGGGTCGATCACCAAGACGATGACCGCCGCGATGGTCATGCAGTTGCGGGACGAGGGGTTCTTCGCCCTGGACGACCTGCTCTACCGCCATCTGCCGGGCACCCCGATCGGCGGGGTGACGCTGCGCCAGCTGCTCGGGCACGTCTCCGGCCTGCAGCGCGAGCCGGACGGGCCGTGGTGGGAGCGGGCCACCGGCGGCGACGTGGACAAACTTCTCGCCGACCTGGGGTACGACAAGGTGTGCGGGCCGCCGTTCCGCCGCTTCCGTTACTCCAATCTGGCGTACGGGCTGCTCGGCGCGGTCCTGCAGAAGGCGACCGGGGAGAGCTGGCCGGCCCTGGTCACCAAGCGGGTGCTGGACCCGCTCGGGATGAAACGGACCACGTACGCGCCGATGGAGCCGTTCGCCCGCGGGTACGTGGTGCATCAGCTGGACGGCTCGATGCACGAGGAGCCGCGCCTGGACGCCGGGGCGATGGCGCCGGCCGGGCAGCTCTGGTCCACGGTGACCGACATGGCGAAGTGGGTGGCGTTCCTGGCCGACCCGGCCCCGGCGGTGCTGTCCCGCGAGACGGTCGACGAGATGTGCACGCCGGTGGTGATCAGCGACCTGGAGTCGTGGACCGGCGGGCACGGCCTGGGCCCGCAGCTCTTCCGGGTCGGGGAGCGGATCTACGTGGGGCACGGCGGGTCGATGCCTGGATATGTCGCTCATTTCGCGGTTCATCGGCGCAGCCGGCTCGGCGTCGTCGCGTTCGCCAACTCGTACGGGCTGAGCGGCACGACGATCCAGGACGTCGCGTTACGAGCCTTGACCGCGGCGGTGAACGCCGAACCGGACCTGCCGCAGCCATGGCGGCCTTCCAGTGCGCCGCCGGGGGAGCTGTCCGGACGCTGGTGGTGGATGGGGCGCGAGTATCACGTACGGACCGAGGGCGACGAGCTGACGATGACCGGGCCGCATCACCGGTCGGTGTTCGCGCGGGAGGCGCCGGACCGCTGGCGCGGCGTCGACGGCGACAACGAGGGCGAGGTGCTGGACATTCTGCGCGACCCGGACGACTCGGTCCGAGCGCTGGACATCGCCACCTTCGTCTTCACCCGCGACCCGTTCCGCCTGGCCTGAACCATTCCCAGGGCCACCACCAGCACCCCCAGCCACACCGAGAAACCCGGGATCGGCCCGCCCAGCAGCACCCCGGTCGCGGCCGCCGCGATCGGGGCGATGCCGGTGAGCAGCCCGGCGCGGGCCGCGCCGATCCCGGCCACGCACGTGTACCAGAGCACGAACGCGAGCGCGGTGACCGCGACGGCCAGATAGGACCCGGCGAGCACGTCGTCACGGTGCAATGTGGTCACCGCGAGCGGCCCCTCCACACCCAGGCCGAGCACGCCGAACACCACCGCGGCCAGCCAGGTGGAGTGCACCGAGACGCCGATCGGCCCGTGCCGGCCCAGCACCGGGACGGCGAGCAGGGTGAACCCGGCCTCGCACGCGAAGGTCACCGCGGCCCAGAGCAGGCCGATGCCGTCCGCGCGGCCGAAGCCCTGCACCAGCGCGGCTCCCAGGGTCACGGTCAGCGCGGCGGCGACGAGCCGGGCCGCCGGGCGATGGCCCTCCAGGATCGGGCCGGCCACCGCGAGCAGGATCGGCACGCACGCCACGGCCACGCCCAGCACGGCCGGTTCGGCGTGCGCGGCGCCGTGCACCAGGGCCAGATTGAAGATCACCATGCCGGTGGCGACGACCCCGCCGAGCCACAGCCACTCGGTGCCGTGCGGCCACGCGAGCCGCGCCCTCGAGAACCGGGCATACAACACCAGCAGCAGGCAGGCGACGGCGTACCGCAATGCCTGGACGGTCAGGACCGGCGCGTCGGCGAGCGCACCGGAGACGGCGACGCTGCCGCCGACGAAGATCATGCCGAGTGCCCCGGCCAAGGTTTTCACCCCTCGATGCTCGCAACGGGTATGGTCCGGTTGAAGGACCAATCGGAGCGTGCCGAGGGGGACCAATTTCCGACTTCCTCCAGCTCGACCCGGACCGCGCGCCGGCCAAGGGGCTGACCACGTGGCTGGCCGAGGGACTGCGGGCGGCGATCATCGCCGGTCGCCTCTCCCCCGGCGCCCGCCTGCCCGCCACCCGCCGGCTCGCCGCCGAGCTGGAGGTCTCCCGCGGCGTGGTCGTCGACGCCTACCAGCGGCTGGTCGACGAGGGCCTGGCCGCGGCCCGGACCGGCGCCGGCACCACGGTGATCGCCTCCCCCGCGCCGATGTCGCCGCCGTCCGACCGGCGGCACGCGCTCGCCGGTCTGCAACTGCCGCTGCCGCCGGCCGAGGGCATCGACATCGACCTCTCCCCCGGCGTGCCGGACCTGGCCGCCTTTCCCCGTACGCAGTGGTTGCGCGCCGAACGCACGGTGCTCGACGAGGTCACCTCGGCCGATCTGGGCTACGGCGACCCGGGCGGCAGTCCCCGGTTGCGCGCCGAGCTGGCCGGCTGGCTGGCCCGGACCCGGGGCGTGCGGGCCGACCCGGACGACGTGATCGTGGTCGGCGGCGTGGCGCAGGCCCTCGCGTTGCTGGCACAGACGCTGTACGCGGCCGGCACCCGGGAGGCGGCGGTCGAGGACCCGGGCTCGCGTGGGGCCCGCGATCAGATGACCCATTGGGGGGTACGCCCGTGCCCCGTCCCGGTGGACGACGAAGGCATCCGGGTGGCCGACATCGAGCAGGACGTCACGCTGCTGACCCCGGCCCACCAGTTCCCGACCGGGGTCGTGCTCAGCCCGGCGCGGCGGCGCGCGTTGCTGAACCGGGGCGGGCTGGTGATCGAGGACGACTACGACGCCGAGCACCGCTACGACCGGGCACCCGTGGCCGCCCTCCAAGGCTCGGCGCCGGACCACGTCGCGTACGCGGGAAGTGTCTCGAAGTCTCTCGCGCCGGGGATGCGGCTCGGCTGGCTGATCGCGCCGCGCCGGATGCAACCCGAGCTGCTGGCCGCCAAGCACGACAGCGACCTGGGCAATCCGGCGCTGCCGCAACTGGTGCTGGCGCGGCTGCTCGCGAACGGCGACTACGAGCGGCACCTGCGGCACGTACGCGACCGGCAGCGCCGCCGGCGGGACGCGCTGCTCGCCGGGTTGCGTGCCCATCTGCCGGACGCCCAGGTCACCGGCGTGGCGGCCGGTCTGCACCTGCTGATCATGCTGCCCGGCGGCCCGGACGACGAGGTCCTCGCACGGCGGGCCGCACAAACCGGCGTACTGGTGCA
This sequence comes from Actinoplanes sp. TBRC 11911, assembly GCF_012933445.1. Classification (GTDB taxonomy): domain Bacteria; phylum Actinomycetota; class Actinomycetes; order Mycobacteriales; family Micromonosporaceae; genus Actinoplanes. The sequence continues at coordinate 20,960 of NZ_JABBNC010000045.1, forward strand.
TCCGCTGTCGTGGCACCGCCTGACGCCGGGCCCGCCGGGGCTCGTCCTGGGGTATGCGGCGCATGCGCCGGACCGCCTCGCCGAGGCCGCGGCATTGCTGGGCCGGGCGTTCAGACCGTGACGAAGTCGATCAGCCGTTCCATCGAGTTGATCAGCGGCGTCTCCACGTCCTTGTAGCTGGAGACCGAGCCGAGGATGCGCCGCCACATGTCGGCGGGCTCACGCACGCCCAGCGCCGCGCAGATGCCCTCCTTCCACGGGCGTCCCGGCGGGATCACCGGCCACTCCCGAATGCCCACCCGCGCCGGCTTCACGGCCTGCCAGATGTCGATGTAGGGATGGCCGGTGACCAGCACGTTCGCGTCGGTGACGGCGGCGACGATGCGGCTCTCCTTGGAACCGGGCACCAGGTGGTCGACGAGGACGCCGAGCCGGCGGTCCGCCCGCGGCCCGAACTCCCGCACCGCCTGGTGAAGATCGTCGATGCCGTCCAGCGGTTCCACCACGACGCCCTCGACCCGCAGGTCGTCGCCCCAGATGCGCTCGACCAGCGCGGCGTCGTGGATGCCCTCGACCCAGATCCGGCTGGCCTTGGCGACCTGAGCTTTCTGGTTCGCGACGGCGACCGACCCGGACGCTGTGATCTTTCGCTGCGGCGGCGCTTTGACCTGCGGCTTACGCAGGGTGACCGGCTTCCCGTCGAGCAAAAACGCAGCGGGTGACAGCGGGAAGTTACGCCGCTTGCCGTGCCGGTCCTCCAGAACGACCGCGCCGAGCTCGAATCCCACCACCGCGCCGCAGAACCCGGACTCCACATCCTCGACGACCAGGTCACGTTCGGCGTCGACCTCGGGAACCACCTTGCGTCGCCGCCAGTCGCCCTTGAGCACGTCCTCCCCATACATGCCACGCACGGTAACCCGTGCGTTGAGACACCACGTTTCTGACGCTCCGACCGAGACAGACTTCCCGACTGCCACGTACCCTTGCTCGCATGTCCCCCGCAGCTGATGCGGCCACCCGCACCGCGCGGCGCTCCACCCGGTTCGTTGCCTGGGTGCGCGCGTGGCGCGCCGGGCTGGTGCCGTTCGACGAGCTGGCCGACGAGATCGCGGCCGGCGAGGAACACCTCGTCGCCGACGCCCCCGGCACGTGGAAAGACGTGCCTCTGTCGCAGGCTCTGCCCATGTTCGCCAAGGTTCACCCGGATGACATCCGGCTGGTGCTGCCGGCCCCCGGCGACCCGCGCGGCCTGCCCGGTCCCGGCTCGGCCGACCTGACCGGCGCGGCCCTGCTGGCCGGCGAGGCCGTGATGACACCGTCGTTCGGCGTGGTTCCCGAGGTGCGCCGGCATACGTCCGGGTCGGGCGTGGAGTTCGAGACGGTGCTCTGGCGGGTCTACCCGGTGAACGAATATCGGCCGGTCTTCCAGATGGGCGCCGCCGAGGCCGAGAGCGAGCTGACCGCCGCGCTGGGCGAGGCCACCGAGCAGCTCACCAAGCTGGACGTCGCACAGTGGAAGCCCGAGCTGGCCGGGGCGCTGCAGGCGTTGCGCCGCCCGGAAAGCACGGCCACCCTGCCGCGCGGGTTCGACCCGCGGGCCCGTCGCCTGTTCGCCCGGGCCAGCGTCCTCGACCAGGTGCTCGCCCTGGCCGGCACGAGCGCTCCGGGCGGCGCCATCAACAATTACGAGGCTCAGCAACGTGACGCCGCGCTGCGGCCGCTGACGACGGCGTGCCGGGTGGCGCTGGTGGCCGCCTGCAACAGTCCGTTGCATGCCTGACAAATTCGCCCACTGCACCTTCTGTGGGGCGCGATTCACCGTCAATCAGCCGTGGCCGCGCCGGTGTGCCGCGTGCGGCGAGGTGAGCTATCTCAACCCGTCGCCGGTGGCGGTGGCGGTCCAGCCGGTCGACGCCGGCCTGATGGTGGTGCGGCGCGCGATTCCGCCCGCCGCGGACCGCCTGGCCCTGCCGGGCGGCTACATCGAGATGGGCGAGACGTGGCAGGCCGCGGCGGCGCGGGAGTTGCGCGAGGAGACCGGGTTGCGCTCAGATCCTTCCTCGGTACGCCTGTACGACACGGTCAGCGCGCCCGACGGCACGTTGCTGGTGTTCGGTCTGTTCCCGCCGGCCAAGGTGGACGACCTCCCCTCGTCCACCCGCAACGACGAGTCGCACGGCTGGGAGATCCTGCGAGCCCCGGGACCGCTGGGGTTCGACCTGCATACCGCGGTGACCGACCGCTGGTTCGCCGATAGCGAGCGCTATCGGCGTTAGTCGATCAGGGCCGCGGCGACCAGCTCGTCGAGCAGCACCCGGATCGCCGGCGCGCAGCGTGCCGAGTCGGCCGAGGTGAACCAGTCCAGCTCGGCTATCTCGGCGTCCGGGCGCGGTTCGCCGTCGTGGGTGCCGCCGGTGAAGCAGATCAGCCGCACCGTCGTACCGGGTGGACGGTTGTGCGCCGGCGCCACGATGTCCCGGAACAGGCGCAGCGACGCGGCGTCCAGCACCAGGCCGACCTCCTCCTTCACCTCGCGCGCGGCCGCCTCCGCGTACGTCTCGCCGGGCTCGGGTTTGCCGCCGGGCAGGTAGAAGGCGTCCGAATCGGTGGCCCGCACCACCAGCACCCGCCGATCCCGGACGCAGACCCAGGCCGCCGCGATGACCTGGCTCACCGGCCCGCCTCCTCGTCCAGGAACCGGTCGATCAGGCCGCGCACCACGGCGGCCATGGTGAAACCGTGCGCCAGGCACCAGTCGCGCAGCTCGGCGTGCCGGTCGGCGGTGAGCCGGATCCCGACGAGCTGGGTGTCCTCGCCGGCCTCGAGCAGGCTGGCGCCGGCCTGCCGCTGGCCGGGCCCGCTCGACAGGGTCACCCACGAGCGGGACGGCTGAGCGGCATGCCGGTCGAGAAGCCAGGCGGTGATCTCGCGGCGCTCCTCGGACGGCAGCGCCTCCAGAAGAACGGTCAGACGTTCGGCGGGGGTCATGCCGCAACGGTAGCGCCCGCTATCGGACATGGACGGTGGTGCCCGGCCCCAGGTGCCGTAGCAGGATGCGCTGGGCCTCCGGCGGGATCCGCACGCACCCGTTGGAGACGCTGCGCCCGAACGCCCACGTGCGCGCCCAGCCGTGGATGCCGGTGTGCCCGTCGCGCAGGCCGGGCGCCAGGTTCCCGCGATGCTCCGGCACCGCCGCGAGCACAATCGCGTCCAGCCCGCCGTAGACCGCCCCGTGCGTCCCGGTCCGGCCCAAGACAAAGGTGCGCCCGTACGGCGTGGGTGTGCGCTTCCCGCCGACGGCGACCGTCCATGCGCGTTGCCGGCGGCCGTCGCGCAGCCAGGTCAGCCGATGCTCGCGCAGGCTCACCTCGACGTGGTCGCGCAGGGCGATCGGGGTCCACCCGCCGGCCGGCAGCCACCCGATCCGCCGGTTGGCCGACGGCAGCAGCACCGCCACCCAGCCCGGCCGGCGCGCCACGATCGGCGCGACCACCGGCAGCTCGCTGATCGTGCGGGGCAGAAAGGCGCGGGGCCGGCCGCCGGGCGCGTCGTAGACGGGCAGGTGCCGAGCCGGGTGCAGCCCTTCGGTGACGGCGGTGGTCGAGCCGGGCCGGGGATCGGCCGGGAACCCGGCCGGGACGCCGAAATAGTCGATCTTCGGAAGGTGCCGGGGCGCCGGCGCGGCGACCGGGACGACAACGGCCGTGGGCGGCGGTGTGGCACGCGGGGCCGGCCGGCGGACATCGGCGGCGGCCCCGGGACGGAGGAAGACCCCGCCGGCGACGAGGGCCAACAGGCCGGCCGTCGCGCGGCGGCGGTGGTGGGGGCGCGGCACCCCTCCAGACTAAACGCCCAAAACGGTCAGATCTCGTCGATCAGGTCGGCGACCGAGTTGACGATCCGCGACGGGCGGAACGGGTACCGCTCGCTCTCCTGCCGCGTGCTGATGCCGGTCAGCACCAGAATCGTCTCCAGCCCGGCCTCGAGCCCGCACAGGATGTCGGTGTCCATCCGGTCGCCGATCATCGCGGTGCTCTCGCTGTGCGCCTCGATGGTGTTCAGCGCCGACCGCATCATCATCGGATTCGGCTTGCCCACGAAGTACGGCTCCACGCCGGTCGCCTTCGAGACCATCGCGGCCACCGAGCCGGCCGCCGGCAGCGCGCCCTCGTTGGACGGCCCGGTCGCGTCCGGGTTCGTGCAGATGAACTTCGCCCCGGAGTCGATCAGCCGGATGGCCTTGGTGATCGCCTCGAAGCTGTACGTGCGGGTCTCGCCGAGCACCACGTAGTCGGGCTCGAACTCGGTGAGCACGTACCCGGCGGCATGCATGGCCGTGGTCAGGCCGGCCTCGCCGATCACGTACGCCGAGCCGCCCGGCCGCTGGTCGGCCAGGAACTGGGCGGTGGCCAGCGCCGCCGTCCAGATCGACTGCTCGGGCACCTCGAAGCCCATGCGGTTGAGCCGGGCCTGCAGATCGCGCGGGGTGTAGATCGAGTTGTTGGTGAGGATGAGGAACGGCTTGCCGGACTCCTTCATCCGGTTCACGAACTCGGGCGCGCCGGGGACCGGCTCACCCTCGTGCACGAGAACCCCGTCCATGTCGGTGAGCCAGCTCTCGATGGCCTTGCGTTCGGGCATCATGCTCCTCGTCGCTGTGGTGGTGTGCAGCAGCCGACCGGGCAGGCGTCCCAGACCGGGAGCGTCCCGAGCCGCCGGCGCGGCGCATCCGACGTGCGTTCCTGGACCAGCTCGCGCACCATGGCGACGAAGCGCGGGTCGGTTCCGGGGGTGGCCGCGCGGGCGTACCCCAGACCCAGCTTCTTCGCCATTTCCGCAGCCTCGTTGTCGAGGTCCCAGATGACCTCGAGGTGATCGGAGACGAAACCGATGGGGCTCACCACCACATCGGTGACGCCCTGCTCCGCCAGCGCGGAGAGGTGATCGTTCACGTCCGGTTCCAGCCACGGCACCTGCGGCGGGCCGGACCGGCTCTGCCACACCAGGTCCCAGGACAGGTCCGGTGCCGCGCCGGCGTGCACCAGCCGGGCGGTCTCCTCGAGCTGAGCGTTGTACCGCCCGCCCTCCGGGCCGGCCGTGCGGGCCATCGACACCGGGATCGAATGCGCGGTGAAGACCAGCCGGGTGGTGGCGCGCCGCGCCGGATCCAACGTGCCCAGAGCGTCCCGTACGGCGTCGGTGTGTGGCGCGACGAAGCCGGGGTGGTCCCAGAACTGACGCAGCTTGGAGATCATCGGGGCGCCCTTGCCGACCGCCTGGCGCGCCCGGTCGATGTCCTCCCAGTACTGCCGGCACGACGAGTAGCCGCCGTACGCGCTGGTGGCGAAGCCGAGCGCGTGCGTGATCCCGTCGTCGCGCATCTGGGCGACGGTGTCCTCGATCATCGGTTGCCAGTTGCGGTTGCCCCAATATGTCGGCAGATCGATGCCGTTGGCCGAAAAATCCGACGACACCGCGGCGAGCAGCGACCGATTCTGCTCGTTGATCGGCGACACGCCACCGAAGTGCATGTAGTGCTCGGCGACGTCGGCCAATCGGGACTCGGGGATGCCGCGACCGCGCGTCACGTTGCGCAGGAACGGCATCACGTCATCGGGCTTCTCCGGCCCACCGAACGACATCAGGACGAACGCGTCGTAAACCACCGGCCCATCCTCCCTCGCGTCAGGCGCCGAGCGCGTGGTAGCCCCCATCGACGTGCACGATCTCACCCGTGGTCGCCGGGAACCAGTCGGACAGCAGGGCACAGACGGCACGGGCGGCCGGCTCGGTGTCGGACAGGTCCCAGCCGAGCGGCGCCCGCTCGGACCACGCCTCCTCGAACTGCTCGAAGCCGGGGATCGACTTGGCCGCCATGGTGCGCAGCGGACCGGCCGAGACCAGGTTGCTCCGGATGCCCTGCTTACCCAGGTGCAGCGCGAGGTAACGGGAGGCGGACTCGAGGCCGGCCTTGGCGACGCCCATCCAGTCGTAGACCGGCCACGCCTTGGTCGCGTCGAAGGTCAGCCCGACGATCGAGCCGCCCGGCTGCATGAGCGGCAGGCACGCGACGGCGAGCGACTGGTACGAGTACGTGGAGACCTGCAGGGCGGTGGACACGTCGTCCCAGCCCGCGTTCAGGAACTGGCCGCCGAGCGCGCTCTGCGGGGCGAACCCGATCGAGTGGACCAGGCCGTCGACCCCGTCCATGTGCTCGCGGACCTTGTCCGGCAGGGCGGCCAGATGCTCCGCGTTGGTCACGTCGAGCTCGATCACCGGCGCCGTCTCGGGCAGCCGCTTGGCGATCCGCTCCACCAGCGAGAGCCGGCCGTAGCCGGTCAGCACCACGGAGGCGCCGTTCTCCTGGGCCACCTTCGCCACCCCGAACGCGATCGAGGAGTCGGTGATCACGCCGGTGACGAGCAGACGCTTGCCGGCCAGCAGTCCAGACACGAAATATCGCTCCTTCTATGTTTTTACGGGCTTTGTCAGTGGCCCATGGTCATGCCGCCGTCGACCGTGATCACGTTGCCGGACACCATCGCGGCGGCGTCGCTGGCCAGGAAGGTGACCACCGAGGCGATCTCCTCGGGCTCGGCGAAGCGGCCCGCCGGGATCTGTTTGATGGCCTCGTCGAGCACCTTCTGCGGCGTAGCGTGCGCCATCTCGGAGTGCGTGAAGCCGGGCGACACCACGTTCGCGGTGATGTTCCGGCTGCCCAGCTCGCGGGTGATGCTGCGGGCCATGCCGACCAGACCCGCCTTGGCCGCCGTGTAGTTCACCTGACCGGCGTTACCGGCCAGCCCGCTCGCCGACGCGATGAAGATGATCCGGCCCCACCGGGCGCGCAGCATCTTGCTGCTGGCCCGCCGGGCCACCCGGAACGCGCCCTTGAGGTTGGTGTTGTGCACCTCGTCCCACTGCTCGTCGCTCATGCGCAGCAGCAGCGTGTCGCGGTTGATCCCGGCGTTGGCGACGACGACCTCGACCGGTCCGAGCTTCTCCTCCACCTCGGTGAAGGCGGCATCGACGGAGGCGGTGTCGGTGACATCGCCCTTGACGCCGAGGACGCCCTCGATGCCCTCCGGCGCCGTTCCGCCCCGGTGCAGGACCGCGACCCGATCCCCCTGCTTCGCGAAGGCCTGCGCGATGCCATAACCGATGCCACGGTTGCCGCCAGTCACCAATACCGTGCGAGCCACGACCAACACTCCCTCATACCCAGGTAGTGGGTGCGGGATAGCACCCCGGGGGCACGACATCGCCGGATGCGCGCCGTAACCTGCCCGCGTGGAGACTATCCGGCCCTCGACCAGGCACCGAGCCATGGGGCCTCTCCGCGAGCTTCTCTGGAGTGGCGAGGTGCCGCGGCCCCCGTTGCGTCGGCGTGCCGCCGCGTACGCCGTGCCGTTAGGTCTACTCGCACTGATCGGGTTGGGCTTCGCCGCCGCGGAGTACCTGAGCGACACCCGCGTGCTGCCCCAGATCGTGATTGTGATCATGGCGATCGGATCGGTGCTCCAGGCCGCGGTCGCCTACCGATATCCGACGTGGGGCTGGCGCGTCGGTTTCGTGATGCTGTTCGTCGGCGCCATCAACGCGACGCCCCGCGAGGTGTGGCCCTGGAACCCCGTCCAGATTCCCCTGTTCCTGCTCGTGATGTTCCGGCTGGCCGGCACACGAGGCACCGCCGTGACCGTCTGGGCGACCGTGCTGAGCCTCGTCCCGGCCATTGTCTACCCGCCGGGGGTCAACAAGTGGGGGCCGGCCGTCCTGCTGGTGGCGGTCGCGGCGATCGGCGACATCGTGTACCGGCGACGGCGTACCCGGCAACTGATCGCCGAGAAGGAGGAGCTCACCGAGCTCGAGCGGGCCAAACGCGCCGTGCTCGAGGAGCGGACCCGGATCGCCCGCGAGATGCACGACGTCGTGGCCCACCACATGTCGATGATCGCGGTACGCGCCGAGACCGCGCCCTTCCGGCTCACCGGCCTGGCCGAGCCCGCACAGCAGGAACTGGCCGCGATCGCGACGGCGGCCCGCGAGGCCCTCTCCGAGATGCGCCGCCTGCTGGGCGTGCTGCGGGCCGAGGAGGAGACCGTCCGAACAGCACCGCAACCGGGCCTGGCCGACCTGGCGGAGCTGGTCGAGACGGCCCGGAGTGCGGGCGTCCCGGTCACGCTGGCCCTGCCCGAGGTCTCGATTCCGGAGACGGCGGGTCTGGCGGCGTATCGGATCGTTCAGGAAGCGCTCGCCAACGCCGCCCGGCACGCTCCGGGCCAGCCCGTCTCCGTCGACGTGCGGGTCCGGCCGGACGCGCTGGAGATCGCGGTCCGGAACCGCCTCGTGGCGCGTGTCGCCGCCGGAACCACCGGCCACGGACTGGTCGGGATGCGCGAGCGTGCGACGCTCCTCGGTGGATCACTTACCGCCACGTCCGACGAATCCGATTTCGTGGTACTGGCCCGGCTGCCCCTGGAGAGCGCTTCATGATTCGGGTGTTCATCGCGGACGATCAGGCGATGGTCCGCGAGGGCTTCGGCGCGCTGCTCGGCGCCCAGCCGGACATCGTCGTGGTGGGTGACGCCGCGGACGGCGCGGCCGCGGTCACCCGATGCCGGGACCTCGCCCCGGACGTCGTGCTGATGGACATCCGGATGCCGGAGATGGACGGCCTCGAGGCGACCCGGCGGCTGGCCGGCGGCCCCCGGATCCTCATCTTGACCACCTTCGACCTGGACGACTACGTCTACGAGGCGCTGCGTGCCGGGGCCAGCGGCTTCCTGCTCAAGGACGCTCCGGCCGCCGATCTGATCAACGCGGTGCGGGTGGTGGCGGCCGGCGAGGCCCTGCTCGCGCCGTCGGTGACCCGCAAGCTGATCGCCGAGTTCGCCGCCCGGCCGCACCGCGACCGGCCACGGCCGGCCGCGCTGAACGCGCTCACCCCGCGCGAGACCGACGTGCTGCGGCTGATCGCACGCGGACGGTCCAATCAGGAGATCGCCGAGGAGCTGGTGGTCGCCGAGCAGACCGTGAAGACCCACATCGGACGGATCCTGGCCAAGTTAGGGCTACGGGACCGGGCGCAGGCGGTGGTTTTCGCGTACGAGACGGGGCTCGTCATACCGGGGTAGCACGGGCAAGACCGGTCCGTGGGGTGACGATCCGGGTGCCGTCGCGATCGGACGCTGCGCCCCATGCGAAACCTGCCGATCACCGCCGTCGCCCTGCTCACCGTCTTCCTGCTGCTTCCGCTCCCGTCGCACGCATCGCCGGCGAAGCACCTGCCGGCGATCTCCGAGGCGTACCGGGAAAGCGCCGTTCGCATGCTCGCGACCGGATGTCCGTACGCCACCTGGGCCGCCCAGGGCCGGCATTTCCTCGAGTTCGACCCGGCCGGCGACGGGCAGGCCGTCGAGGTGCTGGGCGACCTGACCCGGGCTCACCGGGTGGCGATCCTGGTGCCGGGCGTGGACACCACACTGGCCGACTTCGACCGCGGGCTGGGCGGCGTGCCCCGCCGCGCGCCGGGTGTGCAGGCCCGCGCCCTCTACCAGCAGCTCGCCAAGCGCAGCACGGACACCGCCGTGATCGCGTGGCTGGGCTACGACCCGCCGAACGGCATCGGCTGGGACGCGGCGACCGAGGGTCGCGCGCGGACCGGCGCCCGGGCGCTCACGACCTTCGTGCGCGACCTGCTCGCGCAGCGGCCGGACGTGGACGTCACGCTGATCGGCCACAGCTACGGCTCGATGGTGGTCGGCCTCGCCGCCAAGCGGTTGCCCGAGGTGTCCGACGTGATCGCGCTGGGCTCGCCCGGGATGGGCGTGGGCAAGGCCGCGGACCTCGGCGGCGCCCGGGTCTGGACCGCGCTCGCGCCGCACGACTGGATCCGGCGCATCCCGCAGGTGCGGCTCTTCGGGATCGGGCTGGGCAAGCGCCCGTCGTCGGCCGGATTCGGCGCGACCGCCCTGCCCACCGGGGGTGTCGCGGGCCACGACTACTACCTCGTGCCGGGCAGCGCGACGCTGCGATCAGTGACCGACATCGTCCTCTCGGGTGGTCTCGGGCACGACGCGCCGGGCGACGTTTCTTAAGTCCGACTTAAGGAGTACGATTCCCGTCGGTCCTGACACCGGCACGACAACATCAGGGAGGTGATCGCTGTGCGAGATAGCGATCCTCCTAGTCGTGGCCGGGCCGCCTTTCAGCGCGTCTGACCGCTGACTGTCACCCGCCTCGTTTCCACCGGTCTGCCCGTTATGTGACGGCACGTGCCGGGTTTGTCGTGTGCACCGCGACGCCGGAAGCGAGGTGCCGGCCGCGACATCATGTGTGCGCTTTCCTCGTCCGACTCGAGCGGAAGTAGCTCAATGATGAAGAACTTCGTCGCGCCCATCAGCTTCACGATCGCCGCCGCCTGGGTGGTGATTCTGTTTGTCGTCATCCACAGCAACGCCTGAGTTGTTCTGGGGTCTGTCCCGCCTTTCACGGCGTCCGTGAGCGGCCGGACAGACCCCAGGAATCACGGCAACCGACTGGTCCAGATCATCGATGCCCCGGCTGCTGCCAGGCCGAGGAGCAGGGCGAAACCGGCGTACCACTGGGTGACCTCGCGGGGTTCCACCCGGTGGCCGATCGAGCTGCCCATGTCCTGGTAGACCTTCTTCAGCTCGCCCACCGTGGCGGCCTCGTAGAAGAAGCCCTTCGTCTGGTCGGCTAGCTGCTGCAACGACAACCGGTCGACCGGCACCCGCTGCAACTGGCCGCGGATGTCGACCACGCCGCTGTCGGTGCCGAACGCGATCGTCGACACCGGCACGTTGGCCTGCGCCGCCGCGGTCGCCGCGTCCTCGATCGAGCGGCCCGACGTGCGGTAACCGTCGGAGAGCAGCACGATCCGGGCGGGCGGGGCGCCGTCCGCGCCGTCGGCCGGCACCGAGCGGATCGCGTCCAGCGAGGTGAACACCGCCTCACCGGTCGCGGTCGCCTCGGCCAGCGTCAGGCCGTCGATCCCGGCCATCACCTCGGAGCGGTCCTTGGTCGGCGACACCAGCACGTTCGCCGACTTCGCGAACGACACCAGGCCCAGGTTGTACGACGGGGGCAGCTCGTTGACGAACTGCTTCGCCGCCTCCTGCGCCGCCTCGATGCGGTTGGGGGCCACGTCGTCGGCCTCCATGGAGAGCGACACGTCGATGGCCAGCATCACCGTGGCCCGCTCCAGCGGCTCCTCCTTGTCGACCGAGGGCCGGGCCAGCGCGGCCGCCAGGATGAGCAGGCTGAGCAGGAACGCCGCGGCCGAGACGTGCCGGCGCCAGCCGAGCCCGCGCGGCGCCAGCGTGCGCAGCAGGTCGACATTGGTGAAGCGCATCGCGTACTGGCGGCGGCGGAACTGACGCCACACGTAGACCCCGGCGACCGCCAGCACGGGCAGCATCGCCAGCAGCCAGCCGGGTTCCAGAAAACGGATCATCGAGTGGTCCCCCGGGTGCGTGCGTGTCGCTGGGCGGCCACGAAACGGACCATGTCCAGCAGCCAGTCGGTGTCGGTACGCAGGCGCAGGTGAGCGGCACCAGCCGCGCGCAGGGCCTGGGCGATCGCGCCACGCTGCGCGGCCGCGGCCTCGGCGTAGCGGTGACGCAGCTTGGGGTCGGCGGTCTGCACCTCGTGCAGCGCGCCGGTCTCCGGATCGGCGAGCGTGAGCACGCCGACGTCGGGCAGTTCCAGCTCGCGCGGATCGACCACCTCGATGGCGAGGACGTCGTGCCGCACGCCGAGCTTGCGCACCGGCCGCGACCACTGCTCGACCGGCGCCAGGAAGTCGGAGATCACCACGGCCATCCCCCGGCGTCGCGGCGGCCGGTTCAGCATGTCGATCAGCGCGCCCAGGTCGGCGCGGCCGGGCCGGACCTCGGTGCGGGCGATCGCGCGGAGCAGCCCTTGCGCTTCCTTACGGCCGGGCCGGGCGGGCATCCGGCGCACGGCCGGGTGGTCCGCTTCCGCTTTCCGCCGTTTTCCCGGTACGCCGCTGCCGGTGCCGACAACCGCACCGATCCGGTTGCCGCCGCGCACGGTCAGGTGGGCGATCGCGGTCGCGGCCGCTATCACCAGGTCGCTCTTGAGCCAGCGGGACGTGCCGAACTCGAGACTCGCGGACAGGTCGATCGCCATCCACGTCTCGAGCTCGCGGTCGGCGACGGTCTGGCGCACGTGCGGAAGGGTGGTCCGGGCGGTGACCGGCCAGTCCATCCGGCGCACGTCGTCGCCCGGCCGGTACTCCCGGGACTCGCCCGCCTCGGTGCCCGGCCCGGGCAGTAAACCCACGTAGTCGCCCTGCAGCAGACCGTCCAGCTTGCGGGTCACGAGCAGCTGCAGCCGGGACAGCACCGCCTCGGCGCGGGCCTCGCCGGTGTCGGTCACTGGTGCGGCGCCGGCCATCCGCCACCTGCCTGGGGAACGCCGCTGACCGGTGCCGGGGGCGGTCCGCCGTTCGTCGGCGAGGTGCCCTGCCGGGCGGAGACCGACGGCATCGGGACGCTCTGCATGATCCGGGCGACGATGTGGTCGGCCGGGATGTCGTCGGCCAGCGCGTCGTAGCTGAGCACCAGCCGGTGCCGCAGGATGTCCGGCGCGATGTCCTGCAGGTCCTGCGGCAGGGCGTAGTCGCGGCCGCGCAGCAGCGCCAGGGCCCGGGTGGCGCGCACGATGCCCAGCGAGGCACGCGGGCTCGCCCCGTACTGGATGAGCTGCGCGACGTCCGGCATGCCGTGCCCCGCCGGGTCACGGGTGGCGAGCACCAGCCGGACCGTGTAATCGACCAGGGCGTTGTGCACGAACACCTGGTCGGCGCGGCGCTGCAGGCCCAGCAGGTCTTCCGGCGTGAAGATCGGTTTCGGCTCGGGCGCGCTCACGCCCATCCGGTAGACGATCTCGCGTTCCTCGGCGTCGGTCGGGTAACCCACCAGGATCTTCATCAGGAACCGGTCGCGCTGGGCCTCGGGCAGCGGGTAGACGCCCTCCTGCTCGATCGGGTTCTGGGTGGCCATCACCAGGAACGGGTTGGGCACCTCGTGGGTCTGCCCGCCGATCGACACCTGATGCTCAGCCATCACCTCGAGCAGCGCCGACTGGACCTTGGCCGGCGCCCGGTTGATCTCGTCGGCGAGCAGGAAGTTGACGAACACCGGGCCTAGTTCGACGTCGAACTTCTCGCTGGACTGCCGGTAGATCCGGGTGCCGACGATGTCGGCCGGGACCAGGTCGGGGGTGAACTGGACGCGGGAGAACGTCCCGCCGACGACCCGCGCGAGCGTCTCGACCGCGAGCGTCTTGGCCACGCCGGGCACGCCCTCGAGCAGGCAGTGGCCGCGGGCCAGGAGCGCCACGAACATGCGCTCGACCATCCGGTCCTGGCCCACGATCACGCGTTTGACCTCGAACATGGCCCGCTCTAGGTGGGACGCGTCCTGGGCGGGTGGCACCGGCGCGGGGATGCCGGAACTGGAGTCGGTCTCGGGCGTGAGCGGCTGGGCCACCGGTCCTCCACACGGTTACGGGGTGCCGGCTCGATGCCGACCACCAAGACTTACACGACTTGTCTGAGAGCTCGCTCAGGGTGCCGTAATACGCGCCGCCGTGCTTACCCGCCATGGTCCGGTCATGTCGATCTTTCTGCGCGATGCGCTCGAACAGGCACCGACGCCGGGTGGATGCGTACGCGGGTGAAGCGTGTAACATTCCTCTCGTCGCCGGGCGACTTCCCCCGTGGTCGCCCGGCGCTCTATGTGTCGGTGCTGCCCTATGGTTGGCAGGTGACCGACGAACTCCTCCCGCAGTGCTCCGCCAAGGGGTGTCGTGCGTCTGCCGGGTGGATGCTGCGGTGGAACAACCCGAAGTTGCACGCGCCGGAGTATCGAAAGACCTGGCTCGCCTGCGATGACCATCGGGAGCATCTTTCCTCGTTCTTGGAGATGCGCGGATTCCTGCGCGAAGTGACGCCCTTCGGTGCGGCGACGGATGCGCAGATCTCGTAGGGTTCAGGTGTGACCGACCCCGTTCCCGCAGCCGACGCTCTCGAACCCTGGCCGGACACCGTCGAGTGGCGCCCGGTGTCGAGCAAGCTGATCACAGTGGAGCTGATCAGCCGGGGCACCTGGTTCCTCGTGCTGCTGGCCGGCGTCCTGGTCGGGTGGAGCCTGCAGGGCTCGCGCTGGTGGCTCGCCGGCGTGGCGGTGCTGGTGGTCTACGCGGTCTGGCGCGCGATCATCACGGTCCGCGCGGTGCGCGCCTGGGGCTACGCCGAGCGCGATCTCGACCTCCTGGTCCGCCACGGCCTGCTGATCCGCCGGCTGTCCATCGTCCCGTACGCCCGCATGCAGTACGTGGATGTCACCGCGGGCCCGCTGGAGCGCGCGTTCGGCCTGGCCACGGTGCAGCTGCACACGGCGGCCGCGGGCAGCGACGCCCGGGTGCCGGGGTTGCCGCCCGCCGAGGCGTCCCGGCTGCGTGACCGGCTCACCGCCCTCGGCGAGGACCGGGCCGAGGGCCTGTGACCGCGCCCGGCCCACCCCCGTCCGCCGGACCGTCGCTGCCGGTGGAGGCGCCGCCGCAGGTCCCGGCCGCCGAGCCGCGCCGGCGGCTGCACCCGCTCAGCCCGCTGCTGCACGGCGCCAAGACCATCGCGGTGATCATCGCGGCGCTGTCCTGGCAGACGCTCAATTCGGTGGGGTTCGAACGCTTCGCGCTGGTGGTGCTGGTGCTGGCGATCGGCACCGTGGTCTTCTCGATCGTCGGCTGGCTGACCACCGGGTATCACGTGGTCGGCCGGGAGCTGCGCATCCAGGACGGGCTGATCTGGCGGCGTAACCGGGCCATCCCGCTGGAGCGGTTACAGGCCGTGGAGCTGCGCCGGCCGCTGCTGGCCCAGCTCACCGGGCTCGCCGAGCTACGCCTCGAGGTGGTCGGCGGGAGCAAGACCGAGGCGCCGCTGGCATACCTCACGGTCCGGGACGCCGCCGCGTTGCGAGAACGACTTCTGGAGCTGGCGGGGCGTACGCAAGCGGCGGCGCAAGCCCCCACCGGGCCGGCGGCCGCGGCACCCAGCGTGCCCGCCCTCGAACGTCCGCTGCTGCGGGTCGACAACCGTGACCTGCTGATCAGCCAGCTGCTCACCCCGCAGGCGTTCTTCCTGCCGCTCGGTATCGCGTTCGTGATCACCCAGACGGTGCTGGAGGGCTCGTGGACCTTCATCGGCATCGCGAGCACGGTGACCGCGATGGCCGGTGTGCTGCTGCAACCGGTGCGCCGCGTGCTGCAGGACTGGGATTTCCGGCTGGCGCGTGACCCGAGCGACCGCCTGGTGGTGCGCTTCGGCCTGCTGGAGACGCGCAGCCAGGTGGTGCCGCTGCATCGCGTGCAGTCGGTGCGGGTCACCTGGCCGCTGCTCTGGCGGGCGAAGAAATGGCTGCACATGCGGCTGGACATCGCCGGGTACGCGGGCGAGGGCGGCGGCGACAGCAAACGATCCGACCGGCTGCTCCCGGTGGGCGAGTTCGGCACCGCGCGGGCCCTGGTCTGGGAGGTGCTGCCCGGCGTCGACCTGGCCGCGCTCGCCACCACGCCACCACCGCGGCGGGCCCGCTGGCTCAACCCGTTCGCCCTGCGTTTCCTGGGTGCCGGGCTGACGCCCGAGGTCTTCGTCACCCGCTCGGGCCTGCTCACCCGCGAGATGAGCCTGGTCCCGTACGCCCGTCTGCAGAGCGTCCGGGTGATCCAGGGACCGTTGCAGCGGCTCCTCGGGCTGGCCACCGTCTACGCGGACACGGCTGGTGGCCGGTCCGGCGAGGCCAAGGACCGTGATCTTTCCGAGGCCTGGGCGCTGGCCGAGCAGCTCGCGGTGCGGGCTCGCCAGGCCCGGCAGATTTAAGCTCTTGGCATGGAGCTTCCGGAGTTCGCCCCGGGTCTGACCGCCCGGGTGGAGTTGACCGTGACCGATGCCGACACGGCCCAGTCGCTCGGGTCGGGCGACGTGCCCGTGCTCGCGACCCCACGGGTGCTGGCGCTGGCCGAGGCGGCCACCGTTGCGGCGACCGCCCGGCAGATGCCCGGCGGGGTCACCACGGTCGGCGTCCGCGCCGAGGTGGAACACCGGGCGCCCACCGCGGTCGGCCACACGGTCACCGCGCTCGCCACGCTCGCCAAAGTGGACGGGCGCAAGCTCCTGTTCGAGGTGATCGTCCGGGAGGGTGAGACCCTGGTGGCCGAGGTGCGGGTGGAGCGGATGCTGCTGGATCGGCAGCGGTTCATCGCCCGCGCCCTCGGCGACCTCTAGATATCTTCTCCGAAACGCGCCTTCAGCTCGTCCTGCGTCGGCATCGCCACGGCGCCGCCCCGGCGCTCGCAGACGAGACCGGCCACGGCCAGCGCGAACCGTACGTCGCTGGTCCATCCGTCCAGGTCGGTGGGCATCCCGCCGTCGAGCAGCCGGTAGACCAGCGCGCCCATCACCGAGTCGCCGGCACCGGTCGCGTCGATCGCGTTCACCACCGGGGCCGGCAGCGTCGCGTTCTTGCCGTTCGCGGCCACGTAGGCCCCGCGGGCACCCATCGTCACCACCACCGCCTTCGCCCCCAGGCCCAGGATCCGCGCCGCGGCCGTGGCCGGGTGCGCGCCGTCGTAGAGCACGTCGGCGTCCATCGAGCTGAGCTTGACCAGGTCGGCGGTGGCGAAGTATTCCTCGACCAGCTCGCGTAGCCGGGTCACCGCGGCACCGTCCGGAAGGAGCGTGGGCCGCACGTTCGGGTCGAAGACGCGCAGCGGGCCGGGCGTCGTCCACGCCTTGTGCGCGGCCGCCCGGAACGGCTCGCGCAGCAGCGCGATCGACCCGGCGTAGAGCACCGCGGCGCCGCCCACCAGCCGCGGGTCGACGTCGTTGGGCGCGAGCAGCGAGTACGAGGGCGGCTCACCGTAGAAGGTGAAGGTCGGGTCGGCGCCCACGAAGGTGGTCACCGCGAGCGTGGTGGAGACCGGTACCCGCTTGGCGGCCCGCATCCCGACCCCGGTCTTGCGCAGGAACGAGGCGATCCGGTTGCCGAGGACGTCCTCGCCCAGGGTCCCGCCGTACTCCACCTGGCCACCGAGGCGGGTCGCACCCACCGCGACGTTGAGCGGCGCGCCACCGATCGCGTGACGGTAGACGGCGGCACCGTCCATCTCCGCTTCCTGGAGGTCGATCAGCGCTTCGCCGAGCACCACCGCGTATCCCATTGCGACTCCCTAGTCTGGTTACGGTCAGCCTTCCGCCCCCGACCGCCGAGCGCCAGTACGCGCCCGTTAAGTACCGTTTCTGAGCATTAGCGCTCGTCGCCCCCGCCACCATGATCACCGCTTGCGCGAACGCGGTCCCGGTGGGTCCCGGAACCGTGGGCTCCACCACCTCGGTTCGATCCGGCCTCGTGGTCTCCGCCACGGTCTGGCCCTCGTCCGGTCAACCGGTAACGTCGTCAGGGGATCGAAGAGCGGAGGCAAACAACTATGGCCGAAAAGGCGAAGACCGAGTCCCACGACCCGGACTTTCCCGAGGCTTTTCTGCAGTTCATGCGCCAGGGGTGGCGTGACGATCCGCTGTCGGTCACGGCCCGGCCCGAGGCGCCGAACTACGCGAAGCGACGCGCGGCGCTCTCCGAGGCGTTCCCCGGCGAAACGTTGATCATCCCGTCCGGCAACGAGAAGGTCCGGGCCAACGACACCGACTTCGTCTTCCGGCCCGGCAGCGACTTCGTGTATCTGACCGGCGACCGCGACCCGGACAGCGTGCTCGTGATGCGGCCGTCCGGCTCGGGGCACGACGCGGTGCTCTACACGCACCAGCGCAACTCCAAGGACACCGACGCCTTCTTCCGCAGCCGCAACGGCGAGCTGTGGATCGGCCGCACGCACACGCTCGGCGAGAAGTCCGAGGAGCTGGGCATCGAGACCGCCTCGCTGGGCGAGCTCGGCACCGCGCTGGCGTTGTCCGCGCCCGGCCGCACCCGGGTCCTGCGCGGTCTCGACCCGAACATCGACCGTACGGTGCTGGCCTACGAGCCGGACCGCGACAAGCCGCGCGACCGCGAGCTCGCCTGGGTCATCTCCGAGCTGAAGCTGGTCAAGGACGAGTGGGAGATCGGCCAGCTGCAGGCCGCGATCGACGCGACGGTGCACGGCTTCGAGGACGTGGCACGCATCCTGCCGGCCGACCGCCCGGTCAAGGAGCGGCTGCTCGAGGGTGTGTTCGGGCTGCGGGCGCGGCACGACGGCAACGACGTCGGGTACAGCTCGATCGTGGGGTCCGGGCCGCACGCGACGATCCTGCACTGGATCCGCAACACCGGCGAGACCCGTCCCGGTGACCTGCTGCTGATGGACATGGGCGTCGAGGGCAACAACTTCTACACCGCCGACGTCACCCGTACGGTCCCGGTGTCCGGCACGTTCACCCCGTTGCAGCGCCAGGTGTACGACATCGTGCACGCGTCGCAGCAGGCCGGCATGGACGCGACCAAGCCGGGTGTCGAGTTCAAGCACATCCACCGGACGTGCATGCGGGCCCTCGCCGAGGGGCTGCACGACCTGGGCCTGCTGCCGGTCAGTGTGGACGAGGCGATGAGCGAGCAGAGCACCGTCTATCGCCGGTGGACGCTGCACAGCTTCGGGCACATGCTCGGCATCGACGTGCACGACTGCGCGAACGCGCGCAAGCAGAACTACCGGGACGGAACGCTTGCCGAGGGCTATGTGCTGACCGTGGAGCCCGGCCTCTACTTCCAGCCCGAGGACGAGCTGGTACCGGAGGAGCTGCGCGGGATCGGGGTGCGCATCGAGGACGACGTGCTGGTCACCGCGGACGGGTATCGCAACCTGTCGGCCGGCCTGCCCCGGACCTCCGGCCAGGTCGAGGCGTGGCTGGCGGCGCAGCGCGAGGCCGGTCCGCGGCTCCCGGGCTGACGTTCGGCGTTATTCCGCCCGCCGCTCGAACACGAGGATGTCGCTGTCCTCGATGACCGGGCGCGGGCGGGACTCGGCGGCCACCGCCGCGTCCAGCGCGGCGAAGCCCGCCGCGATCTCCTCCTCGGTGAGGCGCTCGAACGTCGACGAGCCGCGCAGGCGCAGGCGGTCGGCATACTCGGAGAGGCTGCCGGCGATCTCCTGCTGCACCTCGTCCAGCTCGACGAACCGCAGGCCGGCACCGGTGAACAGGTCGATGGTGTGGTCCATCCGGGGGAAGACCTGCTCGTCGACGGTGCGCGCGCCGGGGAAGTAGTCGTACCGGAGAAGCTCCGGCAGACGCTCCGGGAAGGCGCTGCGGATCAGCACGCGGCCGCCGGGGCGCAGCACGCGGGCCACCTCGGCGGCGGCCGCGGCCTGGTCACGGACGTGGTGCAGCACCAGGAACATGAGCACCAGGTCGCAGCCGGCGTCGGGCAGCGGGATGGCCTCGGCGGATCCGTCGAGGTAGGTCACCGCGGGATCGGCCGCATGGTCCTCCGCCACCTCGCGCATCCGCCCCGAGGGCTCGACGCCGTAGACCGGGCCGCCGAACGTGGCGGCCAGCGCCGGGGTGAAGCGGCCGGTGCCGGACCCGAGGTCGAGCACGGTGAGCGGGCGTGCCGGTGGGGCGTGCCGGGCGAATGCGCTCATCCATCCGGCGATCGTCGTCTCCGGCAGTGCGCGTGCCTGCGCGTACACGCGGTACTGCCGCTCGTCGTAGTCCACCTCGCGCAAAGCTTCGTCCCTTCGCTCGACACTTTCAGAGTGTCATTGTTCGCCATACAGCGAGTTAGCGCAGCTCAGCTATCAGGGGAGATCGGTAACAAATACGGCAACGGACCGCGCCGGAACGGTCAAGCCCGCGTCGCCGGCCCGCGCGGTACGCAGTAAGGGATCCGCCGTCAGCTCGGGATGCAGCCGCAGTCCGGCGGCGGGAAGGGACTGGACGGTCTCCTGCGCCCGGGCGTTGAACACCACCACGAGCCGTGACCAGCGTGGATCGATGCCGGTCGCGTCCAGGTCCAGGACGATGACGCCGGGTGTCTCGTCCGGGCCGCCGAGCGGGAAGGACACCCGTCGCTGCACCTCCTCGGCGCTGGGCAGGCCGAAGACCGGCGACTCCCGGCGGATGCGCAGCAGTTCGCGGTAGCGCTCGGCGGTGGCCTCGATCAGCTCGGGCGGCGGAACCAGGGCCGGATCGGCGAGCAGGGGCCGGGCCCAGTGCCACCGCGCCTCGTTCTCGTCGCTTCGGGGCAGCCCGGCACCGAAGCCGTTGCCCTCGGCCGGGTCCCACCTGATCCGGTTGAACCAGTCGCCGGAGTCGTAGGAGTTGCGGTCGAGCGACTTGGACCGCAGCCGCTCGCTGCCCAGCGCCACGAAGCCGGCGCCCTGGCCGAACACCACCAGCGCCAGCGCGAGCACCTGCAGGCGGGCCCGGTCGTCCGGGCCGGTCTCGCGTGGCAGCTTGAACGCCAGCGCGTCGTAGAGGATCTCGTTGTCGTGGGCGTCCACATAGTTGATCGACTCGCCGGGGGCCGCCGTGTAGCCGCTGGGGGCGCCGCGATAGTCGATCTCGGAGCCGCGGCGCCGCTCGCCGGTGTGCGTGACGAACTCGTACGACGCGAGGCCGCCCGCCAGCCCCACCTTGATCTCGTCGTGCGTGTCCGGGGCCGGGTCTCCGGTCACGAAGCCCCGCGCGGTCGGGTCGGCGTCCAGCGCTCCGCCGCCGCGCACCGCGTCACGCAGCCGGTCGTTGAACGTGCCGATCCCCGTCCCGGCCATGTTGAGCTGGGTCGCCTGGGCGAACCGCGCGCCGCCGCGCACCTCGCCGAAGTCCCAGCCCTCGCCGTACAGCACGATGTCGCGGCCGCCGGGCAGGTGGTCGAGCGCGTTGCGCACCTCGAGGATGTTGCCGCGCGGGTGGTGACCCATCAGATCAAACCGGAAACCGTCGACCTGGTACGCCGTCGCCCAGGTCACGACGGAGTCGATGACGAGCTTGGCCATCATCATGTGCTCGGTGGCCGTGTCCGCGCCGGCCGAGCCGTCCCGGGCGCGGCGGTGGTAGTAGCCGGGGACGATGCGGTCGAGCACGCTCTCGCCGGCGGTGTGGTTGTAGACGACGTCGAGGACCACGCGCAGGCCGGCCGCGTTGAGGGCGGCCACCATCGCCCGGAACTCCCGGATGCGGGCCGGGCCGTCCGGGTCGAGCGCGTAGCTGCCCTCCGGCGTGGTGTGGTGCCACGGGTTGTAGCCCCAGTTGTAGCCGTCGTGGTCGGCCACCTTGGCGATCGCGCTCTGCTGCTCGGCCGAGTCGGGCGGGAACGTGGCCAGGTCGACGCCGGGCACCGCCTGGTCGGCGCGGCGGTCGGGGACGCCGGCGAAGTCGAACACCGGCATCAGGTGCAGGTGGGTGAGCCCGGCACCGGCGAGCGAGCGCAGGTGCCGCATCGAGGTGGAGCCGGGGCGGGTGAACGCCGCGAACGTCCCGCGCTCGGCGGCGGGCAGCGACTCGTCGCCGATGGAGAAGTCGCGGACGGACACCTCGGCGATCTGCATCCGGGCCGGGGCGACCGGGGGCGGCTTGACCAGCGCCGCCCACCCGGGCGGGGCGAGCCGTGGGTCGTCCAGGTCGACGAGCAGGCTGTGCGTGGAGTCGGCGGTGAGCCCCACCGAGTACGGATCGGTGACCTCGGTGGTGATCACGTCGCGGGCGCCGGGATGCCAGACCTCGACGCGGTATCGGTAGGGCGGTGGGCGCCCAGACCGACAGGCGGGGCACGCCGTCCTCGATGACCGGGCCGAGTTCCGCGTCGGCGGCCTCGGCGTACGGGTCGTCGAGGACGCCGGCGATCTGGACACCGGTCGTGGCCCGCGCCCCGGCGACGTGCGGGTCGCCGCGCAGCAGGTCGCCGAGCGCGGCGTCGCTCAGCTCGCGCACCGAATAGGCCCGATATCCAGCAAGGTGCCGGAATTTCCGGATCTGTGCCTGGAACAGGCCACCGGGCCGCAGGGTGAGCGGCACCTCGGTCGCGCCATTGATCAACATCAGCCCCGGCGCATCCCCGAACGAGGGCGGCAGGGCGATCGTGGTGCGGTCGACGAAAATGCCCAGGGCTTCGGTCACCGGGACATCCTGGCACCTCGGTGCGACAGTTTCAGTCGGCTGCGATCACCGTGGTGATCCGCGGCCCGTCCGCCTCGATCCGCAGCAGATAGCGATAGCTCTCGCCGGGCACCGAGTTGCCCCCGCTGTCCAGATACTCCCATTCGACGGCCACCATCATCAGCGCGCCGGACAGCTGCTGCACGTCGGTGAGCTGGGCATTCGCGGCGACGATCCGCTGCTCGCGGTAGGCCGGGGCGGCGCCGAGGAAGGAGAGCGCGACGGCGGCCGGGGTGGCGAAGGTGAAGCTGTACGAGTTCGCGACCACCATGCCGGGCAGCGCGTAACAGCCCGCCACGGCGGCGACGTCACCCGTGGTGAGCGCGACGCCGTAGCGGTCGAAGAACTCGCTCAGGCGAGCCAGATCGGTGGGTGCCTGCACGGGTGGCGGATGCCCCGTTGTCCACAGGGGTAAACGCCGCGGCCCACAACCCGATAACGTGGCGAGCCTTCCGAGCAAGGAGGCCCGGCGATGAGGGTGCTGTTTCTGATCAACGACGCGTTCGGCATTGGCGGGACGATCAAGACCACGTTCAATCTTGGTGCCGCGCTCGCCGCCCGCGGCCACGACGTCGAGGTCCTCAGCACCGTGCGCCCGCGCGACGTGCCGCACCTGCGCGCCGACCCGGCGATCCGGCTGATGTCTCTGATCGAGACCCGGGCCGGGCATCCCGATCACGAGCCGGACGGCCGCGGCCGGGGCGAGCCGGCCCGGGTCTACCCGCGCTCGGACGTCCGCGCCGCCGGTTACGACCGTTTCGTCGAGCGTCGCTACCGCGCGTTCCTGCGCCGCAGCGATGCCGACGTGGTCATCGCGACCCGGCCGGGCCTCATCGCGTACACGGCGGCCTTCGCCCCGAGACGCATGGTGCGCATCGGGCAGGAGCACCTCACGCGCGGCGCCCACCGCAAGGCGCTGCGCCAGCTGATGCCGAAGCACATCGGCAAGCTGGACGCCTTCGTCACGGTCTCCGAGCGCGACGCCGCGGACTATCGCGCCCACCTGTCCCTGCGCCGCACCCGGTTGCTGCACATCCCGAACGGGGTGCCCGAGCCGGGCGTGCCGCCGTCACACGGACGGGCGAAACTCGTCGTGGCGGCCGGCCGGCTGATCCCCAGCAAGCGGTACGACGTGCTGGTGCGCGCGTTCGCCAAGGTGGTCGCCGAGCGGCCGGATTGGACGCTGCGCGTCTACGGCCTGGGCAAGGAGACCGCGGTCCTCCGCGAGCTGGTGCTCGAGCTGGGCCTGCACAACCACGTCCGGTTGATGGGCCCGGTCACGCCGATCGAGCCGGAGTGGGCGAAGGCGGCGATCGCCGCCGTGTCGGCCGACAAGGAGTCCTTCGGGATCACCCTGGTCGAGGCGATGCGCTCGGGCGTGCCGGTGGTCAGCACCGACGCGCGGTGGGGTCCCGGCGAGATCCTGCGCGACGGCGAGGACGGGCTGCTCACGCCGGTCGGCGATCCGGACGCGCTCGGCGACGCGCTGCTCCGCGTGATCAACGACGACGAGCTGCGCCGCTCGATGGCCGCGGCCGCGCTGGCGAACTCCGCGCGGTACGACCCGGCCCCGATCGCCGAGCGGTACGAGGAGTTGTTCCACGAGCTGGCCCGCGGCAAGCGCCGGTGGCGGCGGCCGCGTCCGATGACCGTGCTCGGTCCGGCGCCGTCGGTGACCGATCCGGTGCTCGACTGGGACGGCGTCGCGCCGCTGCCCGAAGGCGTGTCCTGGCAGCCCGACGGGCCGGGCGTGTTCCGGCTGGTGCGCGACGACGGCACCCCGGTGCAGGCCGGGCGGCGCGACACGAGAGCGCTGCTGGACGGTCCGGTCGGCGCCCGGATCCAGCTGCCGTTCCGCGGTCCGGACGGCGTGCTGGGCATGCGCGTCTGGGACCGGGAGGTCTACGCGGAGGTCGGCGACGTGGACGCGGACTCCGAGGGCGTCCACGTCGCCGGCCGGCTGTTCGGGGCGCACTTCGAGGACGCGTCGCTGGAGGCCCGTGACGGCGAGCAGATCATGCCGTTGCGGATCGTGACCGACGGGGCCGGGTTCCGGGGGTCGGTCGGCGCGCTGCCGCCCGGCATGTGGGAGCTGTGGCTGCGTCCGGCCGCCGGGGCGGAGCCCGTCCGCCTGGGCCGGTTCCGGGACGACATCGTGGACAAGCGGGCCGCGTTCGTGCTGCCCTCGGTGCGGATCGACGGCGTCGCGCTCCAACCGGCGTACACGGCAAGCAATGAATTCTCGATCCGCGCCAGAACCTGACCCCGCCTTGCGCGGCATTACAAGACGGACGTACGGTTTACGAGAGACACCCACCGAGGGTTAGGCGTGCCTAAGCCGAAGGCTCCCCCGATCGGTGCGAAAGACTTTGATTTCCAGTCGCTGGGTGTGAAGGAGATGACGTGGCCAGCCTCGACACCTTTGGTGCGAAGAGTGAGCTTTCCGTCGCAGACGCGAGCTACGAGATTTTCACGATCGACAAGGTCGAGGGGCACGACCGGCTGCCCTACTCCCTGAAGATCCTCCTGGAGAACCTGCTCCGCA
This sequence comes from Actinoplanes sp. TBRC 11911, assembly GCF_012933445.1. Lineage (GTDB taxonomy): Bacteria > Actinomycetota > Actinomycetes > Mycobacteriales > Micromonosporaceae > Actinoplanes. The sequence continues at coordinate 45,703 of NZ_JABBNC010000045.1, forward strand.
CGGAGGACGGCGCCAACATCACCGCCGACCACATCCGCGCGCTCGGCGGCTGGGATCCGAGCGCCGACCCGAGCGTGGAGATCCAGTTCACCCCGGCGCGCGTGCTGATGCAGGACTTCACCGGCGTGCCCTGCGTGGTCGACCTGGCCACCATGCGCGAGGCGGTCCGCGAGCTCGGCGGCGACGCTTCGAAGGTCAACCCGCTGGCGCCGGCCGAGCTGGTCATCGACCACTCGGTGATCGCCGACCTGTTCGGCCGCGAGGACGCGTTCGCCCGCAACGTCGAGCTGGAATACCAGCGCAACCGCGAGCGGTATCAATTCCTGCGCTGGGGCCAGACCGCGTTCAACGAGTTCAAGGTGGTCCCGCCCGGCACCGGCATCGTGCACCAGGTCAACATCGAGTATCTGGCGCGCACCATCATGGAGCGCAACGGGCAGGCCTATCCGGACACGGTCGTCGGCACCGACTCGCACACCACCATGGTCAACGGCCTGGGCGTGCTCGGCTGGGGCGTGGGCGGCATCGAGGCCGAGGCCGCGATGCTGGGCCAGCCGGTCAGCATGCTCATCCCCCGGGTCGTCGGCTTCAAGCTGTCCGGCGAGATGCCGGCCGGCACCACCGCCACCGACCTGGTGCTGACGATCACCGAGATGCTGCGCGAGCACGGCGTGGTCAGCAAGTTCGTCGAGTTCTACGGGCCCGGCGTCAGCGCGGTCCCGCTGGCGAACCGGGCCACGATCGGCAACATGTCGCCGGAGTACGGCTCGACCGTCGCGATCTTCCCGATCGACGACGAGACCATCAAGTACCTCAAGCTGACCGGCCGCACCGAGCAGCAGGTCGCGCTCGTCGAGGCGTACGCGAAGCGGCAGGGCCTGTGGCTGGACCCGGCGGCCGAGCCGAACTACTCGGAAAAGCTCGAACTGGACCTGTCGACGATCGTGCCGTCGCTGGCCGGGCCGAAGCGCCCGCAGGACCGGGTGCCGCTGAACGCCGCGAAGCCGATGTTCCGCGACGTGCTGGTCAACTACGTCGACGTCGAGGGCCACGCGGACGAGGCGAGCGCCGAGTCGTTCCCGGCGTCCGACGCCCCGGCCAACGACGTGCAGGACGACTCGGACAAGCCGCGCCACGTGCCCAGCGCCGCCGAGGGGTCGAACGGCCGCGCGTCCAAGCCGATCCGGGTGACCGGTGACGACGGGGTCGAGTTCGAGCTGGACCACGGCGCGGTCGTCATCGCCGCCATCACGTCCTGCACGAACACGTCGAACCCGCAGGTCATGATCGGCGCGGCGCTGCTCGCGCGGAACGCGGTCGAGCGCGGGCTGTCGCGCAAGCCGTGGGTGAAGACGACGCTGGCGCCGGGTTCGAAGGTCGTCATGGACTACTACGACCGCGCGGGTCTGACGCCTTATCTGGACAAGCTGGGCTTCAACCTGGTCGGGTACGGCTGCACCACCTGCATCGGCAACTCCGGGCCGCTGCCCGAGGCGATCTCCGCGGCGGTCAACGAGAACGACCTGACCGCGGTCAGCGTGCTCTCCGGCAACCGCAACTTCGAGGGCCGGATCAACCCGGACGTCAAGATGAACTACCTGGCGTCGCCGCCGCTCGTCGTGGCGTACGCGCTGGCCGGCACGATGGACCTGGACATCACGACCGAGCCGCTGGGCACCGGGTCGGACGGCAAGCCGGTCTTCCTGACCGACATCTGGCCGAGCGCCAAGGAGATCGACGACGTCATCGCCTCGACGATCGGCGCGACCGGCTTCAGCTCGGCCTACTCGGACGTCTTCGCGGGCGACGAGCAGTGGCGGTCGCTGCCCACCCCGACCGGTGACACGTTCGCCTGGGCCGACGACTCGACGTACGTGCGGAAGCCCCCGTACTTCGAGGGCATGGCGGCGTCGCCGGCGCCGGTGTCCGACATCGCCGGCGCGCGGGTGCTCGCCAAGCTGGGCGACTCCGTCACCACCGACCACATCTCACCGGCCAGCTCGATCAAACCGGACTCCCCCGCCGGTAAATACCTGGCCGAGCACGGCGTCGCGCGGCACGAGTTCAACAGCTACGGCTCGCGGCGCGGCAACCACGAGGTCATGATCCGCGGCACGTTCGCCAACATCCGGCTGCGGAACCAGCTCGTGCCGGGCGTCGAGGGCGGCTTCACGGTCAACCACCTCAGCGGCGACCAGACCACGATCTACGACGCCTCGGTGGCGTACCAGGAGGCCGGTGTTCCGCTGGTCATCCTGGCCGGCAAGGAGTACGGCTCGGGCTCGTCGCGGGACTGGGCGGCCAAGGGCACGATGCTGCTGGGCGTCCGCGCGGTCATCGCCGAGAGCTACGAGCGGATCCACCGGTCGAACCTGATCGGCATGGGCGTGCTGCCGCTGCAGTTCCCGCCGGGCCAGAGCGCCGAGTCGCTGGGCCTGACCGGCACGGAGACGTTCGCGGTCACCGGGGTCACCGCGCTGAACGACGGCGACACCCCGCGCACCGTCAAGGTCACCACGGACACCGGGGTCGAGTTCGACGCCGTCGTCCGGATCGACACCCCCGGCGAGGCGGACTACTACCGCCACGGCGGCATCCTTCAGTTCGTCCTCCGGAAGATGCTGAGCTAGCCGCGCTCGATCGCGTGTGCGCCGCGGAGAGTTGATGAGTTCAGGCTGCGACCGACGACGGCTTCGCCGGCGGCGTCCGAAGCCTGAACTCATCAACGCGGCAACACACTCCTCGCTTATCTGCGGCCGGCGTCCCTGATCAGGTCGGTGCGGGACGAGTAGCCCAGCTTGCGCAGGATGTGCGTGACGTGGGTCTGGACCGTGCGCGGCGACAGGAACAGCAGGCTGGCCACGTCCGGGTTGGAGCGGCCGGTGGCGACCAGCTCGGCGACCCGGCGCTCGGCCGGCGTCAGTGCCTCCCAGCCGGACTCGGCGCGCTGGTCCAGCGTGCGGCTGCCGCGGCGGATGCCGAGCGGGCGCAACCGGGCATCCACGCGGCGCACGTCCCAGGTCGCGCCCAGGGCGGAGTAGCCGCGGACCGCGTCGTTGAACGCGGCCCGCGCGGCGTCGGCCTGCCCGGCGGCGGCGTAGTGCACGGCCGCCTCCTCGATCGCGAACGCCCGCAGGTGCAGCCAGTGGTGGTCGCCGTACAGTTTGGCCAGCGCCAGCAGCTCGCCCGTGTCGCCGGTGAGCTGGGCACGCCCGAACCGGCCCGCCGCCCGCTGCATGACCGGCGCGTCCGGCTTGCGGGCGTCCTCCTCGGCGGTCACCGCGACGGACTCGGCCAGTTCGGTGTCGCCGAGCGTGCGCGCCACCCGCACTAGCGGCGGCAGCCACATGAAGCGCTCGCGGCCGTCGAACGGCGTCGGCGGGTTCAGCCAGATCGACAGCAGGTCGGCGGCCTTGCGCAGGTCGCCGTCGGTGACCGCGCGCATCGCGTCGGCGGCCACCATGTAGCCGGACCAGATCCGCGCGTCGGTGGACACGACCGGGATCTTGTTGGTGATCGCGAGGTGCCACGCGACCTCGTCCCACTGCTCGCGGTGGGCGTGGATCATCGCGGCCAGCCCGTGCCGGCCGATCTTCGGCGCTCCGGGGATGTCCTCGGGGATCTGCTCCAGGTACCGCAGCGCCTCGTCCCACCAGCCGAAGTCGTAGCTGCCCATCGCCGCCGCGAAGAGCAGGCGGCTCGTCCGGTTCGGAGTGCCGTGCCGGGCCAGGGCGGGCGCCTGGTGCGCGGTGGCCCGGAACTCTTCGGCCCGGCCCAGGTTGTTCAGCGCCGCCAGCCGGTTGTCGAGCAGCAGCATCCGCAGGTCCGGGTCGTCGTTCGCGCCGAGTGCGGCCAGGCCCGCGTCCAGATGAGCGATCGCCGCCGCCGGCTCCCGGTCGATGTGCGAGAGAACCAGCCGCGCGTGACCGGCGGCCAGCGCGTCGCCGGCCTCCTCGGCCTCGGTCAGTGCCCGGGCCGCCTCGGCCCGGCCGCGCGCGAGCTCGTCCTGCTTGGTCAGCGCCGCGGCCGCGCGTGCCCGGATCAGGGCACGGGTGCCGGGTAGGAGAACGGGATCGGCCAGCGACGCCGTCGCGAGGGCGACCGACTCGTCGAGGCGCTGCTGCCGGTTCGCGGTGACGATCCGGATCAGCCAGGCGCGCCCGCGGTACCGCGCGTCGGCCGAGTCCCGCAGCATCTCGACGGCCAGCTCGTCGGCCCCCGTGTCGCGGTCCAGGTTGTGCAGCACCTTCATCAGCCGGAAGATCAGCTCATCGCGGTCCGAGGCCGGCAGGGCCGGGCTCTCCACCGCCGACTCCAGCAGATCGGCGGCCGGCTCGGCGATCCGGCTCAGCGTCTGTTCCGGTACCGCGGACAGCCAGCGCACCACCCACGGCTCGGTCGGTCCGGGCGCGGCCCGCAGTTGGTCGGCGACCTTGCAGAAGTCCGCACCGCGGTGGGCGAGCGCCTCGGCGAACTGGCGGTGCAGCGCGGTCCGAAGTGACGAGGACAACTCGTTGATCAGCGCGTCCCACAGGATTCGACCACGGAACGTGAGATGCCCGTCGCTGGTCTCGATCAGGATTTCGGCGGCGTGCGCCTCTGCCAGTGAGTCCACCATGCTGGACGCGGGCCGTCCCAGCACCGTCGCGAGATCGTGCACTTCAAACGTTTCACCCAGCACCGCAGCCATGCTGAGCAGGCGATATGTGGACGAGTCAAGGGCGTGCAACCGCTCGACGGTCGCCTCGGCAAGCTGATCGATGATGCCGCCAGTCTCGTCGAGCTGAGCCTCCATGGGCGCGAGTCTATGCACAGTAATTGAACATGACCACGCTAGGTAAGACATGAATCCGACACAGTGAGTGACGGCACCGCCCGGACGCTGGCGGGCATCCGGGCGGTGCCCGTCTGTCGTCGTCGGAAGCCCCCACTCCCTCGACGACCCAAAGTCCGCGGCCCCAGCAACGCCCCACCGTCGCTTCGGCACCCCTCGACGCCGCCCCCCGGCGTCGCGGCGTACCGTTCCGGCCTTGCGGCCGACCGGGCTCCACCCGCGGACTGCGCGCACCGGGCCGAACACCACAGCGCGAGCGCTTCTCTCGCCGCAAAGGTTGCCATCCGCAAACGACCAGTCACATCCGCACACATGCGTACTTCTAGGCTCGGACTCGCGCAACCCTGACATCACACTCGGTAGACAACATCCGCGACACCGCAGGCCAGGGGGCCCGCCCGCCGGGGCGCCGCAGGCATCATGATCCGGGCACGACGCGAGCGGGTATCGCCACCGTCACACCACGATCAAGACTCCGGCCGCGCCCCGCCCCCGGCTGATGAATAGGCTGCGGTTATGGACGACAACAGTGTGCTGAGCCGCATCCACGACTTAGTCAACGAGGAGCATGGGCTGCGCCAGCAGCTGAGCGACGGGACGATCTCCTCGAAGGACGAGCACGCCCGGCTCAAGGATCTCGAAGAGGCCCTCGACCAGTGCTGGGACCTGCTACGCCGGCGCCGGGCCGCTCGCACCGCGGGCAACGACCCGAACTCCGAGCAGGCCCACAGCGTCGGTGAGGTCGAGGGTTACCTGCAGTGACCCGGCACGGGCCGCAGCGCGGCCCGTGCCCATCGTTTAAGTCGTTCACCGCAGGCCTGCCTCGTAGAGCAGCCTCGCCAGCAGCGCGTCCGCGTCCACGTCCAGGCCGCGCGCGGCGAACCAGGCTGCGACGTTGCGCACGTCCCGGGCGATGAAGTCGGCGCCCTGCGGGTTCGCGATGACGTCGACGATCTGCGGAAGGTCGATGAGCACGAGTTTCCCCTCGTGCACCAGCGTGTTGTAGGGCGACAGGTCGCCGTGCGCCACCTGGGACCGGGCCAGCACCGACAGCGCGTCGGTCATCTGCCGCCACAGGTCGGCCAGCGTGTCCTTGTCCGCCCGCACCTGGGCGAGCCGTGGCGCCGCCTCGCCGGTCTCCCAGTCGCCGATGAACTCCAGCATCACCTCGGTACCGCGCAGCTGCACCGGGTACGGCACGCGGATGAGCCCGCTCTGCCGGCCCACCTCCCACAGGTGGGACAGCGCGCCGAACTCGGCGGCCGCCCACTGGCCGGCGATCAGCTCCTTGCCGAACGAGGTGCGGTTGGTCATCGCCCGCATCTCGCGCGATCGGCGCACCCGGCGCCCTTCCAGATAACCGGCGTCGCGGTGGAAGAGCCGGTGGTCGCCGTCGCGATAACGCTTGGCGGCCAGCATGCTCACCTTGCCGGTGTCCGCCACCGCGCGCCGGACCAGATAGACGTCGGCTTCCTTGCCGGTCTTGAGCATGCCCAGCTCGGTGTCGACCGCGCCGTGCTCGGTGCGGACCCACTCGGGCCGGGGCTCGGGACCGTGCTCGGCGCCGTCCCAGGTGGACCAGGCGTCGCCGGTCTCGGGCAGGTCGGGATCTTCGCTCAGGTGCGGCTCGAGCCGCCCGCGCTTTACGAAGTCAGGTTCGTCGTCGTCGAACTTGCGTCGGCCGCGGCGCATCGTTCCGGAGCCGAAAGAGTCGTGCTCGCGCACTGGAGGTTCTCCTCGGAGAAAGAAGGAATCAAGGTCTGGGCAGCACGCATCACCAAGACAGCCATGTCTCCCACACCTCCTTCTTTCGCCGGAACTCTCCGCACTGTGCCGGAGGTCGCCCGGCCGGCGCAACCGAATTAACGAGCCGCCATGATGGCGGACAGACCCTGGATCACGTTGCCCACCACGCGGGTCGGCGCGAACCGGTCGTCGATCCAGTCCCGGCCGCGATGCAGCCACACGCTGGGCAGGCCCATCGCGGCCGCGCCGCCGATGTCCGCCTCCGGGCTGTCGCCGACCACCCAGGCGCCGCCGAGCCGCATCCGCACCCGCTGCGCGGCCATCGCGAAGATCCGCGGGTTGGGCTTGCTCACCCCGGCCTGCTCCGAGATCACCCAGTCGGCGACGTACTGATCGAGCCCGGTGCGGCGGATCCGCGTCTCCTCCACCGCGACCGGCCCGTTGGTCACCACCACCGGGACGAACCCGGCGTCACCGGCGATCTGCAGGGCGCATCCCACGAGCGGGTCGAGTTTCTCGTACGCCAACGGGCCCTCGCGCAGCTCGTCCAGGATGTCGATCGACGGGTTGGACAGCTGGTAGCGCTCGCGAATCAGATCGGCGAGGTCCCAACGGGGCGTGAGGCCATCCGCATCGACGGAGAGTAACCAATTCAGATCATCCGGTGGTGCCCCGAGTTCCTCGAGGAACCCCTTTGCCCACAGCCTGAACGCACCGCTGCGGTCCAACAGGGTGTCGTCAAGAGCCGTAAGGATGAGGGGCACCCGGGCACTTTACGTGACCGACCCGGCTACCGAACAGTCCGGGAGTGTCCCCAATTGCGCGCGGGATGTGGAATTACGCACCATCCGGGCGTGATGCCACACACCGTTGACAAGACGTACGTACGGATTGCAAGGAGAAGGCCCTGCGTGACACCATCCAGGCGTGCCGAGAGTAAGCCAGGACCAGCTAGAAGCGCGACGCCACGAAATCCTCGCGGCCGCCCGCGACTGCTTCGCGCGGTTCGGCTACGAGGGTGCCACGGTCCGCCGCCTCGAGGACGCGACGGGGCTGTCCCGCGGCGCGATTTTCCACCATTTTCGTGACAAGGAATCGCTGTTCCTGGCCGTCGCCGAGGATGACGCGGCCGCGATGGTCGAGACGGTGGCCCGCAACGGCCTCGTGCAGGTGATGCGGGACCTGCTGGACCGGGCCGGCGGCAGCGACGGCGACACGGCCGGCTGGCTCGGCAGCCAGCTCGAGGTGTCGCGGCGCCTGCGCACCGATGCGGCGTTCGCCAAACGCTGGGCGGAACGCTCGGCGGCCATCGCCGACGCCACCCGCGACCGGTTGCAGCGCCAGCGCGAGGCCGGCGTGCTCCGCGACGACGTGCCGGTCGAGGTGCTGACCCAGTTCCTCGAGCTGGCCTACGACGGTCTGGTGCTGCACCTGGCCACCGGCCGCCCGGCCGGTGAGCTGAGCCGCGTCCTCGATCTGGTGGAGGAAGCAGTTCGTCGCGGCTGATCCCGCGGCGTTGCGCGCGTCTGCACAATGAGGCCAGAGCCGCGACGAGCATGGGAGGCAAGCCCATGACGAACACGTGGGGCATCCCCGGCACGACCTTCCTCGCCTACTACATCGGCACCATGGCGGCGATCGTGGTGCTGGCCGCGATCCACCGCCGGATCCTGTTCCGCGGGCCTCGAGACGTACACGTCGACAACCTCAACCCGCAGCAGGTCGCCTACCTGAGCGGCGGCGAGCGGCTGGCCGTGTACGCCGCGATGGGTGGCTTACGCACCGCGGGAACGATCGGCACCGGGCCGGGCGGCACGCTGGTCGAGACCGGCCCGCTTCCGCCCGGCGCGACAGCGCTCGACAACGCCCTCGACAACGCGGCCCGGCGCGGCGTGCGGGCCCGCGAGCTCCACGACGACTTCATGGTGGTCTCCGCGCTCGACCAGATACGCGACGGCTTGGAGCGGCTCGGCCTGACGGTGAGCCCCGCTCAGCGGCGCGAGGCCCGCATCTGGGGCTTCGTCGCCGGCGCGGTGACGCTGATCGGCGCGGCCCGCCTGGTCATCGGGGTGGCCAACGACAAGCCGGTCGGCTATCTCTTCGTCTGCCTGGTGGTGTCGGTGGTCATCACGATCGCCCTGCTCCGGGTCAAGCGCCGGGCCACGAATTCGGCCGTCCGCGCGTTACGCACGCTGCGCCGGAGCCACGACCACCTCAAACCAAGCCAATCTCCCGCGTACGCCACGTACGGCGTCGCCGGCTCGGCGATGGGCGTGGCGCTGTTCGGTTCGGCGTCGCTCTACGCGATCGACCCAGCGTTCGCCGCCGAGGCCGAGGTGACGCGCGTGGCCGCCTACGGCTACGGCGACGGCGGCGCGACCGCCGGCGCAACGGGAAGCGCCTCCGGCTGCAGCACGGGAAGCTGCGGCGGGGGCGGGGGCTGCGGCGGGGGAGGTTGCGGTGGCTGAGGCGGTAGCGAACGCTGTTTCTGGCTACGGCGTGGGGATCGGCTGGCGGCCCGAGATCGCCGGTTTCGTCGCGGGGCTGCCGGGCCTGCGGTTCACCGAGGTCGTGGCCGAGTCGGTGCACGCCGACGGTGACCTGCCCGCAGGGCTGGCCGCGCTGCTGGACCGCGGGGTGACCGTGGTTCCGCACGGCGTGCGCCTCTCGCTGGGCGGCGCCGACCCGGTCGAGCCCGCGCGGGTCCGCCAGCTGGCCGCGGCCGCGGAGCGCCTGCACGCGCCGCTGGTCAGCGAGCACATCGCCTTCGTTCGCGCGGCCGGCATCGAGGCCGGCCACCTGCTCCCGCTGCCGCGCAGCTGGGAGGCCGTGGACGCGATGGTCGCCAACGTGAAGCGCGTCCAGGCCGAGCTGCCGGTGCCGATCGCCTTGGAGCCGATCGCCGCGCTGTTCGACTGGCCGGACGACGAACTCGACGAGGCCCGCTTCATCACCGAGATCCTCGACCGCACCGGCGCCGGCCTGCTGCTGGACATCGCCAACGTCTACGCGAACGCCCGCAACCGCGGCACCGACCCGCTCACCCTGCTCGACAGCCTCCCGCTGGACCGCGTCGCCTACGTCCACGTGGCCGGCGGCGCCGAGCACGGCGGCCTCTACCACGACACCCACACCAGCCCGGTCCCGCAGCCGGTCCTCGACCTGGTGACCGAGCTCTGCGCCCGCCACCGCCCACCGGCCCTGCTGCTGGAACGCGACGGCGACTACCCACCCGCCCGCGCCTTGACCGCCGAGCTGGACGCGATCGCCGCCGCGGCCGGCTCCCCGAGGGTGACCGCGTGAACGCCCGCCCCACGGTCGGCGCCGCGGCCACCGGCATGCCGTCGGCAACCGCGGCCGAAGCCAGCCCGAACACGGCGGCCCGCCCGCCGGGCCATGCAGGACAGCCCGGCGGTGGGCCGGGGAGCCTGGCCACCCGCCAAGCCGGCCTCGTCGAAGCGCTCACCTCCCGAAATCCCGTACCGGATGGATTTGATGCCTTTCGCTTTGAGGCCGCGCGCGTGGCCCTGTTGCGCAAGCGGGCCGGTGAGGTCTCGCGGCAGTGGCCCATGCTGGCGGCGGGGCTCGGCGACGGCTGGCACACGATGTTCGCCGAGTGGGCGGCGACGCGTCCGACGCAGGGCTCACTGCGCGACGGCTGGGATCTCGCGCGAGACCTGCTCGCCCGCGACGCCCTGCCCCGCCTGGCCGCGCTCGAACTGGCCGAGCGCGAAGCCGCGATGCGCTACGACGGCGCTTCAAGCCCGAAGCCCCGCCGCACACCGGCCCTGCGGTTCGTCGCCGGTGCCGTCGTCCTACAGGTGGCCGGTCGAGTGCGTCACCTCCGCTCCTGACGGACGGGGCGCGCCTCGATATACGCCTCTATCTCCTCGTCGGACGGTTCTCGGAAATACTCGTACGGGGCGACCGCCACGCCCTCGCAGATCGGGCGGTCGTCGTCGTCCTCGGAAGCGTCCGGCAGCAACTCGCCCGTCCACAGCGAACCCATCGAGAAGACGACGAAGCCGGGCTCGAAGCGATAGCCGATGTCGGTCGGCTCGTAGCCGTAGCCGCGCGCGGCCAGGTCGGCCACCACCTCGTCCAGGAAGCGGTACGTCAGCTGGACGCCGTCGAAGAAGACCTGCTCGCCCCCGTCGGCCGAATAGGCCAGCTCGACCACCTCGACCGTTTCGTCCTCGGCGTAGGTCAGCACCAGCAGCGGTGTCTGGTCATACACCGCCCGGCTATCTCGGCCCGGGTGGAGCGGCTTGCCGATCCGCCGCTCCACCTCGTCGCGATGCTCGCCCACCCTCGCCGCCGGCACGCCCACGCCGGGCAGAATCTCCACCATCAGGGCCTCCCCATGGTCCTCATCGGATAGAGGTTCATTCTGCCGAGGGGGTATGACATTTTTGGGCTAGGCCGCCGGTGCCTTGTCGATGAAGCCGAGCACCTCGCGGATGCGGCCGTCGCCGTCCACCGACGCCACGTCGAAGCCCACCACCAGCGGCTCCGCGCCGGCCGGGCCCAGGTTCCAGGTGAAGCGCGCCTGCTCGTGATGCCCGTCGACCGGCCCGCCCGGCGCGAAGGTCAGCCCGGGGAACTGCTGCTGCACCGCGCCGATCAGCCCGTCCAGGGCGTCCCGGCCCTCGACCGCGGCGAGCGGGTCGACATAGCGCACCCCGTCCGCGAAGACGTCGTCGATCGCGGCCCGGCGCGCCGCCGGGTCGGTCTCGTTCCAGACGGCCAGGTAACGCTCCACCATGCTGTCGAAGTCACTCATCGTCTCGGTCCTCTCGTCCGTCGTTGACGGGACCACAGTCGCCCGTGCCGGGTAAGGCCGTCGATTACCTCGCGGGTAATGGCCGCGCTTCCTTCCCCTGCGTACGCTCCGTGCATGGGACCCACCGACGTCGGCGCGCGGCTTCGCGACTGGCGGACGACCCGCCGGATGAGCCAGCTCGAGCTCGCCGTGCAGGCCGGCGTCTCGGCGCGGCACCTTTCGTTCCTGGAGACGGGCCGTTCGCGACCCACCCGGGAGATGATCCTGCGCCTGGCCGGGGAGTTGGCGGTGCCGATGCGGTCGCAGAACGAGCTGCTGCTGGCCGGCGGCTACGCACCCGCCCATCCCGAGTCGGACCTGGGTGCCGCGCCGCTGGCCGCGGTGTTGTCTTCGCTGCGCGACGTCCTCGCCGGTCACGCCCCGTACCCGGCCGTCCTGATCGACCGCCACTGGACGATGGTCGACGCGAACGACGCCGTCGCCCCGCTCACCCAGGGGTGCGCCGCCTGGCTGCTGGAGCCGCCGGTCAACGTGCTGCGCCTGTCGCTGCATCCGGAGGGCATGGCACCCCGGATCGGCAACCTCGCCGAGTGGCGGACGCACGTGCTGGACCGGCTCGACCGGCAGGCCGCCACGACCGCCGATCCGGTGCTGCGCGAGCTGTATCGCGAACTGGCCGGCTACCCGGGCGGGACGGTCGACGGCGCCCCCGGATCGGGCCTGGTCGTTCCGCTACGCTTCGAAAATCTCACATTTTTCAGCATCACGTCGGTACTGGGGACTCCGCTCGATGTCACCCTCTCCGAGCTGGCGATCGAGTCATTCCTGCCGGCCGATGCCCGGACCGCCGCCGCGCTTCACGCCACCTGAGGTGGCAGGATCAGCTCATGGATCTGGGACTGGCGGACCGAATCTATATTCTGACCGGAGCGTCTCGCGGGCTCGGCTTCGCGACGGCGCAATCGCTGGTCGCCGATGGCGCCAAGGTGATCATCTCGTCCCGTGACCCGGATCGCGTGGCACAAGCGGTGGAGGAGCTGGGCGGGGAAAAGTTCGCGACGGGCGTCGTGGCCGACCTCACCGACCCGGAGACGCCGCGCGAACTGCTGGACAGTGCCTACGAGCGGTACGGCCGGGTGGACGGCGCGCTGATCTCGGTCGGCGGGCCGGTGATCGGCACGGCGGCGGGCGTGAGCGACGACGATTGGCGGCGCGCCTTCGAGACGGTGTTCCTCGGCCAGTTGCGTGCCGCGCGGGTCTTCGCGACGGCGTTGCCCGCGGGCGGCGCGATCGGGATCATCCTGTCCAGCTCGGTCAAGGTTCCGCTGGCCGGCCTGGGGCTCTCCAACGGCCTGCGCCCCGGCCTGGCGATGGCCATGAAGGACATGGCGGACGAATACGGCCCGCGCGGCGTCCGATTTGTCGGATTGATGCCCGGCCGGATCATGACGAACCGCAACCGTGAGCTGTTCGAGGCGACCGGGGACGCGATGCGGGCCGAGGTCGACGTGGCGGCGTCGGTCCCGATGCGCCGGCTGGGCGAGCCGCACGAGTTCGGCCGGGTCGCCGCGTTCGTGCTGTCCCCCGCCGCCAGCTATCTGACCGGTCTGGTGCTGCCGGTCGACGGCGGCTACACCCGTACGCTCTGACGGCCCGAAAAGCGCACGGGCCCGAAAGCACACCGGCCCGAAAGCGCACGGGCCCGAAAAGCACACCCGGGCACGAAGGTACCGTTGTCGCTCATGGAGACCCAGATCAGCACGTTGCTCACGGCGGCGGCCGCGCGGACCGTCCCGGTGATCCGGGGCATCCGCGACGATCAGCTCGGCCACCCGACGCCGTGCGAGGACTTCCGGGTGCGCGAGCTGTTCAACCACCTCTACCAGAACGTGGGCAACTTCACCGAGCTGGCCGCGCGCAAGGAGCCCGACTCCACCACCACACCGGACGAGATCACCGGTGACTGGCGGACCAGGTTCGCCGAGCAGACCGAGCGGCTCGTCGAGGCGTGGTCCGACCCGGCGGCCCTGGAGGGCACGTCGCCCGCCAGCGGCATGCCGCAGGAGATGGTGGGCGGGCTCGCCCTGCTCGAGCTGACCGTGCACGGGTGGGACGTGGCCCGCGCGACCGGCCAGCGCTACACGCCCGACCCGGCCGCGGTGGCCCTGCTGATCCCGCTCTTCGAGCAGGTCGGCCAGGTGGGCCGCGACCTGGGTCTGTACGGCGAGGTGATCGAGGTCGGCGCCGAGGCCGGCGATTTCGCGCGGCTGCTCGGCCTGACCGGCCGGCAAACCGTCCTCTAGGGCTCCACCGGCCCGGCCGGCACGGTGACGATCTCGACGTTCTCCTCGCGGTACGGGGTGTCGGAGCTCGTGACCGCGAACTGCGTGTGGTAAAGCTCCGCGTACAGCCCCTCGGCGGCGACCAGATCGTCGTGCGTACCGCGTTCGACCACCCGGCCCTGGTCCATCACCAGGATCTGGTCGGCGTTGCGGATGGTGGACAGGCGGTGCGCGATGACCAGCGCCGTCCGGCCCTCCAGCGCGGTCGTCAGGGCGCGCTGCACGGCCGCCTCGGATTCGCTGTCCAGGTGGGCGGTGGCCTCGTCCATGATGACGATCGACGGGTGCTTGAGCAGCAGCCGGGCGATCGCGATCCGCTGTTTCTCGCCGCCGGAGAAGCGGTAACCACGCTCGCCGACCACCGTGTCGAGGCCGTCCGGCAGGCCGCGGACCAGGTCGGCGATCTGCGCGCCGGCCAGCGCCTCCCACATCTGGTCGTCGGTGGCGCCGGGACGGGCGTACCGCAAATTCTCCGCGATGGTCTCGTGGAAGAGATGCGAGTCCTGGGTGACCACGCCGATGGCGTCGCGCAGTGACTCGAGGGTCGCGTCGCGCACGTCGATCCCGTCGACCAGGACCGCGCCCTCGGTGACGTCGTAGAGCCGCGAGACCAGCATCGACGTGGTCGACTTGCCGGCGCCGGACGGGCCCACGAGGGCGACCATCTGGCCCGGTTCGACGGTGAAGTCGACGCCGTGCAGGACCGGCGCATTCTCCTTGCGGTCGAGGGCGACGACGTCCTCCAGCGTGGCCAGCGAGACCTCGTCGGCGCTCGGGTACCGGAAGTGGACGTCGCGGAACTCGACGCGGCCCGCCCCGGACGGGATGTCGACGGCGTCCGGCTTGTCCTCGATCCCGGGCTTCAGGTCGAGCACCTCGAACACGCGGTCGAACGAGACCAGCGCGCTCATCACGTCGACCCGGACGTTGCTGAGCGCGGTCAACGGCCCGTACAGCCGGGTGAGCAGCAGGGCCAGGGTGACCACCGTGCCCGCGGTGACGCTGCCGGTGACCGCCAGCCAGCCACCCAGCCCGTAGGTCAGGGCCTGCGCGAGCGAGGCGACCAGCAGCATCGCGACGAAGAACGTGCGTGAATACATCGCCTGCTGGATGCCGATGTCGCGGACCCGGTCGGCGCGTTCGCCGAACTTCGCGGCCTCGGCGCGGGGCCGGCCGAACAGCTTGACCAGCAGCGCGCCGGAGACGTTGAAGCGCTCGGTCATGGTCGCGTTCATCTGGGCTTCGAGGTTGTACGACTCGCGGGTGATCTCGGCGAGCTTCTTGCCGACCCGGCGGGCGGGGTAGATGAACAACGGGAGCAAGGCCAAGGACAGCGCGGTGATCTGCCAGGACAGGCTGAACATGACGGCGGCGGTCAGGGCCAGTTGGATGGTGTTGCTGACCACGCCGGAAAGCGTCGAGGTGAATGCCCGCTGGGCGCCGAGCACGTCGTTGTTGAGCCGGCTCACCAGCGCGCCGGTCTGGGTGCGGGTGAAGAACTGCAGCGGCATCCGCTGGACGTGGTCGTAGACCTTGGTGCGCAGGTCGAAGATGATGCCCTCGCCGATGCGCGCCGAATACCACCGCTGGGCGAGCGACAGCAGCGAGTCGGCCACCGCCAGCGCGGCGATCACGAGCGCGATCTTGACGACCAGTGCGGCGGCCCCCGAGCCGCCGCCGGTGATCGCGTTGACCACGCGGCCGGCGAGAACCGGCGTGGCGACGCCGATGACGGCGTCAATGACGACGGTGATGAGGAACACGGTGATGTCCGCGCGGTACGGCCGGGCGAACTGCACGATCCGCTTCGTGGTCCCGCGGCTGAGGCGATGCTTGGCGACCTTGTCGGACTGCTCTATCGAGCGGAGCATCATCCAGCTGTTCATGCTCATTGGTCACCTCCCCGAGTGCCGTAGAAGCCGGGCAGAGCACAGTCTGCCCGGCGGGTACGACAACTTTCGGGGCGGCGAACCTATTCCAGCCCGGCTATGTCCCGCAGCCTGCGGGTTTGCGCTTCCCGCTCGGCCCGGTCCTGCTCCGGGTAGGTCTTTGCGAGCGCACCGGCTAGGAGCGCCTTGATCTCGGCGGCCGCGCCGCGCTCCGCCGCGAGCACCGCGGCGGCCAGATCCGAGACCGTCGCGCTCAGCTCGTCGGGCGGCACCACGGCGGTGGCCAGGCCGATCCGCTCCGCCTCGTCGGCGGCGATCCGCCGCCCGGTCAGGCAGATCTCCAGCGCGCGGGAGGGGCCGACCAGCTCGGCGAGGCGTTTGGTGCCGCCCAGATCGGGCACGAGGCCGAGCGTCACCTCCGCCATGGCGAACCGTGCGTCGTCCGCCAGCACTCGCATGTCGCAGTTCAGCGCCAACTGAAATCCGGCGCCAATCGCGTGTCCGTGAACGGCCGCGATCGTCACGATCGAAGGTTTGCGCAACCATGTGAAGGCGGACTGGAAGCCCGCAATCCGATCCGCGCACTCCTCCGGTGACAACTGCGCGAGCGGGGGGAGCGAATCGCGCGCGGCGGACAGATCCAGGCCGGCGGAAAAGGCACGCCCCTCGCCCCGCACAATGACGACTCGTACGTCGCCCGATATTTTTCGGGAAATATTCGAGAGTTCTGCCCACATAGCGGGAGTCTGCGCATTGAGCACCTCGGGCCGGCACAACGTCACCGTTGCGACCGGCCCGTCCTGGTCGAGGCGGACGCCCGCCTCACTTCCGCTGGTGCCGGATGCTGCGTGCCCGCTTGTCACGCCTTCTTGCGCCGGCGAGCGCCGCCGCGCTGGCGGAGCTGAACACCCGACTCAGTCAGAACGCGATGCACGAATCCGTAGGACCGGCCCGTCGATGCCGCGAGCGCACGAATGCTCTCGCCAGAGGTGTAACGCTTGACCAAGTCCTTCGCTAGTGACTGGCGCTCGCTGCCGACGATTCGGCGACCCTTCTCGGTGCTGGTGGCTGTGCCCGTGGCTGCCATGTTGAATCCTCACGTCCCAGACTGTGCGGTTCATACGGTCCCACCTATTAGACCGCCTCGAACGATCATGCGCTAGGTATCCAGGCTTAGCGAACGTGCCCATTTATCACTGTCAGGAACTTGACGATGACTACGCGCATCAATGTCAGACAGTTAACTGACGTTAGAGACGCTCTCTTTAGCATGCCGGCCCGCACCACCCGGCTCCGGCGCCCAAGACCATCGATCACCTGCGGAAACGGACGATCGAGGGACTCATTGGACCGGACATGACGCAGCGTCGATATGGTGCACACGGTGCGCTCGGGGGATAAGTGTGCCAACTTTGCGGCGCCGAGGGCCGTGCCCGACCTGACCGCAAACGCCCGAACGTCGCACTGTCTGTGTGGGCACCAGTTGACAACTGACGATGCCCCTGTCCAACCGATTTAGCTCAATCAGGAGATAAAGAAAGTCCCCTAAGCCAGTTCGACGAGCTCCAGCAGATCATCGCTCCAGGCGTCCTCGTCCCCGTCCGGGAGCAGAATCGCCCGGTCCGGCTTCAGCGCCTGCACCGCGCCGGCGTCGTGCGTCACCAGCACGATGGCGCCCGGGTAGTTCGCGATCGCGTCCAGCACCTGCTCGCGGCTGACCGGGTCGAGGTTGTTGGTCGGCTCGTCCAGCAGCAGCACGTTGGCACCCGAACAGACCAGCGTGGCCAGTGCCAGCCGGGTCTTCTCGCCGCCGGACAGCACGCCCGCCGGTTTGTCCACGTCGTCGCCGGAGAACAGGAACGCGCCCAGAATCTTCCGCAGGTCGGTGTCCGTCTGATCGGGAGCGGCGCTGCGCATGTGCTCGAGGATGGTCCGGTCCACGTCGAGCGTCTCGTGCTCCTGGGCGTAATAGCCGAGCCGCAGGCCGTGCCCGGGGCGTACCTCACCGGTGTCCGGGTCGAGCATGCCGCCCAGGATGCGCAGCAGCGTCGTCTTGCCGGCGCCGTTCAGGCCCAGGATCGCGACCCGGGAGCCCCGGTCCACCGCCACGTCCACGTCGGTGAAGATCTCCAGCGACCCGTACGACTTGGAGAGTCCGGCCGCGGTGAGCGGAGTCTTTCCGCACGGCGCCGGGCTAGGGAAGCGCACCTTGGCGACCTTGTCCGAGACGCGGGTCTCCTCCAGGCCGCCGAGCAGCTTCTCGGCGCGGCGGGCCATGTTCTGCGCGGCGACCGTCTTGGTGGCCTTCGCCCGCATCTTGTCGGCCTGGGCCATCAGGGCGCCGGCCTTCTTCTCCGCGTTCGCGCGCTCGCGGCGGCGGCGGCGCTCGTCGGTCTCCCGCGACTCGAGGTACTTCTTCCAGCCCACGTTGTAGATGTCGACGACCGAGCGGTTCGCGTCCAGATACCAGACCTTGTTGACCGCGGCGTCGAGCAGCTCGACGTCGTGGCTGATCACCACGAGGCCGCCCTTGTGCTGCGCCATGTAGCCCCGGAGCCAGGCGATCGAGTCCTGGTCGAGGTGGTTGGTCGGCTCGTCGAGCAGCAGGATGCCCTTGCCGTTCTGCCCGGAGTTGGCGAACAGGATGCGGGCGAGCTCGATGCGGCGGCGCTGACCGCCGGAGAGCGTGCCGATGGTCTGCGCGAGCGCGCGGTCCGGCAGGCCCAGGTTGGCGCAGATGCGCGCGGCCTCGGCCTCGGCCGCGTACCCCCCGAGGGCGGCGAACTGGTCCTCAAGCTGGCCGTAGCGGCGAATCAGCTTGTCGTCCGCGCTCTCCTCCAGCTCGATCTCGAGCTTCTGCATCTCGGAGAGGATCGAGTCCAGCCCGCGGGCGGACAGCACCCGGTCGCGGCCGGTCACGTTCAGGTCGCCGGTACGCGGGTCCTGCGGAAGGTAGCCCACCTCGCTGGTGCGCTCGACCGCCCCCGCGTACGGGATGCCCTCGCCGGCCAGCACCTTGAGAGTGGTCGTTTTACCTGCTCCGTTGCGTCCGACCAGGCCTATGCGGTCACCGGGCTGAACCCGTAGCGTGACGGGAGACAGCAGGATCCGGGCGCCGGCACGCAGTTCCAGTCCGGTGGCGGTGATCATTCGCAGGCTCGCTCTCGAGACGATGGGCTGACTCCGGGAGCAGGGTCTGGTCAGCCTTCACAGAGCAGCACGCGCAATGGTACCGGGAGGCTGCCCGCACCTCCCACCCGATTACCTAGCAAGATCATCGGGTACAAGCCCGGCATCGTTCCCGGAGCTCCCAGGTGAGGATGAAATGGAACTCAACGAGAACGCCGACATCGATACCAGTCAGGTCGAGGACCAGCGCGGGTCGGGCGGAGGCGGCGGTGGCGGCTTCGGCGGGCTGCCCATTCCGATCGGCGGCGGCGGCATCGTCGGCCTCGTCATCACGGTGATCGTGCTGGCCGTGGGCGGTTACTTCGGCGTCAACGCGATCGGCGGCGACGGGGGCGGGCAGGCCGACAACTCGAACATCCAGCAGCAGTGCTCGAACAAGTCCAGCGCGACCGACCAGCTCGCCTGCCGCAATGTGCTCTACATCAACTCGATCCAGGCGTACTGGAAAGAGGCCACCCCGCAGTACTTCAACCGGCCGTACACGCCGTCCAAGACGGTCATCTTCACGAACCGGGTGAGCACCGGGTGCGGTGCCGCGGACTCCGGGGTCGGCCCGTTCTACTGCCCGGCCGACGACAAGGTGTATATCGACCTGGCCTTCTACGACGTGCTGGCCCAGCAGCTCGGCGCGCCGGGCGAGTTCGCGCAGCCGTACGTGCTGGCGCACGAGTACGGGCACCACATCCAGGACATCTCCGGCACCGAGGCGAAGATGCGCCGGGCGCAGCAGGGTGCCTCGTCGGCGCAGAAGAACGCGCTCTCGGTGCGGCTGGAGCTGCAGGCCGACTGCTACGCGGGGGTCTGGGCCCGGCACGCCACCGAGACCAAGGCGAGCAACGGGCAGCCGATCTTCAAGAGCCTGACCGCCGAGGACGTCCAGCAGGGCATCGACACGGCCGGCAAGATCGGTGACGACGTGCTGCAGAAGCGCAGCGGAAACCCGGTCAATCCGAACGAATTCACGCACGGTACGGCGGCGCAGCGTCAGCAGTGGTTCAGTACGGGCTACAACTCCGGCACTCCGGACAATTGCGACACCTTCGCTTAGGGTTCGCGCACCAGCACGGACACCGCCCGGGCCCCGGCCACCGCGGACACCAGGACCGCGTGCCGGGGCTCCGGCACCTCCAGGACGCGCTCGGCACGCAACGCCGCGACCTCTTTCAACGGCGGTGCGGCCAGGATCGCGTCGATCGCCAGTCGGTCCCCGCCGGTCACGAGCGCGGCCAACCGGCGTACCTCGGGAAGCAGCAGACGCCCCACGATGCCGGCGCCGTCGGCAGCGGCCGCCTTGGCCTGATTCACCCGGCGGCGCGCGAAACGCTGCTGCGACCACCCACCGGCAGCCGTCCGGCCTTGCACATAGTGCGTATCCACCTTGGACGACACCAGCTCAGCGCCCTCGGCGACACCCACCGCCACGGCACCCTTTCGCGCCAGCAGCAAACCCAGGCGCCGAGGTGCCTGCGCTTCACGGATCAGTTCCGCCAGTTGATTTCCCTCCGGTACGCCCGGAGGAGCGCCGAAGGTCGCCGAGGCACCGTCCTCGGCGATCAAGGTCAACCCCTGTTCCCGGTACGCCCCGTGCCGCCGCTCGAAGTTCGCGAGCCAGCGTTCCAGGCGCTCCGGAGCCACATCGACCCACTTGCCGCCGCCCGCGGCCGTGCGCTCACCCATTTTTGTCAGCCTACGGTGGCATGATGCCGGGTGTGACGGAGCTCGCGTCCGCCCTGCTGAAGCGCCTGGACGACCGGTTGCCCGCGGCCGGCGACCCGGTGCGCGCCGCGGGGATGGCGGCGTACATGCGTGACCAATTCGCGTACGCGGGTGTCCCGGCTCCGGCCCTGCGCGGCCTGGAGCGAGAGGTGTTCGCCGGGTTGCCCAAGCCCGGGGCGGACGACCTCCGCGCGATCGCGCTGGCGTGCTGGGAGCGCGCCGAGCGGGAGTATCAATACGTGGCCTGCGACTATCTGCGCAAACACGTGGCCTGCGCGGACGCTGCCTTCCTCCCGACGCTGGCGTTCCTGATCACCACGAAGTCCTGGTGGGACACGGTGGACGCGCTCGCGACCCGCTTCACCGGTGACCTGGTCCGGCGGGATCCGGCGCTGGTCACGGCGATGGACGAGTGGTCCGGCGCGCCGAACATGTGGCTGATCCGCACGGCTATCCTCCATCAGCTGCACTACGGCGAGCACACGGACACCGGCCGGCTGTTCGGCTATTGCCTGCGGCAGGCCGCGCACCGCGACTTCTTCGTGCGCAAGGCGATCGGCTGGGCGCTGCGGCACTACGCGCGGACCGACCCCGAGGCGGTCCGCGCGTTCATCAACCAGAATCGATCACGGCTCTCGCCGCTGTCGGTGAAGGAGGCGACCAAGCACCTGTAAGGCAGGATGTTCCGGGTGAGCGACTATCGGTTGAGCGAGGATCCCGACCACCTCGATCTGGACAGCGTGGTGCGGTGGATCGGCTCGGACGCGTACTGGGCCAAGGGACGCTCGCGCGAGGTCATCGAGCGGTCCTTCGCGCACTCGTTCGCGGCCGGCGTCTACACCGGCGACGCGCAGCAGGTGGCGGTCGCGCGCATCGTGTCCGCCCGGGCGACGTTCGCCTGGCTCGCCGACGTGTACGTCGACCGGGCGCATCGCGGCCACGGGCTCGGAAACATGCTAGCCGAGTGGGCCACCGGCTGGGCCGAGCGGCACGGCGTCCCGCGTCTGGTGCTGTCGACGCTGGACGCGCACGGGGTGTACGCGAAGGTGGGCTTCACCCCACTGGCACACCCCGAGCGCTGGATGAACATCGATTCCCGGCCGCCGATCGGCTAAAGCAGCCTGATCGCCAGGAACGCGATGACGGCACTGGACACGAGGGCGGTGATCAGCCGGCCGCGTTCACCGGTCAGCACGCGGCCCACCAGCGAGCCGCCGCCGGCGATCAGCAGTTGCCAGCTCGCCGAGGCCAGAAACGCGCCCACCACGAACCAGAAACCGCCGCCCTCGCCGCCGCGCCCCAGAACGAGCGCCGCGAAATAGATGACGGTCGCCGGGTTGAGCAGCGTCAGACCCAGAATTCCCCCGTACGCGCGGAGCGCCGTGGCCGGCTTCTCCACCCGGGCCGCCGTGCGCCGTTTCCGGAGGGCTCCCCAGGCGGTCATGGCGGCCATCCCGAGCAGGACCACCGCCGCGGCCCAGCGCAGCGGCGTGGCAACCGGGGCGATCACCGCGGCCACCGCCGCTCCCCCGACGACGGCGATCAGCGCGTAGATGCCGTCCGCGGTGGCCGCCCCCAGCCCGGCGGCGGCCCCGACCCGCAGCGACGTGCGGGCGCTGAGCCCCGCGATGAGCACCCCGATGGCCCCGACCGGAATCGCGACACCGTATCCGGCGACCACGCCGGACAGAAACGCCGCGCTCATGACAGCTGCTGACGGCCCGCCGTTCCCTCGACGCGGCGCTGCTGCCGGACGGCCCGGTCGGCCGCAGCAACAGAGACGCGGAAGCACTTCTTCAGCCTGGTCACGGCGCCATCATCCCGGCCACCCCGCCGCCCCCGCCACCGATTTTCGCCACCGCTCACCGGCCCCGAGGCGCGGGGTATGGAGGAGGTGGATAGGGTGCCGATCATGGGTGTGGTTGCCGAACTGGTTCTCGTCCGGCACGGGCAAAGCCTGGCCAACGTCGCCTTCCCCGCCGCGGACGCGCGCGGGCTGCTGGAAGCCGAGGTCAGCGGGCGCGACGCCGAAGTCCCCCTGACCGCGCTCGGCGAGTCGCAGGCGCGGGCGGTCGGGCACTGGCTCGCGCAGCTGCCGGCCGGCGAGGTGCCGCAGGTCGTCATCACGTCGCCGTACCTGCGGGCCCGCGAAACCTGGCGCATCGCGGCCGACACCTCCGGCCTGGAGCTGCCGGCGCCCACCACCGACGACCGGCTGGTCGACCGGCTGCTGGGCGACCTCGAGATGATGACCCGCGCCGCGGTGAACCACCACTACCCGCAGGAGAGTGCCCGCCGCCGCGAGATCGGCGAGTTCAACTACGCCCCGCCCGGTGGCGAGTCGTTCGCGGACATCGCCGTACGCCTGCAGGCCTTCCTCGACGACCTCAACCGCGACCACGCCCGCCAGCGGGTCATCGTGGTCGCCCACGACGCGGTCGTGCTCATGATGCGGGCCGTCATCGAGCAGTTGTCCTGGGACGAGGTCGTCGAGGCGGAACGCACCGCGGGCAGCGTTCGTAACGCTTCGCTGTCGCGCTTTGTCGCCGTCGGTGACCACCTCGAACTGGCCAGCTACAACTCGGTGGACCACCTGCCGCAAGGCTGATCGCCGCTCAGTCGACGACCGCCCACTCCCGCAGCTCACGCAGCACGTCGCGATCACCGTCGACGTCCAGGTCGTCGTAGGGTTTTCGGCCGTACAGCGCCAGCACAAGATCGCTCGCCGGTGCCCGCACGGTCGCCACCGGCTCACCGCTCGCGGCAGGATCGAGAACCGCGCCCGTGGCGGTGAGATCCACCGTCCAGCTCGGCCCGTCGGTCGCGTCGAATCTGATGCGGGCCGGGCGATGCGGCCACTCCCCCAAGGATCGCAGCGGCACCGCCAGGAACTCGCCGACCCCGTCGACCGCGATCACCCCGGGCAACGGCTCCACGACGCCGGCCGCCTCCTGCGCGTCGAACGCGTGCACCGCCGCCTCCTGCACCTGATGGCGGGCGATGGCACCGGACGTGTGCGGCGCGCCGTCGGAGTCCCACCAGGCCCAGGCCGGCGAGTCGGGGCCCACCGCCCGCAGCGCGGCCAGCAGCAACGACGTGGATTCGGCGGACCACTCCAGCAGCTCGCCCTCGACCTCGCGCTCACCGAGATCGGGGTGGACGGAGGGATCGGCCGCGGTCACGATCACCGCCCAGGCACGCTGGACGGCGCCGAGATGGTCGACCAGATCGAAGAGCGTCCAGTCGGGGCAGCCGGGGACCGAGACGTCGATGCCCGGTGCGACGGCGACCGCGGACCGCAGTGCCGACGACCGGGCATCGATCAACGACAGCAGCTCGTCGAACGGGGGTGTTTGCATGCCCCGGTTCTACCAGCCGCGTACGACAAAATCAGACGTTGAAGCCGAGCGACCGCAACTGCTCGCGCCCGTCGTCAGTGATCTTGTCCGGGCCCCACGGCGGAAGCCACACCCAGTTGATCCGGAAGTCCTGGACGATGCCGCCGCCCGGACCCTGCGTCAACGCCGTACGCGCCTGGTCCTCGATGACGTCGGTCAGCGGACACGCCGCCGACGTGAGCGTCATGTCCAGGGTGACCACGTTCTCGTCATCCACGTGGGTGCCGTAGATGAGGCCGAGGTCGACGACGTTGATCCCCAGCTCGGGGTCGACGACGTCCTTCATCGCCTCTTCGATGTCGGCAACGGACGCCTTCGAAACGGCGCCTTCGGAAGCGGTAGTGCCTTCAGAAGCAGTAGTCATGCCTTCACCTCCGGGCTCGCGCCCACGTCAACACCGGCCCGCGCCGCCGCGTCCTGGAATGCCATCCAGGGCAGCAACGCGCATTTCACCCGGGCCGGGAACTTCGCCACTCCGGCGAATGCCACCCCGTCGCCGAGCACGTCCTCGTCCGGCTCGACCTGCCCACGCCCCTGCATCAGCTGCACGAACGCCTCTTGAATTCCCGCGACGGTCGCCGCGTCCTTGCCCGTCACCAGCTCATGCAGCACCGACGCCGACGCCTGACTGATGGAACATCCCAGACCTTCGTACGAAATGTCCGAAATGTTTACGCCATCGACGGCAACCCGAACCGTCACCTCGTCGCCGCACGTCGGATTGACATGGTGCGCCTCGCCGCCGAACGGATCCCGCAAGCCTCGCCCGTGCGGGTGCTTGTAGTGATCGAGGATGATCTCCTGGTAAAGCCCGTCGAGAAGCATCAGCCGAACACCTTCCGCACCTGGTCGAGCCCCTGCACGAGAGCGTCGACCTCGTCCTGCGTCGTGTAGAGGTAGAACGACGCGCGGGTCGTCGCCGGCACCCCGAACCGGGCGCACGTCGGCTTCGCGCAGTGGTGCCCCACCCGCACCTCGACACCCTGCGCGTCCAGGATCTGACCGACGTCGTGCGGGTGCACCCCGTCCACCGCGAACGAGAGCGTGCCGCCCCGCCCGTCCGGCGTCGAGGGCCCGAAGATGCGAACGCCGGGCATGTCGCCGAGCGCCTTCAAGGCGTACGCGGTGATGTCCTGCTCGTGCTGGTGAACGTTCTCCATGCCGATGGCCGTCAGGTAGTCCACGGCCGCACCGAGCCCGATGGCCTCGGCGATCGGCGGCGTGCCCGCCTCGAACCGCGCGGGCGGCGGCGCATACGTCGTGCCCTGCATGGTGACCGTCTCGATCATCGAGCCACCGGCCAGGAACGGCGGCATCGCGGCGAGCAGCTCGTACTTGCCCCAGAGCACGCCGATGCCGGTCGGGCCGAGCATCTTGTGCCCGGTGAACGCGATGAAGTCGACGCCGAGCGCGCGCACGTCCACCGGCAGGTGCGGCACCGACTGTGAGCAGTCGAGCATCACCAGCGCGCCGACCTGACGGGCCCGCGCCACGATGCGTGACACGTCGTTGATCGTCCCGAGGACGTTCGACATGTGCACGATCGAGACCAGCTTGGTGCGTTCGTTGACCAGGTCGTCGAGGTTCGACTCATCGAGCCGGCCGTCGTCGGTGACCCCGAACCAGCGCAGCGTGGCGCCGGTCCGCTCGCACAGAAGCTGCCAGGGCACGATGTTCGAGTGGTGCTCCATCTCGGAGACCACGATCTCGTCGCCGGGCTTGAGGTTGAGGTGCTGCCCACCGGCGTACGCGACCAGGTTGATCGCCTCGGTGGAGTTCTTCGTGAAGACGATCTCGTCCGGGGTCGCCGCGTTGACGAACGAGGCGATCTTCGCGCGCGCGCCCTCGTACGCCGACGTGGCCTCGGTGCCGAGCGTGTGCACCGAGCGGGACACGTTGCCGTTGTGCCGCTCGTTGTGCTGCCGCATGATCTCGAGCACCTGCCGCGGTTTCTGCGAGGTGTTCGCGCTGTCCAGGTAGACCAACGGGTGCCCGTTGATCTCCCGGTCGAGAATCGGGAAGTCGGCTCGGATCCGGGCCACGTCGAACGTCATCGTTGTCTCCGGTTCGTCGAAGTCAGACGCGGGCGGCCACGTAGCGCTCGTAGCCCTCGGCTTCCAGCTGCTCGGCGAGTTCCGGGCCGCCTTCCTGAACGATCTTGCCGCCCACGAACACGTGCACGAAGTCCGGCTTGATGTAGCGCAGGATCCGCGTGTAGTGGGTGATCAGCAGCAGACCGGTGTCGCCCGTCTCGCGCACCCGGTTGACGCCCTCGCTGACGATCCGCAACGCGTCGATGTCCAGGCCGGAGTCGGTCTCGTCGAGGATCGCCACCTTGGGCTTGAGCAGCTCGAGCTGCATGATCTCGTGCCGCTTCTTCTCGCCGCCGGAGAAGCCCTCGTTGACGTTGCGCTGCGCGAACGCCGGGTCCATCTGCAGCTTCTCCATGGCCGTACGCAGCTCGGCGGTCCACGTCCGCAGCTTGGGCGCCTCGCCGTCGATCGCCGTCTTCGCGGTGCGCAGGAAGTTCGCGACCGACACGCCGGGCACCTCGACCGGGTACTGCATCGCGAGGAACATGCCCGCGCGGGCCCGCTGGTCGACGGTCATCGCCAGGACGTCCTCGCCGTCCAGCGTCACCGTGCCGTCGGTGATCTGGTATTTCGGGTGACCCGCGATGGAGTACGCGAGGGTCGACTTGCCGGACCCGTTCGGGCCCATGATGGCGTGCGTCTCGCCCGCCCGCACGGTGAGGTCGACCCCGGACAGGATCGGCTTCAGGTCGCCCTCGGGCAGCTTCACCGAAACCTTGAGGCCACGGATTTCCAGGGTGCTCACGGCTCTACTCCATTACTCGGGGTGGTCGAAACGAAGATGGCCCCGTCGCGGATCTCGACGGGGAAGGTCGCCACCGGCCGGGTGGCGGGAAGGCCGGTCGGGGC
Organism: Actinoplanes sp. TBRC 11911; assembly: GCF_012933445.1. Lineage (GTDB taxonomy): Bacteria > Actinomycetota > Actinomycetes > Mycobacteriales > Micromonosporaceae > Actinoplanes. The sequence continues at coordinate 72,542 of NZ_JABBNC010000045.1, forward strand.
GCCGGTGCGCAGGTCGAAGCGGGATCCGTGCAGCCAGCACTCGAGCGTGCACCCGTCCACCTCACCCTCCGAGAGGGCGACGGCGGCATGACTGCATTCATCCCGTACGGCGTAGAAGTTGTCGTCGTCGGCATGGACCACCGCGACATCGACACCGGCGACCTCGACGGAGATCGCGGTGCCCTTGGCGATGTCGTCGGCGGTACCGACCTGCTCGAAGCTCACGCGTTCTCCGCCAGCCGGGCCTCGATGGTGTCACCGAGACGATCCCGAAGCTCCGCCACCGGGATCTTGTTGATGAGCTCGGCGAAGAAGCCGCGAACCACCAGCTTGCGCGCCTCACTCTCGGTGATGCCGCGGGCCATCAGGTAGAACAGCTGCTCGTCGTCGAAGCGGCCGGTCGCGCTCGCGTGCCCGGCACCGACGACCTCACCGGTCTCGATCTCCAGGTTGGGCACCGAGTCGGCCCGGGCGCCGTCGGTCAGGATCAGGTTGCGGTTGATCTCGTACGTCTCGGTGCCGGTCGCCTCGGTCCGGATCAGCACGTCGCCGACCCAGACCGTGTGCGCCGACGCGCCCTGCAACGCGCCGCGGTAGCCCACGTAGCTGCGGCAGTCCGGCACGCTGTGGTCGACGAGCTGGCGGTGCTCGAAGTGCTGGCCGGCGTCGGCGAAGTAGAGGCCCCACAGCTCGGCGTCGCCGCCGCGGCCCGCGTACTCGACGCTGACGAACTGGCGGACCAGGTCGCCGCCGAGCGTGACCTGCACGTGCTGCGCCCGGGCGTCCTTGCCGACCCGGAGCCGGATGTGCTGCGCCTGCACCGCGCCGGCGTCCCACTCGGTAAGCGTCACGAAGGTGAGCTGCGCGCTGTCGCCGACCACGACCTCGATGTTGTCCGCGAGGGTGGCGGTGCCGACCTGCTCCAGGATCACCGTGGCCTTGGCGAACGCACCGATCTTGACGACCGTACGGGCGCCTGCCGCGTCGCCGCCCTTGCCCACGATCTTGATGACCACCGGCTCGGCGGGCTCCGCCTCGGGGGCGACCTCGATCAAGGTCACCCCGGACGCCGACCCGTACGCCAAGGCGCTGATCCGGTCGAACGGGGTCAGCACCGCGTCGGCTTTGTCGACATCGCGGACGCTGACGCCGGCCGGCAGGTCGCCGTGCTCGACGGCGGGCGCCGCACCCGTCAGTTTCGTGGCGGTGACCAGCTCACCCAGTCGCTTGAGCGGGGTGAAACGCCATTCCTCCTCCAGCCCGTTGAGGGCCGGGAAGTCCTGGACGTCGAACGAGCGCAGCACCTGCGACTTGGTGCGTGGCGGCGCGAAGGCCTCGGTAGTCATGTCGTCCTTATGTCGGCTTTTACGGCGGCCCGGGCTCTTAACCCACGGCCCCTTCCATCTGCAGCTCGATCAGGCGGTTCAGCTCCAGCGCGTACTCCATCGGCAGCTCCTTGGCGATCGGCTCGATGAAGCCCCGCACGATCATCGCCATCGCCTCGTCCTCGGTGAGGCCGCGGCTCATCAGGTAGAAGAGCTGGTCCTCGCTGACCTTGGAGACGGTCGCCTCGTGACCCATCGCGACGTCGTCCTCGCGAATGTCCACGTACGGATAGGTGTCCGAGCGGGAGATCGTGTCGACCAGCAGCGCGTCGCACTTGACCGTGCTCTTCGAGTGCGAGGAGCCCTCGAGCACCTGCACGAGACCGCGGTACGACGTGCGGCCGCCACCCCGGGCGATCGACTTGGAGACGATCGTGGAGGACGTGTGCGGCGCGGCGTGCACCATCTTGGCGCCGGCGTCCTGGTGCTGGCCCTCGCCGGCCATCGCGACACTGAGCACCTCGCCCTTGGCGTGCGGGCCGTTCATCCAGACCGCCGGGTACTTCATCGTCACCTTGGAGCCGATGTTGCCGTCGATCCACTCCATGGTCGCGCCCTCTTCGCAGGTCGCGCGCTTGGTGACCAGGTTGTAGACGTTGTTCGACCAGTTCTGGATCGTCGTGTACCGCACGCGGGCGTTCTTCTTCACGACGATCTCGACGACCGCGGAGTGCAGCGAGTCGGACGAGTAGATCGGCGCCGTACAGCCCTCGACGTAGTGCACGTACGAGCCCTCGTCGGCGATGATCAGCGTCCGCTCGAACTGGCCCATGTTCTCCGTGTTGATCCGGAAGTAGGCCTGCAGTGGGATCTCCACGTGCACGCCCTTCGGCACGTAGATGAAGGAGCCGCCGGACCACACCGACGTGTTCAGCGCGGCGAACTTGTTGTCGCCGACCGGGATGACGGTGCCGAAGTACTCCTGGAAGATCTCCGGGTACTGCTTCAGCGCCGTGTCGGTGTCGACGAAGATGACACCCTGCTCCTCGAGGTCCTCGCGGATCTTGTGGTAGACCACCTCGGACTCGTACTGCGCGGCGACACCGGCCACCAGGCGCTGCTTCTCCGCCTCCGGGATGCCCAGCCGGTCGTACGTCGCCCGGATGTCCTCGGGCAGGTCCTCCCAGCTCGCGGCCTGCGCCTCGGTCGAGCGCACGAAGTACTTGATGTTGTCGAAGTTGATGCCGGTCAGGTCGGCGCCCCACGACGGCATGGGCTTGCGGTGGAACAACTTGAGCCCGCGCAGCCGGCGCTCCAGCATCCACTCCGGTTCGTTCTTCTTCGCCGAGATGTCCCGCACCACGGCCTCCGACAGGCCACGCTGCGCCGAGGCGCCCGCGGTGTCGTTGTCGGCCCAGCCGTACTCGTACTTGCCCAGGGCCGCGAGATGCTCTTCCTGGCTGACGATCTGGTCGGTCATGTACCTGTCCTAACCGTGGTTGCGGCACGGGATGGTGACGGGATGTGCGTCGTACACACTCCGTCACCGTGTGCGATGGTGGCGAGACGCTGCACGTGGGTGCCGACGAGCCGGGAGATGACCTCGGTCTCGGCGTCGCACAGCTGGGGGAACTCGGCAGCCACGTGGGCCACCGGACAGTGGTGCTGGCACAGCTGCCCGCCGGACGCGATCGTGGTCGCGTTGGCAGCGTAGCCCTCCGCGGTCAGCGCCTCGGCGAGCGCCTCCGCCCGCGCGACGGGGTCGTCCCCGGCCTCGCACAGGGCGGCGCGGCAGCGCTCCTCCAGGGCCTTGACCTGGGAGGCGGCGAACTCGCTGACGGCCTCGGCGCCGTGATGGTCGGCGATCCAGCGCAGCGCGGCGGTCGCGATACCGTCGTACAGATGTGGAAATGTTTCCCGGGCGGCCGCCGTCAGCGCGAACGCCTTCGCCGGCCGGCCGCGCCCTCGCGGACCCTGCTTGCGAACCTCGCGGGTCTCCACGAGATCGTCGGCGAGCATGGCGTCCAGATGCTTGCGAATGGCCGCCGGACTTAAGCCGAGATGCTCCCCGAGCTGGGCGGCGGTGGCCGAGCCGTGCTCCAGCAGCAGCTGCGCGACCCGGTCCCGGGTGCGACCGTCCGCGGCACCGGCGGTTGCCGGAACCCCGTTCCCGATCTGCACCTCGGTTTTCACTACGGCAACGTTACGTAATTCATCCGATGCCCGCAAACCAAGGTTCCGGTGATCCAGACCACCGCGGCCCCGGAGCGGCGCCCAGCATGATCAATTAGCTGCGTACGATACGTTGGGTGAAGTCATCCTGGCTGCGCCCGCTGGCCCTGGCGTCCTTGATCGCCAATATCGGCCTGGTCGTCACCGGTGCCGCGGTTCGGCTCACCGGCTCGGGCCTCGGATGCCCCACGTGGCCCGAGTGCACCACGGATTCGTATACGACGACCTCCGAGATGGGTGTCCACGGCGTCATCGAGTTCACCAACCGGATGCTCACCTTCGTTCTGGGCATTCTGGCTGTCGCCTGCGTCGTCGCGGCGATCTTCGACCGCCCGCGCCGGGCCGCCGAGATCGGGCGCCGCCTGGCAGCTACGCTCTCCAGTCCGGGCCGGGCCGTCGCCGCACTCTTCCGGCGCGCGACATACCGGCGGGCCGGCACCGCGATCGTCAGCCCCACCCGTCGCGCATCCACGATCCGGCTCAGCGTCGCCGTGCTCCTCTGCATTCCGTTGCAGGCCGTGATCGGCGGCATAACCGTCCTGACGGACCTCAACCCCTGGGTGGTCGGGCTTCACTTTCTCGCTTCCATGGTCGTGATTGCTTTCGCGTACGCCCTCTGGAAGCGCACCGCCGAGCCGGAGGGCGAGCCGGTGCTCCTGGTTCCCGTCCCGGTACGCCATCTGGCCCGCCTGACGGTGCTCGCCAGCGCGGCGGTCATCGCCGTGGGCGTGGTGGTCACCGGTAGCGGGCCGCACGCGGGTGACGCGAGCGCCAAGCGCAACGGGCTGGACCCGCAGAGCATCGCCCAGGCCCACGCCGACGTGGTGATGGTGCTGCTCGGCCTCACGGTGGCGCTATGTTTCACGCTGCGTGCCGTGAACGCGCCGGCGGTGACCTTCCGGGCCGCGGTGACGCTGCTGGCGGTCGAGCTCGCCCAGGCCTTGATCGGCTTCGTGCAGTACTTCACGCACCTGCCGGTTCTCCTGGTGGGCGCGCACCTGCTGGGCGCCAGCCTGGTCTGGACGGCCACGCTGAGCATGCTGTGGTCGACTCGCGAGCGGCCGGGCGTGGTGCCGAGCGTCGAGCCGGAGCCCGCACGGTCGAGGGCCGCGCTCCCGGTTCCCACCACTCCCTGAATCCGCGCCGCTTCCCGCCACCCCTGAATCTGCGCCTCTTGAATCTGCGCCGCGCCACGTGCTCGGCGCGGCCTGAGCAGCGCCACGTGCTCGGCGTGGCCTGAGCAGCGCCACGTGCTCGGCGGGGCCCGGGCAGCACTCCTCGACCAATCGGGACTTTTCGCCCTTTTGCTTTGTTCACGCCCTGATCGATTGCGCTGACCTGGGCTTTCTTCGGAAGGCCTGTGGACAGCCGGCGTGTCATCCACAGGCCGCGAATTGGTCCGTCATTGATCGTCCTCGGTCGGCATCCTCATTCGCATGCCACTTCCCCCCAGCCTCAGCCGTACCCCCAGCCTCAGCCATACCAGCAGCCTCAGCCACACCAGCAGCCTTAGCCACACCAGCAGCCTCAGCCGCATTGGCAGGTTCAGCCGCACTGGCAGGTCCCGACCGGCACGACGCGGCCGGTCCCCGACCGCTGCCGTGGCGCGGCGCACCGGTCTCCCGCCGCGCCGGGCGGCCACCAGGGGCTGACTCGCGCCGAGCGGCCGGTCTCCGGCCGCCTCCCGTCGGCCACCGGTCCGCATGGGAGCCGTCCGCGAGGCGCGAGTCAGTCCCGTCCGCTCAGCGGTATCACCACAGCCCGGGAAGTCAGGTGGAGCCTTACGACAGGAAAGCGACCGAGGCTGCGCGGCCGCCCCGTTCTCTCCCGGGGCGGCCACGTGGAAGCTCGGCCCGCCTCTCCCCTGACGGCCGCGCGGAAGCCGGCCCGCCTCGCATGGCGGCCACGCAGAAACCGGCCTCGCCGGTCAGAGGCGGGCGACGATCGCGTCGGCCATGCGGCCCGCGGCCGCCGGTGCCGTGCGGAAGAACAGCGAGGGCTCGGTGAGCTCGAGCTCGACCAGCAAGGGCTCCCCGTCGGGGCCGGGAATGAGGTCCACCCGCGCGTAGAGCAGACGCTTCGCGCCGCCCGGGATCGCTTCGAGGGCCTTCGCCGCCACCGCGAGCTGGGCCGCGGTCGGCCGGCGCGGGGTGATGACCTCGGAGCCGGGGTCGAGCGTGCCCTCGTCCGGGCCGGTCAGCATCGGGCCTTTGCGGGCGCCGTGGCTGAAGGTCAGCTCGCCGTTCGCGTCCGGGAGGCAGAGCACGGACGTCTCGCCGTCGGTGTCCACCGCGGCCAGATAGGGCTGGATCATCGCGGTGCGGCCCGCCGCGGTCAGCCGCCCGACGTGGGCGAGAGCCAGGCCGGCCTGCGACGGGAGGTGGTACCGGCCGGTGTCCTGGCTGCCGGCGCTGATCGTCGGCTTGACGACCCACTCGCCTTCCGCGGGTGGGGTCCAGGTCGAGCCGGGTGAGACGAATGTGGTCGGTGTCACAGGCACGCCGGCGCTGGTGAGCTCGTCGAGGTAGCGCTTGTCGGTGTTCCACGCGACGACGTCGGCCGGGTTCAGCAACCGCGGCACGCGGTGGGCCCAGGCGACGAAGTCGTCGCGCCGGGGGACGTAGTCCCACGGCGAGCGCAGCACCGCGAGGTCGTAGGACGCCCAGTCCACGCTGGTGTCGTCCCAGCGGACAGCCTCCACAGTGAGCCCTCGGTCGCGGAGGGCGTCGCGCAACGGGAAGTCGTCGTCGTAGAGGTCGGGGAAGATGTCGCAGGTGACGAGAGCGACCCGGGAGTCGGCCCGGGTCGCGGCGGATGTGTTCAACTCAGCGGGCCATGCTCCGGCGCGCCATCGAGCGCCACAGGTCGTTACTGGGACGCATCTGCTCCATCAGCTCGCGCTCCCACTCGTTCTCCACTTCGACCCCGGCGAGCTCGCACGCCTCGCGGGCCTTGACCGTGTCGTCGGCGAATTGGTCGGACCACTCCCCGTCCTGGCCGACGAGGACGATGCGGGCGCCACGCTTGCCGACGTACTCGATGACCGCCTTGGCGCCTCCGTGACCGGCGGCGAAGTCCTTTATGTCCGCGGTCAGCGTCGTATCGGAACCTTGAGCCATGAGGGGCAGCCTATGCACGTACGCGCATCCGGCAAGTAGCCTCGCCACAAATTTGTGATGCCAATTACCAGGACGTTTATCCATTCAGAGCATTGGTATGAGCCGATTGCGTCCGAAATATCCCATCAACAAACTTCCATCGACGGAGTGACTCTTAGTTACCTTTCTCACTCTCAATTCCGGACAACTGGTCCGACCTTCGTAACCCTTGGGATGCAATAACCGGCCGTTCACCGGAAAACCGGTTCACCAGCAAAGCACGCCCCGGCCCGAGAAAAGGGCGGAGCCCAAATTGGGCGGCCCCGGCAAGGCCACGCCCAGCGCGGGCTCGACGCGGACAGCGCCGGCTCGACGCGGACAACGCCGGCTCAACACGGGCAGCGCGGACAGCGCGGACAGCGCCGGCTCAACACGGGCAGCGCGGACAGCACCCGCTCAACACGGGCAGCGCGGACAGCGCGGGCTCAACACGGGCAGCGCGGGCAGCACGGGCGACTCCCCGGTCACCGGGTGGCCGGGCTGGGCCGCAGGCCCGGCGAGTCGCGCGGCGCTTCCATTGCGTGGGACTCGCGACCGCATGCTGAGACCGGCGACCACACCCTGGACCCAGCGTCCGCAATGTAGACACTCGTCCATTGTGGAGTAACTTTTTGTCCCATAATACGGCGTTCGCCCGGCGAAGTTTTCGGGCCAGATGTGAACCTTGGAGAGTTAAGGCTCGTATGTGGGCGCAACTCTCCAAGGTCTGCGAAAAGTCCACGGTGTCGGCGCGATGCCCCATCTAGCGAGAACGTCCAACGCGCCACAGAGGCCGGTGGCCTGACCCTGGCCGGTGGCCTGACTCCGCCCGGCGGTACCGACGCCCCGTCCTCGGCCGTCACGGTCACCCCGCACCCAGACCGCCGCGACGCCGACCCGCGCCGACGTGCCGGTCTGGCGCTGGCGTGGTGCGGACCTTGGCCGGCGCGGTGCCGTTCTGGCCGACACGGTGCAATCGTTTCGGGCGCGCGGCCGTCGTGCCGGGCCCGGGCTTGCAACATGCTTCTGGCCAGTGCCCGTCTCATCATTCGGACGCATACGTCTACATCATGGGCGACCATCCGAATAGGACGGTCGTTTTGCATAGACAAGCGACTTTTGTGGCCGTCGTTCGGAGGCCGATTTCGAGACCTTGGAGAGTTGCGCCCACATT